>NZ_BAAKUJ010000004.1:96547-483907 GCF_059697885.1 Serratia sp. NCCP-200
CTCGGCGAAGACCTCGGCCAGTTGCTGCTCGGTCGCCGTCTCTGGTGCCACCCGGTCTGCCTGCGCCTCAAACGTCGGGACCGGCAAGGCAGCGCGATCGACCTTGCCGTTGACGGTCATCGGTAGCGATAGCAGGTGAACAAAGGCCGAAGGCACCATGTAGTCCGGCAGAACCTGTTGCAGATGGTCGCACAATGTCTCCCGTTCCAAGGGCTCCTGCGCGACGTAGTACGCCGTCAGATGGGTATGCCCCGCCGGATTCTCGCTCGCCAGGACCAGCGCCTGCTGGATGGCAGGATGGTCGATCAGCCGGGCTTCGATTTCCCCCGGCTCAATACGGAAGCCACGGATCTTAACCTGGAAGTCATTGCGGCCCAGGTATTCGATGTTACCGTCCGGCAGGTAACGGCCCCGGTCCCCGGTTTTATAAAGGCGGGCGTTTTCACCACGGCTGCGCTCGGCGTCACTGCGGAACGGATTGGCAATAAACGCGTCCGCTGTCGCCTGCGGATTATTCAGATAGCCGCGCCCAACGCCAGCGCCACCGATATACAGCTCGCCAATCGCACCTTGTGGGACGGGGCGCAGGTGGCGATCCAGCAGATAAACACAAACGTTGTTGATCGCCTTGCCGATATTGGTATTGGCATCGCCAGGTTGATAGATCCGCGCCGTCGCCCAAACGGTGGTTTCGCTAGGCCCATAACCGTTGATCAAACGGACTCCGGCCTCACAGTAGCGGTCAATCATCGCCGCGTCGATACACTCCCCGCCAACGACCAGCGTGGACAGTTCCAGCAGTTCATTTTGCGCCAGTAACGCCGGAGGAATAAAGGCGAACTCGATGGCGTGATCCCTGATATAGGCAGAGAGCGCGATAAAGTCGAGACGTTGCTGTTCTGGCAGAATATGCAGGCAATGGCCATTCAACAAGGCACAGAAGACATCCAGCGCATGGGCATCGAAAACATATTCCGAATACCACAGCGTGTTTAGCCTGGCAGCCTGCTCATAGCCCGTAGGCATACCTAGCAGGTCCGACTGCCCTTGCGCCAGGTTGATTAACGAGTGATGCTCAATCATCACCCCTTTTGGCCGGCCAGTGGTGCCGCTGGTATAGATGATATACGCCAAATCGTCTGGCTGCGTGCGTGACTGCACGTTGCTGTCGTCGAGCTGCGCCAGCTTGTTGGCCAGTTGCGGGTTATCTATATCCAGCAGAGGGAAACCACAGCCAGCGATGCGTGCACCATAATGCTGCTGCGTCAGGATCAGCACCGGTTTAACGTCGTCGACCAGCAGACTCAAGCGCTCCAACGGTGCCTGAGGGCTAATCGGGACATAGGCCGCCCCGGCCTTGAGCACCGCCAGCATGGCAATGACCATATGGGCCGACTTATCAAAATAGAGGGCAATCGCGCTGTCAGGCTGTATCGCAAAGTTCGCCTGCAGGTAAGCCGCCAACTGGTTCACCCGCTGATTTAACTCGCGATACGTCAACCGCGTATCCTGATACACCAACGCCAAAGCATCCGGCGTTCTGGCGGCCTGCTCTTCAAACATCTGACCGACCAGTTTATTTCGCTCCACGGCAACCTGAACCCGCGGCTGGTTTGCTACCCGCTGCGTATAGTCGTCCTGCGTCAGCAGTGATAACGCCTGGGGAACCATGGCCGGGTCCGCGATCAACTGCTGTACGGTGAGCCGTATTCCTTGCAGCACGCCTTCAATCGCCGAACGGCTGAACAGCTCGCCCGCATAGTTGATCTTGAACTCAATGCGCCCATCCTGTTCATACACCATGATGCCCAGCGGGTAATCCAGTTTTTCATCACTGTCCTCAAACTCGAGTTTGAACAGGCTCTCGCCGTTATCGGCTGGCACCGGATAGTTTTCAAACACGAAGAGCGAGTTGAACAGCCGTACCCCCGCCTTTTGCAGTGTGATCAGGCTGATATTGCTGTAGCTATTGATGTCATTAATATGAGCCTGCAGGCGTTTGACATTATCGATGATCGCCTCATCGGTATGTGCCAGAACCACAGGCAACGTATTGATATATAAACCAACAGAGCGCTCTATCTCCTCCACCGGCAGGTTACGGCCAGACACCGTCATGCCCACAATCGTCACTTCCGCATGGCTATAAAGACTGAGCTGTTGGTGCCAGCAATACTGCATCAGCGCATTCAGCGTCACGCCATGCTGCCGCGAGAGCGCCTTCAGCCCGTGGTAAAGCTCACCAGCCAATGCGGTCGATACCGTCTTGGGATCTTGCAGGTGTTTATATTCACTTAAATTGACGTGTTTCATCTCCGGCTTTAGCAAGCCGGTGAGATTCTCTTGCACCTCCAGGCCAGCCAGATAGTTTTGCCAGAACTGCTCGGTTTCATGGCTAACCGTCTGTAGCAATGCCTGCGCCTCCAGATAGCTTTGATCTGCGGCTTGCTCCGGCGCGCTTCCCTGTTGCAGGGCCAGATAATTTTGGTGCACGTCATTGAGCAAGATCGGCAGGCTCCAGCCGTCCAGAATGGCGTGGTGGTTATTAAACAGACAAATGTAGTGATCGGCCGCGCACTTAACGAGATAGAGACGGAATAGCCCTTTAGCAGACAAATCGAAATGGGTCTGCTGATCCTGCTTGATGAGTTCAGCCACGGTGCTTGCTTGCGCACGTTCGTCCTGCTCACTGATATCGATAAACTGCCAACCAAAGGTGCCTTGCTTATCGACGATCTGCACAAACTCTTCCTGCCAGGAGAATCTTAGCCGCAGCGCCGGATATTTCGCCTGGCTGCATTGCCACGCCCGTTTTAACAGCTCGACATCCAACGCATTGCGATAGTGCCAGACCATTTGCGTACGATAGGCGTTGTCGATATCGCCTTGCAGGACGTAATGATAAATAAATCCTTGTTGCAGGCTGTTAGCCGGATAAATCGCCGCCACCTCTTCATCCTGCTGGAGGCGCGCCAACAATTCACCGGAGACCACACCCTTAACATCAGACTCGGTGAGATAAGAGCGAGATGACCGCTTAAGCTCGTCGATCAACTGGATTAACCGTTGTTGATAAGTCGTGGCAAACAGTTCGAGCTGTTCCGGGCTGAGATCACCCTCGACCAGGAACTGTAATTGGCCATTGAGCACACCGCCGTTCAGCGCTAAGAAGTCCGTTGTGCGGTTATTCGCTGATAATGCCAACCCCGTAGATTCCTGAACAAACGCCCACTCGCCATCCCGTTCATCACCATCGAACTGGCCAAGGTAGTTGAAGGTCACTGCAGGCAGTGCCTGCGCATCATAACCAACCAGCACGCCATAGCCTAAGCCATGGTGAGGAGGAGTTCGCAGCCTGTCTTTTATCAGCGGTAAATTGCGTACAAGGTCCCGATGCTCAACGCGCAGATTGACCGGATACATGCAGGTAAACCAACCGACGGTATTGTTGATATCCACATCGTCAAACATCGCCTCTCTGCCATGCCCTTCCAGCAGGACATACTGGCTGTCACCGCCAACCACCTGCGACAGCGCATCTGCCAGTACGGTCAGCAGAATATCGTTCACCTCGGTGTGATAAACATGATGAAGGTCTCGCAACAGACAACCGGTGTGCTCTTGCGACAGGCTTATCATCGTACGATTGAGCGTCCCCACGCGATGGGCGTCCAAACGCTGGTGCCAGCCGTCCAACTCCGTGGTCAGGTTATCCCAGTAATGCTTCTCATCCCTATGGTTGTTCACGGCAACGGCTGGGTAGTTTTGCAGTGAGTTGACCCATTGGCGGTAACTGGTGCCTTTCTGGCCCAAGATAGTTTGCGCATCAACCGTCACATCCAGGTTATCGCCTTGTGCAGCAAAGAACTGGTAAAGCGTGCGTAAGTCTTGGTTGATAATCCGCCAGCTGACCGCATCAATATTGAGATGGTGTACCGCCACATGGATACGCGCAGTCTCATCAGCGTAGCCTGCAATATAACCGATATGGAACAGTGGCCCTTCTGCCAGGCAAAAACGGTTCTGCCAGGCCGTCAACTGCGCATCGAGCTGATCGGCTGTGAAATCCTGTTGATTGATCGCATCAAATGGCAGCGTCTCTATCGTTTGACGATAGTGACCGACAGCGGCATCTTTCGGGTAAACGGCCCGCAAAATATCATGGTATTCAACCAGTTTAGCCACGCTCAAACGCAGTAACTCAACGTTTAACGTTGGCACTTTAACCATAAATGCCTGGTTCCAATGCCCAGCATCAGGCAATTTCCCTGACTCTACGGCCTGGAAGAACCAGCGCTGGATCGGCGCCAAGGGGAGCTCATCCGCCAGCATCCCCGCCTCTGACTGGATAACCGGCAAATTGTCACCCTGACGTTGCAGCAGGTAAGTGCTCAACGCTTTGGCCGTTCTGTGGGCAAAGATGTCTTTCACCGTGAGATGGTGGCCAGATAACTTTTTGAGTTTGTTCGCCAGTTGGATACTGCTGATACTGTCCCCGCCTAAACGGAAGAAATCATCGGTGACCCCCACCGCATAATCCTTCAGCTGTAATACCTCCGCAAATACGCGGCAGATCAGCATTTCACTCTCGTTGGCTGGGGCCACGTAGTTCACCTCATCCGTTAATATCGGCAGAGGTAAGGCTTTGCGATCCAACTTATTGTTCATATTCATCGGCAATGCCGTTAGATGAACAAACGCTGTGGGGATCATGTAGGCAGGTAAACGCTGTTGCAGATGCTCAGACAGCACATCTGCTGGCAATGCGTCTGGCGCAACATAATAGGCCACCAGGTACTTTTGCCCCGAGTCATGCTCCAGCGCCAGTACCACAACCTGTTCAATCTGTGGATATTGGGTCAGACAGCTTTCGATTTCGGCCAATTCGATCCTGAAGCCACGGATCTTCACCTGTGCATCATTACGCCCAATATAGTCAATCTTACCGTCGTTCAGGTAACGGACTAAATCACCCGTTTTATACAGCCGATCGTGACGTCCTCGCGCTTTATCTTCTTCGCTTTGCAATGGATTGACGATAAACGCCTGATGAGTCGCCTCTGGGTTATTTAAATAGCCACGGCCTACGCAGTCTCCACTGATGTAGAGCTCACCCACGGCACCCGCAGGGAGCGGCCGTAGACAACTATCCAGAATATAAGCGCCAGCATTGCCTATCGGCTGGCCAATGAGGGTATTGCTATCGCCCGCTTGGTAAACGTTCCTGGTGACAAAGACCGTGGTTTCCGTTGGGCCATAGCAGTTAACTATTTTTACCCCCTGAGCGCTATAGCGCTCTATCACGCTGCTACTGGCTACCTCTCCACCCAGGATTAGCGTGGAAAGCGCCAGTGTTTCATTGTTATTTAGCAGCGCAGGAGGCACAAAGCCGATATCAATGGCATGTTGTTTGATGTATGCAGCAAGCGCAGCGAAATTCAAACGTATCTCTTTAGACAAGACATGTAAGCAATGGCCGGTCAGCAGCGGGCTGAACACATCCAGGACATGCGCATCAAAGGTATAATTTGAATAGAAGAGGTAACTTTTTGTCGGCTCTCCGACCTGACAGATCTCAGTGCCAAAGATACTCCGCTGCGCCTCAACCAGATTGGCAACACAATGATGCTCAATCATCACCCCTTTAGGGGTTCCCGTCGTCCCGCTGGTATAGATGACATAAATCAGATTGTCAGGTCTGGTTTGGGTTGACACATTAGCCACCTGGTGGCTGCCAGCACGCGCTATCAACTCAGGATCGTCCACGCACAGCAGCGCCGTCTTTTGTGGATCAATCAGTTTGGCCAGCGTCTCTTGCGCTCCCAACTCCGTCAGCATAACGCGGGAGTGGATATTTTCTATCGTCCAGAGCATTCTCTCCGCGGGCATATCGGGGCTAAGCGGTACATAGGCAGCACCGGCCTTCAACACCGCCAGGATACTCACGATCATGCGCTCCGATCTTTCCAGGCAAAGCCCGATCAGATCGTCCGGTTGTAAAACAAACTGCTCTCTCAAGTAAGCCGCCAAGCGGTTAGCGCGTTCATTCAGTTGCCGATAGGTCAGGCTCACCCCCTCAAACACCAGTGCGATATTCTCTGGGGTTCTCGCTACCTGCGCCTCGAACATTTCGTGGATCGTCATATCCCGTGGGTAGTCGCATTCGGTGCGGTTCCCCTGGCAGATGATTTGCTCGTATTGTGCCGTATCCAGGTACTGAAGCTCCGCAAGGGAACGCCCCTGACTGCACAGCGTACCCAGTTGGCGCAGGATATGCTGGTAGGTGGCGATGTAGTTCCGCATCGTTTGCCCGTTGAACAGGGCCGTCGCATAGTTGAAGACGCCGCCGATCGCCTCTTCACTGTCGTCCATCATCACGGTCAAATCGAACTTCGCTGCCCGATACGCCCCTTCTTGCGCGTCATACTGCTCAAACAGGCTTTCTCCTTCGGTACGTCCTGTGGCACCAAACGATTGGAGACTGAACATCACCTGGAATATCGGGTGCCTTGAACTGTCCTTTTCCGTTTTCAGCACTTCCACCAGTTTTTCAAAAGGCAGATCCTGATGGGTATGCGCTTCACTGACCTGTTGGCCCGTTTGGCCAATAAATTCTCTGACCGTTTGGCTGACGTCTATCTGCCGTCTCAGGACCAGCGTATTGACGAACAGCCCCATGGTATCTTCTACCCCAGGGTAATGCCTGCCCGCTATCGGCGTACCCAGCACGATATCCTGCTGGTTACTGTAAACCCCCAGCAGCAGGTAATAGCCGCTCAGCAGTACCGTGTACAGGCTGACGTTCAATGAAGCGGCCAACGCCCGCAGTTCGGCACTGGTCGCCGCATCCAGCTGGAAGGTGATATCGTCGCCGCGGTAATCCAACTGCAGTGGACGCACATGGTCCGTCGGCAGGTTGAGCGGTTCATGGTCCGCCAGTTGCCCATGCCAGTAGGCCAGTTGCTTGTCCAGCGTGGCACCTTGCAGGTGTTGGCGTTGCCACAGCGCAAATTCCCGGTACTGCACCGGCGGTGCCGGGAGTTCATTGCTGGCCTCTCCGGTGAACACGCGGTAATAGTGCAGTAACTCTTTTAACAGCAGATCCACCGACCAGCCGTCAAACGCGATGTGGTGAATGACGATGCTGAAGTAGTGGGCTCCCGCCAACGTATAACTGCTAGCTGCAATTGGGCATTCCTGCGCCAGGTCAAATACCCGGTGCTGATGCTCGTGCAGCCGCGCATGCAACGCTTGTACGCTGTCGCATGTTTCTTGCGGTATGCTCAGTGAGAATGTCTCGGCTGGCAGAATATGTTGATACCCCTGCCCGTCGTCATCGCACAGGATCAGGGTGCGCAGCACTTCGTGACGCTCAACCACCTTCATCAGGGCCTGGGCCACTTTCTGCGGATCGGTACCGGCCTGCAGCTTGAGCGTTAGTGGGACGTTGTAGGCGTTGCTGCCTTCTTCATAGCGGTCGATAAACCACAGGCGCTCCTGGGCAAACGACAGCCGCTGCTCCTCAGGCCGGGCGATCGACGGCGCCTGGATGACCTGGCAGCCTTGCGCTTCGCCGTCAATAAATGTCGCCAGTGCCCGGATGGTTCTCAGGCGGAACAGGTCAGAGACGTGCACGCTTTTTTCTAACGCGCGGGTCAAACGGCCCACCAGCTTGATCGCCAGAATGCTGTTGCCCCCCAGGCGATAGAAGTCGTCCAGCACGCTGAGGCTGTCCTGCGGGATGGCGAGCAGTTCGGCGAAGACCTCGGCCAGTTGCTGCTCGGTCGCCGTCTCTGGTGCCACCCGGTCTGCCTGCGCCTCAAACGTCGGGACCGGCAAGGCCGCGCGATCGACCTTGCCATTGACGGTCATCGGTAGCGATAGCAGGTGAACAAAGGCCGACGGCACCATGTAGTCCGGCAGAACCTGTTGCAGATGGGCGCGCAACACATCTTGCTCCAAGGGATCCTGTGCGACGTAGTACGCCGTCAGATAGGTATGCCCCGCCGGATTCTCGCTCGCCAGGACCAGTGCCTGCTGGATGGCAGGATGGTCGATCAGCCGGGCTTCGATTTCCCCCAGCTCAATACGGAAGCCACGGATCTTAACCTGGAAGTCATTGCGGCCCAGGTATTCGATGTTACCGTCCGGCAGGTAACGGCCTTGATCCCCGGTTTTATAAAGGCGGGCGTTTTCACCACGGCTGCGTTCGGCGTCACTGCGGAACGGATTGGCAATAAACGCGTCCGCTGTCGCCTGCGGGTTATTCAGATAGCCGCGCCCAACGCCAGCGCCACCGATATACAGCTCGCCAATCGCCCCTTGGGGGACGGGGCGCAGCTGTTCGTCGAGTATATACAGTTGGGTATTACTGATTGGCCGACCGATGGGAACAGTGTAATCAAACGTCTGCGACGCAGTGTTGGTCAAATAGGCCGTGGCGTAGGTTGTCGTTTCCGTCGGCCCGTAAACATGCACCAGCTTGACCTGAGGGTAAAGCGTTCTAAAACGATTAACATGGTTAACGGACACCTGCTCACCGCCGAACAGCAGGTAGTTCAACTGCTGCAAACCAGGCAGTTCAGCATCCACCAACGTATTAAAGAAGGCGGTCGTGGCAAAGAAATTGCTGATCTGACGATCGACAATAAGCTGAGAGAGGCGGTCCAAGTCCAGGATATTTGGCTTATCGGCAATCACCAATGCGGCGCCATTTAACAACGCCCCAAAGATGTCATAAATGGAGGCATCAAACTGATAGCCTGAAATACCAAGAATGCGATCCTGTTCACCGAACTCAACATAATTGGCATTAATCACCAGCCGATTCACACAGCGTTGCTCTATCAGCGTCCCTTTAGGATATCCCGTCGTGCCACTGGTATAAATGACGTACGCCAGATCTTGGGGCCCGGTATTGCTGCATGGGTTATCTGTTGCACAGCGCGCCAAACGCGCGGTGGTTTCTGGTGCGTCAAGAGGGATAAGCATGGCACCGGGTGCCATCAGGTCTACCCTTTGCAAAGCCTGCCGTTGGCAAAGCACCGCTTTTACCTTGGCATCCGCGATAATATAGCCATTGCGCTCATCGGGGGAATCCGGATCCATAGGCACATAGGCCGCTCCCGCTTTCAGTATGGCCAGAATGCCAATGACCAACTGCTCACTGCGCTCAAGATAGAGGCCCACGAGATCGTTGGCGCGCAGCTGGCAACATTGCTGCAAATAATGCGCTAGCTGGTTCGCCTGTTGGTTTAACTGTGCGTACGTTAACACCACGTCGTTAAATTCTACGGCGACGCTGTCTGGTGAGGCGGCCACGCGAGCTTCAAACAGCGCGGCGAGGGTTTTATCCTGTTCGTAGGGCCTGCGGGTATCATTCCACTGGTGGATCATCGTTTGATACTGCGCCGCCTGCAGGTAAGGCAACTCGGTTTGAGACTGAGAGGCACCCCGAACAATATTTTCTACCAGCGTCCTCATCGTGTTCAGTAGCTGTTCGATCAGCACATCGTCAAACAGTTCACCGGCATAATGCAGGCTCAACGCCAGGTGCTGCTGTTCCAGCACGGTCACCACCAACGGATAATCTTGTTTCTCGTTAGCGCTGGCGAAACGTAGCCGTAAATCGCTATCGATATCCCCACTGGGCATCGGATAGTTTTCAAAGACAAACAAAGAGTTAAACAGGCGTTTCCCTGCCGGTTGCAGCTGAGCCAGATTGACATGGCCGCGGGTATTCGCCTCATTGATCGCGTCCTGCAGGTTTTGAATAGCCGTGAGGACAGACACTGAAGCCTGATGATCGACGATCAGCGGCAGTGTGTTGATCATTAATCCTACCGTTTGATCCACGCCATCCACGGGCAGGTTACGGCCTGAAACCACCGTGCCAACGATGCTGGCCGCATTGCCAGAATAAATACTGAGCACTTTGTGCCAGCAATATTGCAATAGCGCATTAAGGGTTATCGCGTTCTCGGCGGTGAACGATTTCAGCTGTTGATAACCAGGTTCATCAAACATCAGCTGCTGTGTTTTCGAGGTTTTAATGTGCTTATATTCATTTAACTGAACGTGCTTCGCCTGCCCGCACAGCAAGATATTTAAATCTTCGGGTTCATCCTGTGCTGCCAGATAGTCCCGCCAGTACGGTAAATGCTCGCTTTTGTGCGATTGTATATAACGCTGAACCTGATGGAAACCGTGGTCACATGCCTGCGGCAATGTTTCACCACGCAACAACGCCAGATAGAATTTATGCACCGCTTCAATCAGTAGCGGGTTACTCCAGCCATCCATGATGGCGTGGTGGCAGCTGAAAATGCAGCGGTAACGTTCATCCGCATTTTTGACCACATAGACACGGAAGATCCCGCTGATCGACAAATCGTAAGGTCGTGCTCGATCCTGAGCAGATAAATCAGAGAAGAAGGCTTGCTGTTGTTGCTCGCTTTTTTCACTGAGATCAAAGAAATGCCAGTTCAGTGCAGCGTGCGCATCAACAATCTGCACCAACTCTTCATCCCAATTAAACCGCAGGCGGAGCGTTGGATAATACTGCTGGGCCTGCAACCATGCCTGCTTCAGACAGGCGATATCCAGCGCATTGTCATAGTCCCAGAACATCTGGGTATGGTAGGCATCGTCGACTTCACCCTGCGATAGCGCATGGTAAATAAAGCCTTCCTGCAAACTATTGGCCAGATAGACCGACTCCAGCTCGCTATCACGCTGCAGAGCGTCAAGTGCTGCTTGAGGTATTACCCCGTCGATATCTCGTGCAGTCAGATAAGTGCGGCTTTCCGCCAGCAAGCGCTCAATAACGCCTGCAATCGCCCCCTGGTAACGGCTCGCCAGGTGTTGCAATACTTCGTCTGCCAGGTAACCGGAGAGGCGTATTCTCAGTTCCCCCCCAACTACACCACAGTTGACGCTGAGCAGATGCGCTTCGCCATTCTCATGCGCAACGGTTTGTCCGCTGTTTGTCGGGCTGAAGCACCATCCCTCCTGCTGCACCTCATCAAAGCGCCCTAAATAGTTAAAGCTAACCGGTGGCAACTGGTCGGCGTCATACCCCATCAGCGGCGCAAATCCAACGCCCCGGCGCGGGATCCCGCCAACGGTCTCTTTGACGGTCACGATCCGTTGACGCCAGTCTCCCTCGCTGGTCAAGCGGACCGGGTACATAGTGGTCAGCCAGCCTACCGTACGGTTGATATCAACGCTGGTATCGAGCGCTTCTCGGCCATGGCCTTCCAACGTCAGGTACTGGGTATGCAGCCCGGTAAACTCATTGAGGATCTCAACGAAGCTGGCTAACAGAAGATCGTTAACCTGGGTATTGAACACATGATGTACCCCGCCCAACAGATGCTGCGTTAAGGCTTTGTTTAACGATAACTCGAGTTGGCTCAACGATGGCGAGGTGAAAAGCGGCGCTATCCGTTGGCGATAGTCACCCAGGCCGCCAATAACAGTACGCCAATAAAGCGTTTCTTCATTGGCTCCCTGATGGTTGGCATAATCCTGTACCTGGGCAGCCCACTGACGATAACTGGTGGGTTTATCACCCAAAATCTCAACGGGATCGCTAATACCCGCCGCGTTTCCTTCCAGCGCGCGATAAATCCTTTCCAGATCCTGTTTGATGATATGCCAACTTACCGCATCCATAATCAGGTGATGAAAAGCAAAGTGTAGCTTCGCCCGTGGCGCTTTTTCGCTTGTTATATAGCCAATATGGCACAGCTTGCCGCCAAAGATATCAAACTCACTTTGCCACCGATCAAATAGCGCGATTTGTTGCTCGGCACCAACGGGTTCATCAATAACCGACAGCGGTATTTCGCCAACTTCCGATTGATAGTGCTGGCTGTACTCCCCGTTACCGTCACGCGTAAAGACCAGTCTCAGGGCATCATGATAGGCAAATAACAGCGCCAGGCTCTTGTTGAGTATGCCAATATCCAACTGGGGAACATCCAAGACAAAGGATTGGTTCCAGTGCTGATAAGCAGAAAAAGTGCCCAGTTTGACCTGGTCAAAGAACCATTGTTGGATCGGGAGCAACTGCGCAGGGCCGCTCAACATCCCCGGCTCGGAGAGATGTTTGATGTGATGTTCATCGCCATCCAGCACGATATTACGGGCGAGTAAACGAACGGTTTTGCAGTCGAAAATATCTTTGACGCTGGCCGTCCCCTTTAGCCTTTGACGGATCATTCTCACCATCTGAATGGCGCTGATACTGTCGCCGCCCAGCTTAAAGAAATCGTCATTAACACCAACATGACCCGGCTCCTGACCTAATATCTCACCATAGATCTGGCATAGTGCCCTTTCCATCTCATCGGCAGGAGCGACATAGTCATCCTGCCCGCTCAGATCGGGCAGCGGTAATGCCTTACGGTTTAATTTACCGTTAACCGTCATCGGGAACGCCGTTAAGTGAACATAGGCCATCGGGATCATATAGTCAGGCAAAGCATCCGCCAGGTGCCTAATGATCTGCTCTTTGTCCACGGCAACATCCGCAACATAGTAGGCAACTAAAGACAGCGCTCCCGTCGGGAGCTTATGTGCAATGACCGCCGATTGGATAATCTGCGGAATTTGCACCAGTTGCATTTCAATTTCGCTTAATTCAATTCTGAAACCGCGGATCTTCAGCTGGGAGTCTCGCCTGCCGACATACTCAATGTGACCGTCGGCCAAGCGGCGGACAAGATCGCCGGTTTTATACAGCCGTGCCGCTTCATTGCGCTGCTTTTGCTCGTCGCTCTGGAAGGGATTGGCGATAAAGGCGCGCTCGGTCTGCTGCGTATCATTCAGATAACCCCGAGCCAGGCCAACACCACTGATATAAAGCTCGCCGATCACACCGACGGGGACAGGTGCCAGGTGTTGATCTAAAACATGCACATCAAGATTCAGTAGCGGCAGACCGATATTGAGGTTGCTATCGCCATTTTCGTAATAGTGCAACGTCGCACAGACGCTGCTTTCCGTCGGGCCATAGGCATTGATAACCGTTGTTCCTTGCGCACGATAACGTTGCATAATCTCACGATTACAAGGTTCGCCAGCAACAACCAAAGTAGAGAGCGCTAAAAGGGAGTGTTTATCCAATAATGCCGGGGGAATGGTGGCAATATCAATGCGAGCATCGGCAATATATTCCGCTAACGCGTCAAAATCCTTGCGCTTATTTTCCGGCAAAATATGTATCACATGGCCATTGGCAATCGCCGTAAAGAGCTCAGAGACATGGGCATCAAAAACATAGGCGGCATACCAAAGACATTGCTTTACCGACTCCTCGCCAGGTGCCAAGCCAAACGCTTCGCCCTGAACCAGCGCCAGATTGATTAATCCCGCGTGTTCAATCATGACGCCTTTTGGCTTACCTGTCGTGCCGCTGGTATAAATAATATAGGCTAACTGGTCCAAATATATGGCGATATCAAGGTTCTCTGATTGCTGCTTAGCAACCAGATCGCGCTGAAACTGCGGGTTATCGACCGCAATAATTGGCACCTGCGGCAGCTCTGCAATCTCATTGAGATAGCTCACGCTGGCGCTATCGCCCAAGATGGCTTTAGCCTGTGTGTCCTGCAGAATAAAACTTAATCTGTTCCCAGCCTCGCCAGGGTTAAGCGGAACATAGGCGGCCCCAGTTTTGAGTACGGCAAGAATACATACGGGCATTGCTGCCGACTTTTCAAGGCACAGGGCGACGAAATCGCCGCTCTTGATCCGCAGTTCACACCTCAGGTAATCAGCCAGACGGTTGGCCTGTTGATTAAGCTGCTGATAGGACAGCGTTTGATTGCCATAGACAACGGCGTTGCGGGCTGGGTAAGTCGCGGCCATACGCTCAAATTGTTCGACAATCGAATGTTGAGGGACTTTAGCGCCAGCGCATACGTGCTGGGTGTGGTGTGGCGGCTGCGCAATCAGCGTGATGGAATTTATTGGTGTGTCTACTTCACCCGCAAGCAGCCTATCGAGCGTATTAATAAACAGATCTTTATAGAGATCGATAAAACTCTCAACCAATGCGGCATCAAGGACGTTGCGATCAAACCTGACGCGATAGTTGATACCACTCGCTAACGTCTCCTGTTCAAACAGCAGTTCATTAACCAGGTCAATATGAAAGTCGTGATTGGCCGACTCATCGACGACGCCACTAAAATGGGTCTGGTGATCACGCAGGAAAGTTTGGGCAAAAGCAACATCCAGTACGCCGGTGGCCTCACCACAAGCCAGGATCTCATGGACGGGTAAATATTTGGCTTTTGTCTGTTTTAATGATTTGTAATAACGATGAACACTGGCAATAACGCTACGGATCGTCGCATCATCCGCAAAGCGGTAATCGATAGCCAAGGTATTGATATGCGCACCATACAACAGCTCCTTACCTTCAGAGATCGCTACCGGGAAAGCGAGCGCAACGGCTTTTTGCCCTGACATTTTGTGCAACAGCAGGGCCATGACCATTTGCCCGAACAGGTAGGTGGTCAACTTATACTTGCGCAGTAACAGCTTTACGCGTCGGCTGATATCTTCATCAAAACCAAACAGTAACTCGTCGATCTGACGCCGGGTTGCCGTGGTTGCAAGCTGGCGGCCCGTTTGTAAAAAGCGTAAATCAACGCCTTCGAGATCGCACAGACGCTCGCGCCAGAACTCACGCATTTGTTCGCCTTTTTCTTGTAGCAGCGTGGCGAAATTATGGCAAAGCTGCTGATGCATAACCCCTTGATCCTGCAGCGATGGCACCTGATAGTCGATGCCATTATAGCGTTTACGCCATTTGTCCCAGATCTCTTCGGTACTGATGCCATCGACAACAATATGGTGAAAAATAAACAATGTACGGTATCGCTCTGCCCCAAGAGAAATCAAATGTATCCGTACCAGTGGGCCATTTCTTAAGTCAAAGGGGGCAGAGACTAACGCATAAATTTCTTCATCGGTTAACGGGGTATCGTGATAGGTGACTAAATTGAAAACGGGTTCTCTCGGTACCCAAAAGGCTCCATCAGCTCCGTCTTCAATGTTATGACGGGTAATAAAATGCTCGTTAAGCAGCTGTTCAAAACTATCGTTATACTTTTTTTTGTCTATTTCGCCGACGATAGTATTGTCGATGACCATATTGTAATCACTGCGATCGGGATCTTGTAGCCACTCATAATAAAAAATTGTCTGATAGGGGGTGAGCGTTATTTTTTCCATATTATTCGCCATGATTATTTTACTCCTTGAGATATTTTATTTATAAATATTTTGGCTGGCTTGAGCCATAGCACGGCCAACACCGTGAGCATCGACTCACAGCAATAGGTATCACCTGAACGTTATTGTGCCGAGGGTTCAGCAGTACTCGCGGATCAGGGTGAAATTAGGGTTTGGCTGATTATTCCCGTGCCAATGCGTCAATGGGATCGAGCCGTGCAGCGCTGCGCGCAGGCAGGTAACCGAACACGACACCAATACCGGTGGAACACAGGAACGCACTCAGCAGAGCCACCGGCGGGAAGTTGATCTGCCAGCCCGGCATCGCCAATTGCACCAGTAACCCGATGGTGAACGAAAGCGCGATCCCTAAAATCCCACCCACCAGACAGACCAGCACCGCCTCAATCAGGAACTGTTGCAGGACGTCGCCGGAACGAGCGCCTACGGCCATGCGGATGCCGATTTCACGCGTTCTTTCGGTGACCGAGACCAGCATGATATTCATCACGCCAATCCCACCCACCACCAACGAAATCACCGCCACCAGGATCAGGAACAGTTGCAGCGTACGGGTGGTTTTCTCCGCCGTTTGCACCAGGCTATCCATGTTGTAGGTAAAGAAGTCTTTCTTGCCGTGGCGCAGCGTCAACAACCGCGTCAGTTGCTGTTCTGCCTCCTGGCTGTTATAGCCATCGCGGATACGCACGGTGATCGAATCGAAGTAGTCGTTGCCCATCAGGCGATTGGCCATCGTGGTATAAGGCACCCAGACGCTGAGCATCTTGCTGCTGCCAAACATGGTTTGCTTTTCCTTCGCCACCCCCACCACGGTCGCAGGCATATTGCCTATCAGGATCACCTCACCCAACACGTTTTTTTGTTGCGGGAACAGACGGCGCTGGGTGTTGGTATCGATCACCACCGTCTGCGTCTGGGACTCTACCTGCCTGACATCAATAGCCGCCCCCTGAGAAAGCTCCATGCCGTACACCCGGAAAAACTGCTCGCTGACGCCCGCCACATTAGCCGCCACATCGATATTGCCAAAGCGCAGACGCATGCTGCTGCGAGTCATGGGAGAAAGCGCGCTGATATAAGGTTGTGCATCCAATGCGCTCAGATCGTCATATTTCAACGCCTGGCGGAGGGTTGGATCATCGTCACCAAAATCCTTACCGGGATAGACATCTATGGTGTTGGTGCCGATGGATTTGATCTCGGCCAATACCTGCTGTTGGACTGCATCACCTATCACCAGGATCGAGATCACCGAGGCAATGCCTATGACGATCCCCAGCATGGTCAACAAGGTGCGCATCTTGTTGGCCGCCATCGCCCACCAGGCCATCGACAACGCCTCCCGGAAACGGTCGGCCATCTGCTGCCAGGACGGGGCTGGTGCGGCCAGTTCCAACGATTTGGCCTGTACCTTGCCCTGCCCCTGTGGCCGAGAATCACCAATGATTTCGCCATCGTGGATTTCGATAATCCGCTCGGCCTGCTGCGCTACCGCCGGATCGTGGGTAACGATGATCACGGTGTGCCCCTGCTCGCACAGTTGCTTGAGGATCGTCATTACCTCTTTACCCGAGTGGCTATCAAGCGCACCGGTTGGCTCATCCGCCAGGATCACCTGGCCACCGTTCATCAATGCCCGCGCAATGCTGACACGCTGCTGTTGCCCACCGGACAGTTGGCTTGGCCGATAGGCGATACGTTCCCCTAACCCAAGGCGTTGCAGCAAGGCCGCCGCCCTGGCATGCCGTGCCGAGTTATTCATCCCAGCGTAAACGGCTGGCACCTCCACGTTATGCGCCGCACTCAGATGTGGCAGCAGATGATAACGCTGGAAGATAAAGCCGAAATGCTCGCGCCGCAGTTGGGCTAATGCATCGCCATTTAACGTGGCCACGTCCTGCCCGGCCACGCGGTAAATGCCGCTGTTGGGTTTGTCCAGACAGCCGAGAATGTTCATCAAAGTCGATTTACCGGAGCCGGATGCCCCGATGATCGCCACCATCTCACCGGCCTCTATCCGCAGGCTGACGCTTTTCAATACCTCCAGGGTCTGATCGCCGGACTGATAACTACGCCGGATATCACTCAGTTCCAACAGTGCGGCCATCAGCTGTCCTCCACGCCGCCACGGCTGACAATCACCTCTTCACCGGCTGTCAATCCACTGACAATTTGCACATCCAGGTTGTTACGCATGCCGATCGTCACCTCCCGCAGCTGTTTCTGGCCCTGTTGCAGCACCGCAACGTGGTAACGGTTATCGGCGATCTGCTCCCCTAACGCTACCAGCGGAATAACCAGCGCATCGCTGGCGCCAGCCAGTTGGATATGCACCTGCGCGGTCATTTGCAGGCGCAGCAATCCCTGCGGATTTGGCACTTCGAAACGCGCGTAATAGAAAATGGCGTTATTGACTTTCTCAGGGGTGGGTTGGATGTCTTTCAGTACGCCCTCAAAGCGTTTGTTCGGATCGCCCAGCACGGTAAACCAGGCTTTCAGCCCCGGCTTGAGGTGGATGACGTCCGCCTCGGAAACCTGGGCCTTCACCAGCATGGTGCTCATATCTGCCAGCGTCAGAATGTTGGGTGCCTGCTGCGCGGCAATCACCGTTTGGCCCTGAAAGGTGGTGATCTGCACCACATCACCGTCCATCGGCGCTTCAATGCGGGTATAGGCCAGGTTGATCTTGGCGGTATCCAGGCTGGCCTGATTTTTGGCGATCTGCGCCCGGGTGTTTGCCACCTGCGCCTTTTTCACCGCCAGCTCGGTGGTCAATTTATCCAGATCCTGGCGCGATACCGCCTGCACCTTGGCCAGTTCGCGGTTACGCTGCAAGGTGACCTCTGCCAGTTGCTGCTCCGCCTGTGCCTGTTGCAGTTGGGCTTGCAGTTGCTGTAGCGTGGCCTCGCCTTCACGAATGCTGTTTCGTGCCTGTTGGGGATCGATCACGCCGAGCAGTTGGCCTTTTTGCACCTTATCGCCAATCTCGACCTTCAGGCTCTCTAGCTGTCCGCTGACCTGAGCCCCCACATCAACCTTGCGTACCGCATCCAGTTGGCCGGTCGCCAAAACGTTCTGTTGAAAATCACGCTGGGTAACCTTAACCGTTTTAAACTCCGCAGGTAGCGGTTGGCTGAAATGCCAATAAGCCACTATGGCAATCGCCACTAAAGCGCCTCCCCCTAGCAGCTTACGTTTTGTTCGTCCTTTTAACATATGGATATTTTTCCCTAACTATTTCGTCTATTCCTGCCAATTTCTAGCCGCAAAGCCGCCATCGAAATAAACCATCACGTGAATACATACCCCTCCACCAAGGCCAATATGTGCAGCGAGCCTATTATTGATATTACTTATAACTTACCTCTGTTTTATAATGCTTAAGCTATAAATAAAACCATTTACCCCCCTTCGGGAATGGCTTTTATCAAAACACAATGGCGCAGGACCGATAGCAAAGCCGCTGATCCCCCTATCGTGTGCCGAACCGGTAGTGGGCCGATACGTTTAAATTGACATGAGTGATAATAGAACTGATTGAAATTTTGAATGGCAACCATTATTGATTAATCTTTCTGATAGTTCAAATGGAATTTTCTCTCAAACAGGCAAATAATCCTGTATTCACTGTCGTACATTCTTAATATCTAAGTTATTACTTAATACAAAACAAGAAGCATCTTATTTAAACATAAGACAATATGATTAGTTATCAATTGATGTATTCAGGATAATTATTAATAGCGTTATCTATTGGCACCATTGATGCCAACACGATGCAGACCTCAACCAAGCATTTGAGTTGAGATGAAAGCCCCTTTAGAGGGCGAATAAGAGTGAGCTGAATCCCGTTCTTCAAATTATCCGGCACCCGCTCTTGCTTGAGAGACAAAAAAGGAGATTTTTGACCTGCAGAAGATCCAGGTCACAGAAGCACAGTCGGTAAAAATATGACGCTAATTGGCGTGGCGCTGGAGCTTACGGTGAGAAAAACCTGATGATTGGATTAAACGGGCGCAGCATACGGTTGAAGCAACCGCATGCCGCGTCCGATATCAGTCACTATGGCATAGTCAGAATAGCGGTAGCCGACCCGAAGAAATCACCGGCTTCCACGGCTCCCACCTTTGTCAGCGTAGAGACGAACTCCAGCGGCATCTTGGTCGACGCCAAGGCATGTATCCTGACCCCGGTTGAGCCACTCACTCCATCAATCGTCAAGCGGGTTTTCAGGCTGCCGTCGCTTCTGAGGTTGACCATACCGTTTCCGGCCGACCCAGCAAGGTAGACCATAACGTCCATTGTTTGCGTGCAACGGATATAACCGGTCTGCCGGGCTTGATGTCCTTCAATGTCCCTCAATTGAACCTGGCCGTGGGTCAGTTCAACGCTGGTTTCAGTAAATTCACATTTACCCACCGGCGGCGGTACAATCCCGCAGAGGCTGCTGGGCATCATGGTGCTGCCACCGGCACTGGTAGTTCCCGTTGCCATTTTATAGTACATCCCTACACATTCCTGCGTCACCGCTGGGCCAACGTGATTCTGAGTTCCGCTGCGGGGGAGCGAATACTTACGCTGAAAAGCCGCCCCCACGTCGCCTACTGTACGCAAATTCTGGATACCGTCAAGGTATTCGACACCATCTGAAACACCAGGACCCGCCTCACCAGCATCACTGTGCCGGTGGCCAATAAATACCGTACATTGCCCCCAGCCATAACACGGATTGGGTGTAGCATCGACGGTATCCCAGTATTCAATAGTCCACCAATATTTGGCGTTCTCGGGTGTCCCCTCACTACGGGTAATATAAGAATAAATCGCGCTATTGGCGCTATACGTTGTCAGCAACGTGACAGCAAAAAGTATCGCTTTAATGGCTTGCATAACTACCCCTGTGATCATCCCTTATCTACCGCGTATTTATTTACCACGCTGTCGATTTCAGGGTAAGCCGTATTACGGGCTACTCGTATTCCAATAAAAACGTTGCGCTGGCGGTAAAGTCACCAGGGTTAATAGTTTTTTGGCTAATCGCATCGGGTTCACCCTGCACATAGGTCCGCAGGCTAATGGTATTATTGCCCGCGATCAGCCCTTGGTTATAGCGGCCGGTATTGATCGCGACCTTATTTCCCTGCTGCGTTTCAATACCTATGCCAATACCGCTGGTCTGGCTCGCCCCGGATATCGCCAACAGACCGTTCAACCTGCTATTTTCCGTACCGGAAAAGGTCAGCTTCACCATATTTCCCAGGCTAAGATCGCAATCATCGAGATGTAATACCAACGGCACCCCTAACGTACGGGTGTTGATATAAAGGTATTTCTCAACGATCGAACCAAAATCGATATTGATATTTTCATCCGTGACTCGCAATGTGCAAGGGTCAGCCACCAAAGCGCCTCTAAAGCGTACGTTATCAACCGCCTCGGATACGCTGGATAAACCGCCAAGCCCTACAGTCAGGGATAGTAACAGTGCCGAAAATCGCATGATATACCTCCCTGTTATTGATAATCGGCCTGCAGCGTTGCCATTGCTTCAAACGCGCCTTCCGTTAATACTATGCCCGTCTGCTGCACCGGCACGGCTTTAAGCTGGGGTTTACTGGCCGGCGTGATGGTTATTTCACTGCCAATAACAAAGGGTTGACCGTCACGCAGGATTTTAATTCCCAGCCCGTTAATATTGGTTCGCACCGCGGCGTTATCAAAAGAAACGGGGTTCCCCGTAAGCTTCAATTTTAACGCCCAACCATGGGTATTTGGCTCACAAACCAGATCATAATTAATGTTCTGCATATAGTTAACGCCATCCACCTTTTTGACACCCACCTTAAGGCCAAAATCAACGATGATATTATTACCGCTATTAATGCTACAAGGTGGTGGTTCGAGCAGCGTTCCTCGAAACCTCATATCGCCCCCTGCGGCAAATGCGGTAGATAACAAGCCACTTATACCCGCGGTCAGTAGGGATAACAGTAGAATTCGCATGTCTTGTGCTCCCTTACTGGTAATCAATTAATAACGTGGCGGAGGCGGTAAACTCGCCCCCCGTCAAGGTGGCCCCGCTACGCTTGACCGGCACCGCATACAGCACCGGTTGATTGGGATAGGTGTAGTTAAACCAGGTATTGATATTTAACCGTTGCGTCCCATAGTACAAAGCGATACCCAAATCACCTTTATTGGTGCTCAATAATCCGGTCCCAAAGCCCGCAGTGCCGCCCTGAATGCTCATTTTGAGATCGTTGGATTTCTGGATGTCACAACTCAGGCTATAGGCAATGGTCTGCTTATAGTTGACGCCATCAATCCGCGTAGTCATCACCTCATCGCCAAAGTCCACCCAAATAGTTTGATTATTATTAATCGTACAGGGCGGTGGCAGTATAACGGTTCCCCTGATATTCACTGGCATCGCGCTGACCGGAACGCTGGTCAGTAAGACACTGAATAGCACCCCGGCAAGACAATAGCCTGAGGCCCTCGATCTCATGCTCCCCCGGCGATGCTTACCAGGAACAGGATAATATTGTTGCATACGTTCTCTCCTTGCAGACCTGACCCCGCGCCCTCTCCCTGTAACCTGGCACGACCGGTTTCAATTAACTCTTCTTCGCCGGTTCCACCTGGCAGTCCGATCCGCCGCAACGGAACGTCAGCACTGGGCGGCCGCCATAATCGTTGACGTAGGTCAGCACTGGCGATCCCCCTAATACCGACGCGCTAATACCTAAAGGAGCACTGCTTTTCGGCTCCAGCATCAGCGGCTCAAAACCCGTTGCACTAACGCCCTTTCTGCTGCCCGCATCCACCAGCGTCACGTAGTACGGCGTCGGGTTGTTCACCACATACTTGTCGCCCTGCTTGGTCAACGTCAGTTGGTCCTGCCACGGTGTCGCCATCTCGGTGACCGTTTTCACCAGCGCTTTTGGCCGATAGAACAGTTTGATGCGCGTCTGCAACGCCAGTTGCAAGGTGTTAGCCTTGTCACTCTTCGGCGGGATTTCACGCAGGTTGAAGTAGAACAGCGTTTCCCGATCCTGTGGCAGTTGGCTCAATACCGGTAACGCCTGTACCTTCACCTGGCTCTTGGCACCCGGTTCGATGCGCTGTACCGGCGGCAGTACCGTTAACGGGCTGGTCACCTTGTTGCCCTTGGTGTCTTCTATCCAGCCCTGAGCCAGATAGGGCAATTGCGGGTTGTCATTGTTGACGCTCAGGCTGACCGACTTATCGCCGCCAGGAAAGATGATCCGGGTACGATCTAGCGCGATCGCCGCCTGGGCCTGCGTGGTCAGCGCGCACAGTAAGGTTGCGGCGACCAGCGCCATCCCCGTATTGGTTTTCGTCATTTCGTATCTCATTGTATTGTCTCAGCCTTTTTCTGTATTGCGGCCAGGTCTGTGGAGTCTTTTTTCGCGGTTATCGCCCGGCAAGGCAGCAAGAGTTCAGCCATGCCGTTCGCTGGCAATACCGCCGGTAATGTCAGTTCACACTGCGCCTGTTCATCCCAGTGAACCGTCATCGTTTCACCGCGCTCAATACCACTCAGGTATACGCTGCCGGCGTCGCTGACGATCCCCACATCGCGTTTTTTCAGGTTCTGCACCGTTGCCCCAAACGGCGGCATCGTGCCATCTGCCAGACGGATCACCGCCATGGCCTTCTCACCCGCTATCACGTCAAACCGGCGATAGCCTATCGCGCCTTCCGTCAGCGTGGCCTGCACCACCGACTTCATCGCTTCGGCGTTATCCGGCAGCTTATCCAGATCGATATTCACCCGGTTGCGGTAATAGCTGTTCATGTCAGCCACTACGGCTTTGCCGTAGCGGTTGGTGCGCACTGGGGCACCGTAGTTACGGATTGGGATATTGGCTACACCGTCGGTGTCGACCAGCAAACGGGTACCGCCCGGAATAGCGACCCGGTGCATTGCTGCACCTTCCGCAGTCGCCGTTACCCCGCCCTGCAATGCCAACCCCACCGTGCTGTAGCTCCCGGATTGAGCACTGGCGGTGGCGTTAATCTGCGCCCAATCCGCCTCGTGACTATAGAAACCACTGGCCAATGGCCCTTTGCGAGTAAAGCCAGTGCTCACCTGATAGCTGCCACGATCCCCGACCCGGTCTGAGTAGCTGACCCGGTGGGTGTTGTCATTGCGATCCAGCGTGCCGCTGTAGCTCATCGAACCGCTGTTACCCCACGGCAGCGACAGTGACAGGAACACCCCGTCGTCATTCTGCCCGTTGTACTGGTTACGGTAGCCAGTCATCGACAGGCTGAGGTTCTTGAAGCGGCCAATATCCATGTAGCGCATCAGTGACAGGCTGTAGCGATCGTTGGCGTCCCGATCCCAATAGGTCTGGTGGTCATAGTTCAGGTTGGCCGTCAGTCCTATATCGCGGAATTGCTGGCTGTAGGACACCGTGTACATCTCTTTGCTGCTCTGGCTGCGGGTTCCGAGGTTACGTATCTCCAGGAATTCCCCCATAGACATAAAGTTACGTTCAGAGAAGCGGTAACCGGCAAAGGTCACCTGGCCACCAATCTGGTCAAAGTTCTTCGAGTAGCGCAAACGATAAGAGCCACCGCTCAAGGTCTCCCCCTGAGGCAAATTAGCCCGCGATTGGGTTACGTCAAACGACAGTGCGCCAAACGCCATCAGGTCGCGGCCAATCCCCACCGCCAACGCGTTGTACTCGTCACCGGCCACCACACCACCGCCGAACAGTGACCAACCATTGCTGACGCCCCAAGAGAATTCACCGCTACCAAATAGCGGCCCTTGCGTACGGTGCCGCCAATCTGTTGGCCGCCCGCTCGCCAGCTTGTAGCGCACCATTCCCGGCCGGGTCAGATAAGGGATGCTCGCCGTGCTGATAGTGAACGCCTGTACGCTGCCGTCCTGCTCTTCGATCCGCACGTCCATCTGCCCCGATACCGCGTTGCTCAGATCCTGAATACGGAACGGGCCAGCAGGCACCAGGGATTCATACAACACCCGCCCCTGCTGGCTGACTACCACACGGGCGTTGGTACGTGCCACGCCGCTCACCTCTGGCGCATAGCCGCGCAGGTTCGGCGGCAGCATCGCGTCGTCGCTTACCAGGCTTAGCCCGGTGTAACGGAAGCTGTCGAAAATGTCGGAGTTCAGGAAGTCTTCACCCACCGTCAATTTGGCACGTAGCCGCGCGATCGCCCGGTAAGCGGTATACTGTGTCCACTCAAAGTTGCGCTGGCTGGACTGCCCAGAGCCGGTTTGATGGTCAATCTGCGTCTGCCAACTGGCACGCAGCCGCCAGCTTCCCGCATTAGCACCCACCACACCGTTGCCGCTCAGGTTATAGCCTTTCTCGACGTTGTCGTTTTGATCCTGACGTTGGCTCTGAGCATTGAGGTTGTAATCCAGCAGCAGCCCAGGAATACCGTTATCCCAGCGTGCGGGAGGATCCCAATCGGGAGAGCTGTATTCCAGGTAAGCCTGCGGAACGCTGAGATAGAGTGTGTTGCTGCCCAGCTCGGGACGCGCCGTCATCCCCTCGAGGCTACCGATCACCAGGCATTGCCCGTTATGCCACCAGGCCAGATCGCGGGTAAATTCCTCTTTCAGCCCCATTTGTTCCACCAGAGCGGCAGACAAACAGGCTTCGGTCACGTTTGGATCTTTGTCCGTGGGATAAAATGGGATCGTCTGTTCAGGCAGTTCTTGCTGGTTGACGTTAATCAGCAGGCTGTATTCACCCGGCATCACGTAACCACTGCGGGAAAAACGTCCCAAATCGATATTGCCGCGCTCCTGAACGTCGAGCACGTCGGTATTGAATTCGATAGGTTTTGCGGCAGAAACCTGGCCATTCACCAGTGCCAGCGCAATCAACAGCGGCAACAAGCGGGTGCGCGGAACCTGTACTCCTACAAGTGGGGTGCTCATCATCCATTGACCTTTATGCGTTAAAACTTTCCCGGGCGTTATGGTTGTTATTAAAGGGAATACCCTGCCGGAGAAGTCAATCTGTCTAGGCGTGCTGACTATCCGTTATCATGTCAGCCTGCAGCTCAGTGATATTCCAACTGGTAGCGCACCTGAGCGCTATAGGTGCCCGTCTGCAACGGCTGGTTGTTGGCAACCATGCGTGCGCTGTAATTCAGCAGCATTTCTTTGCCCTGCAACACCGGCGTCTGCGGCGGCAACTCCTTACCTGGAACGGCCTCATTCCCCAACGCATCGTTCAGCACCAGCGCTACGCCACGTGCCTCTCCCTCAACACCGAAGTGCCCATCCTCATTGCGGCCGTCAAACGTGACGCGAAAGTGCTGCTTGCCCAGAATGTTATTGTTGCTGTGCTTAAGCGTGCAGTTCACCAACCGGATACTGAATGGCCGCGACAATGCCTGACTGTCATTCACAATCCGATCAAAGGGCAGCGTGCCCATATCAACGGTCTGGTCTCGGCTCGTGGTGTCAATATCGCAGGCGGTGGCGACTATCGCCCCGTTCATGCTGAGCTGGCTGCCCCCCCAAACCGGCAGTGCAGTCATCGCACCCACCAGTAAAAACAACGAGGTAGCCGTAAAACTATTCACCGACATCCCTGGCTCCCGTAATCAACAAGAACAGCAAAAACTGCATGCGGAAACCGCATGCAGTCACACCGACTATTAGTTGTATGCCAGGGTAAAGTTAGTGGTCGAGGTGAAGTCACCTTCCTCGATATCCGCCAACGTAGTACCGGCATGCCCCTGCAGATAGGCGGAGAAGCTCAGAGTGTTGTTACCAGCGATCAGGTTCTGGACGGTAGTCGCAGTACCCAGGGTGATAGGTTGATTAGAACCATCAAACATCGCGATGCTTGCACCTTTTGCCACGCCAGTGATAGCCAGCAAGGTGTTGGTGGTGCCAGTTGCGCCGCCATTTGGACCAGCGAAGGTGACCTGTACCTTGTTCTTGCTAGAGATATCGCAACCTTGCAGTTTGATATCGAAGTTCAGAACGCTGGATTTACCGCCGTTCACCAGAGCCACATTCGCCACCTGGCCAAAGCTCTTGGTCTGATCCAGGCTTTCTGGAGCGATAGAGCAAGGTGCATCAATGATTTTACCTTCGAAATTTACCTTGCCCGAACCCGCATCAGCATTTGCCAGAGAGACCATACCCAGAGACAGAACCGTAGCCAGCGCAATGTTAGTCAGTTTCATGTTTTCTTTATCCTTAAAACGTTAATTTAACGAGAAATCCAGACATACCTATCCCGACACAATTAAAACGGTGCCTATCAGAACAACGCTGTTTTATTTGGCGGTAATGGATATACCCGGCAGCATCCTTTCATTTGGTATAAAAGAAGGCATCCCTTTCCTTCCCCTTTATTTGCGAAGGGGATAGCTCACCAGAAAAGACAAGTCTCTTCCGGCGCTTCATCCGATGAATAAAGCGAATTATTAAAATACAACTTTATGCGACACCTTTGAATAGATAGAATTTCAACCATAAAGCAGCCACACACCAATTTAATCATTGATCAGGGTATTTATGATAGGAAAATTCTCACACCATTCCATCGGACAACCTCATCTCCTGTCGCCAAAAAATTATTGCAAATACCTCTAAATTTTGAAAGTGTTGTTTTCCAAACATAGCAATTTCGCCATAAAAACCTTATTTATATGCAAGAATATTCTTATTGCGACGAGTCCGGTCGCAAAAACGAATTACTTAGTATTTTATGCTGCAAAATGCGATATTTGCGAACTCATTGATCGTAAATTTGGTTTTCACGAAACAATAGTCCATGATAGCTTAGAATGGTAAACTGACGCCTCATAAGGAAGAAATGGGGGTTATGATTCTGACAGTATTCCCCTGTGATCACCTAGAAAAGTTAGCAACAAAAGCCAGCAGCATAGGATTATTCCATTTCGAATAGCACCCATCAAGACGCATTAAAAGGAGGTAGTGACATGTCTTATCGCACCAATAAAGAAAGGGAAAAGCAGCTAAATAATGTTTTTATTGCTCTACAAACCCTTTGCAAGCGCGACATTCATCACACAGGCGTTCCCCCGCAGGTTCAATGGCCCAAAACACGGGAAATCGCAGAATACTCCGAAACGACAATATACCTTGCTCGTTACTATCTGCTGCGATTAGTGGAAAACAAAAAAGCTTATGTTACCTCTGGCGCTGTCAATAACAGTTTACGCTGGTATATTGCTGAACCCTCGCCATCAACTAAGCATCATGAAAAAAGGGAAGCGCAGCCCGTTGCGGCGGAAGGCTAAATAGGCTGATCCCCCTTCTGACTTGTGTTTGATTTTTTTCTACTGACATTTATCTATCCCGTGTCTGCCGCTGTGAGCTACGTCAGGCAGACACGCCGGTTGAAAGGAACTCATGCCATGAAACACCCTCTGTCCATCATGATAATCGATGCTGACCGTTATTTTACCTATGGTCTGGGCCTGGGGCTGCAAGCCTATTTTCAGGCCCATCAGCAGGACATCCGTCTGCTTGAGGAAACACAGGTTGGCAGCGATATCGACATCATTTTCCTGGGCGATCTGGTCACTAGCTACCCATGGCATTACCGCTTACATCAGCGGAAAAATCATCCGATGGTATTCTTTATCACTGAGCAGGGGCGCAACAAAAACCAGCCCAAGCCAAGAGTGCATTGCGAACAATGCCATACCAGGGCGCTGTACCGCCACCAGCCGTTATCCTCATTATACGAGCGGTTGGATAGCGTGCTGTTTTCGCCCTTCGCATCGCTAATAGCATCAAGCCACGATTGCACATGTATGTCTCCTTTGACGTCGCGGGAAGAGGAGGTGTTGCGCTGTATACACATGGGAATGAACGGGCAGGATACCGGCAACTATTTGCAAATCAGCAATAAAACCGCCAATGCCCATAAGCAGAACGCCATGCGCAAGCTCAATTTCAGATGCAATCAGGAGCTGTATCAATGGCTGCTGCAGGGGGGAGGACACTATCTGAACGAACGGTCGTCAATCAATCTGCCACGTTTGCCACTGCAACCAAAGGTGCCCGCAGAAACCACTCTCATCTCTCCGGCACAGTTAGTGGTACGGCAGAGAAAAGACCGCCCTTATGCGGCCTTGCCTGCGCACAAACAACCAGACCCCCTTGTCCAGAGAGAGCCTGTCTCAACGTGAGGGGGTTCTCGGAGGCTATTTATAACAGTGGACTAGCCTGGCTTGCGGTGCTCCGCAGCATGCATCGCAAGATAGGCATTGAGGTTTTCATCCCCCAGACCCAGAGTACGCAAGATTGCGGCCATAAAGCTGACCGGTGCGGTACCTGGTGCCGTGATAACGCGCCGATCGGCGATGGCATAAGGCACATCCTGATAGTATTGCGCACCGCCATAGTTCAGGCTCAACAGGTTTTCTGCCGAATTGGAAGTATGGCGGACCTCATCAAGCACGCCCGCCTGCGCTAAAACGCGAGTGCCATCGCAAATCCCCGCGACGATAGCGTTACTTTGATAAGCCGCAGTAACCAAGGCGGTGATATCCGGTGCCAGTGCGGTTTGCCAGATAGTGCCCCCGCAGACAATCAGCAGATCGACTTCATCAGGCTGAATGGCTTCTATTGCCAGATGGGGGGAAACCAGCATGCCACCTGAAGAGGTGACCTGGGCTACGCCAGGAGTGGCAAAACGGCAGTCAAAACCGTAGTACCCACGCCCCGTCGAATTGATCAAAGCGGTTTCCCAATCGGAAAAGTTTTCAGTCAGGAGAGTAATAGCACGTATCATCGGAGTGTCCTTGTCAGTAATGGGGGCAATTTTCAGGATTTTCCTACCCGCAAAAACCAAGAGTAACCTGCACTGTTGACAGTTTCTGTCAGTAGCCAACAGAGGCCCCCTCCTGCAAAGATAACCCGCATTCAATCAGCCAGTGAAACCGGTGCCACAGTCAGCAGCAGGTTGGCAAAGCGCCGCATCTCACCGCTGGCGATAACCAGTAATGTCTCCTGTGATTTTGCCGCATGATAGAAAGCCTCGCGGTTGAGGTAATCGATGGGGCAACCGTCAGGCAGCAGTTGCTGATATTCGGTAGCGATGGTGTTAGTGAAGTCCTGCGGCCAGGCCATCATTGAGGCGTGTTCCACGTTAATGTGTTTAAGCACCTTCGCTAATATCACGCTGCTGGCAATCATTCCAGGAGCAAGGTTCAGATAGATAATAGTGGCCTCTTTCGACGAGTTGGTGACGAACGAATAGTTACCATCGGCGATGAGGATCTGGGTTTTATGCCCGCACAGCGCCAGGGCGCACAACAGTTGCGGATGAATAATGTCGGCCTTGATCATAGTGCTTTCCAGTAGGGAAGACAGGTGGGCGCAGCATGCAGCGCCCCTACGTATTGAATCGGTTGCGGTTTATCAGCGGCTGGGTAGGCTCACATACGGTAAATGCCGCCGTTAATATCAATGGTGGCGCCAGAGACGAAGCCGTCATATTCCGAGGCGAGGAATTTAATCACCCGAGCAACGTCCTCCGGGCTCCCCGCGCGGCCAAGGGGAATGCCGTGGATGGTTTCATCGGCAGATTCTTTACTGGTATGCAGGTTATGGAAGCGAGTGCCAAGAATAAGCCCCGGCGCTACCGCGTTGACCCTGATGCCATGTTCTCCCAGTTCCGCCGCCAGGGAGCGGGTCCAGGTTAATACCGCCCCTTTGGCCATGGAGTAAACCAGTGAACCAGAATGCCCGCCGGAACGGCCAGCCAGTGAGGCCAGATTGACGATGCTGGCTCCGTCCTTGGCGCTTTTTAAGTAAGGTAGCGCGCTTTGCGTGACGTTCAGCATGGTCGTCATATTGACATCAATCACCGTCTGCCAGAATTGACGGTCGATCGCGCCTAACCATTTACGGGCGATAATGCCGCCCACGTTATTGATCAGTATGTCTACCCCCCCCAAAAACTCGGCGGCGGCAGAGACGCATCGCTGGGTATCTGCGGTATCGGTTAAATCTGCATAACCATAGGCGGCACGTTGGCCGCGTGAATGGGCTAACTCAGCCAGTTCCTTTGGCCCCTCTTCGCCGCTGAAATAGTGGATGTAGATGTCACACCCGGCGTTAATCAACTGCTCTGCGGTAGCTTTGCCAATCCCCTGCTCGGCCCCGGTAATAAATACTTTCTTACCCGTTAAATTTCCCATTTTATTGCCTCTCGATTATTTGTAGATAAAACCAGTTATGAGCGAATAACGCCTTCACGCTGTTTGGCACAGTAAAAAATGCAGAACAATCCGGTAACCAATAAACACAGCGACAGGAAAACCAGCCCCGGAGTATTACTGTTAGTGACGTCCTTTAATAACCCGACCACGTAAGGCGCGACAAAACCTCCGATATTGCCGATACAGCTCACCACCGCAAGTCCGGCCGCTGCTGCCGCCCCGGTAGAAATATTGGCGGGCATGGAAAGGAATGAAGGAACCGAGGTATAGATACCTATCGCAGCAACGCTCAGGAACATCAGTGCGACAAATACGTTGTAGTTAAAGAACACCACGGCACCTATCAGGCCAAAGGCGGCGACAATCATGCTGATGCCGGCAAACACGCCGATTTTTTTGCTTTTACTGGCCCACAGGCTCCACGGATAAACCAGCAAGGCGGCCAATCCGTAGGGAATAAAGGCAATCAGGCTCACGTGGAAAATATCATCCCCGGAGATAGCTGTGATGATGGAGGGCAGCCACATCCCGAAGCCGTAGATCCCACACACCATGCCAAAATTCAACATGGCGTATAACAGATACTTTTTATTTTTTATCCCCTGCACGAAATCAGACAGCTTGACCTTGGAACCCGATTTGCTGCGGGTGGCGTTGTCCATTAGCCAGGCTTTCTCTTCCACATCGAGATAGCCCACATCCTTCGGTGAATTCTTGATAATAAAAGGAATAAACAGGCCAATAATCACCGGTGGAACACCTTCGAGGATAAACAGCCACTGCCAGGGTTCCAGGCCAAACCAGCCATGTTCGATGTTAAGGATCAGCCCGGAAATCGGTGAGCCGATAGCGTTCGACAACGGCTGTACGATGATAAACATGCCGAGGATCTTGGTGCGGTACTTCTCCGGGAAAAATACCGTGAAGTAATAGACGACCGAGGGGAAAAATCCCGCCTCACAGACTCCCAGCATAAACCTACAGATATACAGCTCCATCGGCGTGCGGACAAAACCCATCAGCACGGCAAATATTCCCCAGGTGATAAGGATCCTGGCAAACCAGATACGTGGGCCAAACTTGATGGTTCCCGCATTACTGGGGATCTCAAACATAAAATAGCCGATAAAAAATATCCCAGAGGCAAAGCCAAAGGCCGAGGCGGTTAACCCCAGGCTATCTTCCAGAGCAATTGCCGCATAGGCCATATTATTACGATCCAAAAAAGCCAGAAAGTATAATAAGATCATTAACGGGACAATATTCAGCGTCACTTTCCTAATGGCACTGCGTTCAATTTCCTGAGGCGTTCTTTTTTGCATAATAGAATACTTCCAATGTTGTTAATCGGAATAATAATCTGCTACAGGCATGCCTGATGGATACAGGTATATTTACCTGATAATAAGTAATGCTATTTAATCGTTCTCGTTACGCTATTCGCGTTATGGCGTAATGGTTATTACCGACTGGCGGCTGACTAACGTCGGCGGGAAAATAAACTCTTCAGGGACTAATGTAGGATCCCCTACGCGTTGCAATAAGCGCTCGACCATCACCTGAGCCATCTCGGCAAGCGGCGGCATGACGGAGGTCAGCGCTGGCCACACCAGCCCCGAGAGCGGAATATTGTCGATACCCACCACCGATATCTCACCAGGCACCGCCACTCCAGCCTCCCGCAGCCCTGCCAGCAGGCCGATGCCCAGAGCATCGTTGATAGCCACCACGCCATCCGGGCGCGGAGAAAGAGCAAGTACCTGAGCGGCGAGGGTAAAACCCAGTTCGGCCATCTCGGTATCGCCATACTCTCCGCTAGCTTTGCCTTCTATTACCCGCTGCTGAGCGGGCAGCCGATGATTACGCACTACGGTGAGAAACCCTTCAATCTTATGGCTGCGGCTCATGGTCAGGCTGGCTTCTGTGGCAAAGACGATATTGCGGCAACCGCGTTCGATCAGGTGTTGAGCCGCCAGCCGCCCGGCCTCTACGTTGTCCATTGAGACGCTGTCGAATAATCGGGCATCAGCAGTGAAGCTCCCCGCCATCCGGTTATCGTAGTTGACGATCATCATTCCCATTTCGGCGGCTTGTGCAAAATGGGTCTTACGGATATCACTCGCCGCAACGATAATGCCGCGCACTCCATGGGCGAACATATCTTCGATAAAGGTGCGCTCTTCATCTTCTTGCCGATAGGTGTTGCCCAACAACACCCGATAGCGGTGTTCTTTAGCCGCCAGGTCAACCTCGCGAGCCAGGGCAGAAAAGCTGGGATTGACGATCGAGGGAACCAGCAGACCGATCATCCGGGCATGCCCGGTTTTCAACTGCTGCGCCACTCTGTTGGGTTGATAGTTCAATTCGCGCATCACCTGTTCGATACGCAGTCGGGTTTCCGGGCGCATTTGATTGCTGCGCCCATTTAACACGTTGGAAACGCTGCTCACGGAAACACCAGCGAGATGTGCGACATCACGAATATTGGCCATGTTTTCGCTCCCCCTCCGGTGCTGACGTTAATTGGTTAACTTACGCACGGAATGCCATTAAATAACAGTATAATCAACACATTAAATATATGACCTGGCATTATCTGTATCGTTTTAGTGAAACGATGCAGATCAATTTATAGCGGAGATATCACTCAATCAAGCGACTTTACTGGCCGTGCCGCAGTTGCGTGATGCTTTTGTGAAAGCTATCAAGCCCAGCGCCATGGCATTACTAAACACGGGTAAAATCCCCGGCTGTTTAGTCAGTGTTTAGTGGTGGGGTTAAAGGCTGGTACGGGATTTGGATGGGTACGGCATGCAGCGCCTCACATATAATGGTCGATTGAAGTAGGCTACTAACCCATCATATATCGTTTATCAGTTCGTCAAATACCAACTCCCCATCATGTAACCGTCCTAGTTTGGCTTGATTAATAGAGTGCTCAAGCTTGGCGCACAGGTTTTGTAGCTTAAACTCTGCAAACGCATTGTAGTCCTCAACAGGCATGACCACTACGGAGGGTTTACCGTTTTGGGTGATACAAACTGGTTCACGCTGGGCTGTAGCCATCATTTGTTTAAACTGGGTTTTGGCCTGACTGGCCGTAAAGTTAATCATTGTTATCTCCTAAGGACGTTTTCCTAGTGGTATTCAACAAAAAAACCACCTCGCCACGATAATAAGGCGATGTGGCCAACCGCCGTTGCCATTCGCTGTTCCAGTCACCCTGCTGCACCAGACCGATTTTGAAGGGAATTTGCAGCTTAAGCAGCGCGGGGAGATAGCGTTCATATTCCGTGAACGTGCGCCGCCCCTGATAGGTTTGGATCACCAACTCATCGATTGGTAACGCATTCAACTGGCTGACGTTGCCGGTCTTTGCCCAATCGAGCAGGCCGGTCACTCCCAAAGCATATTCTTTGGGTAACCGACCGCGCAGCTTGTCGAGAAACTCCGAGTACTTATCCAGTTGATAGGTTGCCGCATCAAAGTCGATCTGTAGCCCTACCACCCGATTGCCTGCCGCAGCCCAACGGGCAGGCATGCGCACCGCCGAGGCCAATACCTCGTCAGACATATCCAGGGTTGCGACACGTACGGTGATCCAGATGGCGGGTGCTTGGAGCTTGCTCAACGGCAACCCCAACTTCAGAAAACGAGCGCCCTGGCGGCCGTTCACGATTTCACCCTGATGGAGATAGAGCAGATCGGCCTGCTGCAACGCAGGCTGCGGCCAAACGCCGGACCAAAGCCAGAATGCGCGGTAATCATGCGCATTCACATATCGGCCAGCTGCGTTATCCGCCGCTGCGGCGGTTGCAAAGATCGGCAACCACAGCAGCAGCAAAAACCGCATCACCAATAGTATTTGAGCTTTTGTTCCCATTGGTTACCTTTATACTGGCTCTTCAACAGGTTAAACCAGCGTTGGCGAGTTTTTTGCGAGATCTCCTGCCGATCGCAGCTGTTGTAGCCGGAAGGAGAGAAACACATCACCGCCCGGTACAGCGCATAGGTTTTATCTTCCGGTTCAGCCTTGGGATCGGCGATCACTTGCTGATAATATTTTAATCTGCCATGCGCTTTATCTTTACTCAGTTCGGCCCCAGCCAAGTCATCCAACTGTTCATTGCCCCCCATTTCCGCTTCGGTGCTGATATCGGCAAAGGTGGTACGCAAGAACTCAGCCACGCAGTTCATGGCATGTGGATCGCTCTTGTTCTTCGCCAACACGGCAACGTTAGCGTCTAAAGATGAACAGAAATAGCCAGGCTCGCTCCGACTGCCATCCCAATCGAAAACGCTGAGTGCGACATCACCAAATACCTGCGGCTCAGGCGTCTGTTTGATGTGTTTTTTCAGTTGGCTGTCGTCAATAAACCCCTGATAGTCGCCCACCATCAAATCCTTGAACAACAGCGTATGCAGTGCGATGGTCTTTTCTTCATCGTTAGGCGCGCCAGCGGCCTGCTGTTGCAGCAACGCTTTATTGGCCAGGCTTTTGAGCACCACTGAGCGGTAACGCAGGTTATTGATTGGGCTGTCTGGGGCAAAAATAGCCGCGGTTTTATTTTCCTGCACCAAGGCGGTGGCCAACATCAGTTGCAGATACTGTTGCTGATAAGGGGCAAGTTTCATACCAAGCAGATGACGCCAATGGGCTTCTGCACCCTGCCAGTTTTCCTGCATCACCAGGGCATCGCCGTAAAGGAGTTGCTGGCTGAACGCGATGAGATCGTTTGCTGCCAGCTGTGCCGCTGGCTGGATCGCCTTGGTGACCGCGGCATAATCCTTTTGCTGATAGAACAGCCAGGCATTATGCATATATTCCCAGAGCGGCAACTGATTGGCGGCAACAAACATCGGTTTGTACCCCTGCAGCATCTCATCGGTCACTTTCGGCATCGATGGGTTATCGAGATTGTATTTGCGCAGCCACTTCATGGTTTGGGTGAAGGTCAACAACGGGGCATCGGCACTGCTGACAAAAGGTGGCTCTGCACTGTCATAAGGAATGTTGCGGCTCAGCAGAATTTGGTCTCCTTCATCAATCATCGCGCCAAGCGTATTGATATCGGTGGCGGCGGTGATCTCGCTTTCATACAGCTGCGCCAAACGCGGCCAGTCGGACAGATACCAATTCACCCGGCGCTGCAATCCCTGCACGGAAGCCACATATTCGCCTTTGGGATAAGCGGCCAGATAGGCCTGCGCACGTTGCAATGCCAGGGCGCCCGCCTCTTTATCGGCCCGCTGCGGATCGAACATGCCGTACTGATCCGTCGCATTTTCAGTGATCTGGTTCAAGGCCACGCGGAACAGCATATAAGCGGCGGTTTCTGCTACCCATGGCTGATCCGACTCTTTAAGCCGTTGGAACCCGGCATCCGCATCGGCAAACTGCCCCTGGTAAAATTGTTCCGCACTGGTGAGATAATCTCTGAACGCCGCCGCATGGGAAACTGCGGCATAGCTTGCCATCAGAGGTAAAAATTGCTCCGGCTGCGCTTCACCCCGGTAAATTTTGGCCCGGCGCAACGCCAGTAAATCGCGTTCGGCCTGATCTAGCTGCTGATCGGCCAGCAGAGCCTGGAAGAATTGGCTCAATGAGTCTGGATTATTGGAAACCCAACGCCCCTCATTTTCTGTTGAAACTCCGGTTAACCCCGACGGTTTAATGCCCAGGCTTAATGCTAGCGCATCAAGGGGATCGTCCTGTGGTGCCGTTTGGCCTGGTGCGGTGGGCTGATCGGTTGCAGGCGCGGTTTCCCCAGGGAACACGCCAAACGTGTATCCTCTGCTACGGCTAATATCCTGCGGCAACGACGACAGTGCTACGGGTAGATTGCGCATTCCCGCTGCCAGCATCAGCAGATTGACGCGGGTGTCATTATCGGCGGCCAGGTAGGGCACACCGCTCATTGCGCAATAGTCGCTCCAGCGGCAGCCAGTTTCATCGGAAGAGGCCTGTGCGAACTGGCTGGTACCAGCGATGGTTGACACCACCGCGGCTACTATGAGTTTTTTCATCGATATCCTTACTTATCTCCAGTGCTCACTCTCATCCCGAGTGAATTTTGTCTGGAATAGTGTCGTAAGCATTAAGAAAAAACAATATGGCAAAAAAACCGGCATGATTAAGAATCTATCCCAGTGGGCGCTATTGATGCAGGCAGTTTGGACCAGAGCAGCGCACAGAAGCCGGAGCATACACATAGCAGGTAAGGATGATCGCTGCGTTCCCCCCCTTCGGCCCACCCAGTAAGGTAAAGCCAATCACGCCGATCGGCATGATGAATTACGGTACCCTATGCAACGACAAAATACCGAGTTTATCGCGTACACTTTTCCACCTCCAGCCTCCCCTGTTGCAACCAGTAATATAATTCGCAATTACGTTTAAAGCCCAGTTTACGCATCGCAGTGAGTTTATAGGTGCTGACGGTCTTGACACTGAGCGACAGCTTATTGGCAATTTGACTGGGCGTAAGTTCTTTACTGATCCCCTGTAAAATATCCCGCTCACGCGCAGTCAATTTCAGACTAAAACAAGCTCTTTTCCTTACTGCCTGGAAATGCTGGAAGCACGCACAATCAAACATCTGCTCTAGCAAACGTACCACCGCCTCAACCGTTTCTCTACGGCCTAATACACTGGCGCCATTATGCTCAGGCTTGACTAGCTTAATATCCTCAATGGTATTTTCCCGTACAACAATCGTCCCAAACAGCCCGTTTACCCTTTGTTCCCATAGGCGATTGGCCAGCACCGGTCCGTTGTTGGATTTAGCCCAAACCAGCAGGTCGATTGTCGTCTCATAGGAAAGCGACACAAAGCTCAATGTGCAATCCTTTTTCTGGAAATAGGCCTGCAAAATATGTTGCATCCCTAATGCATAAAAGCGGTTGGTATCCTGAATGGCAATAACAATATGCGGTTTCATTTTATTCCCTCAAAGCAACCAATTTCATTTCGCTCATTTATCTGCCACCGAGAAATCCTGTTTTCGACGGAGGATCCATGTTATAGGCCAAAAAAATATAAAGCAAAATAACCCAAATAATGATGATTAATTAGCATTTAATGCTGTTAATTACGTAAAAATAAAATAATAAATCTTTTTTGATTGGTTTGCAACCACCTAGTAAGCAGGTAATTCTGGCTAATTTTCAGTAAATTATTTTGGCTAAAAAAATAGTGAAGACAAGGGTTGACTCAGAGTGCGTATTGCAACTAAATTCCCCATAAATTGACATACCAAGACTATTCTTATAGTTGAGTGCAACACATAGCAAGTACCAAGGATGTTAGGCTACTACCATGAAATATATAATAAATCTTACAGTGACGTTTGATCCGGACAATAGATTATTAATCTTAAAAAGCGATACACAGCAGTCTGTTGAATTATCTAAGCCAGCCACCCGCCTGTTAAGTGAGCTGATTAATAACAATAGAATCAATCTGGTGCGCGATGACATCCTCAAAAACGTGTGGGAGGATTATGGCTTTTCACCGTCCAATGCCAGCCTGAATAATCATATTAGTGAGCTAAGAAAGGCGTTCATCACCCTTGGAGTTAGTAAGGATATTATCTTTACGGTGCCCCGCGTTGGATTTAGGATAGACGCAGAGATCCACCCGGTTCAGGCAGTCATCACTGAACAGGTACCAAGCGATGATAACGTCATGATCAATGAGGGGTTAAATGTTAACCCTATCGGCATGTCTGTAGAAATCAGCGAACCAAAGGATCGTAGTTCACTCTATTTGTCGCTAAAGAAACACCGTATGCTGTCTTTCGTGCTGGCACTGTTACTATTATTGACCACGCTGATCGGCATGACCACACTGGTACACACCAAAAAAGAAAGCGTTAACTTTCTGGTGTTACATGAAAAATGCAGCATCTACAACTTGAATGACAACAAGCCAGATAAAGACTATACGGCTAAAATCATCAACGAGATGACAAAAGAAGGGATAGATTGTTCGCGGGAAGACCTGGATGTTTTCTATGCCGAAGCGCACCCTGATAACGAACGTCTTAGAGTTCAACTGCTCGCAGCCTGTAGTAAAATTGACACATCCAGGTATAGAAATTGCTTAAATTACAAAACAATAGAGTAGTAAAGAGTAATAATATGAAAAAGTTCGCCGTAGCCTTGTTGTTGATTATAAGTCTAGGTGCCCTGCTTTTTTATACGTATCAATTACTGATTTATAAGCCATTCCATTGTGATGCTCAGATATTCTCCCATCTGGGAGTCAAGGGTGATAATGATGATGAGGTCGAGGTCAATACCCATATCGACGTCATCTACTCTTCTAAACATAGCGGGATCATGAAGTTCCTAGGCTCGGTCAAGCATCAAGGGAACCACTATATTATGAGGAGATCCATCCATTTTACCTTGGAACCGTCCGAACTGGACAACATCAATAAAGCCGTCTTTACCCGTACGGAGAGGCACGCCATGGATACCTTACCTGAAGACTTATGGCAGAACAGAGTGTTACCGCAAACCCCAGGCATTGAGTTTTACTCCAAGGTCAGAGCACTCAAAAACAACGCTATAATCTTCAAAGGGTTTACTAATCCTCTGATCGTCTGCATTCGCCGCTAGCGGCACCACGCAGAGGCAGCTACCGGCAATGCTGCCTGAACAGGCGGGCCAGGTAGGCGCCCATCGGCGTGAGCGTCGTATCCTTACGTTGGATCAGGTAGAAGGTCGCTTGTGGTAAGGCTTCGTCCAATTCCAACGCGACCAGATGGCGGCCCAGGATAGGATCGGAAATCACATCAACCGACAGAATGCTGACAAAGTCACTCTGCGCCACCAGGCTGGTACAGGCCATAAAGGTTTCGCAGGTGACGCTGATCGCCGGTGCCATCCCCATATCACCAAACAGTTCATGTAGCAGGCGGTAGTAGCTGCCATTAGGGGTTGGCATAGTCCAATCGCAATGTTGCAACTCCTTGAGCGTACGGGCGTTCTCACAAGGGTGCCCTTTGCGTACCACCACCTTGTATTCTCTTTCCATCAGCCGCTCAAAGCTCAACTCATTGTCCATGCTGCTGGGGTAGTAGGTATTAATGGTAAAATCCAACTCCCCCTGGCGTAGCTCCGGGATCATCGAGACCAGTTGCCCCTCCACGATGCGCACCTTCACATTGGGATATTCGCGGTGAAACTGGGTGATCACTTTCGGCATTACCGTGCGAGCAACGCTGCCACCAACGCCGATATTGACCGAGCCGCCCGCTAGCCCCAACCGCTGCTGAATATCTTCCTGCGCTACACGCAGCTCTTCGAGGATCAGGCTGGCATGCTGAAAAAAGTTATCGCCGCAGTCGGTTAATACCACCCCTTTGCTGCGGCGGACAAACAGCTTGGCGCCGAGCACCTCTTCCAACTCCTGAATCGACTTGGTCAACGCAGGCTGGGAAAGGTTACAGGTACGGCTCGCGGCGCGGATACTGCCCTGGCGGCTGACTTCCACAAAGGCGCGTAACTGGTGCAATTTTATCGAGGCTGGCATAGGCGATTTGCGATAACCGTTGTTTATCAGTAGCAAGATATTGGCATCTTATTTAACCCGATACCATTGTGTACATTCGAAAAAAACAAAATAAATAACCCAATCATCATTTCGCTTATTTACACGCAGTATTGCGCTCAATAGGCGCATTTCACAGCTTTTTAGCAACTAATTACATAAATATTCAATTTTAATTTAATTGCCTGATCCTCGTCAGTGCACCACATCTGCCTGAATTTTATTCAAGGCGTGATAACTAATGGAAAACTGCTATGAACACTCCGCTTTCAACGTTAGTGACCGAACTGTATCCGCAGCTGCAAGCCTGGCGCCGTGACTTCCACCACCATGCCGAATCTGGCTGGCTTGAATTCCGTACCGCTTCGCTGGTGGCGGAAGAGTTGGATCGATTAGGTTATCAGTTGCAACTCGGCCGCGAGGTGATCAACGCTGAAGCCCGCATGGGGCTACCCTCGGCACAAATCCTGGCGGCGCAAGAACAACGAGCCATCGAACAAGGTGCCCTGGCGAAGTGGCTACCCTTCTTTTCCGGTGGTTTTACCGGCATTGTCGCCACGCTGGATACCGGCCGCCCTGGCCCCACCATCGCCTTTCGCGTCGATATGGACGCACTCGATCTCAACGAACTACTGCATGCCGACCATCTGCCATTCCGTGAAGGTTTCGCCTCCTGCAATAGCGGCATGATGCACGCCTGCGGGCACGATGGGCATACCACCATCGGCCTGGGGTTGGCGCGGGTATTCAAGAGCCTGGAGCCACAGCTGCATGGCCGCATCAAGCTGATATTCCAACCGGCCGAGGAAGGTACCCGCGGAGCCAAATCGATGGTGGCAGCTGGCGTGGTCGATGATGTCGATTTCTTTACCGCCGTGCATATCGGCACCGACGTACCGGCCGGGGAACTGGTGTGCGGCAGCGACAGCTTTATGGCTACCACCAAGCTGGACGTCACTTTCCGTGGCGTGGCATCCCATGCCGGTGCCAAACCGGAGGATGGCCGCAATGCCCTGCTGGCAGCGGCTCAAGCCAGCATTGGGCTGTATGCCATCCCTCGTCACAGCGAAGGCAGCTCACGTATAAACGTTGGCGTGTTGCAAGCGGGCACCGGCCGCAACGTGATCGCAGACTCCGCCTTTATGAAGGTAGAGACTCGCGGTGCCACCAATGAGATCAACGAGTTTGTCTACCAGCAGGCGCTCAACGTCATCCAAGGAGCCGCCACCATGCAGGGGGTGGAATACGACATCGCCCTGATGGGCGCGGCGCAAAGCAGCCAGCCGACGCAACCTTGGGTGGATTACATCCATCGCCAGGCGCTCAGCATCAGCGAGCTTGGTTCAGTGGTGGATCGCCGCGAGCAGGCGGCGGGCTCAGAGGATGCCACCTACATGATGGAACGGGTGAAATCTCACGGTGGGCAAGCATCCTATGTGATTTTCGGTTGCGAACTCAGCGCCGGGCATCACAACGAGAAATTCGACTTTGACGAGCAGGTACTCAGCGTGGCGGTAAAAACGCTGGCCACCCTGGCACTGAACCTACCGACTTTTGGGAGCGCAGTATGAAACAGCCGGAACTGATCTCTTTTATCCACCATTACATCGATAGCCATCAGGCCCGTTTCAGTGCCTTAAGCGATGAGATCTGGGATCACCCAGAAACTCGCTTTACCGAAACCCACTCCGCCGAGCTACTGGCGAACGCCTTGGAACAAGAGGGTTTTGCGGTTGAACGCGGCGTTGGCGGCATTGAAACGGCGTTTATCGCCAGCTTCGGTAGCGGCCATCCGGTGATCGCCTTATTGGGTGAATACGATGCATTGGCCGGTCTGAGCCAGCAGGCGGGCTGTGCCACTCCGTCTCCGCTGGTGGAAAACGGCAATGGTCACGGCTGTGGGCATAACCTGCTCGGCACCGCTGCACTGGCCGGGGCCTTTGCGGTTAAAGCCTGGATGGAACAACAACAGTTAACCGGCACGATACGCTTTTACGGCTGCCCAGGAGAAGAAGGCGGCTCTGGTAAAACATTTATGGTGCGTGAAGGGCTGTTCGCCGATGTGGATGCCGCCCTCACCTGGCACCCGGAAGGCTTCAGCGGCATGTTCAATACCAGCAGCCTGGCCAATATTCAGGCCGCATTCCGCTTCAAGGGCGTCGCCGCTCACGCGGCCAACTCGCCACATCTCGGCCGCAGCGCGCTGGATGCCGTGACGCTGATGAACACCGGAGCCAACTTCTTGCGTGAACATATCGTGCAGGAAGCCCGGCTGCATTATGCGGTCACCAATACCGGCGGTAGCTCCCCCAACGTAGTGCAGGCCGATGCCGAAGTGCTTTACCTGGTGCGAGCTCCACAACTCGATCAAGTGCAGGACATTTACCAGCGCCTGGTCAACGTTGCCAAAGGTGCAGCGCTGATGACCGACACCCAGATGACCGTGCACTTTGAAAAAGCCTGCTCCAACTACGTCCCCAATCGCCGCCTGGAAAAGGCGATGTATCAGTACGTGTGCGATTTCGGCTTACCGGATTACAGCGACGAAGAGCGGCGGTTTGCCACGGAGATCCGCCAAACGCTCAGCAAGGACGACCTGCGCAATGCCAAACTGAATATTTCACGCACCGGTGGGGTCGCTGGGCAGGAATGGGTAAAGCAGTTGGGCGATAAGGTGTTGATGGACGAGGTCTCTCCCTACGTGGAGTCACAAGAAATCCTGTACGGCTCTACCGACGTCGGCGACATCAGTTGGGTCACGCCAACGGCCCAGTGCTTCAGCCCCTGCTTTGCCCTAGGGACGCCGTTGCATACCTGGCAGTTAGTCGCCCAGGGCCGCACCTCAATAGCCCATAAGGGCATGTGTCTGGCAGGTAAAGTGATGGCCGCTACCGCCGTCGCCTTACTGAGCGATAACGCTTTGCTGAACGCCTGCCGCGAGGAGTTCCGCCAGCAACGTGCCGAACAGCCTTATCAATGCCCCATCCCTGCGGGGGTGAAACCTTCCCCATTGAAGTAAATCCCAACCGTTCTGGCTCCCGTTCCGAGCCAGGACTCCATAGCGACCCATAAAACTATAAAAATCTGATGACGGACAAGAGGGTAATATCATGAGTGAGATAGCATCATCCGCCAATAAAAGCCCCGGGCGTATTTTTTACTGGATAGAACGTATCGGTAATAAAATCCCCAATCCCTTCCTGTTATTCGTTTATTTAATCGTGGTGTTAATGCTCGCCACCGCGCTCATTTCCTGGTTGGGCCTAGTGGTGAAAAACCCGGCTACCGGGGAGATGATCCAGGTAAAAAATCTGCTGAGCGTGGAGGGAATACAATGGATCCTCCCCAATATCATCCACAACTTCAGCGGATTTGCGCCATTGGGGGCGATCCTGGCGCTGGTGATCGGTGCCGGTCTGGCGGAAAAGGTCGGCCTGTTGCAGGCGCTGATGTACAAAATGGCCTCACACGTCAGCGCCGGCTACGCCAGCTATATGGTGCTGTTTATCGCCTTCTTCAGCCATATTTCCTCCGATGCCGCGCTGGTGGTCATGCCGCCGCTGGGGGCGTTGATCTTCCTGGCCGTCGGGCGTAACCCCATTGCCGGGCTACTGGCGGCGATCGCCGGTGTCGGCTCGGGGTTTACCGCCAACCTGCTGATTGTCACCACCGATGTGCTGCTTTCCGGCATCAGTACCGAAGCGGCCAAAGCGGTTGACGGCGCAATCCACGTCAGCGTGATCGATAACTGGTACTTTATGGCCACCTCGGTGATCGTCCTGACCATTACCGGCGCGTTGCTAACGGATAAGTTTATCGAGCCACGGCTACCAAAATGGCAAGGCACCGCCGAAGACAAGCTAGAGGTGCTCACTCCATTACAAAACCGTGGCCTGATGATGAGCGGGATCGCCGCGCTGGTATTTATCGCCGTGATGGCAGCGCTGGTGGTGCCGGAGGGTGCCCCGCTGCGCGATCCGCAAACCGGCTCGGTGATCCCCTCGCCCTTTATTAAAGGCATTGTGCCGATCATCATCCTGTTCTTCTTCACCGTCGCCATCACTTACGGCGTCGTCACCAAGAGCATCCGCCGCCCGGACGATATTCCCAACCAGCTGGTGGAGCCGATGAAGAACATGGCGGGCTTTATCGTCATGGTGTTCCCGCTGTCGCAGTTTGTAGCGTTCTTCAACTGGAGCAACATGGGCAAGTTTATGGCCATCGGCCTGACGGATCTGCTGGAGGCGGCCGGAATGAGCGGCGCACCGGCGTTCCTCGGCCTGATGTTCCTGTCCGCCTTCCTGTGCATGTTTATTGCCAGCGGCTCCGCCATCTGGTCGATCCTGGCCCCGATCTTCGTGCCGATGTTTATGCTGTTGGGCTTTCACCCGGCCTTCGCCCAGATGATTTTCCGCATCGCGGATTCATCCGTGCTGCCGCTGGCACCGATGTCGCCATTCCTGCCGCTATTCCTTGGCTTTCTGCAACGCTACCTGAAAGACGCCAAACTCGGCACCTACTACGTGCTGATCATGCCCTATCCGCTGGTGTTCTTCGCCGTCTGGACCCTGCTGCTAGTGGTGTGGTACATGCTGGGGCTGCCTATCGGGCCTGGGATCTACCCGAAAATGGGGTAAACCAATGCCGAAAAAATTGTGCTCAATAACCCGTCTTTTGGCGTAAGCTGAACCGATTATCCCCGCCGGATGCTTGCCAGCCGGTGGGGACACTTATTTCAATGCGCTAAGGGCCTGCTATGAGTCGTGAAATCAACAAAGATACGCAGCTGTGTATGTCACTGGCCGGTCGGCCAGGCAATTTCGGCACCCGTTTCCACAACTATCTGTATCAGGAACTGGATCTGAACTTCATCTACAAGGCGTTCACCACCAAAGATATTCAGGCAGCGGTCGGCGGCGTGCGCGCTTTGGGTATTCGCGGCTGTGCGGTTTCCATGCCGTTCAAGGAGAGCTGTATTCCGTTCCTTGATGAGCTGGATGCGTCGGCCACAGCAATTGAGTCAGTCAATACCATCGTCAACGACGACGGCTTCCTGCGGGCCTATAACACCGACTATATCGCCATCGCCAAACTGCTGGCGAAATACCAGATCCCCCCGGCCACCTCGTTTGCCCTGCGTGGCAGCGGCGGTATGGCCAAAGCGGTGACCGCCGCCCTGCGCGATGCAGGGTTCAAGAACGGCCATATCATTGCGCGCAACCCACAGGCAGGCCAGGCGCTGGCAGCGCAGTATGGTTATCAGTGGCAGCCAGAAGTAGGCGATTTGCAGGTTGAGATGGTGATTAACGTCACGCCGATCGGCATGGCGGGCGGTAGCGAAGCCGAGCAGTTGGCCTTTGAACCGGCCACCATCAAGGCTGCCAAGATCGCTTTCGACGTGGTTGCACTGCCAGCAGAAACCCCGCTGATCCGCTATGCACGGGAGCAGGGTTTGCAGGTGGTGACCGGTGCAGAAGTGATCGCTTTACAGGCTTTGGAGCAGTTTGTGTTGTACACCGGCGTGCGTCCTTCCGATGAGCAAATCTCTCGCGCTGCGGCACATGCTCGTGGCTAATGGTATCCCCTCACCAGAGGGGATACGTCATACCAGCCGCGATTAGAACGACAGGGTCAGGCCCGCGTAATAGGCCCGGCCCGGTTCGTTGTAGGTCGAAGCCCCTTCGTTTTCACGGTAGATCTGCTTGTCGAACAGGTTGGTGACGCCGGTTTTCAGGCTCAGATCCTTCATCAGATCGTAATTGACGCCAATGCCCACCACCGAATAAGCCCCGACTTCCTGAGTGGAAAGCGTGCCGGCTTCGTTACGGATCTCCGCATATTCGCGCGGCTTTTGCCGACCATACATCGTCCAATTCAGGTTGGTGGAGAGCTTATCGGTGACCTGATAATCCAGCAGGGTATTCACCGTATACTTGGGGATCACCGACAGAGGATTACCGGTATCCTTGTTTTCGGAGGTGATCATATAGGTCGCGTTGGTGCGCCAGGTGAGCATGTCCTCAACCAATGGCACCACCAGGTTACCCTCCAACCCTTCGACCAGCGCTTTACCGCCGTTTTCCCAACGCAAGATGTTGTAACCGTTAGAGGCATAGCCAACAATCTCGGTGCCCGCCACGATCTTGTTTTTATAGTCGTTGCGGAAATAGGTGATGCCTGCATCGTAACCTGCCCAGGTAAATTCCAGGCCGATCTCTTTGTTAACGCTGGTTTCCGGATCCAGATCGTTATTCCCCAGCAGATAGCAGCTGCCTGAAACTATGTCCTTCGGGCACCCGTTACCACGGGTGGATAACAGATAGCCTTCGCTGGACTGGTACAGGTTTGGCGCTTTAAAGGCTCGGGCAATACCGGCCTTCAGTTTGAAATACTCGCCAAGCTCCTGCGAAATGTTCAGGCTTGGGCTCCAGTTAGCGCCATATTTATTGTGATAGTCGAAGCGCAACCCAGGGATCACAAAGGTTCCCGCCAGCGGCTCGATGTTATCCTCAAAATAAAGTGAACTGGTGTCGGCGCTATTTTTAGCGCTGCGCTCGGAGGGATCGCCAGAGACGCCGCCGATGATGATGCCACTGGAGTCGGTCATCTGCATGGATGCCGGATCGTTGAGCTTTTCACGATTCCACTCGGCACCCAGCGTGACGTTCTGCTCAAACAGCAGATCCAGCGGGATATTCAGCTCACCGCCGGTGCGATAATTCTCCAGCCGGCTGGTGTTGTAAGTATCGTCGTTGATCATCCCCTCGATGCGGCCAGTTGTGCCCTCCGCCAGACGGGTATTGTTGGTTTTCTCATAGTTAAAGTTCAGCCGGGATTGGCCCCAGTCCCAGATGCCATTATGGGTAATGCCGTAGCTCTGGCGATACAGGCGGTTAGTTTCCTGGCCGTACAGCGAAGCCACCAGACCGCCTGGGCTGAGATTGCCATTGCTGTATTGGGTATCGCCCGCGTAGATATTGCCTTGGCGGCTGTAGGCATAGTCAAAGTCGAGGATCTGCTGCGGGTCTATTCTCCAGGAGAGTGAGGCATTGATATCTTTGTTTCTGACGCCTTCACGCCCTGCGGCATAGGAACCGTTCTGCTGGGTGTTGATGTCATAGGCATCGGCATCGGTTTTATTGATGTTACCGAACAGGCGCATGGTCAGCACGTCACTGACCAGCGGGCCGCTTAAACTGAAGTTGGCGCGGTTGGTCGCCCCTTCCTTGCTGTTTTCGGGCTGGTTGGTAAACAGCGAAAGCGTGCCATGCCAATCTTTGGTTGGACGTTTGGTAATGATATTAACTACCCCGCCAGCTGCACCCGAACCATAGCGGGCTGCCGCCGGGCCACGTATCACCTCAATGCGTTCAACCATTTCTGCGGGTACCCAGTTGGTATCGCCACGAGTATCCCTTTCGCCACGCCAACTATAACGCACTGAATCACGTGAGGTTGCCGGGACACCGTCGATCAGGATCAAGGTGTTTTCCGGCCCCATTCCTCTTATATCAATCTGCCGATTATTACCTCGGCTACCGCTAGCGCTGTTGCCGGTAAGGTTGACGCCTGGCATTCTGCGGATGATGTCGGAGAGGTCGTTGACCGGTGGCGTTTTGCGTATATCCTCGGCGGTGATAATCGAAACCCCGGGCTGTTGTTTCAGTTCTTCCGCCGCAGTGGCACGCACCACCATGGTCTCGCTGTCTTCTACTGGCACCTCCTCTGCCGCCATCCCACCGCTACTGAAAAGCCCCGCCAACAAGATCGCACAAGGTCGCAGTCTGCTGTTGTTAGGTATAACCATCGTAATAATCCCTTTTATTTAAAGTAGATAATAATAATTGTAACCATTTTTGTAATTGCGAATTGTAATGATAATTATTACCACTTAAACGCAGGAAAGCGTAAATTCACAATTTCTCCATACTTCTGACTGGTTATTTTTTAAGCGGAAGAATGGCGAATATGGCTATCGAGGGTTATGCAACAGGCGGCACATCAGGGAGCAGCGAGGATAGCTGGCAAAGCCAACACTTGTCAGTTTTGTGTCAGTTACGGCACAACTGAGAATCATTATCATTCATTGAGTTGCTCACTGGAAACGAATATCATTCTCAATACTGTATATAAACACATATACAGAGCTCAACCTAATTGTGAACAAGAAGAGGAACTCATATGATTGATGAAATTGTTGGCTACGATCCCTACAGTTGGAATAATGGAGTAGCTCCAGAACCGGGGCTAGCATGGGACGGTGGCGCTTGGGGTTGGCCTACAACAGGTATTGACTCTGGCGATCTAATGATTGTTTAGCCTGCAGGAGATAACTCAGTATCTGACCAAACCAAGGAGTTATTAGACAATAATATTTGCCTGCGCTGCGGACAGAAAAACTGTCCCTATATAAAGAATGGAAAAGATTATAAAGAACTCAGAAGTGCATTGAGCAAAGGAAATATGCCTTTAGCCAAAAAAGTATACATGACTCGATTTGCTCAATTTGGTGGAATGAATAAGGGCACATTTAAAGAGGCACTTAAAAAACAAAAGGAGGCAAAGGCCAAAGCAGAAAAAGCGTTTTTGCTAAACATTTCTACCATTGTTTCCAGCTCAGCAGAAGGGATCAGTAAACGTTTGGGTAAAAATTACCAACTTGCTGCTGATGAAATTGCCAATAACATTAAAAATTTCTAAGGAAAGAGAATAAGAAACTTTAATGATGCAATGGCATCTTTAAATAAAATCATGTCAACCCCTGGTATGAAAATCAACAAAGGAGACAGAGATGCTCTTATTCATGCCTGGAGATATACGAATGTTAACGACATGGCAAACAAGCTCAGTAATTTTGGCCGATTCTTTAAAGTCGCAGATCTGGTGATTAAGGCTGAGAAAATACGCGAAAAAAGTATAGAGGGCTACGAATCTGGGAATTGGAAGCCACTGATGTTAGAGGTGGAAGCTATGGTGTTGAGTGGAGTAGCGTCTAGTGTTGCCTTGGCAATAGTGACTGGAATACTCTCTTTATTTTCAATGTATGTATTACCAGTAATAGCCGCCATCCTGGTAATTAGCATTGCGTCATCTTTTATTGACGCGTCACTTGCCGAAACACTGAACAATAAAATCATAGATTTATTAAATTGATATAAAGCCCGGCGCTCTTATCGTCGGGCTGCGTACTCTGATGGGAATCTCACCAAAAACCATAGGAAAAGTGAAGTAAATAAATATATCCCAGTAAAAGTAATCACGTAATAGACAAAAAGAAAATAATCATTAGAAGATAATAATTTAAGCAATCTGTTTCCATGTGATACATCAAGTGAGCAAAAAATAAACATATAAATATATATAGCGTAAACGATAGAAAAGAGAAAAAATCTGACTATTATCGAATACAAACCGACACCACTAAGCTTAAGCCGTAGATGACTTCTGTATTTAATGACAAAGTAAAAGGCAAAAAATAACGCTAACTTGCAATACACCCCTAAGACTGAACTTAATAACATATTATCAGAGGATATATTTATCGGGTGAATTTTAGTTATCTCAACGCCAAGTTCAAATAGTTGGGCAGTTGGGTTTAATTTAAAGTAACAGAAAAGCAAAAACAAGGGACATAGCCCAACAGCTAATGTCATAAACAGTTTTCGCTCAGCGATACCGCTTTCCCCTTCCCGCATCACGCCCCCAAATTTTGCAATTAATACTAATTAGTCTCTATACCATTCTTGAATACACCCAATTGATAAAGAGTATCATTATCAATTGTAACATGCCAGAATTTCTGCAAGAAATGTTCAATGCCGGAATACCACAGGCACCATTCAGACTATTGAAGCGCAATCAGTGATTAGCGTAGGAATTTTCAGGTTGGTATCTAGATAAGACAAAGGGGCTAAACAGCCCCTTCAGATGTTTTTAACAGCGGTGTTAAGCGTTACTTGGCCACGCCTTCCATCCCCACCAGCCCCACCTTCAGGTAGCCGGATTTGCGTAGCGTATCCATCACGCTCATCAGCGTTTCATAATCTACGGTCTTGTCCGCCTGGAAGAAGATGGTGGTTTCTTTATTCGCCTGCGTACGTTGATCCAGCACCGCCGTCAGCTGTTCCGCCGTCACAGGCTCATCGCCCACGTACAGCTGCTTGTCTGCCTTCACCGACAGGAACACCGGTTTTTCCGGACGCGGCTGCGGTTTAGCGGAAGAAGCAGGCAGATCGACACGAATATCTACCGTTGCCAGCGGCGCAGCCACCATAAAGATGATCAACAGCACCAGCATGACGTCGATAAACGGCGTCACGTTGATTTCATGCAGTTCGCCGCTGTCGTCCAGATCTTCATTTAAGCGCATCGCCATAACTCACCCCACCCGCAGTTGGTGCGCATGCTGCGAACGTTTGGCATCGGCCGAGGCCGCCAGATCCAGATCGCGGCCCAACAGCAGCAGCACCTGTGCCGCCACATCGCCCACCTGAGCACGGTGGCCGCCGATGACACGAGCAAAGATGTTGTAGATCACTACCGCAGGGATAGCTGCAACCAGACCGAGCGCGGTGGCCAGCAAGGCTTCTGCAATCCCCGGGGCAACGACCGCCAGGTTAGTGGTTTGCGAATGGGCAATGCCGATAAAGCTGTTCATGATGCCCCATACGGTACCAAACAGGCCGACAAACGGTGAAATAGCGCCGATGGTGGCCAGGAAGCCATTGCCGCGCCCCAACTGACGCCCGTAGGCCGCTACGCGGCGTTCCAGACGGAAACCGGTTCGCTCTTTAATACCGTTATTGTCGTCAGAGGCCGCCGACAGCTCAAGTTCGTTCTGCGCGTCTTGCAGCAGCACCGCACTGATGCTCTCTTGCGAGAAGCTTTGCGCCAGTTCGGAGGCATCGTCCAGCGAACGCACGTCGGCCAGCGCCAACTGCTCACGGCGCAGACGGCGCTTGGAACGAAACAGCTCGCTGCCTTTGGCAAACAGAATAGTCCAGGTGACAATAGACGCCAGCACCAGGCCAATCATCACGATTTTCACCACGATGTCGGCGTGCTGATACATGCCCCAGACGGAAAGGTCCATGCCGCGCGTTTCAGGCGGTTGGATGGTCGGTTCAGGATTAACCGGGGTGATATTTTCCGGGGTACCCGCCACTGGGGTTACCGCTGTTGGTGTGGCCGGTGTCGTTGCCGCGGCAACGCTTTCAGCGACTGCTGGTGCAGTGGCCGGTGCCGCCTGAGCGTTGCCCGCCAACCCCACCACCAACACCAGTGAGGCGATCACACTGCGCCCCAATGCGCCCCATTGCCCACGGCCTGCGCCCTGAGCACTTTGATTTGTCATTTTGCCAGCCGTTTTCACGCTGTGCCTCCACCCATTTCAACATTTAAGGAAGAATTCAGCGTGCGATCATATCAAACCAATCAGGGATTGATAGTAGTTATCATTATTATTTGAAGAATTACGCATCGACGAGCAAAAAATGATACAACCCCAGTCACTATCAGGGTTTGCGCGTCTTTTGGCATAACATTGCCCACCCATAATGCTAACAAAATCATCACTCAAACTGCTGATTTTTACCCCAACATGCCACAAACGGTGTGAATAGCTCAGCCATGACTGCGGGAAAACGTCTGCAAGCGAGGCATGCATCCCCCTACGTAAGGGCTAGATAAAATCACACAGCAAGGTACAAGGTTTTACAGCGTTTTTACTTGGCCATACCGACGGTCGCCTGTACTTTTTCCGAGTTTTACGGCCTTTGCCACATTTTCTATGCTCTGTTTAATGTCCGCTTAAGCTAATAGCGGTACACTATATGGTGCTCAAGGGCCTCACCGCCGTGTGTGGCCTATATTTACCGGTGAGCATGGCTATAACAGCACGGTAGCCTATAGAAAGTCAGCCCAGGCACCCCAGGATAAAGAATGGATGTATTAAGAGAAATTGTTCACGCACTGTGGACGCAAGACTTTACTGCACTTGCCGATCCCAGCGTGATTTGGGTGGTTTATGCCGTCCTTTTTACCACCTTGTTTTTGGAAAACGGTTTGTTGCCCGCTTCCTTCCTGCCCGGAGATAGCTTACTGCTGTTGGCCGGTGCCTTGATCGCCAAAGGCGTGATGAACTTTATCCCCACGCTGATTATTCTGACGGTCGCCGCCAGCCTTGGCTGTTGGCTCAGCTATCTGCAAGGGCGATGGCTTGGCCATACCTCGGTGGTGAAAGGCTGGTTGCTACAGCTACCGGCGCAATACCACCAGCGCGCGCACATGCTGTTTAACCGCCACGGCCTGGTCGCTTTACTGATTGGCCGTTTCCTGGCCTTCGTACGTACCCTGCTGCCAACCATGGCCGGTATCTCGGGCCTCAATAGCGCCCGTTTTCAAATCTTTAACTGGCTCAGCGGCTTGCTGTGGGTAGGCTCGGTAGTCACGCTAGGCTATGCCTTTAGCCAAATCCCGCTGGTGAAACGCCACGAAGATCAGGTGATGGCCGGGCTGATGATCCTGCCGATGGTGCTGTTGGTCGTTGGGCTGCTGGGCGTGATGCTGGTCGTTTGGCGTAAAAAACGCGCTTCCTGAATCGGGTGGCGCGGCTATAGCGCCATCCTCGCGGGCAGGTGGCTGACCAGCGCATCCACCGCCAGCCGCACTTTCAAGGGTAAATGCGGCGTAAGCGGCCAGACGGCATGCACTTCAAAGTCTTTCCCCGGTACCTCCCCCAATACCTGCTGTAATCGACCTTCCAGCAAGGCATCACGGATTAGCCAGCATGGCAGCCAGGCAATACCAAACCCGGCCACCGCCGCGTCGGCAATCGCCTGCAAATCATCCATCAACAAGCGGGTTTTCGGCATCACGTCTCGCATTGTGCCGTCGGCCAACGGGATCAACCAGCTACGTATCATTGCGGCGTAGCGATAAGCGATGGCATCGTGCTGGAACAGCTCCTCAACGCTGTTCGGCGTACCACAGCGAGCCAGATAATCCGGCGAGGCGCATAGGGTCATACGGTTATCCCCTAGCCTTCTAGCCACCAGCCCGGCACTGTCTGGCAATGGGCCGTTACGCACCGCCAGATCGAATCCCTCCTCAGCCACATCCACCACCCGATCGCTAAATGAAAGATCGAGTTCCAATCCTGGATGCTCACGCGCCAATGCGGTAAGCACCGGCGCGATACACAGGCGGCCAATCAGCACCGGCATCGAGACCCGCAACCGGCCACTGACCTGCCGCTTACCGCTTTCCAACAGGTTCTCTGCGACGCGGATCTCCTCCAACGCCCGTAAACAACGCTCATAGAACAGCGCGCCATCGTCAGTCAGATTCAGGCTGCGGGTAGTGCGGTGAAACAACCGCACGCCCAGCCGTTGTTCCAGCCGGGCGATAGTTTTACCCACCGCCGAACGGGAAAGATGCAGCCTGTTGGCCGCCAGCGCAAAGCTGCCCGCCTCCACCACGCTGACCAATACCGAGATGCCGCTTAATCGGTCGTTCATCTTTTGTAGCCTTTTAGGAAACAATCTTGGGAAAAATTATCGCCACTGGTGATTTTAAATCAACGTTATTATCTGTGAATATCTTCACCCCATCAGGAGCACTACATGGCCAATACCATGCAACGTTGGACGATGAACGCCATAGGGCGTGAGCATCTGCAATTAACCGAGAGCGCCATTCCACAGCCGGGCCCACATCAGGTTCGGGTGAAAGTGAACGCCGTGGCGCTGAACTACCGCGATAAGATGGTGATAGAAGGCACCATGCCGTTGGATCTGCCGCTGCCGTTTACCCCTGCCTCGGATATGGCTGGCGTGGTAGACGCGGTGGGAAGCGGCAGCACGCGTTTTCGCCCTGGCGATCGGGTGATCTCTACCTTTAGCCCAGACTGGATCGACGGAAAACCCGACGGTGATGCCCGCATTCCGCCTTATCGTGCATCAGGCGGTACTTATCAAGGGATGCTGGCGGAATACGTGGTGGTTGATGAGAGCTGGCTGAGCGCGTCACCTACTACATTAGACGATGCCCAAGCCAGTACCCTGCCCTGCGCCGGGCTGACGGCCTGGTTCGCCTTAGCAGAACGCGGCCATTTGCGTGCCGGTGAATCGGTATTGGTGCAAGGCACCGGTGGTGTTGCCCTGTTCGCGCTACAGATTGCCAAAGCCCACGGAGCGCAGGTCTTTATCACCTCCGGCAGCGAAGAGAAACTACTACGAGCCAAGGCGTTAGGGGCCGATCACGGCATTCATCGCCTGCAAGGGGATTGGGTGGACTCGATCTATCAACTGACGCAGGATCGCGGTATCGATCATATTGTCGAAACCGTGGGTGGCAGCAATCTGCTCAACTCCCTACGTGCGGTGGCGATCCACGGGCGTATTTCCGTGATCGGCATGCTGGAAGGCGCGGAGATCGCCATCCCCGCAGGCCTGCTGTTGCTGAAGTCGCCACAGATCCAGGGGATTGCCGTCGGCCATCGCCGCGCATTGGAAGATCTGGTTCGCGCCGTCGACGCCAACGGCATCAAGCCCGTCATCGACCAGCGTTACCGTTTCGATCAGCTACCCGCGGCGCTCGATCACCTCGATCGCGGCCCGTTCGGCAAAATCGTCCTAGCGCGCTAACCCTGCATGATGGCGCTGTTGTCCCGCAGCCGGGCGATTTCATCGCTCGGCGTAATGCCAAACAGCCGCTTAAACTCGCGGCTGAACTGCGAAGCGCTCTCGTAGCCCACGCGGATCGCCGCCGTGCTGGCCTTAAGACCGTCATGCAACATCAGCAAACGCGCCTTGTGTAGGCGATACGACTTCACATATTGCAGCGGCGAGGTGTTGGTCACCGCCTTAAAGTTATGGTGAAACGCCGACACGCTCATGTTCACTTCATACGCCAACTGTTCGACGTTGAGGTTCTCGGCATACTGGTTTTCAATCCGCCGTAACGCCTTGGCGATCTGGCTGAAATGGGTATGCCGGTTAACCAGCTCCTGCAACGAAGCACCACAGCTGCCACGCAGCACGTAATAAAGCAGCTCACGCACGATCTGTGGCCCCAGCACTCGCGCATCCAACGGTTTCTCCATCACGTCCAACAGACGTTCGGTGGCGCACAGCATTTCATCGCTAAGCACCGAGAGGTTAACGCCGCAGCTTTCACCCCTGGGCTGCATCAGGTAATCGTCATCACCGATATCGATCAGCAGATCCTGAAGCATCTGGGTGTCGATATTGACCGCCAGCCCCACCAGCGGCTGTTCCGGACTGGCAAAGGTTTCACACTCAAACGGCAGCGACACCGTCATCAGCAGGTAATTGCGCGGATCGTACTGAAACACCTTGCTGCCACAGTAGCCCACCTTGTGACCCTGAAAGATGATGACAATGCCTGGCTCATACATCACCGGCTGGCGCGGGTAATATTCGTCGGAATACAGCACCTTCACCATGGGTACGGGCGTTGGGCTATAGCCTTTGGCAGTGGCAAAGCGCATCGCCTGGCGCGCCATACGGCTACGTAGTTCAACGTTCTCCATCAGCAAGCCCCTCTGGTCGTCTGAATAATTCGACACGGATAATAACCATAAACATGCATTTTCTACAGTGTAGTGTAGGAATAGGCAAGACACCGACAGGAATGTGCATTGTGCGATCGTGCCAGGTTGCCGACAATAGACCCCAGTTATTTTGCGCCGCTGGCGCTTCCCTGACGCGAAAAGAGAATACGATAATGCAAAACTTCATCCTCCACACCCCAACCAAAATCCTGTTCGGTAAAAACCAGATTGCCGAATTAGGCAAACAAATCCCGGCAGACGCCCGCATTCTGATCACCTACGGCGGTGGCAGCGTGAAGAACAACGGCGTGCTGGATCAGGTCTATGCCGCGCTGGCTGGCCGCAACGTGCAGGAGTTCTCCGGTATCGAACCTAACCCGACCTATGAAACCCTGATGAAAGCGGTGGAAATCGTGCGGGCAGAAAAGATCGACTTCCTGCTGGCGGTCGGCGGCGGTTCAGTGGTTGATGGCACCAAATTCATCGCGGCAGCGGCCGACTACCAGGCCGATCGCGATCCTTGGCATATCCTGAAAACCGTGGGCAGCGAGATCGTCAGCGCAGTACCGATGGGTTGCGTGCTGACCTTGCCAGCGACCGGCTCCGAATCCAACAGCGGCGCGGTGATCACCCGTAAGAGCAGCGGCGACAAACAGCACTTCTTCTCCCCGTTGGTGCAGCCTCTGTTCGCCGTGCTTGATCCGGTGGTGACTTATTCACTGCCGCCGCGCCAGATCGCCAACGGCGTAGTGGACGCCTTTGTCCACACCATTGAGCAATACCTGACTTATCCGGTCGATGCCAAGGTGCAGGATCGCTTTGCCGAAGGCCTGCTGTTAACGCTGCTGGAAGATGGCCCACGTGCGCTGGCCGAACCGGAAAACTATGCGGTACGTGCCAACGTGATGTGGAGTGCCACCATGGCGCTGAACGGCCTGATCGGTGCCGGTGTGCCGCAAGACTGGGCAACGCATATGCTGGGCCATGAGCTGACCGCCATGCACGGTCTGGATCATGCGCAAACCCTGGCCGTCGTCCTGCCTGCTTTGCTGGTAGAGAAACAAGCCCAGAAGTGCGAAAAACTGCTGCAGTACGCCGATCGCGTCTGGGGTCTGCGTGAGGGTTCCGAAGAAAGCCGTATCGACGGCGCGATTGCCGCCACCCGTGCCTTCTTTGAGCAAATGGGCGTGCCAACCCGCCTGTCTGATTATCAACTCGACGGTAGCTCCATCCCTGCGCTGCTCGACAAGTTGCACCAGCACGGCATGACCGCTCTGGGCGAGCATGGGGACATTACGCTGGAAGTCAGCCAACGCATTTATCAAGCGGCACGCTAATTGCTGGCGCACGATTTCATCGCAACATCACAGTTTCCTGCTAGGCTTTAGTTTCTACTTACCGTGCCCGACCGATCATCGGGCACGGTTGTGCGCCTTGTCCGCGCTTTCGATCGCGTCGCATAACATCGTCTCGTTAACTCATGGGAGAATTTTATGGCGAACCAATCCAGCTCCGTATCTGACAATAGCATTCGTGCCTGGGCCGCGCCCGGCCAGGGACAGCCGCTTGAACCCTTTACCTTCGACGCCGGTGCATTAGGCGACGAAGAAATTGAAGTTGCTATCGACTACTGTGGCGTCTGCCACTCCGACCTCTCCATGCTCAATAATGAATGGGGCATGACCCACTATCCGTTCGTGCCTGGCCATGAGGTGGTGGGCAAAGTCACCAAGCTCGGTGCCCATGCGCAGAACAAAGGGCTGAAGATTGGCCAGGTGGTGGGCGTTGGCTGGAACCGCGGCAGTTGTATGCACTGCCACCCCTGTATGTCTGGCGATCAGCATCTGTGCAACGAGGTACAACCTACCATCATTGGTCGCCACGGCGGTTTTGCCGATCGCATCCGCAGCCACTGGGCCTGGGCGATCCCACTGCCGGAAGGCGTTGACGTGACCAGCGCCGGGCCGCTGTTCTGCGGCGGGATCACGGTGTTCAACCCGCTATTGCAGTACGATGTCCGCCCGACACAGCGCGTTGGCGTGGTCGGTATCGGCGGCCTGGGCCACATGGCGATCCGCTTTATGCATGCCTGGGGCTGTGAAGTCACCGCCTTCACCTCGTCCAACAGCAAACGTGACGAAGCGCTTTCGTTGGGTGCACACCGCGTGGTGGCCAGCAATGACGGCACCGCATTACAGGCCATCGCCAATCAGCTCGACTTTATTCTGGTCACCGCCAGTGCCTCTTTAGATTGGGATGCCTTTATCGGCACCTTGGCCCCGAAAGGCCGCCTGCACTTCGTTGGGGCGATCCCCGACCCGGTGCCGGTTCAGGTATTCTCGTTTATCAGCAAACAGGCTGAACTTTCCGCTTCACCTACCGGTGCCCCTTCACGCCTGGCCGATATGCTGGCGTTCTGCGCCCGGCATGGCATTGAGCCGCAGGTGGAGCATTTCCCGCTGAGCAAGGTCAACGATGCCATCGCGCATCTTGAAGCGGGCAAGGCCCGTTATCGTATAGTACTGGATATGCACGCTTGAGCTCGCAAACTCGGCAAGCACTGAGGTGGCGAACTAAAATTCATGTAAGCAGGCTTTGGCCTGAAAGCAGTCATAAGGAGATAGCGCATGCAACCCATCATCAAACTCCACGATGGTAATCTGATGCCGCAGTTGGGACTCGGCGTATGGCAAGCCAGCATTGAAGAAACCACGCAGGCCGTCACCAAGGCGCTGGAGGTCGGCTATCGCTCCATCGATACCGCCGCGATCTACAAAAACGAGGAAGGGGTGGGTGCCGCGCTGCAAGCCACCGCGATCCCACGTGAAGAGCTGTTTATCACCACCAAGCTGTGGAACGACGATCAGGGTGATCCGCAGGCAGCGCTGGAAACCAGCCTGAAAAAGCTGAAGCTGGATTACGTCGATCTCTACCTGATCCACTGGCCGAAACCGGCACAGGATCAGTATGTCGAAGCCTGGCGCGGCTTGATCAAACTGCGTGAGCAAGGGCTGGTGAAAAGCATCGGCGTCTGTAACTTCCACACACCACATCTGCAACGTCTGCTGGATGAAACCAGCGTCGCGCCGGTGATCAACCAGATCGAACTGCACCCGCTGCTGCAACAGCGACAGCTGCGCGCCTGGAACGCGACTCATCACATCGCCACCGAATCCTGGAGCCCATTGGCGCAAGGGGGTGAAGGCGTCTTTGATCAACCTCTCATCAAAAAGCTGGCGGAGAAGTACAACAAGACGCCGGCACAGATCGTCGTGCGCTGGCATCTGGACAGCGGCCTGATCGTGATCCCGAAATCGGTTACGCCCGCGCGCATTCGTGAAAACTTTGAGGTGTTTGATTTCAAACTGGATAAGGACGAACTGGGCGAAATCACCAAGCTGGATATCGGTAACCGCCTGGGGCCGGATCCAGACTCTCTGTAAACATCACGGGGTCGCACTGTCGGCCCCGTTGCTTTATTGTTGGCAGCCTCTCGCGTTAATTGGCTTTTAACCCAAGATCTTATCGGTCACTGGCGCTATGATATGGCGCAGCGATCCGATCACAGCAGCTTGGAGTTTCATGACCTTCTCTTTCTCATCTTTGCCGCGCCTGACCATGGTGTTAATGCTGTTGGTGCTGGCGGGCTGTTCCAGTAAGCACCAGCGTACTAGCCACGATCCTCACGCCTATGACGATGAAATCGAAGACGCGGCCGACGAGTATGATGTCGATGAAAAGCTGATCGCCGCCATTATTCAGGTAGAGTCCGGCTTTAACCCCAAGGCTGTCAGCCCTTCCAACGCCATCGGCCTGATGCAGCTCAAGGCGAATACCGCCGGTTGTGATGCCTACCGCTTTAAAGGCAAACGCGGCTGCCCGGATGATGACGATCTGTTGGATCCAGAAACCAATATCGATCTGGGCGCGGCCTATATCGGTGCGCTGCAACAGCAGCAACTGAAGTGGATTGACGATCCGGTGACCCGCCGCTATGCCACTGAAGTGGCCTATGCCAACGGCGCAGGAGCCTTGCTACGTACCTTCTCCAGCGATCGCAAAAAAGCCATCAGAATGATCAACAACCTGTCACCCGAGGCCTTTCACTGGCATGTGCGCCAGTACCATCCCTCACCGCAGGCACCGCGTTATATGCTGAAGGTCGAGGCGGCGTATAACAGTTTGTAGCCTTGCAATAGCTAGCTCCATAGAGTCTTTCCTGAAAGGGATAACAAAATAATATCCTCACCAAGGGATAATTTATGGAATATCCCCTAGAGGGGATAAAAGAAAGGGAGCCACTTGGGCTCCCTGCTCTATCAGGCCTTACCGTTGCGGATAGGCTTGCGCGGTGGCTTGTTGGACGGCGTGCGCTGGCGGGTAATGTCCGTGTGCTTGGTCAACGCCGGGCGGGTATGCCGCTGTAAGCGCTTGGCCTCGCGCTGCTCGTCAATGCTCGGTGCTGGCACCAGGCATTCGCGACGGCCACCAATCAGGTGCTTCATCCCCATCTCTTCCAACGCGGTGCGGATCAGCGGCCAGTTGAGCGGATCGTGATAGCGCAACAATGCCTTATGCAGGCGGCGCTGGCGATCGCCCTTCGGAATAAACACGTCTTCGCTCTTATACCCCACCTTACCCAACGGGTTCTTGCCGCTATAATACATGGTGGTGGAGTTCGCCATTGGCGACGGGTAGAAGTTCTGTACCTGATCGAGACGGAAACGGTTTTTCTTCAGCCACAGAGCCAGATTCACCATGTCCTCATCACGGGTGCCCGGATGCGAGGAGATGAAATAAGGGATCAGATACTGCTCTTTCCCTGCCTGTTTGGAATACTGATCGAACAGCTGCTTGAAGCGATCGTAGCTGCCCATCCCCGGCTTCATCATCTTGGACAATGGCCCGGTTTCGGTATGCTCCGGCGCGATCTTCAGATAGCCGCCCACGTGATGGGTCGCCAGTTCCTTGATATAGCGCGGATCTTCAACCGCCAGATCGTAACGCACCCCGGAGGCGATCAGGATCTTCTTGATCCCTTCCAGCTCACGGGCGCGGCGGTAAAGTTTGATGGTCGGCTCATGGTTGGTATCCATATAGGTACAGATTTCCGGATACACACAGGAGGCGCGACGGCAGGTTTGCTCGGCACGCGGGTTGGTACAGCGCAACATATACATGTTGGCCGTTGGACCACCCAGATCGGAGATCACCCCGGTAAAGCCTGGCACCTTGTCGCGGATCTCTTCGATTTCACGCACGATCGAGTCTTCCGAACGGCTCTGGATAATACGCCCTTCATGCTCGGTGATTGAACAGAACGAACAGCCGCCGTAGCAGCCACGCATAATGTTCACCGAGAAGCGGATCATATCGTAGGCCGGGATACGCTCTTCGCCATAGGATGGGTGCGGCACACGCTGGTACGGCAGGGCAAACACGCTGTCCATTTCCGGCGTGGTGAGCGGGATCGCCGGTGGGTTGATCCACACGTAGCGGTCACCATGTTTTTGCATCAACGCACGGGCGCAGCCAGGGTTAGTTTCATGGTGCAGGATGCGCGAAGTATGGGCATACAGCACCTTGTCCGCCTTTACCTTCTCGAAGGAAGGCAGCAGCACGTAGGTTTTTTCCCACGGCTTGGGTTTGGCGGCACGTACGGTGACGGGCTTGGCCTCTGGCTCTGGCGTGCTGCCATCGGCACAGGGCAAATCTTCACCGTAAGGATTAGGAATTGGCTCGATACGGCCCGGTTTGTCCAGGCGAGTAGAATCCACCCCGCTCCAGCCCGGCATGGCCCCTTTACGCATCACTGCGGTGTTACGGATATCGTGGATATCCTGAATTTTTTCACCCGCCGCCAGGCGATGCGCCAACTCCACCAGCGGGCGTTCGCCGTTGCCGTAGATCAGCATATCGGCCTTGGAATCCACCAGCACCGAACGGCGCACGGTATCCGACCAGTAATCATAATGGGCAATGCGGCGCAGGCTGGCTTCGATACCGCCCAGGATGACGGGCACATCTTTATAGGCTTCTCTACAGCGTTGGCTATAGACCAGGGTGGCGCGATCCGGGCGTTTGCCGCCCACGTTGCCGGCGGTGTAGGCATCGTCATGACGCAGCTTACGATCGGCGGTATAGCGGTTGATCATCGAGTCCATATTGCCGGCGGTCACGCCAAAGAACAGGTTCGGTTTACCCAAACGCATAAAGTCTTCTTTGTTGCTCCAGTCCGGCTGGGCAATGATCCCCACGCGGAAGCCCTGAGCCTCCAGCATGCGGCCCACAATCGCCATGCCAAAGCTTGGGTGATCGACGTAAGCGTCCCCGCTGATCACAATCACATCGCAGCTATCCCAGCCTAATTGGTCCATCTCCTCACGCGACATCGGTAAAAACGGCGCGGGGCCAAAACATTCGGCCCAATAAGGCTCGTAGGAGAACAATTCACGTTCGGGTTGGATCAGGCTGGTAGTGCTCATTCGGGTGCTCTTGTGCAGGTTAATTTATCGCCGGGCGGCGATTATACGCACTCGCCGCCAAAAGAGCATGGTTATTTGTCAGATTACTCAGCTTTTGACCTCAAACTCGTACACATCGCTGCGGCACAGCGTTTCGCTGAACTCCAGCACTTCGCCCTGAACGTTGCGGCTGATCTGGACAATGCGTAACAGCGGCGCGCCGCTTTGCACATTGAGCAAGCTGGCGTTTTCATCATTGCTGGCAACCGCTTTCAATAAAAAATGCCTGCCCTCTGGCACAATCCCTCGCGACTTCCATAGTGCATACAGCGAGTGTTCCAGCTCTTCGGGATCGGGCAAAAAACGGGTCGGGATATAGGTGGTCTCCAACGATACCGGATTGCCATCCATCAACCGCAGGCGGCGTAGCTTGACCACGATATTGTCGCTTGCCAACTCCAGAGCCTTGGCTACCTCACTGGGTGCCTTTATGCAGGAACGCAACAGCCATTGGTTGCTGACGCTGCTGCCACTGCGCAAAACCTGCGCGGTAAAGCCGCTATCCTGATTGAGGGAATAACCGATGTGCATGGCCACTCGAGTACCAATGCCCTGTTGGCGTGAGACCAGCGCTTGTTCCTCCAGCAACCTCATCGCCTTACTGACCGTAACGCGTGACAAATCCAATGCTTCAGCCAACACGCGTTCCGGCGGTAAAAAGTCGCCAACGCCCAGCACACGCTGCTTGATGGCAATTTCCAGGGAATTCGCCAGCTGGATGTAACGTGGTGCCGCCGCTGCCTGTGAAAACTGCTGACGCAGCCAGGCAATAAAATCATTCATCGGACCCACCTCTGATTTGTTCGCATTCCACAACCGCCTCGTTTTTACCATATTTGTCACATTCAGGGTAATTACACCATGCACGCTTGCATTGGACTTAGATTGGAGTCACATTTTTCGACTATTGGACTTTAATTGGATCCACTTTACGACTAACATTAGCAACACTGATGTTTTACATCGGTTAGCACCAACACCAGGGAACACCCATATAAATGAATAATATAAAAAATCCTCACCACGCCATACTCGGGGCGCTCTATGGGCAAGCCGTAGGCGATGCGATGGGGATGCCGTCAGAACTGTGGCCATTACAACAGGTTAGTGATTATTTTGGTTGGATCACCGACTTCCTGCCTGGCCCGGCAGAAAATATCGCAGCAAACGGCTTTATCGCCGGGGAATACACGGATGACACCCAGCAGGCCGTTGCCTTGATGGATGCGCTGTTGGCCGCAGAGGGCCGGGTCGAGCCAGAACGTATTGCTCACCACATCATGCTGTGGGCAGAACGGATCGGAGCCTTTGAGAAAAATATCCTCGGCCCCAGCTCCAAAGCCGCGCTGTTGGCGTTCCGCGCCGGTACACCGGTGGCAGAGATCGCCGCTAACGGCGTGACCAATGGAGCGGCCATGCGTGTCGCTCCATTAGGTTGCCTGCTGCCAAGTAGCGATTTGCCAGCCTTTATCACAGCGGTAAGGCTGTCTTGCAGCCCGACCCACAAGTCGGATATCGCCGTGGCTGGCGCTTTTGCCATTGCCTGGGCCGTTAGCCGGGCTGTCGAAGGCGCGGATTGGGCCACCATCAAGCAAGAACTGCCTGCACATGTGGAGCAGGTGCAACAGCAACATATCACCACCTTCAGCCCTTCGCTCAGTCGCCGTCTGGTTTGGGCGCTGGAGTTCACCGCTAACCTGGGCCATCTGCCGGATAGCGAAGCATTGGCGGAGCTTTACCATACCGTCGGTGCCGGGATGGACACTATCGAGTCGATCCCAATGGCATTGGCGCTGGTTGAACTGGCAGACACCGATCCGCAACGTTGTGCGATCCTGGCTGCCAATCTGGGTGGAGATACCGATACCATTGGCGCCATGGCAACGGCGATCTGCGGAGCCTTACGCGGCATAGCCGCCTTCCCGGCGGAGTGGATTGCCACGATCAATAGCGCCAATCAAATAGATTTTGAGCCCTACGCGGCCGCTCTCCTCAGGCTGCGCAAACAGGAATAAATCGCACCATGAGTGAAATCAACCGCAGTGAGACATGGAAAGTAGAAAGCACGGGGATCGATCGCGTACCGAATGCAGAGCAGACCGGTAAACCGCTCGAGCTGTTCTGGATATGGTCTGCCGCCAACATCGGCATTCTCGGCGTGGTGTACGGGGCAATTATTGTCGCGTTCGGCTTGTCCTTTATCCAGTCAATCCTGGCCGCATTGGTCGGCGTAGCCAGTTTTGCTTTGGTAGGCTACACCAGTTTCGCCGGGAAACGTGGCCGCACCTCTACTTTGACCTTATCGCGGGTGATTTTTGGTCTGAAGGGCAACATCGCGCCCACCACCTTCAGTTGGATCAACCTGATGGGTTGGGAAGCGGTGAACGTCATCACCGGCACGCTCACCCTGGCCGCGCTGTTCCAGGCCATAGGCCTGAGTGAAAGCCACTCCCTTACCGCTTTCAGCCTGTTGCTGTTTGGTGGCTTGACCATCGTAGTCAGCCTGCTGGGCCAGAACACGGTAGTCTGGATGCAGAGCTGGTTCAGCCGGATATTCGGCACCATGACGCTGATTGTGGTGCTGTATATCGTCTTCACCACCGAGTGGGGCAAAGTGTTGTCACTGCCTTCTGGCAGTTGGTTGACCGGCTTCCTGCCCGCCGTTTCGGTGATCGCCGCCGGTACCGGGATCAGTTGGGCCATCGCCGGGGCCGATTACAGCCGTTATCAAAGCCCTGAGTCTTCAGACAAAAGCATCTTTTCCGCCGTGGTTGGCGGTGCCTGTCTGCCTCTGATCCTGCTGATGTTCACCGGCATTCTGCTTTCGGTACAGCTGCCGGATCTGGCCAGCGCCGCCAACCCGATTGCGTTAATCGGTTCGGTGCTGCCAACGTGGATGGCTATCCCTTATCTGCTGGCTGCGACCGCCGGTATCGTCACTATTGCCGTGCTCAGTCTCTACTCCGCCAGCCTTAACCTGCTAACGCTAGGCGTGAAGGTGAAACAGTCTCTGGCCGTCTCCATTGACGCCGTGGTCATCCTTGGCATCGCCATCTATGTGCTGTTTATCTCTGGCGACTTTATGGGGCCATTTATCTCTTTCCTGGTGTTCTGCGGGGTATTCCTTGCCGCCTGGGAAGCCATTTTCATTCTCGATTATGCTAAAGTGCGCCGTCATCATGGTTACGACGGTAATGCCCTGTACGGCCTGAACGGCCAGAACCGTGGCGTGCGTAAGGTGCCGTTATTCTGCTGGTTCCTCGGCGCCTTGTGCGGGCTGCTGGTGACCAAAACCGGCTTTATCGATGGCCCATTGGCAAAAGGCCTGTTCGCTGATTCCAGCCTGGGGCTGTTCGTTTCCTTCCTGGTCAGCCTGGTTGCCTATGGCCTCTATCTGGCAAGCAACAAAGGACATCAATGAGTGAATTTGTCGCAGTAAAACCTATTCTGGTGGTAGGCGGAGCCGTGGGAGACGTGGTCCTCACGCTGCCAAAGCTGCCGGTCAGCGGTGAAGATATCGAAGCGCAGCCGCAAGAGCGGCAGATTGGCGGTTGTGCCTTCAACGTAGCGCGGGCACTACGCCGCCTGGATGTCCCCGTGATTAACGGTATGCCGGTGGGCAACGGAGACTGGGGAGCGGCCATCGAAGCCGCCATGCAGGAGCTGGATTTGCCGGTGCTGTTACGCCATGGCCAGTTGGATAATGGTTGGTGTCTGGCATTGGTGGAACCCAACGGTGAACGTACTTTTGTTACCGTGACCGGTTGTGAAGCGCATTGGAATAAGGCGCAGCTGGCTACCCTGCCGCTAACGCCGGAAACGGTGGTCTATGCCAACGGCTATGAGCTGGTGGGGGAACCTGGTGAAGCACTGCGCGACTGGCTTACCCGACTGCCGTTCGATCAGTGGCGGTTACTGGATCCCGGCCCGCGTGTCGGCCAACTGGGTGAAGCGTTTTTCGCCATGCTTAGCGACAGCCACACCTTGCTCACCCTCAACCGCGATGAAGTTGCGATCTTGTGTGGGGAAGGTGATGCTGTCAGCGCTGCGCAACGTTATGCCACAGCGCATAACATTACCCTGATTTGCCGGTTGGATCGTGACGGTGCCTGGGTCTGTGATGGCCGCAATGAGCCGCAGCATGTGCCCGTTTACCCGGTTGACGTCGTCGATACCATCGGTGCGGGGGATGCCCACTGCGCGGGTGTGCTAGCCGGGCTTTCAGCTGGCCTGCCGCTGGTACAAGCGGTCGATCTTGCCAACCGCGTGGCTGCCTGCGTGGTGGCCAGCCGTGGTGCCGCCGGAGCACCAGACTGGCAACAGTTGCAACAGCGTTTTCCTGCCTGATATCACAGGGGCTGAACTCAGCCCCTGTGTTTTACCTTAATGCGCCTTCTGTAGCTCCCCGTTCATCTCTTCCGGCCGATGTTGGTAGTTGAAAGACAGGGCAAAAATCACCCCCAGCACCAGCGTATAGGCGGCAAACACCAGCCAGATACTCTGCCAATCTTTCACCCCGTTATGGGTGAAGAAGTCCACGACCTCGCCGCTGGCAATGGCACCAACGTAAGCCCCTGCACCGTTAACCATGGTCATAAACAACCCCTGAGCGCTGGCACGAATGCGGTGGTCGGTCTCTTTCTCCACAAAGATGGCACCGGAAATATTGAAGAAATCAAACGCGCAGCCGTAAACGATCATTGAAAGCAGGAGCAGCAGGAAGCCGAACCCGGCAGGCGTACCGTAGGCCAGGAACAGGAAACGCAGCGTCCAGGCCGCCATGCTGATCAGCATCACCTGCTTGATGCCGTATCTACGCAGGAAGAACGGGATGGTGAGGATGAAAAACACCTCAGAGATTTGCGACAGGGAGAGCAGCACCGAAGGATAGCGCACGCTGAGGCTGTCCTGATACAGCGGGTTAAGCGAGAAATCGTGCAGGAACGGGTTGCCGAAGGTATTGGTGATTTGCAGCGCCGCCCCCAGCAACATGGCAAACAGGAAGAACACCGCCATGCGCTTTTGCTTGAACAGCACGAACGCATCCAACCCCAACATGCTGACCCAGCTTTGCGAGCGTTTCACCTTGTTGGTCGGACAATTTGGCAGCGTCAGGGAGTAGACCGCCAATAGCAGCGACACCGCAGAAGCCAGATACAGCTGCATATTGCTCAATTCAATGCGGCTAAAGCTGATCAACCACATCGCCAGAATAAAGCCTACGGTGCCATAAACCCGCACCGGCGGGAAATCCTTGACCGTATCAAAACCGTGCTTTTCCAGACAGAAGTAAGAAATGGCGTTGGAAAGCGCCATGGTGGGCATATAGACCATCGCGTTGAACAGCATGACCCAGAACATCACCATCGGCTGATCGACCTGTGCGGCGTAGTACAACGCCACCGCCCCCAGTAGATGACAAAGGCCATACAGACGGTTGGCCTTGATCCAGCGATCGGCAATGATCCCTGCCAGGCTTGGCATGATCAGCGCGGCGATCCCTTTCGAACTGTACACCATGCCTACCTGCGCACCGCTAAAGTGCAGGGTGTTGATCATGTAGGATCCCAACGTCACCAACCAGGCGCCCCAGATAAAGAACTGGAGAAAAATCATCACCTTCAATCGTGTTTTTATTGCCATTACCATCACCTATTGTTGTGATTTACGCGGCAAGGTAGGGCTTGCCGCGGGGTAGTCGGATGGAAATAAGAATTACAGCGTTTTGAAGAACTCACGGATCAGGCGCATAAAATCGTCTGCCGCCAGCGCGGCGCAGCTCAGCGTCTGCTCATGGGAAAGCGGCGTATCGGATAACCCTTCGGCATAGTTGGTCATCGCCGAGACCACCAGCACCTTCAGGCCGCAGTGCCGGGCCGAAAGCACTTCTGGCACGATCGACATCCCCACCACGTCGCAGCCCAGCGTCTGCATCATGCGGATCTCGGCCGGGGTTTCAAAGTTCGGGCCGGTGTAGGCGGCAAACACCCCTTCAGCCAATGGGATACCGGCCTTGGCCGCTACCGCCGCCAGCTGCGCACGCAGGTCACGATCGTAGGCGTTAGCCAGGCTGAAGAAGCGTGGGCCAAAACGCTCGTCGTTAGCCCCCACCAGCGGGGATTCCGGCATAAAGTTGATGTGGTCGGTCAGCGCCACCAGGCTACCCGGAGCCACCGATTTACGCAGTGAGCCAGCGGCATTGGTCGCCAACAGGAATTCACAGCCCAGCAGTTTGAAGGTGCGCACGGCAGTGGTCATCACCTGCATGCCACGGCCCTCATAGAAATGCCCGCGCCCTTTCATGCACAGTACCGGCACGCCTTCCAGCCAGCCCGCCACCAATTGCCCTGCGTGGCCCACTACGCCGCTCACCGGGAAACCTGGTAATTCGGTATAGTCGATGGTTACGGCGTCGGTCATTACGTCTGCCAGCGCCCCCAGTCCCGATCCCAGAATCAGTGCTGCACGGGGTTGAAAGCCAGGTAGTCTGGTCCGCAGCACGTCGGCACAAGAAAAAGCATCGTCTTGATTAAACATAGTATTCTCTTCTGTAGGGGGATAATTTAATTCCCATAGTAGAGAGCGACAGCGGGTGACGACCAATACATTGTTGCCCGCTGATTTATTCCGTTTACCTATAAATACCCCGCATCGGGAGGCCCGAACAACCATGAAAAAGCCACTACCCGACCCTAGCCGGATCAACTTTCGCCTGCTGCATTATTTCCGCGTAGTGGCAGAGGAGATGAACTTTACTCAGGCCGCACAGCGGCTGAACATGTCCCAACCGCCGCTCAGCAAACATATCAAAGAGCTGGAAAACCAGTTGGGGGTGGAACTTTTCAAACGCACCACCCGCTCCATGGCGCTGACGCAGGCTGGCCGCACGCTGTTCCATAACGTCGAAACGTTGCTGGATCAGGCGGGCAATGCGCTCAATCAGGTACAGCAACTGGGTCGTGGCGAGGCCGGCCATATGGTGATTGGCATGGTAGGCACCTCGGTCTGGGGCGGTTTGATCCCGGCACTGAAACGCTTTACCGGGCAGGAAGAGAAGGTCACCTGGACGTTAAATGAACAAACGCCTAGCCAGCAGATCGTCTCATTGCAGAAGCGACATATCGATATCGGAGTCTGGCGTGAGGCAAAACAACAGGCGCTGCCAGGGCTGGCCTGTCAATTATTGGCGCGGGAGAAGATCTCGGTGGTGCTGCCGGAGGGGCATCCACTGGCAACGGGGGAGGAAATCCAACTCCCCGCCCTGAAGCATGACAAATTTATCGTGCTGCCGCCCAACGAGGCCAGCCTGGGGCTGTATCTGCACAACCTGTGTCTGCAACATGGCTTTGCGCCAGACATCGTCCATCAGGTCAATGAACCGCAAACCTTGATGGCGCTGGTGGCGGAAGGCTTTGGCATTACGTTACTGCCGGACAGCTACGGGCGCATACCGTGGCCCGGCGTACGGTTCTGCCCGTTGCAGGCGGCCCCTTCGGCGGATCTGTATGCGATCTACCACGCCGAAAGTGCCACACCGGTGGTGAAGGCGTTCCTGAAAATGCTGCGAACGCCCGGGGCTGTTTAAGCGGAAGCCTGGACCACAAACTGGCCGGTCGAACCGCGATCGGCCATTTCCAGCGTCTGGCTGTAGAACAGGAACGGGAAGTGCTCCGAGGAAACCTGGTTGAAGTACACCAGCAGCTCCACGTCGCCGTCGACCCAGACGGTATCCTTCCAGCCGCGATCTTCCGCCATCGGCTGCGCGCCATTGACGCGTTTCACCAGGAACTGCACGCCCTGAATGTGGAACGCCTGCGGCGTATCGGCATGAATGGTCCAACGCTCCCAGGTGCCCTGCATCGTTTGTACGTCGATGCGGTTCATATCCCAGATGGCCCCGTTGATGCCGGCCATCTTGTCTCCCAGACGGAATTCACGCGAGCGGCTGACGTTACCATCCAGCAGTTGATCCGCCAGCAGGCGCATTGGCAGATTGTCGGTGACCAACGGCAACAGGCCCGTCGGTTTCAACGTCAGTACCTGGGTGGAAACCAGCATGCTGGAAGGTTCAAACAGACCGCGCAAACGATCCATGATCCCTGCTGCTTCACCGGCGGTGAGGGTCACTTCGGCCCCCTGCGACATGTCGATCAGCACTTCGCGGCGCTCACCTGGAGCCAGAGAAAGTTGTTGTACCGCAACCGGTGCAGGCAAGAATCCCTGATCGCTGGCGATCACGTTGATCGGCCGCCCATCGCTCAACTGCAATGAATAGCGCCGTGAGTTCGAGGCGTTCAGCAGGCGCAGGCGAACCCACCCACGTGAGACTTCGATAAACGGGTTCTGCACGCCGTTGACCAACAGCGTATCGCCAATAAAGCCCCCCTGCGCCGGAGGATCGTATTCCGGCGTACCGAAGTTATCCAGGCGCTTGTCCTGAATGATCAGCGGGAAATCATCGACGCCGTAATGGTTAGGCAGCGGCAGGTTTTTACTGATTTCATCCTCGACCAGCCATAGGCCAGCCAAGCCGTTGTACACATGTGGTGCCATACGGTTCGGCGTGTTGGCGTGATACCAGCAGGTAGCCGCCGCCTGCCGAATAGGGATCACCGGCGACCAATCAACGTTGGGCGACATCATGCGCGGCGCACCGCCCATCAGGGTACCTGGCACCTGCAACCCGCTGATGGTCATCGATACCGGCTCGGGCAGGCGGTTGCTGTAGATCAGTTTGACATCGTCGCCGTTGTAGACCCGCACCGTCGGCCCCAGATACATGCCGTTGACGCCCCAGACGGATGCTTTACGGTTGTCCATAAAGGCCCAATGGGCACGTTGCAGGGTTAAAAACAGCGGCTGGCCACGGCGGGATTCCAGCAGTGGCGGGATCGGTAACGGAGTTGGCATCCCGCTCGCTTCGGCCCTCAGCGGCACGGTTCCTGCGCATAGCGCCAAGCCCGATGCCTGAATAAACTGACGTCGACTGAGTGACATATCTTCTCCATGAAAACAAAGCTGAACCTTGTGCAAAGCCCCGCTAAAGCGGGGCATAAACGGCATGAGGCCGTATGAAAATAGCTAACTGCGTTCTATTATTTTTTGGCGGCGTCTAGCTTGGCGACTTCCGCATCCAACTGGTCAATCTTCGCCTTCATCAGCTCGCGACAATGGGCCGCCAGCTCACGCACCTGTTCTTTACTGTAATGACTGGTATCGACAGGTTCCAGCATCTCCACAATCACATGGCCGTTGTTCCAACGGTTCAGCTTGATCTTGTCGGTAGAAGAAACACAGATCGGCACAATCGGCACACCGGCCGCGATCGCCGCGTGGAACGCACCGGTTTTAAACGGCAGTAAACCACGGCCACGGCTGCGGGTTCCTTCCGGGAACATCCAGATCGAGATGTCCTGTTTCTTGAAGGCATCCACCACCTGAGCAATGGTGCCATGGGCTTTTGCGCGGTTATCCCGGTCAATCAGCAGGTTACCGGTCAACCAGTAAAGCTGGCCGAAAAACGGGATCCACACCAGGCTTTTTTTGCCCACGGTCACGGTGCGTGGCTGTACCGCATTAGAAACCGTCACCATGTCGTAGTTGTTCTGATGGTTGGCAATGTAAATACATTTGCCGTTGTTGTCCGCGCCAGCAGGCTTACGGAGTTCAACCTTGATGCCGAACACTGTCGACAGGCGGCCGAACAGATGGCCAAAGGTCGCTACATGGCGGGGGTTACGCGGGCTGAACAAGCAGTAAAGCGAACCGAAAAAACTCACCAACAGGCAATAGACCGTGACAATGATCGCACGTAATATCAATAACATAACAACCTCATTAGCACACTGCCAACCCGGCCGCTGAACGGCAGGGAAGATTTCTTTTTGTATGAGGAGCGCAGGCTGAAGAACGCGCGGCGCTTCTAAGTTCTCTATTTTCCCGCCAGCCAGCGATCGGCACAATAAATTTATAGCCGGAAAAATTAACTCACTTAAAAAAAAAGATCAGGATAAAAAAGCCCTGAACGGGTACGGGCGCAGCATGCAGCGCCCCTACGTAAGAATACCTGCGATCGCTTGGGCGCAGTTTATTGCGCCCAAGCAGGGTATATCACCGCTTTACTCTTCGCTATCACCCAACGATTCGCGCTCTGGCATATCCACCTCAACCCGATCGATACGCTGCAGGCCACGTGGCAACAACGTGCCCTTACGGCCACGCTCGGCGCGGAATTTCTGCAGATCTTCCGGGCGCAGTTTCAGCTTGCGCTTGCCTACGTGCAGGGTGATCGAGGTCTGCGGCGGCAGTACGAACAGCCAGGCCAGTTTATCTTCCCCGCTGGCAGCCTGCGCCGACGGTATCGAGATAATCTTGTTGCCCTTGCCCTTCGACAGCTGTGGCAGATCGGCGACCGGGAACATCAGCATGCGGCCAGCGGTGCTGATAGACAGCAGCATATCGTCGCTGCCGTGGATTTCCATCGGCGGCAGTGCCTTGGCGTTGTCCGGCAGGGTGATCATCACCTTACCGGCGCGGTTACGTGCAACCAGATCGTTAAAGGTACACACGAAGCCGTAGCCGGCATCGGAAGCCATCAGCAGTTTCTGATCGTCCGCAGCCATCAGCACCTGCTCGATGGTGGCACCTGGCGGTGGCGTCAGCTTACCGGTTAACGGTTCACCCTGGCCACGTGCTGAAGGCAACGTCAGCGGATCGAGCGCATAGCTGCGGCCAGTCGAGTCGATGAACACCACCGGCTGGTTAGTCTTACCGCGCGCGGCGGCAAGGAAGCTATCTCCGGCCTTGTAGCTTAGGCCGCTCGGATCGATATCGTGGCCCTTGGCGCTACGCACCCAGCCCATTTGCGACAGCACAATCGTCACCGGCTCTGAAGGCACAAAATCGTGCTCGCTCATGGCCTTGGCTTCTTCACGTTCGGTCAACGGCGAACGACGATCGTCGCCATAAGCCTGCGCATCGGCCTGGATTTCTTTCTTGATCAGGTTGTTCAGCTTGCGCTCAGAAGCCAGCAGCGCCTGCAGATGATCGCGCTCTTTTGCCAGCTCATCCTGCTCGCCGCGGATCTTCACTTCTTCCAGCTTGGCCAAATGGCGCAGCTTCAGCTCGAGGATCGCTTCGGCCTGGGTATCAGAGATGCCAAACCGCTGCATCAATACCGGCTTCGGCTCATCTTCGCTGCGAATGATGTGGATCACTTCGTCGATATTGAGGAACGCAACCAGCAAACCTTCCAGGATGTGCAGCCGTTTGAGCACTTTTTCCAGGCGGTAATTGAGGCGGCGGCGCACCGTATCACGGCGGAAGACCAGCCATTCGGAAAGGATCTCCACCAGCCCTTTGACCTGCGGGCGGTTGTCCAGACCGATCATGTTCATGTTGATGCGGTAGCTGCGCTCCAGATCGGTGGTGGCAAACAGGTGGTTCATTACCTGATCCAGATCGATACGGTTCGAGCGCGGCACAATCACCAGACGGGTCGGGTTCTCGTGGTCGGACTCATCGCGCAGGTCTTCCACCATCGGCAGCTTTTTAGCCCGCATCTGGCTGGCGATTTGCTCCAGCACTTTGGCACCGGAAACCTGGTGCGGCAAAGCGGTGATCACCGCGCTGCCGTCTTCTTTCTTCCAGATGGCACGCATGCGTACCGAGCCACGGCCATTCTGGTAAATTTTGCGGATCTCTTCGCGCGGGGTAATAATTTCCGCTTCCGTCGGGAAGTCCGGCCCCTGCACAAACTCCAGCAAATCGTCGAGCGATGAGCCTGGTTTATCGATCAGGGCGACCGCCGCCGCGGCAATTTCACGCACGTTATGTGGTGGAATATCCGTTGCCATGCCTACCGCGATACCGGTTGTCCCGTTGAGCAGGATGTTCGGCAGGCGTGCAGGCAGCATCTTCGGTTCTTGCATGGTGCCGTCGAAGTTGGGCACCCAGTCCGTGGTGCCTTGGCCCAACTCGCCCAGCAGCACTTCGGCGTATTTCGACAGGCGCGATTCGGTATAACGCATCGCGGCGAAAGATTTAGGGTCATCCGGTGCCCCCCAGTTCCCTTGGCCATCTACCAGCGGGTAGCGGTAAGAGAAGGGTTGCGCCATCAGCACCATAGCTTCATAACAGGCGCTATCGCCATGCGGATGATACTTACCCAGTACGTCACCGACGGTACGGGCAGATTTTTTGAATTTGGCGCTGTTGCTAAGCCCCAGCTCCGACATGGCATAGATAATGCGGCGCTGTACCGGCTTTAAACCATCGCCGATATACGGCAGCGCCCGATCCATGATGACGTACATGGAATAGTTCAGATAGGCGTTTTCAGTGAATGTGTGCAGCGGTAGACGCTCAACACCGTCATGAGTCAGTTCGCTCATTACTCAGATATCCTCAGACGACAAAGGGTCGATTCTGCCCGCGATAGTAACTCATCTGCGGGGTGGCTGTCACAGATGCTGCGTGGATCGGCCATTGATGCTGGCGATCGCCCCAGTTTATGCGAAATTTTGCCATCAGTGGCCGCCTTTCTTGACTCACAGTCAACACTGTTGTGCGCTAGATCGCATTTTTCCCTGCTGCAAGAAGGATTACACTCCGTTTCAACGATATGCCTTACGGCCATCACATTCTACATTCTGACAGGAACCCAGCACCCATGAGCAATATCCTGATTATTAACGCCAAGAAGCAATTCGGCCACTCCAACGGCGAGCTGAACCAGACCCTGAGCGACGTAGCAGAAAGTTTCCTGCGCGATGCCAAGCACGATGTGCAGGTCACCGTAGTCGATGACGGCTATGATATCGAAGCCGAAGTGCAGAAATACCTGTGGGCCGATACGGTGATTTACCAGATGCCAGGCTGGTGGATGGGCGAGCCCTGGATCCTGAAAAAATACCTCGACGAAGTGTTCACCGCTGGCCACGGCAGCCTGTATGCCAGCGATGGCCGCACCCGTTCCGATGCCAGCAAAAAATACGGTTCCGGCGGGCTTCTCCAAGGCAAGAGCTACATGCTGAGCCTGACCTGGAATGCCCCGCTGGAAGCCTTTACCGATCCTGACCAGTTCTTCCACGGCGTGGGCGTAGACGGCGTTTATCTGCACTTCCACAAGGCCAACCAGTTCCTCGGAATGGAAGCACTGCCGACCTTTATCTGTAACGATGTGATTAAACAACCGGATATCGCCAGCGATATCGCACGTTTGCGCGCACATCTGGGCGAAGTGTTTGCTTAACTGTGATGGGTTTTATCAATCATACCGTTAGCCAGTGAGGCCATTATGATCACCGTAATTGCAGAAATCAGAACCAGACCAGGTCATCGTGAAAGCGTATTACAAGCGATTGAAAAGCTGTTACCAGCGGTGTTGGCGGAAGAAGGCTGTGGCGGCTATCAGCCAATGATCGACGCCGACACCCAGGCACCGTGGCAGAAGCGTTCGCCGGATTCCATCTTTATGCTAGAGAAGTGGCAGAGCCAGGCGCATCTGGAACAACACCTGCAGATGGATCACATGCTCAAACACCGTGAAACCATCAAGGACAGCGTGCTGGACACAACCATTTATGTGCTGGATAACCCCTCACCCTAACCCTCTCCCACAGGGAGAGGGGACGGTCCGTGCCACAACTTGATTACAGCACACTTCCTCTGCTTCAACCCTACTTCTGCCCCTGAAGACGACGCTGTACTAGCCCCCTCTCCCTGTGGGAGAGGGCTGGGGTGAGGGCAACAGACATCTCCGCTCTACAGGCTCTGTGCATCGGTGATATGCGCGCTGACATAGTCCAGAAAACAGGTGATCCGTGCGGCCAACTGGGCATTGCGATAATACACCGCGTTAATCGGCTGGCGGACATCCAACGTTTCGGCCGCCAGCAGCTGAACCAGACGCCCTTCCCGCTGATCTTCCCGCGTCATAAAATCGGCCAATTGGGCAATCCCTTCCCCGCGTAGCGCCAGTTGCCGCAGCGTTTCGCCGCTGGAGGCCGATAGCGTTGGGGTAATGGCAAAGCGCTCCGCCTGCCGATGGCGCAACGGCCACAGATTGAGCGACTCGGGCTGCGTAAAGCCCAGCAGGCTATGGTGGTTAAGCTCTTCGACACTCTGCGGTGCTCCAAAGCGGGCAATATAGTCCGGGCTGGCAAGGATGCGTAACCGGCTCGCCCCCAGCAGGCGCGCGTGGATGGTGGAGTCTCGCAATGCGCCAATACGAATGGCGATATCGGTGCGCTTCTCCAACAGATCGATAATCAGGTTATCGGTGTTCAGCTCCAGCTCAATCTGTGGGAAACGTTGGCGGAAACCGGAGACCAGCGGCACGATCACATGTTCCATAAAGGGCGCGGCAGCGTTAACCCGCAGCCTGCCCGCCGGGTTCAGACGGCGCAGCGCCATCTGCTCTTCGGCATGTTCCACAGAGTTGATAATTTCCCGCGCATGGGCCAAAAAGCTCTGCCCCTCTTCGGTCAACTCCAGACGACGTGTGGTGCGGCGCAGTAACGTGGTATCGAGTTTTTTTTCCAGACGGCTCAGCGCCCGGCTGATGCCAGAGGTGGTTTGGCCAAGCTGCTCAGCGGCGGCGGTAATCGAACCGCTGTCGATCACGGAGGTATAGGCCAAGAGTTCTTCGAGGGTGATTTTCATGCATTCCGCCCTGGGTTATCGGGCGCAGCACGCAGTGCGCCAGGGATGGCACAATGTAAAAACGTGGGGCCGCGGTTGCGGCCCCACAGGCATCAGACGGAAAGCTCGGCGGTATCGCCCTTGTCTTGCAGCCAGTTGCGGCGGTCTTCCGAACGCTTCTTCGCCAACAGCATGTCCATAATGGCCATGGTCTGATCGGTATTCTCGTCATCGATGGTCAACTGCACCAGACGGCGAGTGTTGGGATCGAGCGTCGTTTCACGCAGTTGCAGCGGGTTCATCTCACCCAACCCTTTAAAGCGCTGTACGTTCGGCTTGCCCTTCTTACGCTTCAACTGCTCCAGCACGCCGGCTTTCTCTTCCTCGTCGAGGGCGTAATAGACTTCTTTACCCAGGTCGATACGGTATAGCGGTGGCATCGCAACGTGCACATGGCCGCCTTTCACCAACGAACGGAAGTGGCGAACAAACAGCGCACACAGCAGCGTGGCGATGTGCAGGCCGTCGGAGTCCGCATCCGCCAGGATACAGATTTTGCCGTAGCGCAGTTGGCTGAGATCTTCGCTGTCGGGATCGATGCCGATCGCTACCGAGATATCATGCACTTCCTGCGAAGCCAACACTTCGTCTGAGGAAACTTCCCAGGTGTTGAGGATCTTGCCCTTCAGCGGCATGATCGCCTGATATTCGCGATCGCGCGCCTGCTTGGCCGAGCCGCCCGCCGAGTCCCCTTCCACCAGGAACAGTTCGGTCATGCTCAGGTCCTGCGAGGTGCAGTCCGCCAGCTTGCCCGGTAACGCAGGCCCGCTGGTCAGCTTTTTACGCACCACCTTCTTCGCCGCTCGCAGGCGACGTTGAGCGCTGGAGATCGCCAGTTCGGCCAGTTGCTCGGCCGCCTGGACGTTCTGATTCAGCCACAGGCTGAAGGCATCTTTCACCACGCCGGAAACAAACGCCGCGCACTGACGGGAAGAGAGCCGCTCTTTGGTCTGGCCCGCGAATTGCGGATCCTGCATTTTCACCGACAGCACGTAGGCACAGCGATCCCAGATATCTTCCGCAGACAGCTTCACGCCGCGCGGCAGGATATTGCGGAATTCACAGAACTCGCGCATCGCATCCAGCAGCCCTTGGCGCAGGCCGTTGACGTGCGTGCCGCCCTGCATGGTAGGGATCAGGTTGACGTAGCTCTCCGTCAGCAGTTCCCCGCCCTCCGGCAGCCACAGCAGCGCCCAGTCCACCGCTTCGGTATCACCGGCAAAATTGCCGACAAACGCCTTTTCCGGCAGAGTGATCAGGCCGTTCACCGCTTCCATCAGGTAGTCAGTCAGGCCGTCCTGATAGCACCAGCGCTGCTCGGTATTGTTCAGCTTGTCAATAAAGTAGATTTCAACGCCGGGGCACAGCACCGCTTTGGCTTTCAGCAGGTGCGACAGGCGGGAAACCGAGAAGCGCGGGCTGTCGAAGAACTGCTCGTCAGGCCAGAAATGAATGCTGGTGCCGGTGTTGCGTTTGCCGCAGCTACCGGTCACCGCCAAATCCTGCACCTTGTCGCCGTTCTCAAAAGCGATGCTATACACGTTACCGTCGCGCTGGACGTTGACTTCCACCCGTTTGGACAGGGCGTTAACCACCGAAATCCCCACGCCGTGCAGGCCGCCGGAGAACTGGTAGTTCTTGTTGGAGAATTTACCGCCCGCGTGCAGACGACACATGATCAACTCAACCGCCGGTACGCCTTCTTCAGGGTGGATATCCACCGGCATGCCGCGGCCGTCGTCGATCACTTCCAGTGACTGATCGGCGTGCAGGATCACGTCGATACGCTTGGCATGGCCCGCCAACGCTTCATCGACGCTGTTATCTATCACCTCTTGACCGAGGTGGTTCGGACGCGTCGTGTCGGTGTACATACCGGGACGACGGCGCACTGGTTCTAGACCGCTGAGTACTTCAATGGCATCAGCGTTATAGCTGGATTGAGTCATCGTTGATTATTTTTTCGTGGTTGAGGGAAGGTGCCGAAATCGCCCGCTGCCTGTTCAGTATATCTGTGATAGCTGAAGTTGCCGCGGCGTCATAGCCCTAAAAAATCCACAATCTGGGGGAAGTAGTGCTCGAAACCGACGAAAGCGTGGTTTCCGCCCGACTCCACCGTTTGCCGGCAGGCGGTGTAATAAGCCACTGCCTGACCGTAATCGAGAATTTCATCGCCCGTTTGCTGTAGCAACCAGATTAAATCCGGCGACTCCAAGGGATCGACCTGCATCACTTTCAGATCATAAACGTGGCGTGACTCTAACACATATTGCTGCCCGGTGTAGGGGTTCTCGTTGCTTCCCAGATAGTCGACCAGCAGCTCATACGGCTTCACCGCAGGGTTTACCACTACCGCTGGCAACGCAAAACACTGCGATAACCAGGTGGCATAATAACCGCCCAACGAGGAGCCTACCACGCCCATCGTCTGACCTGCCCGCGCCATCACCAAATCTTCCAGCATTTCCGCCGCCTCCGCCGGGTAAGGCGGCAACTGCGGTACCAGCATGTCGATATGGGGATGATGTTCCGCCAGCCAGGTTTTGAAAGCCGTGGCCTTGGCCGAAAGCGGCGAACTGTTGAAACCGTGCAGGTAAAGTAAGGTTGAGGGCATCAGTAGCCGTCCGAATCCATGTCGGGGCGGAAGTCATCGTTTTCCAGCCGGAATACCTGGGTTTCCACCCGGCCATCCGGCAACAGGTCAAGATAGCGCCAACCTGGGGAAACGTCGTCGATGGTAAAATTGGTGCAGTGCGGCTTGAATTGCACGCAGGTGGACGGCGTGGCCAACAGCCGACGCCCGTGCCAGCCCAGATCCAATTCCTGGTGGATATGCCCGCACAGCAGGGTATTCACTTTCGGATAGCGCCACAGCACGGCCGCCAGCGTATGCGGGTTACGCAAACTGTGTTGATCAAGCCAGGTGCAGCCGGAAGGCAACGGATGGTGATGCAGCAACAGCAGCGTGTAGCGCTCTGGATGAGCCTCCAGGCAACGCTCCATCCACTCCAACTGGTATTCACTCAGCTCGCCGTGCGGCACGCCAAACACCTGGCTATCAAGCAATAGCACCTGCCAGTTGTCCCCCAGCAGCACCTGCTTTGAAGGTGAGATACCGGCTGCGGCCAACGCATCTACCATCGCAGGCTGAAAATCGTGGTTCCCCGGCAGCCAGACACAGGGCGCAGGTAAACGGGTAATGCCATCGGCAAAGTGCCGGTATGCCGCCTGGGAGTGATCCTGCGCCAGATCGCCGGTTGCCACGATCAGGTCGCACTCACGCTGCTGCGCGATCACCGCATCCAGCACCGCGTGATAGCTGGCATAGGTATTGATGCCGAGCAAGGTCTCACTCTTGCCAGCAAACAGGTGGGTATCTGTTATTTGTAAGATCCTGACCTTGGCCCCACTCGCCACGGGCAGTCTAAACAGGCTTTCCAAATGGTGTCCTTTGTTATCTCCGTCGACCTAACAAGCCGGAACCGCCATTGCTCCATGCGCTAAACAGTAGCGCAACCAATCAGCAAGAAACTGGTTAATTTGATGCTTTTCGTCGCGTTGATGCAACTTTTTGTTCGGATAATCATAACGCGCTTTAAACCGATAGATCTGCTGACTGGAACACACTTCCGCAACCATCGCGTCGTGGTACAGCCGTACCGTCATCGCAGGCAGGCTCCAGTAGCTGACCGCAGGCGCAGTCTGCTCAATCTGCACCAGCGTGGTGTAACGGGTAGATTCAACAATAGTCAGACGATAATGGGCGCCATTCACCTGATAAGTGACGGTTTCATCGACTTCGTCGTTACGCGGCATCAAACGCCGCAATTGCGCGAAGTTGGTTTCACACAATCTCATCATTTCCGGGAAGTCAGGGGTATAGCGCTTTTGCATTTAGTTGGCCCATTCTGCTTTAAGCGATTCATGGTGCAACGCCAGCCACTGCAATGCAATCACTGATGCGGCATTATCAATCGCGCCTTCTTCAACCCAGCGGTAAGCCTGTTCGCGGCTGACCACGTGGACACGGATATCTTCATGCTCTTCGGGCAATCCGTGGATCCCTTCGGCCGTCAGGGCGTCAACCTCACCGACCATAATAGACAGACGTTCGCTGGTGCCACCAGGGCTGGCCAGATAGCTCAGCACCGGCTTGCAGCGCCCGACCACCACGCCAGCCTCTTCCAACGCTTCGCGGCGGCACACGTCCTCAACGCTTTCTCCCGTTTCGATCATACCCGCAACCATTTCCAGCAGCCAGGGGGAAGCTGAGCTATCGATGGCCGGGATCCGCAGTTGTTCAACCAGCACCACTTCGTCCCTGATGGGATCATAGGGTAGCAACACCGCCGCATGGCCGCGCTCAAAAACTTCGCGCGTGACCTCACCGCTCATCTCACCGTTGAACAAACGATGGCGAAAGCGATATAAGTCGAGTGAAAAAAAACCACGGTATAGCGTCTCTCGTGCAATAATTTCTACATCATTTTTGTCGAAAGTAACGGGTGAAGGTTGCGAGCGGTTCATCTACGAATTCTCCTGTGTGATTATGCCGGCAAAATAAAGGGATTTGATGACAGAAACGGCGGGATTATCTTCACCCGCTTTGTGTTAGATTGTGAACCATGATATCAGGTAGCGCCGATGCAAATAGCCCAGTGTCAGTAAACGTAGCGTACACCAAGGTAAAAGTTCTGTGAGATGGCACATTAAGCCACCCTCAGCGCTCGGCAGACTCTGCTAGAATTGGCAACTATTCGTCTATCGTCAGCGCTAACATAGCAATATTGCTGCACAACAAGGAATGCAAATGAAGAAACTGCTCCCCCTTCTTATTGGTCTGAGCCTCGCTGGCTTCAGCACCATGAGCCAGGCAGAGAACCTGTTGCAGGTTTACAAACAGGCCAGGGAAAGTAACCCGGATCTGCGTAAAACCGCTGCCGATCGTGATGCGGCGTTTGAAAAAATCAACGAAGCACGCAGCCCGTTGCTGCCGCAGCTTGGCTTATCTGCTGGTTATACCTATAACAACGGCTTCCGCGATGCCAATGGGCTTAACAGCAATACCACCCAAGGCTCGCTCGCGCTGACCCAGACTATCTTTGATATGTCCAAATGGCGCGCGCTGACGCTGCAGGAAAAGACCGCCGGTATTACCGATGTCACTTTCCAGACGTCTTCCCAGAAATTGATCCTGGATACGGCCACCGCCTATTTCAACGTACTGCAGGCGATCGACGCCCTGTCCTATACCCAGGCGAATAAACAAGCGGTCTACCGTACCCTGGATCAGACCACCCAACGTTTTAACGTGGGCCTGGTTGCCATTACCGACGTGCAGAACGCTCGTGCCAACTACGATACCGTGCTGGCCAACGAAGTGACTGCCCGTAACAACCTGGATAACGCGGTAGAATCGTTACGCCAAATTACCGGCACCTTCTACCCGGAACTGGCCTCGCTGGATACCAACAAGTTCAGCACCAAGCGCCCGGATGCCGTCAACAGCCTGTTGAAAGAAGCGGAAAGCCGCAACCTGAGCCTGCTGTCTGCCCGCCTGAACCAGGATCTGGCCCGTGAGCAGATCAAATCGGCACAAACCGGCTATATGCCAACGGTTGATTTAAATGCTTCTACCGGGATCACCAATTCCAAATACAGCGGTTCCAGAGCTAACACAGGGACCAGTGGCAACGACTCGATTAATGGCCAGAACCAGGTCGGCATCAGCGTTAGCGTGCCGCTGTACAACGGCGGCGTAACCAACTCGCGGGTAGAACAGGCGCAGTACAACTTCGTCGGTGCCAGTGAGCAGTTGGAAAGCGCCCACCGCAGCGTGGTGCAAACCGTGCGTTCCTCATTCAACAACGTTTCTGCGTCCATCAGCAGCATCAGCGCTTATAAACAAGCGGTGGTTTCTGCCCAGAGTTCTCTGGATGCAACCGAAGCCGGTTACGAAGTGGGTACCCGTACCATCGTTGACGTGCTGGATGCGACAACCACGCTGTATAACGCCAAGCAACAGCTTTCCAATGCGCGTTATTCTTACCTGATCAACCAGCTGAACATCAAATCGGCGCTCGGCACGCTGAACGAAAACGATCTGATGATGCTTAACGGAACACTAGGCAAGCCAATCTCCACCGCGCCAGATGTGGTAGCCCCCCCAACAGCGGCGCAAGATGCCTATGTTGACGGTTCCAGCACCACTCGGCCAACGGCTAGCAGATAACCTGCTCCAGCTTTGAGCTACCGATTAACGGGGCCCGGCATTTGCCGCGCTCCGTTTTTTTATCCAATAATCCCGCATCTGCCCCTCACCTCACAGCCTCTCTAAACAGGTTAATGTTATGATCCGCTCCCTATTGGGGTTTATCTGCTGAACGGGATCTGATGGACAACGCTTCACTCTGGCAACGGTTGATCACCGAAGGCGCGTTACCGCCACAGCTGCGCCCCTCCCCGGCCATTTATGCCTCCTGGCTACGCTGCAGCCATCTGATGCAACCCGCCGTGTGGAAAGCCCCACATCGCGCCCTGGGCACTACCTTCGACTCTATCTGCCGGCGTAAGGATGATTTCATTACGCTCGGCCAGGCGGCGTTGGAAGATGCCTGGGAATATATGGAACAGCGCCACTGCGTGTTGCTGATCCTCGACGAAAGCGGCTGCACGCTGTGGCAATGCGGCGACAAGGCGACCGGCGAGCAACTGCTCGAACTGGGTTTTGCGCCTGGTGCTTACTGGGCGGAAGGCGATATCGGCACCAATGCCCCTTCCCTGGCCGCATCTGAGGGCCATCCGGTACAGATCCATAGCGATGAACACGTGCGCCAGGCACTGCATGGCTGGTCATTCTGTGCCGCGCCAGTGCATGACAATAGCGGCCGCCAGCGCGGTATGTTGGCTTTGGGTTGCCAGTTGGCCGATTGCAATGCGGGCGATCTTTCCCTGATCCTGGCGATCGCCCGAGAGATCGGCAATGCCCTGAACGCCGACAGCTTGCTGGCCGAATCCAATCGCCATCTCAATCAGCTCAACGGGCTACTGGACAGCGTAGACGACGGCGTCATGGCCTGGGATCACCGGGGTTATCTGCAATATATCAACCCGCGCGCCGCCGCGATGCTCAAGCTGCATGAACAGCAGAGCCAAGGCAAACCACTGGCACAGTTGCTGACGTTACCGGCCTTGCTTAACCGCGCCATCAGCCAACGCCAGCCGTTACAGCATGTGGAGGTCACCTTTGAAAGTCAGGGCCAGTTTATCGCCGCGCTGCTCACCCTCAAACCGATATTGGACGGTGAGCACTGTAGCTTCATCGCCTTGCTGCATCCCTTGGAAAGGCTGCATCAATACGTCAGTAGCCAGATCGGCCGGGTCAGCCACACCTTCGAACAGATGCCTTCAGGCACCCAGGAAATGCGTCGCCTGATCCGCTATGGCCAGCAGGCGGCAAAGGGCCATCACCCGATTTTGCTGTGCGGTGAAGAAGGGGTGGGGAAAGAGCTGCTCAGCCAGGCCATCCACAATGCCTGCGAACGTGCCGCCGGGCCTTATATCGCCTTGAACTGCCAGTTGCTGCCCGAGGCACAAGGGTTGAAGGAGTTACTCGGCAGTGATGCCAACGAAGAACAGGCGGGCCAGCTCAGCAAGTTCGAACTGGCCAACGGCGGTACGCTGCATCTTGAACAGGTCGAATACTTGCCGCTGGCCATGCAGTCCGCCCTGTTGCAGGTGCTAAAAACCGGCGTGGTAATGCGTATGAATTCCAGCCGCGTGATCCCGGTGAACGTGCGGGTGATCGCTACCAGCGCCGCCAACCTGGCACTGCTGGTGCAACAGAATCGTTTTCGTCGCCAGTTGTTCTATAGCCTGCAGGCCTTCGAGATCCAAATTCCGCCGCTACGCCAGCGCCTCAGTGACATCCCTTTGCTGGTCCAGCACCATCTGCGCGCTCTGGAGCAACACTTCCAGTGCCGCTTCCGGGTAGACGACGAGGTAATGACCCAGCTTGGTCTGTACCTGTGGCCGGGTAACGATCTGGAACTGAAAGGGGTGATAGAGCGCGCCGCGATGATTTGCCACGGCCACCATATTCAGCTGGCCGACCTCCCCGCTCACTTGCTCAGCCATCAGCCGCTAGTGGAAAGCGACTCTCAACCGGCTATGCCACTGATGACGCTGGCGGAAATGGAGTTGCAGGCGATTATCCGCGTGGCCAACGTCAGCCACGGGCAGCTTAACGAGATGGCGCAGCTGCTGGGCATCAGCCGCACCACGCTGTGGCGTAAAGTCAAACAGATGAATATCGATATCAGCCAGTTCAAGCTGCGGGGTTAATGGCTGAGTTGTAAAGTGCCGCGCGCCGCATCCAGCATCGCTTTCTGACCGCTGCGGGTCTTGCTCATACATTCGCTCATGCCGACCACCATCGGGATCCCCATCGCTTTGGCCAGGATCGCGGTGTGTGACAAGGCATTGCCGCCGCTCAGGCAAATACCGAGTACCATGCGCCGATCGAGCATCACGACGTCGGAAGGCATCAGCTCATCCATCACCAGGATCGCTGGCTCATTGAGCACGATCGCCGGGATAGGCTGCCGTGCCAGATGGCTCAGCGTACGGCGCAGCATGTCACGTACGTCCAGTTCCCGCGCCTGCAAATACTCATCATCCAGCGCCCGATAATCAGCGGCAATCTGCTCCAGTTCCTGCCGCCACGCCTGTTCCGCGCTGCATTGCTGTTGTGCGATACGGGTAAAGGCGGCCTGTTGCAGGTCGGGATCGTCTAGCAACATGCTGTGCGCCCCGAAGATCGCCGCCTGCGGTTTACCGATCAGGTTGCCAGTGCGATCCGCCAGCTTGTTCAGATCGTCTAACGTCTGCTGCAATGCGATACGCAGGCGCTGCTGTTCATTGAGCACGCCATCGGCCCCTAGCTGGCGCTCTTCCGTTTTCGGCCAGAAGCTCGACACCTGGAATATCGGACCACTGCTGACGCTTTCCTCCACGGGGATACCGTGCAGTGAAGGCAATTGCTGCTCAGATACGGTTTCGCCAAAGTGCTGTTCTGCCAACACCTTGAAAGCTGCCAGGGCTTCATCCGCCTGTGCACCATCGGCAATCAGGCGGATAGTGTCACCGTGGCGAACCTGCAACAAAGCAAGCTGATTCAGGCTGCGTGGGTTGGCACATTGGCCATGTTTTTCCAGCACCAGTTCCGCTGTAAAAGGAGCCAGAGCCTCTGCCAGACGCGCCGCCGGGCGAGCGTGCAACCCGTGTGGATTCTGTACCGTCCAACTCAGGCTTTTTCCCTGGCTCAGCGGTAAATTCAGCGGCTTGCTGGCAGGTATCTCCTCACCGAGCTGTGCCTGCTTGACCTGCAAGGCTCCTTGCGCCTCTGCCAGTACCTGCTCCAGGCTACCGCCCGCGTTAGCCGCTACGACCGCGGCCAGCGTGCCTTCCACCAGCGGTGCCGCACACAGCACCACCTTGGCCGCCACCTCTGGGTCGAGCAGCTCAAGTGCGGTTTCCGCACTCAATAATGCGCTGCCGAGATCCATCAGCACCACGATCCCCGCTCCGTCCGCCACGGATTCGATCGCTTCCATCACTTTCACCGCATCGGTGCCGATCGGATGTAGCTCATCATCAACCCCTGCCGCCAGCACCAGTTTGCACCCCTCGCCGCGCATCATCTGGCGGGCGAGTTGCTCAACACCCTGCGCCAGTTGTGCACTGTGAGAAACCACAACGATGTTGATCATCCTGCCTCCTCGACCACTTGGGCCAGCGTTTGTATCATCAGCATGACGGAGGTTGCGCCCGGATCCTGATGGCCGATACTGCGTTCGCCCAAATAGCTGGCGCGCCCTTTACGGGCCTGCATCACAATGGTGGCCTGTGCGGCCTGCTCCGCCCGAACGGCGGCCTGTTGTAGCGCCTGGGTTACGCTGAGCTGCTGCTGTAGCGACTCGCCCAGGCTTGCAACGACCGGCCCCCAGACATCACACATGGTTTTATCGCCCGGTTCTGCCTTGCCGCGCATCGCTACGCCTTCCGCGCCTTCCTGGATCACCTGCTTCAATTCCGCCAGATCCAGGCTTTGCTTGGCATTGGCCGCCTGAGCCGCTCGAATGAAGAAAGTGCCAAACAGCGGACCACTGGCACCACCAACGCTGGAAAGCAGCGTCATACCGGTGTTCTTGAGAATAAATCCAATGTCCTTGTCCGCTACCGAGGGCAGCTTTTCTACCACCTTGCTAAAGCCACGGTTCATATTCAGGCCGTGGTCGCCATCGCCAATATCGCTATCCAACTGAGTCAAGAAATCGCGTTCGCGGGTAAAGACCTCACCACAACGCATCAACCACTCAACGACCTGCTGTTTGCTTAATGTCATGATCCCTCCTCAGCCCCAACGCAGCGCTGGCGTGTTCACCGGCGCATCCCACAGCGATAACAACTCGTCATCCACTTGCAGCAAGGTGATGGAAACCCCCTGCATATCCAATGCGGTGCAGTATGATCCCACCAGGTTACGCTCGATCACGATCCCGGCTGCGGCGCAACGCTGCGCCAAACGGTGGTAAACCCCATACAGTTCGGAAAGCGGCGTCGCCCCAAGGTTATTGACCAGCGCAATCACCCGATCGCCCTGCGTCAAAGCTCGTTTGCTCTGGCTCTCTTCACGCCACTCCCCCTGCTGACGATCCCAAACGCGGATCGAGCGCTGGTAATCACCGTGATCGATCAGGGTATGGAACATGTCATCTACCGTTTGATCGAGGGTGGTGAACGTCCGCCGTTCGATCCCCGGTTCGCCGTGGATGCCAACGCCAAACTCCATCTCGTTATCGGCCAAAGTAAACGACGGTTTACCTGCCGCAGGCACGGTGCAAGCGCCCAGAGCAATCCCTAGCGAGTGGCCTTGGTTGTTGATTTTGTGCCCCAGCGTGACCAGCGCATCCAGATCAAAGCCCCGTACCGCTGCCGCGCCAAGCAGTTTTTCCATCAGCACCGTGTTGGCGACCCCGCGTCGGCCAGCGGTAAATAGGCTGTCTTTCACCGCCACGTCATCATCCACCAACACCGTTGCCACTGGCACGCCACTGTCATGCAGCAATTCGGTCGCCGTTTCAAAGTTGAGAATGTCACCGGTGTAGTTCTTGATGATCAGCAATACCCCGGCACCGCCGTCGATGGCCTGGCCGCAGTCGTACATTTTATCCGGCGTCGGCGAGGTGAAAATCTCCCCTGGGCAGGCACCATCCAGCATTCCCTCGCCCACGAAGCCACAGTGCATCGGCTCATGGCCGCTACCACCGCCTGACAGGATCGCCACTTTGTCTGGGATCGGCCCCGCCGTGCGGGTCACAAACACCGGATCCTGATGCACCCGCAGCTCCGGGTGAGCGGCAGCCATGCCGAGTAGTTGTTCATTGAGTACCGAATCGACCTGATTGATTAGCTTTTTCACGGTTAATTCCTCTGTAGGAAACAGCGGGCGCGCTAACCGCGCCCGATGATTTATGCGCGTTGCAACCAGGCGCTGCCCAGTTTGTCTGCCGTCAGGATGGCCGCCTGTACGCTTTCCGGCGTCACGCTAAACGGCATGTTGTGGATGGTTTCACCCTTGGCACAGCTGGCCTCTGCCACCTTGCCGATTTTTTCTGTCAGTTCACCGGTGATGCCCATTTGCGCCAGGGTAATCGGCAGCCCGACCTGCTGGCAGAAGTTCAACACCGTTTCTATCTGCGCCATTGGGCTGTTTTGCAGCACCAGTTGAGACAGGGTGCCGAACGCCACTTTTTCCCCGTGATACAGATGATGGCACTCTTCCAGCACGGTAAAACCGTTGTGTATGGCGTGCGCCGCCGCCAGACCGCTGCTTTCAAAACCGATACCGCTCAGATAGGTGTTAGCTTCAATGATGCGCTCCACCGCTTCGGTGACCACACCAGACTCCGCAGCCAACTTGGCCTTAACCCCTTCAGCCAACAGCGTTTCATAGCATAGACGTGCCAGATTGAGCGCCGCCAGCGTAGACTTGCCGCCCGCCATGCTGGTGGCCTGGGCATCGAAACAGGCCTGAGCTTCAAAATAGGTGGAGAGCGCGTCCCCCATGCCCGCCACCAGTAGGCGTACCGGCGCTTTGGCGATAATGGCGCTGTCCATCACCACCATATTCGGGTTGGCGGGGTAAATCAGGTATTCTTCAAACTCGCCGCTTTCGCTGTAGATCACCGACAACGCGCTGGTAGGCGCATCCGTCGAAGCAATGGTCGGCATCAACACCACCGGCACATGCTGGTAATAGGCGATCGCCTTGGCGGTATCCAGCGTTTTACCACCGCCGATACCGATCACACCTTTGCAGCCTTGGCTTTTCAGTTCCTGACCAAGGCGGTCAATTTCCTTGCGGCAGCATTCGCCATTAAACGTACCAGCGTGATACTTCACTCCGTGCTGATGCAGACTGCCCATCACAGTATCGCCCGCCAGTTTCATAACGAAATCGTCGGCGATCACAAAGTAATGATCGGCAAGGGCTTTGGCATATTCGCCCACGCAGGCCGACGCATTGGCACCTTGAATGTATTTGCTTGGGGATTGAATGATTCTCAACATAACTGACTCCTTGTAGGGACGTTAATCAAGTAACGTTCAGATTTCAGAGGATGATATCGACGTATTGTTCTGTTGCTGACTATACGACCTGCCGGCCGCTTGGCGACTAAGGAAAAAAACGTTACATAATGGAACGTAGCTTCGGACAAAACGTTCCATTATGTAACGCTTTTGCTGCAGTTATGCGCCGTAAAGCGAACTGGCGCACACCGTAACGTATAAGTGCGTAAAGAGTGGATCCTGCGGGTGTTTCAGCTTTAATTTTGAGCATCTTTCCCCTATCCTATCGACCACGACTGGGCAAGGGCGAATACAGCCCGCATGATGGGATAGATATCGATGAAACGGACCAAAAACATCAACAAAGACACCTTCCGCAAATCCTGGCGCAGCTACCGTGTTGCTCCCGTAGCTTTGGCGATCAGCGCAGTGTTTATGCTGGCCGGCTGCGAACAGGCGGATGAGACGGTTTCCCTGTATAAAAATGCTGACGATTGTTCAACCTCCAACCCGTCAATGAGCGAGCAGTGCACCACCGCGTATAACAACGCGCTGAAGGAAGCGGAAAAAACCGCGCCTAAATACGCCACTCGTGAAGACTGCGTCGCCGAATTCGGCGAAGCACAATGTACCCAGGCTCCAGCACAGGCTGGCATGGCCGCAGAATCACAAAGCAGCGGCAGCATGTGGATGCCGCTGATGGCGGGCTACATGATGGGCCGCATGATGGGTGGCGGGGGCTACGCTCAACAGCCGCTGTTTACCTCTAAAAACGCCGCCAGCCCGGCAAACGGCAAGTTTGTTGACGCCAGCGGTAAAAGCTATGGCCCGGCAACCGCAGGCGGCCGTTCCATGACGGTACCTAAAACCGCCATGGCCCCAAAACCAGCGGTGACCAATACCGTTACCCGTGGCGGTTTCGGTGAATCCGTGGCCAAACAGACCAGCATGCAGCGCAGCAGCGCCACTTCCAGCAGCTCACGCAGCATGGGTGGTTAATGCATGAAACGCGTTGCGATTAGCGAGCGCCCAGATTGGCGCGAAAAAGCCACCGAATTTGGTTTCGCCTTTCATACCATGTACGGCGAACCTTACTGGTGTGAAGATGCCTATTACCAATTCACATTGGCGCAGATCGAAGAGATTGAAGATGCCACCGCCGAACTGCACCAGATGTGCCTGAAGGTGGTAGATAAGGTGGTCAATAGCGATCAACTGATGACCAAATTCTGCATCCCCAAGCACACCTGGGAATTTGTTCGCAGCTCCTGGCGCACTAATCAGCCTTCGCTGTATTCACGCCTCGATCTGGCCTATGACGGCATCAATCCACCCAAGCTGTTGGAAAATAACGCCGATACGCCAACCTCACTGTATGAGGCAGCGTTCTTCCAATGGCTGTGGCTGGAAGATCAGATCAACGCCGGCAAGCTGGATCCCGCCTCTGACCAGTACAACAGCCTGCAAGAAAAACTGATCGAACGTTTCGCCGATCTGCAAGCCAATCACGGCTTTGGCCTGTTGCATCTGGCCTGCTGCCAAGACAGTGAGGAAGATCGCGGTACAGTGCAATATCTGCAAGATTGCGCGCTGGAAGCGGGCCTACCGACCGAATTTCTGTATATGGAAGAGATTGGCCTGGGCGAGAAAGGCCAGTTCACCGACCTGCAAAATCAGGTGATCGGTAACCTGTTCAAGCTCTATCCGTGGGAATTCATGCTGCGCGAGATGTTCTCCACCAAGCTGGAAGACGCTGGCGTACGCTGGCTGGAACCGGCCTGGAAGAGCATTATCTCCAACAAGGCTCTGCTGCCGCTGTTGTGGGAAATGTTCCCGGATCATCCAAACCTGCTGCCAGCCTACTTTGCCGAGGACGATCATCCGCAGATGGATCATTACGTCACCAAGCCGCTGTTCTCACGCGAGGGTGCCAACATCCAGATCGTCCAGAACGGTCAGGAAGTGGCGCGCGTAGATGGGCCATACGGCGAAGAAGGCATGATTGTGCAGCAGTTCCATCAGTTGCCACAGTTTGAAGGCAGCTATACGCTGATCGGCAGCTGGCTGGTCAACGATCAGCCTTGCGGCATTGGCCTGCGTGAAGATCGCGAGTTGATCACCCAGGATCTGTCGCGCTTCTACCCACATATTATTCTTGGTTAATCCGTAGGGTCGAACCTATTCGATCGTAAAGGCGCGAATTTTTCGCGCCTTTTTTATTCAACCAACCTGCACCGAAAGCATGCTCAGCGCGGCCATTTCAATCCCATCGATTGGCACCGAAATCGGCTCTTTACCATCCCAGCCGCCCAATACATACAGCAACGGCAGGTAATGCTCTGGCGTCGGATTCGACAACGCTGCGCCTTCATGCTGCATAAAATTCACCAGCGGGTGATGTTCGCCCTGATAGTCCAGGTTATCACGTACGTACTGGTTGAATGACTCCGCCCAAGGATACGGGCTGGTGTCACCCTGCCATTTCACCATGCGCAGGTTATGCACTACGTTGCCGCTGGCCACGATCATGATCCCCCGCTCTCGCAGCGCCGCCAGCTTACGGCCCAGCTCAAAATGGTATTCCGCTGGCTGAGTCCCATCGATGCTCAGCTGCACCACCGGGATATCGGCTTGCGGATACATCTTGATCAGCACGCCCCAGCTACCGTGATCCAACCCCCACTCACTGGTATCGGCCATCACCTGCGCCGGGGCCAACAGGCTTTGCAGCTCTGCCGCCAGCTCCGGTGAACCCGGTGCCGGGTACTGCGTATCAAACAGCGCCTGCGGGAAGCCACCAAAGTCGTGAATGGTTTTTGGATGTTCCATCGCCGTTACTGCCGTCCCACGAGTGTACCAGTGGGCAGACACAGCAACGATCGCCTTTGGCCGTGGCAATTGCTCACCTAACGCACGCCAGGCCTGGGTATAGCGGTTATCTTCCAGCACGTTCATCGGGCTTCCGTGGCCAAGAAAGAGTGCAGGCATACGAGAGGTGGTCATAAAAAATCCTTGGTTAGCGTGAAAATCGTTCTGCTGACTACATTACGCTGTTTGTCCTACCAAGGCAGCCGGATAACCCTGATGGTGATCTTCAAGAAATTTGAATGGCTGGAGCGATTGAAACCATCAGCCAAATCCACTCGATTTATGCTTTGGCTCTGTTAGTATCGGAAATGGGTATATTTTCATTAGTATACAAGGAGAATGCATGTCTGTACCGCTGATCCTGACCTTGTTAGCCGGGGGCGCAACCTTTGTCGGTGCCCTGCTCGGCATTATTGGCCAGAAGCCCTCCAACCGCCTGCTGGCGTTTGCGCTCGGCTTTGCCGCAGGGATTATGCTGTTAATTTCATTGATGGAAATGCTGCCCGCTGCGTTGCACACCGTCGGCATGTCGCCCATGCTTGGCTACGGCATGTTTATGCTCGGGCTGTTAGGTTACTTTGCGCTGGATCGCATGCTGCCACACCAGCATCCGCAAGATCTGGTGCAAAAGCCCATCAAGCCCCATAACCTGAAACGCACCGCCATGCTGCTGACGCTCGGCATCAGCCTGCACAACTTCCCGGAAGGGATTGCTACCTTTGTCACCGCCAGCGCCGATCTGGAACTGGGGATGGGCATTGCGCTCGCGGTCGCCATCCACAATATTCCAGAAGGATTGGCGGTCGCCGGGCCGGTGTATGCGGCAACCGGCTCCAAAACCAAGGCGCTGCTGTGGTCTGGTATTTCCGGCATGGCAGAAATTCTGGGGGGCGTTCTGGCCTTCCTGGTGCTCGGCCCGATGGTTTCACCGGTGGTGATGGCGTCGATTATGGCTGCGGTGGCCGGGATTATGGTGGCGCTGTCGGTAGATGAATTAATGCCGTTGGCCAAAGAGATCGATCCACATAATAATCCAAGCTATGGCGTGCTGTGCGGCATGGCGGTGATGGGATTTAGCCTGACGCTGTTGCAAAGCGGCGGCATCGGATAAAGAATTTTAAGCACAAAAAAGCCGCTTCATCAGCGGCTTTTTCATTTCAGTCAGCGACTCAGCTGGCTTTCTTTTCGTGCGACTGGCGATAGGCCACCAGATCTTCGATAGTCAGCACCACCATGTCATGCTGCTTGGCAAAGGTGATCACTTCTGGCGCATGCGCCATGCTGCCGTCATCGTTAGTCAGCTCGCACAGCACGCCAGCGGGTTTGAAACCGGCCATTGAGACCAGATCGATGGTCGCTTCAGTGTGGCCACGGCGGTTCAATACGCCACCAGGCTGAGCACGCAGCGGGAACACGTGGCCTGGGCGGTTCAAATCGCTCGGCTTGGCACCGTCTGCAATGGCCGCACGGATGGTCGTCAGGCGATCGCTAGCCGATACGCCAGTGGTCACGCCCTGCGCCGCTTCAATCGTCACGGTAAAGGCGGTCTGGAACTGGCTGGAGTTGTTGGTGACCATCATCGGCAGCTCAAGCTGCTGGCGACGATCTTCAGTGATACACAGGCAAACAATGCCGCTACCGTGGCGAATGGTCAGCGCCATCTGTTCAACGGTCATGGTTTCTGCGGCGAAGATCATGTCACCTTCGTTTTCACGGTTTTCATCATCAAGCACCATTACACCGCGCCCGTTGCGCAGTGCATCTAGAGCGCGTTCAACGCGTTCTTCCGGCGTGCCGAAATCTGAAAGTAGAGTCTGATTCATGGTAAAAAACCTCATTAAAATTATGGATTACCAGAACCAGGGCGATCTTGAGGAGTGGCTATGCCAATAGCCAAAAAAATAACGCAAGCGGGGCATACGCCCGACAGGTGTCGTTACTCTCTCCCATCCGGACTATAACCGTCGGCCCCGGAATTACACCGGATCTGCTGACCTCTAACCCACTCCTGAGAGATAGGCTGAGCGCTCGCGGGCTTTCACCGTGAATGGTGATTTACCGCCGGTGGGGACTTGCACCCCGCCCTGAGAATAAGCATCTCGACTATAACCCCATCGCTTTAGCGTTTCAAGCCATCCGGTCGCGTAATGAGGGATCGCGCAGCAAACACGGTAATGGTTTATCCGGCGAGCAACTCGCATTACACTAGGCATCTGCCACCAAATATCAGAAAGGGAAACGCCATGATTGACCCGAAAAAAATTGAACAGATCGCACGCCAGGTCCAAGAGTCGATGCCTAAAGGCGTACGTGAATTCGGGGAAGACGTTGAGAAAAAAATCCGCCAGGTACTGCAAGCGCAGTTGACCCGTCTGGATCTGGTTAACCGCGAAGAATTTGACGTGCAGACTCAAGTCCTGCTGCGCACCCGCGAGAAGCTGGCATTGCTGGAACAGCGCTTGACTGAATTGGAAGGCAAGCTGGATACCGCACCGGTAGCCAAGCCAGCAGACGAATAAGTTTATTGTAAGGGGCGCATCAATGCGCCCTTATTGCTTGGAGACCACCGCCGGCGTTTTACGCGGCAGCACCAGCCAAATCAGCACCAACATCGCCAGCGCATACAGGCTTTTCCAGCCGATAATCACTAGTAACAACAAGCACAAAGCGGATCCGACGATCGCCATCAGCCGCGAACGCCCCTGCAAGATCCGCCAACCCGCCAACATACACAGCAGATAAATCAGCACGAAAATGCCATTGGCATACACCAGCAACGTATCCAGCGGCAGCTTCAGGGTATAGATCAGCAAAGTGAACAGCAGGCAGCAACCTACCACTGCGCTCAATGCATTGACCGGCACCTGACCCGCAGAGAGTTTGGCTAAGCCGCTAGCAGGCTTTTCCTGGGCCTGTGACCAGACCAGGCGGGCAAAGCTCTGGGTGTAGATATTCACGCTGGCAAAACAGGCCAGATAGCCGATGATGCAGGCAATCCACAGCGCATGCTCGCCAAACAGTTGCACCACGATCCCCGGCAACGAAGCGGCCGCCGCCTGATGTTCGCCGTAAGCATGGAAGTGCAGCACCGCTACGGTACAGCCCCAATAGACCGCCCCCGCCACCAACAGCCCGAGCATTAACGCACGTGGAAAGTCCCGCTCTGGATGGCGAAACTCGGTCGCCAGATGAGCAAAAGCCTCCAGCCCGACAAAGCACCAGAACATCACCGCCAACGCGTGGAACATATTAGGAGGAGAAATATCGCTGACCGCAGGCCATGGGATTTGGGATGGGGTAATGCCGCCTTGCCACCAGATAGCCCCCACCAGAGCTATCACCAGAAGGGCAATCAAGGTCTGAATATTGGCACTGGAACCGGCGCTGCGTGTGCCAAGCAGCCAAATCACCACTAGCGTGACAATTTGCACCAGCAACAGGCCGTTGGCATCCCAACCAAAGGTGGCCTGCCAGAATCCTGCGGCGATTTGTAATGCGGCAGGCAACCCAACGGGGATCACAGAGAGGAACAGCCAAGCGGTTACCTTTGCCATGCGTGGCCCAAAAGCCAGGCCGACAAAATGCGCGGCACCACCGGCGCTGGGGAAATGGCGGCCCAACGCCGCAAAAGCGATGGCGATCGGGAATACCAGCACAATCAGTATTGGCCAGGCCCACAGGCTGTCGCCACCCGCCACCTGCGCCGCCAATGCCGGAACGGCAAAGACCCCGGTACCCAACAGTGAAGTGGACAATAGCCCAACGCCCTGCGCTAAACTCAGCTCCTGCTTTAGTCCACTCACTGCAAACCACCCTGTTTACCCGTCGTCTTTTTCGGGCGCAGTGCTCAGCGCCCCTACAGTCAAAAAATATTAACCGCGCCCATCCTTGATGGCCTTGATGATGTTGGTGGTGGATAACCCATCTTCAAAGTTCAGTACCCGCACATCGCCACCGTTGGCCCAGACTTCAGCACTGCCAGCAATCTCATGCGGCTGGTAGTCACCGCCCTTCACCAGTAGATCCGGCAGAACTTCGGCGATCAGGCGTTGCGGCGTATCCTCTTCAAACGGCACTACCCAATCCACGGCTCCCAGCGCGCCCAACACCACCATTCGGTTTTCCAACAGGTTAACCGGGCGGGTTTCCCCTTTCAGGCGTTTGGTTGACGCATCGCTGTTCACCGCCACGATCAGGCGATCGCCCAATTTGCGCGCATTCGCCAGGTACGAGACATGGCCTGCGTGCAGAATGTCGAAGATGCCGTTGGTCATCACCACTTTCTCGCCGCGTTGGCGCGCCTGCGCTACCGCTTTTTTCAGCTCGGCTTCTGTCATTACACCAAAGCCGGTTTCGGCGCGGCCACGAATGGCGTTTTCCAGCTCGACTGGCGAGACGGTCGAGGTGCCCAACTTACCCACCACCACACCGGCGGCGGCGTTAGCCAAGAAGCAGGACTCTTCCAGAGTATTACCCGCCGCCAGGGCGGTGGCCAGCACACCGATCACCGTATCACCGGCACCGGTCACGTCGAACACTTCCTGCGCCTGGGTTGGCAGATGCAACGGCTCACGGCCCGGTTGCAGCAACGTCATCCCCTGCTCGGAACGGGTGATCAGCAGTGCAGACAGTTCAAAGTCCGCCACCAGCTTCATCCCACGCGTCACCAGCTCTTCTTCACTTTGACAATGACCGACCACGGCTTCAAATTCGGACAGGTTTGGGGTCAGCAGCGTAGCGCCACGGTAACGTTCAAAATCGGTGCCTTTCGGGTCGATCAGTACCGGAACCTTCGCCGCACGCGCCAATGCGATCATGCCTTGCACCTTGCTCAGCGCGCCCTTGGCGTAATCCGACAGTACCAGTGCGCCAATCTGCGGCAATACCTGCTGGATACGCTCCATGATCGGCTGCGGATCGACGTTGGAGAAACCTTCCTCGAAGTCCAGGCGGATCAGCTGTTGGTTACGGGAAAGTACGCGCAGCTTGGTGATAGTTGGGTGCGTAGGGACCGAGACAAAGTCACAGCGCACGTTAACTTCGTTGAGCTTGGCGCTCAGCGCACGCGCCGCGTCGTCGATCCCCGTCAGACCCACCAGGCGCGAATTGGCCCCTAACGAGGCGATGTTCATCGCAACGTTAGCCGCACCACCGGGACGCTCTTCGATGGTTTCAACCTTGACCACCGGCACCGGCGCTTCCGGTGAAATACGGCTGGTCGGCCCATACCAATAGCGATCCAACATGACGTCACCAACCACCAACACACCGGCGCGGCGAAAATCAGGTAGTGTAACTTTCATCCGATAACTCCAAACAAGTCATAAAAATAAATTCGGCAGATATTAGCATAATAGCCCGCAATACCCGTAAAAACTGCCTACCAGCTCAATGCTTAGGCAAACAATACGTCTCCCTCAGCCCAGCCATTTGCTCCAACTGGCGCGCACCTGCTCACGCTCGGCAGCAAACAGCTCGCTGCTGACTTTGCTGGAGTGTTCCTGTAACGCCAGATGGTGGATCTCATCACGCATGGTGACATAAGCCTGGGTCAACGCCTGGGCCTCGTCTTCCGGCATGATGTCGTAATTAGCCATCAGCTCAAAGATACGCACGTTATCCGACCAACGCGTCAGGCGCGGTTCACCCGCGGCATAACCTAAGACCAGGTATTGGGCAATAAATTCGATATCGGTGATCCCGCCTTCGTCCGCTTTGATATCAAACAGATCGCGCTGTTTGCTGCCCAGATGGTTGCGCATTTTCTCGCGCATTTCACGCACCTCCTGCTGCAGCTTGTTCACTTCACGCGGTTTGCACAAAATTTCGCGGCGGATCGCATCGAACTGCTGATGCAGCGCCGGATCGCCATACACGATGCGCGCCCGCACCAGAGCCTGATGCTCCCAGGTCCAGGCTTCGTTACGCTGATAATCGGCAAAGGCTTCGACGGTGCTGACCAGCATCCCGGCAGCTCCGGAAGGACGCAGACGGGCATCCACCTCATAGAGAATGCCGGAAGAGGTGCGGGTGCTGAACAAATGCATCACCCGCTGCGCCAGGCGCAGATAGAACTGACGGCCATCGATGCAGCGATCGCCATCCGTCATGACGTCTGGTGGACAATCCAGCAGGAACACCAGATCTAGATCCGAGCTATAGCCCAGTTCCCAGCCTCCCAGCTTACCGTAGCCGATCACCGCGAACCCTAACCCCTCCCGCTCATGCAGATGGGTTGGTTGACCGTAGCGCGCGACCATGTCTTTCCACGCCTGCTGCACCACCGCATCAATGATCGCCTCGGCCAGATAGGTTAAGTGATCGCTCACTTTCATCACCGGCAGCACCTCGGCGATATCCGCAGCGGCAATGCGCAAGTGTTGTGCCTGCTTGAACTGCCGCAACGCTTCCAACTGCTGTTCTTCATCGTCTTCCGGCACCCGCAGGCGGTATTGGCGCAGTTCGCTACGATAGGCATCCGGGGCCACCGGTTGGTACAGCGTGGCCGGATCCAACAGCTCGTCGAGCAACAGTGGGTAACGCGCCAGTTGGCTGGCCACCATCGGGGATGCGGCACAAAGGCGGATCAGGTGGCTGAGAGCGGCATGGTATTCCACCAGCAGCTCGAGGTAGGTGGTGCGGGTCACGATGCTTAGCAACAGCTGGGTCAGGCGCGTCAGAGCCGTGGCCGCGTCCACGCGCGAACACACTTCGGCCAGCAAGCGTGGCATCAGTTGATCCAGCACGTCACGGCCACGCGGGCCAATGGTGCGTTTGTCCACGTCGTGGCGGAAGTCGGCGATGGAACGCAGCATCTGCCGCCGCGCCTCTTCGTCCAGATGGGGCGTCAGTGGCTCTAGCTCGCTCTCATCCAACGCATCCTGCCACAGGCTGTGGTAATGCTGGTAGTTGGGATCTTCGCCTACGTCTGGGCTATCGTCGCCGATCAGGTCATCAAATACCGTACGGACCTGGCGCATGTGCTCGTCCAGCACCATCATCAACGACGGCCAGTCTGGCTGATCCATTCCCCAGGCCAGTCGCGCCTGATCCAGCTCGTCCTGCGGCAGGGTCTGGGTCTGCTGGTCGGCAATCGCCTGCAACAGATTCTCCAGCCGCCGCAGGAACAGATAGCCGTCACTCAGCTCTGCGACCTGCTGCGCGGTCAACAACCCCAGTTCACCCACCGCCTGCAACGTCGGCAGCAGTGATCGCCCCTGCAAACTGGGCTCACGCCCACCACGGATCAGTTGGAAGACCTGGGTGATAAATTCGATTTCGCGGATGCCACCGGCACCCAGCTTGATGTTGTCCTTCAGCCCCCGCCGCCGCACTTCGCGGGCAATCATGCCCTTCATATTACGCAGCGACTGGATCACGCTGAAATCGATATAGCGACGGAACACGAATGGCCGCAATGTCTTACGCAGCTCCTGGCTATAGGCATCTTCATGCCCCCCCATCAGGCGCGCCTTGACCATCGCGTAGCGTTCCCAATCGCGCCCCTGCTCCTGGTAATAATCTTCCAGCGCGGCAAAGCTCATCACCAGCGGGCCGCTATCGCCAAAGGGCCGCAGACGCATATCGACGCGGTAGACAAAGCCGTCGATGGTTTGCTGATCCAACGCTTTGATCAGCCGTTGCCCCAGGCGGGTAAAGAATTGGGCGTTATCCAGCTCACGCCGCCCACCTTGGGTGTGGCCGTTTTCCGGATAGGCAAAGATCAGATCAATATCAGAGGAGAAATTCAGTTCGCCACCGCCGAGTTTGCCCATCCCCAGGATCAGCAAAGGTTGCGGCACGCCATCGGCATTGCAAGGCGTGCCCCACTCGCGGCAACAGGTTTGATAGAGCCAGTCACGAGCGCTGACGATCAGCGTTTCTGCCAGAGCACTCAGCTGTTGTAGCGTTTCTTGCGTGGTGCATAGCTGCTGAGCCTGCGCCCAGGCAATACGCACCAGGCTCTCACGGCGAAACAGACGGAGCACGCGCATAAGCTGCGCTTCGTCCTGCACCTCTTCAAGCTCATCCTGCAACCAGGCGGCATAGTGCTGCCACTCATCGGCCACCGGCGGCTGCTGGCGTAACGTTACCAACCATTCAGGATGGCCGAGCAACATGTCGCTGACAAAATCACTCGACGCCAGAACGCTTTGTTCTGCGGCGCTGAGTTTCAACTCCGCGCCCTGAGTTTCCTGAAATCGCTGCACGATGTTCTGTGCCTGAAGCTGTAACGCAGCAGAGAGTGGCAACATAGTGAATGACCCGTTCTGTGGCCTGCAGCCCGGCAGGCCCGCTGGAGTTAACGAACCGCGCCGTTTAACCAGAATGGCGCATGGGATAATGCCTGTTTGCGGCTGGCTTCGTACCAACCCTGACGACGCTCGGCAATGGCTGATTGCAGTTCGCGCCAGCTGTCGATATACGGCCCGGTTTCGCTATCCGGATAGGCACCAGAAAGCAGGATAAACGCCAGCACCTGGCGCGTCAGGCGTGGCAGTTGCTCTTGATATTCATCTTCATTCAGGGTGCGTGTAAAGGCTTCTTTCAGCTCTGCGGCGCTACGGCCCAGCATGATATCGCTAAAACGCTTGAATGAACCATCCAGCTTAGCCTGCGATTTGGCATCGATAAACGGCCGCCATGCGCCGGTGATCAACCACGATGTGAGTGCCAACTTACATTGCAGATACTCCGTGCCGTAGCACAGCTCCTGCGGCTGGGTGGTTTTATCCACCAGCAAAGGCTCTAAAGCCGTCAGCCGAGCGCGCAGATCGGTGCTTGCCTTGCGCGGAACCAAGCCGCCAAAGATCACCAGCGCCTGGCGGATCAGACCGATGGCTTCCATTACCGCACGGCGTGCCTGCTTGTCGCCACGCAGCCACAGCTCTTCGTGATACTGCCAATGGCTCAGCGCCAGCTCGAAAGCGGCTACCATGCCTTGTTCTACTGTGGACTTAGGTGCAGGCTTCAGCACGCTTAACGGGCGTAACTCACGTTCGGCATTGCCCTGCGCCAGATGATAGCCCCGAGCCGCTTTGCTGAGGCTGCCCTGGCGTAAACCACCCTGTTCCGCCAATGCAGTGGCCAATGCCAGCAAATCAGCAGTCTCACCGCTTTTCAGCTCCAGCTCCAGCTCGCATAACGGTTCAGCCAGTTCACCCGCGCGGACTTCACCCTGGTCGAGCCCAATCTCGATCTCGCTTGCGCCGTAAGTGACCACCCACTTTTCACGCACAAAGTCGGTGCGGAACAGCGGCTGCAACGCCTTTTGCAACGGGGCCAGCTTGCAGCCCTCCGGCCAGATATCCGCCGGGAATTTTTTCAGCGCCAGAGCGGGTTTGGCAATGGCGACATTATATTCCGGCCGCTGGTGCAGCCCACCCACCACCGAACCGGCGGTTTTGATGGTCATTTCATAGCTATCGTCAAAACCGCGAATACGCAGGCCCATATCATGGTTGCGCAGGAAGTTGTCGGCGGTTTCATAGTAGATATTGGTCAGCTTCTGCGGCGCAGAATGCTGATTGGGCCAGGCGGCAATCCGCTCCGGTAGGCTGGCAATCGCTGCGGGGGAAACAATAAACTTCAGTTCTATTTCAACGCTCATAGTTCTTTTACACCAATAGGTTAGGCATTCGCGTGAGTCTTCACGGCGGCGGAGTCTGCCGGCCGCACTCAGCCCGACGACGCACAGTGAGAGTATCTTACCGCGATTCCCCCTGACTTGACTCTGCCAACTGCAGAAAAAACCTGTTACGTTATAGAATGCTGCGCAACTGACGGGATTTAGCATAGTAAGATAGTTCCCATTCCGGTTTTGGCGTTGCGCCGTCAGACTGAACGCTCTACTATCGTTCCATAAATCCACGCAGAAACGATGACATAATGCAGAAATTACGCCTGATTTGCCTTGCCGTGCTGAGTTTTAGCATCACTTGGGGCGCACACGCCGAAGATAAACGCTATATCTCCGATGAATTAAATACTTATGTCCATAGCGGCCCAGGTAACCAATACCGTATCGTCGGCACCTTGAATGCCGGTGAAGAAGTCACGCTGTTGAGCGTCAATGACAGCACCAGCTACGGCCAGATCCGCGATTCCAAAGGACGCAGCGTCTGGATCCCGCTGGATCAGCTGAGCCAGACGCCAAGCCTGCGCACCCAGGTGCCAGAGCTAGAACAGCAGGTGAAAACCCTGACCGACAAGCTGGCCAATATTGATAATAGCTGGAACCAGCGCACCGCCGAAATGCAGCAGAAAGTGGCCGCTAGCGATAGCACCATCAGCGGCCTGCAGCAGGAAAACCAGGATCTGAAAAATCAGCTGGTTGTGGCGCAGAAGAAGGTGAACGCGGTGAATCTGCAACTTGATGACAAACAGCGCACCATTATTCTGCAATGGTTCATGTACGGCGGCGGCGTTGCCGGCGTTGGTTTGCTGCTCGGCCTGCTGTTGCCGCACCTGATCCCACGCCGCAAGAATAACCGCTGGATGAACTGATTGCTGTTCCGCCAGTTTAAGCGCCTTCGGGCGCTTTTTTATTGCCTGACGCATCCGCTGCCCAATTGATGTAATCTGATCAAACGAGCTATTGATAGGAGTTGAACCGTGAAAATTTACCTGGTCGGCGGTGCCGTCCGTGACACCCTGCTTAACTTACCGGTAGTGGATCACGACTGGGTGGTGGTCGGCGCAACGCCTGCCGATCTGCTGGCTCTTGGCTATCAGCAGGTAGGTAAAGACTTCCCGGTATTCCTCAACCCGCAAACTCATGAGGAGTATGCGCTGGCCCGCACCGAACGTAAATCCGGCCAGGGTTACACCGGATTTACCTGCTACGCCGCCCCGGACGTGACGCTGGAAGAGGATCTGCTGCGGCGCGATCTCACCATCAACGCCATGGCGCGGGGTGATGATGGAGTATTGGTTGACCCCTATAACGGCAAGGCCGATCTCGACGCCCGCCTGTTACGCCATGTCTCCGACGCTTTTGGCGAAGATCCGCTGCGAGTGTTACGCGTGGCGCGTTTTGCCGCCCGCTTTGCCTCCCTGGGTTTTACCGTTGCCCCTGAAACCACCGCGCTGATGCAGCAGATGGCCGAAAGCGGTGAACTGGCCTCCCTGACGGCGGAGCGCGTGTGGAAAGAGACCGAGAAGGCATTACAGAGCCAGAGCCCGCAGGTGTATTTCCAGGTGCTTCGCGACTGCGGAGCGTTGAAAGTGCTGTTCCCGGAAATCGACGCCCTGTTTGGCGTGCCAGCCCCAGAGAAATGGCACCCGGAAATTGATACTGGCGTACACACGCTGATGACGCTGGCGATTGCCACCCAGCTCAGCCCCGAGGTAGATATCCGCTTCGCGGCGCTGTGCCACGATCTCGGGAAAGGCATCACGCCGCAAGAACTCTGGCCACACCACTATGGCCATGGCCCTGCAGGCGTCAGGCTGGTTGAGAAGCTTTGCCAACGGCTGCGAGTGCCTAATCCGGTACGTGAGCTGGCGAAGCTGGTGGCGGAGTACCACGACCTGATCCACACGGTCAATAAACTGCGGCCAGAAACGCTGTTAAAACTGTTTGATGCCATCGATGTATGGCGTAAACCGCAGCGGCTGGAGCAGATGATCCTCACCAGCGAAGCCGATGCTCGCGGACGCACCGGTTTTGAAAACAACCCTTATCCGCAGGGCGATTACCTGCGCCAGGCCTATCAGGTTGCCAACGCGGTTTCGGTCAAAGAGGTGGTGGAAAGTGGCCTGCAAGGGCTGGCGATCCGCGACGAGGTCAAACGCCGCCGTCAGCAGGCGTTGGCGGACTGGAAGAAACAGCAAGAACCTCAGCCTTAGGTAAAACGGGCGCGGCATGCGCCCCTACCTACCCCTCCAGCACCAACGAGTCACGGCTGATTTCAGCGATACTTTTCGCCCCCGTGAGCGTCATCGCTACGCACATCTCTTTTTTGATCAATGCGAGCAGGTTTTCCACCCCAGCCTGGCCTGCTGTCGCCAGCGCATAGAGATAGGCGCGCCCAAGCAACACACTGTCCGCCCCGAGCGCGATCATGCGCACCACGTCTAATCCGCTGCGTATCCCACTGTCTGCCAGGATGGTGATATCCCCTTTCACCGCGTCGGCAATCTTCGGTAGCGCACGAGCAGAAGAGAGCACCCCATCCAGTTGGCGACCACCGTGGTTGGAAACCACAATCCCGTCAGCACCAAAACGCACGGCATCACGTGCATCGTCGGCATCGAGAATGCCCTTTATCACCATCGGCCCCTGCCAGAAATCACGGATCCATTCCAAATCACTCCATGAAATCGAAGGGTCAAAGTTGGCCCCCAGCCACCCGATATAATCTGCTAATCCGGTGGGCTTTCCGAGGTAAGCGGAAATATTGCCCAGATCGTGCGGACGCCCATTCAAGCCAACATCCCACGCCCAGGCAGGATGGGTAACGGCTTGCCAATAGCGCCGCTGGGCGGCATAGGGGCCACTCATTGCCGAATGTGCATCGCGGTAACGGGCGCCTGGTGTCGGCATATCCACGGTGAAGACCAAAGTGGTACAGCCTGCAGCTTTAGCCCGCTCCAAGGCATTACGCATGAACCCACGATCCTTCAACACATACAGCTGGAACCACATGGGCCGCTTGATGGCCGGCGCCACCTCTTCGATTGGGCACACCGATACGGTCGAAAGCGTAAACGGAATGCCTTGTTGTTCTGCAGCCTTTGCAGCCTGCACCTCACCACGGCGGGCATACATGCCACATAACCCTACCGGGCCAAGGACGACAGGCATGGCCAAAGTTTCGTTAAACAGTTTGGTTTCCAGGCTAAGCGCCGACATGTTCTTAAGAACACGCTGCCTCAATGCGACCTGAGCCAGATCTTCCACGTTACGCCGTAAAGTGTGCTCGGCATAAGCGCCGCCATCAATGTAGTGAAACAAAAACGGCGGCAGTTTACGTTGTGCCGCAGCGCGATAATCCGTGGCTGCTGAGATAATCATCAAACGATCTCCCTTTGTTACGGTGAATTGTCATCAGGAAGGCGGGTTATACGCGCCTGCCTGGCCTCGTCTTCATGCAGATTTTTTATGGTGGAATGCACGAATCCCAGGTGAGATTTGGCCGCTTTACCCGCCCGTTCAGGATCGCCTGCCAGGATCGCCAGCAACAGTTCCTCGTGCTGTTCAGTCAGCCGGGTGAAAATCGTCGGCTGGGTGTACATACGCTGGCGGCTATGCATGACGGAGGAGCGCATTAAATCGAAAAAACCGCGCATGGTTTGCAGCAACACCACGTTGTGTGAAGCCTCGGCAATCGCCAAATGGAAGCGCACATCAGCCTGAGCGGCAAGTTCAGGATGATCGCTCTCCTGAAGCGTTAACATGGCGTCAAAGCAAGCCTGTAGCTTCTCTTTGTCTGCGGCGGTGGCGCGCATTGCCGCGTGCCAGGCGGTGCTGGCCTCAATGGCGTGGCGAGCTTCCAGAATGTCATAACGATAGTCAGGATCGTCGGCAACCAAGGTTCTCAGCGGTTCCACGATGCATTGCTCCGACCAGGGGGAAAGCTCGTCGCAGACATAGGTTCCGCCGCCACGTCGGCTGATGAGCGCTTTTTCACCAATCAGTTTTTGAATCGCCTCACGTAAAGAGGAACGCGAGACACCCAACTCGTTGGCCAACTGGCGCTCGGCAGGCAAGCGCATCCCCATTTCCAGTTGGCGTTCGCGGATCATCACCTTGATACGCTCAACCAAACGATCGGCCGAGCGTAGTGGCTCAATGGGTTGAAGATTTACAGTCATGGGATCATCCAGGTCAGCCAGTAAGCCTGAAGCGTAGTAATAACCCCCACCATACAGGTGAAGATCAGGCTGTGTTTTACCGTAAAGCGGAACAGGTCAGACTCTTTCCCCACCAACCCCACGGCAGCACAGGCAATCGCGATAGACTGTGGTGAAATCATTTTGCCTGTGACTCCACCGGTGGTGTTAGCCGCAACCAACAGCACATCCGAAACGCCGATCTGCTGGGCGGTGGTGGCCTGCAGAGCGGCAAACAACGCGTTGGACGAAGTGTCTGAGCCGGTCAGGAATACGCCCAACCAGCCAAGGAACGGTGAGAAAAAGGTGAACGCGCTGCCGGTATGCGCCAATGCCAGCGCCAAGGTTGCCGACAGGCCGGAATAGTTGGAAATAAAGGCAAAGGCTAACACCATGCCAATGGAATAGATGGGCAGCATCAACGCCTTTAGCGTTTCAGCCAGCGTGGTGAGCGCATCTTTGGGCTTCATGCGTAGGTAAATCACAGAGGCGATCGCAGCAACCATAATGGCGGTGCCGGTGGCAGAGAACCAGTCAAGTTTGAAAACGGCGACATAAGGCGTGATGTTTGCCACCACCGGCGGCATTTTGGCCACCAGCTTATCCAGAAAAGGCACCGGAATAGAGAACACCCACTCGTACAGCGCACCACCTTGAGCGAACAGCGCTTTAAACGGCGGGATGCTCCACAGGGTGACCGTAGCGGTCAGGAAAATAAACGGCATCCAGGCGCGAATTATCTGCCCTAAAGCATAGTGCTGCTGCACCAGCTTTTGGTCGACGACCGCCCCTTCTGCATGATCGAAGCGGAACAGGCGTTTTGGCTGCCAAACCCGCAGAAACAGCGTCAGGCATACCAGTGAAACCAGCGAGGAGATGATGTCTGGCAACTCTGGCCCAAGAAAGTTGGAGCTGAGATACTGCGCCAATGCAAAGCTTCCCCCCGCCACAACCACCGCAGGCCAGGTTTCTTTAATGCCGCGCCAACCGTCCATAATTGCCATGATCCAGAACAGCACGATAATCGTCAGGAACGGCAATTGGCGCCCGACCATCTGGCCGATTGCAAAGCTGTCCAACCCGGTCACCTGGCCCGCAACGATAATCGGGATGCCCATAGCGCCGAAAGCCACCGGGGCGGTGTTGACGATCAGGCAAAGCCCTGCGGCATACAACGGATTGAACCCCAGCCCAACCAACAAGGCGGCGGTAATGGCTACCGGTGCGCCAAACCCGGCGGCACCTTCCAGAAAGGCACCAAAACAGAAGCCAACGATCAACATCTGTAAACGTTGGTCGGGGGTGATAGAGAGAATGGAAGAGCGGATGATGTCAAACTGCCCGGTCTTCACCGAAATCTGGTAGACAAATACTGCGGCAATAATGATCCAGGCTATCGGCCACAACCCGTAGAAAAAACCATAAACCACCGCAGCAAGCGCTCGGTCAATGGGCATGCGGTAGAGGAGTAACGCCACCAGCAAAGCTATCCCAACGGTTAACGTTGCTGCAATATGCCCCTTGAGCTTAAGTTTAATCAGTGCCAAGAAGAAAAACGCAATAGGCAGTGCCGCGATCGCACTTGATAGCCAAATATTGCCAATGGGATCATAAACTTGTTGCCAGACTTCCATGTAGTTAACTCCCGCGATTATTCACCTACTCCTCCGCTTAATGGGTCGTACCAACAGGGCGAAGTCATATAATTGATAACCGATAGTTAACTTACTGTTAAAAACATGCAATGTGTCTGTTTGGGTTTTTGCCGTTTATGTGCCAGAGGTTCACATTTTTCCGGCATTGGTCGGACCAAAAGGAGGAGAAGGGGGTGCTAAATGAGCAAGATTAAGCAGCAACATTATTTGGTGAACCCTCGCGCTATAGCCTTTTTTAATATGTGTATGATGTGGTGCAGACAACAGCAGGAGTACATACATGACAGCAAATAATAGGCTCATTAATAATGTGGGTATTAACCTTAACGCCAGCTTTGCTGCCAAACTACATAATCACGCAACGAAAAAATGGCAGGAAGAAAACAAGGGAACTCTCGAGGCATTAAATCATTTTCATGATGAACACGGCTGTTTCAGCGATGAGTACAGAACGTTTTAACAATGCAATTCACCGTCTACTGCAAAAACGGCAATAGATTTTCTCATTGATGGAATTTGAAGCCACTGGTAGCGACCAATCGAATGCGCCAATACAAGCAATATGAACATAGTGGGCAAAGAGCCCACTATTGGAGAGTAGAAACCGTTCGAGCTGGTGCAAGAATTAATTAATAAACACCATGTAGACCGCCGCCGCGACGATAAAGCGGTAGATGGCGAAAGGCACAAACGAGATACGCTTGATAAGCTGCAGGAAGGTCTTGATTGCAATTAACGCCACCACAAACGCGGTAGCGAAACCGACGGCAAACATCGGCAGGTCACTGAGCGTCAGGAAGTGCAGGCTCTTGTACAGATCCAGGCCGCTGGCCCCGAGCATCATCGGCACCGCCAGAATGAAGGAGAATTCAGAGGCCGCATAGCGGCTCACGCCAACCAGCATACCGCCCGAAATGGTAGAGCCGGAACGGGAAAAACCAGGCCACAGCGCCAGACACTGGAAGCAACCGATCAAAAATGCCTGCCGATAGGTAATATCATCCAGCCCGACCGCACGCGGCTTTTTCGGTTTCAGCCATTCGGCTGCCAGCAGCAGCAGCCCCCCAACGACCAAGGCATACATCACGTTTTTTGGTTCAAACAGGGATTTGATCACATCGTGGAAGATCAGCCCCAGGACAACCGCCGGGATCATCGCCAGCAGGATATGGCCCAGCTTCAGCCGCCCTGCCGTGTGCCCTTCATGGGGTACCGGTTTACCACCAAAGTGAATGCCGATCAGGCCAAACAGACGGCGCCAGAACACCACTACCACCGCCAGGATCGAACCCAGCTGGATAATAACTTCGAAGGTTTTCGCCTTATCTCCGGTAAAACCCAGTAACTCACCAACGATAATCATGTGCCCAGTAGAGGAAACCGGCAGGAACTCTGTCAGCCCTTCGACTACCCCAAGCACGAATGCCACAAACAATGAATGCATGTCCGCCATCAGACCACTACCCCATTTCAAATTTAACGCTATTAAAGGTACAAGCACAAAAAAGCGGCAGTGTTCAATACCTTGCCGCTTAAACAATTCTAGTTACAGACCAGCATATCGGTCTTTAGTTGCATATTGGTGACAACTTGTCAGGCTGGGCGCTGACCGCGTTCGATGATCACCCCAACCCGGCTGGCGTGCGCGACTGCACCCGGCTTGCTGACCTTAATACGGACCCAGGGAGATTTAAAGCGCCGTAGCAAAATTTCGGATACCTCCTCTGCGACACGCTCCACCAGCGCAAAACGATTGGGCTGCACATGCTGGATGACCGCATCGCTGATATCGGCATAGCTCAGGCAATCATTTACATCATCGCTGGCGGCCGCCTGGCAGTTGTCCCACGCCATTTCGATATCGAACACCAGCTTTTGCGCAATGGTTTGTTCCCAATCATAAACGCCAATGGTGGTGATCACGGTAAGCTCTTCAATAAATACGATATCCATCACGTCATTCTCAGTTTTTGGCCTTGCCGGATACCACTTCCGACGGAATATGCGTATTATCCATAGATGTTGCGAGTAAAACGACCATTATTAAACGGAACCGCGTTATGAGTGCTACCGCGCTTGGCATGATTATCTTCGCGTATCTGTGTGGCTCAATTTCCAGCGCGATCCTGGTTTGCCGGATCGCCAGGCTACCGGATCCGCGTGAACATGGATCGGGAAATCCAGGGGCGACTAACGTCCTGCGTATCGGCGGCCGCCTGGCGGCGGCTACGGTGTTGGTGTTCGATATACTAAAAGGGATGCTGCCAGTCTGGTTGGCCTATGCGTTCAACGTTCCACCGCTGTATTTGGGCCTGACGGCGATCGCCGCCTGTCTTGGGCATATCTACCCGGTGTTCTTCCACTTCCGTGGGGGCAAGGGCGTGGCGACGGCGTTCGGTGCCATTGCGCCGATCGGCTGGGATCTCACTGGCCTGATGACCGGCACCTGGCTGCTGACCGTACTGCTGAGCGGCTATTCCTCGCTCGGGGCGATCGTCAGTGCGCTGATTGCACCGTTCTACGTCTGGTGGTTCAAACCGCAGTTTACCTTCCCGGTGGCGATGCTCTCCTGCCTGATCCTGATGCGTCATCACGACAATATCCAGCGCCTGTGGCGCGGCCAGGAAGGGAAGATCTGGGGTAAGTTCCGCAAGAAGAAAGACGGTGTTGTGGAACAGGAAGATAAACCGGAAGAGTGATCAACAAGGCTGGAAACGTCAGCCTTCTGAAACGCTCAAGCCGCTGAAACATATTTTCTCCATGTCTTGAGAGGGCACACAGGGCCGTAAGCCGCGCCTTTGGCTGGTGCCGCGATGACGGATCCCGCGTCCCTCTGCCGCACTGACGCCCCTAACCAAATTTTGCCATCTCGTTTGCAACGGAAACTTAGGGATTATGATCAAGAGTAAGCCTAGAGTTTGGAGCATTCCCTCTCGTTGATCGGTCTGAATTCATAGACTTTATTGCATTAGAAGCAACAGTAAAGCGCGTGGAACAATCAATATCGCCATCAGAAGCCGTTCTGCAAAAGAAGAAGCGGATATTCTCGCTTCTTGGTGCTCGGGTAATATATAAGAATTCACCAGAGTTGCACTTCAGATTTCTGTCTGCCATGAAGCGTTTAATTTCATCAGGATTAATACTCTTATCCCCCCGATCTACATAAACAGAGCATTGATCTAACTCACCAATTTTATCATGCGTATCATAAAAAAGGACGCTTTCGGCCGGACCAATGGTAAACAGGCTGGCAAGCATTATGAAACATGCAGCAGGCAAGAAGAAACGGATCCCCGTATTTTCTTTGAGATAACTTCCCCAGGAACGCCGATTTACATTTTTTAATACTATTTCATCGCCAGAGACACTTTCTATCGGCACGTCACTGCTAATCGTGGCGGCCTCATCTTTTGAATCCCTGTTAACAGGAATCTCTTCAGCGGCAATATTAGGCTCACTTTTAGCCTGTGTATTATCGTCTTCCTCAAGCAACTGAACCTTACCAGTGAACTTTACCCCTACCTTAGGAATGGTTTTGATCGCCGAAATGATAACTCCCGCCTCTCTCATGCCTCTTCTGAGTAACAAGATGTTTTGGTAAAGAGTATTGATAGTGACGTATTGGCCGTGTTTTTCCCAAACTTCAGCAAGAAGAGTCTCTTGACGTACGACATCCCCAGGATTTTGCAGCAATAACAGCAAACAGCGGTTAACAGGGGTATTCAAGATCGTTTCCTTACCCCGTCTGCCAAGGGGGGTTAACCGATGCTCATCAGGTGTATACAAGACCGTGTCATTGATTACATATTTATTTTTCATTTTCAATCACCTGGAAGTTATCGCCACAAGAAAATGCATACGCTTACCATGAAGTATAATACTTCACATAAGAATTTCCCGACAAGCAACCCTTTTAATATCAATCCCTTAAAACATATTTCTTATCTAACAGTTTATGAGATTAATTTCGCTAAAGAACATCCCGAAAACGCATAAAAAATCACCACAACAAATTGAAAAATAACGCATTTTCCCCTGATAATAACAATTAAAATGACTTCATTAAGAATATTCTCTCAATTCGGTTACTATTTTCCCATCAACAGGACGGGATGATTAAGTTAAGTCTATTCATCACGTTGCAGCAAATAGTGATAATTCATCATCACTGCGTTGATAAATTTAACCAATGGCGCCAGATAAATCCTAGCCCTAGCGACATGCATTTATCGCTATGATATATATCAGATATTTTTCATAAAACAGAATTTTATACTTTAAAATAACTATATAAAGTTTTTTTGACTGATAAAATTTCCGGAGTAATGACCCACCACAATCGCTAGGAGTGATGGAAAAACATGGTTTAAAAAGTTGAAACATGCCTCTATTGCAGAATTTAATTCCGTAATGCAGGCCAAAGTGACATCAACCTTACTCGTAACCAATAGGTTGCCATGAAAATAATCGCTTCTATAATACGTGACTCAAGGGAGGCTTGTTATTTTGAGATACAACCGCGAAATAATGAACCAAGTGTATATGGAAAATAGACTTTATGGATTTCTGCTTAATGATAATGTTCTCTTTAACATTGCGACTCGCAGGCTCGTGCATTACTCCGAAGAGCTTTCCGAGCACAACATGTCTTTTAAAGTGGTCTCTTTAAACGAGACTCAATCACGACTGTTAACATGTTTACTAATGAATCGCACCAGCGCTGTTATCTATAAAGATGACATTATGAAAAGCGTTTGGGACGAATTCAACCTGTCATCGTCTAATCAACGACTGTGGCAAACGGTAAACGAATTAAGAAAGAAACTGTCGTTCATCGGCCTCCCCGATGATTTTATTGAAAATATCCATGGCATGGGTTACGCCGTAAATAACTCAAAAATTGGATCACTACATATTACATAAATTCTGTTCTGTTAATGACAGAACGAAATCAACATACCTATTTAGATATAGGTATATAACCACGCCATTCCAATGGATATTAGAATGGTTTAACAAAACTAAGGTAAGTAGGAATATATATGAAAAAGTTAGCAATCGTTGCATCCCTGGTCGCAGCATTCGGTTCTCTGGGTATGGCTCAAGCAGCCTCTACCGGTACCATCACCTTTAACGGTGAACTGACCGCTACTACCTGTGACGTTGTTGTTGACGGCCAGGCTGCTGACGCGACCGTGACTCTGCCAACTGTAGGTACCAACCAGTTGCAGGCCGCTACCCGCACAGCTGGTGACACTGGCTTCGTGATGGCGCTGAACAACTGCTCTGGCACCCTGCAGACCGCTTCCGCGTTCTTCGAAGCAGGTTCTTCTGTTGATCAGGTAACTGGCCGCCTGAAAAACATGACCGGTGGTGCTACCAACGTCAGCCTGCAGCTGCTGGACGGCTCAAGCGCGTCTCCGGCAGTGATCCAGGCGGGTAACCAGAACCAGGTAACCAACACCACTTATAAAGATATTTCCAGCGGCAGTGCAAGCCTGCCATACATCGTGCGTTACTACGCTGAAGCACCAACCACAGCCGGTACCGTAGTGAGCAACGTTGTTTATTCTATCCAGTACCAGTAATGGACTGCGGGAGGGGGATTTCCCCCTCCCAACTCGTCTGACCGTTTGGAGTTAATCATGAAGTTTCTCACACACACGACACACCAGATTTGTACGTTGGCAGCCCTGGCGCTGTTCAGCACCCATGCGCTGGCCAGCGTAGTGATCAGCGGTACCCGCGTGATTTACCCGTCGGATGCAAAGGAAGTCAGCGTCAAAATCAGCAACGTGGGCCCTTCACCGGTGCTGCTGCAAAGCTGGATCGACAGTGGCGATGCCAATGCCAAACCATCAGCCATCAAGGTGCCCTTCGTCCTGACCCCGCCGATGAACCGAGTCGAGGCCGGCAAGGGCCAGACGCTGCGTATCAGCTACTCCGGCGGTGCATTACCGATGGATAAAGAGTCGGTGTTCTGGTTGAACGTGCTGGAAGTGCCGGCCAAGAGTCAGGCCAAAACCGCTGAAAACAAGCTGCAAATGGCTTTCCGTACCCGTATCAAGCTGTTCTATCGTCCGGCCGGCCTGGAAGGTAATGCCAACGATGCCGCCAAGGCGGTCACCTGGAGTACTCAGGGGAACAAGGTCCAGGCCAACAACCCGACGCCGTTCTATGCCTCGCTGGTCAATCTGTCCATCAACGGCAAGAAACTCGACAGTGCGATGATCGCCCCACGAAGCACCATGACGCTGGAATTACCGGGCCAGGCTGGAAGCAAAATCAGCGGAACTTATGTGAACGACTACGGTGCCGTACTGCCCTTCGATGCAGTTGTGAAATAAGCACCTACTACGTCCCACCACATTAATTATCGTCTTCATCATTATTCAGGAAATACGTTCTTGAAAGGATCTCTTATGTCTAAATCTTTGCAATCAGATCTCCAGAGTCGGCTTTCTCCTCTGGCGATGGCCATGTTATCGACCTTTTTTGTTGGCGGCGTCCAGGCGGAAAGCGCCCCCTCCGCGCCACAAGAGATCGCAAAGAACCTGGAGTTTGATCCGTCTTTCCTGAATGTTGATGATGAAAAGTCGGTTGACCTCAGCCGCTTTGCCAATGGCTCATCGGCCCTGCCCGGCGTCTACAAAACGGCGGTGTATGTCAACGAACAGTTGGTCAGCAATATCGATATCGAGTTCAAGGCGCGTGCGGATAAAACCGTGTACCCCTGCCTGACCAGCGAGCTGATTAAGAGTATTGCGTTCAATTACGAAAAATTACCCTCGGACTTTTTAAGCCAGCAACAAGCAGGCGAGCAGTGTCTCGATCTTCAGCAAAAAATTCCTGAAGCCCAGGTTAATTACGACAGTAATGAACAGCGTCTGGATATCGTCATTCCTCAGGTCTACATGCTGAATACTGCCCGGGGTACTGTCAGCCCGGAGCTGTGGGACAGCGGTATTGCTTCCGCACAGCTGGGCTATAACATCAATGGCTATACCAGCGATTCACACGGTGAAACCTTCAACTCGCTGTTCGCCGGGGTGAATGCCGGGCTAAACGTCGGGGCCTGGTATTTGCGACATAACGGCTCCTATACCCGGATGGACAACGGGCCGAACCAGTACAGCAACATCAATACCTACCTGCAGCGCGATGTCCCAGCCCTCAAGGCCCGTGTCTTGATGGGGCAGTCAAACACCACCGGCCAACTGTTCGATACGCTGCCATTTACCGGTATCCAACTGGCCACCGACGAGCGGATGTTGCCCGAATCCCTGCGCGGTTATGCGCCGGAGATCCGCGGCATTGCCCGTACCAATGCCCGTGTCACCGTGCGCCAGAGCGGTCAGGTGCTGTATGAAACCACGGTCACCCCGGGAGAGTTCCTGATCAATGATCTCTACCCGACCGGCTACGGTGGCGATCTGGAGGTGAGCGTACGGGAATCCGACGGCACCGAGCAGACTTTCAGCGTGCCCTATGCGTCGGTGGCTCAGTTACTGCGCCCAGGTGCATCGCGCTATTCTATCACCGCGGGTGAAGTCCGCAGCGACAACCTGCGCGAAAAACCGGCGCTGTACCAGGCGACCTACCAGTTGGGGCTGACCAACGCCATCACCGGCTACGGCGGCCTGCAGCTCAGCCAGGATTACTACGCACTGCAACTGGGGGCGGCGGTGGGCACGCCGATTGGGGCACTGGCGTTTGATGCCACCCAGGCACGTACCCATCTGCAAAACGGCACCGATGAAAATGGCCGCCACCAGTCCGGCAACAGCCTGAGTGGCCAGAGCTATCAGGTTAGCTACAGCAAACTGATCAGCGAAACCAACAGTAACCTGTCGCTGGCAGCTTACCGCTTCTCGACCGATGGCTACATGGATTTCATGACGGCGATGCAAACCCGTGACGCCGTGGCGCAGGGGTTTTCTCCCGACTCGATCTGGCGGGCCAAGAACCGCCTGACGCTGACCGCCGGTCAGGGGTTGCCCGACAACTGGGGACAGTTGTATGTCAGTGGCTCCCTGCAAAACTACTGGAACAAGGACGGCAGCGAGAAGCAGTACCAGGTGGGGTATAACAACCGTTACAAGAGCCTGTCCTACGGGATCAGCGCCAACCGGACCTTCTCCAGCCTGGGGACTTCGCAGACCAACTACCTGCTGAGCTTCAGCCTGCCGCTGGGTCGGAATGACCAGACCCACACGCCACAGTTGCGCATGGACCTGTCCCATGACAGCACCGGGCGGTATGGCCAGCAGGCAACCGTCTCCGGTTCCGCCGGGGTGGATAACCAGTACAGCTACGGCGTGACGGCGATGAATGCCAACCAGGGTATGGGCACCAGCGGCTCGTTGAGTGGCAACTACCGCAGTCCGGTGACAGCACTGAGCGGCACCTACAGTACCGGCAAAGGCTACCAGAGTGCGTCCGCCGGCCTGAACGGCACGGTCATTGCGCACTCTGGCGGCGTGACCTTTACACCCTATACCTCGGACACCTTTGCCCTGGTCGAGGCCAAGGGGGCCGAAGGGGCCAGCGTCTCGTCCTATCCAGGGGTGAAGATTGACTCGCATGGCTACGCCGTAGTGCCGTACCTGAACCCGTACCAGATGAACGACATCACCATTGACCCGAAGGGTACCGCGTCCGATGTGGAGTTGGACAACACCAGCCAGAAGGTGGCACCGTACTCCGGTGCCGTGGTAAAGGTGAAATACGCTACCAAACATGGCACCCCCATTCTCGTCAACGCTACCTACCAGGGTGAGCCGGTGCCGTTTGGGGCCGATATCTTTGACAGCAAGGGGAAAAGCGTGGGTTCCGTCGGCCAGGGTGGGCAACTGTATGCCCGCGTGGCTGAAGACCGGGGGCAACTGCGTGTGAAATGGGGGGAAGGCAGCGAGATGCAATGCGCCGTCAGCTATGTCCTGATGCCGGTGGCCAAAGGGCAGAAACAGGCACAGATACAACAGTTTACCTCGACCTGCTCACCGAATAACGCTCCGGTGCCGGGAAACAAAATACTGGCCAACGCAGGTCTGAGCACACCCGCAGGCGAAAGTTAAACAAACCTGGCATGAGCCACTATAATTGATGCTAGTTAGATAACCAGGAGATGTAGAAGAAGCAGGAATAATAGTCGTTTCACTAAGTGCTAAACGAATTTTATTTATCAACTTCCTATCTCACTACCTAGGTTTTCTCAGCATAAGAGATAACTCAATGAAACGAAAAAACTTGAACATATTGAAGAGTCTTTTTTCAGTGTTATCTACACTGCCGATATGTGCTATTTTCATCAGTAGTGTTATTTTTAGTCAACATGCAGAGGCAGCAACGTGTTATCCAACTGAAGGTGTAGCTCCGTTTCAAGGCATCTTAACGCTTTCTGGCAATATTACCGTTGGCCCTGACACGCCTGTCGGCACCGTATTATACAGAGCTGACTACACCTTCCAGAATATGGGGGCGGTATTAACCTGTGATGCAGATGTGACATTGCAACAATATGCCCAATATAGCACTACGCCATTGCCAATCGTTCCTGTAGCGATCGGTGGTTTTAGCGGGGCAGTATATGAGACTGGACTGCCTGGGATCGGTGTCTTTATCACAGGAACAAATGGCTTCAATGAAAAATTACCACGCATAGAAAGGACGGACTTTTTTGAGTCCGGAAAACCCATTGTAAATAGCGGGGCTTATCGTGTTTGGCTGGTCAAAACAGGCCCTGTTACGCCGGGAGTTATTAATGCGGCAAATTTCCCAACAGTAATCACAACGAAAATCGCAGCAGGTGTTGCTGGACTCCCCCTTCCAATTCAATATCTGCAGTTTGGTGGGAGCCTCAATGTGATATCGACTACCTGTGTAACGCCTGATGTTAATGTAGACTTAGGTAGATTTTCTACAATTGATTTTACGGGGGCCAATTCTGCAACACCTTGGGTGGACGCATCTGTAACATTAAGCAGTTGTCCTATCTTCTATGGCACTTATAACATGAGTAACACTTCGTTAAGAAGGTCAGGAAATGGAGTGGTCACCACCAGTACAAGTACCTCTGATCCTAACGCGTTGACAATTGGGTTGACACCAATGAATCCAGTCATTGATCCTCTTCAAGGTATTATGGCAGTAAATTCATTGACAGCTGATCCCGCAGCACAAGGTATAGGTATTCAAATCGGGTACGGTAATTCTTCAGGAACACCAACCCCCTTTAACTTTAGTCAAGTTCAGACTGTGATAGCGCCCAAAGATGGAACAACGACATTGAGGATCCCGTTAGCCGCTCGTTATATAAAAACTAATACACAGCTGGTAGGCGGCCGGGCGGATGGTAAAATGACTTTTACTATCAATTATTATTAGAGCGTTATATGATTTCTGGTCTCGATTCTTTTGGCTATATCACCGTATACCTCGAACACCTTTGCCATGATTGAGGCCCAAGTACTATCGTATACCGGATTGAATATTAATTCACACAACTAAATGCTACTGTAAGATTTATCATCACCTATTATTAAATAATCTGCCCCTCCGGTAAATCGCTGGGGTGAGCGGGTAGTAACGGATTTTTTCAACAAAGTTAGCATCAAAAATAAAAAACTCGACAATCAATTTACATCAGCTAATTCTGCTTATTTAAAGCAACAATACCTAAAAAGGGAATTCGCCTCTCATTAGAAGGACCAATAGCTATGAACGTATACATTATCACCGAAAACAATTATTTTTTTATTGGTTTAAAGCATACGCTAAAAAACGATAAGAACTCAGTTGAAAAACTGTCATCCTATGAATTAGAAACTTCCCCTGATAATAAATTCAAACAAGGTGATATTTTTATCTTTCACACTTCAAATTACAGTTTGAAACTTTCCTTTCTAATCTCCACAGGGCATTTCCCTGGGAAGTTATTCTTTATCCCCACCAATGGGAAAGTTAGGTTCAAGGAGGCATTTAGCAGATATTCATTCTTAGATGCCAAATCAGATTTGATGAATGTTGTTTCTAAAGTATTTGATACTCAGCAAAAAAGTACTGAGCAAACGAAAATTTTTAAGGATGAGCTTACTGAAAGGGAAAAAACCATATTACATAAAACTATCAATGGCATGAATGCACAAACCATCAGCCGACTTCTTTGTATTTCGGTAAAAACTGTCTATACTCATCGACGGAATGCCCTGCATAAGTTAGGCGGTAGGAATTTATTTGAAATCTGGCCATTCAAAGAGAAAATCCTACAAACGATAGCAGCTTAAAACCAAAGCCACCTGTAAAAAATCAAGAATGGTGTGTTCATGCTAAAAAAATGAGTTTATAGAACACCCCATACATTATCAGCTATAATTAATAAGAAAGTTCATACCACGGCGAAACTAAAAACGTTGTAGATGTAAGCCCCTATTTGTACTACTAATGAATTTATGAGAGAAAATTATGAAAATATTTAGGTATTTAATGATTGCATTCGGAGCACTGGTATTTTTTACTCAAAATGCCCATGCTCTGACCAGTTGCCAACTGCCGGCGGGCTTGCCGAAGGTATATAACGTTCCATTGGCCCCCTTAAACATCACCGTTGGTCCAGACATGCCTGTGGGTACAGTAGTGTATAGACTTAATTTCAATCATCCACAGATAAATGGATTTCTTTGCCCTCCTGGTGAACAATTTAATCTTCCGCAGCGTCTTGACTACATAAGTCTCCCCATGCCATTATCCAGTTGGAATGGTACACCATTCCCTGGGAAAGTTTACAATACATCCGTACCAGGAATTGGGGTTGTTGCCTGGAGCGATATAAATAATCAGGCATTGCCTACCATTGCCTATACAACATCCAATGTAAACTCATTTTACGTAAGTATTAATGTTGTGCTTTCCTTTATTAAAATTGGTCCAGTCACCCCTGGTGTAATAACCGCATCATCGTTGCCCAGCGTCTTCCTTGAGTTTGCTCCAGATCCAACATTAACCGGAATGCCACAACGAATTTACAATTTGAGTTATTCTGGCTCAATTAATGTTGTCTCACAGACTTGTACCACTCCCGATGTCAACGTTCCTTTAGGCTCTTATGAGACAAGCACGTTTACATCCAAAGGTACAGTGACCGCCTGGAGGGATGCTTCTATCGAATTAAAAGACTGCCCACGTTTTTATGGTTATTATAACAATACTTCTTATAATACCTCTGTTGGTGCTGGATCAACAACAGCAGGAACCGCAGTACCCAACCTTTTGACGGCTAAAATAACGCCTCAAAATACAGTCTGGGATACTGCAAGGGGCATAATGAATGTGGCGAGTTCGACATCATCTGCTACTGGTGTTGGAATACAATTAGGATGGGGTGATATTTCCGGTTCTCCACAGCCGCTTAACTTCAATCAAAATTTCAACTTCAACCCAGGCAATAACGGTCTTAAATCATTTAAAATACCCCTATCAGCAAGATATTACCAAACGGGAGATACCGTTACTCCGGGGCGTGCTGACGGTAAAGTGACATTTACAATAAGCTATTACTAAAGGCTCTGCTAACCGCACTCCTTACAGTTATCAAAAATTGATAGATGATAATTTCCACGTAAGTAACTAATGTTAAGCTACTCATTAGTTACTTACTTAACCATCTGTTATTTAATGGAAATAGCTAATTCATCCTGAATAAATCATCATTCCGATAAATGCGGCAACAACATACTGAAAATCATCATTACTATAATCTTTACTTTCAATAAGTTACTTATAAAAGATATCAATCCTTCGTTCTCAAAAAGCCAAAAAATATCATAATATTGGTTTTTATTAATAATATCAATGAATTATGTAACAATCTTATGTTATGGACACCATCCCATCATAACATTGAATATCACCGCATTACACACATAAGAAATACTCGTATCCGATTGATAAAAAATGATATTTTTCCATTTGATATTTTTTAATAACAGTTCACTAAGAATATTCTCTTTTTCACGATAGTATTTATCCCAACAGCAAAACAGGACAAGAACAGTACAGGATGTTTATCAGGGTGAACAATAGCTCTCTGATAGCCCCATAAGGAAATGACGTAAATGTAGCATGCTGAGTTTTACTTTAAACTCAATGCCTACGTCGACGTCGATGACTATAGGGACCTGTCCAGCGCTGTTTAGCGAGCGATGTAACTTTCAATATCGTACCCGCTCTTGAATATATCCCGCTCTGGGAATACGGAAGTTTTTAACTTATTACATACAGGTAAATGAATATGAAAAAATTAACTATCGTTGCATCTCTGGTCGCCGCTTTCGGTTCCGTCAGTATGGCGCAAGCTGCTTCTAGCGGTACCATCACCTTTAACGGTGAACTTACTGCCAACACCTGTGACGTCGTTGTGGACGGCCAGACGGCTGATGCTACTGTGGTGTTGCCAACAGTGGGTGTCAATCAACTGAATAGCGCCACCAAAACTGCTGGGGACACGGGCTTTGTGATGGCACTGAACAATTGTTCCGGCACGCTGCAGACGGCCTCGGCCTTTTTTGAAGCGGGCGCGTCAGTAGACTCCCTGACCGGACGTCTGAAAAACCTGACTGGCTCGGCGTCCAACGTCAGCCTGCAACTGCTCGACGGTTCAAGTTCGTCACAGGCCATCATCCAGGCCGGTAACGCCAACCAGGTAATGAACACCACCTATAAAGATGTCTCAGGCGGCAGCACCACTCTGCCATACATCGTACGCTACTATGCTGAAGCACCTACCACGGCAGGTACCGTGATCAGCAACGTGGTCTACTCCATTCAGTACCAGTAATAACGCAACAGGGAGGGGGTATGCTCCTCCCTGTCTGAGTATTTAGGCATCAGTTAACAGCCTCATCCGTTATTAAATACCTAGGCTTTAAATTAACATCATAAGGAACGACTAACTATCCCAATCAAGGACAGCCACTTCATTTCTATTTCAGATATCCCCATGCTCAAGATTTTTATTCTATTGATTCTGGTTTTAATCTCCTTACTGACCTTTTCTACTAACGCAGAACCCTACCAGGAGAACAGCCATACTGCCAGTACCCCAGCTAATGCGCATAACGATAAGCAGAAACTCAATAAAATCCTGACGCATTACGATCGATGGGAAGGGGTCAGTTACAAATTTGGTGGAAACAACCGTCAGGGGATCGATTGCTCTGCCTATACGCAGCGCGTGTTCGCTGACGAATTCGCCTTAAGCTTGCCAAGAAGCTCCCATGAACAGGCCAAATTGGGCTCGCGGATTGGTAAGCATGATTTGGATACTGGCGATCTGGTGTTTTTTAAAACGTCACCGCAGGAGCGCCACGTGGGCGTTTATATAGGGGAGGGAAAGTTTATTCATGCCTCCAGCAGCGCTGGCGTCACCGTCTCAACGCTGGATAATCAATACTGGAAAACACGCTATGAGCAGGCACGGCGTATAAAACTGGAAAATGTATAAGCTGGTTCCGGAAGGGTCCTTATATATATATAGAATGATATCTATCAATTAGATACGTGAATTTCTTATATATGCAATTCGATGATATTCAATGTTATGCCGAGGCTGTTTTTTATAACACAAAGTAATTACATAACTTATTGATATGAATATAAAAACACTTAGCAATACAAAAATAGAAAAATTAAATTCCCATCGAAAAAATCACGTACAAAAACCAACGACAGAATCGCATAACAACATGAAAAATAAGAAATATCATGATCATTATTAAAACCAGCCTTGAAACTTTAGATGTTGCTACAACACAAAACTCTTCATTCAGTTGCAGACTATAGAGGGCTCAAGCACTCGATAAAATGGTGCAATAGCAGTATGTTTTCAATTAATCACAAAAGTGCTATCTTCTAAGCCCGTAACCACAGACAAGGAAAAAAACATGTCTGAAAGAGATATAAATGACCTCCGTAATCGAATTGCCATCCAAGATAAAGTGATAGAGCACTTAGTCATACGTTCGGAACTGTCGCTTCACCTACTATCTGCAGTGCTACCAACAAGTGGGCTAACGAGCGAGTCTGTAAAACAAAAGATAGAGCAGTTCAAATGTTTATCATCTGCGGTAAGTATAGAGACACTGGAAATTGAGAAACGCAAATTACTCAATGCCATATAAAGACAATAGAATTTAATTCTACCTTTTTATAGATAGCTTTATTTTTAACTACTAAATACAAACTCATTAGTGACATGCTAATGAAGAGATAATATACTCTAAAAAATCATAACCCCGAGACACCTAACTTCCTCGGGGTATTTTTTTGGGTGTTTATCTCTATTTACTCACAGCCACCACAGTATCTACTCATGATTTTTAACGTAGTTTTACAAATCACTTACTGCTTATCGTGATGGTACGTTCTCATTTTTTTACTGTCGCAAAGTTCGAGCCACTGATAGTCTTTGTTGATACTTTTACCATTAGTGATCACGATTAGGATGACACTTCAGCCACACCCCAGAAATACCAGGCATCCTGCAATTGAGCTATCCAGAACAAGCTGACCGGAGGTACAACCAAAGTCAGCCTGCAGTTGCTCGATGCGTCCAACTTCCTCTCGTATGGTCATTCAGGCCGGTAACCAGAACCAGGTTACCAACACTGCTTACGTTGACATTTCCAGCGGCAGCGCCAACCTGCCTTATGCGGTTCCTTACTATGCTGAAGGAGCAACCACTCCGGGCACCGTGGTCAGAAATGTAGTCTATTCTATTTAATACCGGTAATACTTCCCCCTCCCTTTATCAGGCGAGTCAGGAGTTTTTATGAAACTTTTTTCTCAAAATATATGCCAGATTGTTACCCTTACCGCAGCTGCCTTATTTAGTGCCCACTCGCTGGCTAGTGTCGTCGTGAGCGGCACGCGTGTTATTTACCCCTCTGATGCTAAAGAAGTCAGCGTTAAAATCAGCAATGTGGGCCCCTCGCCGGTACTGCTGCAAAGCTGGATCGATAACGGTGATGCCAATGCCAAACCCGCCGCAATCAAAGTGCCGTTTGTGCTGACCCCACCAATGAACCGTGTCGAACCCGGTAAAGGCCAGACATTGCGTATCAGCTATGCTGGTGGCACATTGCCGATGGATAAAGAATCGGTATTCTGGTTGAACGTGCTGGAAGTCCCGGCCAAGAGCCAGGCAGCAACCGGTGAGAACAAACTGCAGATGGCTTTTCGTACCCGCATCAAGCTGTTCTATCGCCCAAAAGGCCTGGAAGGCAACGCCAACGACGCGGCTAAAGCCGTCATCTGGAGCACCCAAGGTGGGAAAGTACAGGCCAACAACCCCACCCCGTATTATGTTTCTTTCGTGAACCTGTCGGTCAACGGCAAGAAACTCGATAACGCCATGGTACCGCCTCGTTCAAACCTGGCACTGAATTTACCGGGTAATGCTGGCAGTAAGATCAGCACCAGCTTTGTTAATGACTACGGTGCGGTAATCCCCATAGACGCTGTCATTAGATAGCCCATCTTTAGCTATTCACAACATATGTGGTGACTTCGGTGTCAAGCTCTTGGGGGGCAAGGTGTCAAAATTTTTGCGGCATATTTTTTGGGCTCGCTTCGCTCTTATGGGCACAGCAGTGCTCTCAATTGTTCTGGTGGGCAGAGCTCAGGCGGAAGCCCCCCCTGCGCCACAAGCGCCCCCGAATCTCGAGTTCGATTCATCCTTTCTGAATGTGGATGACGAAACGTCGGTCGACCTCAGCCGCTTTGCCGCAGGCGCCTCTGCTCTGCCGGGCATCTACAAAATCGCGCTGTACGTCAATGAACAACTGATCAGTAACACCGATATTGAATTCAAGCCACGGGCCGACAAGTCGGTCTACCCCTGTCTGACCAGCGACATTATTAAAAATATCGCTTTCAACTACGAGAAGCTGCCACCAGACTTTTTGAGCCGACAGGCTGGCAGTGGCATGTGCCTGGATCTACAGCAAAAGCTGCCAGAGGCACAGGTCAATTTCGACAGCAATGAACAACGCCTGGATATCATTATTCCCCAGATTTACATGCTGAATGTCGCCCGTGGCACCGTCAGTCCGGAACTCTGGGACAGCGGAGTACCCGCCTTCCTGCTTGGTTATAACGTCAATGGCTATACCAGCGAGTCACACGGCGAAACCTTTAGTTCGCTGTTTGCTGGCGTCAACACCGGGCTGAATCTGGGAGCCTGGTATCTACGTCACAACGGCTCTTATAACCAGATGAGCAACGGACCAAGCCAATACACCAGTATCAATTCCTATCTGCAGCGTGATATCCCGCAGCTGAAGGGCCGAATGCTGCTAGGTGAGTCGAACACCACCGGCCAGTTGTTTGATACCTTGCCTTTTACCGGTGTGCAACTGGCTACCGACGAGCGGATGTTACCGGAATCTCAGCGCGGTTATGCTCCGGAAATTCGAGGGATTGCACGCACCAACGCGCGAGTCACGGTAACCCAAAATGGTCAGGTCTTGTATGAAACGACCGTCACACCTGGTGAATTCCTGATCAATGACCTGTACCCAACCGGCTATGGTGGCGATCTTGTCGTCACCGTACGTGAGTCTGACGGTACCGAACAAACTTTTAGCGTCCCCTATGCCTCGGTGGCCCAATTGCTCCGACCTGGATCGTCACGGTACGCGATCACCGCTGGTGAGTTACGTGCGGAAAACCTGCGTGAGAAGCCCGCGCTGTTCCAGACCACCTATCAATATGGCCTCAATAACGCCATCACCGGCTATGGCGGCATTCAGGCCAGCCAGGATTATTACGCCTTTCAGATCGGAGCCGCTTTTGGTCTGCCGATAGGGGCTCTGGCCTTTGACGTTACTCAGGCCCGGACGCAGTTGGACGACAGTACCGATATGAATGGAGTGCATCGTTCAAACGGCTCCCAGAGCGGGCAAAGATATCAACTCACTTACAGCAAGCTGATTAGTGAGACCAACAGCAACCTTTCCATCGTGCTGCATCACTCCTCTTCTCAAGGCTACATGGACTTTTTGACGGCCATGCAGACACGAAATGCCGTAGAGCAAGGGTACGATCCGGATACTATATATCGTATTAAAGATCGCCTGACCCTGACTGCCGGGCAGGGCCTGCCGGATAACTGGGGGCAGCTGTATGTCAGTGGGTCGATGCAAAACTACTGGAACCAGGATGGCAGTGATATGCAGTACCAAGTGGGGTACAACAATCGATACAAAAGTCTCTCCTATGGTATCAGCGCCAACCGAAGCCATTCCAGCCTGGGCACAATGCAAACCAACTTTCTGCTGAGTTTCAGCCTGCCTCTGGGACGGGATGACCAGACCCACACACCTCAGTTGCGCATGGACCTGTCTCACGATAGCAGTGGCCGCAATGGCCAGCAGGCGACCGTTTCAGGTAGCGTCGGGGAAGAAAACCAGTTCAGCTATGGGATAAACGCCATGAATGCCAACCAGGGGATGGGCGCCAGCGGCTCCGTAAGTGGTAACTATAGAAGCCCAGTCTCAGCATTGAGTGGAACCTACAGCACGGGTCAAGGTTACCAGAGTGGCTCGGCCGGCATAACCGGTACGATGATCGGCCATGCCGGGGGGGTGACCTTCACGCCATACACCTCGGATACTTTTGCTTTGGTTGAAGCCAAAGGTGCTGAAGGGGCTAGCGTGTCATCTTATCCGGGGGTGAACATCAACTCTCGCGGTTATGCATTGGTTCCTTACCTGAACCCGTACCAGATGAACGACATAAGCATTGACCCGACAGGCACTTCGTCCGATATCGAGCTGGACAATACCAGTCAGAAGGTGGCCCCGTATTCCGGTGCAGTGGTAAAACTACAATACGCTACCAAACGGGGTACACCGATCCTGATTAATGCCACCTATCAAGAGGGGCCGGTTCCCTTTGGGGCCGATGTTTTTGACAGTAACGGCAACAACGTAGGTTCTGTGGGTCAGGGCGGGCAAGTCTATGCCCGTGTCGCGGAAGACCAAGGGCTACTCACGGTCAAATGGGGTGAGAGCAACAACATGCAATGCATCATCGGATATATGCTAATGCCTGAGGCAAGAGACGGTACTATGATGTCCATTCAGGTCTTCGACTCGGAATGTCAATGAGTCCCCTCCAACTCTGGTGCCATTGGCGTTATCGGGTAATACAAAGGTTGATTGCCCGATAACGTTCCAACGCTCAGACAAGGAGGCAATTCACTTCCCAAAGCCTTTTATTGATATTGAATAGCACACTGCGTATGGCAGGTTGGTGCCGATGGTAGGCAGCACCACGGTGGCGTCTGCAGCCTGACTATCAACAACGACGTCACATTTATTAGATAAAAAAACCGCCTCCTTTACCCTTATGAGTAGAGCAAGGTTAACACATAATAAAACCATGCAATACATTGATTAAATTCAATAAAAATATTTTATAACTGTACTGCAAGACACTTATCGCGGAAGGTGAAGCCAAATTACCTCACCTGAGCGTCTCAGAATCATAATAAATGACTCTGAGACGTCTCTTTAGATTTTATAATTTTAGGTTCTTACGGCGTATTTTCTCGAGTAGGCGCCAAACCTCGCTATAAGAGAGTTTACTTCGCAGCCAGCTGGTTTTTTACTATCTGGCCGTCTTTCATAATAACAGTCAGGTTTTTGCCAGGATCGGCTAGCAGGCCGATATCAGCGATTGGATCGCCGTTGACCAGTAATAAGTCAGCTAAGGCCCCGACTTCGACAACACCCAGTTTTCCTGGATAGGGATTGCGTCGATCTGATAGCGCCAACAACTTTGCATTATCAGCTGTCGCCATTTTGAGAACTTCGGCTGGGGTGTACCAACGCGTCATAGTAGAAAGCTGTGAGCCTTGTCGGGCTGCCAAATTAGCATCAAATAAAATGTCCGTGCCAAATGCGACTTTCACACCATATTTTTTTGCCAACCGATAAGCATTATCCGTTCCGGCAAAAACTTGCGCTGCTCTGGCTTGCCCAGCGGCATCGGGCAGTTGATTGGCGTTTTCATCAGCCAAAAATGGTTGCAGGCTCCACCATGTTCCCGTATCTGCCATCAATTTTGCCGTTGCATCATCGGCCAGTTGACCATGTTCAATCACTTTTGCACCGGCCTGAATGGCATTACGAATGGCTTCCGGGGTATATGCATGGACTGTCACATAGGTCCCCCAATTCGCAGCGGCCTCGACTGCGGCGTGAATTTCATCGACGCTAAGTTGTACCGTATCTATCGGGCCATAGGGAGAAGAGACGCCACCGCCCCCGGTCAGCTTGATCTGGCTGGCTCCTTGCAATAATTGTTCTCTGGTGCGCTTGCGAACCTCATCGGGCGAATCTGCTATCGCAGAGATACCCACTCGCTCTGGATAGCTCAATTGATCAGGGGTAGAGGGGATCTCGGAAAGCATACGAAAATCACCATGGCCACCCGTTTGCGAAATCATTGCCCCTGATGGCCAGATGCGTGGCCCTTTGATGACGCCATTATCAATAGCGAGTTTTAAGCCAAATGCCGGCCCCCCCAAATCACGAACGCTGGTAAAGCCACGCAGCAGTGTTGACTCTGCCTCAGCACCAGCCAGTAACGTAATAAAAGTTAACGGGGCCATGGATGCCTGAACCATGGTAGGTCGAACCATAAAGGTGTGCCAGTGAGCATCGATAAGGCCAGGCATCAGTGTTTGGCCATTGCCAGCGATATGCAGCGCATCGGCGGTTAAACTAATCGGTTGGGAAGAGATTTGCGTAATTTTATTGCCTTCAACGGCCACATTCATCTTGGCAGTCAAGGTGCTGCCGTCAAAGATCCGTACATCCTCGAAGATAGTCATTGACGATTGAGCAATGGATGGTGCAGGCAGGAGCTGAAGGCTGGTTATACATGCAGCCAGGAAAGTTCTGTTGATTACATTTGACATTGGTATAGCCCTCTCGTATCCCTTAAGCAGGTAGTGTTTATTATTTATAATCGATAGCGTGCCGTCCCATTAATATCCAAAAGCGCATGGAAAGACTTCAACCTCAATAGAGTGTAGAACGTTTTTATAGGGTTGCCATGAAAAAATATCATTAAAATACAATGCGTTGTTTTTTCAGCAAAGATCACGGGTTAACGTATATAATTCGAAAATATTCAATCTATACATAGGCAAGCTAAAATAATAAAAAGACTAACGGCACATACTGTGTTGATGGTGAAAATGATCCACTTACACTCTAAGTTATCCTGCCGTATTAATCCAAGGCATATAGCAACAGTGAATAGCACAACGATAAAAAATCCATATAAGGATGAAATACCCAACAATAGAATATCCATATCCCCCCCAAGAAAGGAACGAAGATAAAATCAAGCTGACATATTCAGTTTAGTGTTTGCCAATAGCAGAATTAAGAGTAGCAGAATCACAGCATCTTATAAGACTTTGTTCTCCTAAATAAAAGCATTTCCTATCGCAACCGCTTGGTACTCATGAAAAAAAATAACAAACAGAAAAAAAATTTTAAGACTATTATTAGTATTAACCTCGAAAAATGCTGGATTTATGATACATATAGTGTATGGCTAGCGTCAAAAATGTGCTACAAAAAACACTAATGACGGCCAACGAGACCCGGCGCAACCTCTGCAAGATCACTAACACTCCTTGTTCATCTTCCCCCTTCCGACTAGAAAAGACATTATTTCCGGCTATAATGTAGTAGGTATTCACTTTTACCCTTTCCACGATATAGCACTGTCAACTTATTGAACGCATCCAGTCCTCTCCCCCCCTACTTACCAATGAAATCTTTCTTAAATTTACAATCTATTAATTACAAACAGTTAAATCATTATAGCGATGCTCACCGACGTCAACATCCCACCCATAGCATTTCTCACTATCAGAATATCACCTTAAAAATCACACCATTATAAGATTTTCTTAGGTATTTATGGTTGATCCTGTTAGAACGTTAAAGGACCTGGTTTTTACGTCATAAGATAATCACATAACTCCATGACTTACAAAGGTAAAAAAACAGAGCAATACAACTTAATATTACTTTATTCGGAATTTTCCCTGCCAAGCCTTACTATTTCCTCAGCAGCAAGACAGCACGTCAGACAGAGAAATTGATGCGTGACTGGTAAAGAAACAAAGGCATCGTTAAAAATACTCAGTAAGGAGTAACGTTCATTATTCGGAGTGAGTTACTTAATCACATCGGTTAATTGACGACTGCAGTTATCGCCAAACGTTTCCCACGCTGTTAACTGGGTGAAGGTCTATTTATATCGGCCTACACATAATAATACTCCCCTTATTCGGGAGCTCAAAATCGTTAATTCAATATAAGGTAATAGGAAATATTATGAAAAAGTTAGCCATCGTTGCATCCCTGGTCGCCGCATTCGGTTCTGTTGGTATGGCACAAGCCGCCTCTACCGGTACCATCACCTTTAACGGTGAACTGACCGCCACCACCTGTGACGTCGTTGTTGACGGCCAGGCTGCGGACGCCACCGTTACGCTGCCAACCGTCGGTACCAATCAACTGAATGCCGCCACCAAACGAGCGGGTGATACCGGCTTCGTCATGGCGCTGAACAACTGTGCCGGCACACTGCAAACCGCAGCGGCTTACTTCGAAGCAGGTTCTTCCGTTGATTTGACCACTGGCCGTCTGAAAAACCTGAACGGTACTGGCGCAACCAACGTTAGCCTGGAGCTGCTGGATGCCAACAATTCTTCACCAAGCGTGATCAATGTGGGTAACCAGATCCAGAAAACCACTGCGGGTTACAAGGATGTCTCAGGTGGCAGCGCCAACCTGTCTTACATCGTTCGCTACTATGCAGAAGCGCCAACCACTGCCGGTCTGGTTGATAGCAACGTTGTTTATTCTATCCAGTACCAGTAATGGCTTGTGGGAGGGGGTATCCCCCTCCCAAATCACCCGGCGTTGGGTGCACGGTCCACTGTGGAACCCATGTGAATGATCAGAGTGTCGAACTGACCCTTGATGCCATCGTGAAATAAGCATCCACAACGTCCCATCACATTAATGACCGTCTTCATCATTATTCAGGAAATCAGCTCTGAAGGAGTTCTTTATGCCTAAATCTTTGCAACGTAGCCTTCATGGGCGGCTTTCTCCCCTGACGCTGGCCATTTTATCGACCTTCTTTGCGGGTGGCACCTTTGCTGCCGACACGGCCGCGGCCGCACCGCAAGAAATCGCAAAGAATCTGGAATTCGATGCTTCTTTCCTGAATGTTGATGATGAGAAATCGGTCGATCTCAGCCGTTTTGCCAATGGCTCCTCGGCGCTGCCCGGCGTGTATAAAACCGCCCTGTATGTCAACGATCAGATGATCAGCAATGTCGATATCGAATTCAAGGCGCGGGCAGATAAAACCGTTTATCCCTGCCTGACCCCCGATATCATTAAAAATATCGCCTTCAACTACGACAAACTGCCGGCAGACTTTTTAAGCCAGCAGCAAGCGGGCGACCTGTGCCTGGATCTGCAGCATAAATTGCCGGAAGCCCAGGTGAACTTTGACAGTAATGAACAACGTCTGGATATCCTCATTCCCCAGGTCTATATGCTGAATACCGCACGCGGCACCGTCAGCCCGGAGCTGTGGGACAGCGGTATTGCTTCCGCACTGTTGGGCTACAACGTCAATGGCTACACCAGCGAATCCAACGGGGAGACGTTCAGCTCGCTGTTTGCCGGCCTCAACGCCGGGTTAAATCTGGGTGCCTGGTATCTGCGGCACAATGGTTCTTATACCCAGATGGATAATGGGCCAAGCCAGTACAGCAGCATCAATACCTATCTGCAGCGCGACATCCCGGCGCTCAAAGCCCGTGCTCTAGTGGGCCAGTCGAACACCACCGGGGATCTGTTCGATACGCTGCCGTTTAGCGGTGTGCAACTGTCCACCGACGAACGCATGCTGCCGGAGTCCCTGCGCGGTTACGCGCCGGATATTCGCGGTATCGCACGGACCAACGCCCGCGTCACCGTGCGCCAGGGTAGCCAGGTGCTGTATGAAACCACGGTCCCCCCGGGAGAGTTCCTGATCAACGACCTGTACCCGACCGGCTACGGCGGCGATCTGCTGGTCACCGTGCGCGAGTCCGACGGCACCGAACAGACCTTCACCGTGCCCTATTCCTCCGTCGCCCAGTTGCTGCGCCCAGGATCTTCACGCTATAGCATCACCGGGGGGGAGGTACGCAGCGATAACCTGCGCGATAAACCGGCCCTGTATCAGGCCACTTACCAGCGCGGGCTAACCAACCGTATCACCGGCTACGGCGGCATGCAGCTCAACCAGGATTATTATGCGCTGCAATTGGGCGCCGCGGTCGGCACCCCGATTGGTGCGGTGGCATTTGATGTCACCCAGGCCCACGCGCAGTTGCCAAACGGCACCGACGGGGCGGATAGCAGCCTCAGCGGCCAAAGCTATCAGGTGAGCTACAGCAAACTGATCAGCGAGACCAACAGTAACCTGTCGCTGGCGGCCCATCGCTTTTCGACCGATGGCTACATGGACTTCATGACGGCGATGCAGACACGCGATGCGGTGGCACAAGGGTATTCTCCGGACTCCATCTGGCGCGCCAAGAACCGCCTGACACTGACGGCCGGACAAGGCTTGCCGGGTAACTGGGGGCAACTGTATGTCAGCGGCTCGTTGCAAAACTACTGGAACCGGGACGGCAGTGAGAAGCAGTACCAGATGGGCTACAACAACCGTTACAAGAGCCTCTCTTACGGCCTGAGCGCCAACCGCAGCTTGTCCAGCCTGGGGACTTCGCAGACCAACTACCTGCTGAGTTTCAGCGTGCCACTGGGCCGCAGCGATCAGACCCATACGCCACAACTACGTATGGACCTGTCCCATGACAGCAGTGGCCGTTATGGCCAGCAGGCCACGGTGTCCGGCTCTGCCGGGGCGGAAAACCAGTTCAGCTACGGCGCAACGGCCATGAATGCCAACCAGGGCATGGGCTCCAACGGCTCGTTGAGCGGCAACTATCGCAGTCCGGCAACGGCGTTGAGCGGCACCGTCGGTACCGGTAAGGGCTACCGCAGCGCCTCTGCCGGCATGAACGGCACGGTGATCGCCCATTCCGGTGGTGTGAGCTTCACCCCGTACACCGCGGACACCTTTGCCCTGGTCGAGGCCAAGGGGGCCGAAGGGGCCAGCGTCTCGTCCTATCCGGGGGTGAAGATTGACTCGCACGGCTATGCCGTGGTGCCGTACCTGAACCCGTATCAGATGAACGACATCAGCATCGACCCGAAGGGCACAGCATCCGATGTGGAGCTGGACAATACCAGCCAGAAGGTGGCGCCTTACTCCGGCGCGGTGGTGAAGGTGAAATACAACACCAAGCGGGGGACGCCGATTCTGATCAATGCCACCTTCCAGGACGATCCCGTGCCGTTTGGTGCCGACATCCTGGACAGCAAAGGCAACAACGTGGGCTCGGTGGGGCAAGGAGGGCAGTTGTATGCGCGTGTCGCAGAAGACAAAGGTCAGTTGCGGGTGAAATGGGGCGAAGGCAGCACGATGCAGTGCACCGTCAGCTATATCCTGATGCCAGTGGCCAAAGGGCAAAAACAGGCGCAGATACAGCAATTTAACTCGGTGTGTCAGCCCTCTGCTGGGCAAGTTGACAAGACCCGTCGCGCTGTACCTGCATGACACCACAACATGGCGAGAGTGATAGAAGTGCCTCACTCTCGCCAGAAGGAAATGCAACGACACCTGCAAACCCGTCTGTAAACGAATAGTCATTATAAAAGGAGCTAATCATGACGATATATATTGTCACGGAGAATAATTTTTTCTATTTAGGCGTTAAAGAAAAACTGCCCTTTAGCCCCAAGGACATAAGACAACTGTTACCGAACGTTCTGGAAAACAGCGACATGGATAATTTTGACAAAAATGATGTTTTTATTTTCCATACGTCTAATTTTGGTATGGCGTTTTCACTCCAGATATCAACAGGTATTTTTCCTGGAAAGGTCATTTTCATCCCAACCTCTCGCAAGGAAAAGTTCAAGCTGTCGTTCAATCAGTACGTGGCTCTGGACAGCTATGCAACCATTGACGATATCGTTGCAAAAATAATCGGTAATGATAGCGATGCCCAAAAAGCGACTCAAGATCCGCTGACCAGACAGGAACACGTCGTCATGCGCCATACCATCAATGGCATGGACGTGCATAAAATCGGCCAGTGCCTGTCCATTTCAATCAAAACCGTTTACGCACACCGACGCAATGCATTGCACAAACTCGGCGGCAGAAATGTTTTTGAGATATGGCCCTTCAGCGGAAAATTTTTACGGGATGCCGTTGTTTGAACACAACGGCCTTGCTTGGGGTACAGACACGTATCCAACCTTGACCTGATACGCTGTTGGCATTTCAAACCAAAACCAATCAGGTAGAAACGCTAAATAATCAGATAATACAAACCTAAGATTTTAATGTAAGCAATTGATTTTTAATACCTATATGAGTGGACAACAAGACTTGATATTACTTCACTAAGAGTATTCTCTTTTCTTGGATAGTATTTATCCCAACAGCAGGACAGCACGATAAACATCATCATTGATGCGTGACGGGTGAAGAAGCAAAGGCACGATTAAAGAAACTCAACAAGGAAGTTCGCTCAATATTCGGGGTGAGTTACTTAATCACATCGGTTAATTGACGACTGTAGTTATCGCCAAACGTTTCACACGCTGTTAATCAAGCGAAGGTCTATATATTTCGCACCTTATAGAGTGAGGACATTCCCCCTTTCCGGAATATCCGAATCGTTTATTCAATACAAGATAATAGGAAGTATTATGAAAAAGTTAGCCATCGTTGCATCCCTGGTCGCCGCATTCGGTTCTGTTGGTATGGCGCAAGCCGCCTCTACCGGTACCATCAACTTTAATGGTGAACTGACCGCCACTACCTGTGACGTCGTTGTTGATGGCCAGGCTGCAGACGCCACCGTGGTGCTGCCAACCATCGGCACCAACCTGCTGGATGCCGCCACCAAAACCGCTGGCGAAACCGGCTTTGTGATGGCACTCAACAACTGTTCCGGTACCCTGCAGACGGCCTCTGCCTTCTTTGAAGCCGGTGCATCTGTTGACCAGGTTACTGGCCGCCTGAAAAACCTGACCGGTGGCGCAACCAACGTCAGCCTGCAACTGCTCGATGCCTCCAGCACCTCCCGCTCGGTCATTCAGGCAGGCAACCAGAACCAGGTGACCAATACCGCTTACGTTGACATTTCCAGCGGCAGCGCCAACCTGCCATACGCAGTACGCTACTACGCGGAAGGTGCAACCACTCCGGGCACCGTGGTCAGCAACGTAGTTTATTCTATTCAATATCAGTAATACCTACCGGGAGGGGCATAAACCCCTCCCAATCTCATATTAGGTTTGGCGTTGTTATAAACTTTTTCCCACCATACCTACCAGGTTTTTACACCGCAGGCAGCTCTGCCAGCGGCCAACGTGGGCGTACGGTAACGCCCAACTCCGGGTTACCCCCGTTTTTCATCCGAACCATCCCGGCATAGGCGATCATCGCCCCATTGTCGGTGCAGAATTCCGGGCGGGCATAGAACACTTCGCCACCGCGTTTTTTCATCAGTTCAGCCAGCTTGCTACGCAACGTGCGGTTGGCACTGACGCCACCGGCCATCACCAGGCGTTTAAACCCAGTCTGCTCCAGCGCGCGTTTGCATTTGATCGCCAGCGTATCCACCACCGCATCTTCAAAAGCACGGGCAATGTCGGCACGGGTTTGATCGTCGTTGCCGTTAGAGCGGATGGTATTGGCGGCAAAGGTCTTCAGGCCGGAGAAGCTGAAATCCAGCCCTGGACGGTCGGTCATTGGGCGTGGGAAGGTAAAGCGCCCTTCAGTGCCCTGCTGCGCCATTTTCGACAGCATCGGCCCGCCAGGATAATCCAACCCTAACAGCTTGGCGGTTTTGTCGAATGCTTCGCCAGCGGCGTCGTCGACCGACTCCCCCAGCAAGGTATATTCACCAATTCCGGTCACGCTGATCAGTTGGGTATGGCCACCAGACACCAACAGCGCCACAAACGGAAACTCCGGTGGGTTGTCTTCCAGCATCGGTGCCAGCAAGTGGCCTTCCATATGATGCACCGGCACCGCAGGCACGCCCCAGGCAAACGCCAGTGCGCGGCCAATGGTTGCCCCGACCAACAAGGCCCCCACCAGACCCGGCCCGGCGGTATACGCCACGCCATCGATATCGGTAGGCTTCAGGTTCGCCTCTTTCAGTGCGGCCTGGATCAGCGGCACGGTCTTGCGCACGTGATCGCGAGAAGCCAGCTCCGGCACCACGCCGCCGTAATCGGCATGCAGTTTCACCTGGCTGTAGAGTTGGTTGGCTAACAAACCGGCTTGATCGTCATACACTGCAATACCGGTTTCATCGCAGGACGTTTCTATACCCAATACGCGCATTACATTTCCCATCATTCACGTGCGGCCGCCAGTTTATCACAATCAACGCCATTTACCGCCAGCCTGCAGCACCCTGGCCGCCATGGTGCGCTATGTCGATGATTCACAAGGTTGCCTGCCGGGTGATTAAAAACGAGCAATTTTTTCTGATTAGTCTATAATCGGCGGCCGATGCATAATTGCGCGAGTTTGCCGGAACGCGGCGTGTTTCAATTTGCTATGGTGCTTTACAAAGCAGCATCCATTGAAGTAAAATTCCGCACCATTTTGAAAAGGCTGGCGCTTGGCCAGCAGCAAACCGAATTCTATTGAGGTGAGAGGCACATGCCGGTAATTAAAGTACGTGAAAACGAGCCATTTGACGTTGCACTGCGTCGTTTCAAGCGTTCCTGCGAAAAAGCGGGTGTTTTGGCTGAAGTTCGTCGTCGTGAGTTCTATGAAAAACCGACTACCGAACGTAAACGCGCTAAAGCTTCTGCAGTAAAACGCCACGCGAAGAAACTGGCTCGCGAAAACGCACGCCGCACTCGTCTGTATTAATCCTTCGGGGGTAACCCCACCGCGTGATTTTTTTCTTTTTCAAGAACACGCAGACCGAGTAGTTGCATACGAAGGCCGTGCTTTCCGAAAGGAATGCGCGGCTTGTTCTCGTTTATAGGCAATCGTAACAGGGGCTTATGGCTGGACGAATTCCGCGTGTATTTATCAATGACTTGCTGGCTCGCACCGACATCGTCGATCTGATCGACGCCCGGGTAAAGCTTAAAAAGCAGGGCAAGAACTATCACGCGTGCTGTCCGTTCCACCACGAAAAAACGCCTTCATTCACCGTTAATGGCGACAAACAGTTTTATCACTGTTTTGGTTGTGGAGCGCACGGTAACGCCGTCGACTTCCTGATGAATTACGACAGACTCGAGTTTGTCGAAACCATCGAGGAACTGGCCACCATGCACGGGCTGGAAGTGCCTTACGAGGCAGGCACCGGACCGACGCCAATCGAACGCCATCAGCGTCAAAGCCTATATCAACTGATGGAACAGCTCAGCGCGTTCTATCAACAGTCACTGCATCAATCCAACGGGACGCAGGCGCGCAACTACCTGCAACAGCGCGGATTGAGTGACGACGTTATCCGCCATTTTGCCATCGGCTTTGCACCTGCCGGTTGGGATAATGCGTTAAAACGTTTCGGGCGTGATACCGACAGCCGGGCAGCACTGAACGATGCCGGAATGTTGGTGACTAACGATCAAGGGCGCACTTACGATCGCTTCCGCGAGCGTGTGATGTTCCCCATCCGCGACAAACGCGGGCGGGTAATCGCTTTTGGTGGACGCGTACTGGGCGACGGTATGCCCAAGTACCTGAACTCGCCGGAAACCGAAGTATTCCACAAGGGCCGTCAGTTGTACGGCCTGTATGAAGCACAGCAGAGCCACGCCAACCCGCAACGTTTGCTGGTGGTCGAAGGCTATATGGACGTGGTGGCGTTAGCGCAATATGGCATTGATTATGCCGTTGCCTCACTCGGAACCTCGACAACGGCTGAACATATTCAGCTGCTGTTCCGCGCTACCGATAACGTTGTCTGCTGTTACGACGGCGACAGGGCTGGCCGTGAAGCCGCCTGGCGCGCGTTAGAAACCGCACTGCCCTATCTGAACGATGGGCGCCAGTTACGGTTTATGTTTTTGCCAGACGGTGAAGACCCGGACACCTTGGTCCGTAAAGAAGGCAAAGACGCCTTCGAACAGCGAATGGAGCTGGCGCAGCCGCTTTCCACTTTCCTGTTCGAAACGTTGATGCCACAGGTCGACCTGAGCAGCCCGGATGGCCGTGCCAAACTGAGTACCTTGGCGCTACCGTTGATCACTCAGGTGCCGGGCGAGACATTACGTCTCTACCTGCGCCAACAGCTAGGCAGCAAACTGGGCCTGCTGGACGATAGCCAGCTCGATAAGCTGATGCCCAAACAGGCGGAAAATGCGAATACTTATCAGGCGCCCCAGCTAAAACGCACAACCATGCGTATACTGATAGGATTACTGGTGCAAAATCCGCGTTTGGCTACACTTATCCCTTCTCTGGAAGGGCTCGAGCAGACTAAACAGGCGGGTTTACCGCTATTTGTTGAACTGGTGCAGACCTGTTTAGCGCAGCCGGGCCTGACTACCGGCCAGTTGCTGGAGCTGTACCGAGATAACAAATTGAGCCCGCAGCTTGAAACCTTGGCGACATGGAACCATATGATCGTTGAGGAACAAGTTGAACAACACTTTTTAGATACTCTGACGAATCTCTACGACTCGGTACTGGAAAAACGTCAGGAAGATTTGATCGCACGTGACAGAACGCATGGCCTGAATGCAGACGAACGCAAGGAACTCTGGTCATTACAACTGGCATTGGCGAAGAAAGACTGAATACCAAACGGCTTAAGTGCCGATAAATGCGAGGGCAGAGCCCTGCAATATGCCGCCACAGTGGGCCGCGGCAACAACAAAAACGCCCCAAATGCTATTGTTGGCGGTTTCGCCGACCGACACCAACCCAAATACTCTGAAGTGTGGATACCGTCTTATGGAGCAAAACCCGCAGTCACAGCTTAAACTTCTTGTCCAACGCGGTAAGGAGCAAGGCTATCTGACCTATGCTGAGGTCAATGACCATCTGCCGGAAGATATCGTCGACTCCGATCAGATCGAAGACATCATCCAGATGATTAACGACATGGGCATCCAGGTGATGGAAGAAGCACCGGACGCCGATGACCTGCTGCTGGCTGAAAATACCAACAGCACAGACGAAGATGCGGAAGAAGCTGCCGCTCAGGTGCTGTCCAGCGTAGAATCTGAAATCGGGCGTACCACTGACCCAGTGCGCATGTACATGCGTGAAATGGGTACCGTTGAATTGCTGACGCGTGAAGGCGAAATCGACATCGCCAAGCGTATCGAAGACGGCATCAACCAGGTGCAGTGCTCGGTTGCTGAGTACCCTGAAGCCATCACCTATCTGCTGGAGCAGTACGATCGTGTCGAGGCTGGCGAAGCACGCCTGTCCGATCTGATCACCGGCTTCGTCGATCCTAACGCGGAAGAAGACATCGCCCCTACCGCTACTCACATCGGTTCTGAATTAACCACCGAAGAGCAGGACGACGACGACAAAGACGAAGATGAAGAAGACGAAGCCGAAGACGACAACAGCATCGATCCAGAACTGGCGCGCCAGAAGTTTACCGATCTGCGCGATCAGTACGAAGCTACTCGTCTGGTTATCAAAAAGAACGGCCGCAGCCACGCCAGCGCAGCAGAAGAGATCCTGAAGCTGTCTGAAGTGTTCAAGCAGTTCCGCCTGGTGCCAAAACAGTTCGACTTCCTGGTCAACAGCATGCGTACCATGATGGATCGCGTTCGTACGCAAGAACGTATCATCATGAAACTGTGCGTTGAGCAGTGCAAAATGCCGAAGAAAAACTTCGTCACCCTGTTCGCCGGCAACGAAACCAGCGACACCTGGTTCGCAGCGGCACTGGCAATGGGTAAACCATGGTCAGAGAAGCTGAAAGACGTTAATGAAGATGTTCAGCGCAGCCTGCAAAAACTGCGTCAGATCGAAGAAGAAACCGGCCTGACCATCGAGCAGGTGAAAGACATCAACCGTCGTATGTCGATCGGTGAAGCGAAAGCCCGCCGCGCGAAGAAAGAAATGGTTGAAGCCAACTTGCGTCTGGTTATCTCGATCGCTAAAAAATACACCAACCGTGGCCTGCAGTTCCTGGATCTGATCCAGGAAGGCAACATCGGCTTGATGAAAGCGGTAGACAAGTTTGAATACCGTCGTGGCTACAAGTTCTCAACTTACGCCACCTGGTGGATCCGTCAGGCTATCACCCGCTCTATCGCCGACCAGGCACGTACCATCCGTATTCCGGTGCATATGATTGAGACTATCAACAAGCTCAACCGTATTTCGCGCCAGATGCTGCAAGAGATGGGCCGTGAGCCAACGCCGGAAGAGCTGGCCGAGCGTATGCTGATGCCAGAAGACAAAATCCGTAAGGTACTGAAGATCGCCAAAGAGCCGATCTCCATGGAAACGCCGATTGGTGATGATGAAGATTCACATCTAGGCGATTTCATCGAGGATACTACCCTCGAGCTACCACTGGATTCTGCCACTTCTGAAAGCCTGCGTTCTGCCACGCACGACGTCCTGGCTGGCCTGACCGCACGTGAAGCGAAGGTGCTGCGTATGCGTTTCGGTATCGATATGAACACTGACCACACGCTGGAAGAAGTGGGCAAACAGTTCGACGTTACCCGTGAGCGTATTCGTCAGATCGAAGCCAAAGCGTTGCGTAAACTGCGCCACCCAAGCCGTTCAGAAGTGCTGCGTAGCTTCCTGGATGACTAAGGTTTAACAACCTCGTAAGAACCCCGGCTCGCCGGGGTTTTTTTATGCCTTATTTTAACGCCAGGAATAGCTCGCGGTAACTCTCGGTAAGCTGCTCCAGCGTGGCACGATTCAATCCACTGGGATTAGGCAATACCCACACCTCCGTTTTACCTAGCATCATCTCCTGACGCCCCCAAGCGGCATTTCGCACGCCAAACGCACTGCTGAACGCCTGTTTCCCCAGAATTGCCAAAGCTCGCGGTTGGTAACGCAGAATTTTTTCTTTGAGCACCTCACCGCCACCGCGCAGTTCATCACGTGAAAGTTCGCTGGCCGCCACCGTTGGCCGCGCGACCAGAGCGGTGATCCCACAACCGTTATCTTGCAGCTGTAGCCACTGTTCCGGTGCCAGCTGGCGATCGGTGAAGCCCGCCTGATGGATCACCTTCCAGAAACGGTTACTGCCATTGGCAAAAGGATAGCCCTGATGGGCAGAGGAAAGGCCAGGATTGATGCCGCAGAACACCACCTGCAGGTTTGGCGCCAAGAGTTCCATGAGTATCACCAGTCCGTTAAAAGGAATTAACCGCGGTTATCGCAAAATCTGCCTGCAATTACAACAGGCTAGAACTGTGCATAAAAACATCATATGGTTTTATGGGTGTAGACCTGCATCCCATGATTACCGTATAATCACGCCGCCTGGCCCCTTAGCTCAGTTGGTTAGAGCAGGCGACTCATAATCGCTTGGTCACTGGTTCAAGTCCAGTAGGGGCCACCAAATAAAACAAGGACTTACGCTAATAACGTGGGTCCTTATTTTTTTCAGGATACCGCAACGAAGTATAAGCGAGTTTTACCGGGGGGATTGGTCATTAAAGAAACAAAAAATTGCATGCTCAGACGTGCCATTATGGGCATACCTTTTAATCTTCATGATGTTCCTGATGCTGTAACGGTCCAGAATGTGCAGACCAGATGGCCGCTATTAGCCGATGTGGGGCTTACTCCGAGGAAAATACTCGAACTGGCTAACAGTGATGATGAATCTATTCTTCCCGATAGCCTAATGAGAGAAATTATGGATTCTTTAAACTGGTATAACGAATACCACTCGTAATGTGTGATTGATAGATGGAACGCTCCCACATTGATAGTGAAAGCGCCTAGAGTACTTAACCCATTTGCTAACGGTTAACTCAAACTAGTGCCCGGAGTTCTTCTTGCATGTACGAAGAAAAGTATTCAGGATTTTTAATAACAACACGACCACCAGACTGAATTTTATCAGCCCACCCGGCCACTTTTTTCGTGAACCCGGTATCCCACCCCTCTTTAATACCTCGTGCAGTGACATCGGCTGCACTAGCCGGCACACCTAATTCTCTCAAATACTTAAGTATTCCCTTAGCGGTACTTTCATCCATGGGATGCGGTGTGGGTACTGATGTGTTCATACCGCCAATGAAGTCCAGTGCTTTATCTATTACTGTTGACATACTCTTATCCTTAAAATTAACCACGTAATAAACAAGTTTATAATATGAACCCAAACAAGCCGTAATGTCATAGGGATCATTAACTTTCTTTCATTTTTCGCGCGGTCAAACAATTGAGGGAGGATTACTTGTTGTCGTCGGTATAGATCCCTTCAGAGATGACATCTACCAACTGAATCAACCACCAAAGGGCAACACATTCAGCATCACCCCTTGTTTTCTATCCCACCTGCCCGCCCTATTGCGGCTTCTGCTGAACCTCTTTCCACAACTTCAGCGCCAGCAACACCAATCCCCCCGCCCCCACAACCAGCAGCAGCCAGAGTAAGCCTTTCTTCCACATGCTGGCCTCTTCTGCGGCATCCACTGCGCTCAAGCGTTCGGTGCCGCCCAGGGTCACTTGGGATTGCAATCCAGCTTCTGGCAACGCATCGGCATCTATCGTTTTACGCAGCTCTGCCGGGATCAGGCTATCTAAAGGGATCGCCTGAGGCTGGGCGGCTTTATTTCCCCACGCCAGCAGGAATGGCGTGGTTCCCTGGGCATTGAATATCAAGGTTTGACTATCGCGCTGTGCCGAGACTTCTGGCAGTGAATCGCCCCATTGCTGGTTGATGCCTTTCAAGCGGATACCCTGCACCAGCAAGCCGTTCAGCGGGATTGCCTCAGCGGTGCGGCCATTCACCGAGAACACCACCTGCTTGGTCAGAGGGTGCCAACTGTCATTAGCTGCGCTGCGGTAATCGATCTCAAGTGGCAGTACCGTATTGCTCTGCGTCGGCCGAATGCTGATATTGTTCAAGGGCTGTGGATTCGGCCAGCTATATTCCGCCTCACTGGCCGAAATGGCTTTTTGGTTGAAGCTCAGGCCGATCCTTTGCTGTTCGATGTGTCTGGACGCCGCAATCCCCTGCACTGACTGGATCTTCAAATCAGGGGCCGTTTTGGCATCGTTGAACACCAATAGCAGATAACGAGGTCTGGCATAGTCATCAAGATCGATGGTATCCAACAGCAACCGATCGCTGCCAGAGACCAGATCCATCAAGGGCACATCCTCAGCGCTGCTCGACCAGTCTTTTAAATCGCGGCTAGAGAACAGGCTAACGCGGGTCTGCCAATTCTCGGGCAGACGCTCCCAGGCCAGTTTTAACTGGGTCAGACGGGGATAGTTGCCCTCATGCTGCGGGATCTCCAGCAGATAGGTGTTCCCCATTGGCTGGTCGCTATCCACAGGCAAGGTAACTTCAACACCACCTGCGGATTTTAACGAAATCACCTGTTGTTCCTGATTAGTGACCCTTTTACCCTTCATCGGGAACAGGCGCAGAGGGAAAGTCTGGCTATTGTCCTGAGTAGTGACGTTCGCGGCCAATGCAAAGGGGACGGCCTGCCCCTGATTGTTGAACACCCGCACATCGCGCAGATCCGGCCAAACGCTCTCGGTATACACTGCCTCAGGCAGTTCAATACGGAAAAATGGCGCGCTGCCTTCAGTGGTTAGCGAGATGCCATAGGCGAAATCTTGCGGTTTTTCAGCCACCGGCTCCGCATTGGCCGCCCCGGCCAGACAAAGCGACCCCAGCAGCAACCAGTTATTCAGTTTTACTTTCATACATTCCCTCGTTCGCTTGCCACATTGGGTTCCTTACCGCGCACCGCTTTGGGTGGCAATGGGGAAAAATATCCCACGATCAACACCAGTATCGCCACGCCGATAAACGAGATGGCACGAGCCAATCCCCCACCCCGGGCGCTATCAACCAGCATCAGCTTAACAATGACGATACCGAGCAACGCCGCACCGCCAAACCAGAACTCACGCTGCCCACGGCGAGTTGACAACACCATGACGATCAGCGCTATCAGCATCCACAGCAAAGCGAAGGTGGTCTGCACCAGGCGGGAGCCCCAGAGCGTATCAACCCGCCAGGCAATATCGGCGTAATAGGCCAGCGCACGCAGGACCACCCCATTGCCCCACCAGAACAGCATCGCGAGGGTAAACAGCGGTAGCGCCTGTTTCAGCAATGCAGCAAACTGCGGGTATTCCCGCCGGACAAACAGCCCCAGAGTCACCAGTGCCAAGAGTGCAAAACCAGCCCCCTCTTCCAACGGGTTCAACAGTGGTAAATAACGCCAGCCTATACTGACCCCATCGAACACGTTGCCTACCAGCAACAGCAGCAAAGCCAACGCCGCCAATGGGGCCAAGGCAATCGCACCATACAGCTGACGATGTTCGGCAAACGGCCAGCATCCTTTGCGCAGCGCACCATGTGTAGCCAAGATGATCAGGGAGAGGAAGCCCATTTGCAGGCCCAATTGCCATTCATCCATGCCCCACGGCAAGCGCATCGTGCGCCAAAAGACTTCATAACCCAGCGCAAACACCACCATCCAGAACAGCGACAGGTGTAATCCTTGCTGCAGGCGCAGTAACGGCAGGGAGCCCGCTTCGCGCTTCAGCAGCCAGTACGCCACCGGCAAGGCCAGTAACCAGACCAGATTCGGCCAGCCGAAGGACAATAAAGAATCAAAGTCGACCAATTGGAACAACAGCATGGCCAACATACCCGGCCACAGTAGCCAAATGCTATAACCTAGTTCGAGCCAGGCCAGCCTTTGTGCCACCCAACGCCACAGCACTACGGATAGCGTCAACAAGGCCAACGCCAGGAAAGCCCCGTAGCCATAATCAAGCGGCAATCGCCCGGCAAAACCGAGCAGGCAAACCAGCCAGAGCAGGATGCCGCCAGCCAGGAAGGAGCGGCTGACAACCAGCCTGAATGCAGCCTCGCTCTCCAGATCGCGCCAGAGGAATGCCACCGCGAGCCAAGTTAATGCCAGTACGGCGAACACCAGCGTGAAGGAGAGCGTCGTCATGCCAGCGCCAAGAGCCACCAGGGCGGAAGCCAAGGCCAGCACCAGCAGGCCAGAACCGCTGAGGCTCATGCGGATTTGCTTTTGCTCACGACCAAGCCACAGAATGCCGAGCCCTTCCAACGCCCAAGCCATGGATGTCCACTCAGCAGACAGTGCCAATGGGATAGCCAGCGTAGTGAACACCCCACCCAGTGCCAAACCGGAAACCGCCAACATTCGGCCCAGGGATGGGTAGCGCTTCAATGCGGCCCAGGCCAGTAACAGGTAAGCCAAACCGAAGCCCAGCGCCGAGAACGCCGGGCCAAACTCCCACTGGCGAACGATCAGATACTGCATGCCGAAACCGATTAACGGTGGGCCAAACAGCAGCGCGCCATCGATAATCTTCTCGCCAGGCAACTGTGCACGTAGAGTCAACGCCAGGCATAGCACGCCAAAAATCACGATATTGGCAATCAGGAACAGCTGGCAGCCCAGGTAGTATTCCGGCAGGTAGTTGTTTACTCCCCACAGCCCAGCGACGCTAAAGGAAAAAACAAAGCCCAGCAGGTTAAGTGGCCGCCATGGCTGCCAGACGCTGATCGCCAGAATGCCCAGCGAGAGCAGCAGATAATAGGAGAATAGCGCGATATAACTGCCGCCACCGGTGGACAACAGCAAAGGTGAAAGATAGCCGCCAATGCTGGCAAGCATCGCCAGGCTGAGGGCACGCTGCAATACGGCCAAGCCCACGCTGGCGGCGCAGATCACCAGCATCAGGCCAAATGCCAGCATATGGGGCAACAGTTGATAAAGCCGGAAGGCACCAAATACGGTGATATAGAGCGCGCCAACCGCGCCCCCTTGCAGGATCAGGGCATACATCGTCTGTTTAACACGCAGACGCCAGCCAAACCACAGTAAAACGCCGCTAGCCACCGCCGCGCCCATTAACCTGAACTCAATAGGCAGCATGTCACGTTCAACGGTGTATTTCATCAGGTAGGCCAAACCGAAGAACAGCAGCAAGACACCCAGCTTCGCCAGCGGATTGCCTTGCATAAACCAGCCCACCAGCCCGCTGAGCAGGTCGTTTTTCGGTTGCTGTGGTTTATCAATGGCAGGTTTATCAGCAATAGGTGGGCGAGGAATGGTTGTTACTGGTGCGGCTGGTTTTGGAGCTGTGGGCTCCCATGGTGATATAACCGGAGGAGTAACGGGCATGTCAGCGGCGGGTTTAACGGCTGACTGTTGTGCCGCGTGCGCAGCAAAGTCATGCGTTGTCTTCGCAGCCACAGTTTGCGCCTGGAGAGCTGGCGTTGGCGTTGGCCGTGATCTCCCGGTTTCCTCGAAGCGGAGATCGTCCACCTGTTTTTGCAACTGGGTGATGGTCAGCGTCAGTTGGGCAATTTCCCGCTGGTTGCGGTTGCCACGGCCGAGCGATACCACCACTGAAATGGGTAATACCACCAGGCACAGGAACAACGCCAAGCCAGCGATAAATATCAATCCATCCATGGTGCACCTTTAGATCATTTATCGTGGCATCAGTCTTACACCAAAACATAACCGCCGACAATGGATTGATACTGCCAACCCGGCTCAGTCCAATAAAATACCGTTAGCTTGGCGACTGTTCTTCGGCTGATTCCGGCTGGTTTTTTCTGAGCCGTGGATATTTCCATAGCCAGCGCCCGCTGACCATTCGCCAGTAGAAGAAGACCCCGCGAACGGCCCAGTCCAAGAACATCCCCAGCCAGACACCCACCACGCCCATGCCCAGCACGATGCCCAGGATATAACCGGCGACCACCCGGCAGCCCCACATGCCCAACATCGTCACCCACATGGCAAATCGGACATCACGCGCGCCCTTCAACCCGGCGGGTAACACCCAGGACGCGGCCCAGATCGGCATAAACGCGGCATTGAGCCAAATCAGGATTTTGACTACCTCTTTAACATCGTCTTCCTGGGTATAAAATGAGGCAAACAGCCCGGCAAAGGGAGCGGTTCCCCAGGCAATCACCGTCAGGCCAATCGTTGCCAGCCAAAAGACATGCTTCATCTGCCGTTCGGCCTGAGCAATTTGCCCTTTCCCCAGACGCCTGCCGACGATAATGGTCGAAGCCGATCCCAAGGCATTCCCCGGCAGGTTAATCAGGGCCGCGATAGAGAAAGCGATAAAGTTACCGGCGATGACGTTAGTCCCCATCCCGGCGACAAACATTTGTGTCAGCAGTTTGCCAGCGTTGAACAGTACCGATTCGATACTGGCGGGAATACCAATCCCCAGCACCTCACGCAGGATGCTGCTGTTGAGTGGCGTAAAATAGCTTTTGAGCGTAATACGCAGCGCCGGATTAAAACCCACCGCCAGAACAGCAATAATGGCGATCGCGCCAATATAGCGGGCAATAGTCAGCCCCAGCCCCGCGCCAACAAAACCCAGGCCTTGCCAGCTAAATACCCCATAAATCAGCGTACTGCTGATGAGGATGTTGAGGATATTCATGCCGCCATTGATCAGCAGCGGGATCTTGGTGTTGCCCGCCCCACGCAGAGCACCGCTACCAATCAGGGCGATGGCGGCTGCCGGATAGCTCCAGACGGTGGTTTGCAGATAAGAGAGCGCCAGCGCTTTGACTTCGGGCGTGGCTTCACCAGCGATCACGTTAATGATCTGTTGCCCGGCCAAATGGATCCCAACCGCCAGCAGCACCGCCAGCACGGTCATTAATACCAGCGACTGGCGTGCCGCCGCCCGCGCTCGTTTACGATCGCGAGTACCAAGGCTAAAGGCCACCACCACCGTGGTACCCAGATCCACCGCCGCGAAAAAGGCCATGATGACCATGTTGAAACTGTCTGCCAGGCCAACACCCGCCATCGACTCTTTGCCGAGCCAGCTCACCAGGAAGGTGCTGAGCACCCCCATCAGCAGTACGCAGGTGTTCTCTAGAAAGATCGGTACTGCCAGTGGCGTGATCTCGCGCCAAAAAAGCACCCGATAGCTTTTTCGCTTGGCATACCAATGCGTCTTGGCAACGTGCTGGGGCAGTAGCCCGTGTAAGTTCAAGGTTGGCCTGTAGCAAGGAAGTGAAACGTCGTTTCAAATGATGGTTTATCAACGCTTACTCTGCAAGCGTTTTCTTTCCCAATATACCCACACAAAGGCAATAAAGTATTCATCCGCCCGAGAGCCAAAATCGACATCCCATCATTCCCTTCCCCATCCACCTCGGGTACTATCGCCATAGACTGTATAAAAAAACAGGTAACCCTATGCAACCCTTACTACTGCAATCCGCCAAGATTTCCCGTGATCAATTCCGTGGTGAGATCATCACCAACGGCAAGTTTCTGAACTGTGATTTCTCCGGCACCGATCTGACCGATACCCAGTTTATCGGCTGCGTTTTCTATGACGAAGAGACCCAACTCGGCTGCAACTTCAGCCGCGCGGTGTTGAAAGATGCCAGCTTTAAAAGCTGCGATCTCTCGCTGGCCGATTTCAGAAATGCCCAGGCCCTCGGCCTGGAGATCCGCGAATGCAAGGCACAGGGGGCCGATTTTCGTGGCGCCAGCTTCATGAACATGATTTCTCAGCGCAGCTATTTTTGCAGCGCCTTTATCATCAAAAGCAATCTGAGCTACAGCAATTTCTCCAAGGTGGTGCTGGAGAAATGCGAGCTGTGGGAAAACCGCTGGAGTGGCGCTAACGTGCTGGGTGCCAGCTTTATTGGCTCCGATCTGTCCGGCGGGGAGTTCAACCAGTTTGACTGGCGGGCCGCCACCTTCAACCACTGCAATCTGACCGGCGCAGAGCTGGGGGAGATGGATATCCGCCAGGTTGATCTGGAGGGGGTACAGCTGGATAGTCAGCAGGTCGTTGGGCTAATCGATCGGCTGGGGATAATCCTGGTCAGTGATGATTGACGAATAGGTCATTTAATGGCACTTTTAAAGGTGCTAATATCGATATTCCAAACAGGAGATCACCATGGCCTTTCAAATTTTAACCACTATCGCTGCCAGCATCACCGACCTGAAAAAGAATCCTATGGGAACCGTTGCAGACGGAGAAGGTGAAGCGGTTGCCATCCTGAATCGTAACGAACCGGCTTTCTACTGCGTGCCCCCTGAGCTGTATGCATACTATCGGGAGCTTGCCGAAGATGCAGAATTAAACCGTATTGCAGATGAACGCATGGAAGATGCGGAGTTTGTGAGCGTAAATCTTAATGACTTATAAGCTCAAATTTGAAAAGCGCGCACTGAAGGAATGGGAAAAGCTGGGCTATCCCGTTCGGGAACAACTGAAAAAGAAGCTGGCCGAGCGTTTAGAAAACCCGCATGTGCCCGCATCCCGCCTAAGTGGCCGCCCGAACCGTTACAAAATCAAACTGCGCTCATCAGGCTATCGGTTGGTTTATGAAGTACGTGATAATGAAATTGTTCTATTGGTGATCGCCGTTGGAAAACGGGCTGGGGAGGAAGTCTATTTTGCTGCCGATAAGCGATAGAATTAATCACTGAGTATCCCCTTCACAAATCAACAAAACCGGCTTGAAAGCTAATTAAGGTATTACTCGGCCTAATCCGCCATTACGATTAATCATCGGCCATCGCCTTGATTTTATTGCGCCGTTCGCCAATGATTCCAAATACCTTTCCCATCCCCAAGGATCCGTATGAACCCATCGGCCACTGTTCTCTACACTGATAGCAACTTTTTCAGCCCCTATGCCATGTCGGCCTTTGTGGCGCTCACGGAGAAAGGCATGCCGTTTACCGTCAAGCCGGTAGATCTCTCACTGGGAGAACAGCAAAGCCAGGCCTACGGCAGCCTGTCGTTAACGCTGCGGGTGCCGACGTTGGTGATGGGCAGCTTCCAGCTTTCCGAGTCTTCCGCCATTGAGGAATATTTGGAAGAACTCCACCCAGCCCACCCGCTCTACCCGCGTGACATCAAACAGCGCGCCAAAGCCCGTGAGATCCAGGCATGGTTACGTAGCGATCTGTTACCGCTGCGGGCCGAACGCCCAACCGAGGTGATTTTCAGCGCGGTCAAATTTGCCCCATTGAGTGCAGATGCCCAACGGGCAGCCAACAAACTGCTGACTGCGGCGGAAAAGTTACTGAGCCACGGCCAGGATCATCTGTTCCAGGAATGGTGCATCGCCGATACCGATCTGGCCCTGATGCTCAACCGGCTGGTGATGCATGGCGATCAGGTACCGGAACCGCTGCGCGACTATGCACAAAAACAGTGGCAGCGCCCATCGGTGCAGGCGTGGTTGGCATTACCAGAGAAAATGCGGAGCTAAAAAAACCGGCGGCCACGACGCCGCCGTTCTCAACGGTGAGAAACATCACTTCTTGCTCGGAGGAAGCGCTCCCCTGTGTAGGCCACCGGGGAGCGTTCAAGTCTTGAGGGTTAACAGCTCACGTCAATGCACAGATATTTCAGTTCCAGATACTCTTCAATACCGTAGCGAGAGCCTTCGCGCCCCAGCCCAGACTGTTTGATACCGCCGAAAGGCGCTACCTCGTTGGAGATCAAACCGGTATTGATGCCCACCATGCCGTATTCCAACGCCTCTGGCACCCGCCATTGACGAGCGGCGTTTTGCGTAAACAGGTAAGCGGCCAGGCCAAATTCGGTATCGTTGGCCATCGCGATAGCTTCCGCTTCGTCATGGAAACGGAACAGCGGCGCAACCGGGCCAAAGGTTTCTTCTTTGGCAAAGCGCATCTGCTGGGTCACACCGGTAACCACCGTCGGCTGGAAGAAAGTACGGCCCAACGCATGCGGCTGCCCGCCGGTGGCGATCTGCGCCCCTTTGATCAGCGCATCATCAATGTGGCTCTGCACTTTCTCTATCGCAGCCTCATCGATCAGCGGCCCCTGCGTCGTCCCTTCTTGTGTGCCATCACCGACTTTCAGTTGCTCAACCGCGGCCACCAGCTTATCCACCAGGCGATCGTAGATGCCGTCCTGCACGTAAATACGGTTGGCGCAAACGCAGGTCTGCCCGCTGTTGCGGAACTTGGAGGCCATAATACCGGCAACGGCCGCGTCCAGATTGGCGTCGTCAAACACGATCACCGGAGCGTTGCCGCCCAGTTCCAGCGAAAGCTTTTTAATGGTTGGCGCACATTGGGCCATCAGGATGCGCCCAACCTCGGTCGAGCCGGTAAAACTCAGCTTGCGTACTACCGGGCTGTCACACAGCACTTTACCCACCTGTGCGGCTTCGCCGGTTACCACCTGCAATACGCCTGCGGGAATACCGGCATCCTGCGCCAGTTTGGCCAGTGCCAATGCGGTCAGCGGCGTTTGCTCAGCCGGTTTGACGATCATGGTGCAGCCTGCGGCCAGCGCAGGAGCCGCCTTACGGGTGATCATCGCTGCCGGGAAGTTCCACGGCGTGATCGCCGCACAGACGCCGATCGGCTGTTTCACCACCACCAGACGTTGCGAAGCCTGTGGGGTCTGTAATACGGCACCGTCGACACGCTTGGCCTCTTCGGCAAACCAGGTAATAAACGAGGCGGCATAGGCCACTTCACCACGCGCTTCCGCCAACGATTTACCCTGCTCAGCGGTCATCAGTTGTGCCAGATCTTCCTGAGCCGCCATGATTTTATCGGCCCAGGCCAGCAGCAATACGGAACGCTGCTTGGCGGTCTGTTGCTTCCAGCCGATTTGTGCCTGCTGTGCGGCGTTAATTGCCTGCTGGGTTTCCTCTGCGCTCACCAGAGGCACCGTTGTCAGCTCCACACCGTTGGCCGGGTTAATCACGGCTTCACGTTTGCCGCTGCGGGCATCGCACCACTCGCCGTTAATCAGGCATTGGCTACGCAGCAGATCGGGGTTTTGCAGTTTCATGGATATTGCTCCTTATTGGGCCAGCGCACGGGAAAGGATTGCCAGCGCCTGGTTAAACTGGGCATCAGGAATAGTCAGCGGGTACAGGAAACGGATCACGTTACCGTTCACCCCACAGCTGAGTAACAACAGTCCTTCTTCCTGGGCCTTTTGCTGTACCTGACGGGTAAACTCCGGCGACGGTTTACCGGTTGCCGGGTCGTTGAACTCTACTGCCACCATGGAACCCAGCGCGCGAATATCCACAATCGCCGGGCAGTGGCTACGTGCCTGTTGCAGCACTTCCACCAAATGTTGCCCCAAACGTTGGGAGCGTTGGCACAGCTGTTCTTCTTCAATCACGTCCAATACCGCCAGCGCGGCAGCAACGGCTAATGGGTTACCGGCGTAGGTACCGCCAAGACCGCCGGGAGCCGGGGCATCCATCACTTCAGCACGGCCCGCCACGGCAGACAGCGGCATACCGCCAGCCAGGCTCTTCGCCATGGTGATCAGGTCCGGTTTCACCGCATAGTGGTCCATTGCAAACAGCTTGCCGGTACGGGCAAAGCCGGTTTGCACCTCATCGGCGATCAGCAGGATACCGTGTTGGTCACACAGCGTACGCAGCGCCTGCATGAATTCTGCCGGAGCCACGTTAAAGCCCCCTTCACCCTGCACCGGCTCCAGCACTATCGCGGCAACCTGCTTGGGATCGATATCGGCCTTAAAGATGCGCTCCAGGCTGTTCATGGCATCTTCGGTGCTGACGCCATATAACGCATTCGGATACTGACCGTGGAACACGGAGCCAGGGAACGGGCCAAAGCCCAGCTTGTAAGGGGCCACTTTACCCGTCAGCGCCATGGTCATATAGGTACGGCCATGGAATCCGCCGCCGAAGGTGATCAGGCCTGGACGCCCGGTGTATGCGCGGGCGATCTTCACCGCGTTCTCTACCGCTTCAGCACCGGTGGTGAAGAAGGCGGTTTTACAGGTGCCTTCGATTGGAGCACATTGATTGATGCGTTCTGCCAGCGAAATATAGCTCTCATAAGGCACGATCTGGTATGCCGTATGGGTAAACGCCTGCAGTTGCTTTTCAATGGCGGCGATCACCTTGGGATGACGGTGGCCGGTATTGAGCACCGCAATGCCTGAGGCAAAGTCGATCACCTCATTGCCTTCTACATCCCACAGGGTGGCATTTTCTGCACGCTCGGCGTAAAAACCACACATCACGCCAATCCCTCTTGGGGTAGCGGCCAGACGACGTTGATTCAGTTCTGCGTTTTTCATGCTGTTCTCTCCGGGCGGGACCAGTTATCGGTTTTGTTCACAAACGTGAAACATTGCGTTTATTTACACCTGATGTGGCCCTATAATCGAGTGCCAGTTACGATTAATTGAGGGATCCAATTGCGCTCATTGAGTGGTGACCTGCTGCTGCAACGCCTCGGCGAGCAGCCCGATGATAAACTGCACAAGCGGTTATACAATGCCATTCGTACCAGTATTCTGGACGGCAGCCTACCTCCTTCCAGCCGCCTGCTGGCGTCACGCGATCTGGCACAAGAGCTGGGTCTCTCACGTAATACGGTTTTAACCGTTTATGAACAATTGCTGGCGGAAGGATATGTGTTTTCGCGCCAGGGAAGTGGAACCTTCGTCGCAGAAACGGTACCCGACAGCTGTTTATCCACCGCCAGCCAGCCGATTGGCGGTGACGGCGAGCCACGGCGTGCCGAGCTGTCACAGCGTGGTATCACGCTACTGCAACACGCCAGCGCCAGCCCGAAACAGTGGGGAGCCTTTATCCCCGGCGTCCCCGACGTGAATGCATTCCCGCATCACATCTTCAGCAAACTCCAGGCACGCATCAGCCGCCGCCCAACCTCACAGCGTTTGACTTACAGCAACCAGGGCGGAAGCCCGGAACTGCGGCATGCGCTGGTGGATTATCTACGGGTGTCACGTTCGGTGCGCTGTTCACCAGAACAGATCCTGATCACCGAAGGCATTCATCAGGCGATCGATCTGGTCACTCGCATGCTGTGTAATCCAGGAGATGACGCCTGGATCGAGGAACCCGGCTATTGGGGGATCCGCAATATCCTGCGTATGAACGGCGTCAATATCTGCCCGTCGGCGGTGGATGAGGCCGGGATGGTGCCACCAGAACAACCGGCGGCCTTGCCACGGCTGATTTTTGTCACTCCTTCGCATCAATACCCGTTGGGCTCGGTGATGAGTCTGGCTCGTCGGCAACGGCTGCTGGCTTTGGCCCGTGCGGCTGGCGGCTGGATCGTGGAAGATGATTATGACAGCGAATTCCGCTTCTCCGGCCAACCGATCCCGGCCTTGCAGGGGTTGGAAGCCGATGCGCCGGTGATCTACATCGGTACCTTCAGCAAAACGCTCTATCCGGCCTTGCGGCTGGGTTATGTGGTGCTCCCCAAGCCATTGATGGACGAGTTAAAAACGGCTCACGCCGAGCTTTATCGTGGTGGCCATTTGATCATTCAGGCGGCGCTGGCGCAGTTTATTCAGGAAGGCCACTATACGGCACATATCCGCCGCATGCGGTTGCTTTATGCCAAGCGGCGTGGGTTCCTTACCGCGTTGATTGAACAGCATCTGGGTAAGCAGGCGTTGAGCGAGTTCAACAGCAACGCTGGGCTGCACCTGGTGCTCAACCTGCCAAATGATACCGACGATGTCGCCATCGCTGCGGCAGCCAATGAACGTGGAGTGCTGGTAAGAGCGTTGTCACGATATTACATGCTACCAAATGCGCGACGCGGGCTGCTAATGGGCTTTGCCTGCGTGCCCGAAGAGCAGATGGCGGCGGCGTTTGACGTATTGTTGGAGTGTATAGGTTCCCCTCACCCTAACCCTCTCCCACAGGGAGAGGGAACCGATCGAGTGGGCTGAAAGTATCGTGATCCTTCATGAGCACCGGCTGATTCGCCTTGGTTGAAGGGACGTTCGCGTTTGCTGAGATTGCCTATTTACTGCCAAAAGAGCTGAGACTAACAGCCCCCTCCATTTTGGGAACCGATCGAGTTACTGCCAAAAGAGCAGGGACTAACAACTCCCTCCCCTTTGGGAACCGATCGAGTTACTGCCAAAAGAGCAAGGACTAACAGCTCCCTCCCCTTTGGGAACCCATCGAGTTACTGCCAAAAGAGCAAGGACTAACAACTCCCTCCCCTTTGGGAACCGATCGAGTTACTGCCAAAAGAGCAAGGACTAACAGCTCCCTCCCCTTTGGGAACCGATCGAGTTACTGCCAAAAGAGCAGGGACTAACAGCTCCCTCTCCCTGTGGGAGAGGGTTGGGGTGAGGGGCATCAATCCAGCAGGTGGTTGATATCATCCTGGGTGGATGGGGGATCCTGACGCATCCCCTTGGTCAGCCATAGCAGATAAATAAAGCCGGCAAACAGCCAGGTGAAGCCCACTTTCAGCGCTTCGGGATCCAGGTTGACCCACAGCCACACCGACATACCGAAGCCAATCAGCGGCAGCAGGCCGTATTTGAACATCGCGTTCAGCCCACGGCGTTTTTGGTTAATCAGGAAGTGTTTGATCACGCTGAGGTTAACGAAGGTAAATGCCCCCAGTGCGCCAAAGCTGATCATCGACACTACCATGCTCAAATCCATCCACAGCGCCAACAGCGAGATAATGGCAACAAACACGATCGCGCGCCACGGAGTGCGGAAACGAGGGTGCAGATGGTAGAACACTTTGCGCGGCAACACGCCTTCACGCCCCATGGCGTAGAAAATACGTGAGACGCCGGTTTGTGCAGACATGGAGGAGGCATACACCCCAGTTAGGTAAGTGGCCATAAAGAAGTTGTACATCCACTTGCCGCCCACGTGCTCCGAAATAATCAGGCTGGCGGTGTCCTGATGCGGGATCAGCGATTGCCAGTCAGGATAGGCCAGATGCGCGGCGTAGGAGACGGCAACAAAGATGCCACCGGCACAGATCACGGTGATCAGGATCGCGCGCGGCAGAGTACGTTTGGCGTCGGCGGCCTCTTCGGCCATGGTGGCAATAGCGTCAAAGCCCAGGAAGGCCAGGCAGAGCACCGCCGCCCCAGCGATCAGACCTGAGAAGTCACCGGCATCCACCAGCAGCGGCTTCATCAATGACGCCGGGCTGAGATCGGCCTCGCTAAATGCCAGCACGATAAACAGCACGATAAACACCATCTGCAAGGCAATCAGCGTGAAGTTCACCGAGCTAAGCAGGCGCACGCCCAGAATATTCAGCGCGCTGACGCTGGCAATGGAGCCAAGAATAAACACGTAAGCGGGGATCGACGGAAATGCCTCGTGCAAGAAGATACCTAAAACCAGATAGTTAAGCATCGGCAGGAACAGATAATCGAGGATCTGCGCCCAACCTACCAGGAAACCGGTTTTACCACCAAAACTGCGCTGTACGTAGGAATAGGCCGAACCTGCCAACGGCATGGCGTTGGTCATCCGGCAATAGCTCAGGGCGGTAAACAGGATGGTCACGATGGTAACCAGATAAGCGATGGGTAAGTGGCCCTGGCTTAACACGGTAACCTGACCGTAGGTGGTAAACACGCCCAGTGGCACCATATAGGCAAGGCCAAACGCAACCAGGGCGGGGGTTTTAAGAACTCGTTGCAACCGAATGTTTTGCGGCATTACCGTATCATCTCCTGGCGCAGCTCAGCGCTATTCAGGGCCAATCCCAATAGGCTATTTGATTCGCTGCGGTAAAAACAAGGGGACGGATTCTGGCACAAGTTAGGCTGCCGGGGAAGCTAACAATCCGCTTTCAGCCAACTAGGCGGCAATAGGTAAACAACAGGATGCTGGCTCGTTGATATATTGTTTCTGCGGGAAGGGGGCAAACCCTGCCCGTCAAGGGCAAGGCTTGCTGTTCGGTCAACGTAACGTAGGCCAGTAGTCTTTATTGGCTTCAATCAGTGCATCAAGCACCAGGCGTGCTTTCTTGGCATCCACAATGGTGCGGTTTAGCGTCAGCGCCTGCAAAGCTTTAGTGTAGGAGCCTTCAAACCAGGCTTCTACCGTCAAGCGTTCATAGGCAAATTGCTGCTCAATAAGCCCTTTATAAAAGGTTGGGATCTTACCCACGCCGAAGGCCCTTGGCCCGTTGCTGCCAATTTCGGCGGTCACTTCGACCATCACATCGTCGTCCAGGTTTGCTACCAGGCCGTTATTAGGCACCATGACGATAAACTTTTTCTTCAGATTAAACGCAATCGCCTCTGCCAGCTCGACAATCATGTCACCGTGAGCATCGTTATGCACCACATGCACGTTCTTCGTCGTGCCCTCTTTCGCCGCGGTACGGCATTCGTCAAAGACCCGCTTTTCACGCCCATCAATGACCTCATTGGCTCGCGTGTAATGGGCATCCAGTTTCGACAGTTTGTATTCTGGATAGAGGTAATATTGCAGATAGGTATTGGGCAAGTAATCCGGGAAGTCGCGCAGCATATCGGCAACCGCAGCGTAGGTTTCCAGCCAGGATTGATCGCGTTGCTCCGCATCCACCGGCTTAAAACCATTTTCTGCGATAAATGATTTCAGTTCCGGTGCCAGATCGTGCCCGGTTTCGTCATACAGATGTTTAAACCAGCCAAAGTGGTTGAGCCCAAAATAGACCGGATCAAAGGTCGCCGGATCGCGATTTAACAATCGCCCATAAGAACGCAGTAAATTCACCGGCTGATCGCAGATATTCAGGATCCGTTTATCATCCGGGAATTTTTTGTTCAGGGCATCCGCCACGATCGCCGCCGGGTTGGTGTAGTTCAATATCCAGGCCTGAGGGGAACGTGCCCGGACATTTTCCACCAGCTCAATCATGTCACGTATGGAGCGCATGCCATAAGCAAACCCGCCAGCACCACAGGTTTCCTGACCAATCACGCCCAGTTCTAACGGGATCTTTTCATCCTTTTCACGCATGGCATATCCGCCGGTACGCATCTGGCAGAAGATAAAATCCATATCCGTAAAAGCGACGTCTTCATCATTGGTATAAGTAAACTCCAGCTCAGGATACTCCTCACTGAAAAGGACTTTAGCATACTCACCGATAACGGCCTGGCGCTCGCGATTGATATCAAACATCACCAGCTTTTTTAGCGGCAGACGTGCTTTGAGTTTACATAATGCTTTTAATAAACCCGGCGTCCAGGTAGAACCGCCACCCACTAATACAATATTAAAAGATGTTTTCATCATGAGTTTCTCTTATTGCGTCTGTTGAACCAGTAAACTTTGCTTGACCGCTCCGGCGATACTTTCCACCTGCGGGCCATAAATCACCTGTAAGTCATTCTCAGTGGCACGGATGATCCCGCTAGCGCCGCTTTGTTTCAGGATGACTTCATTAATTTTTTGTATGTCTTTGATTTTCACTCGCAGCCGGGTGAAACAGCAGTCAACATGTTGGATATTCTCTTTACCACCCAGGCCGACAATAATTTGTGCCGATTGACCTTCATCCTGGTTTGCTCCTGACCTGGAAAGCGCAATGGCAGTTTCTTCATCTTCCCGCCCGGGGGTCTTGACGTTCAGGCGTAAAATAATCCACCGGAAGGAAAAGTAATAAACAGGCGCCCAGATACACCCCATAATCAGACTGACCCACCAATGTGTTTTCTCCCCGCCAAGCACGCCGAAGACGACAAAATCGATAAATCCACCCTGAATGTTGCCAATCATCACCTGAAAGATCTGGGCAACGGCAAACGATAGGCCGGTCATGATGGCATGGAATAAAAACAGTACCGGCGAGACAAAGATAAAGCTGAACTCCAGCGGTTCCGTGATGCCGGTGGTAAAGGAGGCTAGCGCGCCTGCCATCATTAACGCCTTGACGCGCTGCTTGTGCTCAGGCTTGGCACAGTGCCAGATAGCCAAAGCAGCGGCAGGAAGACCAAACATCATGACCGGAATTTTGCCCTGGGCCAGGAAGCGCGTCGCCTCGCGCACAACGTTGTCGGCGAGTTCACCGGGATGGGCCAAGGCAAAGTTGAAGATGGATAATGCCCCAATCACGCTTTCATTATTAATGTGAACCATGCCTCCGACCGGGGTAAAACGGACGGTTTCATTAAGGATATGGTGCAGCCCGGTGGGAATAAGCACGCGTTCAGTAAAGGCATAGACAAATGTGCCCCATGGCCCTGATTCCCCGATGTATTTACCAAGGTGAATAATGCCATTGGCGATAACCGGCCAGATTAATGACACCAGCACACCAGTAATAGGTAAAACAATGACAGTAATAATGGGAACAAAACGGCGGCCACCAAAGTAGGCAATGGCCGCCGGGAGCTTAATGGTATAAAAACGATTATGCAGCATGACCGTCATCAGGCCAGCAATGACCCCGCCCAGCACGCTCATTTGATAGGTAAAAATCCCCAGGGTGTGGGTAAACTCGGCGGAGTACATCACCGCTTCCGTCTGGCTATAACCTTTCGCGACCAACGCCGCTACCGAGATGGTGTCTGGCGTCAACCCTTGCGACAGTAAACTGAAATTCACACCGACATGGAAGGTGATAAAACCAATCACTGCCGCCAGGGCTGCCGTGGGTTTCTCATCACGGGCAAGGCCAATAGCCGCAGCAATGGCAAACAGCAGCGGCAGGTTGGCAAATAAGGAACCGGCAACTTTTCGTATAAACCCAATACATCTCTGCATGGTTTCGGCATGCATGATGCTTTCACCGACAATCGCCGGATTCTGTAAGGCGGCAGCAAGCCCGAGGAATATCCCTGCTGCGGCAATAACAGAAATAGGCATCATTAGTGCCTTACCTAGATCTTGTAGAAACTCACCGGCACGACTCATTGTATCTCCCTCCAGCAAAGGGGCTGAGGCTGTTTTAATTGTGCGTAAGTATAACCACAGCAAATGTCTAGTTGTCTAGCCCACCAGTAGCAAAGCAAGAGAGTGATCACAAATCAACCAGGATTACCGTTTAGGCGCGGGAGGCCGTCAGGGTAAAACGGTAATGCTGCTGATTATAGTAGATATCTGAAAACTCGAATATTTTACCCCCACTAAGGGTGGCGAGAGAGGTGGCGTGTAACACCGGTTCGTCTCGCTTTAATCCCAGCATATCCCGCACTTCATGTGAGGGAAGTTCCGCCCGGATCTCTTTTTCTGAATGCTCTACGCTAAAGCCTTTGCGGCTGATATAGGCATATTTCGAACTGTTCAGGTCATCTTCATGCAGATCGGCGAAAAGCTCGGTAATCATCCACGACTGTTCAAAGACAAAGGGCACATCCCCCACTAGGCGCAGACGTTTCATAAACCAGACGTCACTGCCGGGCGCAATTCGGAGCTTCTCAGCGATATCGGCAGTAGCCTGTTGCCGAAAAAGACAAATCAGACGATTGCTGACAGGGACATCCAACCCACAGGTGACTTCACTGGAAGAAAGATGGCGATCGAGAGGTAATGATACCAGGACGTTTTTTTTCGCCTGGATCACGAAGGTTCCTTGTCCGCGTCTGCGTTCTACCTTCCCCTGGCGTACCAGGTAATCTACCGCTTTACGTGCCGTCATACGGGAGATGGTGAACTGCTGGCAAAGTTCGTGTTCTGAAGGCAACGCATCGCCCGGGCGTAGGGTGCCGTAGGCAATCAGCCCATTCAGGTATTGTTCAAGTTGTAAATAAACCGGAACGGTAGAATATCGGTCAATCATCAGCAGCCCCCTATTTTTCCAAGGTATGGTAGCAGTCTGCCGCAAAGTAACAACAATTAGTCTGGTTTCATTCAAAGCCCTGCCCTCACGGCCAGGGCTTTGTTATCAATGAAAATCGCTATCAGGACTGATAGCCGATCTGCCCACCGATCAAGGTCCGCTCAATGCGGGTTTGGTACAGTTTCTCTGCTGGTTGCTCAAACAGATTTTGGTGCAGCACGATCGCGTCGGCAAATTTGCCCACTTCCAGCGAGCCAATGTACTGCTCTTTGGCGATCATGTAGGCCGCATCGATGGTGGCTGCGCGCAGCGTTTCGATCAGGGTCAGATCGCGATCGTTATCCAGACGTGGCCCGGCAGGATTACCTTCGCTATCCCAGGCCCGGCGGGTCATCCCCACTTGCAGGTTATACCACTCATCCAGGCGATCGATTGGCCAGTCGCTGCCATAGGCCAGCCGCGCACCGGCATCCAGGAAGCGTGCCGCGGGCTCCAGGTGAGGGAAACGGGCTTCACCCAGCATCTCGCGCTCTTCATCGATCAGTACGCCCGGTAAACCGGCCCACTGGAACGAAAGCACTGCCGTTGCCGCCAAAGAGGCAAAACGCGCATACTGATGCGGCGCAACCAGTTCGTTATGGGCCAACCCTGGACGGATATCTTTGCCCGGGCAGGCCGCTCGCATCAGCTCAACCGCATCCAGCACCTGCTCGATTGCGCCATCGCCTACCGTGTGGGTATGCGGATGCAGGCCAGCGCGGCCACACTCGACGATCAGCGCGTTCAGCACCGGCGTGTTAAAGTAGAGATCGCCATAACGCTCACTCTTGGCTTCCCCATGATGTTCACGGTAAGGCTCCAGCAGCGCCGCCGTCATGGTCGGTGGCTGCAACACGCCGTCAACGAACAGTTTGAGATGGCCAACAGAGATCCCGGCCTGCGGTGTCCAAGGCTGGCTGCTCCACTGTTCGGCAAAGGCGACAACTTCCTGCACCGCACGGGCAGCGTCTTCCGGCCCTTGTACGCTGTCTGGCGTGACTTCTTTGGCCCCCAGCACGCGTAAGGTCAGCTCACCGCGATCGCGCAGTACGGCAAAAGCCTCCAACTGTTCCGCAAACACGCGGGTGTCCATCACCGTGGTTACGCCCTGCTCATGCAGTACCTGCTGCACATGAGCCGCCACCTGCACGTTCTGTTCCGCCGTGCCGGAAGGAATGCTGTCGAAGGCGCGCATGGCTGGAGCATCTTCCAGGATCCCGGTCAGTTGACCATCGGCATCGCGGGCGATCTTGCCATCTGGCGGCACTGGCGTATTTTCATCAATGCCCAACATCTCCAGCGCACGGCTGTTAGCCGCCAGCGTGTGGCAATCGTTAGCGAACAACGCTACCGGGCGGCGGGTGTTCAGAGAGTCCAGCAGCGCACGGCTCATGTCCGCACCCACCGGGATCATCGCCTGACGCTGCCAGGCGCGCACCGTCAGCCATTCGTCATCGCCAGCCGGATATTTATCCAGATGGTCCTGTATATGCTGCAAGGTCTGCTCTACCGTCAGCGCCGCATAGTGCAGGCTGCATCCCTTGAGCTGTTTGCCCCCCCAGAATGGGTGCATATGGCTGTCGATCAGGCCCGGCATCATCATTTTACCGTGCAGATCGATGCGTTCGGTGGTGGGTGTCGCCAGCGCAAGCACCTGCTCATCAGTCCCTACCGCAAGAATGTATCCCTGCCCTATCGCCAACGCACTACAAACACGATTTTCCGCATCTGCGGTGAAGATAGTGCCGTTGTAATAAATTACCTCGGCTGCTGTTGCCACTGGAGTCATAGTCATTGTCTCGAAACCTCACAAAATGACCTTAAGTATACCAAAAACTCCCCAGCTTGGCCCCTCAGGCGGGGTTACATTGCTTGAAAGCACCAACCCGCTGCCGACCAGGACAAACGATGGGTCAATCGCAGCGCCTGTAAGAAGTCCTCATCGTGCGACACTACCAGCATCGCACCAGGAAACTCCGCCAAGGCCGCTTCAATCGCCTGCGATGAGGCCAGATCCAAATGGTTGGTCGGTTCATCCAGCAGCAGGAGTTGCGCAGGCTCACGCCGCCACAGCACACAGGCCAGCGCCGCTTTCAACCGCTCTCCACCACTCAATGCCGCCAGCGGCAGCGTGACTCGGTCGGCATTCAGTTGCAGCTGCGCCAGTTGGCTACGCAATACTCCTTCGGCCAGCGGGGTATCCTGTAAACCCAGATGATCGACCACCGAACGCGTCAGATCGAGCTGGGACAGGTTTTGATCGAGATAGGCCAGCGATACCGAGCAATGGCAATGACCAGCGCTGGCAGCCAGCTGCCCCAGGATCACCTTCAACAGCGTGGATTTGCCACAGCCGTTCGGGCCGGTGATGGCGACGCGCATCGGGCCATCTATCCGCCAGTCGAGCGGCGGTAAGCTGAAAAACGGCAGCTGTAACTGTTCCAGTACCAACACCTGCTTACCTGCGGCCACCGTGCTGCCCGGTAAGGTCAGCATCACCGGGTTATCCTCTTCAACCCGTTCCCTCGCCTCGCGCACTGCTTCATCCAGTGTGTTCTTTTGCCCCTGATGCTGTTTACGCAAGGTACCCATCGTGTCGCGCGCAGCCCCTTTGAGGGCCGCTTTTTCAAAAGAGGCGATATTCAGCGAGTCTACGGTTCTCAGCGTACGGGCGGAGTGGCGCTGGTAATTGTCATGTTCTTTCTGCTGGCGGGCGCGGACGCGCCGTCTTTCCAACGCGGCATGTTCCAGTTGGGCACGCGCCGCCTGTTGCTCTTGCTCCCGCAGCCGATGGTATTCGTGATAATTGCCACTATAGCTGCGCAGTGCTTCGGGAGTCAGTTCGACGATCCGCTGCATCCGTGACAGCAGTTGCCGATCGTGGCTGGCAATCAACAGGCCGCCGCGCCACTGTGCCAATTGCTGATACAACCATTCACGGCCCGTGCTATCGAGGTGATTGGTCGGTTCGTCCAGCAACAGGAAATCGGCCCCCGACATTAACGCGCCACACAAAGCCGCACGCATACGCTCGCCGCCACTCAGCTCTCCGGCTGGCCGTTGCGGGTCAAAATCAGGCAATCCCGCCGCCGCAAAAGCCGTGCTCAGGCGATCCGCCAGATCCCACTGGCCCTCAAGACGATCGATATCGTCCAGCCGTGGGCAACCTTGCTCAAGACGGGCCTGGGCGGCAAACACCTCGCCGTAGCCTAGCAGCGTTGCCTGGGTTGTCTGTTCGGTGAAGTGAGGCTGCTGAGCCACATAGGCAAAGGTTGCCTGCGTCTCAATATGGCCTGAGGCGGGTTGATCCAACCCGGCAATCAGACGTAGCAGGCGAGTTTTTCCCACGCCGTTACGCCCCACCAGGCCACAGTGCTGCTGTTCAACGGCCAGATTAAGCGGGCCAAACAGCGTTTCGCCATTGGCAAACTGACAGGTTAATTGATGTAAAACGAAATAAGGGGACTGCGCAAAATGAGCCATAAACACTCCTGTATGAAATCAAAACATCCCCATACGGCACGGGCGTGCTCGGTATAGGGCCAGATATCAGCAGGTGTGGTTGTTCATTTTCGGTAATGGCTCCGCAGAGAGAAAAGGGATAAAGCGAGCCGATGTTAGCCGATCTTTTATACCGATTGCAAACATGAGGTCTATCACATTCAGCACATCCGCGTTTCCCAAGTGCGCCAACAACGGCTAGATTTATCTCATCCGACCACTTAAGGGTCGTCAAAACTATAACGATAAATATTGTGGAGACTGCAATGCGTGCTTACCCCAACCTGCTTGCGCCGCTGGATCTCGGCTTCACCACCTTGAAAAATCGGGTGTTGATGGGCTCGATGCACACTGGCCTGGAAGAACTGCCTGATGGCCCCGAGCGTATGGCGGCATTCTATGCCGAGCGGGCCGCTGCCGGTGTCGCCCTTATCGTGACCGGCGGTATAGCCCCCAATGAGAAAGGCGTGGTGTATCGTGGGGCATCGGTCCTGAACCAGCCACAGCAGGTTGCCCATCACCGGATCGTAACTGAGGCAGTCCATCAGGCTGGAGGCAAGATTGCCCTGCAAATCCTGCATACCGGGCGCTATAGCTATCAGCCACAGCCGGTAGCCCCTTCTGCGCTGCAAGCGCCGATTAACCCATTCAGCCCAGCAGCACTTACCCATCAAGAGGTCGAACAGACTATTGCCGACTTCGCCAACTGCGCGGCTTTGGCTCAGCAGGCTGGCTATGACGGCGTGGAAGTCATGGGGTCTGAGGGCTACCTGATTAACCAGTTCCTGGTCTCGCGCACCAACCAGCGCACCGACCAATGGGGTGGCAGCTTCAGCAACCGCATGCGTTTCGCCGTGGAAATTGTGCGGGCCGTGCGCGAGGCAACCGGGCCAGAATTTATTCTGATCTACCGCCTGTCGATGCTCGATCTGGTGGAGGATGGCTCCAGCTGGCAGGAGATCGAACAGCTTGCCGTGGCGATTGAACAGGCTGGCGCAACGCTGATCAACACCGGCATCGGCTGGCACGAAGCACGTATTCCCACCATCGCCACCATGGTGCCGCGCGCCGGGTTCAGTTGGGTGACGCGCAAGCTGATGGGCAAAGTGAAGATCCCGCTGATCACCACCAACCGCATCAACGATCCGGCGGTGGCGGAACAGGTGTTGGCCGATGGCTGTGCCGACATGGTGTCCATGGCGCGCCCGTTCCTGGCGGATGCGGCGTTCGTGCAGAAAGCCGCTGAAGGTCGTGCAGACGAAATCAACACCTGCATCGGCTGCAATCAGGCCTGTCTGGATCAGATTTTCGATCACAAGCTCACTTCCTGCCTGGTCAACCCTCGCGCCTGTCGCGAAACCGAAATGCCATTGATCGCCACGGCAACGCCTAAAAAATTGGCCGTGGTGGGGGCCGGGCCAGCCGGGTTGGCGTTTGCCACCACCGCCGCCAGCCGTGGGCATCAGGTAACCCTGTTTGACGCCGCCGAGCAGATCGGTGGCCAATTCAATATCGCCAAGCAAATCCCCGGCAAGGAGGAGTTTCACCAGACGTTGCGCTATTTCCGCCGTCAGTTGGCGCTCAATGAAGTGGAGCTGAAGCTGGGGCAGCAGGTGCAACCGCAGGATCTGGCGGATTTCGATGAGGTGATCCTGGCCTGTGGCATCGTGCCGCGTATGCCAGCTATTGCGGGCATCGAGCACGCCAAGGTGGTGAACTATCTCGATGTTTTACGCGATAAAAAGCCGGTTGGGCAACGGGTCGCCATCATTGGGGCCGGGGGAATTGGCTTCGACGTCGCCGAATACCTTAGCCAGCACGGCACCTCCAGTAGCCTGGATCCGGCAGCGTTTAACCGCGAATGGGGGATCGATTCGCAGCTCGAGCAGCGCGGGGGCCTCAGCGCCCAAGGGCCGGAAGTGCCAGCCTCACCACGCCAGATATTCCTGTTGCAACGCAAAACCAGCAAGGTAGGTGAAGGGCTGGGTAAAACCACCGGTTGGATCCATCGCACCAGCCTGGCGCTACGTGGCGTGAAAATGCTCAATAGCGTGAGCTATCAACGCATTGACGACGAAGGTCTGCATATCCTGCGTGCCGAGCAGGAAAGCTGCTTGCCGGTGGATACGGTGGTAATTTGTGCCGGGCAGGAACCGCGCCGTGAATTGCAGCAGCCGCTGCTGGAGATGGGGAAAACGGTATATCTGATTGGCGGAGCCGACGTGGCTGCCGAGCTGGATGCCCGCCGCGCTATCGATCAGGGCACGCGGTTGGCAATGGCTCTGTAACCCATTGATTAGACGGGCGCAGTATAATGCTGCGCCCCTACATCAATAGCGCGCGCCAGACTTGACCGCTTTGAGGATCAAGAACTTCTGGTTAGAGGCCACGGTGGTGCAGTTGCCGAATAAACGCCTCAGCTTCTGGTAGTAATCCAGATGGCGGTTGCCCACGATCCACAGCTCACCACCTACTTGCAGGCAGCGCTTGGCGTCGCAGAACATTTGCCAGGCGGTATGATCGGTGATCGCATGTTGCTGGTGGAACGGTGGGTTGCACAGTACCGCCTGCAGGCTTTCACGCTCAATGCCCGCCAGCGAGTTGTTCACTTCAAACTGACAGCGATCCATCTCCTGCGGCAGGTTGTGCTCCACGTTCAGTTCGCTGGAAGCCACCGCCATGTAAGACTCATCGACGAAGGTCATCTGCGCTTGCGGGTTCTGCACCAAGGCACGCATCCCGATAATGCCGTTGCCACAGCCGAGATCGACAATATGGCCCTGCAAATCCTTCGGCAGATTTTCCAGGAACAGGCGTGCGCCAATATCCAGGCTACCGCGTGAGAACACGTTGGCGTGATTGTGGATCAGCCAGTCCGTGCCGTCGAGCAGCCAGTCGGTGGTTTCCGGCGCTGCCGGTGGCACGATGTCAGCGACCTGGCAATAGATCAGGCGGGCCTTTTTCCAGGCCAGGCTGGTGCGGGTTGGGCCCAGCACCCGCTCAAACACTTGCATGGTCGAGGTATGCACGTCACGCGCCTTGGCACCCGCCACGATCAGCGTATCGGGTGCCACCACGTCACGTAGAGCACGTAATTGCTGCTCCAGCAGCGCCAGCGCTTTCGGGATGCGGATCAACACCACCGCCGGGTTGGCAGGCAGTTCGGCCAGGCTGTCTTGCAAGGTGACCTGCTCGACATCGAGCTCATTGAGCTTGAGGTTATGGCGCGTCGCCAACTGGCTCATGTATGAATCGCTGATACTGTAAGGCTTATAGCCATGCAGAGCACAAGCCAAGGTGCCAAAGTTGTCGTTGAAAATCAGTACCGGACGTTCGCCGATGTCGACATTTTCCAACTGTTGCAGCAGATATTCGTCCGCCGCTTCCCACGCCTGCAGCTGGGTGGCTTCTTCCTGTTGGGGATAACGCTCCAGCTCAAGTTGCTGTGTTCCCAGATCGAGTTGGCTCATTGCCCCTCCTGAATGATAAATTTGGGCTGTTTATCCCCTAAAAACGCTCGGCAGTAAAATGTTTTTTGGGATTAATTGCCCTTTGCAGGATTTGAGCAACAAAACGTCATACAATGCTCGCCCCGGTTTACCACTGAATACTGAATAACATGTCTGAACTGAGCTACCTGCAAGGCTACCCCGATCATCTGCAAATGCAGGTGCAACAACTCATCGAGCAACAGCGGCTGGGTGAGGTTTTGTTACAACGCTATCCGCAGGTTCATGACTGCACCACCGACAAGTCGCTTTATCAGTTTACCGTCGATCTGAAAAATCAGTATCTGCGTAATGCTCAACCGCTGAGCAAGGTGGCCTACGACAGCAAAATCCAGGTGATGAAGCACGCCTTGGGGCTGCATACCGCCATTTCCCGGGTGCAAGGTGGCAAGCTGAAGGCCAAAGCCGAGATCCGCGTGGCGACGGTGTTTAAAAACGCCCCAGAGCCTTTCCTGCGCATGATCGTGGTCCACGAGTTGGCGCACCTGAAAGAGAAAGACCACAACAAGGCGTTTTACAGCCTGTGCTGCCATATGGAACCCAGCTATCACCAGTTGGAGTTTGATACCCGTCTGTATCTGACCCATCTCTCCTTGTTTGGTGAACTATATGAATAATAAGCCTTTTTAAGCAAATATTCGCCTAATCTTTGCGGCGTGATAATCTGGTCCCCTGAGCTATCTTCCTGTGGAAACTGGAGTCACCCATGATTCGCTTTGCTGTTGTCGGCACCAACTGGATCACCGAACGTTTTATCGATGCGGCTCACGAAAGCGGCAAGATGAGGCTGACCGCCATCTATTCGCGTAAGCTCGAACAAGCGCAGGCCTTTGGCGCCAACTACCCGGTCGAGCACTTCTTTGACTCGCTGGAAGCGCTGGCGCAATCCGACGTGATTGATGCGGTGTATATTGCCAGCCCCAACGCTCTGCACTGCCAACAATCTCTGCTATTCCTCAGCCATAAAAAACACGTGATTTGCGAGAAGCCGCTGGCGTCAAATCTGCGCGAAGTGGAACAACTGGTGGCTTGCGCACGGGAACATCAGGTAGTGCTGTTTGAAGCGTTCAAAAGCGCCCACTTGCCCAATTTTCTTATCCTGCAACAGGCATTGCCAAAGATTGGCAAACTGCGTAAGGCATTTATCAACTATTGCCAATACTCCTCTCGCTATCCCCGTTATCTGGCCGGTGAAAACCCGAACACCTTCAACCCGCAGTTCTCCAACGGCTCGATCATGGACATTGGCTATTACTGCGTGGCCAGCACCGTGGCGCTGTTTGGTGCACCGCAGTCGGTATTGGCTAGCGCAACATTGCTCGATACCGGAGTCGATGCCCACGGCAGCGTGTGCCTGAACTATGGTGACTTTGACGTGGTGATCAGCCATTCCAAGGTCAGCAACTCTGACATTCCGAGTGAGATCCAGGGCGAAGAAGGTACGCTGGTGATCGAAAAAATCTCCGAAGCCCAAGGCGTGGTGCTGACGCCGCGCGGTGAAAATAGCCAGGTGCTGACCCAGCCACAACACATCAATACCATGCTGTATGAAGCGCAAGTGTTTGCCGAACTGGTGGAAAAACGGCAGGTCGAGCATGAGGGCCTGGAAAATTCCCTGATCGTCGCCAGCCTGCTGACGGAGATCCGCCGCCAGACCGGCGTAGTGTTCCCCGCTGACGGAGAATGAGATGAAACCGCTGTTGTTGATGCAAACCGGTGATGCACCGCAGATGATCCAGCAGGAGCAGGCCAATTTTGAGCAGATGTTCCTAAAACAGGGAAATATCAACACCGATCGAGTACAGATCGTGCACGTCCTCGCCGGTGAGACGCCATTGCCCCCAGAAGATTACTGCGGCGTGGTGATCACCGGTTCAGCCGCGATGGTGACCGAACGGCTTCCCTGGAGCGAACGGGCGGCAGAATGGTTGCGCCAGGCAATGCAAATCAACCTGCCGATCTTTGGCGTGTGCTACGGCCACCAGCTTTTGGCACATGCGCTGGGCGGCGAGGTGGGCTACCACCCGCAGGGCATGGAGGTTGGCACTCTCGAGATCGAGTTATTACCCGCTGCCCGCTCAGATAAGCGTCTTGCCACCCTGCCTGCTCGCTTCAACGTGAACCTGATCCATGCGCAAAGCGTACTAACGCCGCCACCAGGGGCTGAAGTGCTGGCCCGCTCGCAACAGGACGCCTGCCAAATCCTGCGTTACGGCGATAACGCCCTGACCACCCAGTTCCACCCGGAATTTAACGGGGCGATCATGCAGCGCTACCTGAGCTGGCTCAGCGAGTTGGAACCGGCCAAGCAGAAAATTTATCAACTTAAACAACAACAGGTTAGCGATACGCCATTCAGCCAGCTGTTACTGCAAGACTTTGTCGCCAGCCTTGGGGCCCAGCAGCCATTGGCCGGGGTCGGTTGAGGTTAGTCACCATAATCTGTTATCCGGGGTGCTAGACGCCCCGCGATTATTTGGCAAATAGCCATAAACGCCAAATGTTATGACGATCACACAAATGTAAACAGCATGTTATCAATCATTGATCCATGCAGGTAATTTCACCTTCTCCCCTTTCCAAGATCCCCCGTTTACTGAATACTGGCGTAGCAAACATACTTAGTTACAGATATGACGATAAGTTGCCCGGCCACGTTTCAGCCGAGGCGCAGCAATCTGTACATCACATTCTCAGGGAGCGGAAACGCAAGCGCATCATGAATAAACTATTACGACGCATCACTCAGGGCAGCCTGGTTAAACAAATATTGATCGGCCTGGTAGCGGGCATTGTGGTGGCACTGGTTTCGCCAGCCGCAGCAGCAGCCGTTGGCCTGCTCGGCTCGCTGTTCGTTGGCGCGCTGAAGGCGGTGGCACCGCTGCTGGTGCTGGTGTTGGTCATGGCCTCCATTGCCAACCATAAGCAGGGCCAAAAAACCAATATCCGCCCCATCCTGTTCCTTTACCTGCTGGGTACCTTTGCCGCCGCGCTGACCGCCGTGGTGATCAGCTTTATTTTCCCTTCCACGCTGGCGCTGGCCGTGGGCACCACCGACATCAATCCGCCAGGTGGCATCGTTGAAGTGCTCAAAGGCTTGCTGATGAGCGTGGTGGCGAACCCATTCCATGCGCTGATCAACGCCAACTATATCGGCATCCTGGCCTGGGCCGTGGGTTTGGGGCTGGCACTGCGCCATGCCTCTGATACCACCAAATCGCTAATCACCGACATGTCCCATGCCGTGACCATGGTGGTTCGTTCGGTGATCCGCTTTGCGCCGCTGGGTATCTTTGGCCTGGTGGCATCGACCCTGGCCGATACCGGCTTCAGCGCACTGTGGGGCTATGCTCAACTACTGTTCGTGCTGATCGGCTGTATGCTGCTGGTGGCGTTGGTGCTGAACCCGCTGATCGTTTACTGGAAAATCCGCCGTAATCCTTATCCACTGGTGTTCACCTGCCTGCGCGAAAGCGGCGTTACCGCCTTCTTTACCCGCAGCTCCGCAGCCAACATTCCGGTGAATATGGAACTGAGCAGAAAGCTGAATCTGAACGAAGATACCTATTCGGTTTCTATTCCGTTAGGGGCGACCATCAACATGGCTGGTGCCGCAATCACCATCACCGTGCTGACGCTGGCGGCGGTGAATACGCTGGGTATTCCGGTGGATGTGCCGACTGCACTGCTGCTGAGCGTGGTTGCTGCGATCTGCGCCTGTGGGGCCTCCGGCGTGGCCGGTGGTTCACTGCTGTTGATCCCGCTGGCTTGCAACATGTTCGGTATTCCTAACGAAATTGCGATGCAGGTCGTTGCCGTCGGCTTTATCATCGGCGTACTGCAGGACTCGGCTGAAACCGCGCTCAACTCCTCCACCGACGTGCTGTTTACCGCAGCGGCCTGTCAGGCGGAAGACCAGCGCTTGGCCAATGAAGATCCGCTGAAAGTTCGCTAAGTCCCCTCACCCCAACCCTCTCCCACAGGGAGAGGGAGCTGATAGCCTCTGCTCTGTTGGAAGAGTGAAGATAATCTCAGCAACCGGCACTTTATTGCTTAACTGGCTGGCGCCCCTCTGCAACGGGCGCCTTTTTTTCGACCGCAAAAGGATCGATGCCGCGCAGTTGCAGGCGGCGGAAGCGGATAATGTTGAAACCGTTCATCAGCAGGAAACTGCCTTCAATCAGCGAACCCCCGATCGAGCCAAGCCAGATGTTGTGGGTAACCCAACAGGCCGTTGAGCACCACATTACACAGCGAGTGATCAAACCCCGTGTGCGGAACAACGCCCAGGTGCTGACGGTCGTGCCGCAAATCGGTAGCAGTTCGATCCAGTGGTGGAAGCGGGATAAACCGATGATGAGCGTAAGGGAGATAAAGATCCACATCACCCATAGGCTGCGAGTCTTCATCGAAACCAGGTTGCGGCAGGCGCTAAGCAGTGCGCTACTCCCTGCGGCATTCGCCCCCATCAGGATAAAGTGAATGCCGATAATCAGGCTGTAGCCCGACAGCTGCAGTTTGAAACGCTGGTCATCGCGATTAAAAAAGCTGGTGATGCCGACCAAAAAAGCCAGCACGCCAACAGACTGCGCAAACCAATAAAACGTCATTAGGGAGATCCTGGGGCGGTAGTAGCAAGGCGTTTAAAACAAAACGCCGTTTTATGCTACTCCCGCCGGCTAGGCTTTACAACGTGACACCGCTTTTAAAGATCGCCAACTCGCGGAAATCATTCACTTCATTACGCGCCGGAGCGCCATCGGCAATGTCCGCGATCAGATCGACAAACTGCTCCAGCATCTGCGCCATCGGCAAGCCGTGGATCAGGCGGCCTGCGTCAAAATCGATCCAGTGCGGTTTCTTCGCCGCCAGCTCCGAGTTGGTCGCCAGCTTTACCGTTGGCACAAAGCCACCGTAAGGTGTCCCCCGCCCGGTGCTGAACAGCACCATATGGCAACCGGCTCCAGCCAGCGCGCTGGTAGCGACCGCATCATTGCCCGGCGCACTCAGCAGGTTCAGCCCCGGCAGACGCAGACGCTCACCGTATTTCAACACGTCCACCACCTGGCTCTGCCCGGCTTTTTGGGTGCAACCCAGAGATTTCTCTTCTAGCGTGGTGATGCCTCCAGCCTTGTTGCCCGGTGAAGGGTTCTCGTAAATCGGTTGGTCGTGGGCAATAAAATACTGTTTGAAGTCGTTGACCATGCTGACGGTTTTTTCAAAGGTGTCTTCATCGCGGCAGCGGCTCATCAGAATGCGTTCGGCACCAAACATTTCCGGCACTTCGGTCAGCACCGTGGTGCCGCCGTTGGCAATCACATAATCCGAGAAGCAGCCCAATAACGGGTTGGCTGTGATCCCCGATAAACCGTCCGATCCCCCACATTCCAGGCCAAACTTCAGCTCGCTGAGCTTGCCCGGCTGGCGCCGATCGTCGCGCATAATCTGGTATAATTCATGTAAATGTGCCAATCCGTCGGCAACTTCATCATCCTGTTGCTGGCAGACCATAAAACGCACGCGCTGTTCATCAAACTCACCCAAGGTGCTGCGGAAAGCATCCACCTGGTTGTTCTCACAGCCCAGGCCAATCACCAGAACCGCACCGGCATTGGGGTGACGCACCATATTTTGCAGCATGGTGCGGGTATTTTCATGATCCTGGCCGAGCTGTGAGCAGCCGAAGGGGTGGCTGAAAAGATGCACGCCGTCGATCCCCTCTGCTTCCCCGGTTTCCTTCAGAAAACGTTGCAGGATCTGACGGGCGATGCCGTTCACACAGCCCACGGTTGGGATGATCCACAGTTCGTTGCGGATCCCTACCTCACCGTTGCTGCGGCGGTAAATCTGCACCTCACGATCTGCCGCCTGCGCCGGTAAGGTCTGGAAATCCGGTTGATACTGATAGCTGTCGAGATCGCTCAGGTTGGTTTTGGCATTTTGCGAATGGATATGTTCGCCCGCTGCGATGGCCACCAGCGCATAGCCGATCGGCAAGCCGTACTTGACGATCATCTCACCGGCAGCGATCGGTTCAAGGGCAAACTTGTGCCCCCGAGCAACGTCCTGCGCCAGTGCGATCGCCTGCCCTTCCCAGACAGGCTGGTCACCAGCTGCCAAATCACACAGTGCGACCGCCACATTATCTTTTGCATGAATCTTTATGATGCTTTGCATAAACCAACCTCGAGCTGTAACTACGCTAATTCGATAGCAAAATAGTGTTTGGCATTGTCGAAGCAGATGTTTTTCACCATCTCACCCAGCAACGCAATATCCGCCGGTGCTTCGCCATCTTCCACCCAGCGGCCAATCATCTGGCACAGGATGCGACGGAAGTATTCGTGACGCGTGTAGGAAAGGAAGCTGCGGCTGTCGGTCAGCATGCCCACAAAGCGGCTAAGTAGCCCAAGCTGTGCCAACTGCGTCATCTGGCGCTGCATACCGTCTTTCTGATCGTTAAACCACCAGCCTGAACCAAACTGGATCTTGCCCGGCGTACCTTCACCCTGGAAGTTGCCGACCATGGTGCCGATCACTTCGTTATCCCGTGGGTTCAGGCAGTAAAGAATGGTCTTCGGCAGCGATCCCTGCTTGGCTTGAGCATCCAGCAGGCGCGACAGTGATTCGGCTACCGGCTGATCGTTAATGGAATCGAAGCCAATGTCTGGGCCGATAGTAGTGAACATCCGGCTATTGTTATTACGCAGTGCGCCGATGTGGTATTGCTGCACCCATTCGCGGCGCTGATATTCAGTAGCCAGGAACAGCAGGACGGCGGTCTTGAACTGGGCAACCTGCTGTGGCGTTGGCAGCTCTCCGCTAAGGCGCTGGGCCAGGATCTTGTCTAGCGTTGCCTCATCGGCCTCGCCGTACATCACCACGTCTAACGCGTGATCCGAAACCTTGCAACCGTGAGCGGCAAAGTGATCCAGGCGTTTTTTCAGCGCATCGCACAAATCGCTGAAGCGGCTGATGGACGTGTCTGCGGCGGCTTCCAGCTGTCGCATATAGTCATTAAACCCGGCGGCTTCAATATTGAAGGCCTTGTCTGGGCGCCAGCTTGGCAATACTTTGATATCGAAGCTGCTGTCGGTGGCGATGGCATGATGGTGGCGCAGATCGTCGATCGGATCGTCGGTGGTGCCCACCATTTTCACCTTCATCTGTTTCATGATACCGCGAGCGCTGAAAGCCTCCTGCGACAACAGTTCATTGCCACGCTGCCAGATTTCATCTGCAGTAGTTGGGGAGAGCAGCTTGCCGGTGATGCCAAACGGACGGCGCAGTTCCAGGTGCGTCCAGTGATAAAGCGGGTTGCCAATGGTATGCGGCACCGTTGCCGCCCAGGCATCAAATTTTTCCCGATCAGAAGCATCGCCGGTGCATAGGCGTTCAGCCACGCCGTTGGTACGCATCGCGCGCCACTTATAGTGATCGCCCTTCAGCCAAATATCGTACATGTTTTTAAAACGATAATTTTCGGCAATCTGTTGCGGTGGCAGATGGCAGTGATAGTCGAAAATAGGCTGATCCGCCGCATAGTCGTGATACAGGCGGCGGGCAAATTCACTGTCTAACAAGAAATCATCGCTCAAAAACGTGGCCATAGTGGGTTCCTCACCTTTTATCCTGGCTAACCTTGCTGTCAACTCGCGGAAAGTTATCACACCAATTTAATGCGGAGTCTAGCGGATTTTCACCTTGGATGGCCAATTATTACGGCCTCTAAACACCTATCCAGACGGACACTATTAAATCAATGCCATATGATGCCAAGCATTATCACCTAAAAAAATAATGGTTTTTGTGATGTCACTCAACTTTTAAATCTGTATGACAAGTTATCTTCTCGCCACCCTGCTACTGGTTTATAACCACAGATTAATGGCAACGCGCAGGCGGCGTCGGTAAGCGGAATACCGGCAACCAGATGAAAGGGAATCACCACCATGACCGCCACGGGCTTGCCGGTGGCCGAAATATTAAGACTGGGAGAGATTTGGGATGCGTAAAATTAAAGGCTTACGCTGGTATATGATCGGCCTGGTGACTATCGGCACCGTGCTCGGTTATCTGACCCGCAATGCGATGTCCGTCGCAGCCCCCTCGCTGGAAGGTTCACTGGGGATCACAACCCAACAGTATTCCTATATTGTTGCCGCCTATTCAGCCTGCTATACCCTGATGCAGCCCGTTGCAGGCTATATCCTCGACGTGCTAGGCACTAAAATCGGCTATGCGATGTTTGCCATCCTGTGGGCCATCTTCTGTATGGGCACCGCGCTGGCCAACAGTTGGGTCGGTCTGGCGATGGCCCGCGGTGCGGTTGGTATGGCCGAAGCGGCGATGATCCCTGCCGGGCTGAAAGCCAGTAGCGAATGGTTCCCGGCCAAAGAGCGCTCCATCGCAGTGGGTTACTTTAACGTCGGCTCCTCGGTGGGCGCGATGCTCGCTCCTCCGTTGGTGGTCTGGGCGATTGTGGCGCACAGTTGGGAAATGGCGTTTATCATTACCGGTGTCCTGAGCCTGATCTGGGCCATCTGCTGGCTGATCTTCTATAAGCACCCGAAAGACCAGAAGAAACTCAGTTCCGAAGAGCGCAGCTACATTCTGGATGGTCAGGAAGCGCACCACCAGACCAGCAATGCCAAGAAGATGTCCGCCTGGCAGATCCTGCGTAACCGTCAGTTCTGGGGTATTGCGTTACCGCGTTTCCTGGCAGAGCCCGCCTGGGGGACCTTCAACGCCTGGATCCCGCTGTTCATGTTCAAGGCTTACGGCTTTAACCTGAAAGAAATTGCCATGTTCGCCTGGATGCCGATGCTGTTCGCCGATTTCGGCTGCATCCTGGGGGGCTATCTACCGCCATTCTTCCAAAAGCATTTCGGCGTCAACCTGATCGTCTCACGCAAACTGGTGGTCACCCTGGGCGCTGTACTAATGATTGGCCCAGGCATGATCGGCTTGTTCACCAGCCCTTATGTCGCCATCGCCTTACTGTGCATCGGGGGTTTTGCCCACCAGGCACTGTCCGGCGCGCTGATCACCCTGTCGTCGGACGTCTTTGGCCGCAACGAAGTCGCTACCGCCAACGGGCTGACAGGTATGGCTGCATGGACGGCGAGCACCATGTTCGCTCTGGTGGTCGGCGCATTGGCTGACACCATAGGCTTCAGCCCGCTGTTCGCCGCCCTGTCGGTGTTCGATATCCTGGCCGCCATCGTGATCTGGACCGTGCTGCAAAACAAGCCGGTTTCCGAGCTGGAACAGGAGCGATTACAAACGGCAGATGCCAGCAGTTAACCCTCACAGCCCGGCCTTTGTGCCGGGCTTTTCGCATCTGACTCGCTAGCAGCTACAACGGATAAGTGGTATAACAGGTCCTATGGCATCACGCCCTTCTACCACCGAGTATTCACTATGGAATTCACTGAAACCAGACGCCTTTATCAGCAATTGGCCGCCGAGCTAAAACGGCGCATTGAGGGCGGGGTCTACCCTGTCGGTGAGAAACTGCCAGCCGAGCGTTATATCGCAGAAGAGATGAACGTTAGCCGCACCGTGGTGCGTGAGGCGATCATCATGCTGGAGGTGGAAGGTTACGTCGAAGTGCGCAAAGGCTCGGGCATCCATGTGATTTCCAACCAGCAGAAGCACCTGGTGGTTCCGGGTGAAAGCCTCGAATTCGCTACCTCTGGGCCTTTTGAACTGCTACAGGCCCGCCAGTTGATCGAAAGTAACATCGCCGAGTTCGCCGCCACTCAGGTGACCAAGCAGGATATCGTCCAACTGATGGAGATCCAGGAGCAGGCGCGCAAAGAGGATCGCTTCCGCGATTCGCAGTGGGATCTCAAATTCCACGTGCAGGTCGCGCTGGCGACTCAGAATACCGCCATGGCCACCATAGTGGAAAAAATGTGGGCTCAGCGTGTCAGTAACCCTTACTGGATCAAACTGCACGAACACATCGATGAACGTTCCATTGCCAGCTGGTGCGACGATCACGATGAGATCCTTAAAGCGCTGATACGTAAAGATCCTCACGGTGCCAAACTGGCCATGTGGCAACATCTGGAAAACACCAAGCAGATGCTGTTCAATGCCACCACCGACGATTTCGAATACAACGCCGATCGCTACCTGTTTGCCGAGAATCCGGTGATCCATTTGGATAACATGGCCACCCCCATCAAATAGGGTTTTGGCGTCAAGAAATCGCACCGAATGTCAGGTATTGTAAAAACGGCTGAATCGATCCCGGTACAGCCGCCCACTGCGCGATATTTCCCCAGCGACCACGTAGATTTCCCTGTTGCCAATCGTGCTATTTTGGTAGAGTTAGCCCACTTTTTTATCGACTGACTTTGGGGTGGAACGCGAATACATGCGCTGGTTGTTTGCCATGCTTATTGCTCTTTCCTGCTGGACCGGTTCGGTCTCCGGCCCAAAGCTCTATGCAGCACAAACCGCAGCCTTAGCCTCCGCGTTAAGTGCTCAGGCATTATTTGATGAGCATGTGGTTTCCCCCTACGATCAGGATTACCGTCCGCACAGTGAACTCCGCCGCAAGCCCCTCAGCAAACTACTGCTGTCTTTGCCCCGGATGCATTCCTATCCCAGCTCGTTGCAGGCCCCGTCCCAGTCGGTTCCGGCCTATACTTTAGCAACGGATCTGGGCTACCGCCTGTGGCCTCAACCGCAGGCAGATAACCCAGCCCCTAACCGGTTGCGGCAGGTCAATTGGACGCTGAACTTCCCGCAGCAGCAAAGCAGGCTCGGGGGTTGGAAAGAAAGCAACATACTTTACCGTGGCTCGCTAACGTATCACTCATGATCCGGTGTCGCCCCAAAAGAATCAGAGAATAAAGCAACACCGATCATCATCTTCAGCAGCCAGGGTCCCCTCGAGCTTACCGCCCCCAGCCGCTGAACGAAAATAACAATGACGTTTTTAGGAACACCGGATGGATATCATTAAGCAACTGTTGGATGCCTTATGGCAGCAAGACTTTGAAACGCTGGCCAACCCCTCGTTGGTCTGGACGCTGTACGTCTTGCTGTTTATGATCTTATTTCTGGAAAACGGCCTGCTGCCCGCCGCCTTCCTGCCGGGTGATAGCCTGCTGATCCTGGTCGGCGTCCTGGTCGCCAAAGGCACCATGAATTTCCCGGTGACCATTCTTATCCTGACCACCGCAGCCAGCCTGGGGTGCTGGGTTAGCTACATACAAGGCCGATGGCTAGGCAATACGCCTACGGTACAGGGTTGGCTAGCTCATCTACCGGCCCATTACCATCAGCGTGCCCACCAGTTGTTCCATCGCCATGGCCTGTCGGCCCTGCTGGTTGGCCGTTTCCTGGCTTTCGTCCGTACGCTGTTGCCTACCATTGCCGGGTTGTCTGGTTTGAGCAACGCACGCTTCCAGTTCTTTAACTGGATGAGCGGCCTGCTGTGGGTTCTGATCCTGGTATCGGTCGGTTTTGCCCTCGGGAAAACCCCAATGTTCCGCAAGTATGAAGACCAGTTGATGTTCGGCCTGATGATGCTGCCACTGGTGCTATTGGTCGCCGGGCTAGTCGGTTCTCTGGTGGTTTTGTGGCGCAAAAAGCGCGCCGACCGTGCAGGGAAAGACGCGTGATAGCCAAACGCCCACGCTGGCAACACGCGCTGATGCTTTCATTGCTATTGCTGGCATTGGCCGCCGTGCTGGCGCCATACATTTTGCGTACGGAAAACGAGCTGCGTATTCACGTGGTTCAGCAGGGCTTATCGTTGCCAGATGGTTTTTACGTCTATCAGCGCCTGGATGAACGCGGTATCCGCATCAAAAGCATTACGCCGGAGGGCGATGGTCTGGTGATCCGCCTGGATTCCCCTGAACAGCAACTGCTGGCCCGTGAAGCCCTGGAAAATATCCTGCCCCCCGGTTATACCATTGCCCTGAACGAGTCTCCTCTCCCCGGCCGCTGGGTGCGTAAATTTGCACGTGCGCCACTTGATCTGGGATAATCCCTTCACATTGCAGGGATTGCCTAAGCGGGCGCAGCATGCAGCGCCCCTTCACATTGAGCCGAATGAGAAATACCGGCAGTCTCAACTTTTGGGGGTCTACGCAATTTGTGACTATGCTGATTGTCAGCATGGGTCAGCCGCGTAGGCCACCTGTCGCACTGCCCCTTGGGCAGCAGGAAACCGGGAGCATCCTTGTTATCTCCCAGCATTAAGGAATTGAAATCATGAAATTACGCCACACTTTGTTACTGGCCATCCCCCTGTTCACTTTTTCTGCGCTTTCACAGGCAGCGGTCGAGACTTGTGCCAGCAAAGCCCAGGAGATCCAGACCCAGATCGATTATGCCACTAAACACGGCAACAGCCACCGTGTGGCAGGCCTGCAGAAAGCCCTGAGCGAAGTACAAACCCACTGCACCGAGGCCGGTTTACAAGCCGATCGCCAGAAGAAGATTGCTGATAAGCAGGAGAAAGTGGCCGAGCGTGAGCAGGAGCTGAAAGAGGCTCAGGAAACCGGCAAGGCAGATAAAATCGCCAACAAACAGAGAAAGCTGGCAGAAGCTCAGGCTGAGCTGAAAGCCGCGCAGGCCGAATAATTTTTTATATTAGCGGATTTATCGCTAAGAGCCCCATATGGCGGGATTTTACCAGCCTATAATGACATTGGTTAGTGATATCCACCGGGGATAAGCCCTTTGCTTAAGTGAATAAATCCGCTATGTTAAAAGTCTGTCGAAGTTAATGTTAAGGAGTTATCGAAATGGCACATGATTCACATGCAGAAAATTTACGCGCTGAACTGAAGTCCCTGGCCGATACGCTGGAAGAAGTACTGAACTCTTCCACCGATAAACCTAAAGCTGAACTGGACAAACTGCGCTCCAAAGCAGAAGGCGCACTGAAAGAAACCCGTGCCCGTCTGAGCGATGCCGGTGACAAACTGGCTCACCAAACCAAGCAGATGGCTGGCCAGGCCGATGATTACGTGCGTGAAAACCCGTGGACCGGTATCGGTATCGGCGCCGCGGTTGGCGTGGTGTTAGGCGTTCTGCTCGCGCGCCGCTGATTATGGCAGAGCAGCCGCAAACGCGCGCACAGGGCCCCGGTAAAGGGGTCCTGGATATCGCCCAACGGATTGTCACCATTATGGTCGGCATGGTGGAAACCCGGGTGCGTCTGGCCGTTATCGAGCTGGAAGAGGAGAAAGCCAACCTCATCCAGTTGCTGATGATGGCGGGGCTTACCCTGCTGTTTACCGCCTTCGGCCTGATGAGCCTGTTAATCCTCATCTTCTGGGCTATCGACCCCGCTTATCGCCTGATGGCGTTGGGTACGACTACCGCCATTCTGCTGTTCCTGGCTGTTGTGGGGCTTGTCTGGACACTGTCCAAGGCTCGCCGTTCGACACTGTTAGGGGCAACACGTCAGCAATTGGAACTCGACCGCGCTGAACTGGAGGAGAAACATGAATCGCCGCCAGTACCGTGAACGCAGAAAAGAGCAACTCATCCGGCAGATCCAGCAACAACGTCTGGATCTGACCGCCAACAAAAGTCAGTGGCTGCAAAAGACCGAATCCTTTGATCGCAGCTGGCAGACCCTATATGGTCTGCGTAAGTATATGGCTATTGGCTCCAGCGTGATTGCGCTGTACGGCATCCGCCATCCAAGCAAGTTGATCCGTTGGTCACGACGGGCACTCAGCGTCTGGGGCACCGTTCGCCTGATCCGTAACGCCCTTCCTAAAAAATAACCGCGCTGCCACAGGTTCAATTATCCCGTTGGTAATCCCTCCCCTCTGCGTGGTTTCTATCCAAAAATCCAACGTAACATGCTAACGCATTGATTTAAAAATTCTTTTATCTCACGGCGAATATTCAGATTTTTTGAAAAATTACGACAGTTTTACTTGCTAACAACCCGCAGCGTTCCCGTCTAACATTCACTCCATCAACCGGACATGGTGGCTACAGACCCCCCTGGCGGTACCAATGCCAAGTTTGGCAAGCAACAACACTTTTTGGAGTTAATGATGAAAAAATTAGAAGATGCAGGTTTGCTGGTTGCTCGTATTCTGATGCCAATCCTGTTTATCGTTGCAGGTTACGGCAAAATGGGTGATGCCTATGCCGGCACCCAACAATACATGCAGTCGATGGGCGTACCTGGCTTCTTGCTGCCACTGACCATCCTGCTGGAGTTCGGCGGTGGCCTGGCGATCCTGTTCGGCTTCCTGACCCGTACCGTGGCGCTGTTTACTGCCGGTTTCACCATCCTGACCGCGCTGCTGTTCCACACCAACTTTGCCGAAGGCGTGAACCAGCTGATGTTTATGAAAAACCTGACCATTGCCGGTGGCTTCATCGTACTGGCGGTTGCAGGCCCTGGCGGCTTCAGCATTGACCGCATTTTGAACAAAAAGTGGTAAGCTTATAGTATCGACGAAAGGCTCGGCTCAACGCCGGGCCTTTTGACTTTTTCTCTCAGACACATTGGAGGATCTCATGGGACAACTCGTTGATGGCGTTTGGCAAGACACCTGGTATGACACCAAATCCACCGGGGGCCGTTTCAAGCGTTCAACCTCTCAGTTTCGCAATTGGGTCACCCCAGATGGCGCTGCGGGAGAGCATGGCAACGCGGGTTTTAAAGCCGAGCAAGATCGCTACCACCTGTATGTTTCCCTGGCTTGCCCTTGGGCACACCGTACCCTGCTGATGCGCAAGCTAAAAGGGCTGGAGCAAACCATCCCGGTTTCCGTGGTGCATCCGCTGATGTTGGAAAACGGCTGGACCTTCGGCCAGGATTTCCCTGCAGCAACCGGCGATGCGCTGTATCACTCCGATTTTCTTTACCAGCTCTATCTACGGGCCGATCCGCAGTACAGCGGCCGCGTTACCGTGCCAGTGCTGTGGGATAAACAGCAGCAGACCATCGTCAGCAATGAGTCTGCCGATATCATCCGCATGTTCAACAGCGCTTTCGACGCCGTCGGCGCACGGGCAGGAGATTACTATCCGGCAGAACTGCGTGAAAAGATCGATTCGCTCAACGGCTGGATTTACGATTCGGTGAACAACGGGGTGTACAAGGCCGGTTTTGCTACCAGCCAGGAGGCCTATGACGAAGCGGTGAACGGCGTGTTTGCCTCTTTGGAGCAGTTGGAGCAGATCCTCGGCCAGCACCGTTATCTGACCGGCGATCGACTTACCGAGGCCGATCTCCGCCTGTGGACTACACTGATCCGTTTCGATCCGGTCTACGTCACTCATTTCAAATGCGACCAGCGCCGCATCAGCGACTATCTCAACCTGTACGGCTTCCTGCGCGATATCTACCAGATGCCAGGGATTGCCGAAACGGTAGATATGGCGCATATCCGCAACCACTATTATCGCAGCCATGCCACCATCAATCCGCACGGGATCATTTCGATCGGCCCTGCACAGGATCTGGATGAACCCCACGGGCGCGATGTGCGTTTTGGTTGATTGCGGTTAATCTGAGGATCCGGCAATCGCTGTTTCCCCTCACCCCAACCCTCTCCCACAGGGAGAGGGAGCTGTCCGGTGACCTTGGTTGGCTCGTACAACTTCGGAAAATCGGGAGTAAAAACAAGAAAGGCAAGGTATTACGCAGAGCAATTAACGAACTCGATCGGTCCCCTCTCCCTGTGGGAGAGGGTTAGGGTGAGGGGCCTTACACGATGCGAAAATGCGAAGAAGTTACTGATTCTCCTCGCGTGCAAACAGGCGCGGGATTTCGCGTAGGAACCAGGATTTAGCCTCGCCCATGCTGTCGCGCCGCCAGGCCATGATAATGTCCGCCTCACGGCTATATTCCGGCCCCACCACGCGCAAGCGCCCCTGCTCGATATCCTTCTCCACCATCTGATAAGGCATGGTGGCAACCCCCAGCCCAGCCAGCAAGGCACGGCGCTTATCTTCGATGGTGCTCACCGTCAGGCGCTGCTGTTTATCCAGCAATTGCACCGTCAACACTGGCCGCTCCCGCGCGGTATCCGCCACCGCAATGCCACGGTATTTCACCCGCGTCAGCTCCGAGAGCGGCTCCGGCTCCAGGTGGATCGGATGTTCCGGTGCGGCAACGTACACGCTCATCACCTTATACAGCTTGCGGGTGTTGATTTCAGAAGAGGCGCGAAAGTGCATATCCGGCGCAATAACGATATCGGCCCGCCCTTGCTCCAGCCGCTCCCATGCCCCGGCCAACACTTCTGTAAAAATCGAAACCTGAGTATTGGCCTTCAGCGCCAGCTTATCGACCAAAGGGAACAGCTTGTAGGCAGGGGACAGCGCTTCGCTGACGATGGTAAGATGGGTTTCCCACCCCCGCGCCAATGCCTCTGCATCGGTCGTCAGCTTGTCCGCCGCCTCGAGCAATACGCGGCCACGCTCAAGCAGCATGCGCCCAACGTTGGTAAATTTGGTGCGATGTCCAGATCGGTCAAACAGCACCACATCCAGTTCTTCTTCCAATTTTTGCATGGTGTAGCTGAGCGCCGAAGGCACTCGCCCCAGCTCATCGGCGGCGGCGGCAAAGCTGCCACGGCGGTCGATCGCATCCATAACCCTAAGCGCTTCAAGCGTTAACGCCCGATCTCTGGCCATCGAAACTCTCTATCAGGAAATTTGAATATACCGACCAGATTAACTGGCTAACAATCCGCCGTCCAGATGCTTACCATCAAGAGAATGAATTTAGAGAGCCGATTGCCATGATCACATGCAGAACAGCACAACAATGCGGGCAAGCTGACTTTGGTTGGCTGCAGGCTCGTTATACCTTTTCCTTTGGCCACTACTTCGATCCCAAGCTGATGGGCTATGCGTCGCTGCGGGTACTGAATCAAGAGGTATTAGCACCGGGTGCCGCCTTCCAGCCACGCACCTATCCCAACGTAGATATCCTGAATCTGATCCTGCAAGGTGAAGCCGAATACCGGGACAGCGACGGCAATACCGTACGCGCGGGTGCAGGAGAGGCGTTATTGCTGGCTACGCAACCGGGGCTTAGCTATAGCGAACAGAACGTCAGCAGCAGCACGCCACTGACCCGGATGCAGCTGTGGCTGGATGCCTGTCCGGAGCGCAGTAACGAACGTGTGCAGCGTTTTAGCCTGCCAGATCAGCCCTATACGCTACTGGCCTCACCAGATGGTGCCCAAGGCAGCCTGCAACTGCGCCAACAGGTCTGGATACATCATTTGAACTTACCGGCGGGAGCACAGCAGGCGCTTACTCTGCATGGGCCACGAGCCTATCTGCAATCGATCCACGGTACCGTTGAGGTCAATGGCGACCATCACCAGAGCCAGCGCCTGACCTGTGGAGACGGTGCGTTTATCCGCGAGGAAAACCGCCTCACTATCCAGGCCGAAGCGCCGCTACGTGCGCTGCTGATTGATTTGCCGGTGTAGGGTACAGATAAAGAAAAACCCCGCGCGACTCTCGTCACGCGGGGTTATCTGTATAGAGGGAGCTGACCGGTAAGCCGGGTTCTGTCGTGGACAGTCATTCCTCTAGGCCAGCAATCGCTCACTGGCTCAAGCAGCCTACCCGGGTTCAGTACGGGCCGTACCATGCGAACCCCTATTTGGCCTTGCTCCGGGTGGAGTTTACCGTGCCACGGACTGTTGCCAGCCGCGCGGTGCGCTCTTACCGCACCCTTTCACCCTTACCTGATCCCGCTTGCGCGGGCCATCGGCGGTTTGCTCTCTGTTGCACTAGTCGTAGGCTTACGCCTCCCAGGCGTTACCTGGCACCCTGCCCTATGGAGCCCGGACTTTCCTCCCCTCCATCTGTCTCCCCCGAAGAGGACGGCAATGAAGCGGCGACTGTCTGGTCAACTCCGGCGCGGATAGTAGCGTTGCTGCGCCAGCAGGTCAACCGCTTTACTGTTCCTGCTGCTCTAGCGCATGTTTATACAGCGCATTTTTCTTCACGCCGTGGATCTCTGCAGTTAACGCCGCCGCCTTTTTCAACGGCAGCTCTTTTTGCAGCAGAGCCAGGGTACGCAGCGCTTCGAGCGGCAAATCGTCCTCCTGCGCCTTATGCCCTTCCACAATCAGCACCATCTCCCCACGGCGGCGCATCTCATCTTCCAGCACCCAGGCCAGCAGTTCCCCCACCGGGGCACCGTGAATCGATTCCCAGGTTTTGGTCAGTTCACGCGCCAGCACCACGTAGCGCTGTGGCCCCCACACGGTGACCATGTCCTGCAAACTTTCCAGCAAACGGTGGGTAGATTCGTAGAAAATCAGCGTTCGCGGTTCCTCTGCCAGCGCCAGCAGGGTATCCTTACGGCCTTTGGTTTTGGCTGGCAGGAAGCCTTCGTAGCAGAAACGATCGGAAGCCACACCGGCGGCACACAGCGCGGTGGTGGCAGCACAAGCACCCGGCAGCGGCACGACGCGGATCCCCGCTTCGCGGCAACGGCGCACCAGGTGATAACCCGGATCGTTAATCAGTGGCGTGCCTGCGTCACTCACCAGTGCTATGCTTTGGCCTTCCTGCAGTTTTGCCAGCAGTTGGTCCGCCTTCTGCTGTTCGTTATGGTCGTGCAGCGCAAACAACCGCGCGCTAATAGCAAAGTGTTGCAGCAGCAACCCGGTATGGCGCGTATCTTCCGCCGCAATCAGATCGACGCTTTTCAGTACCTCTATGGCCCGATGAGTCATATCCCCCAGGTTACCGATGGGGGTGGGCACCACGTACAGTGTCGATGCAGAAATAGCTGATTGTTGGTGTTGATTCATTGTTTCATCCGGATTGCCGATTTAATATTGAGCATCTTGAAAAAAACATCACTGGATACAGTATGCTTTCCTCAACATTCCTTCGTACCAAAGCAGGGCGATTAGTACCTGTTGTACTGGCAGCCTTGCTGTTAGCTGGTTGTCCAAGTCAGGTTCCACAAACTCCGCCCTCAAATATCCAGGACGAAGCCAGTGCCAACTCTGATTACTATCTGCAACAGTTGCAGCAAAGCAGCGATGATAACAAGGCTGACTGGCAATTACTTGCGATTCGCGCATTAACTCGCGAAGGCAAACTGCCACAGGCCAACGAGCAACTGAGCACCTTGCCGCAAAACCTGACGAGTACACAACAGCTTGAGCGCCAGTTATTGAGCGCAGAACTGCAGGTGGCCAACAAGAATTTGAGCGCAGCCCGCGATGCGCTGAACAACATCGACAGCAGCGCGCTGTCACCGAATCAGTTGGTTCGCCTGTATCAGGCGCAGATCGCGGCAAATCAGGGTCAAGCCTCACTGCCGCTGATCCGCGCCTATATTGCCCAGGAGCCGTTACTAAGCGGCCAGGCTCATCAGGATAACCTGGATAAAACCTGGCAAACGCTGCTTGGCCTGAAGCCGGCCGACATGAACAGCCTGGTGATTAACGCCAACGAAAACGTGCTGCAAGGCTGGCTGGATCTGTTACGAGTCTATCAGGACAACCGTCAGGATCCCGATCTGCTGAAGGCCGGGATCAAAGACTGGCAGAACCGCTATCCGCAGAATCCGGCGGCGAAAAGCCTGCCAACGCAGTTGAATCAGGTGCTGAATTTCACCCAGGCTTCAACTTCGCATATCGCCCTGTTGCTGCCGCTGAACGGCCAGGCCAAGGTGTTTGCCGATGCGATCCAACAGGGCTTTAACGCAGCACAAAGTGGCATCGCACTCACCGCGCCTGTTCAGGCAATAGAACCAACCAATAATCCCGACCAGACCGTGGCAGCAACGCCAGACAATGCCAACGGTGCAGTAAGTACTTCAGCCCCTGCGGCAGATGCAACTCAGGTAGCCGCAGTACAACCTGCTGCTCCGGCACCAGTCACTCCAGCCCCGGCAAACGGCGGGCAGGTGAAAGTCTACGACACCACCAGCCAGCCTCTGCCAGCGTTGTTGGCTCAAGCCCAGCAGGATGGCGCAACGCTGATTGTGGGCCCGCTGTTGAAAGCCGAAGTCGATCAACTTGCCACCACCTCAACAACGTTGAACGTGTTGGCACTCAACCAGCCTGAGCAGCCGAAGGACAGCCCGAATATCTGTTACTTCGCCCTGTCACCGGAAGATGAAGCCCGCGACGCCGCTCGCCATATCTGGGAACAGCAAAAACGCCAGCCGTTACTGCTGCTGCCACGCGGCGCGTTTGGCGATCGCATTGCCAAAGCCTTCGCCGAAGAGTGGCAGAAGCTCGGCGGCCAGACCGTGCTGCAGCAAGGGATCGGTTCTGCCGGTGAGCTACGCCAGATGGTCAACAGCGGCGGCATTCGCATGAGCGGCACCCCGGTGGCCTCACAGGCTCCGGCGCAGCAGTCGGTGACTATCGCTGGCCTGACTATTCCAGCGCCACCAAGCGATATCCCGGCCTCTACCGGCGGTGGCGTGGACTCGGTGTATATCGTCGCCACGCAAGACCAGTTGACGCTGATCAAGCCGATGATCGACATGACCACCAGCTCTCGTAGCAAGCCAGCCATGTTTGCCAGTTCACGCAGCTATCAGGCCGGTGCTGGCCCGGACTTCCGTCTGGAAATGGAAGGCCTGCAATTCAGTGATATTCCTCTGCTGGCAGGGGCCAATCCACAGTTGCAGCAGCAAGCCACCGCCAAATTCCGTAACGACTATTCCCTGGTGCGCCTCTACGCCATGGGGATGGATGCCTGGACATTGGCCAACCACTTTGCTCAAATGCGCCAGTTGTCAGGATTCCAGATTTCAGGCACCACCGGTGTGCTGACATCTTCACCTAACTGTGTGATCACCAGGAAACTGACTTGGCTGCAATACCGCCAGGGCTCGGTCGTTCCGGTCTCCTGAGTCAACGCGCCAAGGGGGCGGGCTATGAGATCCAGGCCCGCCAATACCTGGAGCGCGCGGGGCTTACCTTCACTGCCGCCAACGTGGCGGTACGTGGGGGTGAGCTCGATCTCATCATGCGTGATGGTCAAACCTGGGTGTTCGTCGAAGTCCGCTACCGGCGCAGCGCCGCCTTTGGTGACGCAGCGGCCAGCGTGACTTACCGCAAGCAACGGCGATTGCTGCATGCCGCCGCCGTTTGGCTGGCGGGGCGAGGAGCCAGTTTTGACACATCATCTTGCCGTTTTGATGTTTTAGCCATTACCGGTAGCCAGTTAGAATGGATACCCAATGCCTTCAATGCGGATTAAACCCTGTTGACCGGTGTATGCCGGCCCTTTGACCTAGTGGATTAAAACAACGTGCTGGATAGAATCAAAGTCTGTTTTACCGAGAGTATCCAAACCCAGATTGCGGCGGCGGAAGCCTTACCTGACGCGATATCCCGTGCCGCGATGACCCTGGTTCAATCGTTATTGAACGGCAACAAGATCCTGTGCTGTGGCAACGGCACCTCGGCGGCTAACGCCCAGCATTTTGCCGCCTGCATGATCAACCGCTTTGAAACCGAACGCCCTAGCCTGCCCGCGATCGCGCTAAACGCCGATAACGTGGTGCTGACGGCCATCGGCAACGATCGTCTGCATGATGAAATGTATGCCAAACAGGTGCGGGCACTCGGCCACACCGGTGACGTATTGCTGGCGATTTCCACCCGCGGCAATAGCCGTGATATTGTAAAAGCGGTCGAAGCTGCGGTAACGCGTGATATGACCATTGTTGCGCTTACCGGCTACGATGGCGGAGAGTTGGCGGGTTTACTCGGCCAGCAGGATGTGGAGATACGTATCCCCTCTCACCGCAGTGCACGCATTCAGGAGATGCATATGCTTACCGTCAATTGCCTATGCGACCTGATTGATAACACATTGTTCCCCCACCAGGACGATTAAAGGAACTGAGATGAAGCTAAGAGCCACATTTGCAGTGCTGTTCAGCGCCCTACTGTTGCAGGGTTGCGTCGCGGGCGTTGTCGTTGGCAGCGCCGCGGTTGCCACCAAAACGGCGACCGATCCACGCACCGTAGGCACACAGGTCGATGACGGCACGTTGGAAGCCCGGGTCGAAAATGCCATCAGCAAAGATCAGCAACTGAAGAAAGAAGCCCGTGTCGTAGCCACCGCCTATCAGGGCAAAGTGCTGCTGACCGGCCAGGCTCCTACCACCGAGCTCGCCAGCCGGGCGAAACAGATCGCACTTGGCGTCGATGGTGCCGCTGAGGTGTATAACGAAATTCGCCAGGGCACGCCAGTCAGCCTGGGCACCGCCTCTTCCGATACCTGGATCACTACCAAGGTGCGTTCGCAGATCCTGACCAGCGATACCGTCAAATCTTCAAACGTGAAGGTGACTACCGAAAATGGCGAAGTGTTCTTGTTAGGTTTGGTGACACAGCAGGAAGGCCAGTCTGCGGCGCAGATTGCCAGCCAGGTCAGCGGCGTGAAGCACGTGACAACGGCGTTTACCTACGTTAAATAATCTCGTGAGTCGGGTCTTGGGGTGATCCAGATACCCCATAGACCCTGTATCACGATCACTTCAGATCGTTCGCCTTGAGAAATCCTTCGCCACCCAACTGGCGCATCTGACGCATAATCCACTGTTGGCGCTGGATCACGTACCCCGAAGGGGCACCGGCCTTGAAACGATGTGGATTAGGCAGCACCGCCGCCAGCAGGGCCGCTTCCGAGGCAGTCAGACGGCTTGCTGGCTTGTGGAAAAAGTGCTGAGCCGCCGCTTCCACGCCAAAGAGACCGTCACCAAACTCGACGATATTCAAGTACACCGTCAAAATACGCCGTTTGGTCCATACCAGCTCAATACCTGCCGTTAGCCCAGCCTCCAGCCCCTTGCGCAGCCAGCTGCGCCCATCCCACAAAAACAGGTTCTTTGCCGTTTGCTGAGAAAGGGTAGAAGCACCACGGATGCGCGTTGGCCGCTTTTCATTATGGCTGATCGCCTTTTCAATAGCCGCCACGTCGAACCCCCAGTGATCGGGGAATTTCTGATCCTCTGCCGCCATCACCGCCAGCGCCATCGAGGGGGCAATATCGTCCATCGCTACCCAGTCAGAATGCGCCACATAGCCAAAATCCCCGCTCAGCCAGGCACCTAGCTGCCGCTCCACCATCACCGCAGAAAACGGCACCGGCAGAAAAGCGAATAGAATGATCCCCACCAGCCACAGGCCAATAACCGCAAGAACGCCTCGTTTAAACCAAAACCACAGGCGAACAATCCACGATTTACGAGAAAACCTTATCATTCCACCAGATCCAGCACTCGTGACACCAGCTTATCAATTCCCTGCGCCGCCTCGCCGATCGACTGGGCCAACATGTAGGCCGGGGTCGTGACAACCTTGTTTTCAATATCAACCACGATGTCATCTACCGGGCAGATCACCGGCTCACCGCCCATGGCATCAATCACTTCCCCCAGATCGGGATCGTTACCAATGGTCAATCGTAACGGTTGATCGAGAACTTTCGGCAACAGCGTGGGTGCAATGCACATAAAACCCATTGGTTTGTTTTTCTTATGCATTTTCAGAATAAGCTTAGACAGATCGGGGTCCACTGAACATTCCGCACCTTGCGTGGCAAAGCTGCTCAAATTCTTCGCCGCACCAAATCCACCGGGCACAATCAGGGCATCCAACTGCTCGGCATCGGCCTGTGAAAGCGCCTGAATTTTGCCACGAGCGATGCGCGCCGACTCCAGCAAAACGTTGCGATTCTCTGGCATTTCTTCGCCGGATAAATGATTAATAACATGCAGTTGTGCCTTATCCGGTGCAAAGCAGACCGCCTGCGCACCGGCACGATCCAGAGCCAGCAAGGTGAGCACCGCCTCATGGATTTCTGCCCCGTCATAAACACCACAACCACTCAGCACTACAGCGACCTGTTTCATTGACATTCTCCCAGCCAGGACCGCCGGCAAAGGCAGGCCCAGAGGCGACAAATACTAACTACATCACATATTTTAATGATTCTTCTAACAAGAGCGCTTACATTTGCTATGTTGTTCGCTGTATGATGTATACGAATTTCGTACCACCTGCTCTACCAGAACGCTAAAAACCAATACGCAGGTTAATGATTTCCCTGGTGTTGGCGCAATATTCGCGCACCCCGGCCTCGGCTGGGGTCATTTTTTTTCAGCGTTCTCTACCCAAGCTCGCAGCACCGCCACGTCATTGCGCCACTCCTGCTTCAGCTCATCGACCCACTCTTGCACGTTGTCTTGCCAGGCTGGTAACGTTGGCGTCTGGATCTGCTGGGCCAGCTGTTGCAGATGTTTTAACCCGACGGAACCAGCGGCACCCTTGATTTTGTGCCCTTCTTCGGTGATCCCTTTCTCGTCCTTCGCGGTCATGTTGGAATCCAGCACCGCCAGATACCCTGGCATGACCTGTTCAAACATCGCCAGGCTCTGATGGATCAGCTGCGGCCCCACCAGATCCATGTACTGCTCCAGCATTGCGGTATCCAATAACGATTCATTAATCTGCATCGACTTTTGCTCCGTTTTCTTTGTGGTATGTTGGGGTTGATGATCCCAGTAATGTTTGATCATCTTGGTCAAGGCCGGTACCGACAACGGCTTGCTCAGCACATCGTCCATGCCCGCTTCAAGATACTCTTTCTTGTCTTTCAGGACATTAGCTGTCAACGCAATCAACGGCGGCAGCGAGCGGCCCGCATAACGCTCGCGCAGTTCACGGGCGATATCCAGCCCGCTCATGTCTGGCAGTTGGATATCCAACAGGGCCAGATCGAACTCGTCCGGGTCGAACATGGCTAACGCATCGCGGCCGTTCATGGCCACCGCAACGCTGTTGCCCAGCTTCTCCAACACCGAACGCGCCACGATCACGTTCAGTTCGATATCTTCCACCAGCAGGATATGCAACGCCGGTAGCGGCATTTCTTCCACCGCCTGGACCTCATTGACCACTTCGTCCACCGCAGGCGCCTTGATGGTCAAGGTGAAGCAAGAACCGTGCCCTTGTGCGCTGTTTACCGTGATATCTCCGCCCATACTCTGCGCCAGCCGTTTGGAGACCGCCAGACCGATCCCGGTGCCGGTCGCCGGACGCCCGCCGTTCTGGTCTTTGACCTGATAATACATGGCGAAAATCTTGTCTTGCTCATCCTGCGGGATCCCCATGCCTGAGTCTTCAACCTCAAACACGATCTGTTCCTGCTCTTCGCGCCTGACGCGCACCACGATCTGGCCTTGCTGGGTGAACTTCACCGCATTGCCGATCAGGTTCCACAGGATCTGCCGCAGGCGTGTGCCGTCCGTAATGATTTTCTCCGGTAGCGGTAACTCGGGTTCCATCACAAACTGCAGCCCTTTCGGCTGTACCAGCAGGCCGGAGAGGTTCTCCAGATCCGCCAGGAAGCCGGTAAAGTCGACCGGCTGATTGTCCAACTGGACCTTACGCCGCTCAAGTTTATCCATCTCGATGATGTCGTTGAAAATATTACCCAGGGTGATGGCGCTGACATGGATGGTTTTCAAATACTTCAGTTGCTCATCGTTCAGTTCGGTATCGAGCAGGATACGGCTCAGGCCGACGATGCCATTAAGCGGCGTACGAAGCTCGTGGCTGATCGTTGAGATAAAGGTAGTCTTCTCCCTGCTGGCGTTCTCCAGCGCGTCCTGGTAGCGCTTACGCTCGGTTATATCGCGGCCAAAGCCCATCAGCCCGTGACGTTTGCCCACGCGGTCGTAAAACGGCACCTTGCGCAGTTCAAAACAGGCCTTGCGACCGTCTGGGTACACCAGCCATTGTTCATAGGTCAGGGAGACGTTGTGGCGGAATACTTTCTCATCGGTTTCGATGACTTTTTCGGCGATCTCTTTGCTGTAGACATCAAAGGGGGTCAGGCCGATCAGCTGTTTTTCACTCTTGCCGGTCAGCAGCTCCATCGCCCGGTTGCAGCCGGAAAACTCTTTTTCTTCGTTGCGATAGTAAACCAGATCGGGGGAGGCATCGAGGAAAGAGCGTAGCAATGCTGATTGTTGGCCCAACTCCACCTGCGCCTGTTCGCGCTGCTCCATCTCTTCGGTCAGCTTATCCATCACCTGTTGGCGATCTTGCTCCGCCTTGATACGGTCGGCAATTTCCTGATTGAGCTGGCTGATGTTCTCTTGCATCTGCTGGTTCAGCGCGAGATCGCGATTGCGCATCTCCTCAAGCTTATCCACCAGCCGAGCCAGGCGCTGGCGCGACTCTTCCAGTTGCTCCACCACCACCGAAAGGAAATAAACCGCCCACGGCGTGATCAGCAGACCGAAGAAGATGGAGCGCACCACGTCGATGCTTTCCACTTCACCACGCAGCAGCATGGTGACCGCCATCTGCACCACCATCGCCAGTATCACCAGCGCTGAAGCCAGCAACAGTGAAAAGCGCACCAGCCCCAGTTTTACCATCAAATCAACGTAGTACTGGGCTAACACCCGGATTTGCTTCATGAGCCATTCCCAACAGACATAATCTCTCAAATCATACCGTAAAATACGGTCAAGATAAGAAACCTTACTGTGAACTGTGGGAATGGTTGCAATTCGCAACCTGAGAACAGGGTTTTAAGGCTGGTATTGCTGGCCTACGGCCAAAGCCGAACCCTGACCACCATGCCGCTGAAGATAGCCGCCGACGGCCTGCATGCCGTTCCAACGGTTTTCGCACCATAATGGTGCCAACAGAGTGGGCCGACGGGCGCTGGCCGAGATGCGGTGGTAGATAATCTCCTTCGGCGTATGGCGGATCATTTCCCCGGCGCTGAATGCGTAATCCTCCAGCGACAGCTCAGACAAACGGCCCGCTTGCCAGGCTCTTGCCATGGTACTACCGGTGACAATATGCAGCGGATGCAGCTTGATGCCATCTACCCCGCTCTTAGCCACCGCTTTCAGCGTAGCCAGGTGGTGTTGATGAGTCTCACCGGGCAGGCCAACGATCAGGTGGCAGCATACCTTCAGGCCGCGTTCCCGCGCCAGGCGGCTGGTCTGCTGGTAACAGGAGAAATTGTGGCCACGGTTGATGCGCTTTAGTGTTTTATCGTGCGCCGTTTGCAGCCCAAGCTCCAGCCACACCTCGAAGCCCTGCTCACGGTAGCCTGCCAGCAGATCGAGCGCCGCTTCCGGCACGCAGTCTGGCCGGGTGCCGACACAAATACCCACCATCTCGGCCTGCGTCAGCGCCTGCCGATACATGTTGGCCAACAGTTCGACCTCGGCATAGGTGCTGGTATAGGCCTGGAAGTAAGCCAGATAGCGCTTTGCCCGGTTAACCTTCTGCGCCTGAATGGCCAGTTGCTCCGCAATGCTTTGCTGCTGCATCTGTTCATCGGCAAAAGAGGCCACGTTGCAGAAAGTGCAGCCACCGCGCCCCAGCGTGCCGTCGCGGTTCGGGCAGCTAAACCCACCGTGCAGCGTGAGTTTGTGGATCTTCTCCCCATAACGGCGCTGAAGATCGCTACCAAACATATTGACTAATTGCGGCAACTGCATAATCTTGGTGTCTCTCTGTGTTTGAAGGCCGTTATGCTAATAAGAAACGGCTTTTCCCGTGATGACAGGGATCAACGCTTTTCCCCAAAGGCCGCCGTAGGCATAACTATTCATTATTAGTGCAAATAAAATCATTTTTATCTCGATGAAAGTTTCTAATCCTCAGCGCACTGTTAACAGCTTTATGACAAAGCGGTGAAAAATAGTTATAAACAACAATAAATATAAATTTACTAGAATAAAACTCTGGCATTGCCGCCAGCACTAGCATGGTGCAGAGATTCAGGCATTGCACTATAGTGAGACAGCTCACATTTTTGCGGCACTCCCCCTGCCTTTCCATCGAGCCAAAACCGTCTGAAAAAACTTATTTTTCATCATCATAAACCTCATGCAAGCCATCAAAATCCCTGTTAAGCCCATATTTGACCTGCGTATTCTTTCTCGCTAAGTTGGAGGTCCGCTGGAAGCTTTCTGGACGGGCAAACGTCTCGTCATAATTATGCAGTAATTTAAGACTCCCTCTTAAAACAAGTCATTTACCACTTGTGAGAACCGTCACGAGAGGCCATTGATGGAGGGCGGAAAAGCAGATTGGCGATATTAACCTTGCTGATTGGACTTCTGCCTGAAATTGAGCAGGCCCTTCGCAGTGGGTTGTAAGAGTCACACAGAGCCTGGGGAGGTTCACTGATATGCTGTACGATAAATCCCATGAGAGGGACAACTGTGGTTTCGGCCTGATCGCCCACATAGAAGGCGAACCTAGTCACAAAGTGGTGAGGACCGCTATTCACGCACTGGCCCGTATGCAACACCGTGGTGCAATTCTTGCTGACGGCAAGACTGGCGACGGTTGCGGCCTGTTATTGCAAAAGCCCGATCGCTTTTTCCGCATGGTGGCGGAAGAGCGCGGCTGGCGTTTAGCCAAGAACTACGCCGTTGGCATGATGTTCCTCAGCCAGAACGAAGAGGAAGCCCGTGCCAGCCGCCGCATTGTTGAAGAAGAGCTGCAGAACGAAACGCTGTCGATCGTCGGCTGGCGCGAAGTTCCTACCAACCCGGACGTTCTGGGTGAGATCGCCCTCTCTTCCCTGCCGCGTATTGAACAGATTTTCGTGAACGCCCCTGCGGGCTGGCGTCCACGTGATATGGAACGCCGCCTGTTTGTGGCCCGTCGCCGTATCGAGAAGCGCGTCCAGGACGACAGCTTCTATGTGTGCAGTTTCTCCAACCTGGTGACGATCTACAAAGGTCTGTGCATGCCAGCCGACCTGCCACGCTTCTATCTGGATCTGGCCGACCTGCGGCTGGAATCGGCCATCTGCCTGTTCCACCAGCGCTTCTCAACTAATACCGTGCCGCGCTGGCCTTTGGCACAGCCGTTCCGCTATCTGGCGCACAACGGTGAGATCAACACCATCACCGGTAACCGCCAGTGGGCACGTGCTCGTACCTACAAGTTCCAGACCCCGCTGATCCCGGATTTGCAAGCCGCTGCGCCTTTCGTTAACGAAACCGGCTCCGACTCCAGCTCACTGGATAACATGCTGGAACTGTTGCTGGCAGGCGGTATGGACCTGATCCGTGCCATGCGTTTGCTAGTGCCACCGGCCTGGCAGAACAACCCGGATATGGATACCGATCTGCGCGCCTTCTTTGACTTCAACTCGATGCACATGGAGCCGTGGGACGGCCCGGCGGGCATCGTGATGTCCGATGGCCGCTACGCCGCCTGTAACCTGGACCGTAACGGTCTGCGTCCGGCGCGCTACGTCATCACCAAAGACAAGCTGATCACCTGTGCCTCAGAAGTCGGCATCTGGGATTACCAGCCGGATGAAGTTATCGAAAAAGGCCGCGTCGGCCCAGGCGAGCTGATGGTGATCGACACCCGCAGCGGCAAGATCCTGCACTCCGCCGAAACCGACAACGACCTGAAAAGTCGCCATCCGTATAAAGAATGGATGGAGAAGAACGTCAAACGTCTGGTGCCGTTCGAAGACCTGCCAGAAGATCAGGTGGGCAGCCGCGAGCTGGATGACGCCACGTTGGAAACCTACCAGAAGCAGTTCGGCTACAGTAGCGAAGAGCTGGACCAGGTGATCCGCGTACTGGGCGAGATCGGCCAGGAAGCCACCGGTTCGATGGGTGACGATACCCCGTTCGCCGTGCTTTCCAGCCGTCCACGCATCATTTATGACTACTTCCGCCAGCAGTTCGCTCAGGTCACCAACCCGCCGATCGATCCGCTGCGTGAAGCCCACGTGATGTCTCTGGCCACCAGCATCGGCCGCGAGATGAACGTATTCTGCGAAGCCGAAGGCCAGGCACATCGTCTGAGCTTCAAATCGCCGATCCTGCTGTATTCAGACTTCAAGCAGCTCACTACGCTGGAAGGCGAATATTATCGTGCCGACACGCTCGATCTGACCTTCGATCCGGCGGAGCAGGATCTGGAACAGACCATCCATGCCCTGTGCAACGAAGCGGAACGTAAAGTCCGTGACGGCGCAGTGTTGCTGGTACTCTCCGATCGTGCCATCAGCAGCCAGCGCCTGCCGGTGCCGGCGCCAATGGCGGTGGGGGCAATCCAGACCCGCCTGGTGGACAAAAACCTGCGCTGCGATGCCAACATCATCGTTGAAACCGCCAGCGCCCGCGACCCGCATCACTTCGCCGTGTTGCTGGGCTTTGGTGCCACCGCCATCTACCCGTATCTGGCCTACGAAACGCTGGCCAAGCTGGTCGACAGCCAGGCGATCGACAAGAAATACCGCGACGTGATGCTGAACTACCGTAACGGCATCAATAAAGGGCTGTACAAGATCATGTCCAAAATGGGCATCTCGACTATCGCCTCTTACCGCTGTTCCAAACTGTTTGAAGCCGTCGGCCTGCACCGTGACCTGTCCGATCTCTGCTTCCAGGGCGTGGTCAGCCGCATCAATGGTGCCAGCTTCAGCGACTTCCAGCAGGATCTGCAAAACCTGTCCAAACGCGCCTGGCTGAAACGCAAGCCGCTGGATCAAGGTGGCCTGCTGAAGTTCGTCCACAACGGCGAGTACCATGCGTATAACCCAGACGTGGTGAACTCGCTGCAAAAAGCGGTGCACAGCGGTGAATACAGCGATTACCAGGCTTATGCCAAGCTGGTGAACGAGCGCCCGATTGCTACATTGCGCGACCTGCTGGCGATCACCCCGAAAGGCGCGCCGATCCCGGTCGATCAGGTTGAACCGGCCGAATCGTTGTTCAAACGCTTCGATACCGCCGCCATGTCCATCGGGGCACTCAGCCCGGAAGCCCATGAGTCGCTGGCGATTGCCATGAACAGCCTGGGCGGTTTCTCCAACTCCGGTGAAGGCGGTGAAGATCCGGCGCGCTACGGCACCAACAAGGTGTCCCGGATCAAGCAGGTGGCCTCTGGCCGCTTCGGCGTGACGCCAGCCTATCTGGTGAACGCCGACGTGATCCAGATTAAGGTCGCCCAAGGTGCCAAGCCGGGTGAAGGCGGTCAGTTGCCTGGCGATAAGGTCACACCGTATATCGCCAAACTGCGTTATTCGGTGCCGGGCGTTACCCTGATCTCACCTCCGCCGCATCACGATATCTATTCGATTGAAGATTTGGCACAGCTGATTTTCGATCTGAAACAGGTGAACCCGAAGGCAATGATTTCGGTGAAGCTGGTTTCCGAGCCGGGCGTGGGCACCATTGCCACCGGCGTAGCGAAAGCCTATGCCGATCTGATCACCATTGCCGGTTACGACGGTGGCACCGGTGCAAGCCCGTTATCTTCAGTTAAATATGCTGGCTGCCCATGGGAGCTTGGTCTGGTGGAAACCCAGCAGGCACTGGTGGCCAACGGCCTGCGCCACAAGATCCGCCTGCAGGTGGATGGTGGCCTGAAAACCGGAGTGGACATTGTCAAAGCAGCCATTCTGGGTGCAGAGAGCTTTGGCTTCGGCACCGGCCCGATGGTGGCGCTGGGCTGTAAATACCTGCGTATCTGCCACTTGAACAACTGCGCGACCGGCGTGGCAACTCAAGATGAAAAACTGCGCCGCGATCACTATCACGGCCTGCCAGAGCGCGTGACCAACTACTTCCAGTTTATCGCTCGGGAAACCCGCGAGATCATGGCTTCGCTCGGCGTCAGCCAACTGGTCGATCTGATTGGCCGCACCGAGTTCCTGACCGAGCTCGACGGGATCTCCGCCAAGCAGAACAAGCTGGATCTGTCGCCGTTGCTGAAAACCGCCACGCCACACGCGGGTAAAGCCCTGCACTGCACCGAAAGCAGCAACCCGCCTTTCGATCAGGGCGTGCTGAACAAGGAGCTGATGGCACAGGCGCAACCGCATATTGAGGCCAAGCACAGCAAGACCTTCTATTTCGATATTCGTAACACCGATCGTTCCGTCGGCGCGACCTTGTCAGGGGCTATTGCCACCCTGCATGGCGACCAAGGGATGGCCGCCGATCCGATCAAAGCGCATTTCTCCGGTACCGCAGGCCAGAGCTTCGGCGTGTGGAATGCCGGCGGCGTTGAGCTGACCCTGACCGGCGATGCTAACGACTATGTCGGTAAAGGGATGGCCGGTGGCCGTATCGCCGTGCGTCCTCCGGTGGGCTCTGCCTTCCGCAGCCACGAAGCCAGCATCATCGGCAATACCTGCTTGTACGGCGCAACCGGTGGCAAGCTATTCGCTGCAGGCCGTGCCGGGGAGCGTTTCGCCGTGCGTAACTCCGGGGCAATTACCGTGGTTGAAGGCATTGGCGATAACGGCTGTGAATACATGACCGGTGGCATCGTCTGCGTCTTGGGCAAGACCGGCATCAACTTTGGTGCAGGTATGACCGGCGGCTTCGCCTATGTACTGGATGAAGATGGCGAGTTCCGCAAACGCGTCAACCCGGAACTGGTGGAAGTGCTGGACGTCGATCAACTGGCGATCCATGAAGAGCACCTGCGCGGTTTGATCACCGAGCATGTGCAACTGACCGGTTCCTCACGGGCAGAAGAGATCTTGGCTAACTGGCCGGTTTGGGCGCCGAAGTTTGCGCTGGTCAAACCGAAGTCCAGTGATGTCAAAGCATTGTTGGGTCACCGTAGTCGTTCCGCAGCCGAGCTGCGGGTTCAGGCGCAGTAAGGGGTCATTGAATGAGTCAGAACGTTTATCAATTTATCGACCTGCAGCGCGTTGATCCGCCAAAAAAACCGCTGAAGATCCGCAAAATTGAGTTTGTAGAGATCTATGAACCCTTTTCGGAAACCCAGGCAAAATCGCAAGCCGACCGTTGTCTGTCCTGCGGCAACCCCTATTGCGAATGGAAATGCCCGGTTCACAACTATATTCCGAACTGGCTGAAGCTGGCGAATGAAGGCCGCATCATGGAGGCGGCGGATCTGGCACACCAGACCAACAGCCTGCCGGAAGTGTGTGGCCGCGTTTGTCCGCAAGATCGCCTGTGCGAAGGTTCCTGCACCCTGAACGACGAGTTTGGCGCGGTGACCATCGGCAATATCGAGCGTTACATCAGCGATAAAGCCATCGAGATGGGCTGGAAGCCGGATATGTCCCACGTGCACCCAACCGGTAAGCGGGTAGCCGTTATTGGCGCTGGCCCGGCGGGCCTGGCCTGTGCCGACGTATTGACCCGTAACGGCGTCAAAGCGGTGGTCTACGATCGTCATCCAGAGATCGGCGGTTTGCTGACCTTCGGTATCCCGGCCTTTAAGCTGGAAAAAGAAGTGATGGTAAAACGCCGTGGCATCTTCAGCGAGATGGGGATCGAGTTCCAGCTCAATACCGAAGTCGGTAAAGACATCACCATGGATGCGCTGCTGAGCGAATACGATGCGGTGTTCCTCGGCGTAGGTACCTACCAATCAATGCGTGGTGGATTGGAGAACGAAGATGCACCTGGCGTGTACGATGCGCTGCCGTTCCTGATCGCCAACACCAAGCAGCTGATGGGCTACCAGCCAGAACAACACGAGCCGTATGTCAGCATGGAAGGCAAGCGTGTGGTCGTGCTGGGCGGTGGTGACACCGCCATGGACTGCGTACGCACCTCCATTCGTCAGGGTGCGACTCAGGTCATCTGTGCCTATCGCCGGGATGAAGCGAACATGCCGGGTTCCAAACGCGAAGTGAAGAATGCGCGTGAGGAAGGGGTCGAGTTCCAGTTCAACCTACAGCCGTTGAGCATTGAGCTTAACAGCGCGGGGCGCGTTGCTGGCGTCAAGATGGTGCGCACTCAGTTGGGTGCCCCGGATGCCAATGGCCGCCAGGTTGCCGAACAGGTACCTGGATCCGAGCACGTGATCGACGCCGATGCGGTGGTGATGGCCTTTGGCTTCCGCCCACACCAGATGGACTGGTTGGCCGCGCACGATGTGCAGTTGGACAAGCAGGGCCGCATCGTGGCACCGGAATCGGTCGATAACGCCTTCCAGACCAGCAATCCGAAAATCTTCGCTGGTGGCGATGCGGTTCGCGGTTCCGATCTGGTGGTTACCGCGATTGCCGAAGGGCGCAAAGCTGCCGAAGGCATCATGTGTTATCTGGAAGTGTGATTTAAACCTCTACGTTCTCCCAAAGGGTCGGCTTGCCGGCCCTTTGCTTTTACCTTCCAGATTCCCAACTTGCCGATCGACAGGCAATAAAAAAGGCGCAACCTGAGTTGCACCTTTTTCCCTGCCTGCCGTAGCTTACTTCACGACACGCAACGCCGGACGTCCACCACCGCGTGGCGGCTGAGGCGGTTCATCATCAGGGCCGTTATCGTCTTCCAAGCTATCCTGACGATCGCTATCAACCACAGACATCAGGCTACCCGTAGGGCTAGACACCTCTTCCAGCCCTTCGAAAGCCCCTTCATCTTCATACTTGGCTTCCGGTTCAAACAGGGTACCAGCCCCGTTCTCCCGCGCATAAATCGCCAGCACGGCTGCCATTGGCACCAGCACCTGACGAGGAACGCCACCAAAGCGCGCGTTGAAGGTCACTTCGTCGTCGCCCAGTTGCAGGTTGCCTACGGCACGCGGAGCAATGTTCAGCACAATCTGACCATCGCGTGCAAATTCCATCGGAACCTGCACGTCTGGGCGCATCACGTCCACGACCAGATGCGGAGTCAGTTGGTTATCCAACAGCCAGTCATAGAATGCCCGCAAAAGATAAGGACGGCGCGGGGTCATCTGAGACATATCCATGATGCTTAGCCCCGAGTCTGCAGGCGCATTTCGCGCTCGGCTTCGGTCAGAGAGGCCAGGAATGCATCACGCTCGAAGACACGGGTCATGTAACCTTTCAGTTCTTTGGAGCCAGCACCGCTCAGTTCGATACCCAGCTGCGGCAAACGCCACAGTAGCGGGGCCAGGTAGCAGTCTACCAGGCTGAACTCTTCGCTCATGAAATACGGGGTCTGGCCGAAGATTGGCGCAATCGCCAGCAGTTCTTCGCGCAGTTGGCGGCGTGCTGATTCAGCTTCCTGGCCGCTGCTCTGCTCGATTTTGTACATCAGCGTGTACCAGTTTCTCTCGATACGCAGCATCATCAGACGGCTTTCACCGCGTGCCACCGGATACACCGGCATCAATGGCGGGTGAGGGAAACGCTCATCAAGGTATTCCATGATGATACGGGATTCATACAGCGTCAGCTCGCGATCGACCAACGTCGGTACCGTTTGGTATGGGTTGAGGTCGATCAGATCCTGCGGCAGATTATCGGGTTCTACCTGCTCGATCTCGACGCTGACGCCTTTTTCCGCCAGTACGATACGTACTTGATGGCTAAAGATGTCGGTCGGGCCAGAGAACAGCGTCATTACCGAACGTTTGTTGGCAGCGACAGCCATGAAAACCTCCAAGTTATCTAGAAAATACGGCGAATAGCCAAAATATCCATCACTCCACGAGCCATTGCGTTGTTGCCGCCGGGCTGCGACGTGAAATTGATTGGGTATCTCAGGCTGCTATCCTGAATAATCGTGACCGCAAGCCCGCAGCTCACAGATAAACCTTAGGTCTGGAAAACGGCCTCGGAGGTAGACTGACAGCACTGCACGGCGAACAGGCGCAAAAGTGGGTGATAGTTTACCAGATTTTGACTGTTTTGTGGTGGTCATGCGTTGATTTATCACCTAGACCACTGATTTTAATGAAGTTTAATCTGATTGCAGGCATAAAAAAACCCGCCGAAGAGGCGGGTTTTTCGCGTAAATCGTTCTGCCGAAGCAGAAAAAATTAACGCTTGGAGAACTGCGGACGGCGACGTGCTTTACGCAGACCGACTTTCTTACGCTCAACTTTACGCGCGTCACGAGTGACGAAGCCAGCTTTACGCAATTCACCACGCAGAGTCTCGTCGTACTCCATCAGTGCACGGGTGATACCGTGACGGATAGCGCCAGCTTGACCAGAGATGCCACCACCTTTAACGGTGATGTACAAATCGAATTTGCCAACCATGTCGGTCAGTTCCAGCGGTTGACGAACTACCATGCGGGCAGTTTCGCGACCGAAGTACTGTTCCAGGCTACGCTGGTTAATAACGATGTTACCACTGCCCGGCTTGATAAAAACGCGAGCGGCGGAGCTTTTGCGGCGACCAGTGCCGTAGTATTGATTTTCAGCCATTGCCTATAATCCCGATTAGATGTCAAGAACTTGCGGTTGCTGTGCCGCGTGAGTGTGCTCGGTGCCCGCGTAAACTTTCAGTTTACGGAACATTGCACGACCCAACGGACCCTTTGGCAGCATGCCTTTAACCGCGATTTCAATCACGCGCTCAGGACGGCGGGCAATCATCTCTTCAAAGGTCGCTTGCTTGATACCACCGATGTGGCCGGTGTGGTGGTAATACACCTTGTCTGTACGCTTGTTGCCGGTTACAGCAACTTTTTCTGCGTTCAGAACGATGATGTAGTCACCGGTATCAACGTGCGGGGTGTATTCCGCTTTATGCTTGCCGCGCAGACGACGAGCCAGTTCAGTAGCGAGACGGCCTAAAGTTTTACCGTCTGCATCAACAACATACCAGTCACGTTTTACGGTTTCTGGTTTAGCTGTAAAAGTTTTCATTAGAAAGCTTACCCAATAATTTAGTTACACGTAGGTGTTCACCCAACGCTCGAAAACAGTTGAGGCTCACACGACCATACAAGTCCAGCAAACCTACCCCTTCGAATAGCCATTGCCGGCACTATACAAAGTTTTGGGAAAAAAACTTTGTTGTAACGTGGGGTCGCAAGATTATAGAGAAGTCGCTCACAAAGGTCGACCTGTTTTTTCCGGGAAAACGGATTTAGCACAGGGGACCGATTTGGCAACGATAATCGGGGGCGAAACTGGGCCTGAAAGCCAGGCCCGAACGCCTGTTTACGGCAGATGAGGCAGCTTCAGATACTCCTCGCTCTGCATCTCCTGCAGGCGGGACAGGCAACGCTGAAACTCGAACTTCAGTTGTTCACCCTGGTAGATCTCGAACATCGAGGCTTCGGCGGCGATCACCAGTTTGACGTGGCGCTCGTAGAATTCGTCCACCAGCGCCAGGAAGCGGCGGGCGGTGTTTTCCTTCAGCGGCCCCATAATGCGCACATTATACAGCATTACGCTGTGATAGAGGCGTGACAAAGCGATGTAATCCAGTTGGCTACGCGGCTCTTCACACAGGGTATGAAAATCGATCGCCAATACCCCTTCCACCGCGCGCAAGGTGGGCATTGGCCGGTGATTGATTTGCAGCACCGGAGCTTCTTCCCCGGCGTGGCCCGCCAGCTTGAGGAAGATGTGGTCCATCGTGTCCTGCGTTTGCTGGTTGAGCGGGGTCAGATACAGATGGGCCTGCGTCAGGGTTCGCAAGCGATAATCGATGCCCGCATCCACGTTCATTACGTCGCAATACTCGTTGATCAAATCGATCGCCGGTAGGAAGCGTGCGCGTTGCAGCCCGTTACGATACAGGTTGTCCGGAATAATGTTAGAGGTAGCCACCAGCGTAATACCGCGAGCGAACAGCGCCTGCAACAGCGTTGCCAGCAGCATGGCGTCGGTGATGTCGGAGACAAAGAACTCGTCAAAACATAGCACGTCCGTTTGCGCCTTGAAGCCGTCCGCGACGATTTCCAGCGGGTTTTCCTGCCCTTGCAGCTCCGTCAGCTCTTCGTGCACCCGCAGCATAAAGCGGTGAAAGTGCAGCCGCAGTTTGCGATCGCCGGGCAGGCTGTGGAAAAACAGGTCCATCAGCCAGGTTTTACCCCGGCCAACGCCGCCCCACATATACAGCCCCTGCACCGGCCGCTGCGTGGTGGTTTCCTCACTCTTACCTAACCAACGGCTAAGCAGGTTACGGCGCTTGCCAGCGTTAGCGGCGGCGGGAGCTGGTAGCTGCTGCAACGCCTGATAGATCTGATCCAACTGCGTGACGGCCTGGCGCTGAACCGCATCGGCCTGATATTCCCCCGCATCCAGCGCCTGCTGGTAGCGTGATAACGGTGACTGTGCCTGCATGTATTCGCAATCCCTAACAACGCTGAGAATTTATTTATCCAATTTTCGCGGCGGATGGCAGCCGCTTCGCACCCTGATCGCCACATTTATCGGCGTTGTACCCCAAGAAAACCCCTGCAAACTGCAGGTATTGGCTTATCAGGATTCCACTCGGACAAGGTTAACGGTTATAGTGGATATTATTAAGTGAAAAATCCCTGCGGAACAACGAAGTCAAAATAGGAGTCATCATGACCTGGGAGTATGCGCTGATTGGTTTGGTGGTCGGTATCGTGATCGGTGCGGTAGCGATGCGTTTTGGTAACAGTAAATTACGTCAGCAACAGGTGCTGCAAAACGAACTGGATAAAAGCAAAACCGAGCTTGAAGAGTACCGTCAGGAGCTGGTTGGCCATTTTGCCCGCAGTGCCGAACTGCTGGATAACATGGCGCGCGACTATCGCCAGCTGTATCAACATATGGCGAAAAGCTCCAATAACCTGCTGCCGGATCTGCCGATGCAGGACAACCCGTTCCGCTACCGTCTGTCCGAATCGGAAGCGGATAACGATCAGGCTCCGGTGGAGATGCCTCGTGACTACTCCGAAGGGGCATCTGGCCTGCTGCGCGGCGCTCCACGCGGTAACTGATTCCCCGTTATACTGACCCGTGGGGCGATCCCACGGGTTGTTCACTTTGTTCGTCCCTAATTCCCCGCCCTGACCATGCTTACTCTTGACGATTAAGTGAACTTTTCGCGTAAATTCATTGTCCTAGACTACACAAATGGTATTGCTATGGCAGTATCGTAAAAAATTTCACCGGCAGATTTTGAGAGAGCTATAACCAATGATGAAAAGATCTTTAATTCTTAGTGCATTAGCAATGAGCATTAGCCTGGCATTTGCCTCCGTCCCGGCAGCCAACGCAGCCATGCCGGCCGCCGTTGCGGGTGAATCGCTGCCGAGCCTGGCACCCATGCTGGAAAAAGTGCTGCCCGCCGTGGTTAGCGTGCGTGTAGAAGGCACCCAGGTACAACGCCAGCCACAGCTGCCAGAGCAGTTTAAATTCTTCTTTGGCCCGAACATGCCTACACCGAAAGAAAGCACTCGCCCGTTTGAAGGGCTGGGTTCCGGTGTGATTATCGACGCGGCGAAGGGCTACATCCTTACCAACAACCACGTCATCAACAACGCCGACAAGATCAGCGTGCAGCTCAATGATGGCCGCGAATATGACGCCAAGCTGATTGGCCGCGACGAACAGTCTGACATTGCACTGCTGCAGGTCAGCGATGTCAAAAACCTGACGGCGGTAAAAATCGCCGATTCCGACAAGCTGCGTGTTGGTGACTTCGCCGTAGCCGTCGGTAACCCGTTCGGCCTTGGTCAGACGGCAACCTCCGGCATTATCTCCGCACTGGGCCGTAGCGGCCTGAGCCTGGAAGGGTTGGAAAACTTCATCCAGACCGATGCCTCCATCAACCGTGGCAACTCCGGCGGCGCGCTGGTGAACCTGAATGGTGAGCTGATCGGTATCAACACCGCGATCCTGGCACCGGGCGGCGGCAACATCGGTATCGGCTTCGCCATTCCAAGTAACATGGCACAGAGCCTGAGCAAGCAGCTGATTGAGTTTGGTGAAGTGAAGCGCGGCCTGCTGGGCATTAAAGGCAGTGAAATGACCGCCGATATGGCGAAGGCATTCAATACGGATGCCCAACGCGGAGCCTTTGTCAGTGAAGTCATGCCAAAATCTGCCGCAGCCAAAGCCGGGATCAAAGCCGGCGATATTCTGGTCTCCCTGGATGGCAAACCGATCAGTAGCTTTGCCGAGCTGCGTGCCAAAGTGGGCACCACCGCACCGGGCACCACCGTTAAAATAGGCCTGCTGCGTGAAGGCAAACCTATGGACGTTGCCGTCACCCTGGATAACAGCGAAAGCGTATCAACCAATGCCGAAACGCTGTCGCCTGCGCTGCAAGGTGCCTCCCTCACCAACGGTGCGCTGCCAAACGGTGATAAAGGCGTGAAGATCGACAAGGTGGATAAAGGCACTCCGGCAGCACAGTTTGGCCTGCAGAAAGGGGATGTGATCATCGGCGTCAACCGTCAGCGCGTTGAAAACATCAATGCACTGCGTAAACTGCTTGAAGCTAAACCGGCGGTGATGGCGTTGAACATCGTACGTGGCGACGAAAACATTTATCTGTTGCTACGTTAATTTGTTGCGAAACCGGGCGCGCCAGCATACTGCGCCCGGTTAACTCGTGCTATCCTCCGTTCATCTTCCTCAACACTAACTAAAACTCTATGTTTGCTAAGCTCTTGCGTTCTATTGTTATTGGTTTGGTCGTTGCCGGTATACTGCTGGCCGCCCTGCCCGTATTGCGTTCTACCAATAACATATTCGCCAGCAAATCTGAGAATACCAGCGATCAAACGCCGGCCAGCTATAACACCGGCGTGCGCCGGGCTGCCCCTGCCGTCGTCAACATCTACAACCGCAACATCAGCGGCGCGACCAACGTGCTCTCCCTGGGTTCCGGTGTGATCATGAACGATCGCGGCTATATCATTACCAACCGCCACGTGATCAAAGACGCCCAGCAGATCACCGCCGTACTGCAAGATGGCCGTCGCTATGAGGCGTTATTGGTCGGCTCCGATAGCCTGACCGACCTGGCCGTGCTGAAAATCGATCCGGGCAACTTGCCAGTGATCCCAATTAATACCGCACGCCCCGCACGTATCGGTGATGTGGCGCTGGCGATCGGTAACCCGTACAACCTTGGGCAAACCGTTACCCAGGGCATTATCAGCGCTACCGGGCGTATCAGCCTGAGTACCACCGGGCGACAAACCTTCCTGCAAACCGATGCTTCCATCAACCGGGGTAACTCCGGTGGTGCGTTGGTTAACTCCCTGGGTGAGCTGATGGGCATCAACACGCTGACCTACGACAAGATCACCGATGGCGAAACGCCAGAGGGGCTAGGCTTTGCCATCCCGGTAGAACTGGCAACCAAGATCATGGATAAGCTGATCCGTGATGGCCGGGTGATCCGCGGCTACTTTGGTATTCAGGGCAAAGAGATTATCCCGGTGCGCACCTCGGCGACCGGCATCGATCGCCTGCAGGGGATCATAGTGACCGAAATTACCCCTAACGGCCCGGCCGCCAATGCGGGGTTCCGTATTAATGACATCATCATTAACGTCGATAACAAACCGGCGGTGTCGGTATTAGAGACGATGGACCAGGTGGCGGAGATCCGCCCTGGGACGGAGATCCCGGTGGTGGTGCTGCGCGATGGGCAACGCATTACGCTGCATATGGCGGTGGGTGAGTTCCCAGAGGATAATAATTAGTCAGCAAAAAGCCCGGCGAGCCGGGCTTTATTCGCACAAACAGGCTAAAATTCTCGATTACTCGCCTTTCACACGTTCAATATTGGCACCCAGCGCACGCAGTTTGTCTTCAATGCGCTCGTAGCCACGGTCGATGTGATAAATACGATCCACCACCGTTACGCCTTCGGCAATACAACCTGCCAATACCAGGCTGGCAGAGGCTCGCAGATCGGTCGCCATCACCTGTGCACCAGAAAGTTGCTCTACGCCGTGGCAAATCACGGTGTTGCTCTCGATTTCCGCGTGTGCGCCCATACGGATCAGCTCAGGCACGTGCATAAAGCGGTTTTCGAAGATCGTCTCGGTGATCACGCCGGTCCCTTCCGCTACCAGGTTCAACAGGCTGAACTGCGCCTGCATATCGGTTGGGAAACCAGGGTGTGGAGCCGTGCGCAGGGTTACCGCTTTCGGGCGCTTGCCATGCATGTCCAGGCTGATCCAGTCTTCACCCACTTCGATATCGGCCCCTGCTTCACGCAGTTTGGCCAACACCGCATCCAGCGTATCTGGACGGGTATTACGGCACAGCACCTTGCCACCGGAAACGGCAGCGGCAACCAGGAAGGTACCGGTTTCGATACGGTCTGGCAGCACACGGTAAACCCCGCCACCCAGGCGCTCAACGCCTTCGATGGTGATCCTGTCCGTGCCCGCGCCGCTGATTTTGGCACCCAGCGTGTTGAGGAAGTTGGCGGTATCGACGATTTCCGGCTCACGTGCCGCGTTCTCGATGATGGTGGTACCGGTCGCCAGGGTTGCCGCACTCATGATGGTGACGGTCGCGCCTACGCTGACCTTATCCATCACGATATGTGCGCCCTTCAGGCGCCCTTCCACAGAGGCCTTGACGTAGCCCTCTTCCAGTTTGATTTCCGCACCCAGTTGCTCCAGGCCGGTAATATGCAGGTCAACCGGACGTGCGCCGATGGCACAGCCACCTGGCAGCGATACCTGGCCACGGCCAAAGCGCGCTACCAGCGGCCCCAATGCCCAAATGGAGGCACGCATGGTTTTCACCAGATCGTAGGGAGCGCAAAACTCGTTCACGCCGCTGGCATCAACATAGACCGAGCCATTACGCTCGATCTTGGTACCCAACTGGCTGAGCAGTTTGATGGTGGTGTCAATGTCCTTCAGCTTCGGGACGTTTTGCAGTTCGACAGGCTCTTCCGCCAGCAAGGCGGCAAACAGGATCGGCAGGGCGGCGTTTTTCGCCCCGGAAATGGTCACTTCACCGCTAAGACGGGTCCGGCCATGCACACGAAATTTATCCATTTAACTACTCTCTGTTATCTGTTCTGAGCTGCCTGCCCGCTGGGCAAACAGCCTTAAAATCCGTTGAGTTTGCGATCCCGCTGCCACTCTTCTGGGGTATATGCCTTGATCGACAAAGCATGAATGCGGTTGTCCGCGATGTATTCCATCAGCGGCGCATAGACGGCTTGCTGTTTCTTGACGCGGCTCATGGTGGCAAACAGTTCACCCACGGCGATCACCTGAAAATGGCTGCCATCGCCGGTCACATGCGCTTCTTCCAGTGCCAGCGCCTTCATCAGCACGTCTTTAATTTCGCTATTTTCCATAGTATCCAATTCTGCATCGAAGGATCATAGTCACCAGTGGCGACTTCTTGACGTCTATCTTAGTGGAATCCGCCGCTTTCTTAAACCAAAGAAAAAGCCCCCGAGTAGCAGGGGCCTTTAACTGATTTTTTCCGGTCAACCCGCCGAAAATGTGGCTAACTAGCGGTTTCGACAGGCATTATTGCTGACAAATTGTAGAGCGTGATCAGCGTTTGCAACCGTTCTGTGATACCGGAAATTTTTATCTCAATTCCCTGCTGGCGCCGTTGCTCACGTAAATGCAGCAGCAGGGCCAGGCCGGCAGAGTCCACGCGCTGCAGTTGAGCCACATCAATCACGGTTTTGTCTGCCAACAGCGTCTCACGTTGCTGCCACAGCGGCAATAACGTCTCACGATCCAGCTCGCCGCTCAGCACCAGCGTTTGCTGTTGTGATGTCCAACTCAGCGCTGCGACCATCAGTTTTTCTGATCCAGAGTGATTGGCTGTTTGGCGGCCGCTTGCAGCTGCTGGGTCAAACCGTCTACGCCTTTGAGGCGCAGAGTCGATGCCCACTCATTCTGCTTGGTGGTGATCATGCTGACGCCTTCGGCAATCATGTCATACGCCTGCCAGTGACCGGTTTTGCTGTTCTTACGCCATTGGAAATCCAGACGCACCGGCGGGCGCCCCCCTTTATCGATGATGGTCACGCGGATCGCGATGATATCGGCATTGCCTAGCGGCTGCTCCGGTTCGATCTGATAGGTCTGGCCCTGGTACATGGCTAACGCCTGGCCATACGCCTGCTCCAGATAAGCCTGGAAGGCGGCGAAGTAAGCTTCGCGCTGGGCTGGCGTGGCGTCTTTGTAGTAACGGCCCAGCACCAACGCACCCGCGTATTTCACCTGCACGAACGGCATCAGCTCTTCATGCACGATGGTGCGCAGGTAGTTGGGATCCTGCTTGATTTTTGGCTGCTCACTTTTCAGTCGGGTGAAGGTTTTCTGCGCAGCGTCTTGCATCAGGCTGTATGGGTTAGTCTGATCGACCGCATTAGCCAGCGGTGCAACCACCAGCAGGGCAACCATTAAAAAACGTTTAAACATGCAGGTTTCCTCGATTAATGACTTGTAGCGGAATGCGCAGCGGCATCCGGAACTGATGTAGGTGCTGCTGCAGCGTCTGGTGAGTTCGGGCTATCCTGACCACCGCTCTTATAGAGGAACTGGCCGATCAAGTCTTCCAGCACCATGGCTGATTTGGTGTCCTGAATGGTCCCACCATCCTTAAGGATAGTCGTGCCCATCTCGGGATCTTCAAAACCGACATTCAGCGCCAGATACTGTTCACCCAGCAGGCCGGAGGTGCGGATCGCCAGCGAACTGGTGTCCGGGATCTGGTTGTATTGTTGCTGGATATCCAACGCCACGCGTGGCGTGTAGGTCTTCGGGTCGAGCGAGATAGCTGCAACCCGACCAATCATCACCCCACCAATCTTCACCGGTGAACGCGCTTTCAAACCACCGATATTATCGAAGGTGGCGTAGATACGGTAAGTCGGTTCATTACCGATCGATTTAATATTGGCCACCTGGAGGCAGAGGAAGATGATGGCGCACAGCGCAATCAGCATAAACGCCCCAACCCAGATTTCACTCTTCTTCGTTTGCATCACATCAATTCCCAAACATCAGTGCAGTCAGCACGAAATCCAATCCCAACACAGCCAGTGACGAATGTACCACGGTCCTTGTCGTTGCCTGACTAATCCCTTCAGAGGTCGGTACGGCATCGTAACCATTGAAGATCGCAATCCAGCTAACGGTAATGGCAAACACCACGCTCTTGATCAGGCAGTTAAGTAAATCCTGACGCCATTCAACGGCCCCTTGCATCGCCGACCAGAAGAAACCACTGTCGATCCCCTTCCAGTCCACGCCAACAATCGCGCCGCCCCAGATGCCGATGGCCACGAAAATAATCGTCAGCAACGGCATGCTGATAAGACCGGCCCAGAAACGTGGGGCAACAATACGCCGCAGCGGATCGATCGCCATCATTTCCAGGCTGGAAAGCTGCTCAGTGGCCTTCATCAGACCGATTTCGGCCGTCAGAGCCGAACCGGCGCGGCCAGCGAACAGCAGAGCGGTCACTACCGGCCCCAGCTCACGCAGCAATGACAACGCCACCATCATGCCCAGGCTGGCCTCGGCACTGTAGGTGGTAAGGACGATGTAACCTTGCAACCCCAACACCATGCCGATAAACAAGCCGGAAACCATGATGATCAGCAGCGACTGAACGCCCACACTGTGTAGCTGTTTGAGCAGCAGCGGCCATTGTTTACGCGGCTCCGGGCGCCCGATCAGCGCGTGGAACAGCATCAGCCCGGCGCGTCCAAAGGCTGCGCTGGTGTTGATACCACGGCGTCCTAACGACGCTAACGCCTTTAAAAACATGAGGTTATTTACTCCCTTCCCCTAAAAGCTCTGTCTGATAATCACCGGCGGGGTAACGGAACGGTACCGGCCCATCGGCAATACCATCCAGAAACTGACGCACTCGCGCATCAGGATTGTTCTGTAATTGCGTTGCCGAGCCTTCGGCAATCACATGGTGATCCGCCACAATATAGGCGTAATCCGCGATACTCAAGACTTCTGGCACATCATGGGATACCACGATGCAGGTGATCCCGAGCGCGTTATTCAGCTCATCGATCAGCTTGACCAGCACGCCCATGGTGATCGGATCCTGGCCAACGAAAGGCTCGTCGAACATGATCAATGTCGGATCTAACGCGATAGCACGCGCCAAGGCCGCTCGCCGTGCCATACCGCCAGAAAGTTCGTTCGGCATCAGATCTGCCGCGCCGCGTAGCCCTACGGCTTCCAACTTCATCAGCACCGTGCTGCGCAGGATCGGCTCCGGCAGGCGGCTGTGTTCACGCAGCGGGTAGGCCACGTTCTCAAATACCGTCAGATCGGTGAACAGCGCTCCCGACTGAAACAGCATGCTCATCTTCTTGCGTGACTCATACAACTGATGGCGCGACAGCGCCGGGATGTTGTCCCCATCAAACCAGATCTCACCGCAGTCTGGGTTCAACTGGCCACCAATCAGGCGTAACAGCGTGGTTTTACCAATGCCGGACGGCCCCATGATGGCCGTCACTTTGCCACGGGGAACCGTCAGGTTGATGTCTTCGAATATCAGCCGATCGCCGCGAGAGAAGCTCATGCCGCGCACTTCGACCAGATTATCTGCCTTCTGGTGCATGTTTATTGATCCTGTACAGGCTATTTTTTTGCCAAATCATCCGTGATGGTAAAGCAATAGGGGCAATACGTCCTATTTTTACCGAAACTTGCCCACAATGCGCTACCAATGATGCCATAGGTTTTACTTTTAGGCTCCAGACGGTCAAAATTAGGAAATAACGCAAAAAATAAAGTCTGACTGATGACAAACTGAGAATGTTTCTGAGGGCGCAGCATGCGGCGCCCCTACAAAGCCAGTTCATCAGGATTAGTCGCAGTCTTATGGTTCGATCTTTTACCGGGAAAATTCGTTGTTTTGCACAACGTAGGGTAAGCAAGCTGGCCGATGATGGTCTTTAACCAACGAACCGGGATGATACCCCAATATAGGACCCTGAATGTTTCTCGCGATAGTGCTGTTGATCGTTGGTTTATTTTTACTGGTGTATGGGGCGGATAGATTAGTTTATGGTGCGGCGGTGATTAGCCGTTCGCTGGGGGTTCCCCCGTTGATTATCGGCATGACGATAGTCGGTATCGGCACGTCACTGCCAGAATTGATTGTGTCGGTCACCGCCGCCCTTAATGGGCAGACCAACCTGGCGGTGGGCAACGTGATTGGCTCCAACATCACCAATATTTTACTGATCCTGGGGGTGGCAGCCCTGATCCATCCGCTGTCGGTTCGCTCCGAAGTGTTAAGGCGTGAACTGCCGCTGATGCTGGGGGTTATCCTGTTGTGCGGCTATGTGCTGATGGATAACACCCTGAGCCGCTTCGATGGCGTACTGCTGCTGTTGGCCGCCACCGGTTTTATTCTGCTGATGCTGAAAATCGCCAGGCTGGCGCAACGTGAAGGCAACGACAGCCTGACGGTGGAGCAACTCGCCGAACTGCCGCAGGACAGCAGCAACACCGTGGCCATTCTCTGGCTGGTGCTGGCCTTCATTATTCTACCGCTGTCATCAAGGATGATCATCGATAACGCTTCGGTGATTGCCCACTACTTTGGCCTGAGTGAACTGGTGGTTGGCCTGACGATTATCGCCATCGGCACCAGCCTGCCCGAACTGGCCACCTCGATCGCCGGAGCACTAAAAGGCGAAGATGATATGGCGGTAGGGAATATCATCGGCTCGACGATTTTTAACACGGTGATCGTACTGGGCGTCCCTGCCCTGCTATCACCGGGCAGTATCGATCCCGCCGCCTTCCAGCGCGATTACTGGGTGATGCTGGCGGCCGGTATCCTGCTTGCCGCGCTGTGTATTGGCCGCAAACATCGTATCGGTCATCTGGCGGGAGCTCTGTTATTATGTGGCTTTATTGCGTATCTTGCAGTGCTGTTCTTTAACCCTTTCAGTACGTTCGGCTAACCGTTGAGAATGAGTATGTCATCTAACCAGTTGCAACCGGGCTTTGACTTTCAGCAGGCCGGCAAAGAAGTGCTTCAGATTGAGCGTGATGGCCTGGCCCAGCTTGATCAGTACATCAATGCCGATTTTACCCGGGCATGTGAAGCGATCGCCGGATGCTGCGGTAAAGTCGTGGTCATGGGTATGGGCAAATCCGGCCATATCGGCTGCAAAATTGCCGCCACGCTGGCCAGTACCGGAACCCCAGCGTTCTTCGTGCATCCCGCGGAGGCTAGCCACGGCGATCTGGGCATGGTGTCGGCACAGGACATCGTGTTGGCGATTTCCAACTCCGGTGAGTCGAACGAAATTCTGGCGCTGATCCCGGTGTTGAAACGCCAGCAGATCCCACTGATTTGCATGACCAACAATCCGGAAAGCTCGATGGGCAAGGCGGCAGACGTGCATCTGTGCATCAAGGTACCGCAGGAGGCTTGCCCTCTGGGTTTGGCCCCCACCACCAGCACCACCGCCACCTTGGTCATGGGCGATGCATTAGCCGTAGCGCTGCTGAAGGCCCGGGGCTTCACACCGGAAGATTTCGCCCTGTCTCACCCTGGTGGAGCTTTGGGCCGCCGCTTGCTGCTGCGCGTTAGTGATATCATGCACAGCGGCGATGAAATTCCGCACGTCAGCCCCGAAGCCTCGCTGCGCGACGCGCTGCTGGAGATCACCCGTAAAAACCTGGGCATGACGGTGATCTGCGACGATCTAATGAAGATCGCCGGTATTTTTACCGACGGTGACTTACGCCGGGTGTTCGATATGGGCATCGATCTGAATAATGCCAACATCACCGACGTCATGACGCTGGGCGGTATCCGGGTGCGCCCGAACCTGCTGGCGGTCGATGCGCTCAATCTGATGCAGCAACGCCATATCACCGCCGTGCTGGTTGCCGATGGCGACCAATTGCTGGGTGTGGTACATATGCATGACATGCTGCGCGCTGGCGTCGTTTAATGAAAGGAACGAACTGCATGAGTCTGGTTGAAACCTGTTACGGGCCGGTAGCTGAAGAAGTCATGGCCCGCGCCGGGAAAATCCGCCTGTTGATTTGTGATGTCGACGGCGTGCTGTCAGACGGCCTGATCTACATGGGCAATAACGGTGAAGAGCTGAAAGCCTTCAACGTCCGTGACGGCTACGGCATCCGCTGCCTGAAAACCTCGGGTATCGAGGTGGCCATCATCACCGGGCGTTCGGCCAAACTGCTGGAAGACCGGGCAAAAACGTTGGATATCACCCATCTGTATCAAGGGCAGTCCGATAAGCTTTTGGCCTTCCGTGAACTGTTGGATAAACTGTCCCTGATGCCAGATGAAATCGCCTACATCGGCGACGATCTGATCGACTGGCCGGTCATGGCCGAAGTCGGTCTGGCCGTCGCGGTGGCCGATGCGCATCCATTATTGTTACCTCGCGCCCATTATGTCACCCGTATCAACGGTGGCCGTGGTGCGGTGCGCGAGCTGTGCGACCTGATCCTGCTGGCGCAAAACAAGCTGGAGGACGCCAAAGGGCTGTCAATATGAGTAAAACCAAACTTTGGATCACCCTCTTGCTGACCGTGATCGCGCTGGCGCTGATTGGCTGGAACATGGCCGATTTCAGCGATGACGACAATTCGGTACCGGTCAACAACCAAGACCCGACCTATCAGAGCCAGCATACCGTGACTGTGGTATACAATCCGGCCGGGCAGCTAAGCTATAAGCTGGTGGCAGAAGAGGTTAAATATTACACCGCTGATGAGTTAAGCTGGTTCACCCAGCCGGTGATGACGCTGTTTGATGAGCATGCCGTGGCCACCTGGTCAATACGCGCCGATCGCGCCAAGCTGACCAAAAACCGCATGCTGTATCTGTACGGTCACGTAGAGGTGAACAGTTTGACAACCACCTCACAGCTGGAAAAAATTAAAACCGATAATGCCCAGATTAATCTGGTCACCCAGGACGTTTCTTCCGATGATGAAGTCACCCTGTTCGGCACGAATTTCACCTCTAACGGCATGAAAATGCGTGGTAATCTGCGGAAAAAAACCGCTGAGCTGATTGATAAGGTCAAGACCAACTATGAAATTCAGAACCAAAAGCCAACTCCGTAATCTGTTGATCGTCAGCCTCGTTTTGACCGCCAGCTCCCCCGCATTGGCGTTGAAATCCGACTCTGACCAACCGGTAAGTATCGACTCGCTGAAACAGTCGCTGGATATGCAGAGCAACGTCAGCACCTTTACCGACAACGTGGTGATCAAGCAGGGCACCATCGAGATCAAGGCCGATAAGGTCGTGGTCACGCGCCCGGGTGGCGATCAGAATAAAACCTATATTGAAGCGTTCGGCAATCCGGTAACCTTCTACCAGATGCAGGACAACGGCAAGCCGGTGAAAGGCCATGCGCAGAAAGTTCGTTACGACGTCGCGCCGCAGCTGATCACCCTCACCGGCAACGCCTATCTGGAACAGCTCGATAGCAACGTGAAGGGCGACCGTATTACCTATCTGGTGCCACAGCAGCAGATGCAGGCGTTCAGCGATAAAGGCAAACGCGTAACCACGGTTCTGGTGCCATCACAGTTGCAAGACAAAAACGGTCAAAAGAAGAGTAACTAATTACTTATGGCAACACTCATCGCAGAAAACCTGGCGAAAGCCTACAAAGGCCGCAAAGTCGTTGAAGACGTGAGCCTGAAAGTGAAATCTGGCGAGATCGTCGGCCTGCTGGGGCCAAACGGTGCCGGTAAGACCACCACTTTCTACATGGTGGTCGGCATCGTTCAGCGCGACGCCGGGCGCATCGTGATCGATGACGAAGATATCAGTATCCTGCCGCTGCACGCCCGCGCACGCCGCGGTATCGGTTACCTGCCGCAGGAAGCCTCTATCTTCCGCCGCCTGAGTGTTTACGACAATCTGATGGCGGTGCTGGAGATCCGCGCCGATCTCACCAGTGAGCAACGCAACGATCGGGCTATCGAGCTGCTGGAAGAGTTTCATATCTCCCACCTGCGTGACAACCTGGGCCAATCGCTGTCCGGTGGTGAACGCCGCCGCGTGGAGATTGCCCGTGCGTTGGCCGCCAACCCGAAATTTATCCTGCTGGATGAACCTTTCGCCGGGGTTGACCCGATTTCCGTTATCGATATCAAGAAAATCATCGAGCACCTGCGCGACAGCGGCCTTGGCGTGCTGATCACCGATCATAACGTGCGCGAGACGCTAGACGTGTGCGAACGTGCCTATATCGTCAGCCAGGGCAAGCTGATTGCCCACGGCACGCCGGACGCCATCCTGGCCGATGAGCAGGTGAAACGCGTTTATCTGGGCGAAGAGTTCCGCCTGTAGGTTCCAGCGGCAGGCCAGCAGGCCGCCGTTAACGGAAGTAGCAGAAGATTATGAAGCAAGGTTTGCAACTCAGGCTCAGCCAGCAACTGGCCATGACCCCCCAACTTCAGCAGGCGATCCGCCTGTTGCAGCTGTCCACGCTTGAGCTCCAGCAGGAGATCCAACTGGCGCTAGAGAGCAACCCTCTGCTTGAACAGACCGAAGACCAGCACGAAGAGATCGACACCAAAGAAAGCGTCGAGACCGAAGGGCTAGACACCCGCGAAGCGCTGGAACAGAAGGACATGCCCGAAGAGCTGCCTTTGGATGCCACCTGGGATGAGATCTATACCGCGGGCACCCCGTCCGGCACCGGTACCGACTATGGCGATGACGAACTGCCGGTCTATCAGGGCGAAACCACGCAAACGCTGCAGGACTACCTGATGTGGCAAGTGGATCTGACACCGTTCTCTGACACCGATGCCGCCATCGCCACCTCGATCGTCGACGCCGTCGATGACACCGGCTATCTCACCGTACCGCTGGAAGACATTCTGGAGAGTATGGGTGACGATAACGTGACGATGGACGAGGTCGAAGCGGTATTGAAGCGCGTACAGCGTTTTGATCCGGTCGGCGTCGCGGCGCGCGATCTGCGTGACTGCCTGCTGATCCAGCTTTCCCAGTATGCCAAAGACACGCCCTATCTGGCGGAGGCCCGCCTGATCGTCAGCGAGCATCTGGATTTGCTGGCCAACCACGACTTTCGCACCCTGATGCGAACAACTCGCTTAAAAGAAGATACACTGAAAGAAGCGATGGTGTTGATCCACTCGCTCGATCCGCGCCCTGGGCAGTCGATCAATACCGGTGAATCCGAGTATGTGATCCCGGACGTGTTGGTGCGCAAGGTGCAGGACAAGTGGGTGGTAGAGCTTAATGCAGACAGCATCCCACGGCTGAAAATCAACCAGCAATATGCGGCACTGGGCAACACGGTGCGCAACGATGCCGACGGCCAGTATATCCGCAGCAATTTGCAGGAAGCGAAGTGGCTGATCAAGAGCCTGGAAAGCCGGAACGACACGCTGCTCAAGGTGACCCGCTGTATTGTCGAACAGCAGGAGGCGTTCTTTGAACAGGGTGCAGAATTTATGAAGCCCATGGTGCTGGCGGATATCGCCCAGGCCGTGGAAATGCATGAATCGACAATCTCACGCGTGACGACGCAGAAATTCCTGCACAGCCCGCGTGGTATTTTCGAATTGAAGTATTTCTTCTCCAGCCATGTGAATACCGACAGCGGTGGCGAAGCCTCCTCTACGGCGATCCGGGCGTTAGTGAAGAAATTGATCGCGGCGGAAAACCCTGCCAAACCGCTTAGCGACAGCAAGCTGACCACCATGCTTTCCGATCAGGGGATCATGGTGGCGCGGCGCACCGTTGCCAAGTACCGAGAGTCTTTGTCCATCCCGCCGTCCAACCAGCGTAAACAGTTGGTTTGACCTCTATAGAGAAGGAAGACATTATGCAGCTCAACATTACCGGACACCATGTCGAAGTCACCGAACCAATGCGTGAGTTCGTCAACACCAAGTTTGCCAAACTCGAGCAGTATTTTGACCGCATTAACCAGGTATATGTCGTACTCAGTGTGGAAAAAGTGCAGCAGATTGCGGAAGCAACGGTGCATGTGAATGGGGGCGAGTTGCACGCCACCTCGGAAAAAGAAGATATGTATGCCGCAATTGACTGCCTGATCGACAAACTGGCGCGTCAATTGAACAAACATAAAGACAAACTAAAGCAACACTGACATTCTGGGCCGTTATGCGATGCGTAATGGCCCACATCGTAGTCGCATTGGCTACACGGCAACCCTCGGCGCAGCACCTGTATAGGTATGCGCCGATAAGCCATCAGGGTTAAACAGGCGAAAAACCGTTTCATGAAGGTTATCAACGCAAGCCTGCTTTCCAATGGTAAAGCAGGCTTGCAATAAAGCGACAGGACGCGGTTTTAAGTGAAGATGAGATGAACAACGAAATAATGCAATTAAGCTCGGTGTTAAACATCGAGTGCACCAGAAGCTCGGTACACTGCACCAGCAAGAAACGGGCTTTGGAAATTATCAGCGAGCTGGCGGCCAAGCAGCTCAACCTACCTTCGCAGGTGGTGTTTGACGCAGTACTCACCCGGGAACGTATGGGCAGTACCGGTATCGGCAACGGTATCGCGATCCCACACGGCAAACTGGAAGAGGACACTTTGCGGGCCGTTGGCGTGTTTATCCGCCTTGAGCAACCTATCGCCTTTGATGCCATTGATAATCAACCGGTCGATCTGCTGTTCGCCTTGCTGGTACCGGCCGATCAATGTAAAACTCACTTGCATACGCTATCGCTGGTTGCCAAACGGCTGGCCGACAAAACCGTGTGCCGCCGCCTGCGCGCAGCGCTGAGCGACGAGGAGCTGTATCAGATCATCACCGAGTAACCAGCGGCTGGCGTGACTTTCCGCCATGAAAACGCTACTGTTTTACTTACGATATATCCGGGCCGTGGCCCGGATAATAGATCCTAACGGTGGCGATGAGCGCCATTGAGATGCAAGGGGAGTTACCACATGGTGCTGATGATTGTCAGCGGCCGTTCCGGTTCGGGGAAATCCGTCGCCTTGCGGGCGTTGGAAGACATGGGTTTTTACTGCGTTGATAACCTGCCCGTGGTGTTGTTGCCACAGCTGGCCCAGACGCTGGCCGAACGTAATAGCTCCGCTGCGGTAAGCATCGACGTCCGTAACATGCCGGAATCGCCGGAAGTGTTTGAATATGCAATGACCCAGCTGCCGGAGAGCTTCACGCCGCAGCTGCTGTTCCTTGATGCCGATCGCAACACCCTGATCCGCCGCTACAGCGACACCCGTCGCCTGCATCCTCTGTCTGCCAAGAACCTGTCGCTGGAAAGCGCGATCGATGAAGAAAGCGATCTGCTTGAGCCACTGCGTTCCCGTGCCGATCTGATTATCGATACCTCGGAAATGTCGGTGCACGAGTTGGCGGAAATGCTGCGTACCCGTCTGTTGGGCAAACGCGAACGCGAGCTGACGATGGTGTTCGAATCCTTCGGCTTCAAGCACGGCATTCCTATCGATGCCGATTACGTGTTCGACGTACGCTTCCTGCCCAACCCGCACTGGGACCCTAAACTGCGCCCGATGACCGGTCTGGATAAGCCCGTGGCCTCGTTCCTCGATCGCCACACCGAAGTGCACAACTTCATCTACCAGACTCGTAGCTATCTGGAACAGTGGCTGCCGATGCTGGAGACCAACAACCGCAGCTATCTGACCGTCGCCATTGGCTGTACCGGCGGTAAGCACCGTTCGGTGTACGTGGCTGAACAGTTGGCGGATTATTTCCGTTCACGCGGCAAGAACGTGCAATCCCGTCACCGCACACTGGAAAAGCGTAAACAACAATGACGGTCAAGCAGACGGTTGAGATCAAGAACAAGCTGGGCATGCACGCACGCCCGGCTATGAAGCTGTTTGAGCTGGTGCAGAGTTTTGACGCCGAAGTGCTGCTGCGTAATGACAGCGGCACCGAAGCGGAAGCCAGCAGCGTAATTGCGCTGCTGATGCTGGATTCCGCCCAGGGCCGCCAGATCGAAATTGAAGCCACCGGGCCGCAGGAAGAACAGGCACTGGCAGCGGTGATTGAGCTGTTTAATTCAGGCTTCGACGAAGATTAATGGGAGCGGAGATCCTCCGCCCCTAAAAAAACAACGGCAATCAGTATCTGACCATCACCGATTTCAACTCGGTATAATGCTCGATAAACGCGCTGCCGAACTCTCTGCCCATCCCCGACGATTTCACCCCACCGAATGGCAACGCCGGATCGAGGAATGTGTGCATATTGATCCACAAGGTGCCCACTTCAATCCGCGGGATCATGCGCATCGCCTTGCTGAGATCGTTGGTCCACAGGCTGGCGGCCAGGCCATAAGGCGAATCGTTGATCATGGCGATCATCTGCTCTTCATCCTCATAGGCCAGGAAAGTGCCCACCGGGCCAAAGGTCTCCTCACGCATTAACGCATCATGCGGCCCATTAGCGCGGATCGCCGTCGGCGCAACAAAGAAGCCTGGACCTGCCAACGCCTGACCGCCGCAGACGATCTGGCTGCCATCAGCCCGTGCCTTGTCAAACAGCGCCAGTACCTTGCGGTAATGTGCCTCGTTGGCCAATGGCCCCACTTCGGTACTCTCATCCAGCGGTGAGCCCACCTTCATGGCCGCCAAGCGCTGCGTCAGCTTTGCCAGTACCTCATCGATATGGCTGGCAGGCAGGTAGAAACGCTCTGCTGCGGCACAGATCTGGCCCTGATTCAGATAGCCCGCCTCGATAATCCCGTCGACCATCTTGTCGACCGAGACGTCCGCCAGAAACGCGGCGGCATTCTTACCCCCCAGTTCCAGCGTGGTACGCACAATCCCTTGCTCCATCGCCGCTTTCCCCACCGCGATCCCGGTAGGCACCGAGCCGGTGAAGGTCACTTTGGCGCAACGCGGATGGGCGATAAGCATAGGGCCAAGGCGTGCGCCTGAACCGTTGATCACGTTGAGTGCACCAGCCGGGATGCCCGCCTCCGTTGCCAATTCCGCCACCCGCAGCATGGTTAACGGCGTATACTCACTCGGCTTGAGCACTACCGTACAGCCACAGGTGAGCGCCGCAGCCAGCTTCCAGATGGCGATCATGATCGAGAAGTTCCACGGAATGATGCCGACCACCACGCCCAACGGCTCACGCCGGGTGAATGCGCTGTATTGCTCACCCTGGAAGGAAGGCAATGAAACGTTCAACGTTTCTCCGCTGATTTTGCTCGACCAACCGGCAAAGTAGCGCAGGAACTGCGAGGCCATATCGATTTCCAGCCCGCGAGACAGCTGAATGGTTTTGCCGGAACACAGGCTTTCCAGCTGCGCCAGTTCCTCACGATGGGTTTGCAGCAGATCGGCCAGGCGCGTCAGGCAGTTGCCACGCTCCAAGGGAGAAACCTGTGCCCAACTACCGTGGAAAGCGCCAAAGGCCGCCTGCATTGCCGCATCGACTTCAGCCTGGCCGCCTTCATTCACCTGCGCAATGGCCAGCCCGGTTGCCGGGTTAACCACCGCAAACCTTTCTACGCCTGCCCCAGCCACCGGTTGGCCATGAATGTAATGGCCCTGCTGGCGGTCCAGAAAGGCCGTGACCTGTGGCAACAGTGTAATATCCGTCATCGCATCGCCCTCCTTGCGGGTTAGCCTTCGACAATCGCCAGATAGTGCTTCACAAAACGATCCGAGGTGATTTCCCAGCGCACCGGGGTGCCCTTCTCAACAAACCAGGAATCTCCGGCCTGATACTGTACCGACTCGCCGGTGTTTTCATTGGTCAGCGTTGCCGTGCCTTCCCATACCGTGGCATGTTCCGCAAACGGATATTCCATCACGAAGGTGCCACGGGTACAGCTGAAGACACCGCAGTTGAGGTTGTCCGTTGGCGCGCCAAAAATCATCGCCACGCCGACGTTGGGTTCACCGGCGACCACCGTGGCCCCCAGGTTGCTGACGCTGCCAATCTGTTGCAGTTCTGGTAGCGCTTGTTTAAGCAGTAATGGTTTCATGGTTTTTCCTTATAGATTAGTGGTCAGAATTAACGACGCCCCTTCCAGTAGCCGGAAGTCTGGTGCCAAACCTTGCCCGCAGTGGTCATCACACGGCGCAGCTTGTCTTTACCAAAAATATCCACGTGCGGGATCGAACTCATCAGGTCATAGCGATCGGACCCCTCACTCATTCCTTCCGCCAACACCTTGCAAACGATATGGCTCGGTGTCACCCCAAAGCCGGAATAGCCCTGCACGTAAAACACGTTATCGTGCTGCGGTAAGGTGCCGATCTGCGGGAACAGGTTGGCGCTGCAACACAGCGGCCCGCCCCAGGCCAGGTCGATCTTCACGTCCTTCAGATACGGGAACACTTTCAGCATCAGGTTGCGGTTCCAGGCCTTCAGGTCTGAAGGGATATATTCGACCAGCCGGGTGGCGCTACCGAACAACAGGCGGTTCTCGTTGGTGACGCGGTAATAGTCGATCACCGGCCGGATATCGCTGTAAGCCCCACGGATCGGGCTGATCTGGCGGATCAGCTCGTCAGACAGCGGTTCTGTCGCCAACTGGAAGGCGTAGGTATTGATGGTCTTTTTGTAGATAAAGGGATCCATGCCGTTGAGGAAGCCGTTGCAGGCCCACAGCATCTTGTTGGCGCGTACCGATCCCATGGCGGTACGCACGGTAATGCGCGGGCCGTATTCCACATTCAGCACGTTGCTGTTTTCGAAGATTTTCACCCCGTAACCACTCAGCGCCTGCGCCTCCCCCAATAGCAGGTTGAGAGAATGAACGTGGCCACCCCCCATGTGTTTCAGCGCACAGGTATAAGCATCAGACCCCACCACCTGCTTCACTTCGGAGCCGGTATAGAGCTCGATCTCTTCATCCGGTGAGACCGCTTTGAATTCTTTGAGCCAGGAACGCAGGGTCTTTTCCTGCCTGGCGTTGCTGCCGAGGTAGCCATAGCCAAAGCAGAAATCGGCATCGATGGCGTACTTTTTAATCCGCTCGCGGATAATCCCGGCACCAAGGTTACTGATCTTGAAGATGGTTTCTAACCCTGCCGGGCCAACGTGGCGCTTGATCTTCTCCAGATCGTGGCCGATCCCGGCCATCACCTGGCCACCGTTGCGGCCCGTCCCGCCGTAGCCCAGATGACGGCCCTCCAGAATAGCGATATTGGTGATGCCTTTTTCCGCCAGTTCCAGCGCCGTATTAATGCCGGAGAAGCCACCGCCGATGATCACCACGTCAACATCCAGATCCTCTTCCAGCGTGGGGAAGCGCAGATCGTATTTCTTGGTCGCCGCGTAGTAGGTTAACGATTCGATTTGATTATTCATTGCTGCACTCCCTTTACCCATTGCCTTAGCCTGGATTATCAGCAGAGCGTGGGTGGGCGGCTATGTCCCTTTAGGGACATTCGCAACACTTTTTTAACATTATGCCGTACGGCGCAGGGGGGGACTCAAGAACAGGCTGAACAACTCGGCCTGAGAACCAATATTCAGCTTGCCGTAAATATTCTTGCGATGATTTTTTACCGTGCCCAGGCTGATAAACAGACGTTCGGCGATCTGCTGCGATCCGTTGCCGCTCAGGATCAGATCGACGATCTCACGTTCACGCGGGCTTAACGCATAGCGCGCCTGGGCTGCGCTATCTACCAGAGGGGCGGAGGGAGTGGGCACATTAGCCGCGACCACCACTTCCCCATGCAGCCGTGCCACGCTTTTTACCAGCGTCAACGCACCACGCAGGTCAGCCAGTTGGGGATAACGCACGCCAACCGTTTGCCGGGCCGAGCCGAAAAATATGCCTAGTCCGCGTTCCGGCGTCAGTTGCAGCAACACGCCAGCCTCGTCGTGCCAGCCGGTTTTACGGTAAAAGTTACGGTAGTAATCCGTCTGGTAAAAACCACAGGGAGCCAGTTGCCGCAGCGTAAACACATCGCCATGGCCGCCGCCGTTCAGCGCCTGGTAAAAGGGATCTTCAAGGTAAGCACCCTGCTGGTAAATCTGGTTTACCGCATCGCTGTTTTCTTTCTCGGTTTTCATCAGGCAGCGCGGTGCCTGACCATATTCGAAGGCATAGACGATGGCATTATCAAAGGCGAAGAAACCCTCTAGATAACCCAGCAGGCTGGCATAGAATTGGCGGGTAGCGACTGCGTCGATCACCGCCGATAATCTTTCGACCTGAATACTCATTTCGCCCCCACAATCATTAATAAATTAACAATCAACCTTTCCCAACGAATCAGCGACCGATATTGGGCCAATAGGCTATAAAAAGCATTCAATTGGCCAGAATGCAAGGGTATTACTGTTTACATGTTAATCAAATCACAAGTTAGGTCCTTACAACGATTACCCACACAAATTGAATTGATTAATATCTTAACAATTTCGCGTTAAGCGACGGAAAAGCGTTGGTTCGCCCAGCCAGGCTGAATTATGCTGTGGTTTCAATGCCCAAATACGCCAAGGAGAGAGCATGACCACTAGTCTGATGATCGCCAACCGGCAGGCCTGGTTTGGCAAGGGCAGCATCCAGCACCTGATCCCACTGCTCCAGGCAGAGCCGCAGACCACGCTGCTGTTCACCTGCCGATCGTTCCTTAACGGCACCCTCTATGCTGAACTGGCCCCGATGCTGACGCCGTTGCTGGTAGGCAAAGAAATTGTCGCCCATGAGGCCTCCCCGCAAGAAATCGACCAATGGGTAGCGCGCTGGCGAGGCCAGGTGCAAAGAGTGGTAGCCATCGGCGGAGGTAGCGTGCTGGATGCCGCCAAGGCGTTCGCTGCCCTGATCGAACACCCGCTGCCAACCCTGCGTTATATGGAAAAAGTGGGTGACAGCAAAATCAGTGGCGCAACACTGCCGTTGATTGCCATCCCCACCACCGCAGGCACCGGTAGCGAAGTAACCCAAAACGCAGTGATCACCGATACTCAGGTCACCAAGGTGAAAGCCTCTTTGCGGCATAATAACTTTGTGCCACAGGTGGCGATCCTCGACCCTGACCTGCTGAAAGGAGCGCCAGACCATGTACTGGCCTATTGCGCTATCGATGCCTTCACCCATCTGTTTGAAGCCTACCTTTCCAAGACGGCTAGCAGCCTGTCGCGCGAGATGTCGTTGAGTGGCATCCATCATTTCCTTTGCGCCTGGCCGGTGCTGAAACAGAGCGATGAGGCCCGCGAAGCGATTATGCAAGCTTCCTACCTGGGTGGCCTGACGTTGAGTATGGCGGGCCTGGGTGTGATCCACGGCATCGCGGGCGAGATAGGGGCATTGCGTGATTACCACCACGGCCAAGTGTGCGGCCGCCTGCTGCTGCCGTTCCTTGAATTGCTGGGAGAAAGCGAGCAGCCGCAACAACGTGCATTAATGACCGAGCTGGCCCTGCGGCTATTCCCTGAAGAGCAGGACAGCCCGGCGCGCTTTTTGATCGACTTTATCACGCGCCACGCCATCGCCCCGTTCTGGCAGGACGAGCTATCCCTTAGTCAGGCGGAACTGGCCATCGTACTGGAGAAGTCCAACAGCAAGAATTCCTGGCTCAGTTACACTAGCGAGCAACGGAGGTTAATGATCGATGGGGCGTTCTTGATTGAATGATAATATGATCAGCACTATAGGATCGCGGGAGCACAACAATGAGTTTGGTTGACTGGATTTTAGGCGGCATCGCCCTAGGGCTGATCGTCGGCGCGCTGATGAAGATATTCGGCAAGAAGAAAGACGATTAATACGGTGCTCCCCCTCTGCATTCAGAGGGGGAGCCGTTAAATGCGGCTCAGGCAGTCCAACGCCACCGCTTTGAAGCTGTCGAAATTGTCACTGCCCAGCAGGCGGGTCATCGAACGTTCTCGCACAAAGGTGACGAACAGATCGTAGATCGCCATCGCTTCTTCGTAATCGCTTTTGCTGATCGCCAGCAAGAAAATGACGTGTGCCACCTCACCTTCTCCCCACGGGATACCCTGCGGTGCCAGCAGCGTGACCACCACGGTCTTTTTCGCCAACAGCCCCAGAGAGTGCGGCAGAGCAATCCCCTCCCCCAGCAAGGTAGAAACGATGGCCTCCCGCTCAACGACCGAAGGGTAAAAATCACTGCCCACATAGCCTTCCTGCTCCAACTGAGCGCAAACTTTGCTAAACAGCTGCTCCTGCGTTAGCGGCTCGTTGACGATCATAAAGTGGTTGGCATCAAAGAATTTTTCCAACATATACGGCTTGGTACGATCGACCAGCACCAGCTTGCCCAACTGTTCTAGCTGATACTCCGTTGGGAACGGCGACATCACGACGACCGGCTTGTTCTTCTCGCTGATGCGCGCATTGGAAATGATAAAATCTTCGTCGATACTGGGGAGAATTTCGTAATCACGCAGCGAAACGATGCGCGTCACCACCAGTTGCGGGTACTTGCGCGCAATCTGCGCCTGGATCATCCGCACCGTAGAGTTACCGGTATCGCACACCAGCATCACCTGCGGATGGCGCTCATAGCCAATGTTGTAGTGCCGCTCCAGGCCGACGCCAATATGCAGTACCAGGTAGCCGATTTCGTTCTCGCTCAGGGTATAAGGCGTGTGTTTACCCCAGCTCGAGACCGCCGCCAGCGTCACATCATAGGCCATCGGATAATGCTGCTTGATATTGGCCAACAGCGGGTTCGGGATATTGATCTGGTATTTCACCCGGGTGATCATGGTTTTGATATGGGTGAGCAGATCGGCCCGCAGCTGCTTGTCGTTCTGCAAGTTGTAGTTATAGTGCGAGTTAATGTAGGACAGGATGTAATCCACCAGCGCCTCTTCGTCATCGGCGTTGATTTTGGTCGGCTGTACTTCCTGCACTCTTCTGGCAGCAATGTTGACCCGCAAATAGGCCTCTTCCGCCGCCGCAATCTCTTTACCCGTGGCCTTGCTCAGTTCACCCGCCAGCCAGGTTGACGCTTTGCGCACCGCATCATCACCGTCTTCCACGTCAAAATCCTGCAACGGATAGCCGTCCGTGATGCGCCGCAGCGCCACGGCACAGTAGAAGATCAGGTATTGCTCACCCTCATCGGTCAGACGAATGGCATATTGCGACAGCAGTGGGTGCAGCAACCCGGCAAAGGTCAATACCTGCGGCTGATGAAGGATGTCATTGTTCAGCAATGGATTTTCCGCATCCGCCAGATGCAGTTGAAACAGCAGATCGGTCAGGCAGGAGCGGATCGCCATTTCCGCACCAAACAGTTTCATACCATAGCGCGGCTTGGTTTCGATGGTTAACTGGTAATGCGCCAGGCGCTCTCTCACCTCAGCCATGTCGTTTTGCAGCGTACCTCGGCTGACAAACCATTCATCGGCCAGATCTTCCAGCTTCATCGAGAAGGCTGAGGTCAAAAAGCGAATCAACAGATAATGCACCCGCTCCTGCGCGCTGCGCGGCGTGGCGTGCTGTTTACGTTCCCGATGCTGGAGTGCGCTAAACCGGGCCTCATCATCAACCTGCAGGCGATATCCGGCCCCGCGGCTGTGGACAAACTGCGCACCAAAACTGGCCAGGATATCGTTCAGCGCGGTGATATCGGCGCGTACCGTGCGGGTAGACACGGCAAAACGCTTTGCCAGCTCGTCCTGCGGCAAGGTTTCAGACTGCAAAGCATCAAACAGCGATGCCAAACGTGGGTAGGGAAATCTCACCATTCTCTTTCCGTTATGAACGTGCCCGCCTGAGGGGTCAAGCGGGCAACTGGTTACTTCGCAGCTGGCAAGAACACCATTTGTGAAGGGCTGCCCACCGGGGTGTAGCCTTCAACAAAACTGAGCTTGCCGCTGAGCTGGTCTACGCTAAAGCGGGTTACGCTATCGCTACGCTGATTCATGGCATACAGATAACGGCCACTCGGATCCAAGGTGATAGTGCGCGGATAGTCGCCTCGCGTCCAAGTCTCTGCCACCGGTTTCAGTTCGCCCTCGCCGCTTACGCTGAACTGCGCAATGCTGTTGTGCAGACGATTGGCGACATACAGATTTTTACCATCCGCAGCCAAGGCCATGCCAGCGGCAAAGCTGGTCCCCTTATAATCGGCAGGCAGGGTTGAAACTGCATGTAACTGTTTCAGCGTCCCATTTTGGCTATCAAAGCGGTAGCTGGTTAGTGTAGATGCTTCCTCGTTGATTAGTAGGACAATTTTACCATTTGGATGAAATATGAAGTGGCGCGGGCCAGCTCCGGCGGAAGAGGCGGCGATCCACGGCGGATCGTTCGGCGTCAGCTTGCCGCTGGCGGCATCGAAACGCCACTGGTAGATACGATCCAGGCCCAGATCGGTAGAGAACACGAACTTGCCGCTCGGATCGCTGGCGATCATATGCGCATGCGGGCCATTGTGATCGCTGATGGCAAAGCTGCCTTCCACCGCGGCGGCGGGTTTGGCCGCACCCGCAGGGCCAATATCTTGTTGCACAGAACTGGCGGCTCCCAACTTGCCTTCGCTGTCGATCGGGAACACCGCAACGCTGCCGCTGACATAGTTAGCCACTAGCAGATGACGGCCATCCGGCGTCAGAGAAAGGTAAACCGGCCCCGCGCCTTGTGAATCCACCTGATTAAGCGGCGTCAGGCTGCCGTCCTGAGGATTGATGCGATAGGCGACAATGCCCCCGTGCTGGGTGCCATTAAAATCTGCCACCTCGCTGGCAACGTACAGCGTCTGTCCTTTGGCATCGGTGACCAGTTGGGCCGGATTAGGCAGGCTGCTGACCAATGTCTTGGCACTCAGCGCCCCGGTTTGCGCATCCACCTGCATGCGATAAACTCCCTCACCGTTCGGGTTATAGGTACCAATATAGGCAAAATGAGACGACGTGGGTTTCATTGCATCCTCAGCATGTAACGCCGGGCTGGCGATAGCCAACAACGCCAGGGACAGCGCGCTCCACAGCGGAGCGATTCGTAATTTCGAAGCCTGCCAGTTTCGCATAGTTATCCTTTTGACCGATAGATAGGGACAAAAAGATGCCCCTCACCCTAACCCTCTCCCAAAGGGAGAGGGGACCGAACGTGCCACAACTTAACTCCAGTATCCAACTGCCATATCAAATCGAACATGCCACTGCTTTACACCACACCTAACCACAACTCCGTACCAGCTCCCTCTCCCGAAAGGTGAGGGGACAGAACGTGCCACAACTTAACTCCAGTATCCAACCGCCACACCTAACTACAACACCGTCCCCCGCCTCAAGGTAGTTAAACAAGCTACAGACTCACTCCTGCACCTGATAACAGCTCCAAACAGCTCCCTCTCCCTGTGGGAGAGGGTTGGGGTGAGGGGCCGCGGATTTACCCCACCAGCCGCTTGGTGATCTCCAGCAGCGTTTTGACATCTTGCGGGCGAGTATCACCACTGGTGGAATCAATAATGGAACTGTAGATATGCGGGATCACCTGCTTCACACCGGCTTTCAACGCAATCTCCAGGATCGGTTCGAAGTTTTCCAGATCGATGCCCCCAGTCGGCTCCAGCATAAAGTCATGCTCGGCACAGGCTTTCGCCACGTACTCATATTCGTCCTGATGCTTCAGGCCGCCCATCGGGAAATACTTAATCGAGCTGCCGCCCATGTCTTTCAACAACGCAATCGCGGTCTCTACCGGCACGATACCATCCGCTGCCTGAGCACTCAGCGGCCCGGTGGAAATCTTCACCCATCCCACGCGACCGGTTGGGGAGACCAGGCCGTTCACCACGGTTTGGTTTTGCTTCAGCAATGCACGGCTGGCACCGACGCCGGTGAATACCTGGTTCACATGCTGGGGTTGGACATGCTCGGAGATCAGGCTGACCATATTCGACTGCTTGGGATCGCCAGCTCCCAGGCCCACGGAAAGCGCGTTCTCGATCAGGCGTGCATAACGCGACATATCCGCCACGGCACTCTCAACGTCTGGATAGTTTTTGGAAAGAACGCCCACCAGCACGTGCCCCTGCGCCGCATTATAGATGTCCTGCGCGTTGGCTTTTGAGCCAGCCAGTACGTTGAGGCAAACGCGGTCTTTATAGTAATTAGGCTTCAGCTTCATGCTTGGTTCTCCGTAAACAGATTTTTAATACAGGTAAAGACGGTCATCAGCTGCTGCTCGTTCACGCTGCGGACATCCACCTCAATCTTGCCTTCGTTGGCCTTGTAGCCACGGAAATAGATGGCGATATCACCGGTTTTCAGCCGTTGGACAATGTCTACGGTCGACATCCCCAACACAGCTTCATCAAAGGTGATTTCAACGCGGGCAATATCGCGCCCTGCGCTGTCCCAGACGGTTTTGGCACTGATGCCATTCAGGGTATTCAGTTGGCTGATAAACGGCGTCATGCGCTCTACCATTTGTGCACCGGTGGTTTTCTCCGACGTCAGGTAGCTTTCAATCGCCTGCGTCAGGCCGAGGATGCCCTCTTTACCCACCTTCATCGCCCGGCCAATACCACCAGACTGCTGCTTCACCCACTCTACGTATTGCTTCTTGCCGATCACCAGCCCGCTGGTTGGCCCTTCAATAGCCTTGGCACCGCTGTAGATCACCAGATCGGCCCCCATCTGGTAGTAACACATCAGATCTTCTTCGGCAGCGGCATCGACGATCAACGGCAGGTTATGCTTACGTGCCACCACGGCAGCCTGTTCGACGGAGAGCATGCTTTTCTGCACGCAGTGGTGAGACTTTATGTACAGAATGGCCGCGGTCTGCGAGGTAATGCAGGCTTCAATCTGCTCAGGGGAACATTCGTTGGCATAGCCCGCTTCCACCACCTTGCCGCCACCAAGGGCGACCATGGTATCCACCGGCGCACCAAAGTTGACGTTATGGCCACGCGGCAACACGATCTCGCGCGGCTCGTTCACCGTAGCGGAATGCAGGTTGACCAACAGATTGGCGTTGTCCTTGACGATCACCGCCGCCACTGACTGGGCAATACCGGCAGAAGCGCAGGAAACAATCACCGCGTCTTCCACATTCAGCAGGCCAGCAATATACGCTCCGGTCTTGTTGACCAGATCTTTGATTTCAAAGTAATGGTTGAGGCCATAATTCACCACATCAACCACCTCCTGGCGTGGCGTAGAAACGCCAAGTGCGGTCATGCGACCGGAAGTGTTGATCACCTGCTTTAAATTATATTTTTCATAGAGTGAAGACATGAGCGGCTTTCCCTTGTTCGGTTAATAGGATTTCCCCGGCTACCACGGCGGCCAGCGGCACCAACAGTTGTTCGCCATTCACGGACTCCCCTTCGGAGTCGGCAAACACCTGCGGCCCCTGGCGGAGATCAAAAATGGTCAGGTCGGCATCAAAGCCGGGTTTCAGCTGCCCCTTGGTGGTCAGGCGCAACGCCGCAGCGGCATTTTCCGTTACGCAGCCAATGACCTGCGCCAGAGAAAGCCCAACGGTAAAGAATTTGGACATCACCGTCGCCAGACTGTGCACGGGGCCAGCCAGACGGTTGCGGCAGTAGATATCGGAACTGATGGTGTGTGGGAAGATCCCCAGCGCGATGGCCTGACGGGCAACCTCAAAGCTGAAGCTGGCCGAACCGTGGCCCACATCAAGCAGCACGCCACGTTTTAACGCACGTTGGATCGACTCGCGCAGCGTACCTGCCGGGGTCAGAATGCGGTTCGGTTTACCGTTGTAGCAGTGAGTGATGATGTCGCCCTGGGTCAGCAGATCGGCGATCTCGTCCAGATCCGGCGGATTGTTGCCAATATGCACCATCAGCGGCAGTTGCTGGTTTTCCTGTTGGATCTCTTTGGCCAACACCAACGGTTTGGTGCCGTTCTGGCCCACGACGCTGCTGCTCATGCGCGCCTTGATACCAATGACAAACCCAGGCTTGCCGTCGATGGCCTGTTTAACCTGCTGCTTATTGATATCCGCCATATCGGCCAGTTCATTCTGCCTTAGCAGACCGATACGCGAGATATTGAGGAAGGCAAAGACGTTGGTTTTGGCGCTGCGCGTCAGGGCATAGAATTCATCGATATCGTCAGTGCCGGTGCTGCCAGCATCCACCACAGAGGTGACGCCGCTGCTCACGCCCACCAGGTCCGGATCGTCATGATAAATCGGTGAAGAGGGATAACAGTGTACGTGAGAGTCGATCCAGCCAGCGCTCAGGCGGTAGTTCCCCGCCAGATCCAGTTGTTTGTGGGCACTGGCGTCAGCCGCCAACTGCCCGACGACGGCAATCTTACCCGCCTCAATAGCCACATCGGCCAGTGTGTCGTCCACCAGCCTGGCGCGCCGGATGATTAGGTCATACATACTTCGCTACTCCTTGCCAAACCCTGGGCAGTTAACCCAGGGCTTGGGACTTGATTAAGAAATGGCTACCGGGAAGAATGCCCCCAAGATCATGGCCCCCAGGATCGCGCCGCCGGTGATCGGCTTGCCCCAGATGTAGAACAGCAGCGCACCCAGCAGGGAACCCAGGCCGATCGGGATCGAAGCTGCCATGGCAGACAGGATGATCAACGGCCCAAGGAAACGCCCGGAAGAGTTACCTGCCCCCATCATCACGTCCGCCCCGTAGGTGGAGTCGCTCTGGCTGATGGTAAATTTACGCGCCAGGATAATCAGGTAACCAATCGCCAGGCCAATGACCAGGCCAGTAACCAGCGAGGCGGCAAAGTTGGCTACCGGGAAGACAATCCCCGCGCCCAGCAACAGCGCAGGAACACCCAGGCCAACCCCGGTCTGGATCGCCCCGCCGATATCCAGGATCCCTACCAGAGAACCTTCGATAATGCGGGCAAACAGGAAGCTGGCACCGAACGCCGCCACCGCACCGTAAACTCCGGTGTCCATCCCGGCACGCAGCATGGAAACGAAGGCCACTTCGTTAAACGCGCCTATGCCATACAGGTAATACATGTGTGTCCCGGCAAACACGCCGGACGAGAGCAGGCCAACAAAAATCGGGAACGACCAGTCGGCATACCAGAAGCCTTTGTCTGCTTGTGCTTCCATCATTCAGCTCCTTATTTTCCGCTCAGGGTGTTATGAATGGCATCCAGCCAGCCAGGCACGCCCAGGCTGAAGGATTCGAGAACTTTCATATCAAAGCCGCGGAAGAAGCCGCTCAGCACGAACAGCAGCACAATCGCCACCATCATGATCTTGGTGACTTTGTTCCAGCCGCTTTCTTCAACGCCCTTGCCAATCAGGATACCCAGCACCAGACCCGGTACGGCGTTACCCATGATCAGCTGTGCCAGACCACCGAAGATGGTGCCCCAGAAGCCAGAACGTTTGCCCGCTTCGATCGCCGCCAGCCAGAAGATCACCGGCATGACGGTGTTCACCAGCAGGTTGGCTGCTGGAACCAACACTTTGATGGCCGTGACCTGCAAGGCTGCAGGCACTGCCGAAGCGGTGGTGTTAAGGAAGGCCACGACCAAAATGCCGATGATGCCGCAAGCGATGGCCATCTTTTTTGGATCGTGCATGGTTTCCGCGACGTTGCGGTTTTTGATCATCAGGGCTGCTGCGCCCCAGTTAGGAATGATGCGATGGTCAACGTCCTGCGTGAAGGCACCCGCCGCCACTGAAGACGCCCAGGCGTTGAAGAAGAAGCCCAGACCAAATGAGAAATGAGAAGCCGGATCGCCTTCGCAGGAGTTCAGCTCACCCAAGGTACGGAACGCTCCCATACCCTGCGTCGTCGGTGCGTGGAACATACGTGCAGCACCGGCCCCTACACCGACGCCAACCAGCCCGCCGATAATAATCGACTTAAATAAGATGATTAAAAACATCAGAATATCCTTCTTATGTCATGCCCAGTGGATCCCAAGACGCAGCCATAGCGGCTATAGCTTGAAACACGACGGATATAACGTTTTTATTTCTGGGTGAAGACCACCTTTTCGGTATTGATGATCGTCACGTTCACGGTTATTTCTAATGAAACGGCATAGCTTTTTCTTTCACGCGCCAGGAAGAAGAAAAGAAACTTTTCTTTGGTGGTTCTCTCTTCCGCCTTTACTATTTTGACATCCTGCGGTTCGATACGCAGCAGAACATTATTGGTGGATTTTAAAATCACGCCCTGTACATTCGCTAATGCACCGGCAAAGGCTTTAGCTTTACTATCGCCTTTGCCCTCCACGTTAACCGAGGTGGTATAAGTCTCTTTCATTACGGATTGCCGTATTTTTTGACATACGCTTCCACTAGCCGCTGGCCTAATTCTTCTTTATCCATAAAGCCAAAGCCTAATACATTGCAGCCTTCGTTAATTGCCGTTACGCCTTCTTCGATAGAACGCATACCATATCTGGATTTATAACCATATTTGGTCTGTGCGGTGATCGCCCCAGCGCCACCGCTGCCGCAGAAGGAAATGCCCAGTTGCGCATTCTCTGCTTTCATCACGTCACCCAGCTTCATATCCGCCGCCATACCAGGGATCACAATCACCTTGGCACCCGCATTTTCAACGCCTTGGCCCACTTTCTGGCCTTTACCCAGCCGATCGCCGATCACTACAGTAATTTGTCCCATGGGGTTTTTCTCCTGAATAATTTTAATCAATTAAACGTTATTGGTCGTTATCTTTAGCCACTTCAAAATGAACCGAAAGCAGATACGCCTCTTCAATCGGTAACGTGGCAAACTTATTTACCACTCGCTCTGCCAGTTGCATCGATCCGGCAGAAATTTCATCAAACAGTGATTTATCAACTTCCGGCAAGGGCTCACCCGTTATTGAGCGCAACACCATCGCGCGGATATGGGATTCCAACATTTGTTGTTGCACCGCATTGGTGTAAATATTCTCTTCACCTAACATGGCGGTAATATCGGCCAACAATTGAGTAGTAATCGCTGCGGCCTCACTGATGTCAGTCTGTTCCCTGTTACTTACCGAAGCAGTTCCGTCATTCACTTTGCAGTCACCTCTGGATCCAGCTATTTATCCGTTAACGGTAAAGCGCTTTACCTTTACCCGCTTTCTTTGATGTCTTTACCCTAACCTTTGGGGCATTGCTTGTGTAGCGCGTTTTTTTCCAGTTCGAAATGGAAATTAAGTGACTCCAGGGGATCCATTTCGCAAAATCGGGGGTTTTTACGCTAAGTAAATGAGATTGCAAAAAGAGTTTGCAACGCAGAGTTGCCAGTTGGCAGCGCGGAGCAAAAAACTTCGTGATCGAGATCTCTTTCTTTTCCGGCCCTAACAGCCTACTATCAGTAGGACAAACCGACATTTTTCACACCCCCGCTCCCAAAGGTGCGGGGGTGTTGCTTTTGTGTTGTTTTCCGAATTTATGGCGCAGAAAGGGCGCCCTTTGATTGGACTGGAGAGTGGAATGACCAAACCAACCATTACCATTAATGAGCTGGATGCGGAACGCCTGGATGCGCTACTGGCACAGCCAGCCTTTGCCAATACTGACGTCGCCGCCGCGCTGAACTCTGAGCTGGATCGTGCTGACATTGTGCCAGCATCGCAGATCCCTGCACACGTCGTCACCATGAACAGCCGCGTACGTTTTCGCGATCTGCATACTTCAGAAGAACATGTGCGCACGCTGGTTTACCCTGCTTCTCTCAAAGACAGCGCTGAACAGCTGTCGGTGATGGCACCTCTGGGTGCCGCACTGCTGGGAATGCACGTGGGTAAACAGATCAATTGGCAATTGCCAAACGGCGAAGAAGCCCGCATTGAAGTGTTGGAATTGCTGTATCAACCTGAGGCTGCGGGCGAGTATCACCGCTAAGTCAGGTTTCCGGGCGGCCATTCAGCCGCCCTTTTTGTCAACGCTACGTTGATTGCCGCAGTACGCTTAACGGAATTTCTTGTGATTGGCATCGCGGGTTTGCTTGAAGCCCTGCGCCACTTTACGCGCGTCCTCCAGTTTGCCCTGATTCGCCAGCGCCATTGACTGATCGATCTGCCCGATCAGCGTCGCCAGCCCTTGCCGGAACTCCTTCATCTCCGGGCTGTCTGGTGCTTTGTTTTCCAGCTTCGGCGGTGTGCCTTTCTGGGCATCCGTAGCCGCAGCACGCATATTCTGCAGGCTCTGCTTGAAGGTATCGGTGGAGTCGGTTTTCAATACAATTTTGTAATTGGCGGCCAGGGTATCCATGTCATCGGCCAGTTCGGCTGCCATCCCCCATGAACTGGCTCCCAGCAGCGTCAGTGCTGCCAACACTTTCAATGTCTTCTTCATGCTCACCTTCCCGTTATTGTTTTAGTTAACCCGTTATAAACATAGGCATGGAACGGTAAAACCGATACCGGATATTTGTAAGGAAGGTTGAAGCGGAGGAGTGGGGAGGAGCCGAGATACCCCTCACCCTAACCCTCTCCCAAAGGGAGAGGGGACTGGAACGTGCTACAAATTAGCCCCTGCACACCACTCAGAGCCAGTTACCCAATCTCGGGGAAACCGTCCCACACCTGACCACAACGCTGAAGCAGCTCCCTCTCCCTGTGGGAGAGGGTTGGGGTGAGGGGGGATTACTGCCCTGCGATCTTCATTTCCGGCAGCAGCACGGAACCGCACTGGATATTGCTGCGCAGTTCGATATCGCTGCCGATGCTGACGATATTGCGCAGCATATCTTTCAGGTTGCCGGCAATGGTGATCTCGCTGACCGGATACTGGATCTCACCGTTTTCAACCCAGAAGCCAGAAGCTCCGCGTGAGTAATCGCCGGTAATCCCGCTGACGCCCTGCCCCATCAGTTCAGTGACCACCAGACCGGTGCCCAACTGTTTGAGCATGCCCGCAAAGTCATCGCCCTGACCGGCAATGCGCCAGTTATGGATCCCGCCCGCATGACCGGTGCTATGCAGCCCCAATTTACGCGCCGCGTAGCTGGTCAGCAGCCAGGTTTCCAGCACGCCGTCTTTAACGATGTCGCGGCGCTGGGTGCGTACACCTTCGCTGTCGAACGGCGTAGAGGCCAGCCCTTTCAGCAAGTGCGGATGTTCTTCAATGGTCATCCACTCCGGCAGGATCTGTTTACCCAACGAATCCAGCAGGAAGGTGGATTTGCGATAAACGCTGCTACCGCTGATAGCACCCACCAGGTGGCCAAACAGGCCAGTTGCCACTTCTGAGGCGAACAGCACCGGCGCTTTCATGGTTGACAGCTTGCGTGGGGAAAGACGTGCCAGCGTGCGGCGGGCGCATTCCTGGCCGACCCACTCAGGGCTGGCCATATCATTCATCGCCCGGCCAATGGTGTAGGCATAATCCCGCTCCATATCGCCATCATGCTCGGCAATCACACAGCTGGAGAGCGAGTGACGGCTGGAGCAATAGCTTTGCAGCATGCCGTGGCTGTTGCCGAAGACCTTGATACCGTAATGGCTGTTGAAGCTGCCGCCTTCGGTATTGGTAATCCGCTTGTCGGCCGCCAGCGAAGCCTGTTCGGCACGGGCTGCCAGCTCGATACCACGTTCGGCATCCAGTTCGGTGGGGTGGAACAGGTCCAGATCCGGCGCGTCAAACGCCAGTAGATCTTTTTCCGCCGGGCCAGCATGGGGATCAGGTGAAGTGTAACGCGCAATATCTAGCGCCGCCTGCACGGTACGGGCAATGGCATCCGGATTAAGATCGGTGGAAGAGGCACTGCCTTTGCGGTTTTGATAATAGACGGTAATGCCTAACGCGCCGTCGCTGTTGAATTCGACGTTCTCCACCTCGCCGAAGCGGGTGCTGACGCTGATACCGGTGGTTTTGCTCACGGCAACTTCTGCCGCATCGGAACCGGCGCGTGCCAGCTCCAGCGCCTGTGAAACGGCGTGTTCCAGCGCTTTGCGCTGCTCTGCAACTTGGGTGACTACTTTCATCAATCGGCCATAGTTAATCAGAAAATCGTTGAGAAAAGTGCCGTGTCGGCATGGTTTTGCGCGCAATAACGCGCCAAAATAATTTCAGGCTGCGCCCGCTGGCCACAGCCCGATGTACTTTTGAGTCTAACAGGAACCGCGTGGAATTTCGCATAAAGCCGGCAACCTGTTAGGATTAGCCTCTTTTTAACGGAGCCTACCATGAACAAACAGCCTGAAGACTGGCTCGACGAAGTCCCGGAGAACGAAAACGAGGACGATGACGAGATTATCTGGGTCAGTAAAAGTGAAATTAAACGTGATGCCGAAGCGCTGAAAGACCTGGGAACCGAACTGGTTGAACTGGGTAAAAACGCCTTGGAACGCATCCCGCTGGATGAAGATCTGCGTGCCGCCATCGAACTGGCGCAGAAGATCAAGAAAGAAGGCCGCCGCCGCCAGATCCAACTGATCGGTAAAATGCTGCGTGCTCGCGATGTCGAACCGATCCAGACCGCGCTCGACAAGCTGAAGAATCGCCATAACCAACAGGTTTCGCTGTTCCACAAGCTGGAAGCGCTGCGCGATCGCCTGGTAGCAGAAGGTGATGACGCGATCCCGTCCGTGCTGGATCTGTATCCACAGGCCGATCGCCAACAGTTGCGCGCCCTGATACGTAACGCACAGAAAGAGCAGGCCGCTAACAAGCCGCCAAAATCATTCCGCCAAATCTTCCAGTACTTGCGAGAGCTGGCAGAGGCACAACAGTGATTGTCAGCGGCATCGCTGCGGGATGGACCCCGTTCATCCCCGCTGATGCGTCGCTGTGCTGCTCGTTTCACGGATATTGAACCGCAGGTTGCCCTCCAGCTCTTCCTCCGCTTCTTCAAACAACAGAATAATGGCACCAAAGCGGCGTTTGCTGCGGGCGTTGAGATTGAGAAATTCAATCTCGACCGGCAGGCTGATGTCGCCGGTCACCACGTCCCACAGCGCGTCCAGGTTGGCGCCAAATCCTTCACCCAGTGCAAACCGCTCGGCAAAGTGGCGATAGAACGCTGGCAAGTCCGCTATCTGGTTAAAATCGAACTCTATTTTCCCCATCGGCTCACTCCATCCGCATGAAGTTCTTATAATGGTCGCGTGTGACATAAATCAGACCGTCACTGGAATACAACAGCCGATCGGCACCGCGTCGGCCGCATTGGTAGTTGATATCCGCTTCGCGCCATACCCGGTTGTTGGCGGTCGGTAATTGCCCTTCACGGTTGGAAAAACGGTCGCCGCCAATGGCCTTGCCCGGCAATACCTTGCACAGATTACCGTCACGCGCATCCCAACCCTGCTCACGAGCCTGTTTTTTGGTGATGTAGTAATCAGGCAGGCGCTGGTGCTGTTGCACGTAGCTGACCACCCGCTGCTGCTGCGTCAGTTGTTCAATACTCTCTGCCGCCGGGGTCGAATCGTTGGTCAGAGCCCGATCGCCATCCCCTTGCAGCGCACTGAATCCCGCCACCAGCAAAGCAATCAACATCGCAATAAGCGTACGTTTATTCATACCGTCCCTGCATATATAGCAAAAATTAATGAATCAAAGATGACCAAGATGTAACCATTTCGCATCCAAAAGGCCTGACGCCCGAGCAAAAACCGCAATTGATACAGAATTATTATGGTTTGTGAGGCCTTCCTGCATGCATTTTAGCCCCCGTAGTCGGGGGACGTAAACCTTGCAGTATAGCCTTTGGCGGGAAAGTGAAGATATCAATCAATCAGCGCATGACGGTAGCGATGCAGCATATCGGCCAGGCGTTTTACCGGCCCGGTGACGCTAAGCGGAGCGAGGTTATCCACCAGCTTTTGTTGATATTCATTCATCTCTTTGAGTAACCGATCGTAGTAGTAAGCCCGCTTCACATCGTTCTTGGCGGTGACCACGTGGTCGGCGGTGCTGCGGATCTGCTTGTGGAACACCGAAAGCTCTTCCCGCTCCGGGATCTCGGTCATCTGCATCCGCTGGTGGGCAATAATCAGGTTGAGCGCCAGCCGGTATTTGGCAATGTCGTTCGGGAACATCATCAGCAGCTGGTTCAGGCGCTGATAGAGCGCAGGCAGATGGTTTTCCTTACGGCGCGCCGCCTTGGTGGTCAACGCCGAAACGGCGCTGCTGACCAACTGATTCATCAACGTGCGGCCGGTACGTTCACGTGAGGTATCACGGATCAGGAACAGCACGATCATCGCCACAAAGCAGCCGATAATCTGGCCGATGGCGCTGTCGATAAACGAGGAGACATGGAAACTCATCGGATTGCTTAACACGATGATGTTAATAGTACTCGCCAGGGTGCCTAGCGATCCCAAACGGCGTTTCTGCACTTCGATACCGATGACAAAGGACATGATGCCCATGCTCAGACACAACAAGAACATGCTTTGCTGGGTTTCCGGCAGAATAAACATATAAAACAGCGCACCGAGCGGCAACGCCACCAGCACGCCCAGCAGGAAGTCGAGCGCCATCATTTTTGGATTTGGCGTACGCATCGCCAATGCGGTCACGACGGCGATCATCACCATACAACCGCTGCCGGACGTCCAGCCGGTCCACAGCCAGAACAGGCAGCCTATTGAGGTCGCCGCCCAGGCTCGCAGCCCGTTGATCATGGCATGGTGGCCTTCCGCCGACGGCCTCTTCACCACCACTTCCCCGGCCAGTATCTCGTTTTCTACCGCGTTGATGCCGCTGTTGGTATGCACGCCTTTTGCCACCAGCAGATAGCGCGTCGCTGCGCCCACCCAGCCGGTGACCGTTTGCAGATGTTCATCGCTACGGTTGGTTGCCAGCACCTGGCGCACCAGCTTCAGACGTTTATGCACTTCCTGCGCGGTTTCCGCTGGAACCATCAGCAGCTCGCGGATATTTTCCTTCACCGCATCCGGGTGATTGAGCAAAATCAGGTAGGTTTCACAGGCCTGGGTGATCAACGTCAGCGAAAGCGTATGTAACGCATGCAAGCGGCTGTTAACCCGCTGCCAACGCGATGATTCCAACATCAGGTTGCTGCGCATCCCGTGGATGGCGGTGGTGCTTTTAACCAGATCGCTCCAGGCGCGGTCGATATCTTCCTTGCCGGCATCGCTGATACACATTTGCATCAGCTTGTACTGCCCCACCAGCAGTTGATCCACCGCACGATCGATATCCTGTTTGATCGAACGCGGGGAAAACAGCAGGTCGGCCAGTACCGCACTGAGAATACCGAGCACGATCTCGCTACAGCGCTCTACAGCGAACTGTGGCGCGTCCAACAGTGAGGTTGTGGTGTTTGTAGTGGCTGCGGAGGTGACGATGATAATCAGCGCCGTGTAGCCCGCCAGCCCCCAGGCATAAGAGTTTTCGACCTTCACCAGCGAGGAGATCCAGGTACAGACCCCCAGCCAGACGCAGCAAAGCATCAGCATCACCACCGGCGCACGGGCACAGGTAACGATAATCAGCAAGCCGACAAAGCAGCCGATAAAGGTGCCGATAATACGCAGCCAGCCACGATAGCGGATCGCGCCAGAGAAAGGTTCGCCCCCGGCGGCAAAGGCCGGGCCGGCAGCCACAATGGCCGCAGTCAGCACCGACCAGCGCGGGGTTTCCAGATTGAGGTGAAAACCGACAAACAGGGCGAAGACGATCGCAAAGCTGAGCTTGCAGGCAAACCGCAGCCGCAGAAAGGTTGGGCTGTTCATTAGCCGAACTCACGCAACCGATGCATCAGCCGGATAAACGGCGAGCCGCTGTCGATGCTGCGATCGTTCTTGCCGGTTATGACCACGGTCGCGGTGGTACCCGCCGGGTAAGAGTGTTGCTGATCTTTCTCATCGAGGATGATTTTCACCGGCACGCGCTGTGCCAGACGCACCCACTCCAGATTGCTGTCGATCGACGCCAGCCCCTTGCTGTTTGGGGTGCTGCTGCTGTTATTCACCGCCGCGGCCAGGCTATCGACGGTGCCGTGCATAATGCGGTTGCTGCCCAGCGGGGTGATCTCGGCACGATCGCCTTTGCTCAACCCTTCAAGCTTGGTTTCTTCCAGATAGGCGATGACATAGAAACTGTTTTTCTTCACCAGCGCCACCGCTGTAGAACCACGGGTGATAAATTCCCCTGCGTGGACGTTCAGGTTGGTGACCCAACCGTCTGCTGGCGCACGCACCGTGGTTCGTTCCAGATCCAACTGCGCCAGATCGCGCACGGCGATCGCCTTGGCCAACTGATGCTGCACGGTTTGCAGCACGTTATTGGATTGGTCGATCTCTTCTTGTGACATCGCCTGGATCCCCAAGCGCACACGGCGGCCCGCTTCACGCTTCTTCTCGGCCGCCAGCGTCTGATAATAGGCCACATCGGCGTTGGCTTCGGCCAGTGCCTGTTGGTAACGTGGCTGGTCGATCACCATCAGGATCTGGCCCTGTTTCACCAACTGGTTGTCGGTGATCGGCACGTCGGTCAGCAAACCGCTGACGTCCGGGGCAATCGCCACCACGTCGGCGGTGAATTTGGCATCACGCGTCCAAGGCGATTCGGTGTAAAACGCCCACGCCTTGAACACGGCAATGGCCGCCAACAGAACCAGCAGCAAGGTGATGGCGATGCGGAGTATTTTTAATGACAAAGTTTTCACAGCAGCCTCAAACGAAAAGACACGAAATCAGATAAAACAAACAGCAATACAGCGCGGTATTGAACAACGCCGGATGCCAGACAAAATCGTAAATCCCGGTCGGCTGCAACAGGCGGCGTATGACGAAGAACAGGGCCAACGACGCTAACAGCTCAAAAAATACCGGTGGGAACGACAGTCCAAAAATGACCATAACCGGAAGCAAACTCATCACTTTATCCTTAATTGTTTACTACACCGGGGGTTTTCCCTGCTGATTTCACATTCCATTTACATTCTAGCGCACGGACGCCAAACGTTATGATCTGGTAGTTGACCAGGCCATAAACCTGAAAAAAGGTTAAGCTAACAGCAGGCTTCCGCGAGAGGGAATGTATGGATAACCGGAGGGATCGTGCGGCCACGGCAGTAAACCGCGACATAGCTGACCACGCTCAAGCGTTCAGAAGATCTTTACACCCGACGCGTTATATTAGCCTGCTTACTATCAACTCATCTATAATCTGTGATCTAAATCACTTTTAAGCCAGAGTGAACAATGGAAAGACTAAAACGGATGTCCGTGTTTGCCAAAGTCGTTGAATGTGGGTCATTTACCGCGGCAGCACGCCAGCTCGACATGAGCGTTTCATCCATCAGCCAGACAGTGTCCAAACTGGAAAATGATCTACAGGTGAAGCTGCTTAACCGCAGCACGCGCAGTATCGGCCTGACCGAAGCCGGTAAAATCTACTATCAGGGCTGCCGCCGCATGTTGCAGGAAGCCGCCGAGGTTCATGAGCAGCTTTATGCGCTGAACAATACGCCCATTGGCACGCTGCGCATCGGCAGTTCGTCCACTATGGCGCAAAACGTCCTGGCGACCATGACCGCCGATATGCTGCAAGAGTATCCTGGTTTGACGGTTAATCTGGTCACCGGCATTCCGGCCCCGGATCTGATTGCCGACGGCCTGGACGTAGTGATCCGCACCGGCGAACTGCAGGATTCCAGCCTGTTTTCCAAACGTCTGGGCTCGATGCCGATGGTGGTCTGCGCCGCTAAAAGCTACCTGACTCAACACGGGACACCGCAAAAACCGGCGGATATGGTGAATTTTTCCTGGTTGGAATACAGCGTACGGCCCGACAGTGAGTTTGAATTGATGGCTCCCGAAGGCATCAGTACGCGTATTTCCCCGCAGGGGCGCTTCGTGACCAACGATTCACAAACCATGATCCGTTGGCTCAAGGCCGGGGCCGGGATTGCCTATGCGCCACTGATGTGGGTCATCGAAGAGATCAAACGCGGCGAGATTGAGATCCTGTTCAAGCGCTACCATTCAGAACCCCGCCCGGTTTACGCACTGTACACCGAGAAGGACAAGCTGCCGCTCAAGGTGCAGGTGTGTATTAATTATCTGACGGAATACTTTAAACGCGTGGCGGAAGTGTATCAGGGCTATCGCTGAGGCTCCCCTTTATCCCTGGAGTTCACTCCAGGGTAATAAGTTTGCTCTAGCTGATATATAGCGTTTACTGCTATAAAAACGGTTAATCATTTTATTAATGCTAATTATCGAAAGTATTTACCTTCATTTGATTCCCATTCTCTACTGAGAACTCTGCTGTATTCATTCGGCTTAACCGATCGGTTATGCGGAAATTTCCGCCATAGTTGCGGGTAATAAACCACCGCGATAATTGTTTGAAGCATATCCTGCCAATCCAACCAAAATGCCCATTCTGCTACCCCTTTCGCATGCTTGCTTACGCCCCTGCGGGTGTGATTTATTGATGAATTGGCGCAGGTGCGCCCAATTATCATTATCGCCATAAATAATAAAAACCAGGCTTCATTATTCATTATAGGAATCACCATGGAAAAGATCTCACGTACGCACGTGGTATATGCCATGTCGCGCGATAACGCCCCTGTGGCCACCGTTGCCAGCGGCAGCGACGTTTGTTTTGAAACCTGTGACTGCTTCGAAGATCAAATCGCCTCTGAACAGGCCGCCTTCACCGAACTGGACTGGAGCCGCATCAACCCGGCTACCGGGCCGGTTTACGTGCAGGATGCGAACCCCGGCGATGTGTTACGGGTAGAGATTAAACGTATTACCCCAACCAGCCATCAGGCAGTCATGGTCACCGCTCCAGGCCTGGGCGTCATTGGCGATGAGCTGCAACAGCCACAGATCCGCACCGTGCCGCTGGAAGACGGCTTCGCCCTGCTGCCTGGCGGCGTGCGTTGGCCGTTAAAACCAATGATCGGCGTAATTGGCGTCGCCCCAGCCGAAGATCCGATCCCCTGCGGCACTCCAGATGCCCACGGCGGCAACATGGACTGCAAAATCATCACCGAAGGCTGCACGCTGTGGCTGCCGGTTAACGTTCCCGGTGCGCTGTTTGCGCTCGGCGATCTGCATGCCGCAATGGGCGATGGTGAAGTCTCGGTATGCGGGCTGGAAATTCCCGGCGAAGTGGTGGTGAACCTGAGCGTAGTCAAAAACCGCGCGCTGCCCACCCCGATGATGAGCACCATTGATACGCTCTATACCCTGGCATCCGCCAAAACGCTGGACGAAGCGGCCGAATTGGCAACCCGCAATATGGCACACTTCGTGGCGGACTATAGCCAGGTCTCGCTGGCCGACGCCATCAATCTGCTGAGCATCACTGGCGATCTGCAAATCTGTCAGGTGGTCGATCCGCTGAAAACCTGCCGTTTCGCGCTGCCACGCAGCGTTGCCGAGCAGTTAAACCTCCAGTTGGATTAGGGATAGCGCCATGTCTGTAGAACAATTTGGTTATAAGCAGGAACTGCACCGTACCCTCACCCTGAAAGATCTGGTGATTTACGGCATGATCTTTATGGTGCCGATCGCGCCGTTTGGCGTGTTTGGCTACGTGTGGGAAGGCGCACAGGGCATGGTGGCGCTGGCCTATCTGATCGGCATGGTGGCGATGTTCTTCACCGCCATGAGCTACTGGTCAATGTCCCGTGCTTTCCCGGTTTCCGGCTCGGTCTATGCCTATGCCCAGCGCGGCATCCATGAAACCGTCGGCTTCTTTGCCGGTTGGCTGATCCTGCTCGATTACATCCTGGTGCCGTCGTTGCTGTATATCGTCAGCGCGGCGGCGCTCGGCCCGATCCTGCCAGAAGTACCCGCCTGGGTGTGGATCGTGACCTTTATCGTGATCAACAGTGCGATCAACCTGGTGGGGATCCAGTTCACCGCCAAGGCCAACCGCTACATCCTGGTGGCGGAGATCGTGATCCTGACCATCTTTGTGGTAATGGGCCTGACGGCACTGTATTCCGGCGAAGGTTCCGGTGGCCTGACGCTGAACCCGCTCTACAACGCCGAGAAATTCAGCCTGCCGCTGGTGATGGGTGCGGTATCTATCGCGGTGCTGTCATTCCTGGGCTTTGACGGTATTTCGACGCTGTCCGAAGAGAGTAAAGGCGGGGCCGATGCCGTGGGGAAAGCCTCGTTGTATGCACTGCTGTTGGTAGGGTCGCTGTTTATTCTGCAAACCTGGATTGCCGCCGATCTGGCTGCGGGCCAAAACTTCACTAACCTGGATACCGCGTTCTACGATACCGCCAATCTGGCGGGCGGTTCCTGGTTAAAGCAGGCGACCATCTGGGCGACGGCGCTCTCCTGGGGGATTGCCAATGCGTTAGTCGCGCAGGCCGCCATCTCCCGCATTCTGTTCGCCATGGGGCGAGACCGCCAATTGCCGAAGATCCTGGCCAAGGTACATCCACGCTTTAAAACCCCTTACGTCAGCACCCTGCTGGTCGCGGTGATCTCCCTCGGTTCCGGGCTGTACTTCAACGGCAGCATCGACAACCTGAGCCGGTTAGTCAACTTCGGGGCGCTGATGGGCTTTTTGATCCTGCACCTGTCGGTGATTAACCACTACATCATCCGCCAGAAGTCCAAGGCCTGGGTAAAACACCTGCTGTTCCCACTGATCGGCCTGTCGATCATCGCCTTTGTACTGTACGAGATGGATATCGAAGCCAAAATCCTCGGCCTTAGCTGGCTGGCGATCGGCATCGTGTATTACTTTGTGCTGCGCGTAGTGCTGAAGAGAGAGCCGGTGCTGAAGCTGGAAGACTAAGCCAGCAATCTGCCCCTTCCGGGGCAGATTTATTCAATCCTTTGATGACGTTAACAAAACGGCCCGCTGGTCATACCCCTCTGCCCACCTCTAGGTTATGCTCGAAAAAATGCCCCTGCATCAGGAAAAATCATGAAGAAAATCATACTGGACTGCGATCCTGGGCATGACGATGCGATCGCGATGCTGCTGGCATGGGGCAACCCAGATATTGAACTGCTGGCCGTCACCACCGTCGTCGGTAACCAGACGCTGGAGAAGGTCACGCGGAATGCGCTGGCCGTGGCGCGCATTGCCAACATCACCGGCGTGCCCTTTGCCGCTGGCTGCTCGCGGCCGCTGGTACGGCAAATTGAAGTCGCCCCCGACATCCACGGCGAATCGGGACTCGATGGTCCCGTTTTACCGGAACCCACTCTGCAATTGGCCGATATCCATGCCGTCGACCTGATCATTGATACCATCATGGCACACCCACCAGGCACCGTAACGCTGGTGCCCACCGCAGGCCTGACCAACATCGCCATGGCGGTGCGCAAAGAGCCCCGCATTGCCACACGCGTGAAGGAAGTGGTGCTGATGGGCGGCGGTTACCACGTAGGTAACTGGAGCGCAGTGGCTGAATTCAATATCAAAATCGATCCGGAAGCCGCGCATATCGTGTTCAACGAACCCTGGCCGTTAACCATGGTTGGGCTGGATCTGACGCATCAGGCGCTGGCCACGCCAGAAGTTAGCGCGCGCATCGCCGCTATTGGCACCGGCCCTGCGAAATTTGTCGTCGAACTGCTCGAGTTCTTCGGCCATATGTATAAGCAGGCGCAGGGTTTCACTTCGCCACCGGTACACGATCCCTGCGCGGTCGCCTATGTGATCAACCCCAACGTGATGACGGTGCGTAAGGTGCCCATCGATATTGAGCTGACCGGTACCCTGACGCTGGGGATGACGGTCGCGGACTTCCGCTTCCCGGCCCCGGCGGATTGCCATACTCAGGTGGCAGTGAAGCTTGATGAAACCGCCTTTTGGGATCTGATTGTGGATGCGTTGGAAAGAATTGGTGAAGTTGAGGTTTGAGGCACGGTTGGGAGTAAAGTGTCGTGCAAACGCCCGACACTTCATTCAAGCCGGCATTATGCGTAGTATATTGAACGTGTTCTTTGTTATCGGATGTCTCTCATGGCTTACTCTATCGGCGAATTTGCCCGGCTTTGCGGAATAAACGCAACCACATTGCGCGCCTGGCAGCGTCGTTACGGCCTGCTTAAACCGATGCGCACCGATGGTGGACATCGCCAGTACAGCGATGATGATGTCCAGCAGGCGCTCAAAATTCTCGACTGGGTAAAAAAAGGGGTTACCATCAGCCAGGTAAAACCCCTGCTCGCGCGCCCGGCAGAAGGTCCGACAAACAACTGGCTTACTCTGCAAGAAAAAATGCTGCAGTTGCTCAAAGAGGGAAAAATTGAATCGCTGCGCCAGCAGATTTACGTTTCTGGCCGCGAATATCCTCGCCCGGAGTTGGTCACGGAATTACTGCGCCCGCTGCGCGGTAAATTCTCTGCCAATATTCCGGCGATGATGACCCTGCGCGAGATCCTGGATGGCATTATCATTTCCTATACCTCATTTTGCCTCGAAAGGGACAAAAAAGCGGCAGGGGATAACTATCTGATCACCGGCTGGTACCTGTCAGACCCGTGTGAAATCTGGCTGGAAGCCCTCAAGCGTACTGGTCAAGGACAGCACATTGATGTCCTTCCCGTTCCGCCTGCCAGTCTGGCTCCAGAGCTATTTCCTGAACGAAAATGGCTGCTGGTCATGACAGGTAAACTCACCCCCACCCGCAAACAACAGATTGAACTGTGGCAACAACAGGTGATGTCTCTTGAGGTCATTACTCTTTGACGTTGTGCTTGCGTTAATTATCACAAAAGGTTGAATATTTATTTTTCACCGGGATGCTACCTTTTTCCTGTTTGTTTAACCCCTACAGGAAATCATGATGAAAAAAGCTACCGGTCTTATTCTGCTAACCTCTCTGGCAATGGCTCCTGCCGCATTCAGTGCCCCTGCTGGCACGCTGAGCGTCCATATTCTGAACCAGCAGACAGGGATCCCCTCGCCGAATGTCACCGTCACGCTTGAAAAAGAACAGCAAAACAGCTGGGTCACGCTGGCTAGCGGTAAAACGGACGAAGACGGGCGTATCAAATCTCTATATCCACAGGACCAGGATATGCTGCCGGGAATTTACAAAGTGACCTTCAAAACCGGTGACTATTTCCACCAACAGCAGCAAACGTCGTTCTTCCCGGAGATCCCGGTGATGTTCACCGTCACCAAGACCAATGAAAAACTGCACATCCCCCTGCTGTTAAGCCAGTATGGATACTCTACCTACAGAGGAAGTTGAAGATAAAGCCAGCTCATGTTGCACAGTTAACAGCATGAGCTGGCAAACTTAATACGTTGAAGCGAATGAGAAAATAATTATCACCTCGCCAAAGTTGGACAAACTACAATAATTGTGTAAGTTTTAACTATGCAATAACGCTAGGTTGTTCACTCTCAGGTGAGACTCATGAGCTCTATGCCATCCATCATCAACCGGTTTGTTGATTACTACAGCAAGCTGGATAACCAGCCGCCATCTGCGTTGGCGGAGATCTATCATGCTGATGCCAGTCTGAGCGACCCGTTTGGTGAGCATCAGGGTCTTTTGGCGATCCAGCGTTACTTCACTCATCTATTGGCCAACGTAAAGCATTGCCGCTTTACCATCGACTCCCCCCTCTGCGATGGCCATCGTTTTGCCGTAACTTGGGCAATGCATTGGTCTCACCCACGGATTTCAGGGGGAGAAACACTAGTCCTCGCAGGATGCTCAATTGTCGATGTGCAGGACAACCTGATTATTCGCCAGCGCGATTACTACGATGCCGGGGAGATGATCTACGAACATCTTCCCCTTCTTGGCTGGGCGGTGCGAAGTGTAAAAAGGAGAATCCGCTCATGATGACCGTCCTCATCACCGGCGCAAGCTCCGGCATTGGTGCCGGGCTCGCGAAGTCCTGGGCCGATGACGGCTGCCAAGTCATTGCCTGCGGGCGAGACAGGGCCAGGCTGGAAGCACTGCAACAGTACAGCCCGAATATCACGTTACGTGTGTTCGATATGACGGACAGGGAGGCCTGCCGTCTGGCGCTTGCAGATTGCACTGCCGACCTGACCGTTCTTTGTGCGGGAACCTGCGAATACCTGGATCAGGGTGTGGTGGATGCCGCTCTGGTGGAACGTGTGATGAGTACCAACTTCCAGGGGCCAGTGAACTGTCTGGCCGCACTTCAGACCCAGCTCCTTCCAGGAAGTCGCGTAGCGCTGGTCAGCTCGATGGCGCACTGGCTGCCGTTCCCACGAGCAGAGGCGTATGGCGCGTCAAAAGCCGCCCTCACCTGGTTTGCCAATAGTCTGCGCCTTGACTGGGAGCCCAAAGGCATTGCCGTCACGGTTGTCTCACCGGGCTTTGTAGACACGCCGCTTACCCGTAAAAATGATTTTGCCATGCCCGGCCAGGTGAGCGTCGACGATGCCGTGAAGGCGATCCGTCGCGGGCTGGCGAAAGGGAAAACACACATCGCCTTTCCCACCGGATTCAGCCTGGTCATGAAGCTGCTTTCAGGGCTTCCCAATTTCCTTCAGCGCAGGCTGTTGCGCAGGATGGTTCGCTCATGAACATCGCCATTATCGGCAGCGGTATTGCAGGACTCACCTGTGCCTGGCGGCTAGCCGGGCATCATCAGGTCACGCTTTTCGAAGCGGAACCCACGGTGGGTGGTCATACCGCCACGGTGGATGTCAGCACGCCGCAGGGGACGTATGCCATCGATACCGGGTTTATCGTCTACAACGATCGTACCTATCCGCGCTTTATGGGCCTGCTCAGCGAGCTGGGCATCAGCGGGCAAAAAACGCAGATGAGCTTCTCCGTGCATAATCCGCAAAGCGGGCTTGAGTATAACGGCCACACCCTCACCTCGCTGTTTGCACAGCGTCGTAACCTGGTTAATCCGGCGTTCTGGGGGCTGCTGCGAGATATAGTGCGCTTCAACCGCCTGGCAAAAGAGGCGTTGGCAGGCGACGTTAACGAAAACGCCACGCTGGAGACTTTTCTCGAACAGCACGGTTTCAGCGCGTTTTTCGCGCGTCATTATATCCTGCCGATGGGGGCCGCCATCTGGTCCTCGTCACTGCAGGAGATGCGCCGCTTCCCGCTTCCGCTGTTTTTGCGCTTCTTTGAGCATCACGGCCTGCTGGACGTTACCCACCGCCCGCAGTGGTATGTGGTGCCCGGCGGTTCTCGCGAGTACGTTCGCGCCATTTTGGCCCAGTTGGGGGACCGCCTGACCTTGCACCTCAACGCTCCGGTGCAGCAGGTCATCCGCCACAACGGCGGCGTTGAAATCCAGCTTGCGCAGTCGAATCACTCGTTCGACCAGGTGATCTTCGCCTGCCATTCCTCACAGGCGCTGGCGATGCTTGCTCATCCTACTCCTGCAGAAAGCGAGGTTCTGGGCGATATTGGCTGGCAGCATAACGAGGTGGTTTTGCACAGCGATCCACGCTGGCTACCGGTGCGCGAGCGTGCCTGGGCAAGCTGGAACTATCGCCTGAGCGAACGGGACCAGGCCAGCGCCTGCGTCACCTACAACATGAATATCTTACAAGGGTTACCTGAGGGTAGCCCCCTATTCTGCGTCACCCTGAACCCGGAAACGCCGGTGGACGATCGCTACGTCTGGAAACGCTTTGTCTACGAGCACCCGATGTTTAACCCGCAAAGCTGGCGCGCCCAGTCGCGCCGCGGCGAGATTAACGGCCACCAACGGAGCTGGTTCTGCGGAGCTTACTGGTACAACGGTTTTCACGAGGATGGGGTACGCAGCGCGTTGGACGTGGTGAAAGGGATCGCTGCAGGGGAGGACCTGTAAGATGAACAGCTGCCTTTACCAGGGTGTGTTACGCCATCGTCGCTTCCAGCCGAAATCACACCATTTTCGCTATAACGTGTTTATGGCCTGGATCGATCTGGACGAGCTGGATGCGCTGCCGTCGGCGGGTATCCGCCGTAATCGATTTGCCGCGGCCGCCTTCCATGATGCGGATTACCCACTCGGCACACCGCTAAAAGAGAACGCCCTCGACCGGCTGCAAACCCTGACCGGGGAACGTCCCGATGGCCGCGTCATGATCCTGACCCAGCTTCGTTATTTCGGCTTCCATTTTAATCCGATCAATCTCTACTACTGCTATGACAGTACGGGCATGCTGCGCTGGGTTCTGGCCGAAGTGCGCAACACCCCGTGGAACGAGCGCCATTACTATGCGGTGGATGGCCAGGCGGCTCGCCCGCAGCCGAAAGCCTTCCATGTCTCCCCGTTTAATCCGATGGATATGGTCTATCACTGGCGCTTCAACGCCCCCGGTAAAACGCTGCATATGCATATCGAAAATCATCAGGAGTCGAAGGTGTTCGACGCCACGCTCGCGCTTCGCCGTGAGCACCTAACGCGCGCAACCTTGAGATCGATATTGCTGCGCATACCGATGATGACCCTGAAAACCGTCCTGGCAATTTACTGGCAAGCGTTACGGCTGTGGCTTAAACGCGTGCCGTTGTACAACCATCCCGTCAGAAGGAGTTAGCGCTCATGACCGATCCTGCCTTTGCGCTTGAATCCGAAATCCCTCGTAACGCCCGTATCGCGCGCTGGCTACTCTTTCGTTTGCTGAGCGGTATCCGCGAGGGCTCGCTCACAGTGCGTGAAGGACAACAGACCCTCCATTTTGGCGATGAGTCCTCTGCGCTGCGTGCTGAAGTGCAGATCCTCGCGCCGGGTGTTTACTGGCGTCTGCTCACCGGCGGCAGCCTCGCCGCGGCCGAATCCTGGATGGAGGGTGAGTGGGAGACGCATCAGTTAACCCCGCTTTTGCAGATCTTGGCCCTCAACGGCAAGGTACTGGGAAGGCTGGAAAGTGGCTTTCGCCTGCTGGGCAATCCTATGGAGCGGCTTCGCCACTGGACGCGGCGTAACTACCGCAAACAGGCGCGGGAAAACATCTCCGCCCATTACGATCTGGGTAACGAATTCTATGCGCACTTTCTCGATGAAGATCTGCTCTACTCCAGCGCGCTGTTCACCGCCGACGACCAGGCACTCTCTCAAGCCCAGCAGGCAAAAATGGCGCGCCTGTGCGAACAACTGGCGTTGACCGCAAGCGATCACCTGCTGGAAATCGGCACCGGCTGGGGGGCGATGGCGGAATACGCCGCTCGTCACTACGGCTGCCGCGTCACTACCACGACGCTGTCGCAGGAGCAGTACACCTGGGCTACAGAGCGGATTGCCCGCGCGGGATTACAGGACAGAGTTCAGGTTCTGCTGTGCGACTACCGCGACCTGACCGGGCAATTCGACAAACTGGTATCGGTTGAGATGATTGAAGCCGTGGGTAAACGCTACCTGCCGGATTTCTTCCGAACCTGTCAGGCGCGCCTGCGCCCGGGCGGCAAAATGGCGATTCAGGCCATCACCATTCAGGATCAGCGCTACCGCGACTACAGCAAAAGCGTCGATTTTATCCAGCGTTACATCTTCCCCGGCGGGTTCCTACCGAGCATCACGGCAATGAGTGAACTGATGACGCGCCACACCGATTTTGTCGTCCGTAATCTGTTCGATATGGGGCCAGACTACGCCCGCACGCTGGCTCACTGGCGGCAGCGTTTTCTGCACGCCTGGCAGGACATTGAAAAGCTCGGTTTCGATGAAAGGTTCCGCCGTATGTGGCTCTACTACTTTGGCTACTGCGAAGCCGGTTTTAACGCACGCACCATCAGCGTGGTGCAACTGACCGCAGAGCGCGTATGAACCGCTCTGTGCAGGTCGTGCTGATGGCTCTCGCGTTCGATCTCTACTGGACGCTAGTAGTGTTGTTTCGCGAACGCGGCCTGTTCCTGTGGCTCGCCCTGGCGATCCTGGCCTGTCTGATGCTGTCGCCTGCACACCGTGTTTATGCCCTGCTGCTGGCCGCGGCGGGCTGCGGTCTGGATGCCCTCTGGGTGCTGACGGGGCAGATTGGCTTTAACAGTGACGCACTGCTGCCCCTGTGGATGATGGCGCTGTGGCTGATGTTTGCTACCGTCTGGACCCACTTGATCCTCACGACCACGCTGCCGCGATGGATACTGGCTTTGCTGGCAACCGCTGGCGGTCCCGTAGCGTATGTGATTGGCGAACGTCTGGGCGCCATGACTTTCCGGGAGCCGACCTTTATCGTCGTCAGTTGGATGGCTCTGGGTTGGCTGGTTCTGATGCTGTTGTTCCATATTCTGACGGGGAGGCGACATTGAGAACCTCTTTACTGATGCTGCTGTGGTTGGCGGCCATCGCGCCCGTCGCCCATGCCGCCGACTGGTTAAGCTGGCGCAAAGTGGGTGATGCCAGCCTGACATGGGGGCCGTTTACCGTTTATACCTCCCAACTGAGCACGCCGGACGGTCGGTATCACGGGCCGGAACAGGATCAGGCGCTGATTATTACCTACAAACGCGACATCGATCGTGACCAGTTGGTTGAAGCCACCCGTGACCAGTGGCAGGCTCAAGGGATCCTGGAGCGCGAACCACAGAGCGAAGCCTGGCTGCGCATGCTGCAGTCACTCTGGCCGGACGTCACACCGGGCTCGCAGCTTACCTTTGTTCTCAAGGGTAAGCAGGGGCAGTTCTGGTATCGCGCCTCGGCGGCAGAAAAAAACTTTACCCCGCTAGGCCCCAGCCAGTCTGCCGCCTTCAGTACAAACTTTCTGGCCATCTGGCTCGATCCACGTACGCAATATCCCGAACTGCGTCAGCAGTTGATCGGAGGTGAGAAATGAAACGCATTCTGACACTTGGCCTGGCGCTGATGATGCTACTGGTGGGTTGTAGCACAGACATCAGCGACTACCGGCATCAACAACCGCCGCTCGATATCTTCCACTACTTCCAGGGGAAAACCGAGGCATGGGGTATGGTACAGGACCGCAGCGGAAAACAGCTGCGCCGCTTCCACGTGGAAATCAGTGGCAACGTCATCGGCGACACGCTGACGCTAAATGAACACTTTGTCTATGACGATGGCGAGAAGCAGCAACGGGTGTGGCATATCCGGCGCGTCGGCACCAATCGCTACGAAGGCACCGCAGGTGATATTGAAGGTGTGGCCAGCGGCGTGGCAGAAGGCAACGCCTTTAACTGGCGTTACAGCATGAACGTGAAAGCCAATGGCAGTACCTGGCTACTTCACTTTGATGACTGGATGTATCTGCAAGATGACACGCATCTTTTTAATAAAACAGAGATGAAAAAGTTCGGCATCACCGTCGGCCAGGTAACGCTTTTCTTCACCCGAAAAGAACAGTAAGAGGATCGCGATATGAATAAGCAACCCGTCATTGGGATCAGCGGATGTTTAACCGGCGCGACCGTTCGGTTTGACGGCGGACATAAACGCATGGGCTTTGTCATGGACGGGCTGGCGCAGTGGGTGACCTTCAAACCCGTCTGCCCGGAGATGGCCATCGGACTGCCCTCTCCTCGTCCGGCACTACGCCTGGTTCAGACCGCCGAAGGGGATTTCCGGATGCACTTCAGCCAAGCGCCGCACGACGATGTGACGGAGAAAATGACCGCATTCACGGATTCCTATCTCTCACGTCTTGACGAACTGTCGGGCTTTATCGTCTGCGCCAAATCGCCGAGCTGCGGTATGGAACGCGTACGGTTGTACGATGAAAAGGGCAATCGCGGGCGTAAAGAGGGCGTAGGCATCTTTACCAGAGCGCTGTTGGAGAAATACCCGTGGTTACCGGTAGAAGAAGATGGCCGCCTGCACGACCCGGTGCTGCGGGAAAACTTTGTCGAGCGCATCTTCGCCCTGCACGAGTTGAACACCCTGAAGGCCAACGGCCTCACCCGCCATGCGCTGCTGGACTTCCACAGCCGGTACAAACTCCAGTTGCTGGCGCACCACCAAGCTGGCTACCGAGAAATTGGCCCCTTTGTCGCCTCGTTGCATGAGTGGGAAGACCTGGATGCATTCTTCGTGGCTTATCGCGAAAAACTGATGACGATCTTGAAAAAACCCGCCTCGCGCAAGAACCACACCAACGTGCTGATGCACATTCAGGGGTACTTTCGTAACCAGCTGAACTCGCGTCAGCGCGGCGAGCTGAATGACGTGATCCTCCATTATCGCGAGGGGCTGCTGCCAATACTCGCGCCGTTGACGCTGCTGAAGCATTACCTGGGCGAATACCCAGACAGCTACCTGCTGACGCAAAAATACTTTGACCCCTATCCGCATAATTTGGCTTTGCGGCTAATGGTTAATTAAGTGCGTATGATTTGTGGCCGAACTGCTCGATTTTTTCGGCCATAGGTTTTTCGTTGGCTCAGGGGAGGCTCTTTTCCGCCAGTTAAGATCCTTGTGCGGTTACCATGTGTTCCATCCCAACGTAATGACGGTGCGTAGGTGCCGATGGGGATTGGCCCGAGCGTCATCCCCTCCCCCCTTCTTTTTATGCATCTGCATAAAAGCAAAACCCCTTACTCACCTTTTTCACCATAATTTTTATCATTTTCGATAACATTTGCTAACCAGCACGTCATAACATCGATTTTTTTGCCCTCCCAGGGTTGGCATTTTATACAAAGCGTCAGCGCTGTTTGCCGAAGAAAGATGTGAAATTTTGCGCATTCTTGCACCGTTGCCTTTCCCTATACTCACCACAATCAGTAAATGTCGGTGAAGGGGCAACCTATGCAGCAGGCAAAAATCACACACCTCTATCAGAGCTTACAGCAGAGCGTAAACCGCCGGGCTGAGCATACCGCCCTGTTCTTTGAAGGCCATAAATACAGTTATAATCAGTTAAATCATAACGTTAATTTATCTTCCGCCTGCCTGAAAGAAAGTTTTAACCTCGTCAAAGGCGATGTGATCGTCTTGGCCTTGGGTAACCGGCCTGAATTCTGCTCGCTGTTTTATGCAGCAATGGCGCTGGGGATTATCGTGGTGCCGTTAAGCACCAAGTTAAAATCGCAAGACAGCCATATCATCCTGTCCAGTGTTAATGCCAAGGCGGTTTTTTACGATCCCAACAGCCAGCCGTGGATGGCGACGCTGGAACCCGTGAAGCAAAGCCATGTGGTGTCGCTGGCCGATTGGCAACTGATGCTCAGTAATGCAGATGACCAAAAGGTGATCCAACCCGTAGAGCCTGCCGCCATCGTAGCGGATGACATAGCCGCAATTATTTATACTTCCGGCACCACTGGCTCCCCGAAAGGAGCAGCGCTCACTCACGGTAACTTTATTGCGGCTATCACGGCTTACCAACAGGCTCTCAAGTTAACCGAGCAAGACAGCGCCATCCTGCCGATCCCCATTTGCCACATTACCGGCCTGTCGGCTCTGCTCTGCCTGTTTATTCACCTTGGCGGCACGTTGCATTTGCAGCAAAGATTCAATGCAGAAGAGATTTTGAAAACCGTCAGCAGCCATAACATTACCTTCCTGCATGGTTCGCCAACGGTGTTTATCCTACTGTTGCAAGAAGCGGAAAAGTATCCACAGGTGGGCAACTACGCCAGCTTGCGGATGATCGCTTGCGGTGCCGGGCATTTGAACGTGGGCATTATCGAAAGGCTCGCGCAGTTGTTCCCAGCCACGGAAATCAGGCCGATCTATGGGCTGACAGAAACCTCTTCACCGGCCAGCATTTTTCCGGTCGATGTGCGCAGCAGCGATAAGATAGGCAGTTCTGGCTTACCCATTCCCGGCCTGAGTTGCCAAATTCGCGACGATAATCACCAGGTGCTTGCTGCCGGTGAGATTGGTCATCTATGGCTGAAAGGGCCAGTGGTGATGAGCCAGTACTGGAAGAACTCGGCGGCCAATCAGCAGTTCTTCCACGACGGCTGGTTTTACACCGGCGATATCGCCTGCCTCGATCAGGATAACTACCTGTATATCAAAGATCGCAGCAAGGACATGATCAACCGCGGCGGTGAAAAAATATACTGCATTGAAGTGGAAAACCTGATCTCGAATTACCCTGGCGTCAAGGAAATTGCCATAGTTCCCAGCAGCAGCGAAATCTACGGAGAAGAAGCCGTCGCTTTTATTGTGGCGCACCGGAATAAACCCTTGGTGAGCGATAATATTACTCATTGGCTCTCCAATAAAATTGCCAAATTTAAAATACCCTCAAAGATCGTCTTTACAGCAGAATTACCGAAAAATGCCAATGGCAAAATAGACAAATTAGCTTTACGACAAAAATTGACACCACCAATATAAAAACAAGCGCTATCCAATAAACGCGCCAACGTCAGGAAACGTGAAGCGCAATCATTAAAACAATAGAGCACCTGTACCTCTAATAATACAGAACAGCTCTACCCTGTTTAATCGCCTCATCATGAGGAGGAGTCCTTATTATGTCAAACCGGCCGTTAGATATTGCATCGAAAAGCCAGGCGGCAATAACGAATGCAAAAATATATAAACACCTGATGCCGTTACTGATCATTGTTTATATCATCAGCTTTATCGACAGAACCAATATCGGCATTGCCCGAGCCTCGATGTCCATCGATCTTGGGCTTTCCGCTACCGCTTACGGGTTGGGAGCCGGTCTGTTCTTTCTGACCTATTCCACCATGGAGATCCCCAGCAACCTGATCATGGCACGGGTCGGGGCCCGCTTCTGGATCACCCGCATCATGTTCACCTGGGGGGTGATTTCCGCCGGTATGGCCTTCGTCACCGGCCCCACCTCGTTCTATGTTATGCGCCTGTTACTGGGGGCGGCAGAGGCGGGGTTGTACCCCGGTATCATCCTGTATCTTACCTACTGGTTTGGCCGTGAAGATCGCGCCAGAGCCGTCGGCATGTTCCTGCTCGGTGTCTGTATCGCCAATATTGTCGGGGCGCCATTGGGCGGCGCATTGCTGATGCTGGATGGCCTGGGTGGACTGCACGGCTGGCAATGGATGTTTATCATAGAAGGGCTCCCGGCAGTGCTGCTGGCGTTTTATGTGTATGCCGTACTACCCAATAAGCCCCGCGATGCCAAATGGCTGACCCAAACCGACATTGAGTATATTGAAAACAAGCTGGCCGCGGAGCAACCGGTTGGGGTGGATAAGAACCAGAAGTTTTCCTTTAAAACGGCGTTTACCAATAAGACCTTCATGCTGATTGTGGCGATTTATTTCACCCATCAGATTTCGGTCTACAGCCTGACCTATTTCCTGCCAAGCATTATTAACAGCTACGGCAAAATGAGCACCTTGATGCTCGGCCTGTTAACCGCCATTCCGTGGATCGCGGCAGCCTTGGGTGGCTTCTTCCTGCCCAAATATGCCAATACCGCCTCCCGCTCACGCATCATGCTGGTGTCCGGCTTTATGTCGATGGCCGTCGGTTTCCTGATTGGCGTGCTGGGTGGCCCAGTATTAGGGCTGATCGGCTTCTGTATCGGTGCTTCGATGTTCTTCGTCGTGCAATCCATCATCTTTACCTATCCGGCCACGCTGATGAGCGGCCCTATGCTCGCTGGTGGGCTGGGATTACTGGCTTGCCTTGGCATCACCGGCGGGTTCTTCGGGCCATATGTGTTCGGTCTCCTGGAGGATAGAACGGGGTCACCTAGTGCAGGCCTGTGGTTTGCCATCGTGCTGCAGACCCTTGCCATCATCGGGGCTGCACGGGTTAAACAACCCGCAGGCAGCAAAGATAAATCGGCCAATCAATGCTCCCCGGCAGCAATGAATAGCGTGATTGAGAAATAGAGCCTAAACGCGGTGCCATGGTGCACCGCCGCACAGACGTAAGGTAGCAATGATGAGAAATAAAGTCATTTCGGCTCAGCAGGCTGCACAGTTAGTGAATAACGGCTCGACCCTGTGCACCATCGGCATGACATTGATCGGGGCCGCGGAGTCAATTTTGAAAGCTCTGGAACAACGCTTTCTTGCCACAGGCTCACCGCACGGGCTGACCTATATTCACTCTGCGGGGCAGTCAAATCGTGAGCGCGGCAATCAGCATTTTACTCCCCCAGGGATGGTAAAACGCATTATTGGTTCGCACTGGGGGCTGGCACCCAAGTGGATGGAAAAGATTGCCGCCAACGAGGTTGAAGCCTTCTGTTTACCGCAGGGGCAGATTGTCCATCTGTATACAGCCATGGCGGCAGGTCAGGCCGGGTATCTGTCCAAAGTGGGGCTGGGTACCTTTATCGATCCCCGCCTGGAAGGCGGCAAAATGAATGCGTTGACCCGCTCCCTGCCAGATTTGGTGGAAGTGGTCAGCCTGCGCGAGGAGGAATATCTGTTCTATCCGGCACTCCCGCTGGATACGGTGATCATTCGTGGCACTACGGCGGATACCGCTGGCAACCTCACCTGTGAGGAAGAGGCCATGAAGCTGGAGATCCTGCAGGCGGTACTGGCGGCGAAACGCTTTGGCGGCAAGGTGATAGCCCAGGTAAAAAATCTGGCGGAAAAAGGGAGTCTGCACCCGAAACAGATCGTGGTGCCGGGGAATTTTATTGATGCCATTGTGGTATGTGAAGACCCCGAGCAAGACCATCGTCAGACCTCCTCCTGGTTCTATGACCCGGCCTATTGCGGCAACCTGGTGACTCCTGCCAGCGAAGTGGAAACGCTGCCGCTGAACATTCGCAAGGTAATTGGCCGCCGCGCTTGCCAATTCCTATCCCCGGACTGTGTGATCAATCTGGGCACCGGTATTCCCAACGATGTTATTGGCACCATCATCCATGAAGAGGGGGTGAGCGAAGCGGTCACCATCACCGTTGAATCAGGTATCTACGGCGGCGTACAGGCCGGTGGCGTTGATTTTGGCATCGGTAAAAACCTGACCGCCATGATTAACCATCAGGAACAGATGCTGTATTACAACGGGGCCGGTGTGGATATTACTTATATGGGTGCAGGCGAGATGGACGCCAACGGGCATATCAACGCCACCCGCATGGGGGACCGCTGTACCGGGGCGGGAGGGTTTATCGATATAACCCAAAATGCACACCACGTGGTGTTTTGCTCCACCTTTACCGCCAAAGGGTTGGAGGTGGCATTCCAGCAAGGGCAATTAACCATCCTGCAGGAAGGCTCGGTTAAAAAACTGGTACGGTCGATTAACCAGATTTCCTATAACGGCGAAATAGCCCGCCAGAAAAAACAAAAAATGCATTTGGTGACTGAACGAGCAGTATTTGAACTGACGGCGCAGGGCCCGATGTTGATTGAAATCGCCCCCGGCGCCGATCTTGAGCGGGACATCCTACAACAAATGGAATTTATGCCGCTGATTTCCCCCTCATTAAAACAAATGGACGCGGCACTATTTTGTGACGCCCCTTTTGGCCTGAAGGAAATGCTGGCCAGGCAGTAAAAATATATTTGTTATCTCTGCGCTAATTCAGCGTGGTCAGGAATTAAAATAATAAGGAGTACCCTATGTGTTTAACGAATAAAGTAGCTATCGTCACCGGGGCCAGCCGTGGTCTTGGGCGAGGCATTGCCCAAGTATTGGCTGAGAAAGGGGCCGCGATAGTCATTTGTGATGTCGACCAGGAAGGTGGCAATAAAACTGCCGCCGAATTGGTGAGCGCGGGCCATAAAGCCATTTTCATCGCCTGTAATATTGCCAACCGCGAAGAGGTTAACCAGTTATTTATTGCGACCGAGCAGCATCTGGGGCCGATAGATATTCTGGTCAATAACGCCGGGATTAACCGTGATGCCATGTTACACAAGCTAACGGAAGAGAATTGGGATCTGGTGATGGATATCAACCTGAAAGGGACCTTCCACTGCATGCAAGAAGCCGCCGTGCGGATGCGCGAGCGTGCCAGCGGGCGGATCATCAATATCTCTTCGGCCAGCTGGTTAGGCAATGTTGGGCAAGCCAACTATGCCGCTTCAAAAGCCGGGGTGATCGGCCTGACCAAAACGGCCTGCCGGGAGCTGGCAAAAAAAGGGGTTACCGTTAACGCCATCTGCCCAGGGTTTATCGAAACCGATATGACTCGTGGAGTACCGGAAAAAGTCTGGGACATCATGATCGGCAAAATTCCCGCAGGTTTCGCGGGCGATCCGGTTGATGTCGGCCATTGCGTCGCCTTCCTGGCTTCCGACGAGGCACGCTATATCAATGGCGAAGTGATCAACGTCGGCGGCGGCATGGTGCTGTAAGGAGAATAGAATGAAAAATGCAAATGACATTGTCGTCGTCAGCGGCGTACGCACGGCGATCGGTACCATGGGCGGTAGCTTTAAAGATACGCACCAGCATGATTTGGGCGCAGCGGTGATCCGTGAGGCCGTGGCCCGTGCCGGGCTGCAACCCGCACAAATTGATGAGGTGGTGGTAGGTAACGTAGGGCAAATCGCGGAGAGTGGTTTTATCGCCCGTATTTGCCAGCTGCGCGCGGGGTTACCGAACGAAACGACGTCCTATTCGGTGAACCGCCAGTGCGGTTCGGGTCTGCAAGCGATTGTCGATTGCATGCTGGAACTGCAAACCGGTAACGCCGAGATCGCCGTCGCCTGTGGGACAGAGAATATGACCCAACTGCCCCACTATATTCGCAAGGCTCGTTATGGTTATCGCCTTGGGCACGGAGAATTGGAAGATGGCATTGTCTCTATCTTGACCTGGCCGGAAGGACCTTATCACAACGGTATGACCGCCGAGTTCGTCGCGGAACGTTTTAACATCAGCCGTGAGGCGATGGACGAGTTTGCCTGGTGCAGTCAGCAAAAAGCCTTAGCAGCCATCAAAGAGGGGCATTTTACCTCGCAAATCCTGCCGCTGGAGGTTCGTGAAGGCAAGAACAGCCGTCTGTTTGCCATCGATGAACACCCAAGGGATACGCCGAAAGAAAAGTATGCGCAGTTGAAGCCGGCGTTTAAAAAAGACGGCACGGTCACAGCAGCAACGTCATCAGGTATCAATGATGGGGCCGCCGCACTGGTCGTCACTACCCGTGCCAACGCGGAAAAACTGGGGCTACCCATCCGGATGGTGATCCGAGGCTGGGCAGTGGCAGGTTGTGAGGCTGAAATCATGGGCTTTGGCCCGGCTCCGGCAACTCGTAAACTGATGCAAAAGTTGAATATGTCGGTGCACGATATCGACCTTATCGAGCTTAATGAGGCCTTTGCCGCCCAATCATTGGCGGTGATTAACGATCTTGAGTTGGATCCGGCGAAAGTGAACGTCAACGGGGGAGCCATTGCGCTGGGGCATCCTGTTGGGGCCAGCGGTACCATCATCGCTGTAAAACTGATGTATGAGATGGAGCGCCGTGGCGTCAATAGCGGTTTAGCCACCATGTGTATCGGTGGAGGGCAAGGGATCTCTATGCTGTTTGAGCGGGAAAGGTAGTCTCTTAAGTTAGCGCAATAGATATTTCCGGCCCTCTGACAAAGAGAGGGTCGGATGGCAAACATCGGCTTACGCATTGAGTTACCTGAATTGTATTAAGTTTACTACGTAGAACTGTTGACGGGTCAATAAGCTTACCGTGAAATTGGCAAGAAACATTCGATATTATATTTATCCCCCCTCACTACAATAGAGGTTTTATATCATAAAGGTATGAGTATGCTGATCACCTTAGAGCTGGCTAATACCATTGTGAAACGAGCGATGAGTATTATCCATTATAATGTTAATGTTATTGACCATCAGGGCGTAATTATCGCTTCGGGTGAACCACATAGGATCGGTGAACGGCATGAAGTGGCATTTGAGGTGATAAAGAGCCGCCAGCGGATGACGATAGAAAATGCTCAGCAGGCGGCCAGGTACCGAAATGTGCAACCCGGTATCAATCATCCAATTATCGTGGATGATCAGGTGGTTATGGTGATAGGTATCAGTGGCAATCCTGCCGCGATTGCGCGTTATGCCGAGCTGGCGATTCTGGCGGCAGAGCTGTTGATCAAACAGTCTTTAGCTATCCGGGAAATGAACTGGCAATACCGCATCAGAGATCTGTTGCTAAAACAGTATCTTGAAGTGGGCGATACTGACAAAGGTAAGGAAATACTTCACCAGTTGGTACAGCAAGAGATCGACCTGTCACAACCCCTATTGCCGGTATTGATCAATATTGAAACCGGCGGGCATTTATTGGGGCAAACCATCGATCACATCCTCAATAAACTCTCACATATTTTAAAATCCCAACGGGTAATATTGCTCAGCAATGATGAGATCCTGTTAATTATCACCGCGATCGAACAGACCGAAGCCACGGTTAAAGCTATGAACGCCTTTATGGAAACTCAGCTGAGCCATTACACTATTGGCATTGGGGTAGAGTCTGGCTCTGCCGGGATTTTCCGCCAATCGGTATTTATGATCAAAGAGATGATAGAACATGCTCGGGAGTCGTTACCACAACCGCGAGTCATTAACGGCCAGCAGTTTGCCTTCAGCGGATTGCTGAATGAAGCCAGAAGCAGCTCATTTACCCTTTATTTCAAACAGAGAATCGATAAATTACTGATGCTGAGCACGGGTCAAATGCTGCTCAACACGTTAAGTACCTATATCGCACACAATGCCGAACTGGCAAACGCTGCGCGGGAACTTGGGGTACATCGCAACACGCTCACCTACCGGCTTAACCAGATAAAAGAAGCGACGTCGTTGGATCCATTTAATTTCAAGGAACTTAGCCAACTGATGATTGCACTTTACTATCATCAGCGGAGCCCGCTGTCTAATGCGGCGGCTGTCACCAACGATCTCCAATGATGTGTTGGAGAGGTTGCTACGATCCAGACTCACCCTCTTTGTCAGAAAACGTCATGATTCATCCAGCCAATCGCACAGTAAAATTCAGTATATTCATTAAGTTATGGAGTGATATTATGACTGAATGACTAGCTGTTATCACCATTCTGGCCGTCATCAGCCCAGGGTCGTAATTTCATGGTTAACAAACAAAGTAAGGGTTAAAGATGGAAATAAGCTGGCAGGCATTGAAAGGCAACGTCCTCAGCGCGCAGCAGTTGCATGATATTCTGGCGCTGCGCATGGCAGTGTTTGTCGTCGAGCAGACGTGCCCGTTTCAGGATATTGATGGACAGGATTTACTTAATAGCACCCTTCACGCTGCCGGATACAGCGACGGTAAGCTTGTCGCCTACGCGAGAGTGCTGCATGTGGATGATTCTCCGGATGCGGCCAAAATCACGCGAGTGATTGTTGATGATTCCGTCAGGGGTCAGAAGCTGGGTGTCAGGCTGATGGAAAAAACGATGTCCTTAATCCACAACGACGAACCAGGCAAGGCGATAAAGCTCTCGGCACAATCTCACCTAGTCAAATTCTATGAAGGATTCGGTTTCAAAACGGTATCCGGCGAATACCTTGATGATGGCATACCCCATAAGGATATGGAGTATAGGGAGGCGTAATCCAGGCCGGGTCTTATCCGGTTTCACAAATTAGCTTTGGCCCCAACCCGCGAGGGTCAGGGCTTGATACATTAAACCGCGATGATTACGCCGTTCCGCCCACGGTAAGTGAATCCAGCTTCAGCGTAGGCTGACCAACGCCTACCGGCAGGCTCTGCCCTTCTTTACCGCACACGCCCACGCCCTTATCCAGCGCCAGATCGTTACCCACCATCGAAATCTGCTGCATCGCCTCAATACCTGAACCAATCAACGTGGCCCCCTTCACCGGTTTGGTGACGCGGCCATTTTCGATCAGATAGGCTTCAGAGGTAGAGAAGACAAATTTCCCGGAGGTGATATCGACCTGACCACCGCCGAAGTTCGGCGCATACAGGCCATACTCCACGCTGGCGATAATATCTTCTGGCGTCGAATTGCCCGCCAGCATGTAGGTGTTGGTCATACGCGGCATCGGCAGGTGAGCATAAGACTCGCGGCGGCCGTTGCCGGTAGGCGCAACGCCCATCAGCCGTGCGTTGAGTTTATCCTGCATGTAGCCTTTCAGGATGCCGTTCTCAATCAGCACGTTGTATTGGCCCGGCACGCCTTCATCATCGATCGCCAGTGAACCACGGCGGCCTTGCAAGGTGCCATCATCCACCACGGTGCACAGCTCAGAAGCCACTAGCTGGCCCATCTGGCCGCTGAATACTGAGGTGCCACGGCGGTTGAAGTCGCCTTCCAGCCCGTGACCGACCGCTTCATGCAGCAACACGCCCGGCCAACCCGCACCTAGTACGACAGGCATGGTGCCCGCAGGGGCAGCCACGGCAGAGAGGTTGACCAGCGCCATACGCACCGCTTCTTTGGCAAAAGCATCGGCACGTACTTCACCGTCCACCACTTCCAGGAAGTAGTCATAGCCAAAACGGCCACCGCCACCGCTGGCTCCGCGCTCACGCTTGCCGTCTTCTTCCACCAGCACGCTGACGGAGAAACGCACCAGCGGGCGAACGTCTGCCGCCAGAGTGCCGTCCGTTGCCGCAACCAGTATCTGCTCATACACGCCGGTGATGCTGGCCGTTACTTCCTGCACGCGCTTGTCTTCAGCACGAGCGACCTTGTCTACCCGGTGCAACAACGCGATCTTCTCTTCCCGCGGTAGGCTTTGCAGCGGATCGAGTAAAGGATATAGCGCCTGATAGCCGATCTCACCCAGCGTATGGACTTTGCCATTGCCGCTGTCACGCACAATGCTGCGAGCAGCCTGAGCACTTTGATTCAGGGCGTTCAGGGTGATTTGGTCCGCATAGGCAAAGCCGGTCTTTTCACCGCTGACCGCGCGCACACCAACGCCTTGGTCGATATTGTACGAGCCATCTTTGATGATGCCGTCCTCAATCACCCAGGCTTCGTGGTAGCTGGACTGAAAATAGAGGTCGGCGTAATCGAGGCGGCGTTCGGCCAGTTGACCCAATACGGAGAACAGGTCTTGATGACTCAGCTTATTCACAGCGAGTAACTGCTCACTGACAAACGACAGGCTCATAATTTTTTCACTCTTTATTGGAGGAGTTTTCAACCGGCGCAATCAGCGTCGGCTGGAATCGGTTGTGCTGCATCACCGGCATCTGTTTGCGGATGGTATACAACTTGCCGGTATCCACGCGCACTTTCAGCGCGGAGACCGCGTCGGGGTTTTCTGCCAGCACATTGCCCCAGCTGTCTACCACCATGGAATGGCCCCAGGTGCGGCGGGTGGCCCCGTGACGGCCTATCTGCGCTGGAGCCAGGATCACACACTGGTTCTCGATAGCACGGGCACGCAGCAAAATCTCCCAGTGTGCCTCACCGGTCACGCGGGTAAATGCGGCGGGCACCGAGATCAGTTCCGCACCTTGCGCGCGCAGCGCCTGATACAGGCCAGGGAAGCGCAGGTCGTAGCATATCGTCATGCCCAAGCGGCCAACCGGCGTATCAACCACCGTTAATTGCTGGCCATGCTGATAGGTATCCGACTCGCGGTAATGGGCGTGGATATCATTGATATCTACGTCGAACATGTGCAGTTTGTCGTAACGACCACGGATTTCACCCTGATCGTCAAACAGCAGGCTGCTGGTGGTGATGCGTGTCGGATCTTCGCGGCTGATCAATGGCATAGAGCCAACCAGCAACCATACCCCATAACGGCGAGCCATATCGCGCACCGCTTGCTGCAGCGGCCCGTGACCTTCCGTTTCCGCATGTTCACGGTAGGCGGCCGAGTTGGCAAACAGTAAGGCGTTCTCCGGAGTCATCACCAGCTTTATCCCGGGATTGAGCTGCTTGATCTGTTGCTCAATCTGGGCCAGGTTGTCCCGTACCTGCTCACCGCTACACAGCTGTAATAACGCAACGTTAGCATTTTTCATGGCGATTTATCCTCTTTTGGCTTACGCAACACCTCATGAATACTTGGGTGGTCCAGGCTGCCGGTAATGTCATAGCGGATAAACGAGATCTTGCTCCACAACGGCCCCAGCACTTTCGAGGCCGCAAACACCGCCGCCCCCACAATCGGGTTGATCACAAACGCGGTCGCGACTCCGACCGTCGCCGAGATCTCTGGCGCTATCACGGCCTGCATATCAATCTGGCGTTTCACCAGGTCGATCTGGCCGCTCATGGCAATATCCGCCGCCAGCCCATCCACCAAAAAGTTATCTGTATGCATTATGCCATCTTTCGCCCAGATAGTGCCGCGTATGGAGTCAAAGTAAAATCCATTACCGAAGGTATCACGGAAGTCGAACTGTAATTTGCGCAGCAGGGCATCAAAGCTGACCAGGCGTAACAACTGCCCAGCCCGGCCACCGCCGACGTTGTCAATCTCGCCTTTGCCCAGATCGACCTTCATGGTGCCATTGAGCGTGTTGATCTGCGGTTTCCATGGCCGCCCATGCCAGTGCAGATCAAAATCGATATCGTAAGGTGCATCTTTTAATGGAATGATCACGCCGAAGAAACTGGCGGTACGATCGATTTTGCTGCCCAGCAGTTTGCCCTTTAACGCACTGCGCTCTTCCTGAGCGTTCTGTTTCCACAGGCCGGTGGCGCTCATACGGCCATAGCCGGTATCTACCAGGCCATGGCTTAGCACCAGAGAATCCCCCTCACGTTTGAGATCGGCCTCCACCGTGCCAAGATTCTGCCCCATCATCCAGCAGGATTTACAACGCAACATCAGCGAAGGCCAGTCCTGGAACGAGATCCGCTCCTTCGAGTCCAACGGGTTGGTACCGCCAGCACTGCCATCGCCGCTGGCAAACTGCGGGTTGTAGTAAAGATAGCCGAGATCCGCGCGCCACACGCCCTTATCCGGCATCGACAGGCTACCATCAATCTCTTTACCCTTGGCGGTAACGGTCGTTCCCGCCAACTGCTGCATAACCGCCAGCTGAAGGTTATGCCACGCCTGTCCGCCCAGCGTCAGCTGTGGGGTTTCGAGCGTTACGCTGGTTGGGAACACAAAGCTGCCCACCTTGCCTGCACCGCTGCTTTGCTTCATCGCCGGTGCCAATAGCCCCAGCCATTGCTCGCCATCCAGCGCGGGCAGATTGAGCAACAGGGATTTATCTTTGGGTAACGTTGGGGTAGCGGAACCGCCGGTTTGCCAAGCGGCACGTGCCAGCGTCACCTGCTGTTTGGCCAACAGCCATTCGCTGTTGAAGTGGTTTTGCTGGCCCGCACTGCCATTGAGCATAAATCCTTGCAGACCGCCGTTCACTTTTACGTTAACGGGTAAAGCTTCCCCTGCGGCTTTATTCAGGGGAGAAGGTAAGTGACTGCTTACTTTTTTCAGATCGGCATTCACACCAATCTCATAGTTCGGCTCGCCTTTATGCGGCAGGTTGATGGCCACTTTACCCTGCCAGGCGGCGCTGCCTGCCAGCTTTTTGGCAAACTCTGGCGGCAGGCCTTCAACCTTGGCCGGTTGCCAATCGCCTTTCAGCCCAACGTTAACCTTATAATCCTGTTTGCCTTCCAGCGTATCGAAGTTGACCGTCAGCGGCTGCCCAAACCAGTTGGCCGTCAGGGTATCGCTCTGCAGGTTGCCGTTGTCGAAACGGAACTTGCCGCTTACTCTCTCTAGCTGGCTCTCCAGCGGCTTGACCAACAGCGAGTTGTTATTCAGCGTCACTTCACCGCTGGCGTTAACCAGCTCACCGTCCAACGGAATATTCAGATGTAAGCGCCCACTTACATTGCCACCCACCTGCAGCTCATCTAACGCCGCCCCGACAGAGTCATCCAATGGGGTCTGCATGAAATAGTCGTGGATAGCTTGCCCGGTGCCCGCAACGTCGGCATCAATCAACAGGCGTTGTTTGCTATAGTCCGGAATGACGGCGCTAATATTTCTGCCCGTCGCGTTGCCCAGTTTGGTTTGCGGCGCATTCATCCACAGGCCATTGTTGGCAAAATCGAGGTCGATCGCCAGATCGTCCAGCGCTGGCCATTCCGGCTGGAACTGGAAGGTAGCGTGGCGTAGTGGGACAAACACCTGAAACTGCCCTTCGTTCTTCTCATACGGGAAGTGCTGCGGATCGCCCGCATAAATCAGGGAAGCATTATCAACCTGCCCACCCTGGATCGCCTCGCTGAGATAATCCACCAAATGTTTACCCATCAGCGGTTCAGGGAAATAACGCCAGGCATCGGCGGCATCATACAAACGGATGCCAGCCAGAATATCCAGCCAAGGCTCGCCGTTGGCCGGTTGCTGATAGCGGAAATCACCGTTAATCCACAGGGATTTGGCCTGTACATCCAGACTTTGGCTTGCCAATTGCCAGCCTTGAGCGTTGTTTTGCCAGGTCAACGCTCCGCTCGCACGGCCAATCTCCAACGGTGCCCGGAACATATCGCCATAAGGCAGCGTGCTGTTGTTCAGCCCCAGCGTCAGACGGCCGTTTTCCACGCCCCCGGTTAACGCGCCGGAAAAGTGATCGACGCCCGGCAACAGTTTCCAGTGTTGCCAGCTCAGATCCTGCCACCACGCCTGAAAACGGGTTTTTTCCGGCTGTTGCAGCGGGATATCCAGCGCCAGCGCCCTGAGCATGCCGCTAGGTTGTAAGTCTTTCCAGTGCTCCAGCACTTCCGGGCTGAGGAACGAGAAGGTAGGCAGCAACGCTTCCAAACGTTCCAACTGGATGCCGGTGGCACGGATACGGAGTTCTTCACTCTGGTTTGGCCCGATAAATTGGGTATTCTCCGGCAACCACAGCGCAGTAAGGGTTCCCGGTGCCCAGGCTTGGCCATCGGTTTTCAGGTTCAGGGCTGGCACATGCACCTGCCAGCCATTGCCCTCACGGCTCAGTGCCAGCGCCAGATTATCGACGTCCAACCGGTGTTGATCGCCACCCGCCAACCAACTGGCGGTGCCTTTATTAAGCAGGGCATTACCGCTGTAGATTGCGCCATTTTTGATATTGAGCCAGGCGGCCAGGCTGAAATCGGCACTTTCGAGACCGGTATTGGTTTTCAGCCAGCGGCTGAACCAGGGCTTCATGTCGATTTCATCGGCCTGCATATAGATGGTGCCGGTGTTGAGCAACCCCTGCTCATCCCGCAGATCCAGGCGTAACTGTACCGCACCGTGCTGGCCATTCAGGCTGGTCAGGCTGATTTGACCTTCCGCGCGATGGCGGTTATAGCTGTTGAGCCAGGTCATTTGCGGGATATGGAATTCAGCACGCGAGCCTGATGGGGTAAGGAACGAGAGGCGGCTGTTGCGCAGATCAAAGTGATCCAATTGATACAGGAACAGATCGCTGACCCCGTTCGGGGTAAGGCCATTTCCATTACTGCCTTCACCCCCGAGCGTCGTGTTAAGATCGAGCTGCAGCTGATAGAAGGTGAGATCGCGGAACTGCCAGCGCCAATGCAGCAGGGATTGCCACACGTCCAGCGCCAGCGTGACGCGCTCGATCTGGAGCGTGCTTTTTGGCAGGGCCAAACGGATGTTGCGGGCTTCCAGCGTTGGGCCAAAGGTTTCCCAACTGCCCTGGATAAAGTCGGCCTCGACGGGCACCCCGGCGATCGCCTGCACCTTCTCCAGCAATTGCGGGCGATAGTGGTTAAGCTCAGGCAGCACCAGACGCAACCCGCTGATCAGCAACGCCACAACAACAATCAAAATGGCGCCTGTGGCTAACAGGATCCCGGGCAGTCGCCTCACGCATTTCTCCTTAATGACCAAATATATAACCTAACGCTTGTGCCCCTCACCCTAACCCTCTCCCACAGGGAGAGGGGACCGATCGAGTTAGGCTGAAAGTATTGTGATCCTTCATGAGCACCGGATGATCTACCTTGGATGCGGAGCCGATCACGGTTGCCTAGATGACTTCTTTACCTCCAAAAGAGCAGGAACTAACAGCTCCCTCTCCCCGCGAAAGAGGGTTGTGATCCTTCATAAGCACCGGCTATTCCACCTGCATGAGGGGGCGATCACTGTGCCCAAATCACTTCTTTACCTCCAAAAGAGCAGGAACTAACAGCTCCCTCTCCCCATGGGAGAGGGTTGGGGTGAGGGGTACTACATCATCACAACGTCAAACTGTTCCTGGCTGTATAAAGGTTCGATCTGCACCTTGACCTGTTTGCCAACGAAGATTTCCACTTCCGCCAGCGCGTGTGACTCTTCACTTTTCAGCGCTTCACCCACGGCCGCAGATGCATAGACCAGGAAACGATCGGAATCGTAAGCATGATGCACGCGCACGATCTCACGCATAATCTCATAGCAGACGGTTTCCACCGTTTTCACCGTTCCGCGCCCTTGGCAGGTCGGGCAGTCGTTACACAGCACATGCTCAATACTTTCACGCGTGCGTTTACGCGTCATCTCCACTAAGCCTAGCTGAGAGAAACCATTGATTGTGGTTTTTACCCGATCTTTACTCAACGCCAGTTCCAACGAGTGCAATACCCGGCGGCGGTGTTCATCATTGTTCATATCGATGAAATCAATGATGATGATACCGCCCAGGTTGCGCAGCCGCAGCTGGCGGGCAATGGCCTGCGTCGCTTCGATGTTGGTATTGAAGATGGTCTCATCAAGATTGCGGTGGCCGACAAAGGCCCCGGTGTTGATATCCACGGTGGTCATGGCTTCGGTTTGATCGATGATCAGGTAACCGCCGGACTTCAATTCAACCTTGCGCTCCAGCGCCCGCTGGATCTCGTTCTCGACGTCGTACAGATCGAAGATCGGCTGGCTGCCGGTATACAGCTCCAGCTTATTGGTGATATCCGGGATGTACTCGCCGGTAAATTCCACCAATTGGTCATGCGTCAGGCGCGAGTCGACGCGGATACGATCCAGCGCCGCGCCGGCAAAGTCGCGCAGGATACGATGCGCCAACGCCAGTTCGCCATACAGTTTGTACTTGGTCTGGTTGCGCTTTTTGCGCTCCATGACCTTGGTCCACAAGCGCTTGAGGAAGGCGGCATCCTGCGCCAGCTCTTCTTCGCCGATCCCTTCAGCCGCAGTGCGGATGATAAAGCCGCCCAGATCGTCGCAATATCCCGCCACGGCGCGCTTGAGACGCTCGCGTTCGGCTTCGCTTTCAATACGTTGGGAAACCCCCACGTGTGCTGCGCCCGGCATAAAGACCAGGTAGCGCGAAGGTAGAGTGATATCGGTAGTCAGGCGTGCGCCCTTGGTGCCAAGCGGATCTTTCACCACCTGAACCATCAGATCCTGCCCCTGGCGCACCAGTTCGGCGATATCGCGCACGGAGAAATTCTTTTGTTCATCACCGGCAACACACTCGGTGTGCGGCATGATATCGGAGGCGTGCAGGAAGGCCGCTTTATCCAGGCCAATATCGACAAAGGCCGCCTGCATGCCGGGTAACACGCGGCTGACACGCCCTTTGTAGATATTGCCCACGATGCCACGCTTGGCTTCGCGCTCAATATGGATCTCTTGCAGAATGCCGCCGTCAATATAGGCAACCCGCGTTTCCGACGGCGTAATATTTACCAGTAGCTCAGCTGTCATGCTTTCTCCTCAGAGCCGGTGTAGCGCCTGCCCTTATCTTTCCTGTGCTCACGCTATGGCGGCGACGGGAAATCTAGTGGTGGCATCAGCCGGCTCTTACCTCTCGTAATGCGACAAAATGACTGAGCAGCTCATGTGTTTCGACCAGCGGCAACCCCATCACCGCGTGATAACTTCCGGTTATCGTTCTGACGAAACAACCACCCTTGCCTTGAATTCCGTAAGCGCCCGCTTTATCCATCGGTTCGCCCGTGGCGATATAGTCGCAGATATCCTGTGGTGACAGATTGCGGAACGTCACGTCGGTGACCACCAGTTGGCATAAAACGCCCTGTTTATCGGCGATCGCCACGGCGGTCATCACCTGATGCTGTTTCCCGGACAAGGCTGCCAGCATCTGCGCCGCATGCTCTTCATCCCGCGGTTTTTCCAACACCTGGCCGTTCAACACCACGATAGTATCTGCACCCAGCACCGGCCAATCCTGTTGCGCCAGGGAAACTCCCGCCCTGGCCTTATCCTGCGCCAGACGACGAACGTAATTTTCCGCCACTTCCCCTTCCTGTCGCAGCTCTTCAGTATGCGTCAGAATGACTTCGAACGGTACGCCGAGCAGAGTCAGCAGTTCATGACGACGGGGAGAACCGGAAGCAAGATAGAGCGAAAACATCGTTATAACCTCATTGTACGGCAAACTGACGGCGGATCTTGCGCATCAGCAGGAATAACCACGGCCAAAGCACGCCGTTGACCACACTACTCCAGAACACCTCGGGGCGGAAAGAGACGTTGATCACTAAAAACTCCGCCCAGAACACTACCACGTCCATGGCCAATGATAGCAGCACGACGATCAGCGCTTGCTGCCACAGTGCCATATTGCGGAATAATTGGAATTTGAACGCGACAAGATAGGCGATGATGCCCATGGCCAGCGCACGCACGCCGAGCGTGGAACCTAGGATCAGATCCATGATCAAGCCCAGGATAAAGCCAGTGCCGACGTTAACCCGATGGGGTAACGCCATTACCCAGTAAGTGAGGATCAGCAGCAGCCAGGATGGCCGGAACATGTAGATTTGGTCCGGCCACGGCATAATTTGCAGCACTAATGCCACCAGGAATGACAGCCAGATAATCCAGCGCCCGTTGCTGCGATAGCGATTCATCGGGTTGCCCCCACCGGTAGCGGCTGAACGGTACCGGTAGCGGGAGCTGGCAGCGGAGCCGGTGGGCCCATGGCATCAGCCGGTGGCAATACCTGCGGCATCATCTGCATCAGGCGTTCATTGGCAACACGGTGAACTTCCTCCGGCGGCAGCGGCATGGTGCCGTTGCGATCGGCGCCCCATAGTAACAACAGATAGCGCAGGCGTTGCAGACCAGCGGTTGGCCGCGCCTGGATCACGGTATAGGCGCGTTGGTTATCCACTTTTACCGAGGACACCACAGCGACCGGATACCCTTCCGGGAAGCGCCCGCCCAAACCGGAGGTGACCAGCACATCCCCGACGCGGATATCGGTATTGCCCGGCAGATGTTCCAGCTGCAGGTCATCCGTACAGCCACTGCCTGCGGCAATCACCCGGATATCATTGCGCAATACCTGGATCGGCAACGCATGGGAAGCATCACAGATCAGCAGGACGCGGCTGGTCATTTTAGCCACCGCCACCACCTGCCCGACCACGCCTTTATCACTGATAACCGGCTGGCCTTCATAAACCCCGTTGTCCGACCCTTTATCAATCACGACCTGATCGCTATAGGGGTCTGAACCGGTGGAGATCACCTGAGTGACCATTTTGTGTTCGTCCTGGCGCAACGGCGAGCCTAACAGCTCACGCAAACGGGCATTTTCCTGTTTGAATTGGCCAAGAAGAAGATTATCGCTGTTTTTGAGTAACAGTTCCTGCCGCAGAGCACGGTTTTCCAGCTCTAGCTGTTGGCGGGTAGCCAGCGTTTCCGATACGCTGTCCAAAACTTTACGCGGCCCGTTAGCCAAGAAGTAAAAAGGGCTGACGGCGGTGTCCATGTAGTTTCGTATTTTAACGAACGTACCGAGCCGGCTGTCGGCAACGATCAGCGCAATCGCCACGATCACTGCCAGGAAAAGTCGTAGTTGCAGGGAAGGCCCCCTGCTAAAAATCGGCTTCATAAATTATGCACGTTCCTCGACAACAGAAAGGGGAACGCACCAGATGCCAGGTTAATGCCGTCATCCGCTACGATCCCTCCATTCTGGGGCTGCTCACTATTCTTCGCTGAACAAATCGCCGCCATGCATGTCGATCATTTCCAACGCCTTGCCACCACCGCGAGCCACACAGGTGAGAGGATCTTCAGCCACCACTACCGGGATACCGGTCTCTTCCATCAGCAGGCGATCCAGGTTACGCAGCAATGCGCCACCACCGGTCAGCACCATACCGCGTTCGGAGATATCGGAAGCCAGTTCCGGCGGGCACTGTTCCAGCGCAACCATGACCGCGCTGACGATACCGGTCAGAGGTTCCTGCAAAGCTTCGAGAATTTCATTGGAGTTCATGGTGAAGCCACGCGGCACACCTTCTGCCAGGTTACGGCCACGCACTTCAATTTCACGCACTTCGTCATCCGGATAAGCCGAGCCGATACCGTGCTTGATACGTTCTGCGGTAGCTTCACCGATCAGTGAACCGTAGTTACGGCGCACATAATTAATGATGGCTTCGTCAAAGCGGTCACCGCCGATACGCACGGAAGAGGAGTACACCACGCCGTTAAGCGAGATCACCGCCACTTCAGTAGTACCACCACCGATATCAACCACCATGGAGCCAGTGGCTTCCGATACTGGCAGACCGGCACCGATCGCCGCAGCCATAGGCTCTTCAATCAGGAAGACTTCACGCGCGCCTGCACCCTGAGCGGACTCACGGATCGCACGGCGTTCAACCTGGGTGGCACCAACAGGTACGCAAACCAGTACGCGCGGGCTAGGGCGCATAAAGCTGTTGCTGTGAACCTGCTTGATGAAATGCTGCAGCATTTTTTCGGTGACAAAGAAGTCGGCGATCACGCCGTCTTTCATTGGGCGAATAGCCGCGATATTGCCAGGCGTACGCCCCAGCATTTGCTTGGCGTCATGACCTACGGCCGCAACGCTCTTGGGTGAGCCGGCACGATCCTGACGAATGGCAACCACCGACGGTTCATTCAGTACAATGCCTTGTCCTTTAACATAAATCAGGGTATTGGCGGTACCCAAGTCGATGGACAAGTCATTAGAAAACATGCCACGAAATTTCTTAAACATAACGAAAGGATAATCCTGCAAGCTGGGGGCGGAAAATAAAATCCGCCTACTTTACCAACCACACGAAGCAGCGACAAGGCGCAAAAACGTCCTACTTCGGTGAAAATTAGTCTGCGTTATTTGTGACCGAATGCACGGAAAGCGAATGGGGCCTGATATCCCTCAACAAAGGCTCAGCTAGCCACCAAATCAACGTACCAAACGGCAGTAACACAGCTCATAAAATCTAACATTTTTCCTGATTGTCACCGGTGGTAAGCACCTACTGACGCCCACAGGAAAAGACGGGCCATTCTACGTTAATTTTTGCCCGGTCATCAGGTTAAACACGATATCGACGCGAATATTTTTTGCGAGCTATATCGATCGGCTCTGGCGAAGCGAAAAAGTCCCCCTGCCCACCAAGGATCCCGCGCTCTTTCAGCGTCTGCCATTCATTGCGCGTACGCACGCTGGCAGCAAAAACCTTCGCTTGAGTACCTTCGCAGGCACCGGTCAAGCTCTGAACGAACAGCTGGTTCTCATCCCGCCGGTCAATACTCCGTACCAACCCTGGGTGAAGCTTGACGATCTCCACCGGTAACGACTTGATATAAGAGGTACTCACCACCGTCAACCCGGCCTGAGAAACTGCCAGACGACAGCCCAATCCGGTCAGTAATCGCAGCACCGGACGCAAACGGTCGATATGTTGACACACATCTGCCTCTGCAAGTTCAATCAGAATTCGCCTGCGGTGACTTTTTTCACACTGTAACAGGGTATCGCGCAGCCAACGTTGGAAACTGCGCTGCAATAATGAATCAACGCATAGTGGAAACGCCAGCGTCTCTTCCGGCCACAGCGCCAATAAAGGAATAATCCGATTCATCTGCTGGCGGTCATAGCTTTCCGCCAAGCCCAGCTGATTGACCAGCGGCATATATTCGGCGGGCAACAGTTCCTGTGCGCCATCATAAATCCGGCTCATGATTTCGCGGTGATGCACATCGCCTTCCACCGTCACCGCCGGTTTTTGATATAAACGAGGGCCACCGCGCGCCAGCACCTGTTCCAGCAGAGTGCGCCATTTAACGCTGCCGCGCCCTTTCTCCGGCACATTACTGTCATAGACGTACCAGCCGTTTTCGCCTTGCAGTACGGCATGACGGGTTGCCTGTTCGGCGTAATCGATGATCTCTTCCGGGGTCTGCCCGCTGCGATAGGCCACAATACCGATATGCAGGAAAGCCTCACGGTCAATCAGCGCCGTTGAGGGCAAGGAGTCGATCGCGTTGACCAGTTGCGCCGCGATGCCGTCCGCTTCCTTCAGCGTGCGGTGTGGCAGCAGAACGGTAAAATCACTGTGGAAATAACGGGCCAGCAAGGCGGCAGGGTAACGCATGACAAAGGTGGACAGCAGGTTGACCAACGAATACATCAGCTCCTGCACCGCGGCATTGCCGTGAATTTCACGCAGGGTATCGAAATCTGGCAGGCGCACCATCATGACGATGCCGTGTGACCCGACATCTTCCAACTGAGTGGTGAGCTGGTTATCAAAGAACAGCCGGTTATTGAGGCCGGTTTTCGCATCCTGAGCGGCAAAAGCACGGATCAGGGTATCTACCCGGCTGCGCTCCTCACGCGCTTCGGCCAGATCGGCCAGCAGCCGATCCAACGCACCGCTGACGCTGGCGGGCCATTCGCGAACGTCTCCCTTCAGCACCTGTTCACGTTCGCCGTTGAGAATGCGCCGCGCCCGGCGTTCCAGGCGATCTTCACCTACCGCCTGTTCACGCAGCCAGCGTAAACTGAACAGCAGTATCACCACCATGATGACGATCGACAGCGTGACCGCCGCCGTGGACTGCAATGAACGCACGTCGCTGGCGAACGGATCGAGGTAGGTGACACTTACCCGGGTGCCGGGGTGATGCATCATGGTCAACGAGGTTTGGCGGTAGCCAGCCAGCGATGCCCAGGGGGCTTTGATGGTCGGTAGGCTGTAGGAGAAAAGGTTGCTGGTTTCGGTATCGACATTAATCGCCACGATGCCTAGCGGCCGCATCACCAGGGGCAGCCAGTTATCCTGAGCCTGCAAAGGTTGCAGCAGCATTGCCTGATCGATGGAGGTGGCCAGGGCTTCAAAACGACGCTCTAGGCGCTCCTGGGTCACGTAAAAGAAACTGTATGAACACCCCATCAGCATCAAAAACATAGCCAATGCGACGAGCAGGGTGATTAGAGCAGAGAGTTTGGTTGTAAATCTCATCCCTGTGCCTTCTGCGCGATGATAAAATGAAGAGCCACCTTTTGAAGTTCCAAGGCCCCGTTCCTGCTCGATTGAAAACAACGCAATACCCTGATATTAAAAATCATGAAGCGACTTCAATTTCTTTGCCAAGCATCAGGTTAGCTCATACAAAGCTATCAAGCCTGACCGACGAAGAAAACCATTAAACACTCTTTTTTTGTCCTTTATCAGGACAGGCTTTTTTATTATGCATATAGTCAGACAATACTGAACCATACATTCATATAATATATGAAAAAGCGGGGAGCGATGCATGCGCGTATTATTATTGGAACAAGATGGCGAAAAAACCCTGGCACAAGTCAAGAATATTGATAGTGAGCAGTTGCCAGAAGGGGATGTGACGGTCGACGTCAACTGGTCCAGTCTCAACTATAAAGATGCCCTGGCGATCACCGGCACGGGGAAAATCATTCGTCACTTCCCAATGGTGCCTGGTATCGATTTTGCAGGCCTGGTACACAGCAGCAAAGATCCGCGTTTTAAACCAGGCCAGAGCGTAGTACTCACCGGCTGGGGCGTTGGCGAAAATCACTGGGGCGGGTTGGGCGAACAGGCCCGCGTTAGCGGCGAATGGCTGGTACCACTGCCAAAAGGGCTGTGTGAACGCAAAGCGATGATCCTCGGCACCGCCGGTTTTACCGCCATGCTGTGCGTGATGGCACTGGAAGAAGGCGGAGTGAAACCGGAGGACGGCGACGTTCTGGTCACCGGAGCCAGCGGCGGCGTGGGGAGCACGGCGGTCGCCCTACTGTCCGCACTGGGCTATAGCGTCACCGCCATCAGCGGGCGCGACAGCAATACCGACTATCTGAAATCCCTCGGTGCCAAAACCGTGCTGCCCCGTAGCGAGTATATTGAAACACCGCGCCCGCTGGAGAAACAGCTTTGGGCAGGCGCCATCGACACCGTCGGCGACAAATTGCTGGCTCGCGTGCTGGCGCAGATGAATTACAACGGCACCGTTGCCGCCTGCGGCCTGGCGGGAGGCTACCAGTTGCCGACTACCGTGATGCCGTTTATCTTGCGTAACGTGCGTCTGCAAGGCGTTGATTCGGTGCTGACGCCGCTGCATCGTCGCCAAACCGCCTGGGAACGTCTGGCCGGGATTCTGCCAGAAAGCTTCTATGAACAAGCCACGCAGGAAATTCAGCTGGAAGACGTGCCTGCCGCTGCTGCCGCGCTGATGAACAATCAGATCACTGGCCGCACCCTGGTAAAAATTCGTTCATAATCTGTGGGGCGCCGCATCCGGCGCCCGCTTTTTCCCCACAAGAAATTACCTCTCGTTTACCTCTCTTTACATCCACCCTCTCGCAGAAAGTTGGCTTTCACGCCATGCTTACACCATCACTTGCGGAGATAAAAAATGAAACAACAGCGAAAACTGACCGAAGCCGATGTCACGCCGGAAAGCGTGTTCTATCAGCGGCGCAAGGTGCTCCAGGCGCTAGGGATCACGGCAGCCTCGCTGGCTTTGCCCATCCAGGCACAGGCCGACTTGCTTTCCTGGTTCAAAGGAAACGATCGGCCCCCGGCTCCAGCAGGCAAACCGCTGGACTTCAGCAAGCCCGAAGCCTGGCAAGCCAAGCTGGAGCTGACACCGGAAGAAAAAGTCATGGGGTACAATAATTTCTACGAATTTGGCCTGGATAAAGCCGATCCCGCGGCCAACGCAGGCTCCCTGAAAACGACGGACTGGAAGGTGAAAATCGACGGTGAAGTCGGCAAGCCCATCACGCTGGATATCGACGATTTACTCAAGCGTTTCCCGCTGGAGCAACGCATTTATCGCATGCGCTGCGTCGAAGCCTGGTCGATGGTGGTGCCGTGGATCGGCTTTGAACTGGGCAAACTGCTTAAGCTGGCCGAGCCCAACAGCAATGCGCGTTACGTCGCTTTCCAAACGCTGTACGATCCAGAGCAGATGCCCGGCCAGAAAGATCGCTTTATCGGCGGTGGCCTCAAGTATCCCTATGTCGAAGGTTTGCGCCTTGATGAAGCCATGCATCCACTGGCTCTGTTGACCGTGGGCGTGTATGGCAAGATGCTGCCACCGCAAAACGGTGCTCCGGTGCGCCTGATCACCCCATGGAAGTACGGCTTCAAAGGCATCAAGTCTATCGTGCAGATCACCCTGACCCGCGAACAACCGCCAACCACCTGGAATCTGTCTGCGCCCAACGAATATGGTTTTTACGCCAACGTGAATCCCCATGTCGATCATCCACGCTGGTCGCAGGCCACCGAACGCTTTATCGGTTCCGGCGGCATTCTGGATGTGAAACGTCAACCGACGCTGCTGTTCAACGGCTATGCCGAGCAGGTGGCTTCGCTCTATCGCGGCCTCGATTTACGGGAGAACTTCTGAGTGCGCTTAACCCCCAAGCAGGTCACCTGGCTAAAAGTTGCCATCTACCTGGCGGCATTCCTGCCCTTTCTGTGGCTGGTGTTGTCCGTCGATCAGGGCTGGTTCAGCGCCGATCCGGCCAAGGATATCCAGCATTTTACCGGCAGGATGACGTTGAAATTGCTGCTGGCCACCCTGCTCGTCACTCCATTGGCCCGCTACGCGCGCCAGCCGCTGCTGATCCGTTGCCGACGTCTGCTGGGCTTGTGGTGTTTTGCCTGGGGAACCCTGCATCTGGTAAGCTACTCGACGCTGGAACTGGGGCTGAGCAACATTGGCCTGCTGGGGGGCGAGTTGGTAACCCGCCCCTATCTGACGCTAGGTATCCTCTGCTGGTTGATTTTGCTGGCTCTGGCGGCCACCTCAACGCTATGGGCGCAGCGTAAATTGGGGGCCAACTGGCAGAAGCTGCACAACTTCGTCTATCTGGTGGCGATCCTGGCACCGATCCACTACCTTTGGTCGGTAAAAACGTTGTCACCGCAGCCTTTTATTTATGCATCGCTGGCGCTGCTGTTGTTAGCTCTGCGTTACAAGAAATTCCGCTCGTGGTGGCGTAAAGCGCGCTAAAACCGGCAAGATTGACGGTAAAAATCCCCTGACGGGGCGCGGAACTTTTCTGTGTTCTACCCCTCATAATCCAATAGCAGCACTTGGTGTTTGCTGATTTAGGGTTGAATATCTTCGCTGATAAGACCAGTATTTAGCTGCGAATTGCCACGATATCGTTATAATGCCCGACCTTGAACCTGTCGCTGCAGCAAAATCTGCGCGTAACAGGTGACAAATCGGTGACATCGGGTTATTTTCTACGATGATGGTTTTATTGCCGGAGATACCAGCACAATGGCGGATAAGTTTCACATTTTGCTTCTGAACGGCCCCAATCTCAATCTGCTGGGGACGCGTGAGCCGGAAAAGTACGGCAGCGCTACGCTGGCAGAGATTGTTAACGGATTGGAAAACCAGGCGCTCGCGCTAGATATCACCCTGAGTCATCTGCAGTCCAACGCCGAGCATGCGCTCATCGATCGCATTCATCAGGCACGCGGCAATACGGATTTTATCCTGATTAACGCTGCCGCGTTCACGCACACCAGCGTGGCGTTGCGCGATGCACTGTTGGCAGTACAGATCCCGTTTATCGAGATCCACCTGTCCAACGTGTACGCTCGTGAGCCTTTCCGTCATCACTCCTACCTGTCTGATATCGCGGTAGGCGTGATCTGTGGCCTCGGCGCGGATGGCTACACATTTGCTTTACAGGCAGCGGTTCGCCGTTTGTCAAAAACCCACTAATTGCTACACAAAAAGAGTACGGAATCACACTCATGGATATTCGTAAAATCAAGAAACTGATCGAACTGGTTGAAGAATCAGGCATTTCTGAACTGGAAATCTCTGAAGGCGAAGAGTCGGTTCGCATCAGCCGTGCCGCACCGGTGCAGGCTTACCCAATGATGCAACAGTACGCAATGCCAGCCCAGCAGCAGCAACCTGCTCTGGCCAACGCCGTTGCCCCTGCTGCCGCAGAAACCCCAGCAGCACCAGCGGCCATGAGTGGCCATATCGTTCGTTCACCAATGGTAGGGACCTTCTACCGCACTCCAAGCCCGGACGCGAAAGCCTTCGTGGAAGTGGGCCAGAAAGTGAACGCCGGTGATACTCTGTGCATCGTTGAAGCCATGAAAATGATGAACCAGATTGAAGCGGACAAATCCGGTGTGGTTAAAGCGATCCTGGTAGAAAACGGCCAACCGGTTGAATTTGACGAGCCACTGGTCGTCATCGAATAACGAGGCGCACCATGCTAGATAAAATTGTTATCGCCAACCGTGGCGAGATCGCGCTACGTATCCTGCGCGCTTGTAAAGAACTGGGGATCAAAACTGTTGCCGTTCACTCAAGTGCCGACCGCGATCTGAAACACGTTCTGCTGGCGGATGAGACCGTTTGTATCGGCCCTGCACCGTCAGTTAAAAGCTATCTGAACATCCCGGCCATCATCTCCGCCGCCGAAATTACCGGCGCCGTGGCGATCCACCCGGGCTATGGCTTCTTGTCCGAGAACGCCGACTTTGCCGAGCAGGTAGAGCGCTCTGGCTTTATCTTCATCGGCCCACGCGCCGAAACCATTCGCCTGATGGGTGACAAGGTTTCTGCCATCAGCGCGATGAAAAAAGCCGGCGTACCTTGCGTACCAGGCTCCGACGGCCCGCTGACCGATGACATGGACAAAAACCGTGCCTTCGCCAAGCGCATCGGTTATCCGGTGATCATCAAGGCTTCCGGCGGCGGCGGCGGTCGCGGCATGCGCGTTGTACGCGGCGACAAAGATCTCGAACAATCCATCTCCATGACCAAAGCGGAAGCCAAAGCGGCTTTCAACAATGACATGGTGTATATGGAGAAGTACCTGGAAAACCCACGCCACATCGAAATTCAGGTGTTGGCAGACGGCCAGGGCAACGCCATCTATCTGGCTGAGCGTGACTGCTCCATGCAGCGCCGCCACCAGAAAGTGGTCGAAGAGGCACCAGCACCGGGGATCACCCCAGAGCTGCGCCGCTACATCGGCGAACGCTGTTCAAAAGCCTGTGTAGAAATCGGCTACCGCGGTGCGGGTACCTTTGAGTTCCTGTATGAGAACGGCGAGTTCTATTTCATTGAAATGAACACCCGTATCCAGGTGGAACACCCGGTTACCGAAATGATCACCGGCGTGGATCTGATCAAAGAACAGCTGCGTATCGCTGCTGGTCAACCGCTGTCGATCAAACAGGACGAAGTGAAGGTACAAGGCCATGCGGTGGAATGCCGTATCAACGCCGAAGACCCGAACACCTTCCTGCCAAGCCCAGGCAAGATCACCCGCTTCCACGCTCCTGGTGGCTTCGGCGTGCGTTGGGAATCTCATATCTACGCTGGCTATACCGTGCCGCCGTACTATGACTCCATGATTGGCAAGCTGATCACCTACGGTGAAAACCGTGACGTGGCAATTGCCCGCATGAAGAACGCCCTGGCTGAGCTGATCATCGATGGCATCAAAACCAACGTTGAACTGCAGCAGAAGATCATGACCGACGAAAACTTCCAGCATGGTGGCACCAACATCCACTATCTGGAGAAGAAGCTGGGTCTGCAGGAAACCTGATTATCGGTTAACGATATCGGGCTAATAAAAAACACCGCATGAGAACTTCTGCGGTGTTTTTTTATTGGGGCTGGGGTCTCTGCCTCAAAGCACGTTTAGCGCCTCTTCCTGGCGCTCATTACACCCATAGGCATACGCACGCAAGACCTCCTGGATCTTGTCGATAATCAGGCTATGTGGGTCACCAGCACACTCGCCAGCCATCAGGCGTGGGAATTGCAGTGGGAAATACTGGCTCAGCATACCCAACGGAATGGTTACTCCGCTCAGGTTTGCCACCAGCTTGTCGATGGCCGCGCTGATGCGCGCCTCAGGCCAGTAATAGCGGATCCGATCGGACAGGCTGTAGTGCAGATCGATCATCGCCTTCGAATGACGTGGATCGTAATACTTCTTCCAATACTTGGGCTCATCCTGCATCACGCAGTCGATCACTGCCAGCACATGACTCTGCTGTTCTGCGGCGATCAGCTCCTTCTCGATCAGCGCCAGGCTGAAGATCGCCTCACGCAGGGCAAAGGTCAACGCCGGGCCGACTTTCAGGATCGCAAAATGATCGCGCACCAACTGGCGGAACGCTTTCGGGGTTTGATAATCCGTAGAGTGGGCCTCAAACACCAACGGCGTTGACTCAATCATGGCGGAAAGCTGGCGCGCCTGTTCCGGCTGGTAGTGGATCACCGTGGAATGGTCGAACTCGACTCCCGGCTGTACCACCAGCCCCACCACCCTTCCCATGGCCTGATCCAAACCTAAGTGAGCAAACGCCTGCCGATGCGTCTCGATGGTCTCAGCGGCATCCTGTGGCCGCGTGACGTGCACCTGAGCGATAGCGTGGCTTTCACCACCTGGAACCGGCACTTCCGTACCTATCACGTAGCTCAGCGCCTGCCGCTGCTCAGGAGTGGCCACAGCTTCAGCCACCGCACATAGCCGTGCCGCACGCTCGGCCACCACCGTTGGCGGCAGAGGAACCGGATCGTCCGCGCAGGACATGGAAGCATCCAGATGAATTTTACTGAACCCGACCTGAACGTAATCGGCAATCAGGCGTTCGGCTTTCTCCATCGCCTGCTCAGCGGGTTCATCCTGCCAGCAGTTCGGCCCAAGGTGGTCGCCCCCCAATATCAACCGTGACTGCGGGAAGCCAACCTTGGCGGCAATGGCATACACAAACTCGCGGAAATCCGCCGGTTTCATTCCGGTGTAGCCGCCAAATTGGTTCACCTGGTTGGAGGTGGCTTCAATCAATACCTTACGCTGGCTAGCCAAGTCAAAACGCAGTGTGGCTTCGATCACCAACGGATGTGCCGAGCAAACCGAACAGATACCAATATGCTTGCCGCTTTTATGTTGCTGGATAATAGATTTCATACTTATGGCCTCATTTACCCGTCACCTTTCAAGTCGCAGGGTAAAGCAATATCCTGAACTGAATATTCAAGACGTTGGAATGTTATTTACAGCGCGCCGACCGGCACGATCCGTTGCTGCTGCAAGAAAGCGTCGATTTCAGCGAAGGTAGAGGTCCCTTCCATTGGCCCACGCCGGGTCACCGCCAGCGCGCCGCAGGCATTGGCATAGCGCAGCGCCTGGGAAACGCTGTGCCCTTGCAACCGGCAAGCAATGTAAGCACCGCCAAAGCAGTCGCCTGCCCCGGTCGGATCAACCTCGTCTACGGCATAGCTGTCGACATGCAGGGTTTCATCCGCGGAATAATGGCTCGCCCCTTTACTGCCGCGTTTCACCACCACTTCTTTAATGCCGTCCTTCAGGTAGCGAGCAATCGCCTCATCCAGCGTGGTTTGGGAGGACAGCAGCATCACTTCGCCTTCACTCGGCATATAGATATCGGTCAGCTCCAGCACGTAATGCAGCGCATCACGCATCTCGGGGATATTGAGCATTTCCTTGCGGATATTCGGATCGAAAGACAGGGTGCCGCCGTTCGCTTTGACGATCCCCGCCGCCTTCTTCACCGCATCCACCATATGGAAGGAAAACAGCGATGAACCCATGATGTGGAAGTGCTGGCAGTCCTGCAGCAGTTCAGCATTCACATGCTCGGCCGATAATTTCCCACAGGCTGCGTTCTTGATATTGAAAATAAAATCGCGATCGCCGTTGGAGTGGTAGGTAACAAAGGCGCTGCCGGTAGTCTCATGCGGCAACACACGGATGCCTCTCGTATCCACTCCGTCAGCCTTTAGGCGTTCGATATTCAGCGTGCCGAAGCCGTCGTTACCCACGCAGCTGATAATGCCGCACTGCCCGCCCAGCTTGGTCACCTGGTCGATAAAAATCGCCGGGGCACCGCTGGGGAAAGGACCATTCCATAAGCCTGGATGGGTAAAAGATTGGCCAACCTTATCGGCCATGATCTCAACCAGGATCTCGCCGATGGTATAAATTTTTCTCATTGTCCCGTTCCTTATACAAATCTGCCTGTGATCGTTAGCCACGTTTCTTCTTGTTTCTGACGTCGACATACACCGCGATAAGGATCACCAGCCCCTTCACCACCATTTGATAGAAATAAGGCACGTTCATTAAATTCATACCGTTGTTGATGACCCCGATGGTCAGCGCGCCGATCATGGTGCCGATCACCGTGCCGTAGCCGCCATTCAGGCTGGTGCCCCCCAACACGGCGGCGGCAATGGCATCCAGCTCATAGCTCAGCGCGGCGTTAGGCTGGCCGGAATACAGCCGTGAAGCCAGGATCATGCCGCTGATGCCCGCCATCACGGCGGTGATCATAAAGACCTTTATTTTCAGCGCAGAAACGTTAATCCCCGAATAGATCGCGGCCTCTTTATTGCCGCCGGTGATATAAATTTTGCGGCCAAAGGTGGTTTTCGACAGGATGAAGTGGTTGACGATCAGCAACACCAACAGGATCCAGATTGGGATCGGGATATAGAGGAACTCGCCGTTGCCCAGCGCCAGAAACGCCTCGTTTTTGATCATGATCGGCGTGCCGTCGGTGACGATATAGGCGATACCTCGGAAGATGCCCATCGTCGCGACGGTAACGATAAACGACGGGATACCGGCCATCGCAGTCAGGCTACCGTTAACCAGGCCCAACACCAGCGCGGCCATAATCGACAGCGGGATCACCAGAATAAACGGGATGCCAAACGACAGGCCGAGTGCGGCAAAGGTCCCCACCAGTGCAATGGTTGACCCCACCGAAAGATCGATATCCCCCAGCAACAGCACGTAAGTCATGCCATAGGCGGTGATGGCAATGATCGAGACCTGCAAAATAATATTGGTAATATTATTCACGCTCAGGAAACTGTCGTTGATCACGCTGAACAGGATCACCAAGGCCACCAGGCCCGCCAGTATGCCGCCGTACTGTTTGGCGGCTTTTGCCAGTTTCCCTGGCCCGTTGAACGCCGAATGGCCCTCGGCGGCCAGCACTTTATCGCTCATTATTTCACTCCTGTTGCTGCGGTCATGACCTGGGTTTGCGTGAGTCCATCGGTGGCAAAAACGTCGGCGATCTGCTTGGCGCGCATCACCACCAGCCGATCGCTGAGCGCCATCACTTCCGGCAGTTCGGAAGAGATCAAGATAATGGCGGTGCCCTGTGCAGCAAGCTGGCGTATGACGTTATAAATCTCGAACTTGGCGCCTACGTCCACGCCACGCGTTGGCTCGTCGAGAATTAAGATCCGTGGCACCTTTTCCAACCATTTCGACAGCACGATCTTTTGCTGATTGCCCCCGCTCAGGGTGCTGACCAGCTGGTGTGGCGAACTGACCTTGATGTTCATCCGCCGGATCGCCTGCTGGGTTTTCGCCTCTTCGTGCTTATGGTTGATCAGGCTGGAGCCCGCATACTGAAAGGCCACGTGATGGGTGTTCATGCTTACGTCATGCATCAGCACCAACCCCTCCTCCTTGCGGTTTTCCGTCACGAAGGCGATGCCATGCGCTATCGCCTGCTTTGGATTGCGAATAGTGACTACTGCCTCATCGATAAGAATTTCACCCTGGTAACCGGTCAGGCCAAAAATGGCCTTCATCACATCTGAACGCCCCGATCCCACCAGCCCAAAAAAGCCCAGTACTTCGCCTGCACGCAGCGAGAAATGGATATCGTGAAACAGTTTGTCTTGCGAAAATTGCCTGACTTCCAGCACCGGCACCTGCTCCGCTGAAGGAGGTTCGCCGATGCGTGGCGGGTAGATATTGGTCATTTCGCGGCCAACCATCTGGGCAATCAGCCGGTGAATGTCGGTCTGGTGTTTATCATGGGTGGCGATGAACTCGCCGTCACGCAGCACCGAGATATCGTCAGATACCCGCATGATCTCATCCATGCGGTGCGAGATATAAATCACCGCGCAGCCGCGCTGTTTCAGCTTGTCGATAATGCCAAACAGGATGTCCGCCTCGTTATCGCTCAGGGACGACGTGGGTTCATCCATGATCACGACATCCGCCGGGTAACTCAGCGCCTTGGCAATCTCTACCAGTTGGCGCTGGGCCATCGACATGGTGCCGACAATTTGCTGCGGATCGAGCGGAATGGCCAAGTCCGCCAGCAGGCGCTGGCAATCATTCACCATCTGGCCATCGTTAATAAAACCAAAACGGGTTGGTTCATTATTGGCGTAGATATTCTCTGCTACGCTCATATTATTGCTCAGGCTCAGTTCCTGAAAAATAATCGCGATACCCAACTTTCTGGAATGCTGGGGGTTGTTAATAGTGACGTTTTGCCCTTTGAGAATTATTTCCCCTTTGGTCGGCGGATAAATTCCTGCCAGGATTTTCATTAGCGTAGATTTACCAGCACCATTTTCGCCCAGTAGCGTATGGACTTTACCTTTGCGTATTTTCAGGCTGACATTTTTTAATGCATGAACATGGCCGAAACTTTTGGCTATTTCCGTTACCGCCAGCACCGTATCCGTCATTATTTCCTCCACCCAAATAGCCCTCACCCTAACCCTCTCCCACAGGGAGAGGGGACCGATCGAGTTCGTTGATTTCTCCGCGTAATACCCTGCCTTTCTTATTACTCCCTCATTTTCCGAAGTTGTATGGGCTAACAAAATACTTCGGACAGCGCCCTCTCCCTGTGGGAGAGGGCTGGGGTGAGGGGCTATTTACCGGTGTAAACACCAGGTGCGACCGGGATCATTTTCGCTACAGGTTTACCATTCAGATGGTCGACGGCAGCATCTATAGCCTTGGCTCCCATTTGGTCTGGGTATTGGCGGATAACTGCCACGAAGGTCTTGTCGCTATCGACGGCGTCGCGAGCCTCTTTCATCCCGTCGAAACCGATGATCTTGATATTGTCGTTACGCGCGGATTTGGCGGCGATCACCGCAGCCAGCGCAGCATCATCACCAAAACCAAACAGGCCGTTCAGATCTGGGTGCGCCTGCATCATATTCTGCGCCACGGTTAACGCTTCCGCCCGGGTGATGCCGGTTTGGATCGCCACAATCTTCACGTCAGGCGTATCCGCCAGCCCTTTCTTGAAGCCGTCCACGCGTGCCACCACCGATTGCAGCGCCGGATAATCGATAATCGCTACCTTGCCTTTACCGTTGAGCAGTTTGCCCATCAGCTTGCCCGCTTCGACACCACCGGCGTAGTTGTCGGTAGCCACGTGAGTGACCACCGGCACCCCCTCGGCGGCCACATCAACGGTAATCACCGGAATACCGGCTTTCTCCGCTTTGATAATCGCCGCCTGTACGCCTTTGGAATCCACCGGGGAAATAATAATGGCGTCGACCTTCTTGGTAATAAAGTCTTCTACGTCGGAGAGTTGTTTATTCAGGTCCTGATTGGCAATGGAAATATTCAGCACCACGTCGTCTTTCTTGGCTTCCGCTTTCATTGCATCGGCCAGATCAATATAGAAAGGATGCTGTTGCGTCAGCAGCGATGCGCCAATTTTATATTCCTTGGCTAACGTTGCCTGCGAAAATATGGCCAGACCGATGGCCAGCACGGAGCCTAATATCTTTAATTTATGCATGATCTATCCTCAGTTTTTATTATTGCTGCTTGTTTTTTCTTACTGTTTTGTAGGGAACTTATTAATATTTACAGCTGACCTTCACAACCACATACGCCAATCACTTTTTCCACCACCCGTTGCATGGCACTTTTCGCTGGTTGCATATAATGGCGCGGGTCATTGGCATCAGGATGCTGGTGGAAATACGCTTTCAAAGCATCCGAGAAAGCGATTTTCAGCTCGGTAGCCACGTTGACCTTACAGATGCCTAAACTGATACAGCGGCGGATATCGCTATCGCTCAGGCCGGAAGCCCCGTGCAACACCAGCGGCACTTCAACGCGATCGCGTATCTGTTCCAGGCGGGCAAAATCCAGCTTGGGTTCGGACTGGTACAGGCCATGCGCGGTACCGATAGCCACCGCCAGCGAATCGATCCCGGTACGGGCAACAAACTCCACCGCCGCCTCTGGAGAGGTGTAGATAGCGTCTTTCCCCTCCACGATCAGATCGTCTTCCTGGCCCCCCAGGCGGCCTAACTCTGCTTCAACGCTAGCGTCGTAGCGGTGGCTGTACTCTACGATTTGTTTGACCAGTGCCACGTTTTCTTCAAAAGGAAAGTGAGAGCCGTCGATCATTACGGAACGGATCCCGGCGTTGATCTTATGGAAGATATCGGCGGGTTCTTCGTGATGATCCAAATGCAGCGCCAGCGGGATCTGATACTCGTGCGCCAGCGCCTTGACGATCATGATGATGTTTTCCAGCCCGCCGTAGCGGTAAGTGCCGGTCGTTCCCGCCAGGATCACCGGCGAACGATACTGTGCAGCGGTTTCGACCACCACCTGCAAGGTTTCCAGGTTGTGGATGTTGAATGCCGGCACCGCGTACCCTTGCTGCTGCGCTTTCTGCAGCATGTTTTTGCTTGAAATGATGTACATCGATTCTCCTCGATCCCGCACCTGATACCGCAGTCGGTAATTACAAAATGAAAATTTAGTTAGACAAACTTTCCAAGTGAAACCGAATATAGAGATAAAATGCGCAAAAAAGCGTGACAGGGATCGAAGATTATCAAATAACTTTCAAAACGTAACTTAACCAGATGGCAATTACGAAACATAAGGCATGTTCCGGTATTTGCGCGCTTAAGATCGCCATGCCACGGGTATACATCCATCCGAAAATAGCATCTAACAATATGAATAATAGTAAAAATATATGCTTGTTCGTTCACCCATCGCAGACTTTCAAAATAGCGAAAGCCTGCGTGGGTATTACTTTCAATTAGAAAGTATGAAGGATATAGTAGCCCTTATTACCGTTTAACGATGGGGGCGAATGTGCCCAGAAAGTCATCTAACCTGCTGAAACGCAGATTGAAAATTGCTGAAATCGTCGGCCAGCAGGGGGAGATCAAGGTCGAAGATCTTTCTGCCCAGTTGGGGGTTTCCGGCGTGACGATCCGTGGCGATCTCAGCTATCTGGAACAGCAAGGCTACCTCAAGCGATCCTTTGGCGGAGCCATTGCAACCCCAACACAGCCGTTGGCGGCGCCGATCGATCCAGGGCTCGCCCTGCCCCCGCTCACGCTGGCTAACCAGTTGGAAATCGCCCGCCACTGCGCCAGGATGATTGCCGATCGCGATACGCTGTTTCTCGGCCACGGCGACATCTGCCGCAAAATCATCCCGTTCCTGAGCGGCCTGAAAAAGCTGCGGCTGATCGTCAATGACCTACAGCATGCGATCCTGGCCGATCAGTTTTTGGACGGTGAAATTATCGTCGCAGGTGGGGAGTTGATCCGCTCACATACCGCGCTCAGCGGTAAAGCGCTGGATAATGTGATCCAACAGTTCACCATCAACCACTGCATTCTCGAGGCCAGCATTACGGACAGCTCCGGCATCCTGAATATCGATCAGCCGCTGTTGGCGTCCCACTACCAGCGCTGCCTGGACAAGGCGCAGAATAAAACCGCCATCATTACCCATTTGCCCATTCAGGCCAGTGCGATCGGGACTATCGGCCACCTCAGTCAGGTAGATAATCTGGTAACCAACCGTGGCGTGAATGAACATTATCAGCAGCAATTATTCGAATCCGACTTCAGCATCCGCTACACCAATAACGAATGTTTTACCTGGGCCAACCGGGAAACGATCGGGGAATAAAGGGGCACTTATGTCAGTTAGCATCTGCACGATGGGTGAGTTACTGGTTGAATTCCTTTCAAAAAATTATAATCAGGGATTCACTCAGCCAGGCGAGTTTCTTGGGCCGTTCCCCAGCGGGGCACCGGCTATTTATGCCGCTCAAGTGGCGCGGCTTGGCTTTGGCTCCACGCTGTTTGGCTGCGTGGGCAATGATGATTTTGGCCGCCTGAATATCGAACGCCTGCGTCTGGAGGGCGTGATCACCGATGGCATCAGCGTGATCGACAAGGCCCCGACCGGCACGGCATTTGTCAGCTATCGCAATCCGCTGGAACGCGATTTTATCTTCAATATCCCCAACAGCGCCTGCGGCTTCTTTACCGCCGACCATATCGATCTGGGCTTGCTGAACCAGTGCCAACATTTCCACATCATGGGTTCTTCGCTGTTCTCATTCCGCATCATCGATGCCATGCGCCGGGCGATCCAGATCGTCAAGGCCAATAAGGGGACGGTGTCGTTCGATCCCAATATTCGCAAAGAGATGCTCAATATCCCGGAGATGAGCCAGGCCTTCGATTACATCCTCGAATATACCGATATCTTCCTGCCGAGCGAGGGAGAAGTGCACCACTTTGCCAGCAGCAAAAACCAGCAGGAAGCGGATATCGTGCAGGAACTGTTGGCCAGCGGCGTGAGCCATATCGTGATCAAGCGAGGCCAGAAAGGGGCCAGCCATTACCAGCAACAGAACGGCCAGACGCAGGAGCTACACACGCCAGGCTATAGCAGCAAGATGGTCGATCCGACCGGAGCGGGCGACTGCTTTGGCGCGACCTTTGTCAGCCTGTTCCTGTCCGGCTTCAGCGCAGAAAAAGCCTTGCAGTACGCCAATGCCAGCGGTGCCCTGGCGGTTTCCCATAAGGGGCCGATGGAAGGGTTATCCAGCCTGGCGCAGATCGAGCATTTTATTGCACAACAGGCATAAATCCCATCAACCGGCCAGCCTTTGGCCGGTTTTTTATCCCGATTGCCAACATAACGGCTTGGCAAAACCGTCCCTTGTCGTAAAATCCCCTCCTTTGCCAATCCATAACCGTAAACCCCTTGGAGGCACGGATGGAACAACGCTTTGTTCAAGCTAACCGCGAAGCACGCTGGGCACTGGGCCTGACGCTGCTTTACCTGCTGGCCTGGTCACTGGCGGCCTATCTGCCAGACAGCAACGCCGGGATCACCGGGCTGCCACACTGGTTCGAAATGGCCTGCCTGCTGGTACCGCTGCTGTTTATTGGCCTGTGCTGGCTGATGGTACGCGGCATCTTCCGCGATATCTCCCTGGAGGATAGCGATGCAAACTGAGGTCATTCTGCCGCTGATTGCCTATCTGTTGCTGGTATTTGGCCTGTCGGTGTATGCCTATACCCGTCGCCAGAGCGGTAACTTCCTGAGTGAATATTTCCTCGGCAACCGTTCGATGGGCGGCTTTGTGCTGGCCATGACGCTGACCGCCACCTATATCAGCGCCAGTTCGTTTATCGGTGGGCCTGGTGCCGCCTATAAGTACGGCCTTGGCTGGGTGCTGCTGGCGATGATCCAACTGCCCGCCGTATGGCTTTCACTTGGCGTGCTGGGGAAAAAGTTTGCCATTCTGGCACGGCGCTACAACGCCATCACCCTTAACGACATGTTATTTGCACGCTATAAGAGCCGTTTGCTGGTGTGGCTAGCTAGTCTAAGTCTGTTGGTCGCCTTCCTTGGGGCGATGACGGTCCAGTTTATCGGTGGCGCACGTCTGCTCGAGACTGCGGCGGGCATTCCTTACGACACTGGCCTGCTGATATTTGGTATCAGCATTGCGCTGTACACCGCGTTTGGCGGCTTCCGTGCCAGCGTGCTGAACGATGCCATGCAGGGGCTGGTGATGCTGATAGGTACGATATTACTGCTGGTTGCGGTGATCCACGCGGCAGGCGGCTTGCACAGCGCGGTTGATAAGCTGCAACAGATCGATCCAGCGTTGGTCTCACCGCAAGGTGGCGATCAGATCCTCAGCCTGCCGTTTATGGCTTCGTTCTGGATCCTGGTGTGCTTTGGCGTGATTGGCCTGCCGCACACCGCCGTGCGCTGTATCTCGTATAAAGACAGCAAAGCCGTGCACCGTGGCATTATCCTCGGCACCATCGTGGTGGCAATTCTGATGTTTGGTATGCACCTTGCTGGCGCCCTGGGCCGTGCGGTACTGCCAGATCTGAAGATCCCCGATCAGGTGATCCCAACGTTGATGATCACCGTGCTGCCGCCGTACGCTGCTGGGATCTTCCTGGCCGCCCCGATGGCGGCGATCATGTCAACCATCAATGCGCAGCTGCTACAATCCTCTGCCACCATCATCAAAGACCTCTATCTGGGCGTACGCCCGCTGCAGATGAACAATGAGAAGATGATCAAACGCTTCTCCAGCCTGACTACGCTGATCCTCGGATTGCTGGTGTTGCTGGCCGCCTGGCGTCCGCCTGAAATGATCATCTGGCTGAACCTGCTGGCGTTCGGCGGGCTGGAAGCCGTATTCCTGTGGCCGTTGGTGTTGGGCCTGTACTGGGAACGCGCCAACGCGCAGGGTGCCCTTAGCTCAATGGTCACCGGTGCGTTATGCTATACGCTATTAGCCAGCTTCGGCCTGCAACTGGCCGGATTGCACCCTATTGTGCCTTCGCTGTTATTCAGCCTGTTGGCGTTTTATCTCGGTAACGTCTACGGCGAAAAACGCCAGTTGGCGTCGTCCTTACCCTCTTGAGAGAATTGTTATGCCTTGGATCCAACTAAAACTGAACACCACCGGCAGCCAGGCAGAAGACCTGAGCGATGCGTTGGTTGAAAGCGGCGCGGTGTCGGTCACCTTTCAGGACACCCACGACAACCCGGTGTTTGAACCGCTGCCGGGCGAAACCCTGCTGTGGGGCGATACCGATGTGATCGGCCTGTATGATGCCGAAACCGATATGGCCGAAGTGGTCGCCATACTGGAACAGCACCCGTTGCTGGGCAACGGTTTCCGCCACAAAATCGAGCAGTTGGAAGATAAAGACTGGGAACGTGAGTGGATGGATAACTTCCACCCGATGCGTTTTGGCGAGCGCCTGTGGATTTGCCCAAGCTGGCGTGACGTGCCCGATCCGGATGCGGTAAACGTCATGCTCGACCCTGGCCTGGCGTTTGGCACCGGCACACACCCGACCACCGCGCTTTGCCTGCAATGGCTGGATGGATTGGATCTGGCTGGCAAAACCGTTATCGACTTCGGCTGTGGCTCCGGCATCCTGGCGATTGCCGCATTAAAACTTGGTGCCGCCCGCGCCATTGGCATCGACATCGATCCCCAGGCCATTCAGGCCAGCCGCGATAACGCACAGCGTAACGGCGTTTCAGAGCGTCTGGAGCTGTATCTGCCAAAAGACCAACCGGCCGATCTGTTGGCCGATGTGGTGGTGGCGAACATTCTCGCTGGCCCGCTGCGTGAACTGGCACCGTTAATCAGCGACCTGCCAAAATCCGGCGGCTATCTGGGCCTGTCAGGCGTACTGGCGACTCAAGCCGCCAGCGTAGCCGAAGCCTATCAGGATAAGTTCAACCTCAACCCGGTGGCCGAGCGCGAAGAGTGGTGCCGCATTACCGGCCAACGCAACTAGTTACATTTTCCCCGCTAGCCAAAAACCATCGGAAATTTAAACAGTTCCGATGGTTTTTTCTTTTCCTAAGAATCCGCCAGTTTATCCCGACACTTGCTGGGCGTATTCTCCTGCTCGGAGTGAAGGCGGCCCGCAGCATATGAGCCTCCCACCCAGGATAATTGGTATTTTCATTGGACAAGGATTAGGAAATGAAAGGAAAAATGTTGCTTGCCGCCCTGTTGGCCGCCAGCTTCTCGATCGGTGCCGCAGAACATGCTCATTGGGGCTATGAAGGCCAGGAAGACCCGGCACATTGGGGTAAGCTTTCACCCGATTTTTCACTGTGTGAAACCGGTAAAAACCAGTCCCCGGTCAACATCCAGGGCGCACTGAAAACCCAGCACGGCAAGCTTGAGCTGGCTTTCCAGCCGGGCAAACAGCAAATCGTCAACAACGGGCACACCATTCAAGTCAACGTCAGCGAAGGTAACACCCTACAGTTGGATAACGACACCTTCACGCTGCAGCAGTTCCATTTCCACGCCCCGAGCGAAAATGAGATCGACGGCAAGCAGTTCCCACTGGAAGCGCACTTTGTCTACAAGGACAAAGACGGTGCCCTGGCGGTGCTGGCCCTGATGTTCCAACCAGGTAAAGCCAATCCGCAACTGGCACAGGCCTGGCAACAAATGCCTGCCGCCGTCGATCAGACCGCCGTGCTGAACAAGCCGCTGGATATCAAAGCGCTGCTGCCGAAACAGTTTAACTTCTACCGCTTCAGCGGTTCACTGACGACGCCACCCTGCTCTGAAGGGGTCAGTTGGTTGGTGCTAGATCAGCCTGTAAGCGCTTCTGCCGAACAAATCAGTCAATTCCACTCGGTAGTGCACCATAACAACAATCGTCCGGTACAGCCGCTCAACGGCCGCGTCATCGTCGATTGATTTCTGCCTGCTACATCTACCGCTGCCCTCGCTGGGGTGGCGGTAATTCCCAGCACCATTCTTGCCGATTTGTCAAAGTATTAAGCTGAGAATGTTACAAATAACCTGATGTTACGATCTGTTATTACCGGCGCGTAAAGATAAAATCCTGCCGTTAATGGATTATTTTAGCGTACGCAAATTAAGCACAATCATACAAAGCATTGTTAAATAACCATAATATTTTCATCAAGGGTGCATAAACGCACTTTTATTGCCCAATAACTGTCGATTGGTCAAAGTTTGGCCTTTCATCTGAATGAAAAAATGCGTAATATACGCGCCCTTGCGGACACAGTATGGTCAGTCTTTGTCTATGCGCATTGGACACCACCAGTTAACAAATTGCCTGATTGCGGCCCCGATGGCCGGCATCACAGATCGCCCATTCAGAACCTTATGTCATGCAATGGGTGCTGGGATGGCTGTATCCGAAATGCTCTCCTCCAACCCGGAGGTGTGGCGCACGGATAAGTCACGTCTGCGTATGGTACATAGCGATGAACCAGGGATCCGTTCCGTGCAAATAGCCGGATGTGATCCTGATGATATGGCCGCCGCGGCGCGCATTAATGTGGCCAGCGGTGCACAGATCATCGACATCAATATGGGGTGCCCAGCCAAGAAAGTGAACCGGAAGCTTGCAGGGTCTGCGTTACTGCAGTACCCGGATCTGGTTAGACAGATCCTCCTCGCGGTGGTTAACGCGGTGGATGTGCCGGTAACACTTAAGATCCGAACCGGCTGGGAACCAGAGAACCGTAACTGTGTAGAAATTGCCCAACTGGCCGAAGATTGTGGTATACAGGCCCTGACGATTCATGGCCGAACCCGTGCCTGCCTGTTCAACGGCAACGCGGAGTACGACAGCATTCGGGCAGTTAAGCAGAATGTTTCCATTCCGATTATCGCGAATGGCGACATTACTGACCCGCATAAAGCCAGAGCAGTGCTCGACTACACTGGGGCTGATGCCCTGATGATAGGCCGTGCTGCTCAGGGGAGACCCTGGATCTTCCGGGAAATCCAGCATTATCTGGACACTGGGGAGCTGCTACCACCGATGCCACTTGGCGAAGTGAAGCGCTTGTTAATAGGGCATATTCGGGAATTGCACGGCTTTTACGGCCAAGGCAAGGGATTCCGGATTGCTCGAAAGCACGTCTCTTGGTACTTACAGGAGCATGCCCCTAATGACCAGTTTCGGCGCACATTCAACGCCATAGAGGATGCCAGCGAACAGCTGGAGGCGTTGGAGGCATATTTCGAAAATCTTAGCGTATAAAAAGAGCTGACAGAACTATGTTCGAACAACGCGTAAATTCTGACGTACTGACCGTTTCAACCGTGAACTCACAGGACCAAGTGACTCAAAAGCCTCTGCGTGACTCGGTTAAGCAAGCACTGAAGAACTATTTTGCTCAACTGAACGGTCAAGACGTTAACGATCTGTATGAGCTGGTACTGGCTGAAGTTGAACAGCCACTGTTGGACATGGTGATGCAGTACACCCGTGGCAACCAAACCCGCGCTGCCCTGATGATGGGGATCAACCGCGGTACACTGCGTAAGAAATTGAAAAAATACGGCATGAACTGATACTAATCAGTCAAGCTGTTGAAAAAAGGCGCTTTTATCTCATTTGATAAGCGCCTTTTTCTTTTATCATACCGGCCTGTCAGAAACGCCAGGTGGCCGAAAGGTTGCCCGCTACCGAGTCATAACCAGAACGGAACAGATCGCTCTCTACCCCCAAGCCCAGCTCCACATCCCTATTGATTTGGTAACGAACCCCGGCTTTCACCCCCATGGAGTCACGCCCAGTCACCTGATTCTGGTTGCTGAAGCTCGCCGCGCGGTAGTTGGCGAAAGAGGCTTCTTGCGATACGTCGCTATCCAGCAACTCATGATCCCAGGTAAGTTGCAGATCGGCAGCAATAGCAGCGCCCGAAGAGAGCGGTAGATCCCAACTGCTGTTGACCCCAATGCTGGAGCGCAGAGAATCAAAAGTGCTCGAACCTAGCGCCAGGCGGCTACTGTCGTTGCCCGTTTCCGTCACGCTTGGGCGATGCAGGGTAGTGTAATTCAGTGCGGCCACCGGGCCAGCGCTCCATTGGTCATTCAGCGCCCAACGGTAGCCGCCACCAGCAGCAACAGAACCTGCCAACCCGGTCCAACTGGCATGTTGGCTCGCTTGATAAGTCTCGACGCTGATGCTGCGATCCAAACGGCTATCTTCTATGCCAAACCGGCCATTGCCGAATAAATACATCCCCGCTTGCCGATCGGCAGCGTAACGAGCCTGTATACCCAGATCGAAAGCCGTGGTTTTACCGCTGGCGTTCTCCGGTGATTTGACCGTTACCGATTGTCCACTGACCGCACCATGGAAGCCATAAACCCAGTCGCTATTCTGTTCGCTGCGCTTGTCTGCACCAAAGACTATGCCGTAGCTGCTGGCATCATAGCCAACCTGACTACCTTGGCGCTGCTGCCAGAAACCGCCACCAAAGGGTATGGCAAAACTATGCCATTCGCCTGCAACCTGCTGCTCTGACGTGGTGGGATGAGATCCGCTGACAATCCGCGTAATCTGCTGTTCACGATTGAGAGAGCTGGCGAACATCGCACTGTATGCAGCAGGAGAGAGCTGCGGCAAAGCGCTGCTGATACTCCCACCATCGGCGGCAGAAAAGTCCAGCGTACGGTACAGCGGCTGGATGTCTTCACCCGCGACCGACACAATGTGGTCCAGCGCCTGGCCGACCTGCCGCGCATTGTTGTCCTGCGCATACTGGCTGTAGGCGTTGTCAGCACGCAGCATCGCGAGTTGCCAACGATCCTCACCCTGCGGCGTTGCCTGCAAGGTCAGCGTAGGTGAACTGAGTAAACCGTTCACCGTGCGGAATTCTCCGCTCTGCGAGGTGGTTTTCAGCATCTCACCCGAATCCAGCCGCCAGTCTGCCGCATACCAGTCTGGCTGCGGTGCAAACGTTAGCTGGCCGTTGAATTCAGCATGGCCATTCACCACCAAGGTATCGTGTCCACCACGGCCATCAACCTCCAACAGCAACTGCCCATTCACGCCCTGTTGATAGAGGCCGGTGACCTCGATTTGCCCTAGCGAATTACCTGGCGTGAGGATACCGTCATTCACAAAGCGGCCCGCCGGGTTCAAGGTATAATCGCTGTTGCCAGCCAGCGTGGAGCCTGGTGCGATAGACATGCTGTAAATCTGGTGGTGGCCATTAAGCGAAGTGATCCCCCCACGAGTGCTTAGCGCCAGATTATCGATACCTTCAATATTTCCCCGATAGTTGAACCGGAAATTGGGGTCTGACTGATCGGTTGCCTGCCCTTGCAAATTGGCCAGGCGCCCAAAGGTAAACTGGGTCAGGCGCTGCTGGCCATGCTCATCCAACTGGTTATAATCCGAGTAGATATTCCCTTCCAGTTGAGCACCATTTAATAGATTGATATGGTTGACCAGCGCGTTTGGCGAGATATACATCGCCGCACCTTTAGCGGCAACCCGGCCGCTAATATCCGCATTATTGACCAGCGCCCCCTGTAGTTCCGGCAATAATGTTGCAGCCTGCCCACCAACATAATGTATCCAGGATCCCCGGTAATCCACATCGTTGCCCAGCAGGTTATTGCCAAAATCAAAACTGAGAGCAACGCCATTAGCGCCTAGCGCTTGAACATCGCCTCGCTGAATTAGATTATGGTTCTTGCCATAAGCAAACATCACGCCGCGGCCATTGACCCCGTCTGCGTAGACGCGAGTGCCAGGCTCAATGTTCAGCGTGTTGTTTTGCCCATCGATACGAATACCTGCCCCACCGGCACCCTGCGTTAACAGATCCGCTTGCTGGAAGATGTGGTTATTGCTGCCGTAAACATGCAAGCCAACGCCCAATGTCGCGGTGTTATACTGCCCCGTGATATAGCCATCGCCCTGCTTGTTACGTAAAAAGTAACCATGTCGATTAACCAGCGTCTGCCCATCACCGTAGAGCGAAAAGCCGAAGAAATTACGCCTATCGATTTGATAATCCATGTCCTGCAATAACGCCAACTCGGCTTCCATAAACGTGGTGTAGTTGCGGTAATCCTGGTGGCTCATCATGCTGTTTTTCAGCTCGATATGGCTCATATAGTTATCGTCAACCGAGCCATCGTCAGCCAACATTCTTACCGGAACGCCGGGCATCGCCCCCGCCAGCACTTCATCCACGTGTTTGCCCGTGAAATAACCCTTATCGAGGCGCACATCAAAGCCTTGCGGATCCCAAGTGTTATTACATCCCTCGCATAATATTGTCTGACCTGGCCGAGCTGGGTTTCCATTATCGTCACGCAGATGCGCAGTCCAGGAGCCGAAAGGCATATCGGTGTCAAAAGCTGGGGTAAATGTCCCTTCCCCAGCCCAATCGGTGGCCATATTAGAAATACCCAGCCCATGAGCCAGCTCATGAACGGCAACACTGACCAGATCCGTTTTTCCGGAGCGTGGTAATTGCGCTGGGACATAGGGAATATGGTCAAAATCCATTTTTCCCATGATAAATTGGCCATGAGAACCGAAGGTTAACTCGCCGGTATCAATACCGTTTAACCCCCCCTGCAATTGGGTAATGGTGATTACACCATCGGTGACCGATTCGCTGGAGCCTGCAGCGTTCACCTCATCAAAAGTACCTACGTTGATGATGGCCGGCAGTTGATCGGGTTTGGGGGTAATAATTTCAGCCCAGTACCGCATGGCATCCAGTATTTTTTCTTTCTGTTGTTGATTCAGATCCCAGGTCGACTCAATTGGTTGCGGATAGTCCGGCATAAAAGGGCCATCACCCACATCAAAGAAACGTACCTGGAAGACGGCAACATTATTCGTGTTATAAACCAGGTAACTGTCTGCGGCGTAGCTATAGTGACTGGCGAAAAAACTGGTTAACGCCGCCGTGATGAAAAGCTTTTTCAAATCAACCATCCTTGTATGCAAAGAAAGGAACCATTTACTTCCAGTATAGAAGGACATACCTCGTTTAAACAAAGAATCAACAGTACTAACAGGAGATATCCAGATGGCCCACGGATAGCCACTTGGGCACATGTCCCCGCCCACTCTCACACCCACGCTTTGTGTGGTATAATCGTGAGTACGAGAGCCCCCTTCGCTGGCGAGCAGCCGTCCTTCCGAAGGCTAATAGCAATGCGAACCGCCCTTCGAATGTAAAGGTTTAGTCAACGGCTAAACGATCGTCATGACTGGGTGTCAGAGTATGGTATCGCTATTGAGTCGCTTCTTTATGCGCTACAGGTTTCTACCCCATTTCGCATACAGAGTTAATATGAAGCGTCCACAAACTTTTAAACGTGCATTGCTGCACCCTCGCTACTGGCTCACCTGGTTTGGCCTAGCGGTCCTGTTCCTGCTGGTTCAACTACCCTATCCCGTGCTGCATAGGCTCGGGGGCTGGATGGGCCGCACTTCTATGCGCTTCCTGAAACGCCGCGTGTCGATCACCCGCCGCAATCTTGAACTGTGCTTCCCGGAGATGGATGCAGCAGTGCGCGAACGTCAAATTATCGGTAATTTCGAATCCCTCGGCATGGGTCTGCTGGAAACCGGCATGGCCTGGTTCTGGTCAGATAAACGCGTGAAGCGCTGGTTTAACGTGAGCGGCATCAACCACCTGAAACAGGCCCAGCAAAATGGCCGTGGCGTGCTGGTGATTGGGGTGCATTTCATGTCGCTGGAGTTGGGCGGCCGGGCGATGGGCCTGTGTCAGCCGATGATGGCCATGTATCGCCCACACAATAACAAGGCGATGGAATGGGCGCAGACCAAAGGCCGCATGCGCTCCAACAAAGCCATGCTGGATCGCAAAGATCTGCGCGGCATGGTGCAAGCCCTGAAGCGCGGCGAAGCCGTATGGTTTGCCCCCGATCAGGATTACGGCCCACGTGGCAGCGTGTTTGCCCCGCTGTTTGCCGTTGATCAGGCCGCCACCACCAGCGGGACCTTTATGCTGGCCCGCATGGCCAAACCGGCGCTGGTACCGGTCGTACTGATCCGCCGCCCGAAAGGCTGTGGCTACGATCTGCTGATCCAACCGGCGTTAGAAGACTACCCAATCGACAATGAAGTGGCCGCCGCCGCTTATATGAATAAAGTCGTAGAAAAAGAGATCATGCGCGCTCCGGAGCAATATCTGTGGCTGCATCGCCGCTTCAAGACGCGCCCTATGGGTTCTCCTTCGCTATATTAAATCCGCTTTCTGGAGGGTGATGTTGATCAGACAAGATCGGCAATCCCCCCTCACCCCAACCCTCTCCCACAGGGAGAGGGAGCCGAACTGAGCCGAAATCAGGTACGGCAACCAATCTGTAGCACGCTCTCAATCCCTCGCGCATTTTGTGCTCTCCTTTGAAAAATTCACAGACCCGTTTTTAACTCTGCTGTAACATCCTTTTTTACCCGCTCAGGAAAAGAAACGATGAAAACGCAGGTTCGTCTTGCTCTGATTGGTGATTACCGCAGCGAAGCCGTTGCCCACCAGGCCATTCCCGTCGCTCTCCAACTTACCGCCTCACACCTCGATATTGATATCCAATCCCAGTGGCTCCCCACAGAAACCCTGACCGATATCTCTGTCCTGCAGGGTTACGATGCTATCTGGGTGGTCCCTGGCAGCCCCTATCGCAACGATGACGGCGTCTTTATGAGCATCCGCCATGCTCGCGAGCAAAACATCCCCTTTCTGGGATCTTGCGGTGGATTTCAGTATGCGGTGGTGGAATATGCACGCAATGTAATGGGTTGGCACGATGCTGGCCACGCGGAGACCGATAGCGTGGGCCGCTTGGTGATCGCACCGCTGAGTTGTTCACTGGTTGAGAAAACCGGCACCATCCTGTTTCAGCCCAATTCACTGATCGCCCACGCCTATGGCAAGCAGGAGACTCACGAAGGCTATCACTGTAACTTTGGAGTTAACCCTGAATTTGTGGCGGATTTGGAGCAACACCCACTGATCATCAGTGGGCGTGACATTGAAGGCGATGTCCGCTCGGTGGAACTGCCAGGGCACCGTTTTTATGCCGCTACCCTATTCCAGTCAGAACGTGCAGCGTTACGTGGGGAACTTTCCCCATTGATTGTGGCCCTGATCCAGGCTGCTCGATAAGCCTTGCCGGGGGCTAACCCAGTCCCCTGATTACCACATTAACCGGCCAATCAAGGGTGCCCCGATCACCGTGATAATCCCCGCCAACATCATCACCAGGCTAGACACCACGCCTTCCTGCTGGCCTATCTCATAGGCTCTGGCGGTACCGGCACCGTGGGAAGAGGCACCAAACCCCGCCCCTTTCGCCAGACCGCTGCGCACCGACAGGCGCAGGAACAGAATATCGCCTACCGCCATGCCAAACACGCCGGTGATCACCACAAACAGTGCCACCAAGTCGGGTTGGCCGCCCATCTGTTTCGCCGCCTCCAGCGCGAACGGCGTAGTGATGGAACGCACCGCCAAGCTGCGCTGCACCTCATCCGGTAACGTCAACCAACGGGCCAGCCACACCGAGCTGTAAACGGCTACCACCACTGCGGTAAGCACCCCGGCGCTGAGAGAAAGCCAATGGCGGCGGATTATATGCAGGTTTTCATATACCGGCACGGCAAAGGCGATGGTTGCTGGGCCAAGCAGCCACAGCAGCCAGTGCGTTTCACCGATATAGCTCTGATACGAGATGTGCGTCACCACCAGCAATAGCACCAATACCATCGGCGTCAGCACCAACGGCATCAACAGCAGGCTACGACGGCGGCGGTAGAGCCGTTTATTGGCAAAGTAGAGTACCAATGTCACCACCAAGCAGGTGATGCTGAGGATCACGTCATTCATTACGCATTTTCCGCCGTTGCAGCCAGATCTCGAAGCGATAAACGCGATCCACCACCAGCCCGGTCGCTCCCAGCGTCAGCATGGTGCTGATGGCAATCACCAGAAAAATCTTCCAGCCTTCCACCATCAACAGTTGGGCATAGTTCACCACCGCCACTACAGCTGGCACAAAAAACAGCAGCATTTCGGCCAGTAACCAACGCGATCCCGCTTTTACCCAGTTGAGCGGCAAAATGCGCAGCAGGATCAGCGCCAACATCATCAACATCCCCACGATATTGGCAGGCAAAGGCAGATGAAACTGCTGCACCAGCCGATCGGCAAGCAGGAATAACAAGGCATATAGCACTACCTGGATCGGCACCTGTAAGCGAGTCAGCAAAGCAGGCGCAGCACGGCGTAACGCCAGAGACATGAAAGCAACCTCAGAAAAAATCAAGGCTTACAGTATACGCAGCCGGGAAACCCTGCCTGAAATGAATTAAAATCATCAACATCATGCCGTAAGGGAATAGTTTCCCGGCGGCACCGCCTTCAGGAGAGCCCAAAGTGGATGTCCGCACCCTACGTTATTTTGTGGAAGTGGTCCGCCAGCAAAGTTTCACCCGCGCGGCCGAGAAGCTGTTTGTTACCCAGCCCACCATCAGCAAGATGTTGCGCCATCTGGAAGATGAGTTGGAGTGCACACTGCTGGTACGCGAAGGGCGCAAGCTGCACCTCACCGACAGCGGGCAGGCGGTTTATCAGCGCGGCCTGGCGATCCTCGATGAGTTCCGCCAGTTGGAAGCCGAATTGGAGGACATCAGCTCGGTGAAAAAGGGGGTGCTGCGGCTGGGTATTCCACCGATGGTCGGCAGGCAGATCGCCGGTTTGATCCGTCAGTTCCGCCAGACCTATCCGGGGATCGAATTGAAGATCTCCGAACTGGGCGGCCTTTCGGTTGAACAGGCGGTGCTAACCGGAGAATTGGACCTGGCGATGACGATACTGCCCGCAGTATCTGACCAGCCGTTGACCTTTTTGCCCCTGCTAAGCCACCCGATGTGCGTAGTTGTGCCAAAGACGGCACACTGGCTCAACCGCACCAGCATCGCGATCAATGAGCTGGCCGAGTGGCCAATCCTGATTTATAACGAAGACTTCACGCTGTATAAAATGCTGATGGCGGCCTTTCAGAAGGCGGGCTTCGAACCCAAGATTGCCGTACGCAGCGGCCAATGGGACTTTCTGGCAGCGATGGTGCAGGCCGGAGTGGGAATTGCCACCTTACCGGAGCCAGTCTGCCAATGGCTGGATAAAGAAAACCTGATCTGGCTGCCGCTGGAGCCACGAATGGAGTGGCAAGTGGGGCTGATCTGGCGCCAGGGCAGCTACCTTTCTCACAGCGCCCAGGCCTGGATTGCCTGCTGCCGGGAGTATTGGTCATAGGCGCATAAGTTGAGGGGGATTAGCTTTTACTGATAACCAGAGCCCCCCTCTCTCATTCCACAACGGCAGCAAATTCACGTCATAATCCCCTGCTATACTTCGGCTAATGCTCACCCAAAATCACAAAAAAACCGCTGATTTACTCTTCCGGCCAACGAAAGAGACAGCATGCCCCTTTATTCAGCCGGATGGAAAAGATATGCAGCGGAAATCCCTCCAAAGTATCGCGCCTGGCCTGATGAACCTGCTCGCTTACGAGCGTAGCTGGTTGAAACCTGATATCCGCGCTGGCCTCTCGGTGGCGGCAGTGGCATTACCGGTGGCGATTGCCTACGCCGAGCTGGCTGGCGTGAGCGCCATCGTTGGTCTTTACTCCTGCATCCTCCCGATGATCGCCTACGCCATTTTTGGCTCATCGCGTCAGTTGATCGTCGGGCCTGATGCAGCCACCTGCGCGGTCATCGCAGCAGTAGTCACTCCGCTAGCGGCTGGCCATACCGAGCTGCACTGGCAATTGACCATCGTGATGACCCTAATGATGGGAACCTGGTGCCTGATTGCCAGCCGCTTCAAGCTGGGAGCCATTGCAGACCTGCTGTCACGCCCGATCCTCAATGGGTTGCTCAACGGCGTGGCGCTTACGATTATCGTTAATCAGATCAGCAAGATATTCGGGTTTTCCTCGCCCTCCAGCGAGCTGATTGAACGCATATACGCACTGCCGGTTAACTTGCTCAACAGCCATTGGCCCACGGTGCTTATGTCACTTCTGACGCTGCTTATCCTGCTTGGCGTCCACTATACCCGGCCTAACTGGCCCGCACCGCTGTTCGCCGTGGTGCTGACGACGGCGTTGACCTGGGCGGCGAATTTGCCGCGCTTCGGCATTGAAACGGTTGGGGGCTATACCGGTGGCGGTTTGCCCATGGTGTCATGGCCTGATTTTAAACCCGGGCTGCTGCGCGATCTGGTGATCCCGGCGCTCAACCTGGCCGTCGTCAGCTTTGTCAGCATGATGCTGACCACCAGGAGTTTTGCGGCAAAGAATGGCTACGAGGTTGACGCCGACAGCGAGTTTCGCGCACTGGGGCTGGTGAATATCGTCTCCGGGCTTTCGCAGGGGTTTGCCATCAGCGGTGCCAACTCTCGTACCGCCGTTAATGATGCCAACGGCGGAAAAAGTCAGTTGGTCTCGGTGATTGCCGCGCTGGCGATCGCTTTGGTAGTGGCATTTTTTAGCGAGCCGCTGCAGTTTATCCCCATCCCGGTGCTCGGCGTGGTGCTGATTTACGCCTCTTGGTCACTGCTGGATATGCGTAACATTTTCCGGTTGCGCAAACGCAATCGCCCCGCGTTCTATCTGGCGCTGTTTACTTTCTTGAGCGTGCTGCTGGTAGGGATCATTCCCGGCATTGGGCTGGCGGTGCTGCTGGGTCTGTTGCAGTTTCTACAGACGGTTTTCCGGCCAACCGAACAGCTACTGGGGGTCAATGCAGACGGTATGATCCATTCGCTGGGTAAGAGCAACGGCGTCCAGCCTGTCGATGGCGTCATTATGTACCGCTTTAATTCGCCGTTGACCTATTTTAACGTTGCCTACTTCAAGCGGCGGATCACCACTCTGGTAAATGGAGCTCCGGGCCATCCACGTTGGGTGGTTATTGACGCGGTGGCCAGCTTCACCCATGCGGATATTAGCGTGTTGGCCGCTATCGAGGAATTGAAGCGGGATTTGCAACTACGGGGGATCGGCCTGGTGCTCGCAGGCCGCCGTACCGAGCTGACACGCTGGTTTCGCCTGGATCGCTCCGGCAGCAAGGAGAATAAACTGATCCTGGTTCCCGACCTGTATCTGGCGTTGAAGCTGATCCAAAGCAAGGAGAGTAAAGCGCAAGGGGCTCGAGATGCCGAAGCCTTGGCTGAATAAGATAGGGGCCGCATAGCGGCCCCCGTAAAGATGTGGTTAGCCTTCTCGCTCAACCAGCAAGGCTTCCAGCAGATCGAGATCGTGCAGCAGTTTTTGCAGCGTCTCGTTGCTGATTTTTTGCGTGGCGCGCAGGTGATAAAGCTCACCACGCTCCGCGCGCAAGGCGGTCAAACGGAAACGCCGCTCGAGGTTTTCCAACGCCAGCGCATTTTCGATATCGTCTTTACTGGCAATACGCCGCCGCAACATTCCGGTCACCCTGGAACTGACCTCTTTGAGCACCTGCGGATCGAGGTTTTCCTCGGTGTCTGCCACCAGCCTCTCTTCCATCTTGTTGATGCTCTCAATCGCCACCTCGGCAGCCATGGCAATCGCCATGCGCTCTTCGGTCTTGCTGGCGCTCTTGTCTGCGACATGCACCCCGCGCAGCAATAACGGCAACGCCAGTACGCCAACGATCAGTGACAGCAAGATCACCCCTGCGGCGATAAACACCAGCTGATAGCGCGCCGGGAAGGCGGTGCCATCGCTAAGTAACAGCGGGATAGAGAGCACACCGGCCAGCGTAATCGCCCCACGCACACCAGCGAAAGAAGCGACCCACAGCTCACGTATGCTGTAATCGCCAAACTGTAGAGGGCGCTTTTTCATGAAACGATTACTGGCCTTTTTCATCACCCACAGCCAGCTGAAACGCAGCACCAGCAGCGCGGCGTAGATAATCGCCACGTCGGTAAACAGATACCAGGTCTCGATAGTCGGATCCAGTTCAGCCTGCACAATCGAGGTTTCCAAAATCCCCGGCAGTTGCAGCCCCAACATGATGAACACCATGCCGTTGAACACGAACTCCAGCATCGCCCAGACGCTGTTAGCGCGCAAACGCATGGCCAGCGGTGCGTTACGGATCACGCCAGACTGGCTGATGGTCATCCCCGCCGCGACGGCAGCCAGAATGCCGGACACGCCGATATGTTCGGCAATCAGATAAGAGGCAAATGGCAATAACAGCAGCAACACAATCTGCGTGGCCGGATCGTCTCCGCTCCAACGGCTCATCACGCGCAGCGATTTACTGTAGGTCCAGGTCACCGCTACACCGGCGAGCAGACCACCGATCGCCACCTTCAGAAACTCCATGGAGGCACCACCGACGGTGAACACCATGGTGCCCATCGCCACCGCGATGGCAAATTTTAACGATACCAGGCCGGAAGCGTCATTCATCAACGCCTCGCCTTCCAGCACACTCATGATGCTTCTGGGAATGCGCCCTTTGCCAACAATACCCCCCAGTGCCACGGCATCGGTAGGTGACAACACCGCCGCCAGCGCAAACGCAGCAACCAACGGAATACCCGGGACCATCATGTAAATGAGATACCCAACTCCGACAACGGTGATCAGCACCAGCACCAATGCCAGCCCCAGGATTTCACGCCCGTGGTGCAGGAATTCGCGTGTCGGTGTTTTCCAACCGTCGGCAAACAGCAATGGCGGAATAAACAGCACTAAAAACAGTTCGGGGTCAAAATCAACGTGCAGCCCGAAATTCGGCCAGGCTAACAGGGCCCCAATGGCAATTTGCATCAAGGGTAACGGGATCTGGAACGGCAACATGCGTGTTACCACCCCAGACAGGGAGACCACCAGGATCAAAATGAGGATTGTAAAAAATATTTCCATGCTTTCCTTAGACTCTTAAGTTCAGATCACCAAAGCGCGCGGGTAACAGTGTCCGAATAGTAGATCACTTTTTTTCTCAGTTATAAAGCTTGTTGTGCCTTTCAAAACACGTCGCAGAAAAGAGGGAGAATAGTCTTAAGGAAATGAACGACGGGGCCGGAGGATGGCCCCGTTGAAGAAAGGCTTAAATTGCCCAACCACCCGCATAGAATGCCACCAGCGCCACCGCGATTAACACGGTACCAATGTTCAGCCTACGCCATTCACCAGAGAACACGCGGCCAATCACCAGCGAGCTGAAGCCCAGCATGATGCCGGTCACGATGTTACAGGTCAGCACGATAAACACCGCGCACAGCAAACCGGCCATGGCATCGACAAAGTCGTCGAAGTCCAGCTTGGTGACGTTGCTCAACATCAGCAGGCCAACGTACATCAGCGCAGGAGCGGTGGCGTAAACAGGCACCAGATAGGACAGCGGCGACAGGAACAGGATCAGCAGGAACAACAGCCCAACCACGGTGGCCGTCAGGCCGGTTTTACCGCCCGCCGCCGTACCCGCGGCAGATTCGATATAAACCGCGGCAGGTGCAGCCCCAACCAGCCCGGAGAAGATGCTGCTCAGGGAATCAGAGGTCAGCGCTTTGCCACCGTTAATGATCTGGCCATCTTTATCCAGCAGATTGGCCTGCCCGGCGACCGCACGGATGGTACCCGTGGCGTCGAACACCGCAGTCATCACCAATGCCAACACGCTTGGCAACACCACTGGCTGTAACGCCCCCATGATATCCAGGCTGAAGATCAGCGATTTGCCATCCGGCCCCGCCAGGCTAGGCATGGCGAACAGCCCTTGATACTTCACCGCAGGGTCGAAAATCAGGCCGATAACCGAAATGGCAATAATGACCAGCAAGATACCGCCAGGCACGCGCAGCTTTTCCAGGCCGAAGATCACTGCCAAGCCGATTAACGTCATCACCACCGGAAATGAGGTAAATGCTCCCAGCGCTACCGGCAAACCATCCAGCGGATTTTTCACCACTAGGCCGACACCGTTAGCCGCGATCAGCAGCAGGAACAGGCCGATACCAATACCGGTCCCGTGCGCCACTCCCATTGGCAGGTTACGCAGGATCCAGGAACGGATACCGGTAATCGAGATAATGGTAAACAGGATCCCCATCAGGAATACCGCGCCCAGCGCCACGGGAATGCTGATCTGCTGACCCAGCACCAGACTAAAGGCGGTGAACGCCGTCAGTGAAATGGCGCAACCAATCGCCATCGGCAGGTTGGCCCACAAGCCCATCAGCAACGACCCCAAACCGGCAACCAGGCAGGTGGCAACGAATACCGCAGTCGGTGGGAAACCGGCTTTACCCAGCATGCTGGGAACCACGATCACCGAGTAGACCATCGCCAGGAAGGTGGTTAGCCCTGCCACCACTTCCTGACGCACGTTGGTACCCCGTGCTGTAAGTTTAAAGTACGCATCAAGCCCGCCTTTGGGTGTCACGGCGTTATTTGCTTGAGAATTCGACATGTTGCTGTCCCCTGTTTTTCATTGCTGCCAGCCTGGATGAAGTGGCTTGTTATCCCACTGATGCATGGTCATTACGAAACCGTTTCCGTCACGTTCGCTTCCTTACCCTTCAGGAACGCGGCAACAGACGCCGTGTAAAAGGCAAACGTTTAACTCTCATCGCATGCAGCGGGTGATTTATGGTGGTCTTATCCCCAAAAATCCCAAACGCTACTGGGAGGGATTTTCAAGGCAAACGATTATCTAGCCTTCTATGCCGTCTGATCAACTAAAGATCGCGACAATTTATGCGAAAACGTATTGCGAACGCGCATTGTTGAAGATGTGAGGTTTATCACATTACGACTTGAAGAGGGGAGATCGCCCCGACAGCTTGGGGCGGAAAAGATTATTGCGACTGCATCGCCTGCTCATCCATGTACATCAACTCCCAGATATGACCATCCAAATCCTGGAAGCCATGGCCATACATAGTGCCGTAATCCTGTGGCTGATTATAAGTATTGCCACCGGCAGCAATGGCTTTGCGTACCAACGCATCTACCGCAGCACGGCTGGGTTGCGACAGGCAAATCAGCACTTCCGTCGCTTTGTTGGCATCACTGACGGGATTGGGGGTAAACAGTAGGAATTTCTCGTGAGTCAGCAACATCACATAAATACTCTCACTCACGACCATGCAGGCGGCAGTGTCATCGGTAAACTGCGGGTTGAAGATAAACCCCAGTTGGCGGAAGAACTCGATAGAAGCGGGCAAATTGCTGACGGGCAGGTTAACAAAAATTTGCGTAGCCATGGGCTACCTCCTATGAAAGTGACCCTATCGAGTATAGTTCAAGCCTTCACCCCAGCACGCTAAACGGCCCACCCTGTTCCAGAGCCCGCTGATACGCAGGACGCGCGTGAATGCGTTGCAGATAGTTTTGCAGTTTCGGGCACCCCTCCAGCCCGCCTCGCCCAGCTAGCGCCTCCACAGGGAAACTCATCTGGATATCCGCAGCGCTGAATTCATTGCCTACAAACCAGGTGCTTTTATTCAGGTGTTGCTCCAGATAATCGCGATGCGTGACAATCTGCTTATCCAGATACTCTTTCTGTACCCCTTTACCAATCGCCCCGGCAATTGGGCGTATCACCCATGGGATCGGCGGGTGTCCTAAACGGCTAAACACCAGTTTCATTACCAGCAGCGGCATCAACGACCCTTCTGCATAGTGCAGCCAATAGCGATACTCCTGGCGAGCGTGAAAATCCGTGGGCGTGAATAACCCCTGTGCGTCATAGGCTTCCTGCAGGTATTCAATAATGGCGCCCGACTCGGCCAGTGTCAGATCGCCGTCTACCACTACCGGCGATTTGCCCAACGGGTGGATCTTTTTCAATTCGGGCGGTGCCAGCATGGTGGTTTTATCGCGTTGATAACGCAGAACCTGATAGGGAACACCGAGCTCCTCCAGAAACCATAAAATACGCTGCGAACGCGAGTTGTTCAGGTGATGCACGATAATCATGATTTTTCTCCCTCAGCGGCCTGGAGCCGTTGCCACACCAATTCGCCAATTTGCACGCTGTTGTCCAGTTGCAACGGCACGGTGCGTAATGTGAGTGTCTCGCCAGTGAAACTGTAGAAGCGGATCTGCTGGCTACCCAGCCAGTTGGGGAACGAACACCCCTCGACCCGATGAATGACGCACTGTTTATCTTCATCAATCTGATAGCGGCCAAAGTAACAAAGCATATTCACAAAGGCGGGGCGGATCTCTCGATCGCTGCCCTGAGCCAAATCCTCCGAGGCAAACCTTGGCCGCGTTGCGCTATAGAGCTGCGCCGCCATAGTGCCGCTGGCCTCATAGTTGAGCCGCCCCAACACCTGCTCGCCCAAAGGGTGATGTATTGCCCCATCCTCCCCTTTGAATACGGAAGAAACCAGCGCCCAACTGCCAATAAACCGGTCTGCCATCATCACATACACTCCTTAAACGCCCTGGTTAAAAGGTAGTTGTGATTTCAACTATCGCCAATGATGCCTAAGATTGAGTTTGATGATCTGACTTCGGCCTTATTCACTCACAAATAGGACAGGGAAAGCGCCATCATCAGGACATAGGCAATGGTTAATTGCACACAGTTTCTTTTGATTATCTGGAACGGCGTTACCCCTGCAAAGCCAGACACGGCGATAATAACGCCTGAAATGGGTGAAAAGCTCCGCCCTAAACTGGCTGAAAAATGCAACGGTACCAACATCTTAAACACCGAAATGCCTGCACCTTTCGCCACTTCAGCACTAAGAGGTGCAAAGGCATTAAACACCGTACCGGTCCCCATGATCACTGAGCCACAGAAAATCAGTAAACTAAACAGAACGACGATGACCGTGGCATAGTGACCCTCGTTAGGAATAAAGCCAAATAGCGTATCAATAAAGCCAATTTTTATAATCCCCGCGACCAAAACCTGAGCACAAAGCAGAATAGAGACCACGGTAATAAAAGACTGCCCCATCTGATCGAATAGCCCAAGCACCTTATCAGTTGATTTTTTTAGGTCAAAGGTTCTGATCGAATCAATCAGGAAAGCAATAAAGAACGACAAAATAATCGCTGAAACCACATCAATTTTAATTTGCAAATAAGAGGGGAAATACTCCTCCACCAGACTGGAGAAAACGAAGAGAATGATCATTGGAACAACAGGCAGCAGAGCATAATACGTCGGAACATCCTTCAAAATGTCAGCGTCCTTGGCCTGACTTTCGCTATCATCTTCATTTACAGCTTCTTTTCTGTCCCAGTATGCCTGCATCACCATATGAGATATCCCGATGACAACGAAGAGGATGGCAACAATAGGGACCTGCTTATCCACAAAAAATGAAAAAAGGTCATATCCTGTGAGTTCGGAAATCAGCACGCTCCCGGTAGCGGATGGCCCATAGTCAATACATATGCCAGAGGCAATCACTGAGGCAACAGCCGCTTTTGAACATCCAATAGAACGTAAAACCGGATATAGCGTTGTGAGCATCAAAAGAGCCAACCCTGAAGGGCTTGAAATAAACAAGGCTAAAACCTGCATCAGGATATAACAACAGCCTAAAAGTACGTACTTCGCATTGATTCTCTCGAGGGGCTTAATACAAACCCCGACCAGTTTTGCCGAAGCACCAATATCGTTCATGTATCTTGAAAAGCCGGAAATAACCATAATAATCAAGCCAAGCTTGGAAATGCTATCGGAAAAAAGCACTTTGATTTCAATGAAGATATCAATAAATTTGGAACCAGACGCTGCCTTGGTAATACTGACATCAGGAAAGGCAATAACCGTTGCAATCAAGAGAATAATGCCCCCGGTTAAAATCACAGCTTGAGCATAGTATTTCTTTGCGATGCCAGCGCAAACCAACACAATCACCAGAAAGGTGATAGCAAGAATAAAGGGTTTGTCACCAAAAAGATGCTTCAATGCACCCAGCGCTATTAACCCCATGATAATAAACAACATCGTTTTAGCTTGATTCAACATTACCCTTTGCATGATGACTCACCTTTGCATGAAGTAGCACCCGACAACTATCATTACCTTTATGATATGATCACATAACCAATAAAACATGTGATAACGATCTCAAAAGCAATAAAACGCAATAAAACGGCAGATCACGGTTGACTACGCTGCTTTTTCACACCAATAATCAAAAAATGAATACATACATAACCAAAATGTAATGAGAGGTATGTTATGAATACGGGTATGTTCGAATCATGTATCACCGGCCACTGGTTCAATCCCCAAGCGGTTAAACTCTGGTCTGATGTTAAAACTATACAAGCATGGCTAGACGTCGAAGCGGCTCTTGCTCAAGCACAGGCAAAATTGGGGGTCATCCCCGAAGAGTGTGCGCAAAAAATCACCCAATCCGCTAACGCAGATTTGCTGAACATTGACGCTATCAAGCAAGGGATCCGGGAAACTTGTCACCCGTTCGTACCGGTCTTAAGAGAGTTTGAACGTGTTTGCGGCAAACAAGCTGCGGGCTATATTCACTGGGGGGCCACCACTCAAAACATCTTTGATACGGCTGCGTCTTTACAGCTTCGTGCCAGCCATAACCTCATCACCGGTTATCTGGAAAAGGCATTGCTCTCTTTTTCCGCACTGGCTTTAAAATCAAAGAGCTACACTCAGGCGGGAAGAACTCATGGGCAGCACGCCCTACCAATCACTTTTGGCTTTAAGGTCGCGTCATGGTTTGCTGAACTTCAGCGCATCAAAGACAGGCTCTCCAATGCCGCGTCAGAGGCTTTTACTGTCAGCCTGGGAGGGGCCGTAGGAACCTTCTCTGCCATGGAAGGCAAAGGCCGGGAGATTCAGGAGGGCATGGCTGCCTTACTTAATCTGACATCCAATACGATCCCAGTACGCACCTCTAGCGACTCGCAAACACATTACGTCACCATTCTTGGGCAATTGGCGAGCTTTACTGAAAAAGTCGCTCAGGAAATCATTTTCTTGCAAAGAACGGAACTGGCCGAACTGGAAGAAAGTTTCCATCATGGCAAGGTTGGCAGCTCCACGATGGCCCAGAAGCGTAATCCGCAAAATGCGCAAAATCTGGTTGGCCTTTCACAATTGCTACGCGCCCGTGTTCCCTTATCATACATGGCGATGATCAAAATGAATGAAGGTGACGCTGCGGAAAGCAATGTTATGGATGTCACCCTTCCCGAAGTGGCTATCCTGGCAGTCTCGATCGGTGAAAATCTGTTTAAACTGATCGACGGATTACAGGTTTATCCAGAAAAAATGCTGGAAAATATCAAGCTGACCAAAGGCCTTATTCTCTCAGAATCTATCATGATGGCTCTTGCCAAAGACATTGGCCGTGCCGAAGCACACCATATATTGTACGAAGCCGCCATGGAGTCGGTGTTAACTGGCGCAGCGTTTTCCGATTGTATTCGTGCTCAACTCATCAAGGAAGATGTCGTTGCAACAATAGATATCGATAAATTACTTGATGAGGCAAGCTATATCGGGGAAGCCGAGAGCTGTGTTGATTTTGTCTTGCAGAATGTAAAAAGATAAACAACTCTTTACCCATGCTTTCACTGGTATATCCGAAGGGCTCATTTATACATCAATGAGCTCTTTTTTCATTTTGACAAATGTTGTATAGACTGCAAATGACCAGTCACATACTCTACGTAATCACTGCAGTAGGGGTTTAAGATATTGGGCAGATAGAAAAATGCCATTTCATCGTAAATCTCCACATCAATGTCTTTGATAATGATGTTATCGTTGAACTGATGGATGGCTGGGAAATTTGGCGCCAGACATAACCCCAAGTTTTCATTAACAAAATTTAGAGCCACCAGCGAATCCGACACCTCTGCTATAACGTTGGTTTCTACACCAGAACCACTGAATGCTTTCATGATTTTGGAAAACAAAATATTTCTTGTGGTGTACATGATGATATTTCTAAAATTAAAGTCTGAAAGCACCAGCTTTTCTTTCTTTGCCAACTCATGACTTTTGTGCATCATACACACAATTTTGGATTTAAATATTGGCTCTATCGTTAATTCTGCCAGGTTGTTATTTATATCCGCATTAGCCAGTGCAATATCGGCCCGCCCTTCTCTGAGCAAATTCATCATATCGACAGAGTTCACCACACTAAATGAAACTTTGACATTACTCCTTTCTTTAGCATAGCGAGCTGTCAGGGGGGCGAGATAGGAATACGCAATGGTTGGGGTTGTGATCACTTTTAACGTCTTGCTGGACTTACTGGCCCAATTGTTATCATCGATTCTCTCGAGGGAATTAAAGATATTAACGATTTCCTCATAAAAAAACAGAGCATCTTTGGTCGGGTTCAGGCGCCCTTTCTCACGGGTAAATAGTGTCTTACCCAACTTTTCTTCAATACTGGCAACCGCCTTACTGACTGCGGGTTGGCTTATTCCAAGGGACTCGGCAGCCTGGGTCGCAGAACCTTTTTCAATAATAGCCTTGATAATCTCAAAATCTCTCAAAGAGGCCGATCTTATCGATAGATTATTCTTCATGCCTGCTTCCCGATACATAGCTTAACGTTAGTGGGCTGACCTAACTGGTTGGTCATTGTAACAAGGAAAATGAGTAAAACTGAAGAAGAAACAAGCCCCGGCGCTTGTTCGCCCAAAGGGTAATGCGTTGCCCCTCCCCTTTAGATACACAATAAATCTTGCCGCCTTCATGATAGACACTTTTCAAGCGGCCAGTTCGCAGATGGCTGCCCTTTCAACTATTGCCCCTTTCCAGTAGTTCAGTTTATTTGATGTAGATGCTCAAAACTCTCCGATTTTCCATTGCCAGCAAGTGGCCTATCATTTAACACATCGAGAGAAAACGGCCTCTCACCTAACAAAACCCCTGAGGATTGAATCATGAAAAGCATCAAAATTTTTGCTACCGCTGTACTGTTAACTTCCGCTTCTTTCGCCAGCATTGCCGCTGACCAGGTCACCAGCCAGCCAACTGCCGACTCACAGAAAATCGGTGTGGTTTCCGTAAGCGGTGCCAGCAACCTGAGCGCTCTGGAAGCCGAACTGGCAAGCAAAGCGGCCGCATCCGGTGCCAACTCTTACCGTATCGTTTCCGCCGGTGGCCAGAACAAGCTTTACGGCACAGCAGAAATTTTTAACTAATCGTCAGATTATGAGCCCCGCAAGGGGCTTTTCGCGTTATAGCGGGCGACAAAACCCAGACTCACCAAACTGCTCTATAATTTACCAACCAACCGGCACTTTCCCGATAGAGCCGTGCTCACCGCATGCTCTGGCAATTCCCAGCCCGTTCTTTCCCGATACTGCTTTTGCTATTCAATAACCTTCACGACTTCTGGAGAATTATCATGTCAGTAACGCAATTTCTGTCAGGTAGAGTAGCTTTTGTCCAGGGTGGTTCACGTGGTATCGGTGCCGCCATCGTTAAACGCCTGGCACGTGAAGGCGCTACCGTCGCCTTCACCTACGTTTCCTCCCCCGATAAAGCCGATGAGGTGGTTGAAGCCATTAAGACCGCTGGCGGTCAAGCCATTGCCATCCGTGCAGACAGTACCGACGCAGAGGCTCTGCAACAGGCGATACGCCAGACGGTAAACAGCTTCGGCAAGCTGGATATTCTGGTGAATAACGCGGGCGTGCTGGCAATGGGTAACCTGGAGGAATTGTCGTTAGCGGATCTGGATCGCACGCTGGCCGTTAACGTCCGCAGCGTATTTGTTGCCAGCCAGGAGGCCGCCCGCCATATGAATGATAATGGTCGCATTATCAATATCGGCAGCACCAACGCCGAGCGTATGCCGTTTGCCGGTGGAGCGATCTACGCCATGAGCAAGTCGGCGCTGGTCGGCTTAACCAAGGGCATGGCTCGCGATCTGGGTTCACGCGGCATTACCGTCAATAACGTCCAGCCCGGCCCGGTAGATACCGATATGAACCCGGCAGATGGCGATTTTGCCGAACAGTTGAAACCGATGATGGCCGTTGGCCGTTATGGTAAGGATGAAGAGATTGCCAGCTTTGTGGCTTATCTGGCGGGGCCGGAGGCGGGATATATCACCGGTGCCAGCCTGACGATTGACGGTGGCTTCTCAGCGTAATGCCCTCTAAAGCAAAAAAGCCCCAAAAAGGGGCTTTTCGTTTTGAACCTGAGGACAATCAGAACGGAATATCGTCGTCAAAGTCCATTGGTGGTTCGTTGCTGGCCGCTGGTGCGCTGTTTTGCGCTGGGCGAGCCTGCTGCTGTTGACCACCGCTGAACTGGTTGCCACCCTGTGGCTGCTGAGGTTGACCCCAACCGCCCTGCTGGCCACCCGCTGGAGCGCCGCCGCCTGCTGGAGCACCACCACCTTGGCGGCCGCCCAACATCTGCATGGTGCCACCCACGTTGACCACGATTTCGGTGGTGTATTTTTCTACGCCCGCCTGATCGGTCCATTTACGGGTCTGCAATGCACCCTCGATGTAAACCTGGGAACCTTTACGCAGGTATTCACCCGCCACTTCTGCCAGCTTGCCGAACAACACCACGCGGTGCCATTCCGTTTTTTCTTTCTGCTCGCCAGTAGCCTTGTCACGCCAGCTCTCGGAGGTCGCCAGGGTAATGTTGGCAACTGCGCCGCCATTAGGCATGTAACGGACCTCAGGGTCTTGACCCAGATTCCCGACCAAAATTACTTTGTTTACGCCTCTGCTGGCCATGTTCGATCTCCCGATGAGTCATTTAAGTGGATTCAGACCACATTTTGGATAGTCTAAACCACAAATTGTAGCATGCCACCTGCTTAGATTATACCTGCGAAGTGCCTTCCAAAAATGTCCCGGCGATCGACCTTGTTGCATTCGTATACTGGATATTCATTCAGGTTTTTTTGTGCCATAATTATGCGTTTCGTACTGGCCGAGCCGTTTTTTTGCGCAATAGATCACATAATCGCCCACAAAAGAACGCAGACAGGCGCGGTGTATCATCAAGACGGGAAGTGTAAATGGACAATATCGAAGTTCGTGGTGCTCGAACCCACAATCTCAAAAACATCAACCTGATTATCCCGCGCGACAAGCTGATCGTCGTCACCGGTTTATCAGGTTCAGGCAAGTCCTCACTGGCTTTTGATACCCTGTATGCCGAGGGGCAGCGGCGCTACGTTGAGTCGCTCTCTGCCTACGCTCGCCAGTTTCTTTCGCTGATGGAAAAACCGGACGTCGACCATATTGAAGGTCTATCCCCGGCGATCTCCATCGAGCAGAAATCGACCTCGCATAACCCGCGCTCCACGGTCGGGACCATCACCGAGATCCACGATTACCTGCGCCTGCTGTTTGCCCGCGTCGGCGAACCGCGTTGCCCGGATCACCACGTGCCGTTGGCGGCACAAACCGTCAGCCAAATGGTGGATAACGTGCTCAACCAGCCGGAAGGCAAACGCCTGATGCTGTTGGCCCCGGTGGTGAAAGATCGTAAGGGTGAACACACCAAAACGCTGGAAAACCTGGCAACCCAGGGCTATATCCGCGCGCGGATCGACGGAGAAGTGTGCGATCTCTCCGATCCGCCAAAGCTGGAGCTGCAAAAGAAACACACCATTGAAGTGGTAGTGGACCGTTTCAAAGTGCGTGACGATCTGGCACAGCGTTTGGCCGAATCGTTTGAAACCGCATTGGAACTGTCCGGCGGTACCGCCGTCGTCGCCGATATGGATGACGAAAAGGCCGATGAACTGCTGTTCTCCGCCAACTTTGCCTGCCCCATCTGCGGCTACAGCATGCGCGAGCTGGAACCCCGGCTGTTCTCGTTCAACAACCCGGCCGGCGCCTGCCCTACCTGTGACGGACTGGGCGTGCAGCAGTTCTTCGATCCTGAGCGTGTGGTGCAGAACCCCGAGCTTTCTCTGGCCGGTGGCGCTATCCGCGGTTGGGACCGCCGTAACTTCTATTATTTCCAAATGCTGCGCTCGCTGGCGGAGCACTATAGCTTTGATGTGGAAGCCCCGTTCAGCAGCCTGGATGCCAACGTGCAGAAAGCGGTACTGAGCGGTTCGGGCAAAGAGTCGATCGAATTCAAATACATCAACGATCGCGGTGACACCACCGTGCGCCGCCATCCGTTTGAAGGCGTGCTGCATAATATGGAGCGCCGCTACAAAGAAACCGAATCCAGCGCGGTGCGTGAAGAGCTGGCCAAATTTATCAGCAACCGTCCTTGCGCCTCGTGCCGTGGCACCCGCCTGCGTGAAGAAGCCCGTAACGTGTTCGTGGAAGATACTACGCTGCCGGAGATCTCTGAGCTCAGCATCGGCCATGCCATGACCTTCTTCCAGAATATGAAGCTGAGCGGTCAACGTGCCCAGATCGCCGAGAAGGTGTTGAAAGAGATCGGCGATCGTCTGAAGTTCCTGGTTAACGTCGGGCTGAACTACCTTTCACTGTCACGCTCTGCGGAAACGCTGTCCGGCGGTGAAGCCCAGCGTATTCGCCTGGCAAGCCAGATCGGTGCTGGTCTGGTAGGCGTGATGTACGTGCTGGATGAGCCATCCATTGGCCTGCACCAGCGTGATAACGAACGCTTGCTGGAAACCCTGATCCACCTGCGTAACCTGGGTAACACGGTGATCGTGGTAGAACACGATGAAGACGCAATCCGCGCAGCCGACCACGTGATCGATATCGGCCCTGGTGCCGGTGTTCACGGCGGCCAGGTGGTAGCGGAAGGCACCGTCGATGACATCATGGCCCAACCGGATTCACTGACCGGCCAGTTCCTTAGCGGCAAGCGCTCAATCGCCATTCCGGCCGAACGCGTACCCGCGGATCCGAGCAAAGTGCTGAAACTCAGCGGCGCACGCGGCAACAACCTGAAGGACGTGACGCTTACGCTGCCTGTCGGGCTGTTTACCTGCATTACCGGCGTTTCCGGTTCCGGCAAGTCAACGCTGATCAACGATACGCTGTTCCCGATCGCCCAACGCCAGCTCAACGGTGCAACCATTGCCGAAGCGGCTCCTTACCGCGAAGTGACCGGCCTGGAACATTTCGACAAGGTGATCGATATCGATCAGAGCCCAATTGGCCGTACGCCACGCTCTAACCCGGCCACCTATACCGGGATCTTCACCCCGGTGCGCGAGCTGTTTGCCGGGGTACCTGAATCCCGTACCCGTGGCTACACGCCGGGCCGTTTCAGCTTTAACGTCAAGGGCGGCCGCTGCGAAGCCTGCCAGGGCGACGGCGTGATCAAGGTAGAGATGCACTTCCTGCCGGATATCTACGTGCCTTGCGACCAGTGCAAAGGCAAACGCTATAACCGCGAAACGTTGGAAGTGAAGTACAAGGGTAAAAACATCCACGAAGTGCTGGAGATGACCATTGAGGAAGCCCGTGATTTCTTCGATGCCGTGCCCGCCTTGGCGCGTAAGCTGCAAACGTTGATGGAGGTTGGGCTTTCCTATATCCGCCTCGGGCAGTCGGCCACCACCCTTTCAGGTGGTGAAGCGCAGCGTGTGAAACTGGCGCGTGAGCTGTCGAAACGGGGTACTGGTCAGACGCTGTATATCCTCGATGAGCCTACTACCGGCCTACACTTCGCCGATATCCAGCAGTTGCTGGCGGTACTGCATCAGTTACGCGATCAGGGCAACACCATCGTGGTGATTGAACACAACCTGGACGTCATCAAGACGGCGGACTGGATCGTCGATCTGGGGCCGGAAGGCGGCAGCGGCGGCGGTGAGATCCTGGTGTCCGGCACGCCGGAAACCGTGGCCAACTGTAAAGAGTCTCATACCGCGCGGTTCCTGAAACCGATGTTGCAGAGATAACACCGTGGCCAACATGCCGAACACCAAGCTCGGCATGTTGGCCGTTATTATGGCGCAACCTAGGGACAGCAATACGTTTCCACCTTAGAATGGCAGGAGCGGATTTGGGGTTTTAACTATCACACGGATATGTAAGTGCCGCGCAGTGGTGAAATAACTCTCACCACCCAAATTCAGCATTATTTATCTGCAGCTAAAATATACTCATATCGGCAAGGCTACCTTCCCCATGACTCCACCTGCTTCAGTTCAAATTCGGCCTCAGCTAATTTTCTCTGTCGCTTAGCAATTTTGCTCGGTTTGCCTTTGAGCTGTGCTTCATATAGCTCTTGTTTTCTTTTCTCTACCTTACGTTGCTTCTTGGCAATTTCATACTGGCGATCGAATTCGAACGGCTGAGTGGCAGGTGCATCATCGTATCTATTATAACGGCCTTTGTAACCACCGTGGCAGTAGGTCTGCACATTGGCCAAGGCCCGATTCAGCCCCTCAACACGATGGACATTGCCATAACGCGTCGCGTACTCGAGCTGCTCTCGCAGTTTTTGTTCTTTTATTGCACAATTTGGCGCCGCCAATGATAATGAGGAATAAACGAGCAGTGGCAGTACGAGAAATATTGAATGATGCAGTTTCATAATTAAATTTCCTTTTAGTAGGTTCCCCTACGGATCCCTTATCCTTATTTGCCTTTAAGCAGATTGATATAGACACATTAATAACACAGACATAATTTAAATTCCAATGAGAACTCTCTTAATTAACAGCCCCGTGCTATTGCAAATAAATTGCCACCCTATTTTTATCAATATTTAAATATACGCCAATTAATAGAAAAAAATCTAATTAGTGGAATTAAACCAAAAAAAACCTTGCCAATCCTGTTTCTCAGAACTAAATAACGCAGTAAACGATATTGGCCTACAAAATAAAATTTCCCCATAGGTATCGGGGGCGTAGTCCTCTGGCCTGTCGCCACTCTTGAGCCAACAGGCCTGGCCACCTATAAATTCAAATGCGCAGCTCTTGGCGCACCTGATCGGGCAACCCTTCCAGCACCAAACGATATGAGCTGTCGATCAAATGATAAAACTGCGAATTGGGCAAGTTGCCGTCCAGAAATACCGCGTTCCAATGGGCTTTATTCAAATGTTCGCAGGGGACGATTTCCGGATGCTGCTCACGTAGGCTTTCTGCCAGCTCCGGGCTGCTTTTGATCGCCAACGCTGGGCGACCCTGCACTTCACACACCATAGCGAACATGACATCACCCACCTTGATCTGGCTGGCCTGCCATTGGTTTTGATCGCTTTGGTGTGCGCCAGGTTTCGCCATGCAGTATTCCAGCAGTGCTGAGTTATTCATTGGGTTATTTCCCGAAAGACACAATGCGGCGCGAACCACTGTGAGTATGCTGTTACCAGCCAGATACCCTGCCAGTCAGATAGAGAACCGCGCCTGGTCGCTGAAAGCAAGGCTTGATGGCGCTTGCGAAAAGTCTTAGCGCTCTCAGACAGTATATTCTTTATCCAGTTGGCGGCAACCGCCAACACGCAGAAACAATAAGGGGCGATATCGCTATCGCCCCTAAAATCACTGCATTCAGGTCGTTACTGCACCGCGGCAAAGGCCTCGGCCACTTGACGAACGTTATTGTGGTTCAGGCCCGCCACACACATACGACCGCTGTGGATTAGATAGACACCGAACTCTTCACGCAGCCGGTCAACCTGAGCCGCGCTGAAGCCGGTGTAGCTGAACATGCCGCGCTGCTCGAGCAGGTAATCGAAGTTACGCTGTGGCAACGCGCCCTTGAGCGTTTCGACCAGCGCTTTACGCATCTCCAGAATACGGTTGCGCATGGACTCCACTTCGGCCAACCATTGCGCTTTCAACTGCGCATCGTTCAGCACTTTTGCCACCACCTGAGCACCGAAGTTCGGTGGGCTGGAGTAGTTACGGCGCACGGTCGCTTTCAGCTGCCCCAGCACACGCTCGGCGGCCTCGCTGCTTTCACACACCACAGAAAGCCCACCCACGCGCTCACCGTACAGTGAGAAGATTTTCGAGAATGAGTTGCTCACCAGGCACGGCAAACCGGCAGCCGCAATGGCGCGAATGGCGTAGGCATCCTGATCCATTCCGCCGCCAAAGCCTTGATAGGCGATGTCGAGGAACGGGATCAGTTCACGTTCGGCGATCACTTTAACCACCTGATCCCACTGGGCATTGGTGAGATCGGAACCGGTCGGGTTATGACAGCAAGGATGCAGCAGGGCAATGCTCTTGGCCGGCAGCTGTTGCAGCGTGCTCAGCATGGCATCAAATTTCACCCCCAGTTTTTCACCGTCGAAATAGGGGTAAGTATTCACTTTGAAACCGGCGCCACCAAAGATGGCCACGTGGTTTTCCCAAGTCGGATCGCTGACCCAAACCTGAGAGTCCGGGAAATAGCTTTTCAGGAAGTCAGCCCCCACTTTCAACGCACCAGAACCGCCCACGGTTTGAACGGTGGCAATGCGCCCTTGTTGCAGCATGGGGTGTTCAGCACCAAATAACAGTTGCTGGATTGCGCTACGGTAAGGCTGTAGGCCTTCCATCGGCAGGTAGACCGAGGCCCCCTGTTCAACGCTGTTAAGTTGGGTTTCAGCAGCGGCAACGGCCTTCATCTGTGGGATGATGCCTTGCTCATTGTAGTAAAGGCCAATACTCAGGTTCACCTTGTGCGCACGGGGATCTTTTTTGAATTTTTCCATCAGCGACAGGATCGGGTCACCTGCATAGGCTTCAACATTCTGGAACACGGGTTGGTTCTCCTGATTTTGGTTGTTCGGGCACAGTCCCTAATATAGCCACAAATCGGCGTTGGGTTTTAGCTTTATCTGGTCACCGGAAGCAAACCGTTTTCTTTGATCCTTTCCAGCACCACCGCCGTTTTGATATGCCCGACGCTTTTATGGCGGGAAAGCTTCTGGCTGATAAACTCACTTAACGCTGGCAGGTCTGCTACCGCCACTTTCAGCAGGTAGTCGGCATCGCCGGTAGTTTTATAAACGTCAACAATTGCGTCCACTTCTGCCAGCATCTGATGAAAACTGTCGATCTGCTCTTGGGTATGGGTCAGCAGGCTTACCTCTATCAGCCCCACCAGCCCCAATCCCACCGCCTCCGGTGCCAGCCGGGCGTGATACCCTTTGATCAACTGGGCTTGCTCCAGGCTGATACGGCGGCGCGAGCATTGCGAGGCCGAAAGCCCGACCAGTTCGCTCAGTTCCTGATTGGTCAGACGGCCATTGGCCTGTAACAGCGTCAGGATTTTCATATCAAAATCGTCAATGTTGTACATAGCCACCTGTAAAATGTGTTAATAAATGTTGACGCTACAGACTAGCAGCTTTTTTAGCCTTGCAACCATCGGTGCTGGCGGGTTGTGAGAGACATAGCAGCAAAGCCAGCTTCCTTGCTCAGAAATGGCATAAAAAACGGCTAAATTACGCAAACCAACAACAATTAACGGCAAAACCGCGCATAAAACCACAAATGTATTTGTCGACATGAAAAGGAAATTTGATGAAAAAACTATTGCCTCTCGCCTTGCTGGTCGCCACCGGGAGCGCCAGCGCACAATCCAATCTGGACAAGGTATTGCAGCAAAAAACGCTGACGGTCTGTACCACCGGCGATTACAAGCCCTACACCTTCCTGAAAGAGGATGGCAGCTACGAAGGCATTGATATCGCGATGGCCGAGTCGCTGGCCAACAGTCTGGGGGCCAAAGTGAAATGGGTAAAAACCACCTGGAAAACCCTGACGCCTGACTTCGTGGCCGGGAAATGTGATATCGCCATGGGGGGGATCTCAGTGACGCTGGAACGCCAGAAGCAGGTGTTTTTTGCCGAGCGGCTTGATACCGACGGCAAGATCCCGCTGGTGCGTTGTACCGACGTGAAAAAATACCGCACCATTGAGCAGATTAACAAACCTGCGGTGCGGCTGATCGAGCCTGCCGGTGGCACTAACGAAGCCTTTGTCCGTGCGCATCTGCCTAAGGCCAACCTGACGCTGTCCCACGATAATATGGGCATTTTCCAGCAGTTGGTAGACCGCAAGGCCGACGTGATGATCACCGATGCCTCCGAAGCCCTGTACCAGCAGAAACGTTATCCCAAGCTGTGTGCGGTGAACCCGGATAAGCCAATGCAATACGGTGAGAAGGCCTATATGCTGCCGCGTGATGATATGAGTTGGAAGCTGTATGTCGATCAGTGGCTGCACTTGAGCAAGGCCAGCGGGGAGTATCAGAAGATTATCGGCCAGTGGCTGGCGGTGAAGAAGAAATAGTTGATGGCCCCTCACCCTAACCCTCTCCCACAGGGAGAGGGAACCGATCGAGCGCGCTATCAGGTAGGGAACTTGCCTGATCACCGCATTCATTAGACCAGAACAATCAGCCCTATTTGCGAAGGGAAACATATCGATCACGGTATCGCACCACAACTCTTGGTTGAAGGGGCGACCGAGGTTGCCAAGATTATCTAATCACTACCAAAAGAGCAGAGGCTATCAACTCCCTCTCCCTGCGGGAGAGGGTTGGGGTGAGGGAAGTTACTCGCCGATATATTCCATCGTGACGCGCTGGGTCAGCTTGGTGATCAGCTCATAGGCGCTGATGCCGCTAAAGGCAGCCACCCGTTCAACCGGCAGCTCATTGCCCCACAGCACCACTTCATCACCCACCTTATCGCTGGCATCCGGCCCCAGATCGACGGAAATCATATCCATGGAGACGCGGCCGACAATCGGTACTTCACGTCCGTTCAGCCAGACCGGCGTGCCAGAAGGTGCACTGCGCGGATAACCGTCGCCATAGCCCATCGCCACTACGCCCAGGCGGGTATCTCGTTCACTCACCCATAGCCCGCCGTAGCCTACCGGCTCCCCGGCTCGATGCTCACGCACCGCGATCAGGCTGGATTTCAGCGTCATGGCTGGTTGCAGCCCAAAGTGGTCGGCGTAGGGCTTCTCCAACGGGGATACGCCATACAGGATAATCCCCGGGCGTACCCAGTCACGATGAGCCTGTGGCCACAGCAAGATCCCGCCGGAAGCCGCGATCGACTTCAGGCCCGGCTTATCGTTGGCGAAGTGCTCAAAGCAGCTGATTTGCTTTTCGGTCGCATCCACCAGGGGTTCGTCGGCGCGGCTGAAGTGACTCATGATATTGACAGGCTGAACCACGTTGCGACAGGCGCACAAACGCTGGTAGAACGCCTCTGCCTGTTCCGGACGCACGCCCAGACGATGCATTCCGCTATCCAGCTTCATCCATACCGACACCGGGTGCGCCAGTTCAATCTGCTCCAGCGCCTCGAGCTGTTCGATGCTGTGAACGGCGGTTTCGATATTATTCGCCACCAGCGCGGGCAGATCTTCGACACAAAAAAAACCTTCCAGCAGCAGGATCGGTTTAACGATGCCACCGGCACGCAGCATCAGCGCTTCGCCAATACGCGCTACGCCATAACAGTCGGCATCTTGCAAAGTGTGAGCCGTTTCCAACAGGCCATGTCCATAGGCGTTGGCTTTCACCACGGCAATCAGGCGGCTTTGCGGCGCCAGGCGACGGATCTGTTGCAGGTTGTGTCGCAGGGCGCGGCGATCGATGACAGCAGTTGCCGCTTTCATTTCAATTCCTTAGCTGATTATTCATCATCATATTGTGGCCCCGCATAATTATCGAAGCGCGACCATTGGCCGTTAAAGGTCAGGCGTACGGTACCGATCGGGCCGTTACGCTGCTTACCCAGAATAATTTCGGCAATCCCTTTCAGATCGCTGTTCTCGTGATAAACCTCATCACGGTAGATGAACATAATCAGGTCGGCATCCTGCTCGATGGAGCCGGATTCACGCAAATCGGAGTTAACCGGGCGCTTATCGGCGCGCTGTTCCAGGCTACGGTTCAACTGTGACAGCGCCACCACCGGCACCTGCAGCTCTTTCGCCAAGGCTTTGAGCGAGCGGGAAATTTCGGCAATCTCCAAGGTACGGTTGTCGGAGAGTGACGGCACGCGCATCAACTGCAGGTAGTCGATCATGATCAGGCTGATCCCGTCATGTTCACGGAAAATACGCCGTGCGCGGGAGCGCACTTCGGTGGGCGTCAGGCCAGAGGAGTCGTCAATATACATATTGCGCTTCTCCAGCAGGATCCCCATGGTGCTCGAGATCCGCGCCCAATCCTCATCATCCAGTTGGCCGGTACGGATACGGGTCTGATCCACGCGCGATAGCGAGGCCAGCATACGCATCATGATCTGGTTGCAGGGCATCTCCAGGCTGAAGATCAGCACCGGTTTATCCTGCGTCATCGCAGCGTGTTCGCACAGGTTCATCGCGAAGGTGGTTTTACCCATTGCCGGACGGGCCGCGACGATGATCAGGTCAGACTTTTGCAGACCGGCGGTTTTCTTGTTGAGATCGTGATAGCCAGTGTCTACACCGGTGACGCCGTCGTGCGGCTGCTGATAGAGCTGCTCAATGCGGGCGACGGTATCTTCCAGAATACGTTCGATGCCTTTGGGGCCTTCATCTTTGCTGGCACGGTTTTCCGCGATCTGGAATACCCGGGATTCGGCCAGATCGAGCAGATCTTCACTACTACGCCCTTGCGGATCGTAACCCGCATCGGCGATTTCGTTGGCGACGGAGATCATTTCACGGACGACCGCTCGTTCACGCACGATATCGGCATACGCACCAATGTTGGCCGCACTAGGGGTGTTTTTCGATAATTCTGCCAGATAGGCAAAACCGCCCACCGTCTCCAGATCGCCCCTCTGTTCCAACGACTCGGACAGCGTGATCAGGTCGATAGGCCGGCTCATCTCCAGCAGACGCTGCATTTCGGTAAAGATCAGGCGGTGTGGGCGGCTGAAGAAGTCGTTGGCGACTACGCGCTCCGCCACGTTATCCCAGCGTTCGTTATCCAGCATCAAACCGCCCAACACGGACTGCTCCGCCTCCAGCGAATGTGGCGGCATCTTCAGCCCTTCCATCTGGCGGTCTCTGGGTTCGTACGTGTTTGTCTTGTTGGTTGGTTTTTTGCCTGCCATGAAGCCTATTCTTTATTCAGTTGCGAATGGGGGGTAGCTGACGCAAGAGTATACGTGATTTTCAGTCATGATTCCCTGCGCAAAAAAGGATTAATCACTGCGCAACGGGCTAGATAGTCTGGGCTGATAAGCGTAGGGTGAAAACAGCCATTTAAACGAGGTAGCGACATGTCAAAACGCATCCAATTCTCCGCCACCGGCGGCCCGGAAGTGCTGCAGTATGTTGATTTTACTCCTGTCGATCCCGCAGCCGGGGAGGTTCAGGTCGAGAACAAGGCGATCGGTATCAACTATATCGATACCTACGTACGTAGCGGCCTGTACCCACCAGCAAACTTCCCAAGCGGGTTAGGTACCGAAGCGGCCGGGGTGGTCATCAAGGTCGGGGCAGGTGTCAGCGCGGTCAAACCTGGCGATCGCGTGGTTTATGCCCAGTCCGCACTGGGTGCCTACAGCGAAGTTCACAACGTCCCGTTGGAAAAGGTGGCTATCCTGCCGGATAACCTCACTTTCGAACAGGGTGCTGCCTCGTTCCTCAAAGGGTTGACCGTACATTATCTGCTGCGCCAAACCTATGAGGTCAAGCCGGGCGAGGTATTCCTGTTCCATGCCGCCGCCGGGGGGGTTGGGCTGATCGCCTGCCAGTGGGCCAAAGCGTTGGGTGCCAAACTGATCGGCAGCGTGAGTTCTGACGAGAAAGCCGAGCAGGCATTGCGTGCCGGCGCCTGGGCCACCATCAATTATCGCCAGGAAAACATCGCCCAGCGCGTAGCTGAACTGACCAACGGCGAAAAGGTTAACGTGGTCTATGACTCCGTAGGGCAAAGTACCTGGCAGGACTCATTGAACAGCCTGAAGCGCCGCGGACTGATGGTGAGCTTTGGTAATGCCTCCGGCCCGGTTACCGGCGTCGATCTGGCATTGCTCAATCAGAAAGGCTCACTTTACGTCACCCGTCCTTCGCTCAATGGTTACATCACCAACCGTCAGGAATTGCAGTTTGCCAGTAACGAGCTGTTTTCGCTGATTGGCAGCGGTGCGATTAAAGTTGATGTGAAAGCGACACAGAAGTTTGCTCTGGCAGATGCCCTGCGGGCACACCAGACCCTGGAAAGCGGCCAGACCAGCGGCTCCAGCCTGCTGATCCCTGGTCTGTAACGCCAATAAAGAAAGGGCCCCATCAGGAGCCCTTTCTAGTTTACTGCGTTTTGTAGGGGTAGAGCAGAGTCCGCCAGAGATGGGGGTTGCTTTAAGCAACACTCTTGTCAGCTCTCGCGGTGATGAAAATGATTAGCATCACTGCTGCGGGAGTCATCCTAGCAGCCTCGATAAGTAAAAAATATGTTTAATGTGCCGCATTCGCATTTAAAACATCAAGCTGTGATCCCCGCCACACTGGCAAGCAATCTGCAGGGTGAATTTCAGCGTGACTGACTGATATTTAGGCAAAAAATCTTAATAGCGCCGTATCTGTGGTTTCTGCATAGAGCGGTATATCCACACGCCAACCACCGCCAGGATCAGCCACGGCAGCAGTTTAAACACCATGGCAAACAGCCCGCCCAGTAGCATAAAAGCCGCGGCCACAAATAACGCAGCCATCACGCCCAACAGTGAAATACCGGTTACCAGCAGCATGGCGACAAAGCCGATCAGAAAGAACAGTTCTAACATAGGTTGCTCCTTGGCAAAACAATAGGTCTGTCTTGTTCTTTACAAGAAACGTGCCAACTTGAAGTTAATGATAAGTTATTGAAATAATGAAAAAATGGCGCCACACCGGGTGACGCCATTAGTCAAAAAAACCAACTTTTAGTCAAGTTCTTTGCCGATTATGCCATTTCAGTGCGCGGTGAGCGCACCAATGCCAAAGCCTGTTCGACGGTGCGCACATCAGCTCCTGGTTTATGGGCATTTTCACTCAGATGACGGCGCCACTGCCGCGCACCAGGGATCCCCTGGAACAAACCGAGAATATGGCGAGTGATGTGGCCCAGATAGGTGCCGTTCGCTAGCTCGCGCTCGATATACGGATACAGCGATTCGATAATCGCCACGCTGTCCATCACCTCGCTCTGGCGGCCGAAAATCTCGCTGTCTACCCGCGCTAGAATGCCTGGATTCTGGTACGCCTCGCGCCCCATCATCACACCGTCCAGATGTTGCAGATGCTGCTGGGCTTCTTCCAGCGTTTTCACGCCACCGTTGATCGCAATGGTCAGCGCTGGGAAGTCACGTTTCAACTGATAAACACGCGGATAGTCCAGCGGAGGGACTTCACGGTTTTCTTTCGGACTCAGGCCGGAAAGCCAGGCTTTACGGGCATGAATGGTGAACATATCGCATTCCCCACGCCCAGCAACGGTAGAGATAAAATCGCACAGGAACTCATAGCTGTCCTGGTCATCGATACCAATACGGGTTTTTACCGTCACCGGGATCGACACCACGTCGCGCATCGCCTTGATACAGTCTGCCACCAAGCTCGCCTGCCCCATCAGACAAGCACCAAACATACCGTTCTGTACCCGATCTGACGGGCAACCGACATTAAGGTTGATCTCGTCATAGCCACGCTGTTCCGCCAGTTTGGCACAGTGCGCCAGTGCTGCAGGATCGCTGCCCCCTAGCTGTAAAGCCACGGGGTGCTCTTCCTCACTGTATGCCAGGTAGTCACCTTTACCGTGGATGATCGCGCCGGTGGTCACCATTTCGGTGTACAGCAGCGTTTCCTTGCTCAGCAGGCGATGGAAGTAACGGCAATGGCGATCGGTCCAGTCCAGCATAGGGGCAATGGAGAAACGATTGGCGGCGTATTTACTGGCCTCGCTTGGCTGATGCACTGATTTGGCAGGGGTGGCTTTTTCGTGGTCCTGGTTCATGTTCGCTCGTTCTGTGTATTTTCTCGTTCTCTATCCCCTGCTGCCTATGCGAAGGCCAGATCGTTGAGGAGGGAGAGGCATGGCTTACTATAACATACAGAAACAACCAAAGCCTGACGGGTCTATTAATGCAAACGAAAGATAAACGTAATGCTAAACGCTCGATTTTAGTCGTAATCACCCCCTAAAAAGTCATAAATTTAAATAAAATCCTAATTTTTTTCAGTTGCTTGTTTTGTGGCCTGCTTTTAAAGATAATCCGCTCGCCATCACTGGGATGGAATTTAATAGCAGGATGCTTTATGAAAAAGTTTGTACTTATTTTCAGCATGTTAGCAATGTCATCCTCTGCTTTTGCAGGTGAGTTGACCGAAACTTGTAAAAAATACGTTGGCGAAGTGGATGACATGATCGTTGAAGCCTCTAAAAATGAAGCTGCAAAAGCTCAGATGGATGCTTTAAAAGTTCAAATGGATCAAGCCAAAGAGCAGATGGCTGCCATGCCAGCGGAACAGCAAGATCCCGCTTGTAAGCAAGGCATTGAGATGATGGGTAAGATGAAAGCCTCCATGGGTTTGAAATAAATAGCTCTCAAATAAGTCTACACCAGTAGTTCTTACGGGTCTCATCCAGGCCCGTATTCGAATAGCGCTTAGCCATCCATACGGTAAATTATTTCCTCGCCCTCTCCCTTCAATCCAAAGCTTAATGCCTATCGCAATACTTTAATTATCAATAAAATAATCCAGGCATACCCAAAAACGAAAAATAGTGATCTGCATCCCACTCTGACCAGAATAGCCGTAGAAAATCGCCCGATTTGCCGTGTTATCCAGGGAAAGCGGGGCAACCCTCGGCGATTGCGTTGAAACATGATAAAATCGGCTTCTTTGCCTAGCCGGATAATTGCCATGAACTCAACCAACCAGGAAAAGCTGCTCGCGCAGGCTGAACAACTCTGTCAGCAACGCAACGTGCGACTGACCCCGCAACGGCTGGAAGTGTTACGCCTGATGGCTGAGCAACCCGGCGCCATCAGCGCTTACGATTTGCTGGATTTACTGCGTGTGGCAGAGCCGCAGGCCAAACCACCTACGGTCTATCGTGCACTGGATTTCTTGCTGGAACAGGGGTTTATCCACCGCGTCGAATCGGCAAACAGCTATGTGCTGTGCCACCACTTCGAACAGCCGATGCATACCTCCGCCCTGTTTATCTGCGATCGCTGCGGACAGGTCACGGAGCGCACTACCGAAGGGGTGGAAGAAACCTTGCAGAAACTGGCTCAAGAATCAGGGTTTGTGCTGCGCCATAGCGTAGTGGAAGCCCACGGTCTGTGTTCTGCCTGTGTGGTGGTAGAAAATTGTGAAAACCAACACGATTGCGATCATGACCACAGCATTGTGGTAAAGAAAAAATAAGCGGATTGGATTGCAGGAAGGAGCGGGTACATCCTTGTTCCCGTGGCCGTGGCAGGGGGGAAATCTGCCAGGCCGGATGGTGTCGTAGCGCCGCAATACTCAGCTGCTCATCGCGCTACCAACGATACTTGCTGTGTTCTTCCCAGGCTTTGACTTCTTTTTCGGCTGCCTCTTTCTGGTAGCCATAGCGTTCCTGGATTTTACCGACCAGCTGTTCGCGTTTCCCTTCGATCACGGTGATATCGTCATCGGTCAGCTTGCCCCATTTTTCCTTCACTTTACCTTTAAACTGCTTCCAGTTACCGTCGGCTTGATCTTTGTTCATAATCTCTCCGTTACTCTTGGTTGTCAGTTTTAGATAAATCTGGCTGGACTTAACTGAGTCAAATTTAAGGTTATCTAATGCGTCCGTTGCCAATTAAGCGCGGGCTTAATTCGCCAGCCACGTGATTAACTATAGTCACCCATCACGAAAAGCGCCCGAAAAGCAGCATGAAATAGGGTTAGGAAAAGTCTCAATAGCAAAAAACGCCATTAAAACAGTAAGCAAGCGAAGCAAAACAGCCTCCATCACATGTAATAAAATGTGAATATCCATCCCATATCATCAACTAGTCTGGCCTATCCATCGCTAATTGGGGGATGAAAACCAGGTGCCTTGCACGCTATGACGATGCCAAACCCAGCCCAAAGCAGCCCCGCGCAGTGCCAGGAATACCGCCAGAGCCAGCCATAAACCGTGGTTGCCCAACACCGGCAGGGTGAACAACGTCAGCCCGTAGCCCACTGCGGCTACCGCCATGCTGTTACGCATTTCTGCGCCACGGGTGGCGCCGATAAACATGCCATCCAGCAGATAGCACCAAACCCCCACCAGAGGCAGCACCACCTGCCAGGGCAGATAATGATTTGCCAGCGCACGCAACTCCGGCAGCGAGGTTAAGCCTGCCACAATCTGCTGCCCGGCGAACAGATAAATAACGGCAAAACCACAGGCAACCAGGCAAGCCTGCCGACAGGCGGCACGCCATACTTTATGCAGTTGCCGCCCGTCCCGCGCACCATAGGCGTGGCCGGAATGGGCTTCCACCGCATAGGCAAAACCATCCAGAGCGTAGGCGGTAAAGGTCAGCAGATTCATCAGCACCGCATTCACCGCCACCACCTCTCCGCCCATGCGGGCTCCCAGAATGGTCAACGAGGCAAAACACAGTTGCAGTAATAACGAGCGCAGCATGATGTCGCGGTTAAGTGCCAGCAGGCGGCGCAGATCCCCACGCCAGGCGGTACGCAGCATCGCCAGCGAAATCCCCCGCATGCGTAGTACCCGCCATGCCAACCACAAACCCAGCAACAGCGTGGCGTACTCCGCAATCACCGTGGCAGCCGCGGCCCCCTGCACGTTCCAACCCAGCCCCATCACCAGCCAGATATCCAGCACGATGTTCAGCAGGTTACCGACAATCAACAGGATCACCGGCGCCCTCACGTATTGAACTCCCAGCAACCAACCGAGCAGCACCATATTGGCCAACGCCGCAGGGGCGCTCAGCCAGCGGATCTCCAAAAATAGCCTGGCCTGTACCAAGACTTCCCGATCGCCCCCCACAATGTTCAGCGCCAAGGTGATCAACGGGGCTCGCAACAGCACAATCGCCAGCCCGGCCACCAGCGCCAACAATAACGGCTGCATAAAGGCGCGAGCCAGCCGGTAGGGATCTTGCGCCCCCAGCGCCTGCGCCGTCAGCCCGGTGGTACTCATACGCAGGAACAGCAACAACATAAATAGGAAGCTGGTGGCCATTGACCCCACCGCGACCCCGCCAAGGTAGCTAGGGCTATCGAGATGGCCGATAACGGCGGTATCCACCAGGCCAAGCAAGGGGACGGTAATATTGGAGAAGATCATCGGCAACGCCAGACGCCACAGAGCTTTGTCGGTGTCACTGGTGAAGGCAGAAAGCAGGCGCATGGCGATATGTTCCCGTACAAGCATGGATTTTAGCGTAGCTTAGAAATGACATCGCCCCAGAGTTGGGGCGAGGTTTGCCGTTTTAAAGGGCTGTAATACGAGGTAAAACGGTTAGATCCAGTCGCCGTTGCGGATTACACCCACCGCCAGGCCTTCAATGGTGAAGTTCTGCTGGCGCAGATCGACCACGATCGGTTGGAATTCGCTGTTTTCTGGCAGCAGTTCGACGACGTTACCGTGTTTCTTCAGGCGTTTGACCGTGACCTCGTCTTCAATGCGGGCGACGACGACCTGGCCGTTGCGTACGTCTTGAGTCTTATGCACTGCCAGCAGATCGCCATCCAGGATGCCGATGTCGCGCATCGACATGCCGCTAACGCGCAGCAGGAAATCGGCATTAGGCTTGAACAGTGAAGGGTCCACCTTATAGTGCCCTTCAATGTGCTGCTGAGCCAACAGAGGTTCACCGGCAGCCACACGGCCCACCAGAGGTAACCCCTCTTCATCTTCCATCAGCAAACGGATACCGCGTGATGCACCGGAGATGATCTCGATAACGCCTTTGCGAGCCAGTGCTTTCAAGTGCTCTTCTGCAGCATTTGGTGAGCGGAACCCCAGGCGCATTGCGATCTCGGCACGCGTCGGTGGCATGCCCGTTTGCGAAATATGATCGCGAATCAGGTCGTAGACCTCTTGCTGTCTGGTAGTTAGTGCTTTCATTCCGCCCCCTGTTTGTTTATACAGTCTTGCTGTGAGTATATACAGCTAAGTCTGGATTGGGAACCGAAGAATAAATAAAAATCAGCAAGTAGCGAGCGTGATCGCAACGATACCCGCTGGTTTTCACGCCAAATGCTGCCAAAGTACCGAAGCCCAAACGAACAGCGCCAGAATGATTGCCAGCGATACTGCCGCCGAACCCATATCTTTGGCCCGCCCGGAAAGCTCGTGATATTCCGAACCTACGCGATCGACAACGGCCTCAATCGCGCTGTTGAGGATTTCGACAATCATCACCAGCAGCACCGAGCCGATCAACAAGATGCGCGCTATCGCCCCTACATCCAGCCAAACCGCCACGATGATAGCCACCACCGTCGCCACCAGCTCTTGGCGGAATGCGGCTTCGTTCTGCCAGGCAGCGCTTAAACCTTTATAGGAATAGCCTGCCGCTTTAATGATACGCGTCAGGCCAGTTGCTTGATTTGCCATAGTTAAGAACGCCTTTCTCCAAGATGGATCATGTACCCGTCGTGTTGCAGCCGCAACGTTCCAGACAGATTTGCCAGCCCAATCACATTTTTATCGCAGCGCAGTATACAGCAAGGTTGGAATACCTTAATCACCTAGCTATGTCGTACCAATGCCGCGAGCGTATGAGTGCGCTAGAGCGGCCAATTTGATATCCATCAGGTATAATTCAACTATGCACTTCCATTGCCGTGAACGGCCGTGGATTTCCCAACGCCACAGATCTGCTACCCGGTTTCTGGTATGCTTGCGGCGAATTGCTAACAAGAGGCTTCACGTTGTCATGTCAGGTTGGCGTAAAATCTATTATAAGATATTGAACTTACCACTAAAAATGTTGGTAAGAAGTAAGGTTATCCCAACAGATCCGGTCACGGAGTTAGGGTTGGATCCCTCACGACCGATTTTGTATGTTTTACCTTATAATTCCAAGGCGGATTTACTCACTTTGCGCACCCAGTGTCTGGCGCAAGATCTGCCCGATCCCCTTAACCCGTTGGAAATCGATGGTACCGTGCTGCCAAGCTACGTGTTTATCCACGATGGCCCACGCCTGTTCCGTTATTACACGCCCAAAGAAGAATCGGTAAAACTGTTCCACGATTATCTGGATCTGCACCGCAGCAACCCGGATCTCGATATTCAGATGTTGCCGGTATCGGTGATGTTTGGCCGCTCCCCTGGGCGCGAAGGCCACGGCACGCCGCACCTGCGCCTGCTGAACGGCGTACAGAAGTTCTTCGCCGTACTGTGGCTGGGGCGCGACAGCTTTGTCCGTTTCTCCAACACCGTGTCCCTACGCCGGATGGCGACCGAGCACGGCACCGATAAGACCATCGCGCAAAAACTGGCCCGTGTCGCACGCATGCACTTCGCACGCCAGCGCCTGGCCGCCGTTGGGCCAAGCCTGCCTGCCCGTCAGGATCTGTTCAAAAAGCTGCTGGCCTCCAAGGCGATTGAAAAAGCGATCGAAGACGAAGCGCGCAGCAAAAAGATCTCCCACGAAAAGGCCCAGCAGAACGCAATTGCGCTGATGGAAGAGATTGCCGCCGATTTCTCCTATGAAACGGTGCGCCTGTCCGACCGCGTGTTGAGCTGGACCTGGAACCGGCTGTATCAAGGTATCAACGTCACCAACGCCGAGCGTGTGCGTCAGCTGGCGCAGGATGGCCACGAGATCGTCTATGTGCCGTGTCACCGTAGCCATATGGACTATCTGCTGCTGTCCTATGTGCTCTACCATCAAGGGCTGGTGCCACCGCATATCGCAGCGGGTATTAACCTGAACTTCTGGCCTGCCGGGCCGATCTTCCGCCGCCTGGGCGCGTTCTTTATCCGCCGCACCTTCAAGGGCAACAAACTCTATTCAACCGTGTTTCGCGAATACCTCGGTGAACTGTTCACCCGTGGTTACTCGGTAGAATACTTTGTTGAAGGCGGGCGCTCCCGTACCGGCCGCCTGCTGGAACCGAAAACCGGCACCCTGTCGATGACCATTCAGGCCATGCTGCGCGGCGGTACCCGTCCGATCACCCTGGTGCCGATTTATATCGGTTACGAGCACGTGATGGAAGTAGGGACTTACGCCAAAGAGCTGCGTGGCGCGACCAAAGAGAAAGAGAGCCTGCTGCAAATGGTGCGTGGCTTGCGCAAGCTACGCAACCTCGGCCAGGGCTACGTAAACTTTGGTGAACCGCTGCCGTTGACTACGTACCTGAACCACAACGTCCCGCATTGGCGTGAATCTATCGACCCGATCGAAGCACAACGCCCAAGCTGGCTGACGCCTGCGGTCAACGATCTGGCGGCTCAGATCATGGTGCGCATCAACAACGCTGCCGCCGCCAACGCCATGAACCTGTGTTCTACCGCGCTGCTGGCCTCACGCCAACGTTCGCTGACCCGTGAGCAGTTGCTTGAGCAGTTGGAATGCTACTTACAGTTAATGCGTAACGTGCCATATGCACCGGACGCCACCGTACCAGCGCAAACGCCAGACCAGTTGCTGGATCACGCTTTAAACATGAACAAGTTTGAAGTGGAGAAGGACAACATCGGTGACATCATCATTCTGCCGCGCGAGCAGGCGGTGCTGATGACGTACTATCGCAACAATATCCATCATATGTTGGTACTGCCTTCATTAATCGCCTCTATCGTGATGCATCACCGCCGCGTGTCGCGCGTTGAGCTGCTGCGTCAGGTCAGCCTGATCTATCCGATGCTGAAGGCCGAGCTGTTCCTGCGTTACGACAAAGAACAGCTAGCCGAAGTGCTGCAACCGCTGATCGAAGAGCTGATACGTCAGCAGCTGATTTGTAGCAAAGGCGATGAGCTGGTGCTGAACCCTGCACGCATCCGTCCGTTGCAGCTGTTGGCCGCCGGGGTGCGTGAAACCCTGCAACGCTATGCCATCACCATGTCGATCCTCAGCGCCAACCCAAGTATCAACCGGGGTGCCCTGGAGAAAGAGAGCCGCATTATGGCCCAGCGTCTGTCGGTGCTGCACGGCATCAACGCGCCGGAATTCTTCGATAAGGCGGTGTTCTCCACCCTGGTGGCGACGCTGCGTGAAGAAGGCTTTATCAATGATATTGGCGATGCGATCCGCGAGCACACCATGGAGGTTTACACCATGTTGAGCGATCTTATCACCCCGGAAATCAAGCTGACCATCGAAAGCGTCAGCATGCCGGAAGAAACCAATACCCCAGCGCTGGCGGCTGAAGTCGTAAAAGAAGACGAGTAACTCGCAGGCCAGTTACCACGAAAAAGGCATCCGATAATGGATGCCTTTTTACTTTTTGCGTTGGGCAAATCACACGTAGCTAAGCGCAATACCGATGAACAGCACCAAGCCAACGTAGTTGTTATTCAGAAAGGCACGGAAGCAGGCATCGCGATCGCGGCCAGCCACCTGCTTTTGCTGATGGATAAACAACGCCCCGGCCAGCAACAGCGACCAATAAAACGCGCCCCCCAGTTGCATCAGATAGCCCACCCACAACATCAGCAACAGCGTAGCAAACTGCAACAACCCGACGATCAACTTGTCATGGCGGCCAAACAGCACCGCGGTGGATTTGATCCCAATCTTCAAGTCGTCATCACGATCGACCATGGCATACAGGGTATCGTAAGCCACCGTCCAGCAGATATTGGCCAGAAACAGCAACCAGCAGCTCAGTGGCAGCGACTCGCTGACAGCGGCATAGGCCATCGGGATCGACCAGCCAAACGCTGCCCCCAGCACCACCTGAGGCAGATTGGTCACCCGCTTCATAAACGGGTAAACCCAGGCCAGTGCCAGAGCCGCCAGCGACAGCCAGATGGTCATGGCGTTCAACGTCAGCACCAGCGCAAAGGAAACCAGCACCAACGAGACAAACAGGATCTTGGCCTCTTTTTCGCTGACGCGGCCGCTCGGCATCGGGCGGCCAGCGGTGCGTTTCACATGCCCATCGAAAGCGCGATCGGCATAGTCATTCACCACGCAACCCGCAGCACGCATCAGGAAAACGCCAAGCACAAACACCAGCAATACCGACGGCGAAGGAACTCCCCCCCCTGCCAACCACAATGCCCACAGGGTGGGCCACAGCAACAATAGCGTGCCAATCGGCTTATCGATGCGCATCAGATGGCAATAGGCCTGCCATTTGCTTTGAATCACGCTCCCTTCCAAAGTTCTTTCTCCCCTAATTATGCCGGAGTGCCCTTTTCCACCGCATACAGTGGAGAGGCCGGTAGAAACAGTTCCGTCAGTAACAATGGTTTTCCCGCCAGACGGAGACGAGAACGCCGTGCCCACAGATCCTTCTGCTGGCCAACATGGATATAATCACGAGTCAGGCTTTCACTGCTGAACAGATAACGGCCCAGTGGCAACGTCCCCAGATCGACCAGCGCCAGATCCGGCCCGGCCAGGGTTTCCTGCGGGATCACCGTACGCCCCAGCAGCCAAGGCTGCCCGTCACCCAGTAAGACGATTTCACGCAGCCAATAGCGCTCGCTGTGTGGCAGATGAACCGCCTCTTCGGCAAGCTGGTCACGAGTGATGAAGCATTCACGCTGTGGTTCTACCTGCACGCGGCCACAGTGGCGCTCAAAACGGCGGGTCATGGAACCTAACTCCATCAGCCAATCGCTAACGGCGGCAGGTATTGAGGAATGTTCAGACAGCCACTCAATAGGCGGCAGGATGGGATCCCTAATGTCAGACATTATGCTACTCCAGGCCGGAGGCTGCGTGCCGCGCCAAGCCATACAAACTGTTAACAGAAATCCATTGTAACGCAGAAATGCAAAAGCGGCAGGCAGATTCGTGACGTAACGCATCCCCCATTATCCGGGGGTAAAACGGCAGGCTGTCGTAGTGGAAGATGTCATAACGCAAGAGAGTTCGTACTGTTGGCACCACGCAGTCCCCCTCTGCTCGGTATCAGTGGGGAAACGCGGGTGGGCAGATGAAAAAAGGTGCGCCGAAACGCACCAATCATCAAGCCAGCATCGGTAGCGTGGGGGATTACCCCTTGCCTTTCACGCTGCCAATAAACGTTTCACGAGCGGTGGTGGAACCCAGTTTTTCAGCCTCATTCATCAGTTTCAGCGCCTTATCGATATCCCCCGCCTTGACTGCCTGTTTGATGCCGTTATTGAAGTAAGCCTCGGTGTCATTGAGCATCGGCTCTGCCGGTGCGCTGGCAACCGGTGCTGGAGCCGCAACTGCCGGAGCGGTGGCACCCACCACGACCGGTGGCGTTGCCGGAGCCGATTGCAGCATGCCAATCATGATGTTGCTGGCCCCTTGTTCTGCCGTCACCTTCAGCTTTAACGTGCCGCTGGTGCTGTGGCTGGCGATCGGATCCGGGATGTCCGGTACTGCGTTACCCACCCCTTGGGCGTAGGCTTTGGCCGGGTTGGTCAGGATGGTGGTTTTAGCCAGATCCTGCTGGGTGGTGTACACCAACAGATAGATCTGTTTTTGCCCCAGCGCAGGGGTCAGTTTCAACGTGCCCTCCAGCCGATCGGCAGACATCACGCCCGGTGGCTGGTAAGCGAAATAGCTGCTCGGATAATAGGCCGCCGGGCGCATATGTTCATCCAGCACCAATACGCTTGGGGCATAGATTGAGTTTTTATTGGCCAGACTGCTCAGTTGGATTTCCAGCGATCCCCGATCGGCCGGCAGCGCAAATGCAGCAACGGCTCCCTGGATCTGGCCCTGATTGATCTGTGGGCTGACATTATTGAGTTGGACATCCTGGGTCACCGGCGGTACCAACGGCTGCCAAGGTAAACTTTGCAGGGTGGCGGCACTGATGGCCGGTGCGACGGAAACGTTGGCCGGAGTATCGGCATAGGTCGCCAGCGGTGCGCCGACGGTCAACGCCAGAGATAGGCAGAGTGACAGTAGATTTTTTTTCATTGTTATACCCTCTCGCTTTGAGCGTGTATCCCGGCAGCGGGCAGGCAAGCGCACTACTGCCGGTTAAACGGTAAGAGGGAGGGCGTACAGGCGCCCTCCCGTCAAGCCAGTATTACCACCAGATTTCCATCTGGGCACCGAAGGTGACTTCGCTGTCTTTACCACGGCTGAAGGTATGCATGCTGGTATCGTTATAAGCCGTACCTGCGTTGTAGCCCGCACCGGAATCGTTGTTTGCGTAGCCCCACTTCTCATCCCAGTTGGCGTAGGTCGCGAAGACACGGATCGCCGGACGTGACCAGATGCTGTTACCCGCTTGCCACTGTTGTGCCAGGGTGACTTTGTATTGGCCGTTGCGATCGCCAGTACGTTGAGACTTCACGTTGTCGTAGCCGACTTCCATCAAGGTGCTCATGATTGGCGTCCATTTGTACATTGGGCGCACGCCCACGGTGTACCAGGTGGTGCCGTTGTCATTGTCGCGGTTAACGTCCTGATACATGGCAACGTACATCATTGCCCAATCATCGTTGAAGTCGATGGCACCGTGATCCAGCACGCGGATCATCTTGCCGTTGTTATCAATGGCAGCACCCTGGCTGCGGCCGTTGTTCTGCGCAGTCATGGAATCGGTAGCGTACTGCACCGTGAATTTGTTGTAGCCGCCCAGGATGCTCTGGGTATGTTCCGCAGTAAACATCCAACCGTCTTTGCTTGCCCCGTCGACCAGGTGGTAACCGTCTTGTGTATTGGCACGGCCATAATCCACACCCAGTTCCAACGTACCGCCTGGGTTCAGCTCAAGGCCAGCCAAACGCAGGTCGTAGGTATCGTTGACGGTTGGACGCTCGTCACGTTGATTGTCGATATAGCCTAAGGAACCACCGGATTCGGTGTTACGGGTCACGGCGGCAGACAGCTTGCCGAAGCCCAGGTCGATATTTTCCAGACCGGCACCAGGACCTGAGATGTCCCAGTAGTAGAAGTCGATCATATGGACGTCATGACGTTGATAGAAGCGCTTACCGGCCCACATGTTGGCACCAGGCAACGCGTCGATCAGGTTTTTACCCTGCACGTTCACTTCACGGAAGGCCGGATTGGTCGATTCCCAGTCAGACTGTTGCGACACGGAATAGGCCACGTTGGTGTCGAAGTAGAAGCTCTTGTCGCCCTCTTTCCACACTTCCTGGCCCAGTTTCAGTTCCGCATAGGTTTCACATTCGTTACCCAGACGGTACTTACTGCTGGCACCGGTGGTCTGGAAACACTGTTGCTCACCGCCGCTCCCGGTCCAACCAATACCGGAACGTGCGTAGCCGTGGAAATCCACCGCCATCGCTGATGAGGATAAGACACCGGCGGCGACAGCCAGAGTCAGAGGAAGTTTGCGCAGAGTAGTCATCATTATTCTCCTGTTATACAGACCTTGATGCTTTAAACACCCGGTTCCTGATGCAGCCGTTTACACGCCGTCCCGTCCTCGCGGAACAGGTGGCAACGGTGTGGCGGCAGGCCGATGGCGAATGTTGCACCTTCTTCTACCAGCACCACGTCGTTCTGGCGGTAAACCAGGTTTTGACGAATTGCCGGAATTTGGATATGGATTTGCGTCTCGTTGCCGAGCTGCTCCACCACCTGTACTTCACCCATCAATGTCACTTCAGACTCGGAACTCGGTAACAGATGTTCTGGGCGGATACCCAACGACAGGTTGGCCCCAACCTCAATGCCCTCCCCCTCAACCGGCAGCCATACCAATTGGCGATTGGGCATCGGCAGTTCGATCTGTACCCGCAGCGCTTCCACACCGGTCACTTTCACCGGCAGGAAATTCATTTTTGGCGAGCCGATAAAGCCCGCGACAAAGCGGTTGGCCGGGTAGTGATAGAGTTCCAACGGCTTGCCGATCTGGGCCACACGCCCGGCGTCCAACACCACGATTTTGTCGGCCAGCGTCATCGCTTCGACCTGGTCATGAGTGACGTAAATCATGGTGCGCTGCAGCCGCTTGTGCAGACGTGAGATCTCAATGCGCATCTGCACCCGCAGTGCGGCATCCAGGTTGGAAAGCGGTTCGTCCAGCAGGAACACATCGGGTTCAGCCACCAGCGTACGGCCAATCGCCACACGCTGACGCTGCCCACCGGACAGGGCTTTTGGACGTCGGTCCAGCAAATGCGCTAATTGCAGCACTTCGGACACCTGATTAACCCGCTGATTGATTTCCGCTTTTTTAGCCCCAGCCAGCTTCAGGCCAAACGACATGTTGTCGGCCACGGACAGATGCGGGTACAGCGCGTAAGACTGGAACACCATGCCGATACCGCGCTCGGAAGGCGGTACCTCATTCATCCGTTTTTCACCGATGAACAGATCGCCAGAGGTAATATCCTCAAGCCCGGCGATCATGCGCAGCAACGTTGATTTACCGCAGCCGGATGGCCCGACAAACACCACAAACTCGCCGTCATCGATAGTCAGATTGACGTCTTTGGAAATCACGACCTCGCCGAAGGCCTTATAAACGCTGCGCAGTGTGACGCTAGCCATGCGTAACTCCCCTGCTTTCGCAGTTAACATTTCGTGTAAAGATGGCGGAACCGAAGCCCGCCAAGACCCATTGATGACCCTCTTGCTGCGCACCGTACTGCCATGCCATAGGCTTGGTCGCCTCAGCCGGTGCGGCCGGCTGAGTATAAGGCTGTAGGTTGATCAGCGCTTCAAGGCATTGATCCTGATGGGTAATAAGTAAGCGAATAACGCCATTTTCCTGGCTGATCTGGTTCAGAACACCACATTGGATCACCGGGTGCTGACGCAGAGCCAACAGAGCCTGGCAGTAACGTAAGGTTGAATGGTGGTCGTGTTGCTGGCGGCTGATGGCCAGCGCACGGTGTTCTATCGCCACCTGTTGGTACCAGTGGATCTCTCCTGCGGTGACCTGCTCCGGCGCTTCATGCCAAGGCATCGGGGTTTGTGCCCCCTGCGGTTCTTGCAGATCCGCCGCGTGTGGCAAGCCCAGCTCTTCGCCCTGATACAAGCAGATAGGTGCGGGCAGTAATGCCAGCAGGGTCAGGAAAGCCTGTGCAGAACGCAGATCGCCTTGCCCCCAATGGCTGACCACCCGCGGCTGATCGATTTCGCCGGTGCTCCAGACTTTTTCGCCCAGCTGGTGACGATGGGTATGCAATACCTCCACCAGCTTTTCGCAGCTGAACGGCACCACTTCCAGCGCCAACGCGCTGCGGGCATAGTGCTGTTCGGGAGCGGCACTGCGGCAGATACGCTGAGTGCCTTCACTGTGCCAAAGTGCCAGCCCGTGCCCGGCCACTTCCGCTCCAGCCTCTGGCGATAACGCCTGCGGCAATAACAGCCCGTCCACCGCCAGTGATTTCAGATAGGGCAGCGCCGCCATCATGCCGTGCATGTCGCCCACACCATCGCCGTTTCCATCGCGGAAACTGACCGGATGGATCCGGTACAGCGTGGGGTGAGTGGCGGTACGCACTGGTGACATAGGTCCGGGTTCCTGCAGCGTTAGGCGGTAAAAATCAATGTTGCCAATAGTGGGGTAACGGCAAGAAGGGGTAATCATCCGTAACAGGATTTTTCATGGGGGAGGAGATGGGAGGATGAGAGAAGGACGATGCGCGGCGAAAGTTCCCGCCATAAGGCAAATCTGTGATCTTCCTTGCAAAAATAGCCCTGTCTTTTCGTGTCCGACACCACAGAATAGGGCGGTTTGCTAGCTGGATCACACTACTCAGGCATGGGGCGTAGACGGGGGGAGGATGAGAACACCGCGGGTTGTGACCCACTATTAGCGCGTAACCGCTCTCCTTACCGCAGTCCCTACAGAAGGATTGGATTTATGAATCGCACAATGACAACAACCGTACGCACCCTGGCGCTTTCAGCATTAACGACGCTGGTGCTCTCCTCCTCCGCTTTCGCCAAAATAGAAGAAGGCAAACTGGTTATCTGGATCAACGGCGATAAAGGCTATAACGGCCTGGCCGAAGTGGGTAAAAAGTTTGAGAAAGACACCGGTATCAAAGTGACCATCGAACACCCGGACAAACTGGAAGAGAAGTTCCCGCAGGTTGCCGCTACCGGTGACGGTCCGGACATCATCTTCTGGGCTCACGACCGTTTCGGGGGCTACGCGCAATCGGGCCTGTTGGCAGAAATCCACCCTTCCAAAGCCTTCCAGGAAAAAATCTATCCGTTCACCTGGGATGCGGTACGCTTTGACGGCAAGCTGATCGGTTACCCGATCGCGGTAGAAGCCCTGTCGCTGATTTATAACAAAGACCTGATTAAAGAGGCGCCAAAAACCTGGGAAGAGATCCCGGCGCTGGATAAAGAGCTGCGCGCCAAAGGCAAAAGCGCCATCATGTGGAACCTGCAAGAACCCTACTTCACCTGGCCAGTCATTGCCGCCAATGGCGGTTATGCCTTCAAGTTTGAAGATGGCAAATACAACATCAAAGACGTGGGCGTAGCCAACGCCGGTTCACAGGCTGGCCTGCAGTTTATCGTCGATCTGGTAAAGAACAAGCACATCAACGCCGATACCGACTACTCGATTGCCGAAGCCGCTTTCAACAAGGGCCAGACGGCGATGACCATCAACGGGCCTTGGGCCTGGACCAACATCGAGCAAAGCAAAATCAACTATGGCGTCACGCTGCTGCCAACCTTCCAGGGCAAGCCGTCCAAGCCGTTCGTTGGCGTACTGACCGCGGGCATCAACGCCGCCAGCCCGAACAAAGAACTGGCGACCGAGTTCCTGGAGAACTACCTGATCACCGATCAGGGCCTGGCTGACGTTAACAAAGACAAACCGTTGGGTGCCGTGGCGCTGAAATCGTTCCAGGAACAGTTGGCAAAAGATCCGAAGATAGCCGCCACCATGCAGAACTCGCAAAACGGCGAAATCATGCCAAACATCCCGCAGATGAGTACCTTCTGGTATGCGATGCGTAGCGCCGTGATCAACGCCATCACTGGCCGCCAGACGGTGAAAGCCGCACTGGAAGATGCTCATTCCCGTATCACCAAGTAATACCCTGGCCATTGGCGGGCTGTGATGCCCGCCTTTGCCCTGCTGTGTGAGAGGCCGTTGGCCTCTCGCGGTAACACCTGAAAGGAAAGCCCTATGCAACTTGCTCACGCCGGAACACCCGCGCGAAAAAAATCGAAGTGGTGGCAAAGTGACCTACTGAAATGGCTGATTGTCGGCCTGTTCAGCCTGGTGACCTGCTATCTGATTGTGGTGATGTATGCACAGGGAGAATATCTGTTCGCCATCCTGACGCTGGTGTTGGTCAGTGCCGGGCTCTACGTGTTCGCCAACCGCCGTGCCTATGCCTGGCGCTATGTCTATCCAGGCGTCGCCGGGATGGGGCTGTTCGTCCTGTTCCCGCTGATCTGTACCATCGCTATCGCCTTTACCAACTACAGCAGCACCAACCAACTGACCTTTGAACGCGCTCAGTCGGTATTGATGCAACGCCAGTTCCAGACCGGTAAAACCTTCACCTTTGGGCTGTATCCGGCAGAAAACCAACAGTGGCGTCTGCAATTAACTCATCCGGACAGCGGTCAGTTACTGATTTCCGAACCGTTCAGCCTCAACGCCACCGAGCCACAAACATTGAAATTGGCGGTCGAAAGCACAGAGCCTGCCGGTGAGCGTGCTACGCTGCGCGTGATCACCCAGAATCGCCAGACGCTGAGCCAGCTTGTCGCCATCCTGCCGGAAGGTGGCGAGCTGCGCATGAGTTCCTTGCGCCAGTTCTCCGGCACCAGCCCGTTATACTCACTAGGCAAAGACGGCACGCTGACCGATAACCAGACCCAGGTACAGTATCGCCCTAACCCGGATATCGGTTTCTATCAGGCCATCAATGCCGAGGGTAATTGGGCCACCGACACCCTCAGCCCGGGTTATACCGTCACCATCGGCTGGAAAAACTTCTTACGGGTGCTCAACGATGAAGGCATCCAGAAGCCGTTTATCTCCATCTTTGTCTGGACCATTATTTTCTCGGTGATGACCGTGATCCTCACCGTGGCCGTAGGCATGGTGCTGGCCTGCGTGGTGCAGTGGGAGGCGCTGAAAGGCAAAGCGGTGTATCGGGTGTTGCTGATCCTGCCTTACGCGGTGCCTTCGTTTATTTCCATTCTGATTTTCAAAGGGTTATTTAACCAGAGCTTCGGTGAAATCAACCTGATGCTCAACGCGCTGTTCGGCATTAAACCGGCCTGGTTTACCGATCCGCTCACCGCCAAAAGCATGATCCTGGTCGTCAATACCTGGCTGGGTTATCCGTACATGATGATCCTGTGTATGGGCCTGCTGAAAGCCATTCCCGACGATCTGTATGAAGCTTCGGCAATGGACGGCGCCAGCCCGATGCAGAATTTCTTCCGTATCACCCTGCCATTGCTGATCAAGCCGTTGACGCCGCTGATGATTGCCAGCTTTGCCTTCAACTTTAACAACTTCGTGCTGATCCAACTGCTGACCCGCGGCGGGCCAGACATGATCGGCACCACCACACCGGCCGGCTATACCGATCTGTTGGTGAGCTACACCTATCGCATAGCGTTTGAAGGCGGTGGGGGTCAGGACTTCGGGCTGGCGGCGGCCATTGCCACGCTGATTTTCCTGTTGGTTGGCGCACTGGCGATCCTGAACCTGAAAGCCAGCAAGATGAACTTTGACTAAGGGAGAACGACAATGGCCATGGTGCAACCCAAATCCCAGCGCGTACGCCTGTGGATCACCCATATTCTGATGCTGAGCTTTATTGCCCTGATCATGTTCCCGTTGCTGATGGTAGTGGCGATTTCGCTACGCTCTGGTAACTTTGCCACCGGCAGTCTGATCCCGGATCAGATCTCCTGGGACCACTGGCGGCTGGCGCTGGGGATGAGCGTCACCCAGGCGGATGGCAGTATCACTCCACCGCCTTTCCCAGTGCTGTTATGGCTGTGGAACTCGGTTAAGGTCGCGGCAATCACCGCCGTGGGAATAGTGACGCTCTCTACCACCTGTGCCTACGCCTTTGCCCGTATGCGTTTTCGTGGCAAAAGCACCCTGCTGAAAAGCATGCTGATCTTCCAGATGTTCCCGGCGGTGCTGTCTTTGGTTGCGCTGTACGCCCTGTTCGATCGCCTGGGGCAGTACATTCCGTTTATCGGCCTCAATACCCATGGCGGTGTGATATTCGCCTATATGGGCGGTATTGCGCTGCACGTCTGGACCATAAAAGGCTACTTCGAAACCATCGATAACTCGTTGGAAGAAGCCGCCGCCCTGGACGGAGCCACGCCTTGGCAAGCGTTCCGCCTGGTGCTGCTGCCCCTTTCAGTTCCGATCCTGGCGGTGGTGTTTATTCTGTCGTTTATCGCGGCGATCACCGAGGTGCCAGTGGCTTCACTGTTGTTACGTGACGTGAACAGCTACACGCTGGCCGTCGGCATGCAGCAATACCTCAATCCGCAGAACTATCTGTGGGGTGACTTTGCCGCCGCCGCTGTGCTGTCCGCCATTCCGATCACCGCCGTATTCCTGCTGGCACAGCGCTGGTTGGTCGGTGGCCTGACAGCGGGAGGGGTGAAAGGTTAATTTATGCCACTGCAATACGTTTGATGTACTTTGCTTCTCTCTATGAACTGTGTCTTTGGCGGCCTTCGCTGGGCCGCCATTTTTATTTCTACTCCCGCTTCAGCCGATCGGTGTTGGCCAGATACAAGGTCACTACCAGTAATAATATGGCGCCGGAATAAACCAGCGTGTCGAAAGGGTTCTCATGATCAACGATGATCAAACGAATAATCGCGGTAATGCCAATATAGATAAAGTAGCGTAGCGGGAAGTGATAGCCCGACTCAAAGTATTTAACAATCAAGGCGATAAATTCGAAGTAGAGGAAATAAATCACAATCCCTTCAATCAGCTGATACGAAGAAGACTCCTCATTGCTGACGAATAATACTTTCGCCAAATGAAAGGTTTCTTTGACCAAAAAAACTACCAGAATCGCCGCCAACAGCAGCAACCCTACGTTCAGTACCCGCTGTAATCCTTTGGCGATCATCAATGATCGTGATGTTTTTGCCATGACTTCTCCCGTCGTTCGGCCAGTTATTAATGCAGAAAATGCCTAATGGGCTTTTTCCTAAAGTTGCCCTGATGGCTTATCTTCAGGCGAATTACCCTATTTTCAATCAGTTATATTAAGTGATTACGCTTGTATATATTTGTAGCAAATTGAAATGTCCTCTATCATGGGCGTAGTCTCAGGCATTATGCCTCCAAATTCCCGTAATCTAGAAAGGAACTTTCATGCGAGCTAAACTCCACGCACTGGTCGCGGCAGGCCTTTTCACCTGTTCGTTTGCCAGCTACGCCGGCGGACTGGTGACTCCTGATAACGATCTGCGCAATGACCTCGCCTGGTTATCCGATCGCGGTGTGATTAACGTCAGCCTGTCTACCTGGCCGCTAAGTCAGGAAGAGATCAACTCGGTGCTGGCGCAAGCCAAACCGGTGACCAACACAGAAAAAACCGTCATTGACCGCGTACAGCGCCGGGTGGGTGACTTAAAAGCCAATATTACCGTCACCGGTTATACCTCTACCGACAAACCGGGCACGCCGCAGGGCTTCGGCCAGAGTCACTATGCCGACAGCAGCCTGACCATTGGCGCCGGTGCCAACGGTGAGTTCTGGGACGTGCGCCTGCAAGGTGCCGTGGAAGGCGATCAGCGCGTCTCTGATGGTTCCAAATTCAACCTGAACGGCTCATACGGTGCCATCAAAGTGTGGAACCAGTGGCTGTCATTCGGTGAAGTCTCTCAATGGTGGGGCCCTGGCTATGACGGCAGCCTGATCCGTTCCGACGCGGCACGCCCAGTGGCTGGCTTTATGCTGCAACGTGCCGATCAATCTCCGTTTGAAACGCCTTGGCTGTCCTGGATTGGTCGTTGGCAATATCAGATCACCGCAGGTCAACTGTCACAATATACCGCAGTACCTAACACCAAACTGATCGGTGGCCGTCTGACCATGATGCCAACCGACTTCCTGGAACTGGGTGCCTCACGCATTATGCAGTGGGGTGGCGATGGTCGTCCGCAGTCCTTCAGTTCATTCTGGGACGCCTTTGCTGGCCGCGATAACGACGACTCCGGCCAAGGTAACGATCCGGGCAACCAGCTTGCCGGTTTCGACTTCAAGCTGAAAATGCAGCCATTGATCGGTATGCCGGTCAGCCTGTATGGCCAGTTGGTGGGGGAAGATGAGGCCGGCTACCTGCCATCACAAAACACCTACCTGCTCGGCCTGGAAGGTCACCCAGAGTGGGGCCCAACCGTTATCAACTGGTATATCGAAGGGGCTGATACTCGCGCCGATATGAGCCGTAAGGGTTATGTTTATACACATCATAACTATAAAGACGGCTACTACCAGCAGGGTTACCCGCTGGGCCACGCGATGGGTGGTGACGGTCAGATGCTGTCTGGACGTGTAGAGCTGGTGCTGGACGATGGTCAACGCTGGAGCACTCGCCTGGTGTACGCCAAGGTGAACCCGCTGAACCAGAGCATTAACCAGGCATTCCCGAAATCCGACACGCTGAAAGGCATTCAGTTGGGTTGGGGCTATAACTTCGCTCACCAGGTGAAGTTTGATACCAGCCTGTGGTACACCGATAACAACAATAGCACCGCCGATGACGTGGGTGCCGGTGTCAGCCTGGCAGTACCGATCAATCTGTAATCCCTGCAGATGTCAAAAAACCCGCCGATGGCGGGTTTTTTATTGGCTGCAATTCAGAGCAACTTAACGCCAGGCTTTAAAGCGATTGATCAAGCCGTTGGTTGAGGTGTCGTGGCTGGTCACCGCTTCTTTACCCGCCAGTTCCGGCAGAATACGGTTAGCCAGCTGTTTACCCAGCTCTACGCCCCATTGGTCGAAGGTGAAGATGTTGAGGATCGCGCCTTGGGTGAAGATCTTGTGCTCATACAGGGCGATCAGGCTACCCAGGCTGAACGGGGTGATCTCACGCAGCAGGATGGAGTTGGTTGGGCGGTTGCCTTCAAACACTTTGAATGGGGCAACGTGCTTAACCTCTTCCGGCGTTTTACCCTGTGCGGCGAACTCTTCCTCAACCGCGTCCAGTGACTTCCCAAACGCCAGCGCTTCCGTCTGTGCGAAGAAGTTCGACAGCAGTTTCGCGTGGTGGTCGCTCAGTGGATTATGGCTGATGGCCGGAGCGATAAAGTCACAAGGCACCAGTTTGGTCCCCTGATGGATCAGTTGATAGAACGCATGTTGGCCATTGGTGCCTGGTTCACCCCAGATAATCGGGCCGGTCTGGTAATCTACCGGGTTGCCGTTACGGTCAACGTATTTGCCGTTTGACTCCATGTTGCCCTGTTGGAAATAAGCGGCAAAACGGTGCATATACTGGTCGTACGGCAGGATCGCTTCGGTTTCTGCGCCGAAGAAATTGTTGTACCAGATACCGATCAGCGCCAACAGCACCGGCAGGTTTTGCTCAGCAGGCGTCTGGGCAAAGTGTTTGTCCATCTCATGCGCGCCGCTCAGCAGCTGCTCGAAGTTTTCAAAGCCCAGAGACAGCGCGATAGACAGGCCGATTGCCGACCACAGAGAGTAACGGCCACCCACCCAGTCCCAGAATTCGAACATATTGTCAGTGTCGATACCAAACTCGGCTACTGCTTTACCATTGGTAGACAGCGCGGCGAAGTGTTTCGCGACGTGCTGCTGATCGCCAGCGGTGCTCAGGAACCAGTCGCGCGCGCTGAGGGCGTTGGTCATGGTTTCCTGGGTCGTGAAGGTTTTAGACGCCACCAGGAACAGCGTAGTCGCCGGATCCAACGGTTTTAGCGTTTCGGCAATATGGGTGCCGTCTACGTTAGAAACAAAGTGCATGTTCAGGTGGTTTTTATACGGGCGCAGCGCTTCGGTTGCCATATAAGGGCCGAGGTCTGAGCCGCCGATGCCGATGTTGACCACGTCGGTAATCGGTTTGCCAGTGTAACCTTTCCAGTCACCACCGATGACACGGTCGCAGAACTGTTTCATCTTCGCCAGCACCGCATTGACTTCTGGCATCACGTCCTTGCCATCAACAATAATTGGCGTGTTACTGCGGTTACGCAGGGCAACATGCAGCACGGCGCGATCTTCCGTACGGTTGATTTTCTCACCGGAGAACATCGATTTGATCGCACTTTGCAGATCGGTTTCTTTCGCCAGTGCCTGCAGCTTCTCCAGGGTTTCTGCGGTGATGCGGTTTTTGGAGTAATCCACCAGCATCTGATCGTTGAAAGTGGCAGAGAACTTGGAGAAACGCTCACTATCCTGAGCAAACAGGTCACGGATCTGGACGTCTTTGATTTGTTCGAAATGTTGCTGCAGGGCTTGCCAAGCAGCGGTTTGACTAGGATTGATATTTTTCATAGCGGCGCTCTTATGCTTGAGAATGAATAGGAGGTGATGGACCGATTGTAGCCTGTTCGACTGTGATTATGATCTCTTTTCTTGCGATAGGCGTTAACTCTCAGGCCGCCGCACTCCATTTTTACCTTTCCACAACAATCTGCTGATATTTCACCTAACAGCCTGTTATCACGACGCTGAAACGTCCTTCTCATCATGCTTTTCTCTTCATGCGCAGTCCGCAATATTCGGTCGCTCAGCGTCCTCCAGAGCGCAGATGAAAATCCCTCAGCGTCTACCCGTTGACAGTAGCCAATAAACCCGTTATTCCTAACAGCCTACTTGCATATCCATTGTGCAAGCCAGAAGAGGCGCGTCGCCCAGGTAGAGTGTCAGAGGAGCCATTATCCGATGACGGCACAGGAGGGGGAGCGACGCCGAGGCGAGATGCTTACGGCAATCATCACGTCGGCTACAGGGGCTGAATCCCCTGAGTTGTCACCATGGGCTGCTCTGAATGTGCAGTCAGCAAGGTGGGGCGCTTCTGGGTGTATCGTAGCCTCAACCTCTACGCCTGCTCCCTGTTTACCGCTCTTCCCTTGTGCCAAGGCTTATGGAAATTAAATGCCAATTTGAATGGCGTCCCTGACACGAGGTTTTACATGACTCAAGCAGCACCCCAAAACGCAACCGTAGTAGCCAAATTCGGCGGCACCAGCGTGGCCGATTTCGAGGCGATGAACCGCAGCGCCGACGTGGTACTTTCTAATCCTGACGTTCGCTTGGTGGTTTTGTCCGCCTCTGCAGGTATCACCAACCTGTTGGTAGCCCTGGCTGAGGGTTGCGACGCCGACAAGCGCAACGAGCAGTTGGCCGAAATCCGCCGCATTCAATACGCCATTCTCGATCGCCTCGATAACCCGATGGTGATCCGCGAAGAAATCGACCGCATGCTGGAAAATATCACCACGCTGTCGGAAGCCGCTGCGCTGGCCACTTCTGCCGCACTGACCGATGAACTGGTCAGCCATGGCGAGCTGATGTCTACCCTGCTGTTTGTAGAAATTCTGCGCCACCGTAAGGTACAGGCAGAATGGTTCGATGTACGTAAAGTGATGCGTACCGACGACCATTTTGGCCGCGCCGTGCCCGATAGCGCCACGCTGACCGAGTTGGCTCAAACCCTGTTGAAGCCGCGCCTGCAACATGCGTTGGTGATCACCCAGGGCTTTATCGGCTGCGAACCCAAAGGCCGCACCACTACGCTGGGCCGTGGTGGCAGTGACTTTACTGCGGCCCTACTGGGTGAAGCGTTAAACGTCAGCCGCGTGGATATCTGGACTGATGTTCCGGGTATTTATACCACCGACCCACGCGTGGTGCCTTCCGCCAAACGTATCGATAAAATTGCCTTTGAAGAGGCGGCGGAAATGGCCACCTTCGGTGCCAAAGTGCTGCATCCGGCCACTCTGCTGCCTGCCGTGCGCAGCAACATCCCGGTCTTCGTCGGCTCAAGCAAAGATCCTGCCGCAGGTGGCACGCTGGTGTGCAATACCACGGAAAACCCGCCGCTGTTCCGCGCGCTGGCCTTACGTCGCAAGCAAACCCTACTGACGCTGCACAGCCTGAACATGTTGCATGCACGCGGCTTCCTGGCCGAAGTGTTCAACATTCTGGCCCGGCATAATATCTCGGTCGATCTGATCACCACTTCCGAAGTCAGCGTGGCATTAACCATGGATACCACCGGTTCCACCACCACCGGCGGCAGTCTGTTAACCACCTCCCTACTCACCGAATTATCCTCGCTGTGTCGGGTAGAAGTGGAAGAAAATCTGGCGCTGGTCGCCCTGATCGGCAATAAGCTGTCACAGGCCTGCGGCGTCGGTAAAGAGGTGTTCGGCGTACTGGATCCGTTCAATATCCGCATGATCTGTTACGGAGCCAGCAGCTATAACCTGTGCTTCCTGGTTCCGGGTGATGATGCGGAGCGCGTGGTACAAACGCTGCATCACAATCTGTTTGAGTAAGCCCCTCACCCTAACCCTCTCCCACAGGGAGAGGGGACTGAACGTGCCACAGGTTAATATCTGCACCTACCTGTAGCTCCGAACTCGCCCCCTCTCCCCACCACAGTACAACAGGCATCCCTGGACGCCATATCGGGAGAGGGTCGGGGTGAGGGGAGATTGATTGGCCTTAACTGAATCTACAGAGGCTCAGCAAACTGGGCCCACAACAACACACACCACCACACCCGTTCAATATTGGCAAAGGATAACCTCTCTCATGCTGGCAAAAATCACACGCTTATTCCCGTTATGGGCCGTGCTGCTGTCCATTGCGGCCTATTACACCCCGTCGACCTTTACCGGTATCAGCCCTTACGTCAGTACGCTGCTGATGCTGATCATGTTTGCCATGGGCGTCACCCTGCGCCTGGATGACTTCAAGCGCGTGCTGTCGCGCCCCGGCCCGGTAGCGGCGGGGATCTTCCTGCATTACCTGATTATGCCGCTGGCCGCCTGGCTGCTGGCGATGCTGTTCCGTATGCCGCCGGATCTCTCCGCCGGTATGGTACTCGTTGGCAGCGTAGCCAGCGGCACCGCCTCCAACGTGATGATCTATCTGGCGAAAGGCGATGTCGCCCTATCGGTGACCATTTCAGCCGTTTCGACTCTGGTGGGCGTTTTTGCCACCCCGCTGCTGACGCGCCTGTATGTCGATGCCGAAATCAGCGTGGATATCATGGGGATGTTATTCAGCATTCTGCAGATCGTGGTGATCCCGATTGGGCTGGGCCTGATCGTCCACCACAGCTTTACCAAAACCGTCAAGCGGGTTGAGCCCTATCTGCCAGCCCTGTCGATGGTGTGTATTGTGGCTATCATCAGCGCGGTGGTCGCGGGTAGCCAGAGCCATATTGCCTCGGTAGGCTTTGTGGTGATCATCGCGGTGATCCTGCATAACGGCATCGGGCTGCTTGGCGGTTACTGGGGAGGAAAAATGCTCGGATTCGACGAATCTACCTGCCGTACGCTGGCTATTGAAGTCGGTATGCAAAACTCCGGGCTGGCGGCAACGCTGGGCAAGATTTACTTCTCACCGCTGGCCGCGCTGCCGGGTGCGTTGTTCTCGGTATGGCACAACCTGTCCGGTTCACTGCTGGCAGGTTACTGGTCTGGCCGCCCGATCAAGAAACAGGATTAATAGCAAATAGGTTCACAAGGGGCGCTGCTTGTAGCGCCCCACGCAAAAATTTTCCCTCATCCTGTTACGGCGTTCTAGGATTTTCCTCCCAATCACGGTCGTCGTCTTTCTCATCTTGATCCAGCGCGTTATAGGCCACCGCGCAGAACAGAGAGTTAAGCCGTTTCATATCCCCCAATAGCGCCAGATGCAGCGAGCTGGTTTCGATACTTTGCACGTTTTGCTGATGCAGGCGATCGACGTGCGCATGGGCATAGCGACGATCCAGAATGCGGAAACGATGCTTGGAGCGGCGTAACCGCTTGGCGCTGGTGATATCACCGGAGAGAAACACCGACAGGCTAAGGCGCAGATTGTCGGTCAACTTTTCATGCAATTGGTCCAGTTCGGCCAGACCTTCAGCGGAGAACGAACTGCGCGCACCATGCGATTGATCCGCCACATCACTAGCCATACGTTCGATAATATCGCCAGCCTGCTCCAGGTTGAGGGCCATTTCGATGATCTCCGCCCAACGGCGCGAATCCGCCTCTCCCAGGTCTTCCTTCTGGATCTGCGCCAGGTAAAGTTTGATCGCGGTGTACAACACGTGAACGTCATCGTCCAGACGACGAACTTCTTTGGCCTGGATGCGCTTACCATGCAATACCTCATGGTGCAGGATCATCATATGCTCTATCACATCCCCCATCCGCAGGGTTTCCCGCGCCGCATTGGCCAGTGCCAAACTTGGCGTATCCAGTGCGCTGACGTCGAGGTGGCGTGGCCGCAAACGGGGATCCTCTGTCGGAGCATCGACAATCCACGTTTCGCACAGGCGCGCCATCGGCCCTGACAACGGTACCTGTAACAGACAACGCACCAGGTTGTAGAACATGTGGAAATAGATCACCAGCTCCTCTGCATTACCAGGCAGCCGCTCAATACCGTGCGCAATCAGGGAAACAAACGGCAGCACTAGTGCACTGCCCAACAGTTTGAACAACAGGCTCCCCAACGCCACGCGACGGCCTGCGGCATTCTGGCCGCTGGTGTTTAACATCACCAACAGGCCGCTGCCCAGGTTGGCACCAATCACCAGGCACAGCGCCACCTGTAGAGAAATCACTCCCGAGGCGGTCAACGTCGCGGTCAACAACACGGCAGCCAGGCTGGAATAGCTGATAATGGCAAACAAGGCACCGATCAGCGCATCGAGCATCACATCGCCGGTCAGCGACGAGAAGATCACTTTAACACCATAGCCCTGAGTGATTGGCGTAGCGGCGGCCACAATCAGTTCCAGCGCCAATACAATCAGACCGAGGCCAATGGCGACTCGCCCCATCTGGCCTACGCGGGTTTGTTTGCGGCTGAGGAATAAAATCACGCCGACAAAAATCAGCAGCGGCGAAAGCCAGGAGAGATTGAACGTCAGCACCCGCGCCATGATCGCCGTGCCAACATCGGCCCCCAGCATAATCACCAGCGCAGGCCCGAGGCCCACCAGCCCTTGAGCCACAAAAGAAGAAACCAGCAACGCCGTCGCATTGCTGCTTTGCACCAACGCGGTTACACCGATACCTGCCACAAAGGCCAGCGGCTTTTTCTCTATGCTGCTGCTCAGAACCTGGCGCAAATTGGCGCCATAGACCCGCATGATGCCGGTCCGGACGATATGGGTTCCCCACACCAGCATGGCAATGGCGGAAAGCAGATTAAGAAGGGTCAACACGGAAGGCTCGCTCCATTGACGCCCGGCAGGCACCACAGGCTATCCCGCCTGCCAGACGCCAGTTAAGCAGGACAGCGGCAAATCGCTTATTGCTATCAAGAAGGAATACTCTAGAGGGAGAGCGCACCATGCATTATCAATCAATGCGACAGTGAAATCATGCAACTACCCGGAATATAACAGTTTCCAATTGTAGCCTAATTTGGCTGCTCTCGGGCGAAAATCGGCCACGAGCGCGCAAAAACTGTGCAATATCAATGAACTCTGGCACACGAGTGTTATTCTAATCGTCACACTTCACCCCTTGGTAAACAGAGCTGATGGAACATCCTGGTTTTGCAGCCATTATTGTTGGCGGCGGCGTTGCGGGCTGCACCGCGGCGCTGTTGTTGGCACGCGCGGGCATCAATACTTTGTTACTGGAACGGGGTACTCAGGCGGGCAGTAAAAACGTTAGCGGTGGCAGGTTATACACCCATGTCTTGGCCAATCTGCTGCCAAATTTTGCCGCTACCGCCCCTCTGGAACGCCATATCACCCAGGAAAGGCTCTCAATGGTGAGCGGCAATAGCGCGGTGACGCTAGATTATCGCCATACCTTGCCCTGTTCCTACAGCCTGCTGCGCGCCCGTTTCGATCCCTGGCTGATGGCACAGGCGGAAGCCGCCGGGGCACAATGCCTGACCGGTGCCTTGGTCGATGAGCTGATCGTGCAGCAAGGCCGGGTGGTCGGCGTTATGGCGGCGGGTGAAGCGTTATACGCCAATACGGTGATCCTGGCAGAAGGGGCCAATACGCTGCTTGGTGAGCATGCCGGATTGCAGCCAAAGCCACCAGCAGCAACGATGGCGATCGGCGTGAAAGAGGTGTTGGCACTGCCGCGCGAGCGGTTGGAAGATCGTTTCGCACTGGAGGATAACCAAGGTTGCGCCTGGCTGTTCGCTGGCCAGCCCACGCAGGGGAAAGTCGGCGGTGGTTTCCTGTACACCAACCGCGATAGCCTGTCGCTCGGCGTAGTATGTAATCTTTCCAGCCTCACTGAGAATAAAATCGCCCTGCCGCAGATGTTGCAACAGTTCAAACAACACCCTGCCGTGCGGCCATTGCTGAAAAATACCGAGTTACGGGAATACAGCGCCCATCTGATCCCCGAAGGCGGGGTGGAAAGCATGCCACCGCTGTTTGGTCCTGGCTATCTACTGGTCGGCGATGCCGCGAGGTTATGTATTAATACCGGGCATACCGTGCGGGGTATGGATCTGGCGATGCTATCGGCACAGGCGGCAGCGGAAACCTTGATTGCCGGGCAAGAGTTGCAGCATTACCCCCTGCGGTTACAGCAAAGTTCGCTCTGGGCGCTGATCCAGCAGTATCGGCGTCTGCCGGAGATGATGTTGCAGTCGCCCCATTGGTTTAGCCGTTACCCGCAGTTGGCTGCCGACGTGCTGCAAGAGATGTTTGAGGTCAATGGAAATGCCCCTACGCCGTTGCGCAAGCTACTATGGCGCCACGCGAGCCGCATCGGCCTGAAGCAATTACTGAAAGATACCGTCAATGGAATGCGCAGCCTATGAACCAGCCCGATCTCAGCCATAACCATTATCAGGGGGATCACGCCAATCCACACATCATCCTGGCCGATGCACAGGATCGGACGATGCTGATGCGTTTGGTGATCGCCTGCCCCGCCGGGCTGTACCAGTTCCAGCCGGACGGCAGCCTGCGTTTCGACGTACAGGGGTGCCTGGAATGCGGCACCTGCCGCCTGCTGTGTGGGGAAGAAACCATTACCCGTTGGCGCTATCCGCAGGCAGGCAACGGGATTGAGTTCCGCTTCGGTTAAAGGGCCTGGGCCAGAGCCTCTAGCACCTCGTGCATGTCCCCCACAATCCCTACGTCTGCCTGGGCAAAAATAGCCGCCTGTGGATCCTGGTTGATCGCCACAATCAGCTTGCTATGGCGAATACCGATGGCGAACGCCGGAGCACCGGAAATCCCGGCAGCAATGCACACCTCAGGGGCAATGATGGCACCGGACATGCCCAGCAAGCGATCCATCTCGCACCAGGCGTTCATTACTACTGGTCTGCTGGCTGCCAGCTCCGCACCTATGCGGGTAGCTAACTGCTGCATATGGGCAACCTGCCCGGCACTGCCAACCCCTTCCCCGATGGCCAGCACGAAGCGCGCCTGGCTCAGCGGTGACGCTGCGGGCTGTGGTGAACACGCCGAAGCCAGTATCCACTCGGCATCAGGTATATTGGCTGGCTCAAAGCGTTCGGCTGCCACCGGGCCTGGCACTATTTCCATGCTTACCGCTCCGCTGCGGGCCACGCCCAGGCACCAAGGCTCCCGCATCATCGCCAGCTCGGCGGTGAGATGGTTGCCATAGACGGCTTTGGTTACCCGGCATTCGCTGCCGTTAATGTGCGCCCGTTCTACCGCACAGCAGGCAGAACCACCACTCCGGCAGGCCAGTCTCGTGGCCAACTCGCCGCCTTCATCTCCAGCAAACAGCAGTAATCGGGGTGTGAAAGCTTGCCGCATCTGCTCCAATACCGCTAATCGCGTCTCTGCCAGCCGGGGAGCGCTAACCCAACGTATTTCTACTACCTCACCGTCCAGGCGTGGCAGACTCTGCGGTACCCCGTTGCTGAATAACCACAGCTCCAGGCTCTCTGCAGTAAGCTCGCTCAGCCGCAAGAACTGATTAATCTGACTGGCCTGCGTAGCAAAGTTAGGGGCATCTGCATCCAATATCAGTGCAATAGTCATCATGGCCACCTTTCACCGAGATAATCCCGGCACAACCGCTGCACTTTCTGCTCCACGCTGTCCCCCTCAATCACTATCCCGGCGCGACGATGCTCCAGATAGCTTAAACCACACAGCCGCACATCACCGGCAAGCTGTTCGGTCATCGCCAGCTCGGCAGGTGACAGACGTTGGATCTGCCGTTTACCCGCCGCCAGCTTCTGCTGCAACGTAGGAACACGTAATGCACTCGCCTGTTGCGAGTTCCCCACGACCAGCACCAAAGGAGGCATCACTGTCATCACCTCCTGCCCATAAGCTGTTTGCCGAGTAACCCTTAAGGCCCCCGCTTCTTCTGCCGCAGCTAATTGGCAAACGCCGGTGATACAGGGCCAGCCAAGGCGCTCAGCCAACAGCAAGGGCGTTTGGCTATTTTGCCCTTCCAGGCTTTGCGCGCCCATGATGATCACCTGTTGGGATCCCATATGCTGCTGATAGGCCGCGATCAGGGCGGCAACCGTTGCAGGGTTAAAACGTAGATCCCACTCTGCAGGAGGTTCAATGCGTACAGCTTGCTGGTATTCCAGCGCCATCAGTTGCTTCAGCGCCGGTTCGGCCATAGCATCGGCCACCGTCACGACGCTCAGATTAAGTTCCCTCTCATCACGCAGCATCAGCGCCATTTCCGCCGCACTTTCGTCATAGCCGCTTAATAGACGTCGGGCAAAGTGGGTATCAATCTGCAACCGCCCATCGGGTTGCCAATCGCTTTTTGCCAACATGCCCAGATCCGGTGCGACCTTAATCGCCAACAGCAGATTCATCCGTTTCTCCTGTCAGTGGGCGATTAACGGCTTTACCGAGGAGGCGCCCACCAGCGTCATATCCTTGGTTTCCGGCGCCCACATGATCGAGACCACCGCCCCCAGCACCAATACGCCAGTCAGGATCAGCATGGTGCCTTGCAGACCCAGTGAAAGCATCGACACCGGTAGCAAAGCGGTGCCGATGGCCGAGCCAAGCCGGCTCATCGAGGTGGCAAAACCGACCCCCAGTGAACGAATATCGGTCGGGAAGCTTTCCGCCGGGAATACCCCGACCAGGTTACTGACCGCCGAAATCGTCAGCGTAAACAGAGCAAACAGCATTAACATGGCTCCCTGACCCGGAGGCACAAAGGCCAATGTCCCCAGGCTGACAGCCAGGATCCAGAACGCGCCGATCAGGAAGCGACGGCGCGGCAACCATTGGGTAAGGGCAATTCCCATCACCGCACCCACCATCAGCAAGCCATTAAGCAGCAAATCGGTAGCAAAGCTTTGGCTCTGCCCCAGGGTGGTCAGGATCGAGGGGAGGAAGGTATAAATGGCGAAATAAGGGATCACCAGGCAGACAAAGAACAGGCTGTTGAACGCGGTACGCCGCCAGTAACGCGGTGAAAATAAGGTGTGCATATGGCGTGCGGTTTCTACCGGGATTTCGTCATTGAGGATCACCTGCGGGCCAAAACAGCGCAGCACTACCAGATGAGCCTCGGCGATCCTCCCTTTGCGCATCAGCCAGCGTGGCGACTCTGGCGTACCGATGCGTAAAAGCATAATCATCAACGCAGGCACGGCGCTGGAAGCCAACAGCCAGCGCCAAGACTCCGGCCCCAGATCGGCAAGGAAATGGCCAGCAAAGCCAGCGGCGACGTAGCCTAACGTCCAGATCACGCTAAAGGATCCCAGCAGGATGCCGCGATGTTTACGCGGAGCAAACTCGGCCAGCATGGTATGGCCTACGGCGTAATCGCCCCCTAGCCCGATCCCGACCAATACCCGTAGCCAGAACAGCTGTTCCGGCGTAGTGGCGAAAAATTGCATCACGGAAGCCAACGTAATGATGACAAAACTGAAGCTGAAAATTTTCTGACGGCCAATATGGTCGGAAACCCAACCCAATACCAGGCTGCCCAGGAACAGGCCAATCAGCGCCGAGCTGCCAATCATTCCTTCCCAAAACGGCGTCAACCCCATCTGCGGCTTGAGCTGGGCCAGCGCAAAGCCTATCACGCCCAGTACATAGCCATCGGTGAGGTGAGCGCCAAAGGTCAGCCCCGCCATTTTGTAGTGAAAAGCGTTGAGCGGAATATCATCCATGCGCACTTGCCGAGGCAGCCGTGTTGTCATCGTTACCCCCTATTCCAGCGCAAAAGGCCCGGCAAGCCGGGCCAGACAGGATTGTTATTTTTCAATCGGATAAATGGTGCCGGTATTCATGATGCCATTCGGGTCGTACACCTCTTTCAGCGCCTTGAGGATATAGTAGGCACTGCCGTGTTCATCCTTGGTCCAGTGCACACGGTGCTTACCTATACCATGGTGATGCACCATCGAACCACCCTGCTTGATGGTCTCCTCCACGATGATTTTATTCAGTGGATTGTGATACTTGTCGATCTCTTCTTCCGGCTTGCAGTCCACCACGTTGTAGTCGTACACGAAGTACATGTTGGTGCCGTTGATATAGCTGTGTGACGAGTGGCCGCCCAGCATAGTGATATCACCGGCATGTGGGAACTCATCGCGGATGCGGCGGATCACATTCTCGTAAATCGCATTGATGCAGCCCCAGTCGCCGGAAACCTCGGTGGTGAAGCCCATATTGTTGGTCTTCATGATCTGTACACGTTCTGCCGCCACTTTTTCCGGGCCCCAGTTCAGATTGTTGAACCAGGTTTCAATCAACTTGCTGTCGACCTTTTGACATTCCGGATAGCGTTTAACGATCTCATCAATCCCCGCGCCGGTCGCCTGCGCGATCCCTTTGGCTCCTTCGGCCATAAAGATCAGCACGCATTTGCCTTCGGCAAAGTGGGTAAAATGCTGGGTCCCGTCTTCTGCGTCATACAAGCGGGCAATGGAAGGGCGATAGCCTTCGACCATCACTTCCCGCAGGATGTCGAAACCGGTTGCCATGTTATCGAGGATGTAACCGTAGAACAGGTTGTTTTCCGGCATGTATTTGAAGATTTTCACCGTCACTTCGGTGATAAAACACAGCGCCCCTTCGTTACCGATAATCACGTGGCGGATATCCGGGCCAGCGGCACGGCGCGGTACGTTTTTAATGCGGGTGATGTTGCCGTTCGGGAACACCGCTTCCAGCCCAACCACCATGTCTTCAATCGCGCCGTACAGCGTAGAGAACTGACCGATACTACGTGTTGCCACCAGGCCTCCCATCTGGGCCAACGGCTTGGATTGCGGAGAGTGGCCGGTCGTATAACCCTGGGCACGCAATTGATTTTCCAGCACTTCCAGCGGTACGCCGCACTGCGCCGTGGCCTGCATATTACGGATATCAATGTTGATGACCTTATTCATTCCCGAGCCATCCAGCACCACGGAATTCTTCACTACCGTTTCCAACCCGCCCTCGGTGGCCGAAGCCCCGGTGCGCGGTACGCCAGTAATGCCGTGCTTATTCATGAACGCCAGCACATCGGACACCTGCTGGGTGTCGGCCAATTTCACCACGGCGGCAGGCAGCGGCTGGGTAAACACGCCATGAATATCGGCATATTTGCGGAAACGGTCTACGCTGTTTTTCTGCAGCACTTTTTCGTCGGTAATCACCCGCTCTGGGCCAACAAGTTCTTTTAACTGAACGACAATTTCTTCACGGGACAGAGACATAAATAACCCTTCCTAAATTAATAATAGATAAAATCGGCTTAAGTAAAATTAAAAGGAACCACCCATTAATTTAGCGAACCAAATAACCGCCATCGACAACTAACAAATGACCATTAACATAATCAGAGGCTCGACTGGCTAAAAATACCATCGCGCCCATCAGATCCTGCGTTTCACCCCAACGATTAGCCGGAATATGGTCAAGAACGCGCTTATTGGTTTCTGGGTTTTTACGCGTTTCGATCGTAATATCTGTCGCATAATAGCCTGGCGCAATACCATTAACCTGAATATTGTATTGCCCTAATTCATCGCAATAGGCCTTGGTAAAACCGGCCAACGCATGTTTAGTGGCCGAGTACGCCGGTGACCATTGGCCGCCCAAATAAGAGAACAGGGAACAGATATTAATGATTTTCCCCTGTTTTTTCGGGATCATGATTTTTGCTGCTTCATAGCTCAATTCAAAGGCTGCGGTCAGGTTAATATCGATCATCGGATCCCAGTCTTCGCGGCCGAAATCCAGTACCTTATTCAGCTTACAGATACCGGCGTTGTTCACCAAGATATCCACCGAACCGAAGGTCTCCAGACACTGGGCAATCACTCTGGCAGGCGCGCCTTTCTCAGTAATGTCCACCTGCATAAACTCAACCTTCACCCCTTGCCGCTCAATCATTTCGCGGGTTTCGCCCTTATCCATGATAAAGCTTGGGATGAACAGGTTGGCACCGGCTTTGGCCAACGCCATGGCAAATGCCTGCCCCAGACCGCTGTTGCCACCGGTGACGATGGCGGTTTTGCCTTTTAGCGAGAAGAAATCTAACGAGAACTCATTTAACGCGTTTATTGACATGATTTTGCCCCTTGGTCTGGAAAAAACGCAAAAAAAAGAGAAAAGCAACCTCCCTGCGCTTGGCAGAGAAGTTACTTTTCTCTTCATCTCTAGTAACTGGCAAAAAAAGTAACACATAGGGTCAAGGCTATTCCGTGATGCCTATCACAGTTTCATTTCTTGCCAGGTCGGATTGATATTAAAACTTATTTATTTCGCACTAACTCGGTGAATTACTATGCAATCAGATCCCGTCTAATGTTCCCTACTTCGGTTTTGTGATAACTCTCACAGATGAATTATAGGTTGCCGTGCTATTTATTACCGCAGTTACTGAAAGAGACGAAGAGAAAAGTAACTTCCTGCACTGCGGGAAGCTTGCTTTTCTCTTTTTTTGTTTAACGCGATGTACCCAATAACGGTTAAAAGAAGGGAGTCACTCCAAACATTAACCATTAATGGGTGTATTTATGCGGAACTTCACCATGGAAAAAAATAATTCCCACCGTTGGTTAACGCTGGCAATAATAAGTATCAGCGGCGGAGTAAGTTTCGATCTCGCCTATCTGCGTTATATTTACCAAATCCCGATGGCCAAGTTTATGGGGTTCTCCAATACCGAGATCGGCTTGATTATGAGTACTTTCGGCATCACCGCGATTATTCTGTATGCCCCTAGCGGGATCGTTGCCGATAAGTTCTCTCATAGAAAGATGATGACTTTCGCGATGATCGCCACTGGCCTGCTGGGGTTGCTGATGGCAGTCTATCCACCGTTCTGGGTGATGATCCTGATCCAGGTCGCCTTCGCGATCACCACTATCCTGCTGTTGTGGTCGGTTTCGATCAAGGCGGCCTCGCTGCTCGGCAACCATGAAGAGCAGGGCAAAATCATGGGTTGGATGGAGGGGCTACGCGGCGTGGGTGTGATGGCCCTGGCCGTATTCACCATGTGGATCTTCTCGCTGTTCGCGCCGGAAAACCCCAACAGCCTGAAGGCGGTGATCCTGATCTACAGCGGCGTATATATCCTGTTGGGCATTCTCTGCTGGTTCTTTGTTACAGACGGCTTTGTCACCAGTGACGAGAGCGAAAAACCGCATAAATTCAGCCTGGGGGATATTCTCTCGGTGCTCAAAATCAGCACCACCTGGTATTGCAGCATGATTATCTTTGGCGTCTATACCATCTACGCCATCCTCAGCTACTCCACCAACTACCTGACCGAAATGTACGGTATGACCCTGGTCGCCGCCAGCTATATGGGGATTGTGATCAACAAAATCTTCCGGGCCATGTGCGGGCCACTCGGTGGGATCATCACCACTTACACCCGGCTGAAATCACCCACGCGAGCTATTCAGTTACTGGCGTTAGTCAGCCTGGCCACCCTAGCCGTCTTGCTGATCACCAACCAGAACCCGACCTCGGTCGCCGTGGAGATTGGCCTGATCCTGTTGCTGGCCTTCACCTGCTACGCGTCACGTGGGCTGTACTTTGCCTGTATCGGCGAAGCCAGAACGCCAAAATACATTATGGGCACCACCGTGGGGATCTGCTCGGTGATCGGCTTCCTGCCCGACGTGTTTGTTTACCCGGTTATCGGCCATTGGCAGGACACGCTGCCCGCCGCCGAGGCTTATCACAATATGTGGCTGATGGGGTTAGGGGCAACCTGCCTGGTCGTGGTGTTCACCTTCCTGCTGTTTAACAACATCAAGCGCGCCGGCGCCAAAAACACAACAACACAGCCGGTCACCGAATAATTATCTCAAGGAGTTGCGACATGAAGAGCAAGTACCTGATGGGTGTGGACGTGGGCACCCAGAGCGCCAAAGTGGTGATTTTTGATCTGGACGGCAACGCAATTTGCGAAGGGAAACAGCAGTTACGCAAGATGGATATCCCAGCCCCGCTGCTGGCAGAACACCCGGACGACGATCTATGGGATTCACTTAAGGTGGCTTTCCGCCGCGCCATGCAGCGTTTTGGCGAACGTGGTGGCAAGCCGCAGGACATTCTGGCGATGGGCATTTGCATCGTCCGCTGTTGCCGGGTGCTGCTGAAGGACAATGGTGAGCTGGCCTATCCGGTAATCAACTGGATGGATAAGCGCCTGAACAAACCTTACGAATATATCGATGCCTATCAGTGCGTACGTTATGTGACGACCACCTCGGGTTACATCACCCATCGCCTGACCGGTGAGTTCAAAGACACCTGTGCCAACTACATCGGTTGGTGGCCGATGGACAACGACAGCCTCGATTGGAGCACCGATCCCGCCGCCTGGCAAAGCTGCAACCTGACGCGCGACATGGTACTGGACGTGGTGAAACCCGGTGAAATCCTCGGCCACATCACCCAGCAGGTAGCGCAGCAGCTTGGCATCCCCGCAGGTATTCCGGTGGTGGCTACCGCACATGACAAAGCGGTGGAAGCACTGGGTGCCGGTTCACTGGATGAAGGCGTCGCGCTGATTTCCCTCGGTACCTATATCGGTGCCATGGTACACGGCCATGCCAACGTGAAGGACGCGCAAAACTTCTGGCCGTTCCAAGCTTCTATCCCAGGGCGTTACCTGTATGAGTGCATGGGCGTGCGCCGTGGTATGTGGACCATCAGTTGGTTCCGCGATCAGTTTGGCGCGGCCGCACTGTCGGATGCCCATGATGCCGGAATCAGCATTGAGGAGTTACTGAATCAGGAAGCAGAGCGCGTTCCTGCGGGTTGTGAAGGCCTGATCACCGTACACGACTGGGCACCACCGTCAGAAGCGGAATTCCGTAAAGGGGCCATGATTGGCTTCGATGGCCGCCATACCCGTGCCCATATGTACCGTTCGGTGCTGGAGGGCATCGCCTTCACCATGAAAAACCATATGGACAAGATGGCGCTGGAGCTGAAAACCCCGTTCAAGCACCTGATTATTTCCGGCGGCGGGGCCAACAGCGATCTGTTTATGCAGATCTTTGCCGACGTGTTTGGCATCCCCACCAGCCGTAACATGATGAAAGGTTCGGCAGCGGTGGGCTGTGCCATCAACGCCGGGATGGCGGTGAACGTCTTTAGCGATTACGAACAGGCCGCGCAGAAGCTGGTACGAATGGGGGACAGTTTTACACCGAATATGGCTAATCATCGGTTCTACAATCAGTTGAATCAGCAGGTGTATCAACGGGTAAACCAACATCTGGACCCGCTGCTACAGGCACTCAGTCCGTTGGTCGACTAACAGGCAGGGGCACCGGCCTTCGGTGCCCTTATCATTACAATTTCAACTTCCATACGTCGTGATTGGTGGTGGCAACAGCGATGGCCCCGGCATTCAGCGCGGTTTGCGCATCATCCTCATCACACACCAAGCCACCGGCAATAATCGGCAAGTCGATCTTTTCTGCCACCCAACCGAGCACCTTAGGCATGCAACCCGGCAGGATTTCGATGCAGTCCGGCGTCGATTGCGCCACCTGCTTGTCGATATTGTGGAAGGAAATCGAGTCCATGATAAACAGCCGGTGAATGGTGTAGAAGCCTTGCTGACGCGCCGCCTTCACCATCGAGGCCTTGGTGCTGATAATGCCATCCGCCGCCGTGACGATTTTCAGGAAATTAATCACGATCTCCTTGTTGGAGCTGCCTTCCAGCAAATCAACATGCACAAAAGCGTATTTGCCAGCCTCCTTCACCTGCTGCACGATGCGCCCAATATTACAGATATTGCCGTACAGCACCGAGATGATCTGGCAGTTCGACTTGACCGCGATCTGCAGGCTCTCATTATCTTTTACCGCTGCGATCACCGGGTGCAGCTTTAACAGTTCTTCGATAGACACGTTGTTCCCCTGTCTCTTTCAGCCTGCTGGCTGAAAATTAATCTGCATCGTATCCCAGATTCGGGGCCAGCCAGCGCTCTACGTCACCGATCTTCATCCCCTTACGCTGCGCGTAGTCTTCGACCTGATCGCGCTGGATCTGGGCCACGGCAAAGTACTTGCTTTGCGGATGGCTGAAATACCAGCCGGATACCGCTGCCCCAGGCCACATGGCGAAGGATTCGGTCAGTTCCATGCCGGTATGGCGGTTAACGTCCAGCAACTGCCAGATCTCCGCTTTTTCGGTATGTTCTGGACAAGCAGGATAGCCGGGGGCCGGGCGAATACCTTGATAATTCTCACGGATCAGCTCTTCGTTACTCAGGTTTTCATCTGCGGCAAAGCCCCAGTGCAGCTTGCGCACCTGCTCGTGGAGATATTCGGCAAAGGCCTCTGCCAAACGATCGGATAACGCTTTGACCATGATCTTGTTGTAGTCGTCATGCTTGGCATCATAAGCCGCCGCCAAAGCATCCTCTTCCAAGCCGCCCGTGACTGCGAATGCGCCAAAATAGTCGGCTTTGCCGCTGCTTTTCGGGGCCACAAAGTCGGCCAGACAGTAGTTAGGGAAATCGGTCTTTTCCGTTTGCTGACGCAGATGACGGCTGACCACCAGCACCTCTTCACGGCTTTCATCCCGGTAGACTTCTACATCATCCCCGACGCGGTTGGCCGGGAACAGACCATAGACGCCTCGCGGGTTGAGGCTACCGTTAGCGGCCAGCATATCCAGCATTTCGTTGGCATCCTGGAACAGGCGTTTGGCCTCTTCCCCTACCACTTCATCTTCCAGAATGCGCGGATACTTGCCCGCTAGCGACCAGGTCATAAAGAACGGCGTCCAGTCGATATAATGACGCAACGTGTCAATGCTGGCCTCAACCGGGAACACACCAAGTTTGTTCGGAACCGGTGGCTGATAGTTTTCCCAATCCAGCACCATAGCGTTATCCCGCGCCTGTTGCAGGCTGACCGGCGGCGTACGCGGCTTTTTACGCCCGTGCTGGATACGCACGGTTTCGTACTCTTTGCGGGTGCGGGCGACAAACTCGTCCCGCTGGGTGTCTGACAGCAGTGCCGCAACCACACCAACGGTACGCGAGGCGTTCTGCACGTAGGTAGTCGGGCCGCTGTAGTTCTGCTCAATCTTCACCGCGGTATGGGCCTTGGAGGTGGTCGCCCCGCCGATCAGCAGCGGCAGCGTAAAGCCTTGGCGCTCCATCTCTTTTGCCACGTTCACCATTTCGTCCAGAGACGGGGTGATCAGGCCAGACAGACCGATAATATCCACATTCTGTTCGCGGGCGGTTTTCAGGATCTTGTCCGTCGGCACCATCACGCCCAGATCGATAATTTCGTAGTTGTTACATTGCAGCACCACGCCGACGATGTTTTTGCCGATGTCGTGCACGTCGCCCTTCACCGTCGCCAGCAGAATTTTCCCGGCGGTGGTGCCTTTCTGTTTGCTGGCCTCAATGTAAGGTTCGAGATAGGCCACTGCCTGCTTCATCACGCGGGCCGATTTCACTACCTGCGGCAGGAACATTTTGCCCTCGCCGAACAGGTCACCTACCACGTTCATACCAGCCATCAGTGGCCCTTCGATCACTTCGATCGGGCGATCCGCCTGCTGGCGCGCTTCTTCGGTGTCTAACTCGATAAATTCGGTAATGCCTTTGACCAGCGAATACTCCAGGCGCTTCACTACCGGCCAGCCGCGCCATTCGGCCTGCTGCACCGCCACTTCATTGTCTTTGCTACCCCGGTATTTCTCCGCCAGTTCCAGCAGGCGCTCGGTGCCATCCTGACGGCGGTTGAGCACCACATCCTCAACGGCTTCACGCAGTTCGGTGCTGAGATCGTCATAGATCGCCAACTGCCCGGCGTTGACGATCCCCATATCCATGCCGTTGCGAATGGCGTGATACAGAAACACCGCGTGGATCGCTTCACGCACCGGATCGTTGCCACGGAACGAGAAGGAGACGTTGGACACGCCGCCGGAGATCATCGCGTGCGGCAGGTGGGTTTTGATGTCGGCGCAGGCTTCGATAAAGTCGACGGCATAGTTGTTATGCTCTTCGATACCGGTAGCGACGGCAAAAATGTTCGGGTCAAAAATGATATCTTCCGGCGGGAAACCCACGCGTTCGGTCAGGATCTGGTAAGCACGGCGGCAAATCTCAAATTTGCGTTGGCGAGTATCCGCCTGACCAACTTCATCGAAGGCCATCACCACCACGGCGGCACCGTAGCGGCGCACCAGTTTGGCATGGTGGATAAAGGCTTCTTCGCCCTCTTTCATCGAGATCGAGTTGACGATGCCTTTACCCTGAATGCATTTCAGGCCCTTTTCGATCACGCTCCATTTGGAGGAATCGATCATGATCGGTACGCGGGCGATATCCGGCTCACCGGCGATCAGGCTGAGGAAACGCACCATCGCCGCTTCGGCGTCGAGCATCCCTTCATCCATGTTGATGTCGATGATCTGGGCGCCGCTCTCCACCTGTTGGCGGGCCACGGCCAATGCCTCGTTATACTTTTCTTCTTTAATCAACCGTTTGAATCGGGCCGAACCGGTAACGTTAGTACGCTCACCCACGTTGACGAACAGCGATTTGGCATCAATATTCAGCGGTTCCAGGCCGGACAGGCGGCAAGCTACCGGTAACTCTGGCAACTGCCGTGGCGGTACGCCCTCAACCGCTTTAGCCATTGCGGCGATATGCGCCGGAGTAGTGCCACAGCAGCCACCAATGATATTGAGGAAACCAGCATGCGCCCATTCGCCCACCTGTTTAGCCATCTCTTCGGCATCAAGATCGTATTCACCAAAGGCATTGGGTAAACCGGCGTTAGGGTGGGCAGTGACGTAGCTTTCAGAGATGCGAGACAATTCCGCCACGTATTGGCGTAACTCATCCGGGCCGAGCGCACAGTTCAGGCCAAAGGTCAGCGGCTTAACGTGACGTAGCGAGTTGTAGAACGCTTCCGTAGTCTGGCCGGAAAGGGTGCGGCCAGAGGCGTCGGTGATGGTGCCGGAAATCATGATCGGTAAGGTCACGCCCAGCGCTTCAAATTCGGTTTCGACCGCAAAGGCCGCCGCTTTGGCATTCAGGGTATCGAAGATGGTTTCGATCATGATCAGATCGACGCCCCCTTCCACCAGCGCGCGGGTTGATTCGCGGTAGGCCTCTACCAACTGATCAAAAGAGACATTACGGAAGGCCGGATCGTTAACGTCAGGGGAAATTGAGGCAGTACGGTTGGTTGGGCCCAGTACGCCAGCAACGTAGCGCGGTTTTTCCGGGGTGCGTGCCGTCCATTCATCAGCACAAGCGCGTGCCAGCAAAGCGGCCTGGTAGTTAATTTCGGCGGACAGCGACTCCATATGGTAGTCGGCCATCGCGATAGTGGTCGAGTTGAAGGTGTTGGTTTCGAGGATGTCGGCCCCCGCCTCCAGGTAACCGTTGTGGATCGCAGTGATCACCTCCGGCTTGCTTAACACCAGCAGGTCGTTATTGCCTTTCAGATCGCTTTGCCAATCGGCAAAACGCTCACCGCGGTAGTCTGCCTCCTCCAGCCGATAGCTCTGGATCATGGTGCCCATACCGCCGTCCAACACTAAAATACGCTGCGATAGCTGCTGACGCAGTTGTTCCACTCGATTTGTCACTGTAGCCCCTTCACACCCGATTATCCGCCCGACGACTTATTACCCCACATCCCAATGTTGTAGCGGCGCAGCACGCTGCGCCCGTCATGCATCCTGCAACTTGAAAGATGGAGGGTCTGACATCCTAGCACAGGTTATGGCGGCAAAGGTGCGAGCGGGTATTGAGAGTTTTTCAGGTTCGCCGACCAACAGATCCGATGAGCGGAGAAGCAACTTGCAATTCATACTCAAAAAACGAAAATGAATTCCATCATACGGAAAGCACAAGGTGAATCATGGCCACTCCCGTTCCCGCCAAACGCGGTAAAAAACCCCGCGCTGCCGCACCCGCTACCAGCACGGCGACCGGCCAGGTCCAGTCACTGACCCGTGGTCTGAAACTATTGGAATATATTGCCGAAGCGCAGGGCAACGTAGCGCTGACCGATCTGGCCCAGCAAGCCGGGTTGCCCAACTCCACCACCCATCGCCTGCTGACGACCATGCAACAGCAGGGGTTTGTCCGTCAGGTGGGCGATCTTGGCCTGTGGACCATGGGAGCACATGCGTTTGTGGTGGGCAGCAGCTTCCTGCAAAGCCGTAACCTGCTGGCGATGGTGCACCCAACGCTGCGCCGCCTGATGGAAGAGTCGGGGGAAACGGTCAATCTGGCGGTGATGGACAAAGCCGAGGATCAGGCGGTGATTATCGATCAGGTACAATGCACCGCGTTGATGCGCATGTCAGCCCCGATTGGCGGCAAGCTGCCGATGCACGCCTCTGGCGCAGGCAAAGCCTTTCTGGCCAGCATGCAGGACGATGAGGTAACCCGGCTGCTGCATAAAAAAGGCATGCACACCTATACCCCACACACGCTCACGCCACATAACCTGAAAGAAGGGTTGGCGGTGATCCGCAAGCAGGGGTTCTCGTTCGACGATGAAGAGCATGCCCTGGGCCTACGCTGTCTGGCCGCCTGCATTTTTGATGAACACCGCGAAGCCTTTGCCGCCATCTCCATCTCCGGCCCGGTATCACGCATTACCGACGATCGCGTTACCGAACTGGGTGCGCTAGTGATCCATGCGGCAAAAGAAATCAGCCTGGAGTACGGCGGCGTACGGTGATTAGACGGGCGCAGCATTGCGCCCTAAGCCCTGAGCAAATCCCCGCTGTTATTTTTCTGTATCGCGCTGTAGAGACTTTGTTTCGCCTCCAGCGAAAAGTATGAATTCGATCACAATTAGCGATCTTGCCACCGAAAGCCGATTGCAACCTTTGGCGCTTCCTCCGACAATGTTACCGATAACATGTTACCGGTAACAATCATTCATTAAATAATATAGCCGCAGCAGACTATGACTCGCAGGTGGGGGAACCAAACCATGATCAATAATCAGAATCGTGTTTACGTCATTATGGGCGTTTCCGGCAGCGGCAAGTCTGCCGTCGCCAGTGCCGTAGCCCAACGGCTATCCGCCAACTTCCTGGACGGTGACTTTCTCCATCCGCGCTGCAATATCCAGAAAATGGCCTCAGGCGAACCGCTCAATGACGACGATCGCGCACCATGGTTGGCCGCCCTAAACGACGCGGCTTTCGCCATGCAGCGTACCAATGCGGTCTCGATCATCGTTTGCTCTGCACTGAAAAAACATTATCGCGATCGGCTGCGTGCCGGTAATGACAATCTGTCATTCATCTATCTGCACGGCGACTTCCCGGTGATCGAGGCTCGGCTGGCTGCCCGCAAGGGGCATTTCTTCAAACCCCAAATGCTGGTGACCCAGTTCGCCACGCTGGAGCAGCCGGGCCAAGATGAAATTGACGTCCAGGCCATAGATATCGATCAGCCACTGGATGCGGTGATTGCCGACACTGTGCGACATATCCAGAGCTTTCTGCCGCAAGAAGCCTGTGCATAACGAGATGTTCTGAACAACATAACTGGCCCTCGCCGCGCGCATTAGGGCTGCATTGTGAGGATGGTATGATTAACAGCACCCTGGCACGTGTAACACAACGCATCATTGAACGTTCAAAAGAGAGCCGAGCTGCCTATCTGGCACGTATTAGCTCAGCCCGTACGCAGACGGTACACCGCTCACAGCTAGCCTGTGGCAACCTGGCCCACGGCTTTGCCGCCTGCCAACCCGACGATAAAGCTGCCCTGAAAAACATGGTGCGCAGCGATATCGCCATCATCACCGCTTACAACGATATGCTCTCTGCCCACCAGCCTTATGAAAGCTATCCACAGCGGCTAAAGCAGGCGTTACACAGCGTTGGCGCCGTTGGCCAGGTCGCAGGTGGTGTGCCAGCAATGTGCGACGGCGTGACGCAAGGTCAGGACGGCATGGAGCTGTCGTTGATGAGCCGCGATGTGATAGCCATGTCCGCAGCCATCGGCCTCTCCCATAACATGTTCGACGGCGCGTTGTTCCTGGGTATCTGCGACAAGATTGTGCCAGGGCTGGTAATGTCCGCCTTGTCCTTCGGCCATTTGCCTGCCGTATTTGTGCCTGCCGGGCCGATGAGCAGCGGCCTGCCAAATAAAGAGAAAGTACGCGTGCGCCAGCTGTATGCCGAGGGCAAAACCGATCGCCACGCGCTGCTGGAAGCCGAGGCCGCCTCTTATCATGGCGTTGGCACCTGCACCTTCTACGGCACGGCCAACACCAATCAGATGGTGATGGAGGTGATGGGCCTGCATCTGCCCGGTGCCTCTTTCATTCACCCAGACACGCCGCTGCGCGATGCGCTCAATGATGCCGCCGCTCGCCAAGTCACCCGCCTGACAGAAACCGCCGGTAATTACCTACCGATAGGCCAATTGGTGGATGAAAAAGTAGTGGTTAACGGCATCGTATCGCTCCTGGCCACCGGGGGCTCCACCAACCTGACGATGCATATGGTAGCCATGGCTCGCGCAGCGGGCATCATCATCAACTGGGACGACTTCTCTGAGCTTTCCGATGCAGTGCCACTGCTATGCCGCATCTACCCCAACGGCCCGGCGGATATCAACCAGTTCCAGGCGGCGGGCGGTGTGCAATTGGTCGTGCGTGAGCTGTTGAACAACGGCCTGTTGCATCAGGATGTGCATACCGTCGCCGGTTTCGGCCTGGAGCGCTACACTCAGGAACCTTGGTTGGACAATGGCCAGTTGGCCTGGCGCGACGGGGCCGCAAGTTCGTTGGACGCTAACGTGATTGTCAGCATAGCCAAACCGTTCGAGCACCATGGCGGTACCAAGGTGCTGGCCGGTAATCTGGGCCGCGCGGTGATGAAAACGTCGGCGGTGCCTGCCGAAAATCAGATTATCGAAGCCCCGGCGGTCGTATTCGAAAGCCAGCACGATATCGTCCCCGCCTTCGAAGCAGGCAAACTGGATCGGGACTGCGTGGTGGTCGTGCGTTTCCAGGGGCCACAGGCCAATGGCATGCCTGAACTGCATAAGCTGATGCCACCGCTTGGGGTATTGATGGATCGCGGCTTCAAGGTGGCGTTGGTGACCGATGGCCGCCTGTCCGGCGCTTCCGGCAAGGTTCCTTCGGCGATCCATGTCACCCCGGAGGCGTACACCGGCGGTATGCTGGCCAAAGTACAAAGCGGCGATATGATCCGGGTGAATGGACACACCGGCGAGTTGCAACTGCTGGTCGCCGAAGCAGAGCTGGCCCAGCGCATTCCCTATCAACCCGATCTGAGCGGCGAAAGGAACGGCTGTGGCCGTGAACTGTTTGGCGCGTTACGCAGCCAGCTTTCCGGGGCCGAACAGGGCGCCTGCTGTATCACGTTTTAATCCTGACCATGGCCCAGCCTGCTGGGCCTGCTATCAGCCAGCCTGCGCGTACCCCGAAGGTAACCGCTGGCTGAAACGCCGCTTTTTACGGTAGGCAAACACATCCTCGACGTGTCCCTCCTTAATGCGCTGCTGCAACCCTCGCCAGTAGTCCGCTTCAAACAGGTCGCTGTGCATCTCCTCAAAGACCTTGCGGATACGCCGGTCGCCACACAGGAAATGGCGGAACTCTTCGGGGAAAACGTCGTTGGGTGAAATGCTGTACCAGGGTTCGCTGGCCAGTTCATCTTCCGGGTAGCGCGGCGGTGGAATATTACGGAAGTTCACCTCGGTCATGTAGCAAATCTCGTCGTAGTCGTAAAACACCACGCGCCCATGGCGCGTCACGCCGAAGTTTTTGAACAGCATATCGCCAGGAAAGATATTGGCCGCAGCCAGCTGTTTGATCGCATTACCATATTCTTCAATGGCGTCATGCATTTGCCGTTCGTCTGCCTGCTCAAGATACAGATTTAACGGCGTCATCCGCCGTTCCATATACAAGTGCTTGATGACCACCCGATCGCCGAGATCTTCCAGCTTTTCCGGCACCTCGCGCTGCAACTCCGCCAGCAGTTGCGGGCTGATGCGTGCCTTATCCACCACAAAATTCTCATATTCTTGGGTATCGGCCATCCGCCCGACGCGATCGTGCTCTTTTACCAGTTGGTAGCAGGCCATCACCTGCGCCTGCGTAACCTCTTTCTGCGGCGCGAATTCGTCTTTGATCACTTTGAATACCCGATCAAACGACGGCAGCGTAAACACCAGCATCACCATGCCTTTCACGCCCGGCGCAATAATGAATTGCTCCTGCGACTGCGCCATAAAATTCAGGTATTCACGGTAGCATTCGGTTTTACCATGCTTCTGGCAGCCGATCGCCATATACAGTTCGGCGGTGGTCTTGCCCGGCAGGATCTCCCGCAGCCACTCAACCATCGCCGCTGGCAACGGGGCATACACCATAAAGTAGGAACGGGCAAAGCCAAACACGATGCTGGCTTCGGCCTTGCTGGTCAGGCAGGTATCTATGAACAACGCGCCAGACTCGCTGTGGTGGATCGGCAACAGGAACGGGTAGACCCCGTCGGCCACCCGCAGCTTACCGACCAACCAGGCCGCCTTGTTACGGTAGAACAGCTCATTGCCGATTTGGAACGTCGCTCCAGCTAACTGTTGGGAGCTGAAGGTCTGTAGTAAGGCTTGGGTGATATAGCGAATATCACGTGGCAGGTCTTCCCACGGCAGGCGCAACGGCAAGTCGGTCAACAGGCTGTGCAGCATGGCAGCCAAATCACCATTGGGAGTAAAATCACGTGCCAACGGCCTGGGAATATCGCGAAAGCGCCGTTCGGGCTGCGAGCTGAAAACGAACAGCTTGTCCGGGGTTAAATCCCGATGTTTGAACAGCCGACAGTAAACCGAATTAAAGAAGCTTTCGGCAATCTCAAAACGCGGGTAGTCGGGCAACAGCTCGGTATAAACCGCCTTCACCCTATTAGGGAAATCCTCATCGTAATATTTCTGCCCGGTGATGCATTTCAGTTGCTCTACCACCAGACCGACGTGGTGATCGTAAAGATGGATACGTCGTTTCATCGCCTGTTGTACGGCGGGCCAGTCTGCCTGCTCAAAACGCTGCTGCGCTCCGGCCGTGACTTCAAGAAAGCGGCCATATTGCGCATCAAAGCCCTGCAGGATCGTCTGTGCAATCAACAGCTCCAGTTTTTCCGCCATCTTTGCCTCTGCCATTCAGGAATGAAACCAGAGCCTGGCGCCATGCCAGGCCCCTTGGGGATCAGAACTGCTGTTCTTCGGTGGAACCGGTCAGTGCCGTTACCGAGGAAGCGCCCCCCTGAATAATGGTGGTCACCTTATCGAAGTAGCCGGTTCCCACCTCCTGCTGATGCGAAGCAAAGGTGTAACCGCGCTCGACTGCGGCAAATTCAGGCTGTTGCACTTTTTCAACATAGTGCTTCATGCCTTCGCCACGCGCGTAAGCGTGTGCCAGATCGAACATGTTGAACCACATGCTGTGGATACCGGCCAGCGTGATGAACTGGTATTTGTAGCCCATGGCAGACAGTGCATCCTGGAAGCGGGCGATAGTCTGATCGTCCAGGTTCTTCTTCCAGTTGAACGACGGTGAGCAGTTATAGGCCAACAGCTTGCCCGGGAACTTGGCATGGATCGCATCGGCAAAGCGTTGCGCAGCTTCCAGGTCCGGCGTTGAGGTTTCGCACCACACGAGATCGGCGTAAGGGGCATAAGCCAAACCACGACTGATGGCCTGCTCAATACCGGCATGGGTGCGGTAGAAACCTTCGGCGGTGCGTTCGCCGGACACAAAGGCGCTGTCATAGGGATCGCAGTCGGAGGTCAACAAATCCGCCGCATCGGCATCGGTACGGGCAATCAGCAGGGTTGGGACACCGAGAACGTCAGCCGCCAAGCGCGCTGCAACCAGCTTCTGGATAGCTTCCTGGGTCGGTACCAAGACCTTGCCGCCCATATGGCCACACTTCTTCACCGCCGCCAGTTGGTCTTCAAAATGTACCCCTGCCGCACCGGCTTCGATCATCGCCTTCATCAGTTCAAAGGCGTTTAGCACGCCGCCAAATCCGGCTTCGGCATCCGCCACGATCGGCAGGAAGTAATCGGTATAGCCTTTGCTGCCGGGTTCAATCTGGTTTGCCCACTGGATCTGATCCGCCCGACGGAAGGTATTGTTGATACGCTCAACCACCGTCGGGACCGAGTCGACCGGGTACAGTGACTGATCGGGATACATGGCGGCAGCGGTATTGGCATCAGCCGCTACTTGCCAACCGGACAGGTAGATCGCTTCAACGCCGGCTTTCGCCTGTTGCAGCGCCTGGCCACCGGTCAGCGCCCCAAGGCTGTTCACGTACCCTTTGCGGGATTTGCCATGCAGCAATTCCCAGAGTTTCGCCGCACCGTTTTGCGCCAACGTGCAAACCGGATTGACCGAGCCACGCAGGTTGATCACGTCTTCTGCACTGTAAGGGCGGGTGATGCCCTCCCAGCGTGCTGATTTCCATTCCTGTTCCAGCTGTTGGATCTGTTGGGTACGAGAGGTCGTCATATTTTTATCCTTTTCAATACTGTAGGGTTAAAGGTCAGGAACGGTTTCAGGCCAGTAATTCGTAGCCGGGTAAGGTCAGGAAATCGATTAATTCATCTTGCGTGGTGATGCGTTCCATCAGCTGTGCCGCCTCCTCGAAACGGCCTGCGTGATAACGCGCTTCACCCAATTCTTTACGAACGACCTGCATCTCTTCCTGCAGCATCTGGCGGAACAGGGCCTTGGTTACCTGTTGGCCATTGCTGAGGCTTTTCTCGTGATGGATCCACTGCCAAATTGAGGTACGTGAAATCTCGGCGGTGGCGGCATCTTCCATCAGGCCATAAATCGGTACGCAGCCATTGCCGGAGATCCAGGCTTCAATGTATTGCACCGCAACGCGGATATTGGCGCGCATGCCGGTTTCGGTACGCTCACCGTCACACGGTTCCAGCAGTTGCGCCGCCGTGATTGGTGCATCATTCTCACGCAGCACCTCTAGTTGATTCTGCCGCTCCCCCAGGATGCGGTTAAACACTTCCATCACCGTATCGGCCAAACCTGGATGTGCCACCCAAGTCCCGTCATGGCCATTGGTCGCTTCCAGTTCTTTATCCGCGCGCACCTTGCCTAACACCACCGCGTTTTGCTCGGCGTCTTTGCTGGGGATAAATGCCGCCATCCCCCCCATCGCAAAAGCACCGCGGCGGTGGCAGGTCTTGATCAGCAAGCGTGAATAAGCACTGAGGAAAGGCTGGGTCATAGTGACGGACTGACGGTCTGGCAACACCCGATCACCATGGTTCTTCAGCGTTTTGATATAGCTGAAGATGTAGTCCCAACGGCCACAGTTCAGCCCGACGATATGATCGCGCAGGTGATACAGGATCTCGTCCATCTGGAATACCGCAGGCAGGGTTTCAATCAATACCGTGGCCTTGATGGTGCCGCGCGGCAACTCGAAGCGATCCTCGGTAAAGCTAAAGACTTCGCTCCACCAGGCAGCCTCCTGCCAGGACTGGGTTTTCGGCAGGTAGAAATACGGGCCACTGCCTTTTGCCAGCAGTTGACGATAGTTATGGAAGAAATAGAGTGCAAAATCGAACAACCCGCCAGGGATCGCTTCCCCCTGCCACTGCACGTGTTTTTCCGGCAAATGCAGGCCACGCACGCGGGCAATCAACACCGCCGGGTTGGGTTTGAGCTGGTAAATCTTGCCGGCTTCATTGGTGTAAGAGATGGTGCCGTTGACCGCATCATGCAGGTTGATCTGCCCATCGATAACCTTGTCCCAGCTGGGTGCCAGTGAGTCTTCAAAGTCGGCCATAAACACTTTGACGTTGGCATTGAGGGCATTGATCACCATTTTGCGTTCAACCGGACCGGTAATCTCAACCCGACGGTCGCGCAAGTCAGCGGGAACGCCGCGGATCTGCCAGTCACCCTGCCAAATGGAATCCGTTTCCGAAATAAATCCAGGCAGCTCGCCGCGATCTATTTTCTCTTGCCAGCTGGCGCGTGCCGCCAACAGTTTGTTGCGTTGCGGCGTAAATTTCCCCACCAGTTCAGCCAGGAACTCGACCGCTTCATTCGTCAGTATCTGCCGCTCTGCAGAGCCGAAAGCCTGTGTAAACGCTAATTCTGTGCCTACCATCTGTTGCGTCATTGTCTTGATCCTTTCCATCATTCCACGCCGCCATTGCAGGCCAGGCGAAGCATTGTTGTCGGAAATCGGGTGAAAAAAAGACCGCCAACTGGTCAGATGTCATCCCGCAGGATCCTAGAATAACCAACAAAAATTAAAAATCAAAAACGATTTCCATTTTTTTAATAAATATTTTATTAACCTTTTATTATCAATTGATTAGATTATTTATCATTTATAGCAAACCAGGAAACCGGTTCCATTTAGATCAAAGAGTGCAGGTAATGTATTGTTTTTAAATGATTTATCGATGCTAAAACGTTGCAGATTTGGCAGGGAAAACGGCGGGGTAAATCAGGGCGGCCTCGATTCAGCCACCCGGTGCAGAGAAAAATGTCACTCGAGGGTAGGATTCATATGACGCAGATCGAACGGCGTGATCTGGTAAACGTAGTAGTTCAACCAGTTGGAAAACAGCAGGTGACCATGGCTTCGCCATGAAGCTGCGGGGGGCAATTCGGGGTTGTCATCGGGGAAATAATTTAGCGGTATGGTCGGGTTGAGGCCTGCATCGTTATCACGACAATACTCACCCGCTAACGTCAGGGTGTCATATTCCGGATGCCCGGTGACAAAGGCCATGCGCTTATCCTTGGTAGCGAACAGATAGGCGCCAGCCAGTTCTGATTCAGCCAGGATATCCAGATCGGTGTACTGCCGCAGGATCTCGGTTGGGAAATCAGCATAGCGGGAGTGAGGAGCCAGGAAGGTTTCATCAAAACCTCGGGTCAGCAAGGCATGTTGGTGCAGCGTACGATGCTGGTACACTCCGGAGAGCTTCACCTCACGCGTCTTCTTTGGAATGCCGTACAGGATGTTTAGCGCGGCCTGCACTGCCCAGCAGACAAACAGGGTTGAAGTCACATGATCCTTGGCCCACTCGATCACTCGCTCGATCTGCGGCCAATAGGCAACATCACAGAAGTCCACCAGGCCCAGCGGAGCGCCAGTGACGATCAGCCCGTCAAAGTTCTCATTCTGGATATCTTCAAAGTTACAGTAGAAATTATTCAGGTGCTCCGTAGGCGTGTTCTTCGATTCACGGCTATCGATACGCAGTAGCTGAATATCGATCTGCAATGGCGAGTTGGAAAGCAAACGCAAAAACTGGTTTTCCGTTTCGATCTTTTTCGGCATCAGGTTGAGGATAAGTACCTTTAACGGCCTGATTTCCTGTGTTTTTGCGCGTGAGGATGTCATAACAAACACATTCTCATTACGCAAGAAATTGACCGCAGGTAACTCATCAGGAACACGAATCGGCATTGCTTACCCCTCACACATCCGTTTATACGTTTAGACTTCTAGATGCCCGAAGATAACGCTTTTTTAGCGTCATGTCGAGGATTCAACGGGAAGGTGAAAATGTTTCATCGCCAGGCTGTCAGCCAGCATGGGGAATTTCAAACCGCAGAAAAGCAAAAAGGCCATCCTTGCGGATGGCCTCTCGGCTTAATTGATGCTTGGCAGTGTCCTACTCTCGCATGGGGAGACCCCAAACTACCATCGGCGCTACGGCGTTTCACTTCTGAGTTCGGCATGGGGTCAGGTGGGACCACCGCGCTATTGCCGCCAAGCAAATTCTTTTGATTCTTTTCTTTCTGCCGAACTTCTAAACCACTTAAATAAAGTGGTGCTGATACCCAGAGTCGAACTGGGGACCTCACCCTTACCAAGGGTGCGCTCTACCAACTGAGCCATATCAGCACGCTAATTTGATGCCTGGCAGTGTCCTACTCTCGCATGGGGAGACCCCACACTACCATCGGCGCTACGGCGTTTCACTTCTGAGTTCGGCATGGGGTCAGGTGGG
>NZ_BAAKUJ010000005.1:0-465249 GCF_059697885.1 Serratia sp. NCCP-200
GGCTGGGCGACTTGTTCGTCGTTGTTCCCGGTCAGTGGAGGCGCATTATAGGGAGTTCTCAGAAGGGCGCAACCCCTAAATTCAAAAAACTTTTCAAGCGTTCAAAAAACAAGCCAAAACGTCATTTGTGGGTATTTATTGAGCAAAAAAGGAAGGTTTTAAGCGTTTTGCTCGAAGAAAACCCGTCAACCAGGCTAAAGCCAAAGAAAAGGGGGCGGTAAAAACCGCCCCCCTTCTATATAGCTACCAACAACAACTTTTATTGCTTGGCAACGATATGGTCGTTTTCCACGTCCAGCGTCACCGGTTTGCCTGGGATCAACTTGCCAGACAGGATTTGCTGTGCCAGCGGGTTTTCGATTTCCTGCTGGATAGCGCGTTTCAACGGCCGCGCACCATACACAGGGTCGTAACCGGTTTTGCCCAGCAGTTCCAAAGCTGGCTCCGTAATACTGACTTCGTAGCCGCGCTCTTCCAGACGCTGGTACAGACGTGCCAACTGGATCTTGGCAATCTGCGCGATATGTTTCTGACCGAGCGGATGGAACACCACCACTTCGTCGATACGGTTGATGAATTCCGGACGGAAATGTTGGCTCACCATCTCCATGACCGATTCCTTCATCTGTGGATAGCTCATCTGACCGAAATGCTCCTGGATCAGATCGGAACCCAGGTTAGAGGTCATGATCACCACAGTATTACGGAAATCCACGGTACGACCTTGACCGTCTGTCAGACGTCCGTCATCCAACACCTGCAACAGGATATTGAACACGTCTGGGTGCGCTTTTTCCACTTCATCCAGCAGGATCACTGAATACGGACGGCGACGCACCGCTTCTGTCAGATAACCGCCCTCTTCATAACCGACGTAGCCTGGAGGCGCACCCACCAGCCGCGATACGGAGTGTTTCTCCATAAACTCGGACATGTCGATACGCACCATCGCGTCATCACTGTCGAACAGGAACCCAGCCAACGCCTTACACAGCTCGGTTTTACCCACCCCGGTAGGACCAAGGAACAGGAATGAACCGATCGGCCGATTTGGATCGGAAAGACCGGCACGGCTACGGCGAATGGCATTGGACACCGCGTTCACCGCTTCATCCTGGCCAATCACCCGTGAGTGCAGTTCCTGCTCGAGACGCAGCAGTTTGTCGCGCTCACCTTCCAGCATTCTGGCCACCGGGATACCGGTCGCTTTCGCCAACACTTCGGCGATTTCGGCGTCGGTAACGCGGTTACGCAGCAGCTTCATGGTCTTGCCTTCTGCCTGCGTGGCCGCCTCAAGCTGTTTTTCCAGCTCAGGGATTTTGCCATACTGCAGTTCAGACATGCGCCCAAGGTCACCTACGCGGCGCGCCTGCTCCAGCGTGATCTTGGCCTGCTCCAGTTCCGCCTTGATATTCTGGGTACCAGACAGCGAAGCCTTTTCCGCTTTCCACTCTTCTTCCAGTTCTGAGTATTCGCGCTCTTTCTGCTCCAGCTCGCTACTCAGCATTTCCAAGCGTTTCTTACTGGCGTCATCCGATTCTTTGTTCAGTGCCTGCTCTTCCAGTTTTAACTGGATGATGCGGCGCTCCAGGCGATCGAGCGATTCCGGTTTGGAGTCCATCTGCATACGAATGCTGGAGGCGGCCTCATCGATCAGGTCGATGGCCTTATCCGGCAACTGACGGTCGGAGACATAGCGGTGCGACAATGTCGCCGCTGCTACGATCGCCGGGTCAGTGATCTGCACATGGTGATGCAGCTCATAGCGTTCTTTCAGGCCACGCAGGATGGCGATGGTGTCTTCCACGCTCGGTTCCGCGACATAGACTTTCTGGAAGCGGCGCTCCAGCGCAGCATCCTTCTCTATATACTGGCGATACTCGTTTAGCGTGGTCGCCCCTACGCAGTGCAGTTCCCCACGGGCAAGCGCGGGTTTGAGCATGTTGCCAGCATCCATCGCGCCATCGGCTTTACCGGCACCCACCATGGTATGCAGCTCATCGATGAACAGGATGACGCTGCCTTCCTGTTTGGAAAGATCGCTCAGCACCGCCTTCAGGCGTTCTTCAAATTCGCCCCGGTATTTCGCACCGGCAATCAACGCGCCCATATCCAGGGAAAGCACGCGTTTATGCTTCAGCCCTTCGGGAACTTCGCCGTTGATAATACGCTGAGCCAAGCCTTCAACGATGGCGGTTTTACCGACACCAGGCTCACCAATCAGTACCGGGTTGTTTTTGGTACGGCGTTGCAGCACCTGAATGGTGCGACGGATCTCTTCATCACGGCCAATCACCGGGTCAAGCTTGCCCTGTTCCGCACGCTCAGTGAGATCGATAGTGTATTTTTTCAGAGCCTGACGCTGATCTTCAGCACCTTGGTCATCCACGCTATCTCCCCCTCGCATTTGTTCAATGGCTTTGGCTATTTTGTCCGCTGTGGCACCGGCAGCTTTCAGCAGATCGGTCAAGTTACCGCGATCTTCAAGCACCGCCAGCACAAACAGCTCGGATGAAATAAACTTGTCTGCCCGCTTTTGCGCCAGCTTGTCGCACAGGTTGAGGACGCGTACCAGTTCGTGTGAGGGTTGAACATCCCCACCGGTACCTTCAACCTGCGGCAGACGAGATAATGCCAGATCGATGTCGGTACGCACTCGCGCAGCATCAATCCCGGCAGAAGTCAGTAATGGGCGAACCGTGCCCCCATCCTGATTGAGCAGGGCGCTCATCAGATGTAACGGTTCAATAAATTGATTGTCGCGCCCAAGGGCCAAAGACTGGGCATCGGCGAGGGCAAGCTGGAATTTGTTAGTAAGACGATCCAGACGCATAACACCTCCAATGTAGGTCAAAATTGCTACTGGAGATTAAATGAGGTCATCCCTCAAATTTTCAAGGTTATCTCGACACTATATTATGAGTACAACGTCATGCATCAGTGGATCGTCCTAGGGCAGTAGGTTATCTCACCCAGATCAAACTTGCCATACGTCCGGTTGTTCCGTCGCGCCGATAGGAGAAAAAATGACTCATTTCGTTCATTGTGCAACGATTACCGCCATAAATGGCGAAAATACCAGCACCTTGCAGGCGCTGACGAGCCAAAAGATAGAGGTCTGCGAGGAATTTTTCACCGTGGGGAGTAAAAGCGGCGGCGGCGGCGCTATCAATATCCATAAATGCCGCACGCACTTCAGCCCCAACTTCGAACCGGCTTGGGCCGATTGCCGGGCCGAGCCAGGCAGTGATGTTTTCTGGTGCGGCAGCAAAGCGCGCCACGGTATTTTCCAGCACGCCATGACATAAGCCACGCCAACCGGCATGCACGGCGGCAACTTCATCCCCCGCTTGTGAAGCAAACAGCACCGGTAGGCAATCCGCCGTCATCACTGCGCAGACCAACCCGGCCACATTGCTGTAAACCGCATCGGCGCGCAAATCTTCAGGCGTTTGGCCATCCAGCGTCAGTACACGAGTACCATGTACCTGCTCCAGCCATAGCGGCATCTGCGGCAAGCCAGCGGCCGTGACCAGACATTGGCGGTTACGCGCCACGGCCTGTGCATCATCACCAACGTGCTCACCCAGATTCAGCGAGTCGTAGGGAGGAAGGCTGACACCGCCATGACGAGTGGAGCTGCAGGCTGTTACCCCTGCAGGCAGCGGCCAATCGGGTACAATCAGCGAACTCATTACCAATTCATCTGATCTTTGAATTCTTCGGTATCGAGCTTCAGCGCGTTGATCAGATCGACCATATCCTGTGGGATTGGCGCATGCCATTCCATCTGGATACCGCTGATCGGATGATACAGGCGCAACATGGTTGCGTGCAGTGCCTGACGGTCAAAGCCGCGCAACGTGTTGATAAAGGCCTCTGACGCCCCTTTTGGCGGACGTGGACGGCCACCGTAGAGTTGATCGCCCACCAGCGGATGGTCGATATACGCCATATGCACACGGATCTGGTGCGTACGGCCGGTTTCCAGGCGCAAGCGCAAACGGGTATGGGCGCGGAAATGTTCCATAATGCGGTAATGGGTCACCGCAGGTTTGCCCATTGGGTGCACAGCCATGTGAGTCCGTTTGGTGGAGTGGCGGGCAATAGGTTGCTCCACCGTGCCACCCGCGGTCATGGTGCCGATCGCTACCGCTTCGTACTCACGGGTGATCTCACGCTCCTGCAATGCCTCAACCAGCCGGGTTTGCGCCGGAACGGTTTTGGCAACCACCATCAGGCCGGTGGTATCTTTGTCCAAACGGTGAACGATACCGGCACGCGGTACGTCGGCAATCTCCGGGAAATAATGTAACAATGCATTAAGCACCGTCCCATCCGGATTACCCGCCCCCGGGTGCACCACCAGGCCGCGGGGCTTGTTGATCACCAGAATATCGGCGTCTTCATAGACGATATCCAGCGGGATGTCTTGCGGTTCCCAACGGGCATCTTCTTCAATCTGTGCATCAATGGCGACCGTCTCTCCCCCCAGTACCTTCTCTTTCGGCTTGTTTATCGTTTTGCCATTGACCTGTACCCTGTCTTCCAGGATCCATTCTTTTATGCGAGATCTTGAATAATCAGGGAACAATTCGGCCAAAGCCTGATCTAAACGTTGTCCGAGTTGAGTTTCGGCCACCGTTGCGGTGAGTTGTACTTGTTGTGCCATATGCAGCTTCTTCGTTAACGTTGGGTTTTCACGGCGATGCCGTTTAATATAATGTGCTATTGTAACTGGTCTTTTGTCGGGAGCTTAACGGACAGTCTCCCAAAATAACACCCTGAGGATAATCTAAACGTCATGACGCGTATGAAATATCTGGTGGCGGCAGCCACGTTGAGCCTGGCGCTGGCAGGTTGCTCCACATCCAAGGATACGGTTCCCGACAGCCCGCCTTCGGAAATCTATGCTACTGCCCAGCAAAAACTGCAGGACGGTAACTTTAAGGGCGCGATTACGCAACTCGAAGCGTTAGATAACCGCTATCCATTCGGGCCGTACTCTCAGCAGGTCCAATTGGATCTGATTTATGCCTACTATAAATCTGCCGATTTACCTTTGGCACAGGCCTCTATCGATCGCTTTATGCGTCTGAACCCAACGCATCCGAACATCGACTACGTCATGTACATGCGCGGTCTGACAGATATGGCGTTGGATGACAGTGCACTGCAAGGCTTCTTCGGGGTTGACCGTTCTGACCGCGATCCACAGCATGCCCGCGCCGCATTCCGCGACTTCAGCCAACTGATCCAGCAGTATCCGAACAGCCAATACGCGACCGATGCCTACAAGCGTCTGGTATTCCTGAAGGACCGTCTATCCAAGTACGAGCTCTCAGTGGCGGAATACTACACTAAACGTGGCGCTTACGTCGCGGTAGTTAATCGCGTTGAGCAGATGATGCGTGAATTCCCGGATACCAAAGCGACGCGCGATGCGCTGCCGCTGATGGAAAACGCCTATCGCCAGTTGCAATTGAATGCTCAGGCCGACAAGGTAGCGAAAATCATCGCCGCCAACGCGTCTTGAGTCTTTGAGATGGGCACAAAAACAAAACGGCAGCTTCGGCTGCCGTTTTCATTTGCTGCAAATTCAGCCATTTTCAGGATAAATACACAAGCAAAAACACGGTGTTAGCAAGGCTGCACCACCGGTTAACCTATCGATAATGCGCGTTCTGCTGCCAAGACTCAAGCGTTAGATGGCAGTTTCAGACGCTAAATCACAGATTGAACTAACTTTGCAAAAAGTGACAAAAATTTGTGTTTTCCATCACGCATTTCGGCAAAAAGAGCGGTATGCTGAATCTATCCAAGACGGAAAGACAGAGAGGTAAGTTATATGACACTCAACATTACCAGCAAACAAATGGATATCACCCCCGCAATCCGTAATCATGTCGAAGACCGTCTCAGTAAACTGGAAAAGTGGCAGGCGCAGTTGATCAACCCACACATCGTCTTATCTAAAGAACCTAAAGGGTTTGCCGTCGACGCCACCATTACCACACCTAACGGTCCGCTGGTTGCCAGCGCTAAACATGAAGACATGTATACCGCCGTTAATGACCTGATTGCCAAACTTGAGCGTCAGTTGAACAAGGTACAACACAAAAGCGAGGCACGCCGCGCTTATGCCAGCGTGAAAGACCTGGCTCCGGTAATCACGCAGGAAGAAGAGGAATAACTCTGCAAGTGATTGTTTCACATCAAACGCGCCCGAGGGCGCGTTTTTTGTCTGCCGGTTTCTATTGACACAATGAAAAGCCAGCGGTTACTTTAACCCCTGATTTATACACATTTTGGAACGCCATGAGCCGTAAACCGTTTTTCTTCGCATTCTTTTTTACCTTCCCCTGATTGGGAGGCGTTTCGTCGTGTGAGAAAGAATGCGAAGACGAACAAACAAGCCTCCTCAAGCAGGGGGCTTTTTTTATGGCTATTTGACAACCCGCCCCGCTGGGCTTCAAGCTGCGGCTTGCAAGACGACGGGATTAGAAGAATACAAGGCAAAGCTGATTATGACTGATAACCCGTTACTCGTGCTGCGCGAACGCATCAGCGCACTGGATATGAAATTGCTGGCCCTGCTGGCAGAGCGCCGTGAACTGGCGGTGGAAGTGGGCAAAACCAAACTGCATTCGCACCGCCCGATCCGCGATAAAGAGCGTGAGCGCGATCTGTTGGACGCCTTGATCAGCGCGGCCAAACCTTATGACCTCGATGGTTTTTACGTCACTCGCCTGTTCCAGCTGATTATCGAAGACTCCGTGCTGACCCAGCAGGCCCTGTTGCAGCACCAGCTTAACCAGACTAGCCAACATTCCGCGCGCATTGCCTTCCTGGGGCCAAAAGGCTCTTACTCACATCTGGCCGCCCGCCAGTACGCCGCCCGCCATTTCGATCAGCTCATCGAATGCGGCTGTCAGAAATTCCAGGACATCTTTACTCAGGTGGAAACCGGCCAGGCGGATTACGCCATTTTGCCCATCGAGAACACCAGCTCCGGCTCTATCAACGATGTGTACGACCTGCTGCAACATACCAGCCTGTCGATCGTGGGTGAGTTAACCCTGCCGATCGATCACTGCGTGCTGGTAGCCAGCGACACCGATCTGCAGCAGATCGAAACCGTCTATAGCCACCCGCAACCTTTCCAGCAGTGCAGCCAGTATTTGAACCGCTATCCACACTGGAAGATCGAGTATTGCGAAAGCACCGCCGCCGCGATGGAGAAGGTCGCCAAGCTGAACTCGCCAAAAGCTGCGGCGTTGGGTAGCGAGGCCGGTGGTGCGCTGTACAACCTGCAGGTACTGGAACATAACCTGGCTAACCAGCAGCAGAACATCACTCGCTTCATTATTCTGGCGCGTAAGGCGATAGAGGTTTCCGAGCAGGTTCCGGCCAAAACCACGCTGATCATGGCCACCGGTCAACAATCCGGTGCTCTGGTGGAAGCTCTGTTGGTGCTACGTGACAATGGCATCATCATGACCAAGCTGGAATCACGCCCGATCAACGGTAACCCGTGGGAAGAGATGTTTTACATTGATGTGCAGGCTAACCTGCGTTCTGTGGCGATGGAGAAGGCGTTGAAAGGGCTGACACCGATCACCCGCTCGCTGAAAGTTCTGGGCTGTTATCCAAGCGAAAACGTGGTGCCGGTCAATCCGTCTTAAGTAACAAAAAGGGTTCGGCTATGCCGAACCCTTTTTCATCTATTATTGACGGCTATCGTTCGCCTGGCGCAGCAAAGAACGGCTCTCAACCAGGAAGCGCTGGGCATAATCACCAAACCAGTGTTCCACCTTCTGGAAGCTTTGAATAAAGGCCTGCTTGTCGCCCTGCTCCAGTAACTTGATCGCCTCACCAAAACGCTGATAGTAGCGTTTGATCAGATGAATGTTGTCTTCAGAAGACATGATGATATCGGCGTACAGCTGCGGATCCTGAGCAAATAGCCGCCCCACCATTGCCAGTTCCAACCGATAGATCGGCGAAGAGAGCGCCAGCAACTGCTCCAGCTGTACGTTCTCTTCGGCCAGATGCAGGCCGTAAGCAAAAGTAGCAAAGTGGCGCAGCGCCTGGATAAAGGCCATGTTCTGATCGTGTTCGACGGCGCTGATACGATGCAAACGCGCGCCCCAAACCTGCAACTGCTCCAGCAACCACTGGTAGGCCTCTGGCTGACGACCATCGCAGTACACCACCACCTGTTTGGCCACGCTGCCAACATCCGGGCCGAACATTGGGTGCAATCCCAGTACCGGGCCGCCGTGTACGGCCAGCATCGCCTGTAACGGTCGGTTCTTCACCGAAGCCAGATCGACCAGAATACAGTCCTGCGGCAGCGGCGGCAGTTGGGCGATCACCTGCTCGGTAATATGGATCGGCACGCTGACAATCACCATACCGGCATCTGCCAGCAGGCTATCCGCCTGCGGCCAATCCTCTTGATCCAACACTTTGACCTGATAACCCGACAGCGTAAGCAACCGGTTAAACAGGCGGCCCATCTGGCCATTACCGCCAATAATGACGATAGGGCGCAGCTGTGGGCACAGCGTTTTGAAGCCTTTATCGTTCTCGCTAGTGTAGGATTCGCGCATCACGCGGCGAAGCACGTCTTCGATCAAATCTGGCGGAACGCCGAGGCTTTCCGCTTCCTGGCGGCGAGAGGCCAACATTGCCGCCTCCCGCTCAGGTACGTAAACCGGTAAACCGTAGTGGCTTTTGACTTCCCCTACTTCCGCCACCAACTCCAGGCGTTTCGCCAACAGGGCCAGCAGCGCTTTATCCACTTCGTCAATTTGATCGCGCAATGCGGTCAGTTCAGCCACCATAACTCACTACTCTCCAGTGCGTGCCATCAGCGCAGCGCCGAGTTCCTGATGCATTTGGCGCAGCAGCGTCTCCGTGCTTTCCCAGTTGATGCAGGCATCGGTCACCGATACGCCGTAGCGCATATCCACACGCGGCTGTTCAGAAGACTGGCTGCCCTCGTGCAGATTGCTTTCCAGCATGATGCCGGTAATCGAACGGTTACCCGCTCTGATCTGCTCAACGACGGATTCGGCAACCGCTGGCTGACGGCGATAGTCTTTATTTGAGTTGCCATGGCTGCAATCTATCATCAAGGACGGGTGGAGTCCCGCATCCTGCATCTGTTTTTCGCAGGCGGCAACGTGCTCAGCGCTGTAGTTAGGCGTTTTACCACCGCGCAGGATCACATGGCCGTCTGGGTTACCCTGGGTTTGCAGCAGGCAAACCTGGCCAGCCTGATTGATACCGACAAAACGGTGCGCCATGGATGCAGCGCGCATTGCGTTGATAGCCGTGCCCAGGCTACCGTCCGTACCGTTTTTGAAGCCCACTGGCATTGAGAGGCCGGAAGCCATTTCACGGTGCGTCTGAGATTCTGTAGTACGCGCACCGATCGCCGACCAACTGAACAGATCGCCCAGGTATTGCGGGCTGTTCGGATCCAACGCTTCGGTCGCCAACGGCAGGCCCATACCGACCAGATCCAGCAGCAGGCGACGCGCAATGTGCAAACCCGCTTCTACATCAAAGGATCCATCCATATACGGATCGTTGATCAGGCCTTTCCAGCCGACGGTGGTTCTTGGTTTTTCAAAATAGACGCGCATAACGATATACAGCTGATCGCTCAATTCAGCCGACAGGGTTTTCAGACGGCGCGCGTAATCCAGCGCGGCATCGGGATCGTGGATCGAACATGGCCCACAGACCACCAGCAGACGGTGATCTTGCCCTTTAAGGATATTGGCAATGGTTTGGCGGGCCGTCGCGATTTCCGTTTCATCGTTGGCACTGAGTGGGAACTGGTTCTTCAGCTCTTCCGGGGTGATCAGAACCTGTTCTGCACTGATATGTACGTTGTTGAGCGCGTCTTTTTGCATGATCCTATTCCTGTCGTTTGCCGTTATGCGTGTGCGTAGTGAAAACATTGAGCGTTACAGGTGCTACCTTAACCACTCATTGTAAAGTTTTCAATCCATTTACTGTAAATAAAAAATTACCACCATAAACAGCGAAGGAAATCATCGGCAACAGGAAATAAAAAACAACTTAACAAACTGTTTTATTTAAATAAAAAATTAAATCACCAATAAAACACAGCGAAGAGCAACCAACAGCAGTCTCCCTGAAAATCACAGGCCGTAAACAAAAATGAACACAAAAATAGATTACTCATTGGCCCTGGTGCGATCAAAAAACCACCTCTTCGGCGTGTAGTGGCACTGCATGCCGCGCCCGCGTAGCCAACAAGCTCCTTGGCAAACCGGCCCCATCCATCGCTAAATTAAACAACTATAAAACAATTGTCATACATTTAACTGGCAATTGATTTTCATTCTTTATTCATTTGAATCTATATAAGAAATAATAGTCACTCTATTGAATAAATATTGCGGGATCTCACAGTTATCCCTCGCCAAATAAATAACTATGGCATAAATCGCTCACACCTCTTTAGGGTTACTCTGCGAAGACAGAGCCCGTACTGCCTGCATTGAGGAGCGATGGGCGTTAGCAGTTATTTCTTTCTGACAAGGGACTCTCATGATCACATTGCAATTCGCAATTATTATTATCTGCCTATTAGTCGGCACCCGATTTGGCGGTATGGGGTTAGGCTTAATAAGTGGTATTGGCTTATTTCTGCTGTGCTTTATATTCGGTTTGGAACCAGGCAAACCCCCTGTAGATGTCATGCTCACCATTTTGGCGGTGATCGGCTGTGCCTCGGTGTTACAAACCGCTGGCGGTCTGAATGTCATGATGCAATATGCCGAGCGGCTACTGCGCCGCCACCCACAACACATCACCTTACTCGCCCCTTTTACCACCTGGACGCTGACCTTCCTGTGCGGTACCGGCCACGTGGTCTACACCATGTTCCCGATCATTTCTGATATCGCCATCAAAAAAGGGATCCGCCCAGAACGCCCTATGGCCGTCGCCTCTGTCGCCTCACAGATGGCTATCACCGCATCCCCGGTTTCCGTGGCCGTAGTATCACTGGTTTCGATCATCGCTGCCGGTCATGGGATCGGTAAAGCCTACTCGCTGCTGGAGATCCTGGCCGTTTCTATCCCGGCTTCGCTAGTCGGCGTATTGATGGCAGCATTGTGGAGCCTGCGCCGCGGCAAAGATCTGGATAAGGATGCGGATTTCCAGGCCAGGATCCAGGATCCGGAGCAGCGCGCCTATATTTATGGCGGCACCGAAACCCTGCTCAATCAAACATTTCCCAAGCAGGCTTACTGGTCAACGCTGATCTTCTTCGGCGCTATCGCTATCGTGGTTATGCTCGGTGCCTTTGCCGATCTGCGTCCTTCCTTTGCCGATGCCAAGGGTGTCTTGAAACCGCTGTCGATGAATCTGGTGATCCAGATGATGATGCTGATCGCCGGTGCCGTGATCCTGATGGGCTGTAAAGTCAAACCTAGCGATATCGCCAACGGTGCCGTATTCAAAGCGGGAATGGTCGCCATCTTCTCGGTATTCGGTGTGGCATGGATGAGTGATACCTTCTTCCAGGCACATATGGGGGAGTTAAAGGTGGTGCTGGAAGACGTGGTGAAAAGCCAGCCCTGGACTTATGCCATCGTCTTGTTCCTGGTTTCCAAACTGGTGAACAGCCAGGCCGCTGCTCTGGCCGCCGTTGCACCCATGGCCTTGCAGTTAGGCGTCGAGCCTAAAATGTTGCTGGCCTTCTTCCCGGCGGCCTATGGTTACTTCGTGTTGCCCACTTACCCAAGCGATCTGGCCTGCATCGGCTTTGACCGCTCTGGCACCACTCGCATCGGTAAATTCATCATTAACCACAGCTTCATCATCCCTGGCCTGATCGGCGTGCTGTGCTCCTGCATCACCGGTTATCTGCTGGTGATGACCTTCCTTTAATCACGTTTCTGCTGGCAACGGGCGATCCCCGTTGCCGCTGCTAACACCGCCGCAAAAAGCCAACGGTATCACTAGACGAAAAGTGCATAAGTCCCCTGTTTAAACTAAAAACATAAGCTAACCAGGCCTATTTTTGTCCCCTCGGCGAATCGATATAATGTGACCGCTATCACTTATAATCACACTTAACTACTGGATCCAAAATGCTCTCTTTACGCGCTCGTCGCGCCATTCCGCTGTTTTTTAGCTGCTTGACCGCCTTCACCAGTGTTTCCGTGTTCGCCGACAATACCCTCTTCACCGCGATGGACGATCCAGCCACCGCCAAAAAGCCGTTTGATGGTAACGTTCAGGCTGGCTATAACGCCCAGTCAGGCAACACACAGAACTCGACCCTGTTGGCCAACACCACCATGACCTGGTTTAACAGCGATACGGCTTACAGCCTGTGGGGTTCGGCGAACAACACCACCTCCTCCAACGTACGCTCCTCGGAGAAATACCAGGCCGGTGGCCGTACCCGTTATAATCTGACAGTTCGTAATTATATGTTTGGCCAGGTTGGCTGGTTGAACGATCGTTACAACGGGTACGATTCACGCTCTACGCTGACCGGAGGTTACGGGCGCCAGATCTTTAGCGACCCGCGCCAGGACCTACGTGTCGAATTCGGCCCAGGCGTTCGTCATGATGAATACCACGGCGGTGGCCGTACCACCCGCGCCCTGGCCTATGGCGCAGCCAACTATTCCTACAGGCTGACAGACACGGCCCGCCTATCCGAAGGTCTATCCGCTTTGGCGAACGACGAAACCACCGTTAACTCCGAAACCGCGTTAAACGTCGCCATCAATAACGACTTCGCCCTACGGCTGGCCTACACGGTGGTCTACAACACCAAACCACCTGCCTCGGCACCGAAAAATACCGATACCACGACGTCAGTAACGCTGGTGTACGGTTTGTAATCTCGTCTTACAGCTCCGCACAGCCCTCCTCTAAGCCCATAATTAATGGGCTTTTTTTATGTCCATTATCATATTGACCATTTTGCTAAAAATAGTCCTATCCCCGCTTGACGACTTTAGCATTTTGATTAATACTGTATGCATATACAGTAATTATAGCTAAGGTAAAAACCATGATAAACCCGGCAAATGAGGCCAGTATCGACCCGCTTATCGTGGCCGACAGTCGCGTTATCCTACAAAACAACCCGCTGCGAAAGCAGATGCGGGGTTAATAGGATGGAGAGATTAACTTCATTCATTACCTACTCCGCGGCGCTGTTTCTCGCCTGGCTAGGCAAGCTCTCGCCGCAGGATGTTGCGTTTCTGATCGGCGCGGCCGTCGGGATCGGCACCTTCCTGGTTAATTGGTACTACAGACGCAAGAGTCTGGAGATCCTCAAAAGCATCGAACGCGATGCGGCAGCACGGAGACTTTTTGATGAGCTCAATCGTTAAGCGTTGCAGCGCCCTGGCCATTCTGGCGATCGCCATGCTGCTGCCGCAGGCCAATCAAATTAAAACGTCCGAACAAGGGCTGTACCTGATTGCCGATTTTGAGGGGTGCCAGTTAACCCCGTATCAATGCGCAGCAGGGGTTTGGACGCAAGGTGTCGGCCATACGGCTGGCGTTATTCCAGGTAAGTCCATCACCCCAGTGCAAGCGGCGGAAAACCTGCTGGAAGATATCCGCCGGGTAGAGAGCCGCATGGCGGCCTGTCTGCCACAGCAAATGCCCCAGGCCACTTATGATGCCGTCATGGCGTTTGCCTTTAACGTCGGTACCGGGGCCGCCTGCCGCTCTACCCTGGTTTATTTTCTTCACCATGGCCAATGGCAGCAGGCTTGCGATCAGTTACCGCGCTGGATTTATGTCAATGGCGTCAAAAACCGCGGGCTGGAACGCCGCCGGGCCGCCGAACGTGAGCTGTGCCTAAAAGGCCTCAGCACGCCGAACACCACCAGTTTCCCAGGGAAAGAACAGCTCGCTCAGTAACTTTTTCGAGCATTGCTGACGAATAGTTTTTCACCGTTTTATCAAGAGGGGGTCTCTATGATGCATTGTCCACTGTGCGGTAGCGTGGCACACACTCGCTCCAGCCGCTATCTGAGCGAGTCGACCAAAGAACGCTATCATCAATGCCGTAACATTAACTGCAGTTGTACCTTTGCCACCCATGAATCCGTGGCCCGGGTCATCGTTTCACCCGGCGACATCATTCCTGCGCAGCCACACCCGCAAGAAAGCAAACAACGCGCCGCTGCGATGTAATGAAAAAAGGGGATTACCATGACGGTAATCCCCTTATAACTATTAACTATTGGATGCAGCGTTAGTTAACGCGGTTCAGACGCTCTTTGATACGAGCAGACTTACCAGTACGTTCACGCAGGTAGTACAGTTTGGCTTGACGAACGGCACCACGACGTTTAACAGTAATGCTGTCGATTACTGGGGAGTGAGTCTGGAATACACGCTCAACACCTTCGCCGTTGGAAATCTTACGAACAGTGAATGCAGAGTGCAGACCGCGGTTACGAATAGCGATAACCACGCCCTCGAATGCCTGCAGACGTTTTTTGGTACCTTCAACGACCCATACCTTCACTTCCACGGAATCACCCGGACGGAATGCAGGTACGTCTTGCTTCATCTGCTCTTGTTCAATTTGCTTAATAATGTTGCTCATAATATGTCTCTTACCCTAGGTAAACTGATATATCGGTCTCGTCGAGACAACGCTCAGACGTTCCCTTCATAGTCCTGTTACTTAGCTCGATGTTCCCGTTGGAACTCGGCCAGCAACACCTCTTGCTCGTCAGTCAGAGCTAGGCTTTCTAGAAGTTCAGGTCTTCTAAGCCAGGTACGGCCCAGCGACTGCTTTAAGCGCCAGCGACGTATCTCGGCATGGTTGCCCGACAGCAGAACTGGCGGAACCTCCATCCCTTCTAACACCTCCGGGCGGGTATAGTGCGGACAGTCCAGCAATCCCTCAGCGAAAGAATCTTCTTCTGCCGAAGCCTGATGGCCCAGAACACCCGGTATAAAGCGGGCGACCGAATCGATCAGTGTCATTGCCGGTAGTTCACCGCCGCTGAGAACGTAATCGCCGATTGACCATTCTTCGTCAATTTCGGTTTGGATCACGCGCTCGTCTATCCCTTCGTAGCGGCCACACACCAGGATCATCTTCTGGTTAGCCGCCAGTTCGCGCACACCGGTTTGATCCAGCTTGCGCCCCTGAGGTGACAGATAAATCACCTTTGCTCCCTCGCCTGCCGCTGCTTTTGCTGCATGAATAGCTTCCCGCAAGGGTTGCACCATCATCAGCATTCCCGGGCCGCCGCCATAAGGGCGATCGTCCACGGTACGATGCCGGTCGTAGGTGAAGTCACGCGGACTCCAACACTGCACGCTCAGCAGGCCATTTTTTACTGCCCGGCTAGTTACCCCGTAATCGGTGATTGCGCGAAACATCTCAGGAAACAGGCTTACGATACCAATGAACACCAGCCAATCCCCATTTTGTTATTCCACTTGCTTCGACCATTAAATCCGGAGGTCAAAAACCAGGATCCCACTCAGCCTCGATAATCTTGGCGGCGAGATCGACTTTCTTGATAACCTGCCCATGAAGAAACGGGACCAACCGCTCCTTCATACCGAATGCATCTTTCAGGTTTGCCCGCACGACCATTACGTCGTTAGAACCGGTTTCCATCATATCGATGACTTTACCCAGTTCGTATCCGGAAGTGGTGACTACCTGGCAGCCCATAAGGTCTTTCCAGTAGTAATCATCGCCTTCCAGCGGAGGCAACTGCTCGGAATCTACGACAATTTCGCAATTGGTCAGTAAATTCGCGGCATCCCGATCGTCAATGCCTTTGACCTTGATGATCAGATCCTGACTGTGGCGTTTCCAGTCTTCCAACTCGACAAACTGCCACTGACCAGAGCGCTGGATTAACCAGGGCTGATAGTCAAATATGCTTTCGGCGTTCTCGGTGGATGAAAACACTCTGAGCCAACCACGGATGCCGTAAGTAGACCCCATCTTACCGAGTACAATCGGCTGCTTAGGTGCTACCGGTTTGAGTTGCTTGCTCATTGCCACCACCGCGACAGATTAAGCTGCTTTCTTAGCGTCTTTGATCAGCGCGTGAACGCGATCAGAAACGGTAGCACCCAGACCAACCCAGTGCTCAATGCGATCCAGGTCCAGACGCAGTGCTTCAGCCTGACCAGATGCGATTGGGTTGAAGAAACCTACACGCTCGATGAAACGACCATCACGAGCATTGCGGCTGTCGGTCACTACTACTTGATAGAACGGACGCTTTTTAGCGCCGCCACGTGCCAAACGAATTGTTACCATAACATCCTCTTTAGTTAATAAAACAGCCGGGCCCCATTGAGGGACGGGGCCCGGTTGCAATATAAAAAGCCCGAAAATTTTACTCATTTTGGCGCAAAAAGCAATCTAAAGCGTAGATTGCCGGTAATTCGTTTTTGCACCATCACGCTCTCGGACAGGTTTTACCGTGATTGGTAAATCGGCAAACCCGCCACAGCCTTGCTGCGGCGTGGTTTTAACGGCCTGGGAAGCCCGGCGGCATCATACCTTTCATGCCACGCATCATCTTCGCCATTCCGCCTTTTTTCATCTTTTTCATCATGCGCTGCATATCGTCGAATTGTTTTAACAACCGATTAACATCCTGCACCTGCATGCCGGAGCCCATCGCAATACGACGTTTGCGTGAACCCTTGATAATTTCCGGCTTGGCACGCTCTTTCAGCGTCATTGAGTTAATGATCGCCTCCATGCGTACCAGCACTTTGTCATCCATCTGCGATTTGACGTTGTCTGGCAGTTGGCCCGCGCCCGGCAGTTTGCTCAGCATGCTGGCCATACCGCCCATATTACGCATCTGCTTAAGTTGGTCGAGGAAGTCGGTCAGATCGAAACCGTCGCCCTTCTTCAGCTTGCTAGCCAGTTTTTCCGCCTGTGCGCGGTCAACCTTGCTTTCGATATCTTCGATCAGCGACAGCACGTCGCCCATGCCGAGAATACGTGAGGCCACGCGATCCGGATGGAATGGCTCCAGCGCGTCGGTTTTCTCGCCCACGCCGAGGAATTTGATCGGCTTGCCGGTAATGTGGCGAATAGACAACGCCGCACCGCCGCGCGCATCACCATCGACCTTGGTCAGCACTACGCCGGTCAACGGCAGCGCTTCGTTAAAGGCCTTGGCGGTGTTGGCCGCATCCTGGCCGGTCATGGCATCGACCACAAACAGGGTTTCAACCGGCTTGATCGCCGCATGTACCTGTTTGATTTCGTCCATCATCGCTTCATCTACGTGCAAGCGGCCCGCGGTATCGACGATGAGTACGTCGTAAAACTTCAGCTTGGCCTGTTGCAGCGCACGGTTAACGATGTCGATCGGTTTTTCTTTAACGTCTGACGGGAAGAAGTCGATGCCGACGCCTTCCGCCAGGGTTTCCAACTGCCGGATCGCCGCAGGGCGATACACGTCGGCAGAAACCACCAAGACTTTTTTCTTCTGCTTTTCTTTGAGGAATTTGCCGAGCTTGGCCACGCTGGTGGTTTTACCCGCACCTTGCAGGCCGGCCATCAGCACCACCGCCGGTGGCTGCGCCGCCAGGTTCAGCTCGGTGTTCACTTCGCCCATCGCGGCAATCAGCTCGCTCTTGACGATTTTGACGAATTCCTGGCCCGGCGTCAGGCTTTTGTTAACTTCATGCCCAACCGCGCTCTCTTTTACACGGTTGATGAAGTCACGCACGACCGGCAGCGCAACGTCCGCTTCCAGCAATGCCATACGCACTTCACGCAGGGTTTCTTTAATGTTCTCTTCGGTCAGCCGCCCGCGGCCGCTGATATTGCGCAGGGTGCGCGACAATCGATCGGTTAAATTTTCAAACATCGTCTCATGCTCAACGTAAGAGTCAGGCCGCAGTGGCGACACAATTGCGGCGATTATAACACGTTGCTACAACGATCTCTGCCTCAGCGTTGGAGATTGGTTGGAGTAGGGGCCGCTCAACGCTATACTGGCATTCCAATTAACCATGCCGATGCTAAATAACGCTATGCCAGTATTCTCTCTTGTGGCTTTGATGGCCTACCTGCTCAGCCTTGGACTGATCATTCCCAGTTTGTTGCGGAAGAATAGCGCATACCGTCGGCTGGCACTGGTCTCGGCCGTAGTGGCGCTGGTTTGCCATGCCATTGCTCTCCAGCAGCGCATTTTTGACGTCAGCGCCGGGCAAAATCTTAGCCTGCTAAACATCGGTTCCATCGTTGGCTTGATTATCTGTTCGGTGATGACCTACGTCGCCTCTCGCGATCGCGGCTGGTTCCTGCTGCCGATCGTCTACAGCTTTGCCATGATCAACCTGGCGTTTGCCAGCTTTCTGCCTGGGGAGTTTATCACCCATCTGGAAGCCAGCCCGGAGCTGATGGTGCATATCGGCCTGGCGCTGTTCTCTTACTCCACCCTGATTATTGCTACGCTGTACGCCCTGCAACTCGCCTGGCTTGATTATCTGCTGAAACACAAAAAACTCAGTTTCAGTGCCGATATGCCGCCGCTGATGAGTATTGAGCGTAAGATGTTTCATATCACCCAGATCGGCGTGGTGCTGCTGACGCTGACGCTGTGTACCGGTCTGCTGTATATGGACAACCTGTTTAGCAAAGAGAACGTGCATAAGGCCGTGCTGTCCATCATGGCCTGGTTTGTTTATATCGTGCTGCTGTGGGGCCATTATCACGAGGGCTGGCGTGGCCGCCGCGTGGTCTGGTTCAGCTTTGCCGGCTCTTTTCTGCTTACCATGGCCTACTTCGGGAGCCGCCTGCTCCAGGAACTGATGATGGTGCGCTAAGGCTGGCCTGGCGCTCCATCGCCCTGCCTAGGCACCCTTCTCACCCAACATAAGGAATACCGCGTTGGAGCACGTTTCGACAGAGACCCTCATTTTCATTTTGGTGATTATGGTCGTGGTCTCCGCTTATTTTTCAGCATCCGAAACCGGCATGATGACGCTCAACCGCTATCGTCTGCGCCACCTGTCTAAGCAAGGCAACCGTGCCGCACGCCGGGTAGAGAAGCTGCTGCAAAAGCCTGACCGCCTGATTGGCCTGGTGCTGATTGGCAACAACCTGGTCAATATCCTGGCCTCTGCGCTGGGAACCATTGTCGGGATGCGCCTCTACGGCGATATTGGCGTGGCAATCGCCACCGGGGTCCTGACCTTTGTCGTACTGTTGTTCGCCGAAGTGTTACCCAAAACCTTTGCCGCTCTCTATCCTGAACGAATTGCCTTCCCTAGCAGCTTCCTGCTGGCCCCGCTGCAAAAAGTCATGCTCCCACTGGTATGGCTGCTCAATGGCATTACCACCCTGGTGCTGCGGATTTTCGGCATCCGCACCAACGTACGTATCAGCGGCGCGTTGAGTAAAGAGGAGTTGCGCACCATTGTGAACGAGTCCCAGTCGAAGATTTCGCGCCGTAATCAGGACATGCTGATTTCTGTGCTGGATCTGGAGAAGGTGACGGTGGAAGACATCATGGTGCCGCGCAATGAGATCGTCGGGATTGATATCAACGACGACTGGAAATCGATCATGCGCCAGCTGACACACTCTCCACACGGCCGCATCGTGTTGTATCGGGATTCATTGGACGACTCCATAAGCATGCTGCGCGTACGCGAAGCCTACCGGCTGATGACCGAGAAAAAAGAGTTCAACAAAGAGAACCTGCTACGGGCAGCCGATGAGATCTACTACGTGCCAGAGGGCACACCACTCAATGTGCAACTGGTGAAATTCCAGCGCAACAAAGAGAAGGTCGGCATCGTGGTCGATGAGTATGGTGATATCCAGGGGCTGGTGACGGTTGAGGATATTCTCGAAGAAATCGTCGGCGACTTCACCACCTCAATGTCACCTACGCTGGCGGAGGAAGTGAATCCACAGAGCGATGGCTCGGTATTGATCGACGGCAGTGCCAACGTGCGTGAGCTGAACAAGGCCTTCAACTGGACGCTACCAGCCACCGAGGCCAGAACCATCAACGGCATGCTGCTTGAAGAGCTGGAGGAGATCCCCAGCATCGGGACCAGGCTGCGTATCAGCCACTATGATATCGATATCCTTGACGTGCAGGATAATATGATCAAGCAGGTGCGCGTCACGCCGATTAAATCCTTACAGGCCAGCGTACAGAACCACTAGTCCCCTCACCCTAACCCTCTCCCACAGGGAGAGGGAACCGATCGAGTTAGGCTGAAAGTATGGTGATTCTCCCTAAGCACCGCTGAATGAAAGGGTAATCGAGTTAGGCTGAAATCACCTCTTTACTTGCAAAAGAGCTGATCGAGTTAGGCTGAAAGTATGGTGATTCTCCCTAAGCACCGGTGAATGAAAGGGTAATCGAGTTAGGCTGAGATCACCTCTTTACTTGCAAAAGAGCTGATCGAGTTAGGCTGAAAGTAGGGTGATTCTTCATAAGCATCGGCCGACTCACCTTGGTTGAAGGGGCGAGCGGTTAGGTTGAAAGTGTCGTGATTCTCCATAAACAGCGAAGGTTGAAGGGGCGAGTGATTTGTTGAGATAACCTCTTTACTTCCAAAAGAGCAGGGACTATCAGCTCCCTCTCCCTGTGGGAGAGGGTTGGGGTGAGGGCCTAGATGTGCAGCTCTTGCAGCTTATCTTTCGGCAGCGCCAGCTCTTCGTTATGGTTCACTACCACACCGTGCTCAAGAATATGCTTGGCAATTTCCTGCGCCTCTTCCAGCGAGTGCATATGGTAGGTACCGCATTGGAACTCATTGAGTTCAGGGATCTTGCGCTGGTCAGTCACCTTCAAGACGTCGGCCATCGCGGCTTGCCAGGCATCGGCCACGCGCTGCTCTTCCGGTACGCCAATCAGGCTCATATAAAAGCCGGTACGGCAGCCCATTGGTGAGATATCGATGATCTCCACGCCGTCACCGTTCAGATGGTCGCGCATGAAGCCAGCGAACAGATGTTCCAAGGTATGGATCCCACGCTCTGGCATCACTTCCAGATTCGGGCGACAGAAGCGCAGATCGAATACGGTGATGGTATCCCCATGAGGAGTTTGCATGGTTTTAGCAACGCGGACAGCCGGAGCCGCCATGCGAGTATGATCTACGGTAAAGCTATCCAGCAGTGGCATGTCATCACCTCTTGGTAAAATGAATTTATTTAGAAACTTTTTTCGTACCGATGAAACCTTTTCCAACCCTGCGGGTCTTAATCTATGAAAGACGCGCATTTGTTATCATCATCACTGTTTTCAGAGATGTGTATTTGGCCACAGTGATGTGGCCTTTTTCTTTTTCAGCCCCCGCCGTTTTCCTTCAGGAACTGTTCAAAGCTTAGCGTATCACTGGCTTCTATGTCGCGCTGGCGCTGCCACGAGGCTTGCTGCTCCTGAGCGAGTTGCTCTTCGGTCAGCAGCTCCAACGGTTCCTCTATCAGCATTTTGCGATATTTTTCCGCCAGTTCCAGGCCAACGTTACCGGTGCCCTGCGCTTTCATTTTCTTGAGGATACGGGCCGAGAAGGTCAGCTCCGGATCGTCAAACGCCGCCACCAGTTGTTCACACACCTGCTGATATTGCCGATCGCCCGCTTCGCTATCCAACACTTCAGCCACGCGCTTCAGATCGTCAAACAGCGCCTTACCAACCTTATCCAACGGTTCACGGGTATCGTTACAGCCGATGCCAATAGTCTGGCCTGGCTTACGCCCTTCCAGGATCACCCGGTTCCAGTTTTTACGGGTGCACAGCAACTCATCGCTGCTCATTTCTGGCGCATCCGCCAATACGCACCACACCAGGAACAGATCCAGGAAACGCGCCTGCACCGCATCCACACCGATTGGCGAGAATGGGTTGATGTCCAGCGAGCGCACCTCGATATATTCGATACCGCCGCGTAACAGCGCATCTGACGGTGTCTCACCGCTGTGGGTGACGCGTTTTGGCCGGATCGGGGCATAGAGTTCGTTTTCGATCTGCAACACGTTGCTGTTCAGTTGCAGATAGCGATCGCCCTCTTTCACTCCCAGCTTGGCATAGTCTTCTGAAGGCGTCGCAATAGCGCGTTTCAGACCTTGCACATAGGTTTGCAGATCGTTAAAGGTAATGCCCAGATTGCTCTGCGACTTATTGGTATAGCCCAGATCGCTCAGGCGCAGCGAGGTGGCATAAGGCAGATAGCACATGCCCCGTTCATTGCGCTCAAACGGCAAATCGGTTTCACGGCCTTTGAGGAACGAGGAACAGATGGCGGGCGATGCCCCGAACAGATACGGGATCACCCAACCAAAGCGGTAGTAGTTGCGGATCAGGCGGAAATATCCCGCAGAGATCTGCTCTTTACCACTCTCTTCATCCTCAACACCGGCCCACGCCTGCCAAAACTCCAGCGGCAGGGAGAAGTTGTAGTGCACCCCGGAAATAGTTTGCATCAACGCGCCGTAGCGGTTCTTCAATCCTTCCCGGTACAGCGTTTTCATCCGGCCAACGTTGGAGGTGCCAAATTGCGCCAGTTCGATATCCTGCTCGGCGTTGATAAAGCACGGCATGCTCAGCGGCCACATGCGCTCATCACCCAGATTGCGCGCCACGTGGCGATGGATATCGCGCAGGAACGTCAGCAAGTGATCGAGATCATCATCAACCGGTGTAATAAATTCTAACAGCGCCTCGGCAAAGTCCGTAGTGATCCAATGGTGCGTTAATGCCGCCCCCAGTTGTTCTGGATGACCCGTGCTGGCAAGCGTGCCATCTGCGGTTACCCGCAGTGTTTCACGCTCAATACCGCGCCGGATCCCTTTTAATGCATGAGGGTGGGCTTCCAACCAAGAAAGCGCCTGTGATACGTCCGGGATCAAATTGACCTCCCGCTTCTAAAAACGATAGCTGTAAGCATACTGAATCCGCTCCCTAGAGAATATTGAGTTATATTCACTTGGTTAATGCCACCAGGCGATACCCTGCAGCGTGATCATCGTCAAGATGATGTAACGCAACGCTTTTCCGATACACAGAAACAGCGTGACAAAGCCCCATGGCATGCGCAGCCAGCCTGCCAACACGCACAATAAATCGCCCACAACCGGCACCCAACTGAGCAACAGCGCAGCCGGGCCAAAGCGTTGTAACCAACCAAGGGCCGTTTCCAGCCCGCGTTGTGGTTTCAACGCCGGTAACAGGCGCCCGATAATGACGTTGGTCAACCCACCCAGGGTATTTCCCAACGTTGCAGCCAGCACCAGTAAACCTGGTGAAGCGCTGCTGTTGGTCAACAACGCAACCAACACGATCTCTGAATTGCCAGGCAACAGCGTCGCACTAAGGAAGCTGCTGCCAAACAGCGACATGACCGCCAGCGTACTACTCACAACGTGCGAACGTCCACCACGGCCATATTGGCGCTTCTGGCGGCCTGAATGCCGAAATCGGCATCTTCAAACACCACGCAGTGCTCTGGAGGCACACCGATCAACTCCGCACAGCGCAGGAAAGTCTCCGGCTCCGGCTTGTGGCGTTGAACATCATCAGCCCCGACGATGGCATCAAAGCAGTCGAACAGCCCTAAATGACGCAGCAACATCTCCGCCATCCGGTGCTCACTGCCCGTCCCTACCGCCATGGGACGACGGCCATGATAAGACTTCACCACCTCAATCAGCGGTAACGGGCGCACCGTGTCTAATAGCATGCTTTCTACCGCGCGGGTTTTCTCGGCGGCCAGCTGATGAGGATCGAGATCGGCCTGATGTGCGGCAATCACCGCCTGAGCAATGCGCCAGGTAGGTGAACCGTTCAGCCCTGTCATGGCGGCCGCATCAAACTTCATTCCGTAACGTGCCAACACCTCGTGCCACGCCTTGAGGTGCGTTGGCTCGGTGTCCAGAATGGTACCGTCCATGTCGAAGATCAGCCCCTGATAGCGATCGTACATCGTGACTCCATGACCATTGAGCAAAGAAAGCTACTTTAGCGTAAAGCCGAAAGGTTGTCGCTGCCAGAGCATGACGGAAAATGCGGTGTAGAAGAGAGCTTATAAGAAGCAAAGACGGAAACTGGAAAGCAGAAAACGAAAAACCCGCCGAAGCGGGTTTCTCTATAATATGGTGCATCCAGGAGGATTATTCAGCGCAAGCGCTTCACCCGTTGGGCCGTTGCAGTGCAACGTTATCCTCCCTAGTGCTACCTTCCATATTGTATCTATCTACGAGTTAGCGTTCGCGATAGGTACATTATAATATGGTGCATCCAGGAGGATTCGAACCTCCGACCGCTCGGTTCGTAGCCGAGTACTCTATCCAGCTGAGCTATGGATGCAGTTTTATTTTTTTAGCGATGGGTTTCGTTCCGTGAAACTTCACTTGAAGAATGGTGCATCCAGGAGGATTCGAACCTCCGACCGCTCGGTTCGTAGCCGAGTACTCTATCCAGCTGAGCTATGGATGCACAGGAATTCTTTTTTGATACCGTATGGTATGTCGTTACTACCCCACCATACTGCAAAATATGGTGCATCCAGGAGGATTCGAACCTCCGACCGCTCGGTTCGTAGCCGAGTACTCTATCCAGCTGAGCTATGGATGCAAATGGCGGTGAGGCGGGGATTCGAACCCCGGATGCAGCTTTTGACCGCATACTCCCTTAGCAGGGGAGCGCCTTCAGCCTCTCGGCCACCTCACCAGTACGCTTCTTGCGAATCGTGCCTAACTTGCTTTAAAGAAGCTCATCGGCACTGCGTGGCGCACATATTACTTTCGTGGGTTTATAAGTCAAACAATTTTTCCCAACTCTCGCGCGTTTGCACAAATCACAGGCAACATGAGTGATTTCGCGGCAAAAAGAGTGCTTTATCAACAAGAAAATGCCGTGCTACCGCGGATAAGAGTCTGATCGCAGGAGAAAGATTATTGGCAAAAAAGTGGGGGGAGATAACAGCAAGCGTGAAAAGAAGGGGGACAACGGGTCAAGAGAAGCAAGAAGCGTCTCGTTATAGAACGAGACGCTACTTAGAAATCAGTAAGTCGTCTGTTGAGACTTCTCGGCCTGGATGCGCTGGTAGATTTCTTCGCGGTGAACAGACACCTCTTTGGGGGCATTCACACCAATACGAACTTGGTTGCCTTTAACCCCTAGCACTGTGACCGTAACCTCATCGCCAATCATGAGGGTTTCACCAACTCGACGAGTCAGAATTAACATTCTTTGCTCCTTGAAAGATTAAAAGAGTCGGGTCTCTCAGTTTCCCCGCCATTATCCATTATATGCAGTGAAAACGTAAGTCAAGAACCCACAATAAATGTAAGCAGACTTGGTGTCACTCCAGATTAAGAATAAGTTTAGCCGACCTGGAAAACTTTGTTCCCGCAATTGTCACTACATTGTGTTAGCACAGTCTAAAAACGCCATAAGCCACAGTGGCTTACGGCGTCAGTAACGCGCCTATTTATTTATATTCACAGTTTCGCGGCCACCCAGGCCTCTACGCTGTTTAATGCCGCAGGCAAGGCGTTGGCATCACTGCCCCCAGCCATTGCCATATCAGGGCGTCCACCGCCCTTGCCGCCAACCTGCTGTGCGATGTTGCCGATCAGCTCGCCGGCCTTAACCCGGTCGGTCAGATCTTTGGTAACACCCGCAATCAGGCTGACTTTGCCTTCTTCCACCGTGGCCAACACGATGATCGCAGAACCCAGCTGATTTTTAAGATCGTCAACCATGGTACGCATGATCTTCGGCTCAACGTTATCCAGCTGGCTGACCAGCAGCTTCACACCATTGACCAGCTTGGCTTGACTCGACAGCGAAGCACTTTCCTGCGCAGCTTGCTGATCTTTCAGCTGTTGCAGCTCTTTTTCCAGCGCGCGAGTGCGATCGAGCACCGCACGCACTTTATCACTCAGGTTATTGCTGTCACCCTTCACCAGGTGAGCAACATCCTGTAACAAGTCACTCTGTTGATGCAAGGTCGCTATCGCCCCTTCACCCGTCACAGCTTCAATACGACGGATACCGGCTGCGGTACCAGACTCACTCTGGATGCGGAACAGGCCGATGTCACCGGTACGGTTGGCATGCGTACCGCCACACAGTTCGGTAGAGAAATCGCCCATCGTCAGCACACGCACGTGGTCATCGTACTTCTCGCCAAACAGTGCCATCGCGCCCTTCTCTTTGGCATCATCCAGCGCCATCACTTCGGTCTGCACCGACAGGTTACGACGGATCTGCTGGTTAACCAAATCTTCTACCGCGCGGATTTGTTCTGGCTTCATCGCTTCGGAGTGCGAGAAGTCAAAACGCAGGTACTTGTCGTTAACTAACGAGCCTTTTTGCGCTACGTGCTCACCCAGGATCTGGCGCAATGCCGCATGCAACAGGTGAGTGGCGGAGTGGTTCAGGCGGATACGGTTACGGCGTTCGCTGTCGATCACCGCATCAACGCGGTCATTCAGCTTCAGCGAGCCGCTAGCCAGCTTGCCCAGGTGTCCGATAGCCTGGCCATATTTCTGCGCATCACTCACCACGAACTCGATGCCGGCCGCTTTAAGCACGCCTTTATCGCCGACCTGGCCACCCGATTCGCCATAGAATGGCGTTTCGTCCAGCACCACAACGGCCTCTTCACCCGCATGGATCTCATCCACCGGCTGACCATCACGGAACAAAGCTGTCACTTTCGCCTGTTGTTCTTCGCGATCGTAACCATTGAACTGGCTTGCGCCGTCAACACGGATCAGGCTGTTGTAGTCCGCGCCAAAACCGCTGGACTCACGCGCACGGCGGCGTTGAGCCTCCATGGCCTGCTCAAAGCCATGTTCATCAACCTTAAGACCACGCTCACGACAGACGTCGGCGGTCAGATCCACCGGGAAACCGTAGGTATCATACAAACGGAATGCCGTTTCGCCATCCAGGGTATCGCCCTGCAGCTTGGCCAGTTCGTCATCCAGCAGCGCCAAACCGCGCTCCAGCGTACGGGCAAACTGTTCCTCTTCGGATTTCAGTACCTGCTCAACCTGTGCCTGCTGGCGCTTCAGTTCGTCGGCAGCCGGGCCCATCACTTCGATCAATGGAGCAACCAGCTTGTAGAAGAAGGTATCCTTCGCGCCCAACATATTGCCATGACGGATCGCGCGGCGAATGATACGGCGCAGCACGTAGCCACGGTTTTCATTCGACGGGATCACGCCATCGGCGATCAGGAAGGCACAAGAACGGATATGGTCCGCAATCACGCGCAATGACTTGTTACCCATATCGGTTGCGCCGGTCAGTTTGGCGACGGCGGCAATCAGGGTGGTGAACAGATCGATTTCGTAGTTGGAATTGACATGTTGCAGCACCGCAGCGATACGCTCGAGGCCCATGCCGGTATCCACCGAAGGTTTCGGCAGCGGCAGCATGGTGCCATCAGACTGACGGTTGAACTGCATGAACACGATGTTCCAGATCTCGATATAGCGATCGCCATCTTCTTCCGGGCTACCCGGAGGGCCACCCCAGATATGGTCGCCGTGATCGAAGAAGATCTCGGTGCACGGGCCGCATGGACCAGTGTCGCCCATCTGCCAGAAGTTATCAGAAGCAAAGGCCGCGCCTTTGTTATCGCCGATGCGGATGATGCGTTCCGCAGGCACGCCAATCTGCTTCTGCCAGATGTCGAAGGCTTCGTCATCGGTCTCATAGACAGTAACCCACAGCTTTTCTTTCGGCAGGTTGAACCAGTTTTCACCGGTCAGTAGTTCCCACGCGTAGCTGATGGCATCGTGCTTGAAATAGTCACCGAAGCTGAAGTTGCCCAACATTTCAAAGAAAGTATGGTGACGGGCGGTATAGCCGACGTTTTCCAGATCGTTGTGCTTGCCACCGGCACGCACGCAACGCTGTGAAGTGGTGGCACGCGAGTAGGCGCGCTTGTCCAGCCCCAGGAAAACGTCTTTAAATTGGTTCATGCCGGCATTGGTAAACAGCAATGTCGGATCATTGTTAGGTACCAGGGAGCTGCTTGCTACAACCTGGTGGCCTTTACTATGAAAGAAATCGAGAAACGCTTGACGGATCTCAGCGGTGCTCTTGCTCATAATTTTCCCGGAAAGACTAGAATAACGATGCGTGAAAGAGGCTCGACATCCTGACGATATCCTCTGGTTCACGAACTAAATGTGGGGATAAGATAAATTTTCTTCGGGGGGAAGTAAAACGCCGTGTGCATTCATTGCGCAAAATCACGATAAATCGACTGAATTTCCTCCTGGAAGAAGCCGCGATAGAGCAGATAGCGCAACACCTTGGCTTTCTCTTTCCATTCTACCGGTAACGGATCGCCAAATTTGCGCAGCGCGATCTCCCTGGCTTGCTCACACCAGTCGATTTCGCATTCCGCCAGGGCGTCCTGCACTATTTCTTTATCTACGCCCTTTTGCATCAGTTCTGAACGAATGCGTTGCGCGCCATATCCCTTGCGGCTGCGGCTGGCAATAAAGCTATTGGCGAAACGCCGATCGTCCAGCCAGTTATGCTGGTAGCAATAGCTAATCACCTGTTCAATGATTGCAGGATCGACGGGTTCTTCGGGGGGTTCTGTAGGGGATTTGCTACCGAATCTGGCGTTAGCCATAAATGGCGGCGCCGCAAGTTTGCGGCGCAGTTCGGCTTCACTATGATCGCGTTGGGACAATAGCCGCATCGCACGGCTAATCAACGTATTTTGCTGATTACCCGCAGATTGGGAACCTACATCATTCATATCTGCAAGCCTTGGTGATCGGTATACGCCCTAAGGGGCGTATACCCACCGGCAAAGATTAAAACTCTTCGCTGGTTTCTGCTTCGTTGTCATCGGCCTTCTCGGCACTGGCAGCAGCCGCTTCACCATTGCTGTGCAGCAACAGGTCACGCAGTTTTTTATCCAGTTCCGCAGCAATGGCCGGGTTTTCTTTCAGGAAGTTACAGGCATTGGACTTACCCTGACCGATCTTCTCACCGTTGTAGCTGTACCAGGCACCGGCCTTCTCGATCATCTTGTGTTTTACGCCCAGATCGACCAGTTCGCCACGGCTGTTGATCCCTTCACCATACAGGATCTGGAACTCTGCCTGTTTGAACGGTGCAGCGATTTTGTTCTTCACCACTTTCACGCGGGTTTCGCTGCCGATCACTTCATCACCTTCTTTGATCGCACCGATACGGCGGATATCCAGACGGACAGAAGCGTAGAACTTCAGGGCGTTACCCCCGGTGGTGGTTTCCGGGTTACCGAACATCACGCCAATTTTCATACGGATTTGGTTGATGAAGATCAGCAAGGTGTTGGCGTTCTTCAGGTTACCGGCCAACTTACGCATGGCCTGGCTCATCATACGTGCCGCCAGCCCCATATGGGAGTCACCGATTTCGCCTTCGATTTCCGCTTTCGGCGTCAATGCCGCTACGGAGTCAACGATGATGACGTCAACCGCACCAGAGCGGGTCAACGCATCACAGATTTCCAGCGCCTGCTCACCGGTATCCGGCTGAGAACACAGCAGGTTGTCGATATCCACGCCCAGTTTCTTGGCGTAGATAGGATCCAGCGCATGCTCGGCATCGATAAACGCACAGGTTTTACCTTCGCGCTGTGCAGCGGCAATAACTTGCAGAGTCAGGGTGGTTTTACCGGAGGATTCCGGGCCATAAATCTCGACGATACGGCCCATTGGCAAGCCGCCTGCGCCCAGTGCGATATCGAGTGACAGCGAGCCGGTGGAGATCGTTTCTACGTCCATGGAGCGGTCTTCACCCAGACGCATGATGGAGCCTTTGCCGAACTGTTTCTCAATCTGGCCCAGTGCTGCAGCTAACGCCTTTTGCTTGTTCTCATCAATAGCCATTTTTGCTCCTTCGTTGCGCAATGTCAGTGTGACTCACATTGCCGCTGAATGTATGTTGTGCAGGAAATTGCTGCTAATTATACTGTATGGTCATACAGTATCAAGCCTAATTTTACAAAAATTCATCAAGCGCCGTTTGCAGCGCAAAAAGGGTTGCCTGCAGGCGCACCGCATCGCGATCGCCGGTAAATTGCATTTTGCGCGCCAGCACCCGGCCGGAACGTTCGGCAAAACCAAACCAGACGGTACCCACCGGTTTTTCCACACTGCCACCGTCTGGGCCAGCAATGCCGCTGACCGAGAGCGCAAGATCGGCTTTGGCCGCGTGCATCGCGCCCTGCGCCATCTCGCGCACCACTTCCTCACTGACCGCGCCATGAGCCTGCAAGGTCGCTTCCGCCACCCCTAGCAGTTCGTGCTTTGCCGCGTTGCTATAAGTGACAAAGCCGCGATCGAAATAGGCCGAGCTGCCGGCGATATCGGTAATTGCCTTGGCAATACCGCCGCCCGTACAGGACTCTGCACAGCTGATCCAACGCCCATTGGCCTTTAGCCTTTGTCCGACGGCAATACTGAGCTCACGCAACCGCTTCTCACTCATGGACTCTCCTTTGAATCAATCAATGTATATGCGCCTGATGGTAGCATTTATCAAGCCTCTACGGCATTTTACCGGCCGAAATGCCATGCGCTTCGCAGTGCTGCGGTTTTAAGCCGTTGTACTAACTGCTAGTATCGGGGATACGTCCAGCTTGTTGCGGCAAACCCGTTTGCCTCAATCTTCGACTAAAACAGGAAGGCCGAGTGAAAAAAACGTTAGGTGTATTCTTTCCGCTGTATACCACCACCCTGCTGATGCTGCTGGGTTCAGGGTTACTGACCACCTACATTTCCCTGCGGTTAACCTCCATCAACGTCAGTGGCGCCCTGATCGGGGCCATTATCGCCGCCAACTACATCGGCCTGGTGATCGGCGGCAAGGTCGGCCACTTTCTGATTGCCCGCGTAGGGCATATCCGCGCCTATGTCTCCTGCGCCGGGATTATTACCGCCGCGGTGCTGGGCCACGGCCTGACGGAATACATCCCGGTTTGGGTGGTGCTGCGGTTGATTATCGGCCTGTGTATGATGTGCCAGTACATGGTGCTGGAGAGCTGGCTGAACGATCAGTCCGAATCCAATCAGCGCGGCATGGTATTCGGCTTTTATATGGCGGCCTCCTACCTTGGCATGTCGCTGGGGCAGATTGTGCTTATGCTACAAGCCAACCTTGGCATCAGCACGCTGCTGCTCATCGCGCTGTGTTTTTCCCTCTGCCTGGTGCCGATCGCCCTGACAACCCGTACCAATGCCCGGCATATGTCGCCCGCCCCGATGGAGCTGCGCTATTTTGTGCATGCCATTCCTAAAGTGTTGGCCACCACGCTGGTGATCGGCATGGTGGTAGGTTCCTTCTACGGGCTGGCACCGGTATATGCCAGCCAGCAGGCATTGACCACTCAGCAAACCGGTCTGTTTATGGCCATAGCTATCTTTGCCGGGCTAGTGGCGCAGTTTCCGCTGAGCTGGCTGTCAGACCGTTACAACCGCACGTTGCTGATGCGGGTTAATGCACTACTGCTGGTGATTGCCGCCTTACCGCTGGCTCTGTTGCCCCATATCGATTTCCCGGTGTTACTGATCGTCGGCTTCATAGTCAGCATGTTGCAGTTCACCCTATATCCGCTGGCGGTAGCGCTGGCCAACGACATGATTGAGCCAGAACGCCGCGTCTCCCTGGCTGCCTGTCTGCTCATGGCATTTGGCGTGGGGGCCAGCATCGGGCCGCTGGCCGTCGGTGCGCTGATCCAGCCTTTGGGTGGGAATATCCTGTACGTGTTTTTCGCACTGTGTGGCCTATTGATTATGGCCTTCAGCAGAACGGTCAAACAGGATGAGTCGCAGTTTGTACAAGATGCGCCAGTGCCCCATATCGCCATGCCAGACAGCCTCTCCAGCTCCCCACTTTCCCCGGCATTAAACCCGACGTTCGATGAGCAGACCATTCAAGATACGATGCCAGCGCCGGAGGCCGCTCCCGATCCGCTAGCAGAAGCTCCGTTGGCGGAACTGCTGCCTGAAGAAGAGCCCGCCCATCCCCAAGGTGCAGATCCCGAAGAAGACACCGGGCTGAAAAAAGCCTACACCATGCTATAGGTCAGCCAGGCGTGGTCCGCCACGTCTCCTCACCCCAGAACATGAAGGTTTTCTTATGACGCATAGAGAAATCAGTAGCATAACTAATAAATAAAAAGCATTAGCCTCACACTTTCAAAAAACATCTCTTTATTAGCCCGCAAAGACATGCCAATAAAACTTGTAAAAACCGTTAATTTTGTAATGTAATTATCTTATTTTCTCCCCCCGGTAGCACCAGTTATAAAACAAGTAAAACATTTAGCATAAAAAAATTAAGCTATTGATTTTAATAAATTAACTATGTAATGGCAGCTAATTTAAATGGCAATTAAAATACAAATTATCTAATTTAAAATTAAAACACCCCGCTGAATTAAGAAACCATCAATTATCCATGGGTACTTACCCATCTTGGTAAATAAGAATTTTTATCAATAGCAAATTCGCACAATAATCATTACTACGTATGGCATTTTTATCAAAGCTCGCTTATACCTTACCTCACAGATAAATTAGGAAGATTAATCTTAAAACCCTTTCAGGGATGAGTTTAGTGTTACCTTTGTACTAATTAGTCATCTAAACACCAGGTTAAATTTAGCTCTAGGGCACCCCCTCGGGCATTCCAGCGCGCCTACAAAAGCCACACAAACGGCTTTGGCGCGTTATGCAAATTAACTTTGGCGTTCAGAGGCTAACCACATGGCACAATCCAATTTTACCCTTGGGGCTGTTGATATTATTGCTCGTCATGGCGGCGCGAAAATCGCTGACGTAGCAACCGGTACCCGTTCCGTCAGCCTCACACAAAGCAGTATTGTGCGGATCCATGGTACTCAGGCTTTGGTGAGCAGCTATGAACGCCAAGGTAACGACCTGATCGTGCATATGAAAGATGGCACCACGGTACGTTATCAGAGCTTCTTTGAAGTGGACGCCGACGGCAAACACAGCGAATTGGTGTTTGATGATGGCAATGGCGCCATCCAGCACGCGATATTCCCGGCAACCGCCGCCACCGCTGAGCCAACGCTGATCACACCGCAGTTTGAGTCACTCTCTGATGTTTCGTCTCTGCTAATTACCGATCATGATTTATCCAACGGTGCCATCGCCGCCATTCTGGCTGGCCTGGCGCTGGGGGCTGGCGTCGCCATAGCTACCGGGACGGGGAAGAACGACCACAACAATGACGAACCGTCCGTACCGCCAGAACAACCTACCCTGACCGTCGGGAAGCTGGGCCAGGACAACGTTCTCAACGCCAGTGAAGTTAAAATTGCCCAGTTACTGAGCGGCCTGACCACCGGCGTTGCCGCAGGCGCGACCATCACGCTGACGCTCAACGGCAAAAGTTACACCACTACCGTCGGAGCCGATGGCAAGTGGAGCTTTGACTTTAGCTCCGCTGCGCTTTCTAGCCTGAAAGACGGCAATTATCAACTGACGGTTAAAGTGACCAACCAGGATGGGGTTAGCGTCGAAAAAACCATCTCCGTGCTGGTCGATACCACTCCGCCAGCCTTGACCGTCAACAAGCTGACCGGCGATGACCACCTGACCGGTGCCGAGTTAAAAGCGGCGCAGGCGCTGAGCGGTACCGGCGAGGTCGGGCTGACAATTACCATTACCCTGAACGGTAAAACCTACACCACGACGGTGGGTAGCGACGGCAAATGGAGCCTGCAACTGCCTGCGGCAGATCTGGCTTTGCTGAAAAACGGTAACTATGAGTTAATCGTGACCTCCGTCGATAAAGTGGGCAACCAAACCACGGTAGATCATCAGATCTCGGTTGATACCACCGTAGTTAATCCTACCCCGCAGATCACGATTAACGCCCTGACCGGCGATAACGTAATCAACGCCAACGAAGCGAAAAGCCCCCAAACGCTGAGCGGCCATACGCAAAATGTTCAGGCGGGGCAAACCGTTACCATCACCTTGAACGGCAAAACCTATAGCGCCGTGGTTCAAGGCGATGGCAGTTGGTCGCTTTCACTGCCTGCCGCCGATCTGGCCGCGCTGGCCAATGGCTCGATCACGCTCAATGCCACCGTCACCGACAAAGCAGGCCAAAGCGCCAATGCGCATGAGAACATCACAGTCGATTTGACCGCCCCGGTGCTGACCGTCAACAAACTGGCCGGAGACGACGTACTCAACGCCGCCGAGGCGCAAACATCACAGACCCTGAGCGGCACCAGCAATCCGGGCCAGACCATTGTCGTTACCCTGAATGGTAAAACCTACACGACAGTCACTGGCGGGGATGGCAAGTGGAGCCTGGTACTGCCTGCCGCAGACCTGCAGGCGTTGGCTCAAGGGGATAATACCCTCACCGTGACGGCTACCGACGCCGCAGGCAACAGCACTACAGTGACGGAGCACTTGCAGGTAGATACCGTGCCACCGGTGCTGACGTTGGATAAATTTACCGGCGACGATTTGATCACCGTCGACGAGCAAAAATCGGCGCAAAACATCACCGGCACCGCTTCCGTCAGCGAAGCTGGGCAGGTGGTCAGCGTTTCCTTCAATGGCAAAACCTATACCGGCATCGTAGGTGCCGATGGCAAATGGAGCATCAGCGTGCCAGCCGCGGATATGGCCGCGTTGATCGACGGTAGCTATGAGATGATCGCCACGCTCAGCGATCAGGCAGGCAATACCACCACTACCGTCCCACAAGTGATCACCGTAGACAGCAATGCTTCGGCAATCAATATCGGTATTGTCTCTTCAGACGATAAACTCAACGCCGTCGAAGCCGGACTTCCACTCGCCATCAGTGGTACCACGGCCAACGTCGCTGCCGGGGCTACCGTTACCGTCACGCTAAATGGCAAAACCTATACCGCACTGGTATTGGCGGACGGCAGTTGGACATTGCAGGTGCCTAGCGCCGATCTGCAACTGCTGGCCGAAGGCAGCAACACCATTTCTGCCAGCGTGATAGGCAACGATGGTTCTACCGTGACCACCACGCATAATCTGGACGTTTACACTCATGATTTGCCTGCGGTGACTCTGGACACGCCGTTTGGTGACGGCATCCTGAACGGCGCAGAAGCGGGTCAGCCACAGACGCTTACCGGCACCACCGGCATCACCAGTCCGGGCCAGACCATCACCATCACCCTGGGCGGTAAAACCTATACCGGCACCGTGGATGCCAACGGCAACTGGAGCGTCACCATCCCTGCCGCCGATCTGCAAGCGTTGCAAGACGGCACTCCGGCCTTGACAATCACGGTTACCGATGCGGCGGGCAACAGCAATACGCTGAACACCACCGTCACCATCGATGAGACCGCGCCAACCCTCACCATCAACACCATCGCGGGCGACGATATCCTCAACGCTGCTGAGGTGCTGGTGGCGCAGACCGTGTCCGGCACTGCGTCCGTTGCCGATGCGGGCCGCACCGTCACCCTGACCTTGAACGGCAAGACCTACACTGCTGTGGTACAAGCGGACGGCACCTGGAGCGCTTCACTGCCAGCAGCTGACCTCGCCGCTCTGGCAGACGGCAGCCATAATCTGGTCGCCACCCTCACCGATGCCGCAGGTAACAGCACCAGCGTGACCCACGGCGTCAGCGTCGATGCCGACCCGGCCAACCTGCCAACGCTCGGCATCAACGTGTTCGCCGGTAACGACATTGTCGACGGCGCAGAGGTGAAAACCGCCCAGACCCTGTCTGGTACCACCACCCACGTGCAAGCCGGGCAGACCGTCACCATCACCCTGAACGGTAAAACCTACACCGCCACCGTGCTGGCCGATGGTTCCTGGAGCACCAGCGTACCGGCTGCCGATCTGGCCCTGTTGGCCAACGGCCAGACCACCATTACCGCCACCGTCAGCGACAGCGCCGGGAACCCGACCAGTGCCAGCCATAACGTGACCGTCGACACCAGCCTGAGCGGGCTGTCTATCGCCATGATCGCCGGTGATGACAAACTCAGCCTGGCAGAAAGCCAACTGCCGCTGGCCATTAACGGCAGCAGCGCCAACCTGGCCGTCGGGACTACGGTTACCGTCACCCTGAATGGTAAAACCTACACCGGCACCACGCTGGCAGACGGCTCCTGGAGCGTCTCCGTGCCTGCCGCCGACTTGGCCTTGCTGGCCGATGGCTCCGCCACCGTGACCGTCACCGCCGTCGATCAGGCAGGTAACCCGGTTAGCGACAGCCACAACCTGGGCGTATTTATCCATGGCCTGCCGGACGTCACCCTGAACACGCCGTTTGGCGATGGCATCCTGAATGGCGCAGAAGCGGGCCAACCGCAGACCCTCACGGGCTCTACCGGCATCACCACGCCAGGCCAAACCGTCACGGTCACCCTGGGCGGTAAAACCTACACCGGTACCGTGGATGCCAACGGCAACTGGAGCGTCACGCTGCCAAGCGCCGACCTGCAAGCGCTGCCAGACGGCACGCCAGCCTTGACCGTCACGGTCACCGATGCGGCTGGCAACAGCAACACCTTGAACACCACCGTTACCGTCGATGCAACCGCGCCTACCCTCACCATAAACACCATCGCGGGCGACGATATCCTCAACGCTGCTGAGGTGCAGGTGGCGCAGACCGTCTCCGGCACTGCGTCCGTTGCCGATGCGGGCCGCACCGTCACCCTGACCTTGAACGGCAAAACCTACACCGCCGTGGTGCAACCGGATGGTTCGTGGAGTACGTCACTGCCCGCCGCCGATCTGCAGGCGCTCAGCGACGGTAGCCATAATCTGGTCGCCACCCTCACCGATGCCGCAGGCAACAGCACCAGCGTCACCCACGGCGTCAACGTCGATGCCGACCCGGCCAACCTGCCAACGCTCGGCATCAACGTGTTCGCCGGTAACGATATTGTCGACGGCGCAGAGGTGAAAACCGCTCAGACCCTGTCTGGCACCACTGCCCATGTGGAAGCGGGCCAGACCGTCACCATCTCCCTGAACGGCAAAACCTACACGGCGACCGTGCTGGCCGATGGTTCCTGGAGCACCAGCGTACCGGCTGCCGATCTGGCACTGCTGGCCAACGGCCAGACCACCATTACCGCCACCGTCAGCGACAGCGCCGGGAACCCGGCCAACGCCAGCCATGACGTGACCGTCGACACCGACCTCAGCGGGCTGTCTATCGCCGTGATCGCCGGTGATGACAAACTCAGCCTGGCGGAAAGCCAGCTGCCGCTGGCCATCAACGGCAGCAGCGCCAACCTGGCCGTCGGGACTACGGTTACCGTGACCCTGAACGGTAAAACCTACACCGGCACCACGCTGGCAGATGGCTCATGGAGCGTTTCCGTGCCTGCGGCCGATCTGGCCTTGCTGGCCGATGGCACCGCTACCGTGACCGTCACTGCCACTGATCAGGCCGGTAACCCGGTCAGCGACAGCCACAACCTGGGCGTATTTACCCATAGCCTGCCAGAAGCTACCCTGAATACACCGTTTGGCGATGGCATCCTGAACGGCGCAGAGGCGGGCCAACCGCAGACATTGACTGGGACGACTGGCATCACCACGCCAGGGCAAACCGTCACGGTCACCCTGGGCGGTAAAACCTATACCGGCACCGTGGATGCCAACGGCAACTGGAGCGTCACCATTCCTGCGGCCGATCTGCAAGCATTGCCAGACGGCACGCCGGCCTTGAGCGTCACGGTCACCGATGCGGCGGGCAATAGCAATACGCTGAACACCACCGTCACCGTCGATGAGACCGCGCCAACCCTCACCATCAACACCATCGCAGGCGACGATATCCTCAACGCTGCCGAGGTGCAGGTGGCGCAGACCGTGTCTGGTACTGCTTCAGTCGCGGATGCAGGCCGCACTGTGACCCTGACCTTGAACGGCAAGACTTACACCGCCGTGGTACAACCGGATGGTTCGTGGAGTGCGTCACTGCCCGCCGCCGATCTGCAGGCGCTCAGCGACGGCAGCCACAATCTGGTCGCCACCCTCACCGATGCCGCAGGCAACAGCACCAGCGTCACCCACGGCGTCAACGTCGATGCCGACCCGGCCAACCTGCCAACACTCAGCATCGGCATATTTGCCGGTAACGACATTGTCGATGGCGCAGAGGTGAAAGCCGCCCAGACCCTGTCTGGTACCACCACCCACGTGGAAGCGGGTCAGACCGTCACTATTACCCTGAACGGCAAAACCTACACCGCCACCGTGCTGGCCGATGGTTCCTGGAGCACCAGCGTACCGGCTGCCGATCTGGCGCTGTTGGCCAACGGCCAGACCACCATTACCGCCACCGTCAGCGACAGCGCCGGGAACCCGGCCAGTGCCAGCCATGACGTGACCGTCGACACCAGCCTGAGCGGGCTGTCTATCGCCGTCATTGCCGGTGATGACAAACTCAGCCTGGCGGAAAGCCAGCTGCCGCTGGCCATTAACGGCAGCAGCGCCAACCTGGCCGTCGGGACTACGGTTACCGTCACCCTGAACGGTAAAACCTACACCGGCACCACGCTGGCAGACGGCTCCTGGAGCGTCTCCGTGCCTGCCGCCGACTTGGCGTTGCTGGCCGATGGCTCCGCCACCGTGACCGTCACCGCCGTCGATCAGGCCGGTAATCCGGTCAGCGACAGCCACAACCTGGGCGTGTTTATCCATGGCCTACCGGACGTCACCCTGAACACGCCGTTTGGCGATGGTATCCTGAATGGCGCAGAAGCGGGCCAACCGCAGACATTGACCGGCTCCACCGGCATCACCACGCCAGGGCAAACCGTTACGGTCACTCTGGGCGGTAAAACCTACACCGGCACCGTGGATGCCAACGGCAACTGGAGCGTCAGCGTCCCTTCTGCCGACCTGCAAGCGCTGCCAGACGGCACGCCAGCCTTGACCGTCACGGTCACCGATGCCGCAGGCAACAGCAATACGTTGAACACCACTGTCACCGTCGATGAGACGGCACCGACCCTCACCGTGAGTCTGGTTGCAGGGGATGACGTGCTGAACGCCGCCGAAGTGCTGGTGGCGCAGACCGTCTCCGGTACCGCCTCGATTGGTGATGCGGGCCGCACCGTCACCCTGACCGTGAACGGTAAAACCTACACCGCCGTGGTGCAGCCAGATGGTTCATGGAGCACCAGCCTGCCTGCGGCCGACCTCGCCGCCCTGGCCGACGGTAGCCATAACTTGGTCGCCACCCTCACCGATGCGGCGGGCAACAGCACCAGCGTCACCCACAACATCAACGTCGACGCCAACCCGGCCAATCTGCCAACGCTCGGCATCAACGTGTTCGCCGGTAACGACATTGTCGACGGCGCAGAGGTGAAAACCGCCCAAACCCTGTCCGGCACCACCACCCATGTGGAAGCCGGTCAGACTGTCACTATTACCTTGAACGGCAAAACCTACACCGCTACCGTGCTGGCGGATGGATCCTGGAGTACCAGCGTACCGGCTGCCGATCTGGCGCTGCTGGCCAACGGCCAGACCACCATTACCGCCACCGTTAGCGACAGCGCCGGGAACCCAACCAGCGCCAACCATGACGTGACCGTCGACACCAACCTGAGCGGCCTGTCTATCGCCATTATCGCGGGCGATGACAAACTCAGCCTGGCAGAAAGCCAACTGCCGCTGGCCATTAACGGCAGCAGCGCCAACCTGGCCGTCGGGACTACGGTTACCGTGACCCTGAACGGTAAAACCTACACCGGCACCACGCTGGCAGACGACTCCTGGAGCGTCTCCGTGCCTGCCGCCGACTTGGCCTTGCTGGCCGATGGTACCGCCACCGTGACCGTCACCGCCGTCGATCAGGCCGGTAACCCGGTCAGCGATAGCCACAACCTGGGCGTATTTACCCATAGCCTGCCAGAAGCCACCCTGAACACACCGTTTGGCGATGGCATTCTGAATGGTGCCGAGGCGGGCCAGCCGCAGACCCTCACCGGCACCACAGGTATCACCACGCCGGGGCAAACCGTTACGGTCACCCTGGGCGGTAAAACCTATACCGGCACCGTAGATGCCAGCGGCAACTGGAGCGCCGCCATTCCAGCGGCCGATCTGCAAGCGCTGCCTGACGGCACGCCAGCCTTGACCGTCACGGTCACGGATGCCGCAGGGAACAGCAATACGCTGAATACTACCGTTACCGTCGATGCAACCGCGCCTACCCTCACCGTGGGTCTGATTGCCGGGGATGATGTGCTGAATGCTGCCGAAGTGTTGGTGGCACAGACCGTGTCCGGCACCGCGTCCGTTGCCGATGCGGGCCGCACCGTCACCCTGACCTTGAACGGCAAAACCTACACCGCCGTGGTGCAACCGGATGGTTCATGGAGCACCAGCCTGCCTGCGGCCGACCTCGCCGCCCTGGCCGATGGCAGCCACAATCTGGTCGCCACCCTCACCGATGCGGCGGGCAACAGCACCAGCGTCACCCACAGCATCAATGTCGACGCCAACCCGGCCAACCTGCCAACCGTCAGCATCGGCATATTTGCCGGTAACGACATTGTCGACGGCGCGGAGGTGAAAACTGCCCAAACCCTGTCCGGCACCACCACCCATGTGGAAGCCGGTCAGACTGTCACTATTACCTTGAACGGCAAAACCTACACGGCGACCGTCTTGGCGGATGGATCCTGGAGTACCAGCGTACCGGCTGCCGATCTGGCACTGTTGGCTAACGGCCAGACCACTATCACCGCCACCGTCAGCGACAGCGCCGGTAACCCAGCCAGCACCAGCCATGAGGTGACCGTCGATACCGATCTCAGCGGGCTGTCTATCGCCGTCATTGCCGGTGATGACAAACTCAGCCTGGCGGAAAGCCAGCTGCCGCTGGCGATCAATGGCAACAGCCAGAACCTGGCCGTCGGGACTACGGTTACCGTGACCCTGAACGGTAAAACCTACACCGGCACCACGCTGGCAGACGGCTCCTGGAGCGTCTCCGTGCCTGCCGCCGACTTGGCCTTGCTGGCCGATGGCACCACCACCGTGACCGTCACCGCCGTCGACCAGGCCGGTAATCCGGTCAGCGGCAACCACGATCTGGGCGTGTTTATCCATAGTCTGCCAACCGCCACCCTGAACACACCGTTTGGCGATGGCATTCTGAATGGCGCAGAAGCGGGTCAGCCACAAACCATCACGGGGTCTACCGGCATCACCACGCCGGGGCAGACCGTTACCGTCACCCTGGGCGGTAAAACCTACACCGGCACCGTGGATGCCAGCGGCAACTGGAGCGCCACCATTCCGGCAGCCGATCTGCAAGCGCTGCCAGACGGCACGCCTACCCTGTCCGTAACCGTTATGGATGCCGCCGGTAACAGCAATACGCTGAACACCACCGTTACCGTCGATGAGACTGCCCCAACCCTCACCGTTAACGTAGTGGCTGGGGATGATGTGTTGAATGCCGCGGAAGTACAGGTGGCGCAGACCGTCTCCGGTACCGCCTCGGTCGCCGATGCGGGCCGCACCGTCACCCTGACCTTGAATGGCAAAACCTACACCGCCGTGGTGCAACCAGATGGATCGTGGAGCACCAGTCTGCCCGCCGCCGATCTGCAAGCGCTTAGCGATGGTAGCCATAACCTGGTCGCTATCCTCACCGATGCCGCGGGTAACAGCACCAGCACTACCCATGTCCTCGGTGTGGATGCCAACCCGGCCAACCTGCCGACGCTCGGCATCAACGTGTTCGCCGGTAACGACATTGTCGACGGCGCAGAGGTGAAAACCGCCCAGACCCTGACCGGTACCACCACCCATGTGGAAGCGGGCCAGACCGTCACCATCACGCTGAACGGCAAAACCTACACCGCCACCGTGCTAGTAGATGGCACTTGGAGCACCAGCGTACCGGCTGCGGATCTGGCACTGTTGGCCAACGGCCAGACCACCATTACCGCCACCGTCAGCGACAGTGCAGGTAACCCGGCCAACGCCAGCCATGACGTGACCGTCGATACCAACCTCAGTGGGCTGTCCATCTCCGTGATCGCAGGGGATGACAAACTGAATCTGGCCGAAAGTCTGCAGCCGCTGACGATCTCCGGCGACAGCGCCAATCTGCCGCTCGGTGCCATCGTCACCGTGACGCTGAATGGCAAGATTTACATCGGCCTGACCCTGCCAGACGGTTCCTGGAGCGTTCAGGTCCCAGCCGCCGATTTAGCACTGCTGGCCGATGGCACCGCCACCGTCAGCGTCAGCGCCGTCGATCAGGGCGGCAACCTGGTCAGCAACAGCCATAATCTGGGTGTGTTTATCCACACTCTGCCGGACGCCACCCTGAACACGCCGTTTGGCGATGGCATCCTGAACGGCACGGAAGCGGGCCAACCGCAGACCATCACGGGCTCCACCGGCATCACCACGCCGGGGCAGACCGTTACGGTCACCCTGGGCGGTAAAACCTATACCGGCACCGTGGATGCCAACGGCAACTGGAGCGTCACCGTCCCTTCTGCCGATTTGCAAGCGCTGCCAGACGGTACACCGGCTTTGTCTGTAGTGGTCACCGATGCCGCTGGCAACAGCAATACGCTGAATACCACCGTCACCGTCGATGCAACCGCACCAACCCTGACCGTGGGCCTGATTGCTGGCGATGATGTGCTCAACGCCGCCGAAGTGTTGGTGGCACAGACCGTGTCCGGCACCGCCTCGATTGGTGATGCAGGCCGCACTGTCACCCTGACCTTGAACGGCAAAACCTACACCGCCGTGGTGCAACCGGATGGTTCGTGGAGTGCGTCACTGCCCGCCGCCGATCTGCAGGCGCTCAGCGACGGCAGCCATAACCTGGTCGCTACCCTCACCGATACTGCGGGCAACAGCACCAGCGTGACCCACAGCATCAATGTCGACGCCAACCCGGCCAACCTGCCGACCATCAGCGTCGGTGTATTTGCTGGTAATGACATTATCGACGGCGCAGAAGTGAAGACCGCTCAGACCCTGTCTGGCACCACTGCCCATGTGGAAGTGGGCCAGACCGTCACTATTACCCTGAATGGCAAAACCTACACCGCCACCGTGCTGGCCGATGGCTCCTGGAGCACCAGCGTACCGGCTGCCGATCTGGCACTGCTGGCCAACGGCCAGACCACCATTACCGCCACCGTCAGCGACAGTGCCGGGAACCCGGCCAGTGCCAGCCATGACGTGACCGTCGACACTAACCTCAGCGGCCTGTCGATTGCCGTCATTGCCGGTGACGACAAGCTGAATCTGGCAGAAAGCCTGCTGCCACTCACCATCAACGGCGGCAGTGCCAACCTGGCCACGGGTGCAACCGTAACCGTCACGCTCAACGGTAAAACCTACACCGGCACCACGCTGGCAGACGGTAGCTGGAGCGTCACCGTGCCTGCGGCCGATCTGGCCTTGCTGGCCGATGGCACCGCCACTCTCAGCGTGACCGCCGTCGATCAGGCCGGTAACCCGGTCAGCGGCAGCCACGATCTGGGCGTGTTTATCCATAGCCTGCCAGACGCCACGCTGAACACGCCGTTTGGCGATGGCATTCTGAATGGCGCAGAAGCGGGTCAGCCGCAAACCATCACGGGGTCCACCGGCATCACCACACCAGGCCAGACCGTCACGGTCACCCTGGGTGGTAAAACCTATACCGGCACCGTGGATGGCAGCGGCAACTGGAGCGTCAGCGTTCCTTCTGCCGATCTGCAAGCGCTGCCAGACGGCACGCCAGCTTTGACCGTGACGGTTACTGACAGCGCAGGTAACAGCAATACGCTGAATACCACCGTCACCGTCGATGCAACCGCGCCTACCCTCACCGTGGGCCTGATTGCTGGCGATGATGTGCTGAACGCCGCCGAAGTGCTGGTGGCACAGAGCGTCTCCGGCAGCGCCTCGATCGCGGATGCGGGTCGCACCGTCACCCTGACCTTGAACGGCAAAACCTACACCGCCGTGGTGCAACCGGATGGCTCGTGGAACACCAGCGTGCCCGCTGCCGATCTGCAGGCGCTCAGCGACGGTAGCCACAATCTGGTGGCAATCCTCATCGATGCCGCAGGCAACAGCACCAGCGTCACCCACAGCATCAATGTCGACGCCAACCCGGCCAACCTGCCAACCGTCAGCATCGGTGTATTTGCCGGTAACGACATCATCGACGGCGCGGAAGTGAAAACCGCTCAGACCCTGTCAGGCACCTCCACCCATGTGGAAGCGGGCCAGATCGTGACCATTACGCTGAACGGTAAAACCTACACAGCCACCGTGCTGGCCGATGGTTCCTGGAGCACCAGCGTACCGGCTGCCGACCTGGCGTTGTTGGCCAACGGCCAGACCACCATTACCGCCACCGTCAACGACACTGCAGGTAACCCGGCCAGCGGCAGTCATGAGGTGACCGTCGATACCGACCTCAGCGGGCTGTCGATTGCCGTGATCGCCGGTGATGACAAACTCAACCTGGCGGAAAGCCAACTGCCGTTGGCAATCAGCGGTAGCAGTACCAATCTGGCCGTCGGCGCCACGGTTACCGTGACCTTGAACGGTAAAACCTACACCGGCACCACACTGGCTGATGGTTCCTGGAGCGTCTCCGTACCTGCCGCCGACTTGGCATTGCTGGCCGATGGCACCGCTACCGTGACCGTCACTGCCACCGATCAGGCCGGTAACCCGGTCAGCGACAGCCACAACCTGGGCGTCTTTACCCATAGCCTGCCAGAAGCTACCCTGAATACACCGTTTGGCGACGGTATTCTGAACGGTGCCGAAGCGGGCCAGCCTCAGACCCTCACAGGGTCTACCGGCATCACCACGCCAGGGCAGACCGTCACGGTCACCCTGGGCGGTAAAACCTACACCGGCACCGTGGACGGCAGCGGTAACTGGAGCGTCAGCGTTCCTTCTAACGATCTGCAAGCGCTGCCTGACGGCACACCAGCCTTGTCCGTAGTGGTCTCCGATGCCGCCGGTAACAGCAATACGCTGAACACCACCGTCACCGTTGATGCAACTGCGCCTACCCTCACCGTGGGTCTGGTTGCCGGGGATGATGTGCTGAACGCCGCAGAAGTGCTAGTGGCACAAACCGTGTCCGGCACCGCCTCGGTCGCGGATGCGGGTCGCACCGTGACCCTGACGTTGAACGGCAAGACTTACACCGCCGTGGTACAGCCAGATGGATCGTGGAGCACCAGCCTGCCTGCCGCCGATCTGCAAGCGCTCACCGACGGTAGCCACAATCTGGTCGCGACCCTCACCGATGCGGCTGGCAACAGCACCAGCGTCACCCACAGCCTCAATGTCGATGCCAACCCGGCCAATCTGCCAACGGTGAGCATCGGCGCATTCGCCGGGGACGATATCGTTAACGGGGCCGAAGCGCTGGTCACTCAGGCCCTGTCCGGTACCACCACCAATGTCGAGGTGGGCCAGACCGTTACCCTGACCTTGAACGGCAAAACCTACTTCGCCACCGTGCAGGTGGGCGGCGCCTGGAGCGTTAACGTTCCGGCGGCGGATATGGCGTTGCTGGCCAACGGCCAGGCTACCATCACCGCCAGCGTCAGCGATCGGGCAGGCAATCCGGCCACCGGCAGCCATGCCATCAGCGTTGATACGGCAGTGGAAAGCATCGCCATTAACCTGATTGCCGGCGACGATAAGCTGAACCTGACCGAAGCCTCACAGCCGCTGACCATCAGCGGGACCACGGTCAATGTGAACGCAGGCCAAACCGTTACCGTCACCTTGAACGGCAAAACCTACACCGGCGTCGTTCTGGCCAACGGCAGTTGGAGCGTATCGGTGAACAGCGCCGATCTGCTGGCCCTGCAAGACGGCCTGACCACGGTCACCGCCAGCGTCTCCAACCCAGGAGTCGATCCGGTCAGCAACAGTCATTCGCTGGATGTGCATATCCATACCCTGCCAGAGCCAACCATCAATCTGCCGTTTGGCGATGGTTTCCTCAACCAGGCGGAGGCCGCCACAGCACAACTGCTGAGCGGTAGCACCGGTATCCCTGGTGTGGGACAAAGCGTGATCGTCACTCTGGGTGGCAAAACCTATACCGCAACCGTGGATGGCAGCGGTAACTGGAGCGTATCCATCCCATCGGCCGATCTGCAAAACCTGCCAGCGGGCAGCAATACCATCAGCGTATCCGCTACGGACTCCGCGGGTAACAGCGTACCTGGCAGCACTACGGCACAGGTCGATCTGGTGCCACCCACTCTGGCGGTCAAGCCGTTTGCAGGGGATGACAAGGTTAACGCCCTGGAAAGCCTCAGCGACCAGGTGGTTTCCGGCACCGCTTCCATCGGCGATGCCGGGCGTACCGTCACGGTAACCCTCAACGGTAAGTCCTATACCGGGGTAGTCGCCAACGACGGCACCTGGAGTGCCACCATCCCAAGCGCCGATCTGCAAGCAATTGGCGATGGCAGTTATCCATTAACCACTACCCTGAGCGATGCGGCGGGCAACACCACTACCGTCACCCATACCGTGACGATCGACGCCAATCTGCTGGATCTGCCAACCCTGAGCATCAATGTGTTTGCCGGTAACGATATTATCGACGGCGCAGAGGTGAAAACCAGCCAGACGCTGAGCGGTACCACCACCCACGTGGAAGCGGGCCAGTTGGTGACCATCACGCTGAATGGCAAAACCTACACAGCCACCGTGCTGGCAGACGGTACCTGGAGCACCAGCGTATCCGCCGCCGATCTGGGCCAACTGGCTCAGGGCAACAGCACCATTAACGTCACCGTTAGCGATACTTCCGGCAACCCGGCCACAGCAACGCACAACGTGCTGGTCAACACGGCCCTGAGCGGCATCGCCATCGACGTGATTGCCGGTGACGATAAGCTGAATCTGGCCGAAAGCCTGTTGCCATTAGCCATCAGCGGCAGCAGCCTCAATCTGGCCATTGGCGCAAGCGTGACCGTGACGCTGAACGGCAAAACCTACACCGGTATTACGCTGGCGGACGGTTCCTGGAGCGTGCTGGTACCACCGGCCGATCTGGCGCTGTTGGCAGACGGCAATATCAACCTGAGCGTTTCCGCTGTCGACCAGGCCGGTAACCCGGTCAGCAGCAGCCATACCTTGGGCGTATTTATCCATAACCTGCCAGACGCCACCCTCGATACGCCGTTTGGCGATGGCATCCTGAACGGTACGGAAGCTGGCCAGCCACAGACCATCACCGGTTCCACCGGCATCACCACGCCGGGGCAAACCGTGACCGTGACCCTTGGGGATAAAACCTATACCGGCACGGTAGACGGTAGCGGCAACTGGAGCGTAACCGTTCCGGTTGGCGATCTGCAGGCATTGCCGGATGGGACGCCATTGCTCAACGTAGTGGTCACCGATTCTGCAGGCAACAGCAACACCCTGAGTGGCACCGTCGTGGTCGATAAGGTCGCTCCGACCCTCACCATCGGCGTCATTGCCGGGGATGACGTGCTTAACAGCGCAGAAGTGCTGCTTAACCAGACCGTCTCAGGCACCGCCTCCATCGGCGATGCTGGTCGTACCGTAACGCTGACGTTGAACGGTAAAACCTACACTGCGGTGGTTCAGCCGGACGGTTCGTGGAGCACTTCTCTGCCAACCGCCGATCTCACCGCACTGTCCGATGGCAGCTATAACCTGGTCGCCACCCTGACCGATAGCGCCGGCAACAGCACTAGCATCACCCACGCCATCGGGGTTGATGCCAGCCCGTTGAACGCACCGGTGCTGACCATCGGCACCTTTGCGGGCAACAATATTATTGACGGTGCCGAGGTGCAGGCAACGCAAACCCTGAGCGGCAGCAGCCTGAATGTTGAAGCCGGGCAGATCGTTGCCATCACCCTCAATGGCAAAACCTATACCGCCACCGTGCAGGCAGACGGTTCCTGGAGCACCAGCGTACCGGCAGCCGATCTGGCTCTGTTGACCAACGGCAGCTTAACGATCACCGCCGACGTCACCGATAAAGCCGGTAACCCGGCCAGCGCCACCCATGATGTTACGGTCGATCTCACCCAGAGCGCCCTGGCGATTGCTCCAATCACCGGCGATAACCAGTTGAACGCCATCGAGGCCGCCGCTGGGATCAGCATCAGCGGGAGTTCCACCAACGTTGCCACCGGTGCGACCGTCACCATTGCACTAAACGGTAAGTTCTACGAGGCAATCGTGCAGGCCGATGGCAGCTGGACGACGACCGTTCCTTCAGCCGACCTGACAATCCTGGGCGATGGCAATCTGACCGTCACCGTCAGTGCCACCGACGAAGCGGGCAATCTGGTCACCGGTTCGCAGCAGTTGGGCGTACTGATCAACAGCCTGCCGGTTGCCACCCTGAACACACCGTTCGGTGATGGCTACCTCAACAAGGCGGAGTCCACCAGCGATCAAACGCTGAGCGGCACCACCGGAGTGAGCGGCAGCGGGCAAACCGTCAGCGTGGTGCTGGGAGGGAAAACCTATACCGGCATTGTCGATAACAACGGCAACTGGAGCGTGAGCGTACCAAGTGCCGATCTGGCGGCCCTGCCTGACGGCCCAACCAGCATTGGGGTCACCGTCGGGGATATCGCTGGCAACACCTCCAGCATCAACTCCAGTGCCACGGTCGATCTGACCGTGCCAGTGCTGACCATCAACACCATCAGCGGTGATGACATCATCAACATCGCCGAAAGCCAGCAAGCGCTGCAAATCACCGGTACCGCACCGATCAACGACAGCGGCCAGCCTGTGGTGGTGAAAGTCACCATCAACGGCTTGACCTATAACGGGCTGGTGCTGGCGGATGGCAGTTGGAGCGTCACCATTCCGGCTGGCGATCTGGCTAACCTGCCGAACGGTGCCTCTTCCATCACCGCCACCTTGACCGACGCCGCTGGCAACACCGGCAGCGTCAGCCACGGCATCACCCTGGATACCGACCCGGCCCAGGCGCCGCTGTTGACCATCAACACCCTGTCCGGCGATGACTACCTCAGCCTGGCGGAATCCAACCTGCCGCTGACCATCAGCGGGGGTAGCCAGCGCGTCGAACAGGGGCAACAGGTCACCGTAACGCTCAATGGCAAAACCTACACCGCCATCGTCGGCGCGGACGGCAGTTGGAGTCTGCAGGTTCCAGCTGTGGATGTAGGGGCCTTGCCAGACGGTAAAGACACCATCACCGCCACGGTTAGCGATACCTCTGGCAACCAGGCTACCGCCAACCACAACCTCACCGTGATCACCGATGCGGGCAATCTGCCGCAGCTGTCGGTCAACGTGATTGCCGGTGATGACATCATCAACGCCAATGAGGCGAAAGCTGCCATCATCATCAGCGGAGGATCCAGCCACGTGCAGCCTGGCCAGGTAGTCAGCGTGCTGCTTAACGGCAAAACCTACACCGCCGTGGTACAAGCAGACGGCAGTTGGAGCGCAACGGTTCCATCAGCCGACGTGCAGGCATTGCCGCAAGGTTTGCAGACCGTGACAGCCTCGGTGACCGATGTCGCCGAGAACCCGGCCAGCGCCACCCATAACGTCACTGTTGACACCGTGCCGCCGTTGCTGGAGATCGATATCTTCGCTGGTGACGGCATCCTGAACCTGGCGGAAGCACTGCTGGGGCAAGTGTTGAGCGGGCATACCGATCCGGGCCTGACCGTTACCGTCACGCTGGGTGCCAACGTTTACACCGCCCTGGCGGATCCAACGACCGGTGCATGGAGCGTCAATATTCCAAGCAATATCCTGCAAGGGCTATTGGATGGTAGCGTGACCATCGGCGTGAGCGTCACCGACGCCGCAGGTAACGGCGTGTCAGACTCCATCACGGTGGCGGTCAATACCCATACGCTGCCATCACTGACGTTGAACCCGCTGTTCGGTGACAATATTCTCAATATTGCCGAACTGGGCATCGCTACGCCAATCGGTGGTGCAGCGGCCAACCTGCTGGTTAACACCCCGGTATTGGTCAAGATTGGCACCTACGTGGTGAACGGTATCGTGAATAACGATGGTACCTGGAGCGCGCTGATCCCAGCCAATGCCCTGGCCTTGCTGGCAGACGGCACCGTGCAGGTGGTGGTCTCCGCCGTGGATGCGGCCGGTAACCCTGCCAGCGCCGGTGGTTCACTGGAGATCCTGTCGCATATCCTGCCGAATCCAACCATTAACCTGCCGTTTGGCGACGGCGCACTGAACCTGGTGGAAGCCGGGGTCAATCAGCTGCTGACCGGCACCACCGGCATTATCGGCAACGGTCAAACGGTGGTAGTCAGCCTCAACGGTAAAGACTACAACGCCACGGTCGGTAACAACGGCCAGTGGAGTGTCACCCTGCCAACCGCCGATCTGCTGGAGCTGTTGGATGGCCCGCACACCATCAGCGTGGTCGCTACCGATAAAGGCGGCAACAGCCATGGCGCGACGCTGGACTTTGACAGCATCCTCACCGGGCTGCCGGTGGCCGGGTTTGACACGCCGTTTATCGATGGCATTGTCAACCATGCCGAAGCCTTGTTGGGCGGAGCCCTCACCGGCTCCACCGGGCTTGCCAGCGATGTTGGCCAGAAAGTGATGGTCAACGTCAACGGCCTGAACCTGGCTGCTACGGTAAATGCCGACGGCAGTTGGACACTGCCACTCGACAGTGCCACCCTGCTCGGCCTGCCGGACGGCAACTGGCCGGTCACGGTGACGGTTACCGACGCAGTGGGTAACACCAACAGCACCACCGGCTCGCTGGAGATCCTGGTCAACAAGCTGCCGTTGCCAACCCTGGACCTGCCGTTTGGCGATGGCCTGCTGAATATTGCCGAAGCCGCGCTGACGCAAACCCTGACCGGCAAAACCGGTCTGATCGGCAGCGGCCAGATCGTCACGGTAACGGTGGACGAAGGCCTGCCAAATCAGCAGACCTTTACCGCTCAGGCCGATGGGCTGGGTGGCTGGTCTCTGCAACTCACCGCAGCCCAACTTGCCGTGTTCACCAACGGGCAACATACCATTGAGGTCACCGTCGAGGATCGTGGCGGCAATACGGCCACCACCTCACCGCTGGACGTTAATGCCCTGCTGACGCTGCCGACTCCTACCATAGTTCCGCCGTTTGGCGTTGACGGTGTGCTGAGCATCAGCGAAGCCGCCGGTGCGCTGACGATCACCGGCACCACCGGGGTAAATGGCTCAGGCCAGGCGGTGAAAGTGGTTATCGATGTCAATGGCGTCAGTTACAACGCGCAGGTTGATATCAACGGCAACTGGTCGTTACCGCTGCCTGCGGCCACCCTGAGCACCTTGCTGGATGGGCCACACGTGCTGACCGTCACGGCGACCGACGCCGCGGGCAACACCAACAGCAGCGCACTGAACTTCACCAGCGATCTTACCGCGCCGGTGCCAACCATCAACACACCGTTCGGTGACGGTTTCCTCAACCTGGCCGAGGCCAACCTGGGGCAAATTCTGACAGGCAGCGCAGGTGATGCGACTACGGTCAGCGTGAAGATTGGGACGCAAACCTTTACCGCACAGGTCAGCGGCGGCAACTGGAGCCTGGCGCTGACTACGCCGCAGTTAAAAGCGCTGGCTGAGGGCGATAATACCATCACCGTGACCGCCACGGATGCCGCTGGCAACCAGGGCACGGCCGGTTCTTCAGTACATATTTCCGTCAACTCGCTGCCGTCTGTCACCATCAGTAACTTCACGGCGGATAACATCATCAACTATGCCGAGAGCCAATCGGTACAGTTGATAACCGGTACCTCCACCAACGTCGCGGTTGGGCAACAAGTGACCGTTACGCTCAATAGCAAAACCTATACCGGTGTGGTGTTGGCCGATGGCAGTTGGAGCGTGTCTGTCCTACCTGCCGATCTGAAAGCCCTGAGCGGGACGCCAAGCATCACGGCTCAGGTCAGCGATCAGGCAGGGAACATTGCCGTCGACAATCACAACTTCACCGTTAACCTGACGCCTCCGGGCCAGATCATCACTCTCGATCCGGTGACAGGCGATAACATCGTTAACGCCAGCGAAGTTGGGCTGATCATCAACCTGACCGGTAAAGTGGTCGGTGGCATCGGCCTTGGGCAGGTAGTCACCATTACCGTGGGTGGCTTACCGCTGGGTATTCCGGTCACTACACTGGCAGACGGTACCTTCAGCACCGTGGTGACCTTCCCGGTTGACGGCAACATTGTGGTTACGGCCAGTACTACGCTGCTGTCACCGCTGCCAACGGTATTTACCGCCAGCGAAACCGTCTTGGTAGACCGCATTCCGCCGACGCTCACCATCAATACCTTCGCGGGTAACGACGTGTTGAACGCCAGTGAAAGCTCAGTCGCCCAGGCGATCTCCGGTACCGCTTCGGTTTCGGAAGCGGGCCGCATTGTCACCGTCACGCTGAACGGCAAAACCTACAGTGCGCAGGTCAGTGGAGCCGGCACCTGGTCGGTCAACGTGCCACCGGCAGATCTGGTTAACCTGCCGCAGGGCAGTAGCACCATTAATGCCACCCTGTCCGACGCGGCAGGCAACACCACGCCGGCAACGCATGTCATTACTACCGATACCACGGCACCACTGCTGTCGGTCGATCTGCTGACCGGGGACAATATCCTGACGCTGGCAGAAGCCCTGCTCGGCCAGACATTGACCGGGACTGGCGGCATTGGCGAAACTGTCACCGTTACGTTAGGGCCGTTGACCGCCAGCGTGGTGGTTGGGCCGGATGGCAAATGGAGCATTCCGCTGCCGTCGCTCAATCTGCAAAGCCTGACCGATGGGCCGCAGATCATCGGCGTCACGCTGACCGACACCGCTGGCAACAGCAGCCATACCGACGTAACGCTGAACGTGGCGTTGAACAAAACGCTCGGCGCGGGGGTTAACGCCCTGTTTGGTGGTGATGGCGTGCTGAACCTGGCCGAATCGCTGCTGACTCAGGTGATCAGCGGTAACGCCACCGGCGATTACAACGGTGCGGTGGTGCATGTCACCGTTGCCGGGATAACGCTGGATGCCAACGTGGGCGGCAACGGCCAGTGGAGCGTCTCACTGCTGCCAAGCCAACTGAGCCTGTTGGGTGACGGTCTGGCGCAGATACAGGTGCAAATCGTTGATTCCCACGGCAACGTGGTCAACGACCTGATCGATATCGATGTCCTTACGCAGAACCTGCCGGTGATCGGCCCGGTCACCGCCTTTGGCGATGGCCTACTGAATGCGGTTGAAGCCGGTGTGTCTCAGACCATCAGCGGGGTGATTAACGGTCTTGGTATCGGCGGCGGCAGCGTTAGCGTCAGCCTGGGCACCAAAACCTATACCGCTAGCGTGGGCGCGGGCGGTGTCTGGAGCCTGTCGATCCCACCGCTGGATCTGGCTGCCCTGAGCGACGGCAATCTGGCGCTGGGCGTATCGGTGACCGACTCTGCCGGTAACGTGGTAAGCAAAAACATCGATATCACCGCCATCATCCACAATCTGCCGCACATCGTGCTGGATCCGATCTTTGGCGACGGTATCCTCAACGTGGCAGACCTGTTGCTGAACCAGACCATCGGCGGCACCGTCACCAATCTGGCGAAGGGCGCCACCATCAATCTGGATATTGCCGGTTCGCAAACGCTGACGGCCACCGTAGGCGACGGCGGCAAATGGAGCGCCACCGTCACGCCGGATATCCTCGGTATCCTGCAAGGGCTGGGCAACGGTAACTTCACCGTTACCGCTTCAGCGACCGATGCGGTGGGCAACACCACCAGTGCCACCGCCGGGCTACAGCTGGATGTGAAACTGCCGGTGATCACACTCGATCCGCTGTTTGGCGGTGATGGCTTCCTCAACGCGGCGGAAGCGTTGGTGGCACAAACCGTCAGCGGTACCGTGGCCTTCGCCAGCGCCGGTGCGCAGGTGCAGGTTTCTCTTGGCGGTAAAAACTTCCTGACCACCGTCGGTACCGACGGCAAGTTCAGCCTGGTGCTGCAACCTGCCGATCTGCACACCCTGCTGGACGGCAATATCAACGTTGGCGTTTCGGTGCTGGATGGTTCCGGTAACACCGGCGTGCTGAATACGGCGATTGATGTGATCGTCAACAAGCTGCCAACGCTGGCGCTGAACCCGCTGTTTGGCGGCGACGGCTTCCTCAATGCGGCCGAAGCGCTGCTGACCCAGACCATCAGCGGGACCACCACCAATGCGGCGGCAGGTTCCCAGGTGGTGATCAAGGTCGGTACGCTGCAACTGAACGCCACGGTCGGTGCCGACGGTAGCTGGAGCGCCACCATCAATCCGCTGCAGTTGGCGGATCTGGCGGCGGGCAATCTGATCGTCAGTGCCACGGTCACCGATCCGGCAGGTAACTCCAGCGGTGCCAGCGTAGGCCTCAACGTGGCGACCATTCTGCCAACGCTGACGCTTAACCCTCTGTTTGGCGACGGCACGCTGGATCTGAGCGATCTGCTGTCACCGCAGATCCTGAGCGGCAACGCTGGTAACGTGTCGGCCGGGACCACCATCACTCTGACGCTGGGCAGTCACACCTACACCACCAGCGTCGATGCCACCGGCAAATGGCAGTTGCCGATCCCAGCTCTTGATCTGCAAGGGCTGTTGGATGGCCTGACCAACGTCACCGCCAGCCTCACCGATGCGGCAGGTAACACCGTGAGCAAGGTCAGCCCGCTCAACGTGCTGATCAACGCCCTGCCAACCCTGACGCTGGATCCGCTGTTCGGCGGCGATGGCCTGCTGAATGCGTTGGAAGCGACCGGCAACCAGATCATCAGCGGTCATGCCACCAACGCACCGGGCTCCACCATTCAGGTTCATCTGGGCAGCAATACCTTCACCACCCAGGTCAAAGCGGATGGTAGCTGGTCACTCAGCCTGACGCCGCTCAACCTGTCCAGCCTGCTGGACGGCAATCTGTCACTGGGCGTTTCGGTCACCAACTCCGCAGGAAAAACCGGCAGCATCAGCGCCGATCTGGGTATAGGGATCCACAACCTGCCGACCGTCAGCCTGGGCAGTCTGTTTGGTGATGGTTTCCTCAACCTGAGCGAAGCCAACCTGAACCAGCTGATCGGTGGCACCACCACCAACGCCATCGGCGGTAGGGTCAGCGTTAATGTGGGAGGGCTGGTATTGAGCGCCGCCGTAGGCAACGACGGGAAATGGAGCGTTAGCGTTCCTACCCTGAACCTGGTCAATCTGGCAGATGGCCCATTGTCGGTCGGCGTTACCGTCACCGACCGCTACGGTAACACCAGCTCGGCCAACGCCAACGCTACGGTGAAAATCCACGCGCTGCCGCTGTTGGGTATTGATGCTCTAGGGACTCTGACGGGGGCGCTGGGCATTCTAACCAACGGCCTGACCGTCAGCGGTACCAGCCTGAACGTGCAGCAAGGCGCGAAAGTCAGCGTCACCTTGCTGGGCAGTACGCTGCTAGGCACCGTAGACGCCACCGGTCATTGGTCGGTGAAATTCGACACCACCAACGCCCTCAAGGGTCTAAATGTGCTCAACCTGATCCCTACTCTGTTGGGCACCGTAGTGGCAGCTTCGGTCACCGACCTGGCGGGTAACGGGGTTAGCGTCTCTGCAGGGCTGACATCCGGTATCGAATTGCCACTGCTGCTGACGGCCAACGCAGCGGTCGAAACGCTGTCACTGGATACATCGGGGTCCGAAAACACCAGCACCGACAGCACGACCGATAACACCGCTGTACAGCATGCTCAGGTAGCCGCCGTGCAGCACACCACCACCGATACCAGCACGCCAACCAGCGAGGTCAGCAGTACCCAGACCACCACGGATACCAGCGAAACCGTCACCAGCACGCTGGTGGTAAACCCAACGCTGCCGGTTGATACCGCAAGCGAAACCAAGGTTGAAGACACCACCTTCAGCATTGGCGGCGTCACCATCAATCTGGCGGATGGCACTACTGCCAGCGGCGACACCATCCACGGCAGCAGCGTTAACGATGTGATCCACGTTAACGCCCTCGACTTCCTGTCGATCGACGGCGGCGCGGGTATCGACACCCTGGAGCTGGATGGCAACAACCTCAACCTGGATCTGACGGCGCTGGGCCTGAAGGTGCAACACATCGATATCTTCGATTTGGGCACCAGCGGCACTAACAGCATCACGCTGGATCTGCACGAGGCGCTGAACGTCAAGGATGCGGCCAGTGACAACCTGCTGATCAAGGGCAGCGTCGGTGACCAGGTCAATCTGACCCAGGCCGAAGGCGGCACCTGGAGCTCGGTGGGCCAACGGACGGTCGATGGCCAAGTGTTCGACGTTTACCACAACTCCGCCCTTGAAAGCGGCAACACCCTGGGAGATGTCCTGGTGCAGCAAGGCCTGCACGTCAATCTGGTGTAGTACCCGGCCCATCCGTCAGCCACTGGCTGGTACACAGCGAGCCAGTGGCATGGGAATGACAGGGTTCAGGCCAAGGCAGTGCGGCGGTTCCGTTCGGGAGACGGGCCGCCGAAATTAACGATCGTCACAATAACAAAACCGAAACGGCAACCCAGCGCAGTTATCGGCATAGATGTGGTAGCGATAATGAAAAGACACCTTTATGGCATGGATGGAACTCGGCTCACGCTACGGCGCGCGGCCACAATCGGACTGTTTTTGGGCGGATTAGGCGGGCTGACAGGTCAGACTCTCGCCGCACCGCAGGTCGAATTTAACTGGCAAGCTGCGCCGACAGAACGTTCGGTAATGACGCTGACGTTACAGGATGCGATCCTGCGAGCCTTTGCTCGTAACCCGCAGATCGCCCAGGCTTCGGCGCAGATTAACGTGGGTAAAGCCGATCTGGCGCTGGCACAAAGCGCCTGGTTCCCGCAAATTGCCCTCAACAGCAATTTTGGCAAATCCAGCCAGACCGACTCCTCTGGCACCTTGAACAACAACGCCTCGGCAGGCGTGACCCTGAACCAGTTGCTGTATGACTTCGGCAAAACCAGCGGCAGCATTGAGGAACAGAATAACCTCTCCGATGCCTATCGCTACACGCTGTACCAAACCATGACCGAGGTGGGCCAACAAACGCTGCAGGCTTACCTACAGGTCAAGCGCTATCAGGACTTGGGCACAGCGGCGGAGCGCAACCTGGTGTCACTGAACCGGGTCAAGGAAATTGCCGAGCTGCGGGCCAATGCTGGCCTCAGTTCACAATCCGACGTGTTACAGGCGCAAACCCGCATCGCCGGGATGAACGCCACGCTGGAACAGTATCGCGCCCAACACCGTTCAGCCCTGGCGCAGCTTTCCGTACTGACCGGCGTCGTGCCGGATAAATTACCCGACCTGCCGCAGCAACTGTTGCAACAGAAAATCACCCTCAAGTCGCTGCCCTATCAAAAAAGCAATGCAGTGCTCAGCGCCCAGGCCAAGCAGGAAGCCGCGACCCAGCGCATCCGCCAGGCCGAAGCCCAGCACTGGCCTACCATCTCGGTTCAAGCAGGCCGCACCCGCTATGAGAGCGATGGCAACGATGCCCAATCCTATTGGAACGATCAGCTGCAACTCGTAGTGCAGGCACCGATCTATCAGGGCGGCGCGGTCAATGCCAAGGTCGATGCCGCCGAGGGCGATCGCCAGGCGGCACAGGCTCAGGTCGAGGCCGCCAAGCTGGATATGAACCAGAAAGCCTCCACCGCCTATGCAGACCTGATCGGTGCGCAGCAGCGAGAGCTGGCCGGAGCACAGCAATTGAGCAGCGCTGACTACACCCGCAGCGTCTATCAGGACGAGTACAAGCTCAGCAAGCGCAGCCTGAACGACCTGCTCAGCGTGGAACAAGACGTGCTACAGGCAGAAAGCTCACGCGTCATCGCCCTGTACGACGGCTGGGACGCGGCGGTGCGCTACGCCTCCGCGGTCGACAACTTATTGGATATGTTGGGTATCGAGCGCCAACGAGCCAGTGGCGACAACTTACCGTCGCTATAGTCTGAATGATTTGCCAGGAGCGCTTATGTCACAACCTGCATCACTCGAAACCTGGATCGCCGCCATGGCCCGAGCGGCCAACGGCTACGGTCTGGCTGTCGATATCAAATCCGTCCGCCAGCAAATGCGCTGGTATGAACAACTGCCAGCCCCGCGTCGGCTGGAACGTCTGGGCCACCTGATGGGGCTTAGCGTCAGCTTGCAGCCACGGGAGAAAGTCCGCTGGCGCAATGAGATCCTGCCCGCGCTGATCGAGATCGACGACGGCGGCCTGATGGTGATCGAATCCCTCGATAGCGAGGGCAAGGCGCTGTATTGGCTCAACGACAGCGGCGACGTGCAACGAGAGGCCGAGCTGGTGGAGCTGCTGCTGAAAGGGCAAGGCACCATTGTGCTGCTGGGAGCGGCGAAGCGCGGGCAGGATGCGCGCATCGACGACTTCGTACAGCCCTATCGCAAACACTGGTTCTGGCAACATTTTCGCGGGGCCAAACGGCAAATCGGCGAGATCTCGCTGGCATCGATCATCAGCAACGTGCTGGCACTGGCCGGTATTCTGTTTTCGATGCAGGTCTATGACCGGGTTATTCCGGCCCAGTCTTACTCCACCTTGTGGGTACTGTTCTTTGGGGTGCTGATCGCGGCGGCGCTGGAGTATGCCATCCGCCTGTCGCGCACCGTGATCTCCGATCTGATGGGCAAGAAAATCGACCTGAAGATCTCCGGTATGCTATTTGCCCGCGCCCTGGCGATCAAAAACGAAGCGCGGCCAAAATCGACCGGCTCGTTTATCTCGCAGCTGCGGGAGATCGATCAGGTGCGGGAGTTGCTGACCTCCACCACCGTGGGAGCGGCGGCGGATATGCCGTTCGTGTTGCTGTTCCTCGCCATTATGGCGCTGGTCGGTGGCCCGCTGGTGTTTATCCCGATGCTGGCGATCCCGCTGATCGTCATTCCTGGCATCTTGCTGCAATGGCCGATGGCCAAACTGGCGAAGGAAGGCATGCGGGAAAGCGCGCTGCGCAACGCGGTGCTGGTTGAGTCGATCGAAGGGGTTGAGGATATCAAGGCACTGCAAGCCGAGCCCTACTTCCAGCGCCAATGGGAGCAGACCCACGCGGTCAGCGCCAACATCGGTATGCAGCAGCGGCTGTGGGGCGCACGGCTCAGCGGTTGGGCCTCGACGGTACAACAGTTGACCTATGCCGGTATGCTGGTGTTTGGCAGCTATCTGGTGCTCGCCGGCGATATCACGACCGGTACCATGGTGGCCTGTAGCCTGCTTTCCTCACGTACCATCGCCCCGCTGATGCAGTTGACCATGGTGTTCTCACGCTGGCAGCACGCCAAAACCGCCATGACCGGCCTTGACGATCTGTTGAAGAAGCCGCTCGACAAGCCGGAAGAGGGCAAGATGGCTCATTGCCCGGTGCTCAGCGGCCATTTCCAACTGCGCAGTCTGCAATACAGCTACGACGTGGAGAAAGGGGATAACTCGATTACCGTCAATAATCTGGAGATCAAACCCGGCGAACGGGTAGCGATCCTCGGCAAGGTCGGCGCGGGGAAATCGACGCTATTGAAGCTGCTCTCCGGTCAAGCCAGCGCCACCCGGGGCAAGGTGATCATCGACGGGGTTGATATCAGCCATATCGACCCCAGCGATGTACGCCGCCAAGTGGGCTTTCTATCCCAGGAGTCCCGGCTGTTCTTCGGCAGCCTGCGCCAGAACCTGATGCTCGGCCACCCTCACGCTACCGAATCGGAAATGCTCCAGGCGCTGCGGATCTCGGGGGCACTGAGCCTGGTACAACAAGATGCCGCCAGCCTGGATCGCATTATTCATGAAGGAGGCCGCGGCCTGTCCGGCGGCCAGCGCCAGATGGTGTTGTTGAGCCGTATGATCCTGCGTAACCCGCAAATCGTGCTGCTGGATGAACCCACCGCCTCCATGGATGAACAGTTGGAAGAGTACGTGATCCGCCAGATGCACGGCTGGCTCAGCGGCCGCACGCTGGTGCTGGTCACCCATCGGCCAGCGTTGTTGAAGCTGGTGGATCGCATTGTGGTGCTGGATAACGGCCGCGTGGTGGCCGATGGGCCAAAGGATCAGATCCTGCAGGCAGCCAATAAGCCGATCAATAAAGAACAGGGCGTAGCATGAGGAGCAAGCAATGAGCAATATCACCATGCAAGACGATCTGGCACGCCAGGGGCGGCGGCATTCCTCGGTACTTTGGTTGACGCTGTTGGGGATGATCCTGTTTGTGGTTTGGGCCTATTTTGCCCTGCTCGATGAGGTCACCGTCGGCACCGGCAAGGTCACGCCCTTAAGCCGGGCGCAGCTGATTGAGAGCCTGGACGGTGGGATTATCGATCACCTGTATGTGCATGAAGGGGATATCGTCAACAAGGGCCAGAAACTGGCGCAGTTGGATGTGAAACGCTTCCAGTCCAACTATGGCGAGGCCTTTTCCCGCGTACGCACCCTGCGCGCCTCCGCCGAACGCCTGCGTTCCGAGCTGACCGGCGAGCCACTGCAGTTCAGCGCCGATACCTTGAAGGAGCCAAGTCTGGTGGCCCGTGAACGCCAGCTGTATGAATCCCGCAAGCGCAACCGCGATGAAACCGTCACCAACCTGCAGCAATCCATGCAATTGGTTCAGCAGGAATTACGTATGACCGAACCATTGGTCGCCAAGGGGGCCGCCGGTCAGGTTGAAGTGATCCGCCTACGGCGGCAGGTCAGTGAGCTGCGCGGCAAGATTGACGAGGCTCGGAACCAGTATGCCGTACGCGCGCGCGAAGAGCAGGTGAAAAACAACGCCGATCTCGACGCCCAGCTGGAGCTGGTGAACGGTAAGGAAGATCAGTTGGAGCGTGCCACCATGGTTTCGCCGGTGCGTGGGATCGTCAAAGACATTCAGGTGACCACCGTGGGCGGCGTGTTGCAGCCGGGCGGTAAGCTGATGGAGATCGTGCCGTTGGAAGATCAGTTGCTGATCGAAACCCGTATCAATCCACGAGATATCGCCTATATCCGCCCTGGCCTGCCCGCCACCGTAAAAGTAACCGCCTATGATTCGTCGATCTACGGCAACCTGAATGGCGAGGTGGAGAACGTTTCCCCGGATACCCTTCAGGACGAGGTCAAACGCGACCAGTATTACTACCGGGTTTACGTGCGCACCAAGCAGGCGGAGCTGATGAATAAGGCGGGTAAGAAGTTCCCGATCGTGCCGGGAATGGTGGCCAGCGTGGAGATCAAAACTGGGCAGAAAAGCGTGCTGGATTACCTGATCAAGCCGCTGAACAAGGTGAAAGAGTCGTTGCGGGAACGTTGATGCCCCCTCACCCCAACCCTCTCCCACAGGGAGAGGGAGCTGATAGCCCCTGCTCTGTTGGGAGAAGGAGGTCATTTCAGCAACCTTTGATTGTCACTTCAACCACCGGTGCTTATGTAGAATCACTACATTTTAAGTCCAACTCGATCGGTCCCCTCTCCCTGTGGGAGAGGGAGCTGATAGCCCCTGCTCTGTTGGGAGAAGGAGGTCATTTCAGCAACCTTTGATTGTCACTTCAACCACCGGTGCTTATGTAGAATCACTACATTTTAAGTCCAACTCGATCGGTCCCCTCTCCCTGTGGGAGAGGGTTAGGGTGAGGGGCAGATCTCCGAGCTAAAATCAATCACCCAAAAAACTCACTGCCCGCGCCGAGCCCTGCCCACCGCTTCACCCAACTGCCACACCGCCATCGAATAATGCACGCTGTGGTTATAGCGGGTGATGGCGTAGAAGTTCGGCAGGCCGTACCAATATTGATAACGGTTGCCCATATCCAGGCGCAGCAGGCTGACCTGCTGATTACCTTCCAACGACCCTTGCGGCGTCAACCCAGCCGCAGCCAGCGTAGCGACCGAATAATTGGTTTTAAAACCGGTCTCTAAACCAGGAGCCTGGCCATTAGCTGGCACCGCCACCGTTGCTCCACGCGTCCAGCCATGAGCTTTGAAGTAGTTGGCTACGCTGCCGATGGCATCCACCGGATCCCACAGGTTGATATGGCCGTCGCCGTTGAAGTCAACCGCATAGCTCTTGAACGACGAAGGCATAAACTGGCCGTAGCCCATCGCACCGGCGTAGGAGCCACGCAGGGAAAGCGGATCGTCGCCTTCGGCACGCGCCATCAGCAGGAAGGTAGCCAATTCACCGCTAAAGTACTCGGCACGGCGTGGGTAGTTAAACGACAGCGTCGCCAACGCATCGATAATGCGCGTTTTGCCCATCACCCGGCCCCAACGGGTTTCCACCCCGATAATACCCACGATAATTTCTGGCGGTACACCGTAAACCTGGTAGGCGCGCTGGAGATCCGCCTCATATTTATTCCAGAACACCACCCCGTTCTGCACGTTATCCGGCGTCAGAAATTTGTTGCGATAGCGGATCCAGGCGCCGTTTGGCGACGTCGCTGGCTTGCCAGCGGGTGCCTGCTTATCCATCAGCGCCACCACCCAGTCCAGTTGTTTGGCTTGGGCCAATACGTCATGCAACTGCTGGCGTTCAAAGCCGTGCTCCTGCACCATCTTGTCGATAAAGCGCGCCGTCGCCGGATTATTGGCAAAGTCGCCGCCCAGCGGATGAATGGCATGCTCCGGTTCAAGCACAAAGCCACTCTGCACCAGGCTATCTGGGGGGGCCAATTGCTCGGTAGGTTTAGGCTCGCTGCTACAGGCAGCCAGCAAAGGGATCAGGGGTAAAAGCGTAACCAGGTGACGCATCGGATATCCATATAGGCCAGGCAAAAAAAGTTGTCGCTATGTTAAGCCATTGTCTGGCGCGAACAAACAGGAATCTGGTTCCCGGCGGCCTCATTTTGTTCACAAAATATCCAGCTGAAAAGCAAGGGCACATATACACTTACTAGTGCTTACCTTTATCAAGGCGATACCCGTTCAACGCCACTACGCCCGGTTGTTTCATTACCTCTGGGAACTGGCGCAATCAACGTGTTTTCTCTCCAAAACAGCACACGAGGAATAACGTATATGAGTAAGCTCCCCGATCAAGAACCGCCACGCCGTGCCCTGCTAAAACGTACCGCAGCCCTTTCAGTATTAGCCATGACCGGCATTGCCGGTTTCACCGCACCTTCAGTGGCCTTTGCCGCCGCGATGACCAAAGAACAGCGCGATAAAATGACGCCGGACGACATCATCGCCAGCTTTAAACAAGGCAATATGCGCTTTCGGGAAGGCAAAATGCAGCAGCATGACTATGTCGCCCAGAAGCAGGCCAGCGCTCAGGGGCAGTTCCCAGCAGCAGTCATTTTAAGCTGCATTGACTCACGCGCCCCGGCAGAAATTCTGTTTGACGTCGGCATTGGCGAAACCTTTAACGCACGCGTTGCTGGTAACATTCAGAATGACGACATTCTAGGCAGCATGGAGTTTGCCTGTGCTGCTGCCGGAGCCAAAGTGGTCCTGGTGATGGGGCACACCGCCTGTGGTGCGATAAGAGGCGCTATCGAGAATGTCGAGCTGGGTAACCTGACCGGATTACTCAACAAGATCAAACCGGCCATCGACAAAACCGAATTCAAAGGCGACCGCAGCGGTAGCAACTATGATTTTGTTGATGCCGTCGCCAAAACCAACGTCGAGCTGACCATCGCCGATATCCGCAAAAACAGCCCGGTGCTGAAAAAGCTGGAAGAGGAAGGAAAAATCAAGATTGTGGGCAGCATGTACCATCTGGACGGCGGCAAGGTTGAGTTTCTCGCTTAACCCTTAGGTAACCCCTCACAACAGCGGTGGGCATTGGCTCGCCGCTGCTTATAACTATTCTTGAGTATCAATGCATTACATCACATCTTGTTTCAATAATTATTCTGCTAATTATTAAAAATCCCTCTTTTGATCAAACAAGCCCCCAGCCATCAACATAGAATTCACAAAAAATTAAACTCATCAAGGATAGGGTTTTACATGGAAATTAAGGTTAATGGCCGTTTGGTCGCACTGAGCAACATCCCACCAGAGACTCCCCTGCTGTATGTCCTACGCAACGATCTACAACTCAACGGCCCCAAGTATGGCTGTGGCCTGGGCGAATGCGGTGCCTGTACCGTACTGATCGACGGCGTTGCGACCCGTTCTTGTTCCACCCCGCTGTCTGCTGCCCAGGGGAAAGCGGTCACCACGCTGGAAGGGCTAAGCCATGAAGGCCATTTACACCCGGTGCAACAGGGCTTTATCGATGAACAGGCCGTGCAGTGTGGCTACTGCACCAACGGCATGATTATGACGCTGGTGGCGCTGTTTGAACGCGATCCCCAAGCCAGCGAGCAACAGATCAAAAACGAATTAGCCTTCAACCTGTGCCGTTGCGGTACCCATCTGGAAATTCTGGCTGCGGCGCAACAGGCCAAGCGGCTTCTGGCCGAGCGCGGTGCCCAATGATGGAGATGCAAATAACCCGTCGCCGCCTGCTGCAGGCGGGGGGCGTAGTGATGGTCAGCAGCCTGTTACCCTTCAACGCGCTTGCGGGCAGCCCTGCCACTACAGGTAAAGCGATCCCTCTGGACCGCATCAGCAGCTTTATTGCCCTCAGTGCCGACGGCAAAGTGACCGCATTTAACGGCCACGTCGATCTCGGCACCGGCATACGCACCTCACTGGCGCAGATTGTCGCCGATGAACTGGACGTGGCTTTCGACGATGTCACGCTGATCCTGGGCGATACCAATCGCACGCCCGATCAAGGCCCAACCATCGCCAGCGCCACCATTCAAGTAACCTCGGTTCCCTTGCGTCAGGCGGCAGCGCAGGTGCGGCAATTGCTGGTGGAACTGGCTGCTCTTGCCTTCAAGCGCCCGGCCGCACAGCTGACAACTGCCAATGGCTTCGTGTTTGCCCCAGATGCCCCCTCAGCCCGCCTGAGCTACGCCGAACTGGCGCGTGGGCAGGATCTGCATCTGCCGCTGGACAGCAATGTAGTGCTGAAAAGCCCGCAAAGCGGCCAGTATGTGGGCAAACCGGTGGCACGCGTCGATATTCCGGCCAAGGTTCGCGGCCAACTGACCTATGTGCACGATATGCGCCTACCAGGCATGTTACATGGGCGGGTAGTGCGCCCGCCTTATGCCGGAGCAGACAGCAGCGCGCCATTGGGAAAAGCGATGATTTCCGTCGATCGGGGATCCATTGCCCACCTGCCCGGTATTGTCAAACTGGTGGTCATCAATGACTTTATCGGCATCGTCGCCGAGCGTGAGGAGCAGGCGATCGCAGCCATGCGCCAACTGAAGGTACAATGGCAGCCCTGGGCCGGGTTACCGGATCTGTCTTTGGATAAGCTGCACGCGACGCTGGAAGCCATGCCGAAAGCCGAGCGAATTCTGCGCGACGATCCGGGCACCACCGACGCCCTTGCCGCAGTCGCAACGCAGGTCAATGCCGACTACGTCTGGCCTTATCATTTACATGCCTCTATCGGCCCTTCCTGTGCCGTGGCCGAGGTAAATGCGCATCAGGTGGAAATCTGGTCCGGTACGCAAAACCCCCACGACCTGCGCAAAGACATTGCCAAATTGCTTGGCCGTGAGCCGGAGCAGGTGCATATCAACCGCATGGAAGCTTCCGGCTGCTATGGACGTAACTGTGCCGACGACGTTTCTGCAGATGCGGCCTTACTGTCACACGCCACCGGCAAGCCGGTGCGGGTGCAGTTGATGCGCGAGCAGGAAGCGGGTTGGGAGCCTAAAGGTACCGGGCAATTGATCCGCGTACGTGGCGGGCTGGATGCCAATCATCAGGTCGCCGCCTATGAGTTGAGGACCAGCTATCCCTCCAACAACGCCGTTACCCTGCCGCTGATATTAACCGGCAAAGTTGCCAATCGGCCAGACGTACAGCAGATGGGGGACCGTACCGCCGTGCCGCAATATGAATATCCGCATATGCGGGTGATTGCGGAAGATGCAGCACCCATCGTGCGGGCTTCCTGGATGCGTGGCGTGTCGGCGCTGCCGAACGTGTTTGCCCATGAAAGCTGGATCGACGAGTTGGCCTACCTCGCCAAACAGGATCCGATCGCCTACCGGCTGCAATATTTAACCGATCCGCGCGCCATTACGTTGATCCACGCGCTGAAAAAACAGGCCAACTGGCAGGATGGGCCAGCCCACCGTAATCCGGTGGCCGAGGATCAAGAGGTGGTCAATGGCCGAGGTTTCGCCTATGCCCGTTACTTCCACAGCAAATTCCCCGGGTTTGGTGCCGCCTGGGCGGCCTGGGTCTGCGATCTCAGCGTTAATCGCCGCAACGGGCAGATCACACTGAACAAGATCTACGTGGCCCACGACTGCGGGCAAATCGTCAATCCGGCCGGGGTGCGCCATCAGGTGCATGGCAACATCATCCAGTCTGCCAGCCGGGTCCTGAAAGAGTTTGTCACTTTTGACCACAGCGGAGTGACCTCACTGGATTGGGGCGGTTACCCCCTGCTGCGGTTTGACGAACTGCCAGAAGTGGATATCCAACTGCTGGATAACCCGCATGAACCGCCGATGGGAGCAGGGGAATCCGCCTCCGTACCGAGCGCTGCCGCCATCGCCAATGCGTTATTTGATGCGCTGGGCGTCAGGCTGCGCGAAGTCCCCTTCACCCCGGAACGGATCCTGAAGGCTTTAGCTACTGCCACCTCTTCCAGCCATGCAAACGGGTAACACATTATGCACAAGATAAAGAAAATCGCCGGGCTGGGCGCGCTGGCCGTTGCCATCATCGTTGCCGTGGGGGCGATTGCCACCTGGCAGCCAGAAATGGTGCAAATCGATCGTCTGGATACCCATACCTTCAGCCAGGCACAGATTGAAAAAGGTGAGCGTCTGGCCGCCGTTGGTGATTGTGCGGTTTGCCACACGCGCCCCGGTGGCGAACGCAATACCGGCGGGCTGGCAATGGAGATCCCGTTCGGTACCATCTATACCAGCAATATTACGCCCGACCTGGAAACGGGGATTGGCGGATGGTCCTATCCCGCCTTTGAGCGCGCCATGCGCCACGGGGTCGATCGCCAGGGCAATTACCTCTACCCGGCTTTCCCCTATACCGCATTTACCCGCACCAGCGACGAAGATCTCAAGGCACTGTACGCCTACCTGATGACGCAGCCAGCGGTGCACTACCAACCGCCGAAAACCTCATTACATTTCCCGTTCAATATCCGTCAGGGGATCGTGACCTGGAACTGGCTCTATCTGACGCCCGGTGCCATGCAGCCAGACGCCAGCCAGAGTAAAGAGTGGAACCGGGGGGCCTATCTGACGGAAGGGCTGGGCCATTGCAGCGCCTGCCATTCGCCACGAAACTTCCTGTTTGGGGAGCAAGGGGGCAGCAAACATTTGAGCGGTGGTGTCGCAGAGGGCTGGACCGCTCCGGCCCTGACCGCCAACGCTCAGTTACCGCTGGCCTGGAGCCAGCAGGATCTGCTGACCTTTATGCAAACCGGCTACTCCGCTAACCACGGTGTGGCTGCTGGGCCGATGGCACCGGTGATCGAGGAAGGTCTTTCTCAGTTGCCGCCAGAGGATTTGCAGGCGATTGCCACCTATTTACGCTCTTTCCATCCTCAGGATGAAAGCCTCCCGGGTAAGGCCGCAGAGATCAACCGGTTGGCGGAGCTAAGGGTTGAGCCACTGACTTCGCAGGGAGCACGGATTTTCTCCGGTGCCTGTATGGCTTGTCACTCCCAGGAGAAAGGCGCGCAGATGCAGGGCGTACGCCCTTCCCTGGCCCTGAACAGCAACCTGTATAGCAGCAGCCCGGATAATGCCATCCGCGTGGTGCTTTCCGGTATCCAGCAGCCGGCCAAAGGCGAATTAGGCTATATGCCTGCGTTCCGTTATAACCTCAACGACGAGCAAATCGCTGCGCTGCTGCAGTATCTACGGCAGGACTTTACCAAGCAAAAACCGTGGCCTGATTTGCAGCAACGGGTGGCTGAACTACGCGCGGAGACTGACCCCTCACCCCAACCCTCTCCCACAGGGAGAGGGAGCTAGTACGGCGTTGTGGTTAGGTAAGAGAGGCGAGCTGTGACACCTGTTGGATAATCAATGGCCACCCGGAGATCGCTGCGCCCTCACCCCGACCCTCTCCCACAGGGAGAGGGAGCTGAACGGGGCGCGTGGCAGGGCGCAAAATAATTCTGTAACTACTTAATATAAAGACAAATCACTGTAATTCAGTGACGGCTCGAACGGTCCCCTCTCCCTGTGGGAGAGGGTTCGGGTGAGGGGTATGAACGGAAGCCAGAAGCTACTTCTGTAACTTGGCCAACAGCGTTTTACGGGTAATGCCGAGCTGTTTGGCCGCTTCGGTCTTGTTACCGGAGGTTTGTTCCAGCGCCGCCAAAATCGCCTGTTTCTCTACCTGATCCAACGGCTGGATCGCTTGGCCACATTGGCGATCCGGCTGCACATCAACGCACTGGCTGATACTCAGCGGCAGCTCTTTTTCACTGATAAAGTCCCCACTCAGCAGGATCACCCCGCGCTCAACGCTGTTCTCCAGCTCACGCACGTTGCCCGGCCAGGGGTATTTCAGCAACATATCCATCGCCAGCGGAGTGAATCCCTTAACCGGCTTACGGTTACGCTCGGCAAATTTGGCCAGAAAATGCATTGCCAACAGGGGTATATCTTCGCTGCGCGCCCTCAGCGGCGGGCTGTCCACCGTCACCACGTTCAGCCGATAGTAGAGATCCTGGCGGAACCTGCCAGCCTCCACGTCCGCCAAAAGATCCCGGTTAGTCGCTGCGATCAGACGTACATCCACCGACAGGGTCTGATTACTGCCCACCCGCTGGATCTCCCGCTCCTGGATCGCCCGCAGTAATTTTGCCTGCATCAGCGGCGAGACTTCTCCAATCTCGTCCAAGAACAGCGTACCCTGGTCAGCCTCCATAAATCGCCCTTCCCGGCGTTTATCGGCACCGGTAAATGCCCCTTTCTCATGACCGAACAGCTCCGACTCCAGCAGAGATTCGCTCAAGGCGGCGCAGTTAATGCTCACCAATGGCCGCTCCTTGCGCAGGCTGTTGGCGTGTACGGCCCGGGCTATCAGCTCCTTGCCGGTGCCGGATTCGCCGCTGATCAACACCGTCGCTTCGGAAGGGGCAATCATGGCGATCATTTCCAGCAGCTTGCGCATCGGTTCACTGCGGCCAATAAAATTTTGCTGATCGAACCGCAAACGCTGCTTCAGATCCTGGTTTTCACTCTTTAACGAGGTGTGCTCCAGTGCGCGTGCCAATGTGAGCTGCAACGTATCGAAATCGAGAGGCTTGGTCAGATAGTCATAAGCCCCCGCTTTTATCGCTTCCACGGCAGACTCTACGTTGGAGTAGGCGGTCATGATCAGGATCGGGATCGCCGGGTTATAGCTTTTGATGGCCTTCAGCGCCGCGATGCCGTCCATTTCCGCCATTCGCACGTCGCTGAGGATCAGATCGAACGGCTGTGCCCTGACCTGCTCCAACGCTTGTCGACCGTTATGCGCCACGCTGACCCGGTAGCCCCAGCCGTTTATCAGAGCCTCGAGGATAGTGCAGTGGCTGAGATCGTCCTCAACCAGCAAAATATGTGCATTAGACGTCTGCATGAGCCTCCCCTTGTTGATTGTTATGCCTGAGCGGGATCACTATTTCAAATCGGGTGCCCGTTGGTTGGCCACTGGTAACGACGATCGTCCCCTGGTGCTCCTCGATCACTTTCTGCACCATGGTCAGGCCCAGGCCAGTGCCCGCCGCCTTGGTGGTGAAGTAAGGGTTAAAGATTTTTCCCAAGTCGTCAGGTGGGATACCAGCACCCGAGTCGCAGACGGTAATGCGCATCGCCCCATCCTTGATCGCTTCAACGTCAACCTCGAGTACGCCATCCGAGCCAATCGCCTGGATGGCATTGAGATACAGATTCAACAACACCTGAGTAAGGCGATCGGGATCGATCTCCACCAGCGGCAAAGCTTCATCACAACGGGAGCGGAGGACGATATTATTACTCTCTGCATCCTGACGGATCAGGTGCAGCGAATGTTCGATCACCTCATTAATCGCCACCCGCTGCAAACGCAGATCGGCAGGGCGCACCAGCGCCAGTAACTCGGTGATCACCCGGTTGAGGCGATCGACCTCTTTCGCCATCACCTTGGCCAGTTCATGCTGTTCGCTACCCGCAGGCGAGCGGTCGGCAAAATACTTGGCGAAACCTTTGATGGAGGAAAGCGGGTTGCGGATCTCGTGGGCCACGCCAGCCGCTAAATCGCCGATAGCCGCCAGCTTTTCTTTGCGGCGGATCTCCTCTTGCAGTTGGCGGATTTCCCGCATATCGCGGAAGATAAACACGTTGCCGAGAAAATGACCGCTGTGATTAACAATATTCGCCACGCTGATGCTCAACGGCAGGCTCTGCCCACCAGCCAGACGATGATCAATATCCTGTTCGATGATCGGCTGACCGTGGCTACTTTTCTGCGCAAGTTGCTGCCATTCGGCGGGCAACACCTGATTGCTGGGCTGGCCAAACAGCTCGGCGGCACTACAACCCAGCATCACTTCTGCCGCATGGTTAACCACCCGGATTTGGTGCTGATCATTAGTGGTGATCAAGCCCATCGGCAAGTTACTGATAATTTCGCTGGAGAAGGCCCTTGAGTCCTGCAACTGTTGGCTGGAACGTTGATAACGCCGCCCCCAGAACAGCGCCAACAAACTGGCTAACGCCAGCAACAGCAGGATGGACAGCAAAATCGAGGTGTTGCGCATATCTTTTGCCTGGGCGGCATCAAGCGCGATAGTGTCTAACGCCGCAAAAATAACGGCCTGCTCATCATCCTGAGGCTCGGCAGCCTCCTGCATACGCGATCGGTTCATCATATGGCCAGAGTGGCCGCTGCCGCGCTTGAGCGGCTTAAACCAACGGTAAGCTTCGAAAGCATTCTGCTGCTGAGCCTGCGGCTCATCAAAGGTCGTCATATGCCACTGTGCATCGCTGGAGACCTTCAGCTCAGCCATCTGTTGCGGGCTATACAGCTGCTGGCCAACGCGTTGCGGATCGCTGTGCGCCAGGATACGGCCAGAACGATCGGTAATGGCGATGTACAGCACGTTTGGCTGATAGGCCATCTCCTCCAACAGGGTTTGACGCTGATCGTGACGCCAGCGCATGCCCATACCGGTACGAGCACCGGATTCAAACGAGCTCATCAACACCGCGCTTTTTTCTCGTAGCGTTTGGATTTCCACCTCACGCCCACGCTGCAGATCTTTAATGGCCAGCGTGATGATAATGCCAAGCAGTAACGCGACCGCGGCGATCGCAATCCAGGCAGGTAAGAGCGTCGATTTGGTTTTAAATTCCATTGGCTTCCTCTGCAACCGGCACGCCAGCGTGCGGGTAATTATTACCCACACTATCAGTATGGCGAGTAAAAATAACCCACTTTATCTCTGGATGGCGACCAGCAAACGGCCACCCTCCACCATCAGTTATTTTTATTACTGTCATAAACTTAACGCGCTGCATGCTGGAGTTCCTTGGCTGGCGCCCGTTGGCTGAGATAGCCAAGCCCTAACGGCGATCCTGGATCTATACAATTCCCATGCCAGCCTGAAGCTGGCATGGCGGTTGCAATTAAAGAAATGGAATCCATGAACCCTAAACCAAAGGAAATCAATCATGACGCTAACTAAAACTACCCTCGCCGCCATTATCTCCGTTGCCCTGCTGACCAGTGTTAGCACTACCGCGCTGGCGCAAAATGGTTACCACGCAAACATGACCAATGCACAGGGAACTCATCAGGGGATGGGTTATCAGCACGGTAACCGCGCGAACTTGACGCCTGAACAGCAAGCCGTCAGCCAGAAAGCCTTTGATGAGTTCCAGTCGAAAACCGCCGATCTGCGCCAACAACTGATGTCCAAGCAATACGAATATCAGGCATTGCTGACCAGCAAGCCTTTGGATGAGCAGAAGGTCTTGGCCGTGAGCAAAGAAATCACCGCATTGCGTGATAACCTGTACCAACAACGCGTGGCGCTGGATACCGATCTGGCCAAGGCTGGCGTGCCGATGATGGGTCACGGGATGGGCGGGGCGGGGATGCACGGCGGACGTGGCTGTCGTTAAGCCCTGACATTACCCTCAGATAAAATCGGGAGAACACCAGACCTGTTCTGGTTTCTCCCGCCAATTCGTCGCCATTCCAGGAGCGTTCAGGCTGTCACCCCGCTATTCATTTATCCTCCTTCAGAATAATTAATCATGCTGATGAATAAGAATATTCTTGGTTAATTGACGTAAAACAACACACTAAAATTCTTAATCCTTATTCTTACGCCCGATTATAATTTTTTGTCGTACCGCCTGAATAAAATCAAGTTCCTGCCATACTTATTTGTATGAGACAGCGACTGTCTCTTTGCGTACTTAACTTGCCCGGAGTTTTCTCATGAATAAAACCATCATTGTTGTCGCTCTTGCTGCCGCCGTTCTCAGCGGATGTAACGCTAATCGCACCGCTTCCGGCGATACCTTTACAGCAGCACAGGCCAGGCAGGCCAACTTCGTCACTTATGGCACGCTGGTCTCCGTGCGTCCGGTAACCATCCAGGGTGGTGATGGCACCAACGCCGCTGGGGCTATTGGTGGGGCCGTGGTCGGTGGCTTCCTGGGTAATACCGTGGGTGGCGGCTCAGGACGCAGCCTGGCAACGGCGGCGGGTGCCGTGGGGGGCGCAGCTGCTGGCTCAGGGATCCAAAGCGCCATGAACCGCAGCGCCGGGGTGGAACTGGAAGTGCGCCGGGATGATGGCGTGAATATCGTGGTCGTTCAGGCACAGGGCTCAACCCAGTTCCATACAGGGCAGCGCGTTGCACTGGTGACCAATGGCAGTACCACCACCGTATCACCACGCTAAAGGGAACAAGTTGCTTCACGGTTTAGGTGTCAGGCCGCAACATGGCCCCCTTGCTGATAGGATACAGAATTCAGGGACGAACTCCCCTTGCGGGATAATAGCGAGTTTTCCGGCTCGGCCATTACAATAAAAAACGGAGTTAAACCTGATGTTTATCAAATGGATTAAACGCATTGCCCTGCTGCTGGTGGTGTTAATCGTCGGTGCGCTGGGCATGCGAGTTTATGACACCCAGCGTGGGCCATCGTTACAGCTTTGGCATACCTTTGTCCCTGATGAAATGCACGCCGATGAGATCGATAAGGCCAGTTGGGCGGATTATCTGACTGCCGAGGACGCCATTTTCAAAGAGGTTCGCCAGAATGTGACCGACAAGTTGGACAGCAGCCAGCAGACCTCGTTGAACCGCTACTATGCCGACAGCCCAATCTATCCCGAAAAGTTTCCCACCGACTGGAACCGCTCCTACATTATGATGCCGGAAGGCAAGCCGAAAGGCGCTGTAGTGCTGTTGCATGGCTTGACCGATACCCCTTACAGCCTGCGGCATATCGCGGATAATTACCGTGAATATGGTTATGTGGCGGTCGGTATTCGTTTACCGGCGCACGGCACCGTACCAGGAGCACTGACCGACGTAGACTGGCAGGATTGGATGGCGGCCACCCGTTTGGCGATCCGTGAAGCCAAACGCCTGGCGGGTGACGACGTACCGCTGCATATCGTAGGCTTCTCAAACGGCGGCGCGTTGGCGATGAAATACACGCTGGATGCGTTGGATGACCCCCGCCTGACGAAACCCCAGCGTGTGGTGCTGATTTCGCCGATGATCGGCGTCACCAGCTTTGCTCGTTTTGCCGGTATTGCCGGTTGGCCAGCCATCTTCCCGGCGTTTGCCAAGGCGGCGTGGTTGGGGATTGTGCCGGAGTTTAACCCATTCAAATACAATTCGTTCCCGGTGAATGCGGCACGCCAGTCCTTCCAGCTAACCCAGGCATTGCAAAGGCAGATTGCCGCCGATTCACGCAACGGCAAAATGGGCGAACTGCCGCCGATCCTGACGTTCCAATCGGTGATGGATTCTACCGTCAGTACCCGCGCGGTGATCACCGCCCTGTATAACCATCTGCCTGCCAACGGCAGTGAAGTGGTGTTATTTGATTTAAACCAGGCGGTGGCGTTTGGGCCGTTACTCAGAAGCTCATCCTATACCGCGCTGCCGCGGCTGCTGCCACCGGCACCGCGTAACTATACAGCCACCATCGTCACTAACGTAACGCCAGAAACTACCGATACCGAGGCACGCACCATCGTCGCAGGGCAAACGGCAGAGACCACGGATCTGCTCGGTATCACCTACTTGCCGGATATCTTCTCGCTGTCGCACGTGGCCTTGCCGTTCCCGCTGAGTGATTCCCTTTACGGGCGTTACCCGGAACCACGCAATCAGTACGGTATCAGCCTGGGGACCTTTGCCGCACGTGGCGAGCGGGCAGTGCTGGTGGTCGGGCTGGACTCACTGATGCGTCTGTCCTCAAACCCGTTCTTCCCTTATATGCTCAAGCGTATCGATGACAACATCGGCCCGGCACCAACGAAATAAGGTAGGTTAACCACGGCCAGTGCTCCCCTAGGCGCTGGCCATGTTTTCAACTGGCAAAAATAGCTGAATTAAGCACGCTGGTTTTTATGGGGCACGCCTGAAACAGGTTTCGCACCCCCAGCTTTTGCAAGGCATTACGCCGGTGGGTATACACGGTTTTGGTTGAGATACGTAAACTGTGGCCGATGGCCTGCATATTCATGCCATCGATCATAGACAGCAGTACGGCCTTCTCTCTGCGGGTTAAGCTATCCTGGAGAAAAGTAGCAACAGGAAGCTCCCCACCAACGATCTTGACCAATTCATTAAACACCGCGCCCTCATCGGTATCCTCTGCCAAGGCAATATGCCGCCCAAAATCCAGATTGAATTTAATTTTCATTTCGCTTGGCAAAAAAATCACTTTGCCCGGGAATTTGGCTACCGCAATCAAGAACGACATCTCACTGATTGAATTCAACATATGAAAAACCAGCACATCTTCTTTGCTAAAGCTACTGGTGCTGGTGTTTTTCAGTTCATTGAGTGCCATTTGGTTAATCACTCGCCCCTCGGCATGTAAATACGCCTTGAGCCCAACAAAAAAATAATAGTTATCGGTAATGATATTAATTTTACCAGGCATATTAATTGAGCTCCTTTATGCTAAATGAACTCCCCCATCAATATCGCTACAAGCTGAGGCTGAAAGATGGTCGAGTTAAGTGCTCTAATCGTTATAAAAGAGGATACACAGAGGCCCAGTACCGGTATCGTCTTAAATTGTTTAATAGTAATTGATCGTAAACGTCACTTTGCCATTCGCCTGACCCGGCGTAGGTGTCGCAGCCGTTTGAATATAACGTGCAGACAGAGGGATGCGAATAGTTCGGCTACCATCCTTCGGCAGCGTTACCGTTTTTTCTAAGGCAAAATCAAACGGTGTCGGTATTTGGCTACTGTCTCCCCAGCCAATCTGGATGCCGACGCCCGACGCGGCATCAGGCCGTGTCGTGTCTATAGCCATCACGCCATTGGTGCCATCAATCACGTTGCTCATCGGTGTTAATCGCAAACCAATGCTGTTACTTATTGAAGGTGAAACGATCGGTGCCTTGGTATTGAAATCCATCATCAACGTCGAGTTGCTCTGGTTATAAAAACCAAAGAATGTCGGGCAATTGGTCAGCGAAATAGAGGCGTCAACCCAAGGTGAGGTCGAGTTTATTGCCCTGAATTTCTCACGGATATCATGAGACCCCATATTAACGGTGACATCAGGCGTCATGCAGGTCTGCGTCGAGACCGTCAGATTGCCCTGAAACGTGGCCTGGCTTAATTCAATCGGCAGCCCCTGAATGGGCCTGTCGGTCAGTGAATTAATCATATCATCGCGCACCGCAGGAAAACCCGCGGCCGAAATGGAATAGTTGCCCGGCGTCATCTCACCGATCTTGATCAGCGTGACATAACGTGTGGCGTTCTGGAAATCGATCGTCCCACCCGCCGTCATCACTATTTCGTCGGGACGACGCACGGGCACACCCAGTTTTGCCCCAGGACCGGCGCTAACGCGTGATATGGCAACACCAACCCCTGGAATGTTGGTTTGATATACCGTCCCGGCAAACGGGCCGGTGTTCAGGCCGCTCAAAGGAAGCGGAGCTTGGGAAACGCTGAACGCCGTGCTGTAGGCGTTGGGAATACCATCGTAAGTACATTCGATCAACGGGGTCTGGGTACCGATCCAGCTCCCCTGAAAGATGATGGTACCGATAGGAATATCTGCCCCCGCCGAAATCACTGGAGGGTTCAGAGGGACGCTATACGAGGGCGGTGCGTTACGCGTCGGTTTACAGGCCACCGCAGCCCAGCCAGCCTGGCTCACCGTAGCCAGAACCAACCCGCCCAGCAAACCCAACATCTTGTTTTTCGATAACTTCATACGTCATTCCTCTCTTTCTGGCTGCCCTTGCAGGCCAACCCGAAAGCAAAATAGTTGTCATGGCTGGCGATTAACCGTGATTAACCGCCGATAGCGCGTCGTTATTGGCCAGCGCCGACTTCGGTGAACGAACGGGCGCTATCGCCGTGCAAGGAGAGTTGAATTGTTGTATCTGCTCTTGGCCCTTGGCCATAGGCATCAGCATATAGCTGACGGTACATTGCATCTCACCACCTTCGCCCCATTTCACTTGCAACTGGCCCTTGTCTTGCGCCACACGCGCATACAGTTGCCCGCCCTGGCCCACTGAGCCTATGCTGTTGCCTTTGCTATCAAAGATATCGGCCCCGAACGGTACCGGCTCCCCTCGATAGGTTGCGTTCACCAGAATTGGCGTCCCCTGCTTAGTAGTATATTTCACCTTCACCACCGCACCGGAATATGGCGCCACTTTCTGGCTGGTGTTATCCAATTCCACACCGGCCGCCGTCCCTTTCGGATCGAGACTGATCTCGTTCATCTGGTACGGATTCAGGTAAGGCACTATCGCGTACCCTCGTGAATCAATGCTCACGCCGGGATATGAGGAAACCTTAACACCCTCTGCACCTTTGGCTTCCACCAGCGCGAAGGTGTCCGACGTGTACGGTGTAAAGGTCACCCCGCCAGAGTGGGCGATCACCGTACCGTTCATCCCGGCAGAGGCGCTTTGATAGCCTTTACCCGTGCTGTAAGTACCGCTCAATGCCGTGGCCGGGCTACGGTAGTTACCGTTCAGCGAGCCGCTGGAACCCATACCCTGATTGGCATTCATCGCCGTCACGCCATAGCTGAACTGGTTATCCTGCCCTGTGGTGCCGGATACCGTAGCCTGCTGGCCATAACGGCCGCTGCTGTCATGGGACAAGTCCATACGCAACTGTGGCGTGTGGGTTTCGTCGCTACGCCCCAACGGCAGGCTGAAGCTCAACAGATAGTTGGTCTGCGCCGTACCCAGGCTGGAGAAGCTGCGGTTAATGCTCAGGCCGTAGGACAGGTCCTTGTAGCGATTGTTGTAACCTATCTGGTACTGCTTCTCGCTGCCGTCTTTGTTCCAGTAATTCTGCAAGGAGCCGCTGATATACAGCTGGCCCCAGTTCTCCGGCAGACCTTGTCCCGCAGTCACCGTCAGGCGATTTTTGGCTCGCGAGATCGACTCCGGCGAGAACCCTTCTGCTACCGCGTCACGAGTCTGCATCGCGGTCATAAAGTCCATAAAGCCATCGGTTGAGAAGCGGTACGCTGCCAGCGACAGATTGCTGTTGGTTTCGCTGATCAGCTTGCTGTAGCTCACCTTATAGCTTTGCCCACTCAGGCTATTACCCGACTCATGTCGGCCATTGGCATCGGTGCCGTTCCCCAAATGAGTACGCGCCTGGGTAACATCAAATGCCCAGGCACCAATCGGCGTGCCTACCGCCGCACCCAACTGCAGTGCGTAGTAATCCTGGCTGGCCTGCAGGCCACCATAGCCGGTGATGGCGTTAGTTAACCCCAACTGGTAGGTGCCCTGATACAGCGCCGGTTTCTCACGCAGGTTATCGCTACGTACTTCACCTGCGGTGATCGAATACCGTGATGACCCAGGCCGCAGCAGTTGGGCCACCGAGGCATAAGGCACGCTGAAAGTCTGCTCGGTACCGTCGGACTCACGTACAGTGACCTGTAGATCCCCGCCGTAGCCGGTCGGGTACAGATCGTTGATCAGGAACTCGCCCGGGGTGACCGTGGTTTCATACAACACCTGACCGCCCTGGCGTACGGTAACGCGGGCGTTGGTACGGGCAATGCCACGGATATCCGGCGCATAACCGCGCAGGGACTCCGGCAACATCCGCTCATCAGTAGCTAACTGAATACCGGTAAACGGCAGCGTATCGAACAGTTGCCCGGTGGTGTTCGATTGGCCCATCAACACGCGCGCCTTGAGTACTGGAATATCGCGCTGCAAATAAGTATTGAGGTTGTTGTACTGGTTCGGTCCGTTGTCCATCCGGGTATAAGACCCGTTGTGACGGAGATACCAGGCGCCGACATTCAGCCCGGCGTTCACGCCAGCAAACAGCGAATTGAAGGTATTACCGTGCGATTCGCTGGTGTAGCCGTTGACGTTGTAGCCCATCAAGAGTGCCGGTACGCCGCTGTCCCACAGCTCCGGGCTAACGGTGCCGCGGGCGGTGTTGAGCATGTAAACCTGCGGCACCACAATATCCAGACGTTGCTCATTACTGTCGTAATTCACCTGAGCTTCCGGTAACTTGCTTTGGAGATCGAAGCAGACATCCCCTTTGTCCAGCGAGGTTAAAAAATCCGCTGGCAGCTTGGCGTAATCAAACGCAATGTTTTTAATCAGTTCGCGGGTCAGGCAGGGATAAACGCTTTTATCTGTCCGCGCTTTGAATTCAATGTCAGTATTGCTGATCGGTTGATTATTAACATATAAAGCCGTTTTATAGATCCCAGGCAATCCCGAAGAGCCATTGGCAAAACGACTGAGGTCAACGGACTTCTCATCATCCACATTCAGGAATGACGCATCGAACTCAAGATTTTTGGCGATGTCTTGTGGTGCAGAAACCGCGTTCTCAGCATTAACGTTAGCCGCAAAAAAAGTTGATAAAATAGCTATGGCCAGTGGCGATAACTGGCTACACAGGCCATATTGAAAATATTTAGACATAGATATCCCTTCAAGAACTGATTCCTGAATAGCGGTCAACCGATTAATGCGAGAGTGTTTTATATAGCGGGGTCGTTATTTTATCACTGCATCAAAAGTATTAACCGCACCGTAATCATTTACGAAACTCCCTGTAACCTTACTACCTGCACTGCCCGCCAAGTCCAATGTCATGGTGCTACGGGGGGCCACCATCGCATGGTCAAGTTTTTTGCCATTAACCGACAGGTTGACCAACGAGACATAATACGGCGTTGGGTTGCTGGCCTGTACCCGGTTACCCTGGCTGTTCCAGGTTAGCGCTTTAGCCGCTTCATTGGCGTTACCTTGCAGACCCGCAGGGCGATAGAACAGCTTGATGCGCGAACGGAAAGCCATCTGCAAGCGGTTCTCTGTCGCTTTAGCCTGGGTTTTTGCCGGAACTTCCAGTACGTTCAGCCAGAACACCGATTCTTTATCCATCGGCAGCGAGCCACCGGCGTAGCTGATACGTAACGTCTGGCCCTTGCTCGGCTCCACACGGTTCATCGGGGGCGTCAGGACAAACGGCACCTTGATCGCGGCCGGTTTGGCGTCGGCGTCACCGTTATCGATCCAGCTTTGCAACAACACCGGTGATGGACCGCCATTACTGATTTTGACGCTGACTTCTTTGGCATCAGAGGGGTAAATCACCCGCGTACCACTAATCACCACGCTGGCCAGGCTACTGACGCTGAACAAGGCTGCGGCGGCAACAACGCCAACTTTTAGCACATTAGTAGAGAGTAATTTCATCATAAACTCCGGGAACTGACAGATTGGGAGGGGCGTACCCCTCCCACAGTCCATTACTGGTACTGAATAGAATAAACAACGTTGCTGACTACGGTACCCGCAGTGGTTGGTGCCTCAGCGTAGTAGCGAACGATGTACGGCAGTGTGGTGCTACCACTGGTAACGTCTTTATAAGTCATCGCGGTGGTCTGCTCTTGGCTACCGGCTTTGATCACGGCCTGAGTCGGGCTGGAAGCGTCCAGCAATTGCAGGCTGACGTTGGTAGCCGTACCGGTTGTGTTAAACAGGCGACCAGTCACCGTATCAACAGAAGAACCCGCCTGGAAGAAAGCGGAGGCAGTCTCCAGGGTCCCTGAACAGTTGCTCAAGGACATCACGAAGCCGGTATCACCTGCTGTGCGAGCAGCGTTTTGCAGTTGGTTGGTGCCGACGGTTGGCAGAATGACGGTCGCGTCCGCACCCTGGCCATCAACCACAACGTCACAGGTATTGGCAGTCAGTTCACCGTTAAAAGTGATGGTACCGGTAGAAGCTGCCTGGGCCAGGCCAACAGTACCGAAAACAGCGATCAGGGATGCAGCGATTGCTAACTTTTTCATATATATTCCTACTTACCTTGTATTATGAATACCATTTTAATATCCATTAAAATGGCCTGGTGAATACCCATGGGGATGGATATAGCTAGATGACTCCAGCATTTATATTAACTACAACTTACTTAACAAATAGCGAAGAGACTCGCTGGTTATCGACGGAGTAGCCAATACCATGAACGTTCGCTATAAAATCTTCCGGGAGCCCAAGTGACGCCAGTTTCTTACGCAATTCATTTATTGCATGCCATAAACGCTGGCTGGACGAAGATAAATTAATCTCCTCCCAAACGTTTTTCATTATGTCATTTTTATAGATGACGGCATCCAGGCTATTCGCCAGCAAATAAATCAGTAATCGGGTCTGGATCTCGTTTAAAGAGATAACCTTGAAAAACAGGGTGCGCTCCGAAGCTCCATCAGAATAATAAAGGAGCCTTCGATTGGCAATATCGAATTGAATGTCATCATCAATTAGGAATCCATAAAGTCTATTTTCCATATGCATCTCGGATTATTATTTTGGTTTAATAACAAAAATAACAAACCTCCCTTAAGTGAGACATTATAGGAGCAATTTCCACTATGGCAACCGCGCCAAGATGATCACATTGCTATCTCTAAAAGTCTCTTAACAGCCTTAAATGCCGAAAAACAAATATCGGTCAGCATTTAACGCTAGCTGACGCGAATCATCCTGGTGTTTTTCACATCTCATTACTTCACTTCATTTTAGTAGTCATAAATGTCAAAGATTTTTATCTTACAACATTTATCGCTGGTTATTAATTTTTACTCATTAATAATCAATCCATTACCCATAAACCTACGATTAGGATTTATCTGTTACGCCGATATATTAAAACCTTTACCGGTGAAGCTATCCGTTACCTCAGTAAGATGAAGCCGCTTTACTTCTCTCCCTCCTTGCTGATGGAACAAATACTAGGTCATAAATGGGATTTTTCTGAGTGAAGTAGTTTTATTCTTGATAAAAAAACAAAAATACACTTAAAATTCAGCCAGTTAATAAAAAATATTAAATCAGAACAGCGCGTTCTCAATCGCTCTTAGATGACAGTAACTCTCATTTAAGATTTGTTATTAACACTTTGTTTTTTAAATGAATATGAAATGTTACTGATTTTTCACGCCTGCTAAGACTTATAATCTATACTTTAAACAAGCTGAGCATTCAGACAATCTAAATTTACTATATTGAAAATGAATAAAAAAATAATCATTAACGATACCGTTCTGTACCTTCCCGAAGAGCACCGTCTGTGCCCGCTGCGCGCTCGAGGCAAAGAAACCGTTTTAAACGTTCCTGCAAGCCGTTGCCTGCAATTAATGTTGCAACGCCCGGGTGAGGTAATCAGTCAAAGCGACTTTTTCAATGAAGTCTGGCAAAAACATGGCCAGTATGTCACTGCCAATACCCTCTATCAGAACATCTCATTGGTAAGAAAAGGGATGCGGGAAGCCGGGCTGAGCAAAAACATCATCCGCACGGTTCCCAAAGTCGGAGTGGTTTTTTCCGGCACCGTTGAAATACAGCAAGAAGAGAGCGCCAACGTCATAGTGCAGCAAAGCAATAAGCCAGATCCGCTCCCAGTCGAGAGCTCACAGGCCGAAACTCTGCCGCCAGAACGCACGGTTTTAAACCAGACCAAGCTATTGCGCTATGGCCTATTTACGGCGTTCACCCTGGCTATGCTGATCCTGCTGGCCAGCAATCAATCGCAAAGCGCACGTTTTTTTGACAGTCACACTAAAGCGGCCACGATCAATCAGTGTTCTGTCTATATAGATAGAGACGATCTGGAAACCAATGTGGCTGGCTACAAGGAGTATTTAACCGTTAACAATGTAGTCTGTAATCCGGATGAGTTTGTCTACATTACCCGAACCCCGGCAAACCACAGCACGCTGGTATTATTTTGCGATACCACTGCGCAAGGCGATCTAAGATGTTCCTCACGATTTCAAATCGATAATCAGCACGACCCTCTTGCCGGCCTACGACCAGTGGGAAGCCAATAGTAGTTCAGCCATATAATGACCAACAGCGGCGCTTGGTTGAGCGGTAGATTGCAAGAGATCTCAAGGTGGGTTCACTGCCGAATATGGGTTATTAGGGGAGCTTGCGGCCCCCCTTCTCTCTCATGTCATGTTTCCTGCCAACTTCAACCTCAGGCCAGTGCTTTAGCCTTAAGCTGCTGGTATTCACTTTCGGTGATCACACCGTCATCCAACAGCTTTTTGGCGTCTGCAATCTGCTCGGCTGGCGATTTACCCGCGACGCCGCGGATATACTCGTTGGTGGCAGAGACGGATTTCTGCACCTGCGCACGATGCCGCTCGGCCATGCCTTTGCCACGGGCTATCAGATAGACCAGAGACGTTAACAGCGGGATAAACAGCAGGAACACAATCCATACTGCCTTATAAAAGCCGCTCAGTTGGTGATCGCGGAACAGGTCGGAGACGACCTGGAACAGGATAAACAGGTAGGCGATGAAAAAGAAAAATGAAAACGTGGTAACCAGAATATCCCACAGGGTAAGTAGGTGATAGGTCATTAGCGCTCCTTATGGTCTAGCAAAACCAGGATAAAACGGCTTTCAATAACAGATTGATGTTTAGCACCATAAGTATATGTCGGACTTTCATTTTTTCCATGTTGGGCGGGAAAAATACGGCACAGGGAGAGCATCTGGATGGGTAAAGCATGTGCCCTCACCCTAACCCTCTCCCACAGGGAGAGGGAACCGATCGAGTGGGCTGAAAATGCGGTGATGTACCTTGGATGGGGGGCGTTCAAGTTTACTGAGATGACTTCTTTACTTCCAACGACAGCTCCCCTCTCCAGGGAACCGATCGAGTGGGCTGAAAATGCGGTGATGTACCTTGGATGGGGGGCGTTCAAGTTTACTGAGATGACTTCTTTACTTCCAAAGAGCAGGGGCTAACAGCCTCCTCTCCCTGTCAAAGGAGACCGATCGAGTTTGCTGAGATTATCTATTTTCTTACAAATGAGCATGGGCTGGCAGCTCCTTCTCCCTGTGGAAGGGGCCGATCGAGTGTGCTGAGTTTATCGCTTTACTACCAAACGAACAGGGGCTGACAGCTCCCTCTCCCTGTGGGAGAGGGTTGGGGTGAGGGCTATGCGTTATGCCAATGGCCATGCAGGATGACATCGTCGACAATTTCCTGCACGGTCAATTTTGCCTCAACGTCGTTAAAAAAATCACTGGTCACGATCTCAGTCTTATCATTCAGCCCAGCAATCACCGTGAGGTGACTAGCCGGGTAGACCTCATGGACGCGAGTTTGCAGTTCGTTCAGCAACGCCTCACGGGCTTTCTCAGAGAGGTTGTCGAACAGATTGTTATCAACTTTTATTTGAATATTCATTTGGCAGTCTCTAGCAAGGGGCTTGGGGTTATCCTTATCATGATAGGCTCAATGTACAATTTTTGGCTAGTGCCGGTTCACTACACTTCACATCAACTTTTTATTCTGACAAATGTGAAATTCATTACACTTTACTCTATTAAGAAACCCAATATTCATTATATTTACGGGAAACAGTCAAATTATAGACTGTATTATCAATGCTAATTAAACAGTGCAATTGCCCTCCCCCGTAAATGCTGGATATTGACGGTAGTCACCTGTAACATCACAATAAACATCAAATAGGAATTATCCTATGAAATTACCTCCAACTGCACTTTTAACAAACTTTTATTGCACTCTTTGGATTTAATAACGGTAGGTAAGAATTTTATTCTATTTAATCCTAACTCTGGCGTTTTTTAAGCGAAAAAAATAGGAGTTTTCTTTGGTACAGCGTAAATTTCTCACTCTAACAGAAGTCCGCAAACTGATGAGTGCTGCCAGAAATACACCGACTGGAGTACGAGATAGCTGCCTGATCTTACTGGCTTTCCGCCATGGATTCCGTATCAGCGAACTGCTGCGCCTGCGCTTTCGCGATCTTGAAATGGCCGAAGGACGGATAAATATACGCCGGCTTAAAAATGGATTCTCTACCGTTCATCCTCTGATGAATGACGAATGCGAAGCAATTCTGGAATGGAAGCAGCACAGGGCCCAATGGAAACCCGGTGCAGACCCGGACATTATCTTTATTTCTCAGCGAGGAACCCAGCTATCGCGGGGTCAAGCCTGGCGCATTATCCGTCAGGCTGGCGAACTGGCGGGCACGGTCATCAATACGCATCCCCATATGCTACGCCATGCCTGCGGCTATGAACTGGCGGAAAGAGGTGCGGATACTCGATTGATTCAGGATTATCTGGGGCACCGAAATATTCGCCATACCGTACGCTATACCGCCAGTAATGCGGCACGATTCGCGGGGATATGGGAAGCGGGTAAACGCAAAAACGGCTAAACCCGCCGGAATAGCCTTACTTTTTGTGTATTATACAGCAAACTATGCTCCACCACCGCCGGAGATCGCTGATGACAGCGATCTCCAAATCAGGCGGTAACCGATATAGGGCTATTGATTAAAACAGGCATAGAGCTCGACTTCACTCTCAATGCCAAGCTTGCCCATCATGTTGCGTTTATGTGCACTCACGGTCTTGACGCTGCGGGAAATCTTCTTCGCTATCTGCGAGATACTGAAGCCCTCCTGCAATAAGCTATAAACCTTTATTTCCGAGCGGGAAAAAGGTCTGGTGTCGATGTTGGACAGACTGCTCCCCTGTTCACTACGCAGAGACGGACTGATAACAATCTTGCCAGCCAGAACCTGATCGACCTGATTAACTAACTGACGAATATCTTCAGATAAAGCAATATAGGACACCCCCGGTAGATAACCTGGGCATTCCAACACCTGTTTTCCTGGCACATCGGTCATAATCAGTAACGGTTTGTCCTGCCTGACTGATTGAACAAATGACAGCAGCTTCGCCCCCATAGTGATATTTTCATTCAGACCATAGAGCTCACTGACGATCAGATCAACATCAGATAAATCATCATCAAATACCAAATCATAGATGGAGTGCGCCGGTACGATCTCAGCGTCGGGCAGTTTGCGCCTGAATAACTGATGCAAACCATGCCAGGTAACAATACAAGGATGCATAATCATTATTTTTTTCATCGAGTCTCACCACTCAGTCCGTTTATCTTGGTTAAATAAACCAGCTTACCCGCCAGCAGGTAGAGCTCCTCATTGGTTGTCATCTGTAACTTTCTAATGATCGATTTCTTCTGCGTGCTGATGGTTCGTACATCTTTGCCGGTCACATTGGCGATAGCCGTGGCACTACGCCCGCGCAGTAAGGCCAGCGCAATCAATCTTTCCTGCTTACCTAATAAAGCCGCATTTTTGGGCGCTTTGTCAGTCCGATCGCGGCCTAAACACTGGGTGATTTGATAAAGGTTAACCGGATCGATCAATACCGTATCTACGCCAAACGCGTGGAGAAGTTGCACCATCCAGGCCATATCATGCTGCAACCAGATCACCGAGTTGGTTTTATGATGATAACTGGCAATATCTGACAAAAAGGATAATAACGACAGATAGTCAGTGCCACGAGATAATGAGCTAAACAAGATCACATCAGGTTTAAATTCATAAACTTTCTTTTTGGCATCGGTCAATTTACTGACCCGGCAAAAACTTAACTCTGTGCTGCCCGCGTCCCCCAATAACCGCTGCAGCCCGATCCAATTGATCCTGGATGGCTCAACAACCAGAATTCGCTTGCAGCTTTCCGCTGTCGCATGCTCAGCTTGCTGATGATTTGCCTGCTGCATTTTTCCTCCTAAATAACCGTGTTTAGTGCCATTCCCCCAGGCTTGAGGCCTCGTTCAAACGCACATTCAAGGATACAAAAAGGTCACACCCACCACGGCCTTGACATTACCCGCCACCACCTGACCGGTTGTGCGTGCATAGTTGGCGGTCAAACCTAAACTGACTGCAGAACTACCGACGGTCCCCAGCGCGACGTTCCTGTTGGTCGGAATAGCGCCATTGCGGTTAGCAACCTGAATACCAATTCCCTGAGCTACCGGTGCAGAGGCAGTGTTGGCAAAAATCGTGGATGCGGCATCCGTGGTTGGCCCGGTCAGGTAATAGGCCAGGTTTTGGTTCTTGGCGCAACGCACCGTCAACGGTATCGACACCGTTCCCGGATATTCTGGCAGATTCACGGTAACGTCGCGGGAAGAGACATCACAGCCACCGGTAGGGATCACCACGCTATTATTGGCGTAGATGTTCCATATAAATGAGTAGGAATCCCCCACGTTATTGGTTTGATGCATGTTTAACACCGCAATCAACGACCCATTGGTTATTGCCACGCCACCTGCGGTGCTGACAGGCGTGAGATAAAGTACAGCGGGCCATGGCGTCATGGTGGTCGATTTATAAATCACGCTCTTGGTTTCAGACGTGGTTGGGAATGGGTAAGACGAGCCGTCATAAACAAAGCTGCCGGTGAAATGTTCCAGTACGCCGCCATAGGCCGAACCTCTTTGCAGAGAAACATAGTCTGTTCGGGTATCTGGATAATCATTTCGGCAAGATATCTGGGTAGACAAATCGACAATCAGGTTTTGGCCCACCCCAATCTGCGGAGACAAAGTAACAAAAACGTTGGCGCTGCCGCCGCCGATAGGAATGGTCACACCGGCCGCCGTTCGGCAAGCAAAGGCATGGGCACTGGATGAGTAGCCAATCAAGAGCGCAGCTGCACCCAGATATTTCAGAAATACGCGGATTAAGTCTTTCATATGTTCTTCATCATCAGGAATAGGTGTAAGTCACGTTGATCAGGGATTGAATCGAACCCTGCGTCACATTGCCGCTGGGCGTGATGGCCCTCACTTGCAAAACCAGGCTGGCGGCCAGCGATGCGTCATTCACCGCCACGACTTTGGTACTGCCGTTGGGCAGATTTACCCCGCCGCTATCGGCCAGCTGCAATGCAATATTGCGGGCCGCGCCCTGATTGGCGTAATAGTTCCGTGTGCTATCGGCCGTGCCGGAAAAGGTCGCGGTCACCTTTGAGGTCCCTACCGGGCAGTTGGTGAGGTTTAATGTCACCGAATGCCATGGCGAAGTGGCACCTGCCGCCAGCAGGTTGAAGGTATATAAATCACCCAGTTCTACCGTGGTAGACACGGTGGATACCGTGCAGGGTTTTGCCACCACCTTGCCATTGATGGTGATGTTGACATCTGCCGCATGCGCCAGGGGGAGTACCATCATCAGTAACCACCCCGCGATCGGGACCAGCTTGCTCATGTTCATAGCCCTTTTCTCCGGTTACTGAAATTCCAGGGTGAAGTTTGCCGTCGCTCTGACCTGCCCGGCAGTCACTGGGGCACGGGTCGCCATCAGACGCGCATAGAAATACAGCGTATTGGATTGCCCGGCGGTGATGTTTGACCAGTTCAACCCGCTAGAGATCTCATTGAGAGCAATGGCATTGCCGTTGTTATCGAGGATCTGTATGCCCATGCCAGCTGCCGCACCGGCCCCACCGTCGATTTTCAGCAAAGTCAGATTGTCGCTGTCTGCCCCGCCGGTGAAACCCGTTTTCACCGCGATGGCTGAACCGCCGCATTTATCGAGCACGATGCTGAACGGCACCATTGGCGTCGTCGCCCCTACCCGATGCAGCTGTTTGGCCGCATTACTCATCAGATCCACCACAAAACTTTGCGACCCCGGAGCTATTGAGCAGGCATTGTCCTTAACGTAACCGTTAATGGCGATGGTGCTGTCCGCGGCCTGCGTTACCCTGGTGCTAAACAGCGCCAGCAGACACAGGCTATAAAGTTGTATTCTCATTGCTCGCCTCTCCCGCCCGGCGTCATCGGCATACTGCCGTTAGATAGCTAAGTGCCCGCTGCTGACTTTCCGGCGGCAGTTGGTAACTCGTCACGCATTGCTCGCCAGCACCCTCGCCCCATTTGGCTTTCACCTCGCCACTTGGTGGCAGCCCGGTCAGATAGACCTGCCCACCGTCGGCAACAATGCTGCCAGAGCGGCCATTATCGAAGGACACTACCGTCCCGAATGGCAACGGCTGTCCGTTATAGCTCAGCGTCATCAGTACCTTCAGCCCGACATGGGTTTTAAAATCGGCCAGCACCACCGCGCCGTGATTCGGCACCACGCTGACCACCGCGTCATCCAGCTCGACGTTGTTTGCCAACGTATTAGGGTTCAACGCCACACGGTTTTCCCGGTAATCCATGGCAAACGGCAGTACGGCATACCCCCGCGAGTCGGTACGTATCCCGCTCTGGTTTTCCACCGACACGTTACCCGCCCCCGGTGCTTTGACCAGGATCAAGGTGTCGTTCAGCGGTTGACTCAGGGTGATGCCATTCTCATGCGCCAGCACGCCGCCGCTTAGCCCGTAATACAGTTGGCTGGTACCGCTGCTGCGGCTGTAACCCACGTTGGCGTTGCCAGAAGCCCCGCGATAGTTCAGCGAGGTGTTACCCGTCCCGCCTGAAGTGCCCGTTCCGCCTCCGGCGTAACCGGCCTGCACGTTGTAACTCAGGTTGTTATCCTCCAGTAACGTGCCATACACCCCAGCCTGATTGGTCATCCTACCGCTCAGATCGTCAGACATGCTGTAGCTGACGCTGGAGCGGTTGAAAGCGGACTGGCTGTCGGAACGCAGCCAATGGCTGAACGGGATGCTGATGTTGAAGGCCAGCATATTGTCGCGTCCGTCCTGCCAGGCATTTTTGGTCAGGCTGTAGCTGAGGGTATAAGTGATATCCTCCAACGTACCGCTGAAACCGGCCTGCAGTTGTTCATCCGCCTTACCTACCCCCCAATAAGTCTGGTGGCTACCGGTCAGATAAAAGGTGCCATTGTCCCCAACCTGCTGAGTCACCGTCATCTGCAACCGCCCACGCTTGTTGTAGGCCAGATTGTAGTAATCGGTAAGTTTCGGAATGAGTTCGACAATACCTTCATCGGTTGCCGCCTTATAACCGCTCATCTGGCGCCAGGTCGTATCACCCAGCGCGTAATAGCCACTGGTGGAATAGCGGTAACCGAGCAGTTGCAGGTTGGTGCCCCACTCGTTTAATGCCTTGTTATAAAGGAAACGCAGCGACTGCCCCTGATGGGTGCTGTCATCCGGCAAGGTGGCGCGAGCCTGGGTGATGTCAAACGACACCGCGCCGAAAATGCCCAGGTTTTTAGCCACCCCAAGGTTGAATGCACGATAGCGATCGGCAAGCTGAGTACCGCCAGACAGCGTCCAGCCGTCGGCCAGCCCCCACATCAGGGTGCCCTGGCCAAAGGTAGGTTTTTCTTGCTGATCGTTGCCGCTGCGATACTGCCCCACCATCACCGTATATCTCACCTGCCCTTGGCGCAGCAGCCCAGGAACCGACGTATAGGGCACGGTAAAGACCTGAGCCGTGCCGTCGGCTTCCTGAATGCTGACCTGCAAATCACCGCCGCTGCCCGATCCAGACAGATCGTCGATGGTAAATGGGCCTGGCGGCACCGTGGTTTGGTACACCTCGAACCCATTCTGCTTGACCGTGACTCTGGCGGTGCCGCGGGCAATTCCACGGATCACGGGAGCATACCCTCGCTGGCTATCTGGCAACATATTGTCATCCGTCGCCACCTGTACACCGCGGAAGTTCGCGCCGTCGAAGACGTCCCCTGAGGTATAGCCGTCCCCCAACGTCAAGCGACTGCGCAGTAGCGCAATGTCCCGCTGCAAGTAGGTATTGACGTGCTGCCAGCGGTTTTGATTAGAACTCGATCCGCCGCCGCTGGTGTAGCTCCAGGTCGTATTATCCCGCAGCCGCCAAGCTCCCAGATTCACGCCGCTTTGTAAGTTAAGGAAGGCGTAATTGCTGTTGCTCGACTGGCTGTTACGGACATTACTGCCGGTGAAGCTGTAATTGAGCAGCCCGGCAGTGATGCCGTTTTGCCACTGGTCAGGCGGGATATAACCACGGGCAGAGTTGCCCATGTAAGCCTGGGGAACACTGATAGACAGGCGCTGCCGCCCGACGTCAAAATCAGTGGAGGCTTCCTTGATCAGCGAGGTTAAGGGTACGCAGGCTTCCGATGCCAAGATGGCCATTCCTGGGACCGCCCGGGTATTGACGCCCATGGTGGCCAGTTGGCTGCGAGTCAGGCAAGGCACCAAGGCCTTGTTGTCGGCATCGGGCCGGAAAGAGACATCCCGGGTCGACATAAACCCGTCATTCATATAAATGTCGACACGGTAGATACCCGGAGGCGCCTCAAGTCCCTTCTCGAACCCAGACAGATCGGCTACCTTCGCCGGATCGTCAGCCAGAAAACGAGGGTTGAAGTAATTTTCCGCTCGAGCCGATGCATCGCCACATAGCGCCCACAGCATCAAGGCCAAAGGCGTTAAAGTCAGCTTTAAGATGGGGGCACCCTGGTGGTTATCGTTTATCACTCTGCGACTTTCCGTGCCGTTTTTCAGGTATAGCATGATCCCTCCGGTTCGATACAGGTCGCCCGGCTGCCTGATTTATCTGGTTATAGCTTGATGAAGTGGATGGCGGCTCCAGGCCTTACTGCATCACACCCTTGAATACCGGCGTTTGGGCACCGTAATCGTTGATCGTCCGATAGGAAATCGCGCTGCCTGCATCGGCGGGGAGCGCCACATTGGTCGATCCCATCGGCGACACCATGGTGTTTGCTAACTGCCGCGTGCCGGCGTTCAACTCGCTCAGCGTGATGAAATAGGGTGTAGGATTGACGATCGTCAACTCTTTGCCGCTACGTTTAAAACGCAGTTGCTCCGGAGCCTTGTCTGGCGCAATACTCAGCCCATTGGGGCGATAAAAAAGTTTGATACGGCTGGTAATAGCCAATTGCAGGGTGTTTTCATCCTGGCGTGATTTGTCCAGTGAGGGGATCGCTTTGACGTTAACCCAGAACAGGCTCTCCCGATCCTTCGGCAAGCTTTGATTAGTCGCGTCAATAATGCGCAGCGTGTTCTCTTTTTTTCCCTGCATCAAATATAACGGTGGCGTAATAATCAGCCGACCGTCTTTCTGGCCATCGGCGTTTTCTACCCAGGATTGGATCAGATAGGTACTTTTCTCATCGTTATTGCTGACTCCCAAAGTCACCTGCTTCTGATCGGCAGGATAGATCACCCGGGTCGCACCCAGGCCGACTCCGGCGTTTGCCATACCCACATGCCCCGCCGCCAACAACAACAGCACGGACATTGCCTTTCCAACCTTCGAAATTGTTCTCACATTTACCTCGTCCATCAGGATCTGACTTCCATAACACTGCGTGGCCAAAGGCCAAACATTCACAGCGCTATTACTTTTCATCTTGCGGCCAAGGCCTACTGATAAGTCAGTGCGAACCAGGCCTGAGCGTTAGCCAAACCATTGTTCACCGGCTGTCCGGTGGCACGGTATTTCGCTACGAAATGCAGGATCACCGGCCCCTCTTGCAACGGCACCCAGTACCGCGGCGCGGTATTGAGTGGAATAAATCGGCCTCTGTCATCAAACAACGCCACGGCTACGCCAGAGGCGACACCTGGCCCGTCACCAACAGAAAGCACCTGCGGATTATTGCTGTCTGCCATGCCATGGAACATCACGCCCACGTTACGACTGACCGTGGAAGTGCAGTTCTGCAGATGTAAATCAAAGGGGACTGGATCGGCCTCATCGCCAGGCATACGAAACCGGTCGGTGGTGATATTCCCCATCGATACCGTCAAATTGCGATCTCCGGCTTCCACCGAACAGGTTTCAGCGATCACTTCACCCTGAAAGCGCATCAGGCCACCGAGAGGTTGTTCCTCCCAACGATCGTCAGCAACGGCCTTCCCCACCAACAGCAGAGTTAGCAGGAGTCCCGCACCCATTCTCCACATCGCACACTCCTTGCCTCCGATAGCTGAAAATCAGGCCTCCCTGGCCTGTCATCATCATCCTTGATAAGCTAATTCAGCTTACTGATACTGCACCTTGAAGGTCGCATCAGCATTGGCAATACCGGCAGTGGCTACGCCGGTCGCGATATAACGAGCCTGGAATGGAACAATAACTGTGCCATCAGAGAGCGTAGTAGCCGCACTGAAGGTAGCGCCATCAACCGCTAACGCAGTACCGGTGCGGTCAAGGATCTGAACGCCGACGTTGGTTGCGTTACCCGCCGCAGAGCCTTGCAGGGCCAGCGCGGTAGGATAGGTAGCGTTAACCGCTGTGCCGCTGAAAGCAACAGCTGCCTGAGTAGCAACGGTTGAATCACAATCATTCAGTTGGATGTTGAACCCGGTAGCGGAGCTAACATCACCAGCGGTAGCCAGTGAAGTTGTTTTAACCTGCCCCAATTGCACTGTCTGGCCAATAGAACCGGCATCCACGGCACAGGCCGCATTAACAACTTCCCCTTTAAAATGGATAGGGCCACCGTTGACGGTAGTAACCGTTGCCGCATTAGCGACGCCAGCCAGAGAAATAACTGCGGCAATACCAGCAACCAGTGATTTGATTTTCATACTATTTTCCTTTGAACACATAATGTTTCATAACCATGAAAAAGTGTGGAGGTCGATTCCCCTGGCGGGCAACCGCACAGACTTCATTTCTACTCACGGCCGGACCTCCCTATTCCGTTCAGTTTTCGCCAGCAACATGAGACATTTGGGGCTATTTTGTCGCACCCTATAAAAAAACGGTAAATACATTAATATTGAATTAATTGACTATTTTTTATTTATTTAATTTTAAAATAAGAAATTAAATGCTTTGTCATTTACAGTGATATGTGATTTTAGGTGTTTTGGGGTTTTGCAATAGCGGTCTGGCGCAATGGCCAAAATTTAGGGAATGGAGATAGTGATTTGCGGAGGAAAAAATATAACTTTATTTTTCAGTTAGATAGATCTTGATCAAGGAATATTCTAATGCTGGGCATTGCAAATTCTTATCTTTCGTTTAAGAATTAGGAACAGTTTAGCCCCAATTGTTTCATCTTGCACCTGATTATTTACCAAAAAATCCTTTATAACCAACCCATTACGATCCCACATCCCGACAAAGCGCGCCGCGTTGCTGGCGGTATATCGCACGGTGTGCCTGATGTTACGATGCCCCAGATAATCCTGAATCAAACGTGTATCAGTGCCCCTTTCCGCCAGTTCATAGCCACAGGCATGGCGCAGCATATGGGGATGCGTATGAGTAGCGGTGCCCGCCAGTTCCCCAGCCTCACGGATAATGCGCCAAGCTTGACCGCGCGATAGCTGAGTACCACGCTGGGAGATAAAAACAATCTGTGGATCCACCGCAGGCTTCCACTGCGCCCTGACCTGGTTCCACTCCATAATCGCCTTGCATTCATCACTCATCAGAGGATGAACGGTAGAGAATCCATTCTTAAGCCGGCGTATATTTATCCGTCCTTCAATCATTTCCAGGTCGTGATAACGCAAGTTCAGCAACTCGCTGATACGAAACCCATGGCGGAAGGCAAGCAGGATCAGGCAACTGTCTCGTACCCCGGTCTGTTTATTCCGGGCAGCACTCATCAGGTTGTTAACTTCGGTGAGAGTGAGAAATTTACGTTGTGCCACAAAAAACTCCTATTGCAATTAGGCTGGATATTACTCGCTCAAGAATTAATAAAATCTGTCGCTGACAGATTGCTTAAAGCATAGCTTATTGTGATGAAGGATTACCAAATAAAAATAGATTTACCCACCCGCTGGCTAAAACTAAAAAAGTAACAAGACCATAAAAATTTAACGGGTTATTTTCCGCCCCCTACAAGCATAAGATTTATCTCATCAAAAGCGCGTTTTGTGAGCAAGACCAGAGCTGGCCTGCCACTTCCAGCCCAAACGAGGTTTCTCCTAATCGCCCCGCTAGACAAAAATTAACTAAATAGAATTTTAAATTTTGTAATAAGATGAAAATACCGTCACGCTATTTTGCTAATCAATTGTTCATCATGTTATTTTTAACCGGTCAGAATGTCACATAGCCTTAGCGCTAATACATTAGCTAATTACATTTACCCTGCTTATTGATTGGCAAGCTCAGATAAAAGGAAGGCAGAGAATCGGGAATAATAACCCGCCCGGTTGGCGAGGGTGGAACAGCTCGGAAACGGCTGAGGGCATCAGCCCGCCAAACGCAGGCTGACGTTGTCAGGAAAGAACGTTACTGAATCTCCACATTGATCACTGCCGAACCGCTAAAAGCGCCCCCCGCCAGATTACCGTTCACTTTCAACACCGAAGAGATGGGTATGTTCATCGTTTGGTTCGCCGCGATCTTCTCAAGGCTGCCGAGATTGGCTGGCTGGTCACGCACCAGTACATCCGCCGTCAGTGAACCATCCGCACGCAGCTTGATACCGCTAGAGGTGTAGCCGATCAGCGTGACTTTAACCGTGGCGCTGGCAGTGCATTTAACGTACAAGTCCGAACTTTTTTTCAATCCTGGCACGCTAGCGGCCTTAATATCCCCATAGCTGATGTCTACCGCAGTGCCCACCAGTGAGCAGGCGGGGCCCGGCGGTGGCTGGGGTTTCCAACCATCGCCGGTTCCGCTGCTATGTTCGAGAGAAACGTTCATGGTCGGACCATCAGCAGGACGTTTGCCAATTTCTTGACCCAGCCCGAAGAAATTCGTTTCATTGCCTTGCAAGGTATACCTGATAGTTTGATGTAAACGAGTTTCGCTTTGGGGAGGACACTCTTTAACGCTGGGATCGAATGACAAAAACAAAAAACCGGAGAAAAGAGTCTCTTTCCTCCGGTGATGACATCGCCGTGATGTGGTACGGCTTATCTACAGCACATCCACCACAACAACCGCAGACCCGCTGAACGCGCCAGCCTTGACGGTACTCCCCGTGGGGGCGAGAGTCGATGCAATCTGCACATCTGCCGAACCATTAATGGTAATTGGCGGCGGGAATTTCGCGCCGTTGACGGTGATAGTCGACTGTATCCCATTGTAGAAATTGACGGTGTTATCATATAGCCCGGGTAAAGTTATGACAACCTTGGCTGGCGTCGGGCAAGATATCGTCGCCGTGAGGCTGGCGGTATTCCCATCAAAAGCAGTGCTGTCCACCAGACCATGGTCGAGAACCGTTGGCCCGGTTATATCACACCCGGTGGTGAAGGGTCTGAGAACCGTATTGACGCACGACGTTGTCAGCCTCGCATTCCTGCTGTTAGGACCTTCATAGACAGCACAGGTGCGAGTCGTTCCGGTGTTCGCATTGACCCTGCTAGCCTTGCCCTTCCAGCTTCCCCCCGATCCGAGCCCCGTTCTCTTCATTAATTCCTTTTGGAAATCCGCCCAGTAATAGTAATTCTTTGCATAGGCGGAAGTATAATAACTAAAGGCGCAGTAGGTATCAGTGGCATAGGCATTCCACCCAACATTATTTTTTGTCACACACACGTTAAAGAACGAGGTCGTGCCCGGGCGGATGTTTGTTGTATCGTATTGTTCGACACCGTCGGTATAGGTGAAGAACATCTCTAGCGTTGTCTGGTCGAATTGCGCACTGGTGATGGTAAACGCAGCATAGCTGGACGGAGTGGCCGTCAGGCAGAGTATAGCAATCAGCGATTTCATTCGTTTCACGATGTTGTACATATTTCTCAAATCTCGGTTTCAGGAAAGGGCCGCTATCCGGCGGCACGGCTTGCTACTGGTACTCCAGCGCAAAAGTCGCCGTGGCCGTAAATGCGCCCTCGACTATCCCTTGGTTGGCCTTGGCCGTAGGTTCTGCCTGCACATAGGCCTGCAAAGCAATCGTCATGTTGCCCTGCGTCAGTGGCGTGGTGGAGCCCTGGACATTGAGCGGCAATGCCTGGCCAGCACTTGTTTCCATCCCCACCGCCACCCCGCGGGCCACGCTGGCAGCATCCAGCGCCAACAGCCCTGGCAATGCGGTGCTCTCGGTGCCCATAAAGGTCAGCTTCACACCCGTTGCCACCGCCGTATCACAGTCATCCAGATGCAGCGAGAATGTCTGGCTAGGGGTGCGCGTATTGGTGTAAAGGAACTTGTTAACCAACGAGCCAAAGTTTAGCTCTATCGCCTCGTCACCCGGGCGCAGGGTACAGGGCGCATTCACCAGCGCGCCTCTGAATTCCACGTTCTCGACCGCCTGCGCCGGTACGCAGAATAAAAACGGGCAGGTCAACAGCAGTGCCAGACCGATCCGTGGTAATGCTTGCCATTGCTTCATCAAACGGCTCCTATTGATATTCGGCCAGCAGCGTGGCACGGGCGGTAAATGCTCCCGGGCTCGGTGGCTGCGCTGGATCGGCCACTGGGACTGCGGACAGTTCCGGGGGAGATTGCACGTCAACATTCTCAAAATGCGTGTACTGCCAAGAGAAAGGCACCCCACCACCCAGCAGAATACGGATACCTAGCCCCGTCAGATTGGTTTGAAGGGCCGTGTTGTCAAAACTGCTCGGCTCCCCCTTAATACTCAATCTGACCACCCCTGCCGCACTGCAATCAATCTGGTAAGGTATCGGCTTGCTGTAACGTACTCCGTCGAGATTGCGGATCACCAGATTGTCGCCAAAATCTACTTCGATCAGCCCACCGTTATTGATGGTACAAGGCAACGCCTCCACCAGGCCGCCCTGAAAGTTCACCTGCACGGCATGCGCCGATTGAGCGATCAGGCCCATCATGGCTAGCCCTGCGGCAAGCGCGACATATTTTGCTTTCATCGGTCATCCCTTACTGATAATCCACGACCAGCGTCGACGCTGCGGTAAAGGTCCCGCCACTCAGGCTGCTACCTTTGACCGGAACGGCCGTCAGCACCGGACGAGCCGGGTTGGTAAAATTGAGCCAGGTATTCATCGGCAGCTTGACGCCGTCACTGCGCAGTTCCAGGCCCAGATCGGCTTTACTGGTCGCGAGCACGCTGGCATCAAAACCTGCGCCACCGCCCTGAAATTGCAGTTTCAACGTGGCAGAGGTCGCTTCAGTGCAGTCCAACGTATAAGTGATGGGCTGTTCGTAATTCACCCCATTTATCCGCCCGGCCAGCATATCGTTGCCAAAATCCACGGAAATATCGCTGTTGCTGTTAATCACGCAAGGCGGTGGCACCACCAGGGTGCCGCTGAACTTAACGTCTACGGCCTGCGCAGGTAACGCGCTACCCAGAGCGATCGCCAGGGCCAGGACAGGCCATACTGCGGTTATCTGCTTCATAACACCTCCACCAGCAGCGTTGCCGTACTGTTGAACACCCCACCCGGCAGAGTGGACCCCGGCCGTTTCACCGGCACGGCACTGATGGCAGGCGGCGTGGCCGAATAGCCGAAGGTAAACCATTCACCCAGCGCTAACGCACTGCTGTCCGGTTTCAACAGCTTGATCCCCAGATCCGCAAAGTTGGTTGCCAACACGTCAGAATCAAAGCCGCTGACCGTTCCCTGGAACCGCAGGCGCAGGCTCGCCGGATTGCCGGTACAGCTCAGGGAAAACGGCACCGGCGTGGCATAGTTAATGCCATCAATGCTGGTGGTCTGTAAGGCATTGCCAAATTTCACATCAATCGCGGTGTCGCCATTCACCAGGCAACCGGGTCCCGTCATCACGATCCCCTTGATGGTGAGCGCAAGCTGGTTGCTGGCCTGTGCCGCAGACAGGCATAACGCCAGGCCCCCTACCGTACCGATAGCGGTACGCCAAAGACTCTGGAGAGCGGAGCGGCCCTTGGGCCGATTAATAAACCTATTCATAGCTCAGCCTGAAGTTGACATGGGCCAGATACGCGCCCGCTTGTAGCGGCGCCCCGGTGCGCTCCGGCGCGATATAGTAGGTCAGCACGTTGCTGCCCGGTGTCAGTAACTGCGGTTGTCCTGCCAACCCCGGCACGACGTCACGGCGAGAGGCATCCGTCAGGCGCAGCCCCATACCACCCACACCGCGAGCCAGGAAAAGATTGGGTTCGTAGTTATCCTGCACGCCGGTAAAGGTCAACGACACCGCAGGCTGGTTGGTGCTCCAGGTCAGGTTGCCCTGCTGGTCACGATTGTGGGCCGCGCTGCGCATGCAATCTTGCAAACGCAGTTGTACCGCCACCGCCGTTCCGCGATCGCCCACGTGTTGCAGGCGACCCGTTCCCACACCCCCCAACTCGACCGACTGATCGGCACTGCTCATCTCCAGGCGGCAGGCGCTTTCGGTCAGCGCCCCCGACACGCGCAGCACGCCGTGTTCACCGTCAATCAACCCCGTTGCGGCCTGTGCCATCGGGGTAAGCAGGGCAGCCAATACCATGCTGCTCAGGACGGAGTACTTTGCCGTCTTGCCGGGCAGTCTTCTCTTTTCCATGATTGTTTTCCTTGTTCTTCCGTCACGGCTCATGCCCGCTGGGCACCGCCCATCACCACCACTGATGCCGGGTGATTATTTGTCGCGCTTGCTTTCATCCACCTGGCAGCTGCTGCCACTGCATTTGAAAGTCAGCACCGGTTGACCGCCGTAGTCGTTGACATACACCAGCACCGGGGTCGCTCCTAACGCCGCCGCACTGCCGCCCAGCTTGACGCTACCCTTTGGTGGTACCATTACCGGTTCAAAACCTTTCACCACGTCGCCTTCTTTCTTGGCGCTGGCACCAATCAACGTCACAAAATACGGCGTTGGGTTGTTGACGGTGTATTGGTCACCATTTTTGCTCAGCGTCAGTTTTTCCTGATACGGTGTCGCCTGCTGTTTGGTCGCCTCTTCGGCCAGTGCCGCCGGGCGATAGAACATCTTGATGCGCGTTTGCAGCGCTATCTGCAATACGTTCGACTTGTCGCTTTTCGGCGGGATTTCCCGCAGGTTGAAGAAGAACAGCGATTCGCGATCCTGTGGCAACATGTTGGCTCCCGGCGTTGCCTGGATTTTTACCTGGGTCTGCCCTTTGGGTTCGACACGCTGTACCGGTGGCAGCACGGTAAACGCGCTGTTCCCTTCCAGCTTGGTGCCGTGTGCGTCTTCCAGCCAGCCCTGTGCCAGATAAGGCAATTCAGGGTTCTGATTGCGCACGGTCAGGCTCACCGACTTTTCATTCCCTGGGAACACCACGCGGGTCCGATCCAGGGAAATAGCCGCCTGTGCAGACGGAACCAGGGTGGCCACTGCGGCCCCAGCCAACAGGCTCATCGCAAAAAATCTTTTCATCATCATTACCTATACTCTTCCTATCGGACGTCATCCCTGCGGGCTCTTAAGCCGGCAGGCGATGACGCCCTTACTGTTCAATGGGTTCAATTGGCTGCCGTTACCCCTTTACACAAGGCAACAGCAGGTTGGCGGTCATGCCCACCGGTATTTCTTTCGGCAGCGTAATGCGGCACTGTTCGGCATTGTTCCAATGTACCGTCATGGTCTCACCCGGCTTGATACCGCTGAGGTAGACGTTGCCCGCATCGTTCACCATGCCGGTTTCCTGTTGCTTGGCGTTCAGCACCGTGGCACCGAACGGCGGCACCGAACCATCGGCCAGACGTATTACCGCCATCGCCTTCTCACCTGCCACGACTTCAAAGTGACGATAGCCAATGGCCCCTTCGGTCAGCGTGCCTTGCAGCACTGAGCCGGTGGCCTGGGCGTTGTCCGCCAGTTTGTCTACGTCGATACGTACGCTGTTGCGGTAATAACTGTTCACATCCGTTACCACCGCTTTACCGAAGCTATTGGTGTTGACCGTGTTGCCATAACCGCCCACCGGCACTCCTGCTACGCCATCGGTATCAACCAGCATCCGCGTCCCGCCCATTATCGATGTACGATGTAAAGCGCCGCCTTCACCCGTCAGGGTAGCTCCGCCCGACATCGACATCCCTGCCGAGCTATACTGCCCGGAGCGGTAACTGGCCATGCCATTCACCTGTGCCAGGGTGCCACGGTGTGAGTAATAGCCGCTGAAATCAGCATCGCTATTCGCCATCCCAGCCCGGACCGTATAGTTGTCGGTATCACCGACCCGATCGGAATAGGTCACCGAGTTGGTATTGTCACCCGCAGCATAAGAGCCGTTATAGCCCAGCATCCCGCTGCTTCCCCACGGCAACGACAGCGACAGATACATGCCGTCATCCTTGGTGTTGCTGAAGTTGTTGCGGTACGCCGTCAGCGACAGGTTGACGTTACGGAAACGGCCAATGTCAAAGTAACGCGCCACCGTCAGGTCATAACGGTCGCTGGTGGCCTGATTCCAGTAGGTCTGGTGGTTGTAATTCAGGTACCCGCTCATCGCCAGCGATTCAAACTGCTGGCTGAAGGACACGGTGTACATCTCCTTGCTGCGTCCCGACGCTACTCCGTCGTGGGTGTCCCTGGCACTCAGATAATCCGCCATGGATAGAAAGCCACTGTCTGAAAACCGATAACCGGCAAAGGTCACCTGGCTCCCTGTATCATCAAAGCGCTTCGAGTAGCTCAGGCGGTAAGAGCCCCCCTGCTGAGTATCTTGACCCGGTAACCGAGCCCGAGACTGCGTCACGTCCGCAGACACGGCACCTAACGCCATCAAATCGCGCCCAATCCCCAGTGACAGGGCCGAGTATTCATCCCCGCCCAGCCCGCCGCCGTACAGCGACCAACCGTTACTCACGCCCCAGGAAAACTCACCCGTGGCAAACATAGGGCCATTGACCTTATGCTGGAAGTCGGATGGACGACCTGCCGCCAGCTTGAAACGCACCATCCCTGGCCGAGTCAGATACGGAATGGTGGCAGTATCGACCTTGAAGTTCTGCACGCTGCCATCGGCTTCTTCAACCCGCACATCCAATGCACCAGAGACCGCACTATCGAGATCCTGAATACGGAATGGCCCGGAGGCGACCAACACTTCCTTGATCACACGGCCCTGCTGACTAATGACTACCTTGGCGTTGCTGCGTGCCACACCGGTAACTTCCGGCGCATAGCCCCGCAGGTTCGGCGGCAACATGTTGTCATCCGAGACCAGACTGCCCCCGGTGAAACGGAAGCTGTCGAAGATGTCGGAATTCAGGAAATCTTCCCCCAACGTCAGCTTGGCGCGCCACGGTGCAATCGCCCGGTAGGCGGTGTACTGTGTCCAGTCAAAACTGCGGGTATTCTCTCTTGCCGAATCGCTCTGATGGTCGAACCTGGTCTGCCAACTGGCCCGCAATCGCCATGGCCCCAGGTTGGCTCCTGCCACCCCATTACCGCTGAGGTTGTAATCCTGAGTGTCATTCTGGTTTTGGCGTTGAACCTGAGTATTCAGGTTGTAATCCAGCAACATGCCAGGGATCCCCTCTTCCCAGCGCGACGGCGGATCCCAGTTCGCACTGCTGTATTCCAGATGAGCCTGCGGAATACTCAGGTACAGCGTATTGGTACCGAGATCGGTACGAGCCTGAAGCCCATCCAGGCTAGCCAGGTCCAGACACTCGCCCTGATGCCACCAGGTCAGCCCGGCCAGTGCGGCTTTGGTCAGACCCAACTGGTCCACCATCTCTTTGCTCAGACACACCTGGCTGCCTTTCGGATCGTCTTCCGGCGGCAAGAACGTTATCGGGCGTGCGGGTTGCACCTGGTTATTCAGGCTCAGAGCAAGGTCATAAGTACCCGGCAGAATAAAACCCTGGTGCGAAAACTGGCCTAAATCAATGTTGTCACGATCCTTGAGATCCAGGACATCCGTGTTGAACTGGATATCTTTTGCCTGGGCCACGCTCACCGCACCGAGCAATACGCTGCTGCCAAGGCTGGCCTGACACAAGATGGCAAGCAGGGAGCGGGAAAAATAACGCACCATGTAGAGAGTCCCTTTAGTAATAATCCATTCTGAACCGTATCGCCGAACTGTAAGCCCCTGCCCGCAACGTCTGTTGGTTACCCACCAGGCTCAGGGTGTAATGCAGTTGCATCTCTCCCGGAGAAATGTCCCCAGCACGCAAAGCACTCCCCGGTGCCGCCACCGTGCCATGCGGATCGCGTATCATCAGAGCCACACCACGTGCCTCCCCCGAGAGGCCAAAGTGACCTTTGTCGCTGTCACCATCGAAAGCCACAACAAAGTGCTTCCAGTTGGCGGCCTTCGGGTCAAGACGAGCCAGCACACAATCTCTCAGGTGAATAACAAACTCTTTTTCTGGCCCGCGACCATCCCGGATCAGTTGGCTGACCGGGAGAGTGTCCATCACCAGACTCTGGTCACGGTCCCCAACTTCAATTGCACAAGGCGTCTCTACAATGGCGCCTTCCATGCTGACGCGCCCCTGCCCCAGCACATCAGCGGAAAATGCACTCCCGGAAAACGCCAGGGCACAACACATCAGCAGGGAAGGCACCACACAAGGTGAAACGTCATAAGTCCATTTCATTAACCGACTCCATGGGTCGCAAAAAAAACCTGCGGCAGTACCGCCGCAGGTTGTTCAGCATTACGCAACAAACTTACTGGTAGGTCAGTACGAAGTTGGTTGGAACCTGGAAGCTACCTGGTTTGATCACAGCGTCTTCACCGCCACCTTTCAGAGCTGCAGTGAAGCTCAGGGTGTTGTTGGTGCCGTTAGCTACAGTCTGAGCTGCGGTAGGGGTGTTCAGAGCCACTTTGGCACCGTCAGCCTGAGACATCAGGATGTAAGCACCTTCAGCAGTACCGATCAGGCCCAGGCTGCTAGAGTCATATGAAGAAGCTGCACCGGTGAAGGTCACAGTGACTTTATCTTTGGTGCCAGCAGTAGCAATGACACAATCTTTCAGTTCAATGCTGAAAGGTTCTGGTGTAGAAACACCGGTGTTATCATTAGCAGCCAGAGCAACGTTAGACACAGCACCCAATGGGATAACCTGATCCAGTGAACCCGCAGCGATAGAGCAAGGTGCATCAGTGATTGAACCAGTGAAGGTGATTTTGCCTTCGCCTTGGTTAGCGGCGTAAGCGGTGCTAGCCATCAGGGATGCGCCAATGATCATTGCAATTGCTTTAACTTTCATGAAATCCGTTCCTATGATTTAAATATATTAACTAAAATGTTAGGCGGACTGTGAAATACACTGCCACGCCTTTTATCACTACCCAACAATAATGCCGTTGCTTAGGATTGGTGCTATAATACCGCCAGCCAAAAATAGAGATATAGGACGTTCCTCTATGTTTTCTCTTACTGTCTTATAAAGATAAGAGCATCCTACAGTCGTAGTCGCAAGCATCTGTATGGACTAGGAAATGTCTAATTCACTGTGTTTGAAATAAACTGAACGGGTGGTTAAAATAATCAAAAAAAATGCATTTTAAAATTTGCTGCTATAGATTTCTTCCCGCACGATAGACATCCCGCGCTTTCGTCATTTACATTTTTGCAACTTTTTCTGTCTGTAGTTACTTATATATAACAAATGAAGTTTCAAGGTCGAAACCGTTGGCCGCGGGGATGCACTATAATCAGCAGAGAGGATGCGGCTCTGTACGGCGGCCTGGTAGCAGAGTAGATTGACCGATCGATGACCCATCAGGCCGTAACTTATAAGGGGTGGTAATGGTCTTTACGATTTTCAATATGATTGCGTTCAGGAGCGAAGACGGGGCGATGTGGAACATCGCACAGCCCGATAGAAGGCTCACCTTCACCACCATTCCTACCCGGCTGTTCAGTTACCTGCTGGAAAACGCCGATAGGATGGTCGGTAGAGAAGAGCTGCTCAATAATATTTGGGATAAGTATGGCCTTGAACCGTCGAATAACTCGGTTAATCAGTACATCTCACTGATCCGTAAGTCATTGATCGAATTGGGCTGTGACGAAGATATCATAAAAACCCTTCCTCGAGTCGGGTTCTTTATCGCCGGGGACATGGTGTCTCGCAGTCAAGAGACTCAGCAGAACGTAGCAAGTGCGGGAACCGAAACGCCGCCAGCTAAAGAGCAATCCAGGCTACAAAGATGGTATAAGCCCTCGTTGCTCGCCATCAGCTTGATCATCTCAACCTTAGTGGTTCTACAACCTTTCCGTTCCGCTACTGGCCGCCTGGATTACAGTTTCCCGAAGTCTAAGTTGTATAAAATTGGCAATATAGCGACCTGCCCTCTCTATGCGCTTAGCGCTAGCTCGCCTGACGTCGCTGCACGCAAGGAAAAACTGGCCGAAGAGTTGGCTGCTGCGCATGCTCCGTGCGTTAACAATGAGGTGTTCATTTTTCACTCAGGCGAACACTATACCTACCAACAGTCCGGCAGAGCATTCATAACCCGCTGCACCAATAGTGATCATACCCTGTCTCATTTCTCTGACTGTAAGGCCGTCTATGCTTTTGCTAAATAATCGCTCAGGCAAGTTCATCGGGTTGGTTGCCCTCACCTTGGTCGCGACAGCCTTGTTATTCAACTTCCTGATGCATAAATTTTTCGTTACCGAGAAAGGCCCAAAAGTGAGCTGTGCCGCCTTTTTCCTGGTACAGAGCGACTTGCAAACCCAGGGCGTCATGAGTTTGCACATTGATGGTGTAAGCCATGGGAGAATGCATATCTCAGCTACGGTCAGGGATAGCGCTGGCGCGGTAAAGTATAATCTTCTGCGTAACGTCAACTTTGAATATCGTTATGTAGGTGATGGCTACCTCTCCTTGCAGATGGTAGCTGTCAATAAAAATGCCAGCGATAATATGCCGAATAAATTGTTTAACCAGTCCATTATTGATTTTTCGGTGAAAACCAGGCAACTGAGGATCACCGAAGTAGGCGATGGCTATTTATTGTGGAATGACTTTTCGCCAGTGATGATGTGCATCCTTAGTGAATAACAGGCCAATTCATGACTGAACAGTAAAGCGATCTCCCCACCCGTTCGGCGAGTGCGGTGGCTGAAGGATAGCATCCAACGCCATCGCACCGGTGTTTAGCGGTTTATTGCACATGACTATTACCGAACTTAAGCATGTACAACTCATTGAAGTTTCTTGCCCCATGCCGTTTTACCGCCTTGACCTTATAGCCACTGACCGTTTTTATCGACAGATGCAGCATCTTGGCTATCTGTGATTGTGAGTATCCCTCCACTAATAGCTTTAATACTCGGTGCTCCTTCTGCGACGACTTCAGGACCTCCCCCCAAATATCACCAAAGATATTGTCCGCTACCGTCTTGGGTTGCGCTGAGCCCACAACTCGGACCAGGTTTTTCAGATCGGCATAGGCAATTTTCTTATCGACGATAAAGTCGGATAAATGCTTAACCATCGCAGAACACTCTTTACCTTTGGAAAGCAGCGTGATCACATAAATCGTTTTATTTTCCTTTTTCAGGCCGTAAATCTGCTTTATGGTGCTGTATATATCGGTTGAGTCTCCGTCAACAAAAGCAACGTAACTTTCATCATGACGCAAGCTTGAGTTTGGCTCAGCATTTAAGGAGTCGATAATTGAATCGAAGGCGACCTTATTTAAAGGGCAAGGATAATTCGTGTCAAATATAAACATGGGCAACTTCCTGCAAAAAGAATACTTGGATTTGGTGACGTACCAGGCCCAAGGCTATCCAGGATAGCCTTGTTCATTGTTAATCGACGTCAGAGACCTCACCCTCTAAGGGTTTGTCGATGTCTACCTGGTACTGAACTTATCGTTACTGCTCAAGATTGATGTTGCGCCTGCCAGGCCGTACCCCCGGCAAATTGCGCCCCACATCAATCTGAGCCTCAAGTTACAGGAAAAGTTACCACGCAGTTATTTATAACTGCGATTGCGTTATTTATAGGTTTAAATGCTAAATTTTAAGTTTATTATTGATTCCTTCAGAGCTTAACACCACTTAATCACGGTGACATTCAGCAACAAGTCATCCTACAGCTTAACGTCAACGCCATGGATGCTGTGATATCAAGCATTATTGCTTAGCTTTAACATGTAGAGCTCGTTGAAATTTCTTGCCCCGTGCCTTTTTATCGCCTTAACCTTATAGCCGCTGATGGTTTTTATCGATAAATTTAACATTTTGGCGATCTGGTATTGGCTGTGACCATCCAACAGCAACTTCAACACCAGATACTCCTTCTGAGAAGACTTCAGGATGTCCCCCCAGACATCGCCAAAAACATTATCCGCTAAAACCTTGGGTTTTGCCGTCACCATGTGTCTGATCAACTTTTCCAGATCGCCATAGGTGATTTTTTTATCCACCACGTAATCAGATAAATGCCGAATCACTGAGGAACAGTCTTTATCTTTTGACAGCAACGTAACCATATAAACGACCTTGCAGCTCTTGCGTAACTCGTACACCGACTTGACTACGCTGTAGATATTAACCGAATCCCCATCAACAAAAGCGATTGACCCCTCACCATAACGCAAGGCTGGGGTTGGCTCACACTTTAAGGATTCCATAAGCGATTTAAAGGTAATTTTGCTGAAGGCACAGGAATAATTTGAGTCTATTAGAGTCATTGGAATACTTACCTCCTGGTAAAAATAATCCATCCATTTTGGAACGTGCTGATTTCATGAGTGCCAATCGCTGGCGACCCAACATCGTCTTTAGTAAATATCCAGGTCCTAATACAATGGGCAGAGCAAACCGAAATAATCTCCAGCACAGGTTTGCAAGAGCAACATCCTCTCACTCAACTTGGTGCTATTTATGTGGAAGCTGCATCTGCTGCTGCGACTATAGGGAGATCAGGGAAGATACCATTGCCCTATAGCCGCTTTACCTTTCATTTAATCGTTCCATTCAAAGCATACCAATTTCATTATCTAACCCTGGATAAAGTCATACAAACAATAGGCCATTTAACACCCAGCCATATCAGTATATTCTTATAAAATTATTATCGTCAATAAATTTAATTTCTTGCAATAATCAAAAAATGACATAGAGATCTTTCTCATATTTTATAATCGCTTATAGCTCAAACCTTAATAAAATGCAGCCAAATATAAGACAATAGGAAGAAATAAAGAGAAAACTCCCATTTAATCTACTGGTGAACAGCCATATCATAACGCCTAGGCATTCACAAAAACCCCAGCAAATAAATTACTCATCGGGATGCCCAAGAAAAATCAAAGCTAAATTTATAGCTTTGATTTTGCTATTCACAAATAAAATACTGTTGTGGGTAAACGGCCGTTTATCATGACAAGTTGAGATAAAATCCCGTCAGCCTGCAATCCCAAAAGCGCGGCCCAAAAGTACACCGCCGCCGAGCTGCCCTACAGGACATAGGGCGGGGTGGAGGATCATTCATGCCGCAAGGAGGCGCTATGATAAAGCACACCATCTCCATTTTGCTCGCCGAGCGCGATCGCTATTTTGCTCATGGACTTTGCGTCGGGCTAAAGGCTTACTGCTATTTACGGGGAGTATCCCTACGGCTGGTTGACAGTAGTGCCATCCTGGCAACCGAAGTCGATATCATTTTTCTGGGCGACAGCATCTCCTGCCCTCCTTGGCTTAATGCGTTATACCAGCAAGGTTACGCTCCCCAGGTATTTTTCATCAGGGATCTGGAACGCGGTGGATCCATCGCCCATCACCCTGTTGCCAATAGCAAATGCGGTGCAGGCACGCTGTACCGCCATCAGCCAATACAGGCAATTGAGGCCTTGCTCGATAAAGTCATCTTCCCACATGAAGGAGAACGTCCCCCCACGGTAGGAAAATGCCGGTGCTCCTCATTACTGACGTTCAGGGAAACTGAGGTGCTGAAGTACCTGGCCATAGGGATGAGCGGACATGACACCGCAGGGCGTCTTGGCATCAAGGACAAAACGGTTAATGGCCATAAGCGCAATGCCATGCGCAAACTGTGCGTCAAGAGTACCCAGGAGTTGTACCGGTGGATGGAACTCGGTGGCGCATCTCATCTGGAAAGCCAGTCTTATACCTGAATGGCTGAAGTTTGCATGAGAGTTACAATCCCGGTTTTCTCATCCAGCGTGGCGATCTCCGTGAGTAGGTAGCGTCCGCGTTAACACAAAACCACTGTTTTTTATTCTACGCGCGTAATAACGACAGAATTATTCTTCAGTCTACCAACCCGCAACATAATTAAATCGGCGCACACTCCACTTAATTTAGATAATTTTCATAATTTTTTATTATCCATAGCCTACCAACGCCTCCCCCTTGCTCACCCCATAAGAAAACAGCAAAAAACAGGCATAAAAACCAAAATAAACATTAAAATCAGACTAAAAAACCATATTATACAAAATAATCAGAATTAAAAATTAATATTTATCCACTAAAAATCATAAAATAATTATCCATAGCAATCAATATATTAAACTTAAACAACACACCAAGCACACATTTGACAACCATGACGTCTTTTGAAATTATTGAAAACGAAAGTCAGGGTGATTCACCTTCAGAAATAAATAGCGTCCATTTAGCGCACACAAAGTAAATTAATTAGCCCCCATTAATCGATATACATCCAGTTATTTCTGAGCAGAGATAACTGTAAGTCTATCAAACACCAACTTGTTCTTAATAAGCCACCTCATATCTAAAGGAATACCACTCATACGTAAATCAATCTTCACTCTGGCTCCGGCTGCATTGGTTTTACTGGCCGTAGCGGGCAACACTCAGGCGGCAACCAACGCCCAATTAACTGTAACGGCCAACGTGGTTGCTGCCGCCTGTGACGTTTCACTGTCTAACAACATGCTGGATCTGGGTAACTTTTCACCAAAACAATTTACCGGTGTCTTGACCCCTATCGCTGCCAGCCAGAAACAGTTCACAGTGGGCCTGAACAACTGTGAAGCCCCCATCGCCGCTGCCGATACCGCCAAACTGGTTGTGTCCGGCCAAACGCGGGCTGCCAACTCAAATATCTTCAACTCCACCGGTACCAATACCGGCATCATGTTGAGCGAAGTTAGCAAGCCAAACGTCTATCTCAAGGCCGGTGACAAAATCCAGGTTGCTGTCGCCTGGGAGCGTAGTGCCGTGATATCAGGTCCCTGGGTGCTGGTTGCCGATGGCCAACAGAAGGCTGCTGAAATAGCAGTCCCGGTGATGTATGCTGGCAGTTTCTCAGGGGTATCGTCTGGGGATAGAGCACGCTCAATCCTCCCGTCCAATATCACGCTACGTATATCCACGCTCGAGTGTATGGTCAATACTCCGACTTCAATTTACTTTGGCAACGTTATGAAAAATCTGCAGGCCGGGCAGAACTGGGCGTGAAACCCGATCCACTCGGTGAGCACCGCCTCAAGCTTCGCTAAAGCCTGAATGTGCTTCTCTTTAGGCATCCGGCCGATATTTTGCAACTTCCACTTCACCGCGAGTAGGTGTTCTATCTGGTTTTCGGGAGCGAGGGTTCAGTACCTCTGATAACGGGCGCGGGTATCCCAGCAGGTAGGTAATAAATCCATTAAAAATTTGGCGATCGATGCCTTGCGTTTCGAGTAGCATTTTGACGTCATACAAATCGCGGGGATGTTGCCTATCCAGCGCAGCGTAAAGCTTGCCGATAGTAAGGTGAATGCTTATCCATGTGAAATCCCTTTGCTGGCAAAATTTTCTGGCACAGTGATCTGATATTTTTGATCCAGCTTACCACCCAATACGATCTGCCGCTTCCCGGCCCCTAATTCTATGTTGGTTTTATCTATTCGCTTACCCCATGCATGAGCATAATAATCGGCCAGGAACAGGTAAAGGCGGTTAGTTTGCACAGCCCGGCTTGATTGTAACAACGCTTCGACTTTGCGCGGGCTCAGGTTTACCAGCCCCTGAAACAACTCAGCGGCGTGTTCAAAGGAAATCGCTCCGGGTACTGCATTAGCAATCTCGTAAGCGGCTAGTTCCAGCACGCTCGCCCTTAACCGCTCCCCCTTGATTTCTACCTCTGTCAGATATTTTTCGTCATGCAATTTGAGCTTCTGGTTAGTGAGTAAAAACCATTCGATATTAGGAAATTCTCTGAACCACTTTGGCAATGAAGCCTTATCGTCTACACAGAGCCAAATCGCCTGGCATGTTAACTGAAGATAATGAGAACGCCCTTGATAGGTCAAGCTAGTCAATCCAGCCAGATGTACAGGAACCCCAAGCTGGTTTTGCAGACATAATACGGCATCACTCCACAGAGGTTCACGCCCACTCCGCACGTATACCCCAGCACGTAGTTTTTGCAACCAGTTACTATGCATATACTTATTGGCTAAAGAAGGGCTGATGCCGTTTTTTGTCAGCCAAGACTGTAACACCAAGGATCCAGGCGAAGTATTCTGCAAAAGCCAGTTTAGTTTTGATGGCATAGGTTCACCCTTGGTGTAACAATAATATAAATAGTAAACTACTGGGTTTGCGTTAAGGCAATCTTAATCGCCATTAAATATCTAGTTTGCGTAGTGCTTCCAATTTTTGGCTGTGACAGCCTATTGCCCGCTGGGCTAGTATAACGGCTGAAAATCAATCCCGCGGTCTACGGCATGCAACCTTCGGATCTTGCTGGGTTCCGCCTGGCTTTTTTCTGTTGATTTGGTCATTGTGCAGGCTTTGAGTGACAAAGGTTTGCCAGCCTGTTTGCCGGTCATATATGCTCGTTCCCTTGACCAACCGATTGATTTATTTGAGCCACGCTAGCTGTTGCTCATCCTGAACGTTTTGGCGGTTATTTTAATGAGGCGACGTGATACCCAATGATGCCAACGAATATCACAATCAACTTTAAATTCAATGGATTGGAAACGGTAACGTTATGACTAGCACCGAAAAACTCGATTCGCACACCCCGATGATGCAGCAATACCTGCGCCTTAAGGCGCAGCATCCGGAGATCTTGCTGTTCTATCGGATGGGGGATTTCTACGAGCTATTCTATGACGATGCCAAACGCGCCTCTCAGTTGCTGGATATCTCGCTGACCAAACGCGGTGCCTCGGCAGGGGAACCCATTCCAATGGCCGGTGTGCCGCACCACGCGGTGGAAAACTACCTCGCCAAGCTGGTACAGCTTGGGGAATCGGCCGCGATCTGTGAGCAGATTGGCGATCCGGCCACCAGCAAAGGCCCGGTCGAGCGTAAAGTGGTGCGCATAGTTACCCCTGGCACCATCACCGATGAAGCCCTGTTGCAAGAGCGCCAGGACAACCTGCTGGCCGCCATCTGGCAGGATGGCCGCGGCTTTGGCTATGCCACATTGGATCTCAGCTCCGGCCGCTTCCGCGTTGCCCAGCCAGAAGATCTTGAAACCATGGCGGCAGAGCTACAACGTACCCATCCGGCAGAGCTGCTTTACCCGGAAAACTTCGAGCAAATGGCGCTGATCGAACAGCGCCACGGACTGCGCCGCCGCCCACTGTGGGAATTTGAGCTGGACACCGCACGCCAGCAGTTGAACCTGCAGTTCGGCACCCGCGATCTGACCGGCTTTGGCGTCGAGCAGGCCCATCAGGCGCTGCGCGCAGCGGGCTGCCTACTGCAATATGTTAAAGATACCCAGCGCACCTCACTGCCGCATATCCGTGGCCTCACCATGGAGCGCCAGCAGGACGGCATCATTATGGATGCGGCCACTCGCCGTAACCTGGAAATCACCCAGAGCCTGTCCGGCGGCAGTGAAAATACCCTGGCCGCCATCCTCGATCGTACCGTTACCCCAATGGGTAGCCGCATGCTCAAGCGCTGGTTACATATGCCAACTCGCGACGTCCAAGTGCTGAACAACCGTCAGCAAGCTATCGCCGCATTGCAGCCATTGAGCAGCGATCTGCAGCAGCCACTACGCCAGGTGGGCGATCTGGAACGTATTCTTGCCCGTTTGGCACTGCGCACGGCTCGCCCACGAGATCTGGCCCGCATGCGCCACGCCTTCCAACAGTTGCCGGATATCCGCGCTCTGTTGGTAAACGCTGATGCACCACAGATGCAAAAGCTGTTGTCGCAGGTTGGCCAGTTTGACGAATTGCAGGCACTGCTGGAACGCGCCATTGTGGAATCCCCACCGGTGCTGGTCCGTGATGGTGGCGTGATTGCCCCGGGTTATAACGAAGAGCTGGATGAGTGGCGGGCGCTGGCCGACGGTGCTACCGACTATCTGGATCGCCTGGAGATCCGTGAGCGCGAGAAGCTGGGCCTGGATACGCTGAAGGTCGGTTTCAACGGCGTGCATGGTTACTACATTCAGGTCAGCCGTGGGCAAAGCCATCTGGTGCCGATCCACTATGTGCGCCGCCAAACGCTGAAGAATGCGGAACGCTACATCATTCCCGAGCTGAAAGAGTATGAAGACAAGGTACTGACCTCAAAAGGGAAAGCCTTGGCGATCGAAAAAGGGCTGTATGACGAGCTTTTCGATCTGCTGCTGCCGCACCTGGAGCAACTGCAACAGAGCGCCGGAGCCTTGGCCGAACTGGATGTGTTAGCCAACCTGGCAGAACGTGCCGAAACGCTGAACTACACCTGCCCGACCATCAGTGAACAGCCAGGCATTCGTATAGTCGATGGCCGCCACCCGGTGGTGGAGCAGGTGTTGAAAGAACCCTTTATTGCCAACCCGGTTTCCCTTTCACCACAGCGCCGTATGCTGATTATTACCGGCCCCAATATGGGCGGTAAAAGTACCTATATGCGACAAACGGCTCTGATTGTACTGCTGGCGCATATCGGTAGCTATGTACCGGCGGCAAAAGCCACCATCGGGCCGGTGGATCGTATCTTTACCCGCGTGGGCGCGGCAGACGATCTGGCCTCTGGCCGCTCTACCTTTATGGTGGAAATGACCGAGACTGCCAATATCCTGCATAACGCCACGGAAAACAGCCTGGTGTTGATGGATGAGATTGGCCGTGGCACCTCCACCTACGACGGGCTTTCTCTGGCCTGGGCTTGTGCAGAAAACCTGGCCAGCCGAATCAAGGCTATGACGCTGTTTGCCACCCATTACTTTGAGCTGACCACCTTGCCGGAAAAAATGGAGGGCGTGGTGAACGTGCATCTGGATGCGTTGGAACACGGCGACACCATTGCCTTTATGCATAGTGTGCAAGATGGCGCGGCCAGTAAGAGCTACGGCTTGGCGGTGGCGGCGTTGGCCGGTGTGCCACGTGATGTGATCAAACGAGCGCGCCAGAAGCTGCGTGAGTTGGAGAGCCTCTCCAGCCAAACGGCGGCAGGTACGGTGGATGCAACCCAAATGACGTTGCTTAACGAAGAGGTGTCACCGGCGGTTGAGGCGTTGGAAACGCTGGATCCGGATTCTCTTTCGCCACGCCAGGCGTTGGAGTGGATCTACCGGCTGAAAAGCCTGGTGTAAGGCTGTTTCATTAACTTGGGCAGTGTCCCCTCACCCTAACCCTCTCCCACAGGGAGAGGGGACCGTCCGAGCTCGCTATTCGTTGCTAAATCTACCTAACCACCGCATTGAATCAGCTCTTTTTACGGAAGAACCGAATGACAACACCGTACCAGCTCCCTCTCCCACAGGGGACCGTCCGAGCTCGCTATTAAACGCTGAACTGACCTCCCTCTCCTTGATAATCCAAACGCAGCGCCCCCTTGTGATGAGCCTGTTGGGGTCAATAATCGTAGGTGTTACAGACCGCCTCCCATACTTGACCACAACACCGTGCCAGCCCCCTCTCCCTGTGGGAGAGGGTTGGGGTGAGGGCAAATATCGACGCCGTTCTACCCTAAATAACGGTAAATCGCCGTCAATCACAGTAAATCGCAGGCAAAAAAAACGGTGAGCGTCATTAACGCTCACCGTTTTTAGTTTATGTCTATAACGCGTTTATTCGCGGAACAGTGCCTCAATACTCAGGCCCTGCATCTGCAGAATTTCACGCAGGCGGCGTAAGCCTTCAACCTGGATCTGACGAACACGCTCACGTGTCAGGCCAATCTCACGGCCAACATCTTCCAGCGTAGCCGCTTCATAGCCTAACAGGCCGAAACGGCGAGCCAACACTTCACGCTGTTTGGCGTTCAATTCGAACAGCCATTTGACGATGCTCTGTTTCATATCATCGTCTTGCGTGGTGTCTTCAGGCCCGTTGTCTTTCTCGTCGGTCAGAATGTCCAACAGGGCTTTCTCTGAATCCCCACCCAACGGCGTATCGACAGAAGTGATACGTTCGTTCAGGCGCAGCATACGGCTGACATCATCAACCGGTTTGTCGAGTTGCTCCGCAATCTCTTCAGCGCTGGGTTCATGGTCCAGTTTGTGAGAAAGCTCGCGCGCGGTGCGCAAGTAAACATTCAGCTCTTTGACGATATGGATCGGCAAACGGATAGTCCGGGTTTGATTCATGATCGCCCGTTCAATCGTCTGGCGGATCCACCAGGTCGCATAGGTGGAAAAACGGAAACCGCGCTCTGGGTCAAACTTTTCCACCGCACGGATCAGACCAAGGTTACCCTCTTCGATCAGATCCAGCAGCGCCAGGCCGCGATTGCTATAACGACGGGCAATTTTCACTACCAGCCTCAGGTTACTTTCTATCATGCGGCGGCGGGACGGCACGTCTCCGCGCAATGCACGCCGCGCAAAATAAACTTCTTCCTCTGCGGTTAACAGAGGGGAGTAACCGATTTCGCCCAGATAGAGCTGCGTGGCATCCAATACGCGTTGGGTAACACCTTGAGACAACAGCTCGTCTTCCGCCAAGTCATTCTCGCTGGTCTCTTCTTCTACCTGCGCTTTTTCATCGAATGACTCAGCCTCCATGGCGTTCTCATCGAAATCTGCATCGTCATGTAACTCGTTAACTTTCAGCGTATTTTGGCTCATAAAGCGGCTCCTACCCGTGATACCGCGAGCAGAATACAGCGCATTCTGCCCAATCTATCGCTGCGGAAGATAACGCAGCGGGTTTACGGATTTCCCCTTGTAACGAATCTCGAAATGCAAACGTACTGAACTGGTTCCGGTGCTTCCCATCGTTGCTATTTTCTGCCCCGCCTTAACTTCTTGTTGTTCCCGGACCAGCATGGTGTCGTTATGGGCGTAGGCACTCAAGTAATCATCGTTGTGTTTGATGATGATTAGATTACCGTAACCCCGTAAAGCGTTGCCTGCGTACACTACACGGCCATCGGCGGTAGCGACAATCGGCTGCCCACGGGAACCAGAGATATCGATGCCTTTGTTCCCACCTTCCGATGAGGAGAAGTTATCGATGATCTTACCGTCAGTTGGCCATTTCCAGGTGCTAACTGGGGCGCTGTTGCTGGCGGTGCTGCTCGCCGATGGCGTAGCGGCTGGTGCGGTAACAGGAGCTGCGGCTGAGCCTGCCACTACGGCTCCTGATGCAGGTAACATTTTACCTACATTCTGTTTACTCGAGTTATCAGAATACGCGTTCGTTGATTGAGAATCAACCGTTGCAGTTTGTATCTGAGTGGTAGAAGGCGGTTTTGACACCGTACCCGTACCGCCCGCCAGCATCCCGCCACCGTTGGCAGAACCGCCACCCAGTTGCAGTGTTTGGCCAACTTCCAGGCTGTACGGCTGTGGAATATTGTTGCGTTGGGCCAGATCGCGGAAATCGTTGCCGGTGATCCAGGCAATATAGAACAGCGTGTCGCCACGTTTAACGGTATAGGTGCTACCACCGTTATAGCTCCCTTTGGGGATCGAGTTATAGCTACGGTTGTAAACAATACGCCCCTGCTGTGATGCGTTACCACCACCGGCGTTGGCCGATGCGGCGGCTCCACCACCACCGACACTGCTGATAGGTGCCGAGGTAGAATTTTTATCCGAACAGCCAACTAACCACACACTTAACATCGTACACACCGCAACTCGGCGTAAAGAACTCATTGGGCTTCCCGTGCTCATGCTTCCCCCATGACAGCAATATCAAAAAATACCATATACATCGTAGCCGAGCTTTATCGTTCTACAGCATAAGGTTTCCCCGGCCAATCTCTGAAAACCAGAAGATCACCCACCAGGGAGCTAAAAAACCGTGGCGCCAATGCTAGCCACATTGGCACGATCACGCCATAAGACAACTACATACTGGAACAATTCTAATGAAAATTAATATTATTCAACTTATTTATCCGTCACGTTGCTCTGCATAGGCTAAGCCAATTCACCCTTCACCAAAGGAACGAATCGCACCGCTTCAACGGTATCGATGGAAAACTCACCGCCCCGCCGTTGAATACATTGCAGTACCTGAGCCTGTTCGCCCACCGGCAACACCAAAATGCCACCGTCGTCCAACTGCTGCATCAACGCCTGCGGGATCTCCGGCGGCGCGGCCGTCACGATGATCGCATCAAATGGTCCACGCGAACCCCAGCCTTGCCAACCGTCGCCATGGCGGGTCGAAACATTGTGCAAGTCAAGCTGCTTGAGGCGACGCTTGGCCTGCCACTGTAGCCCTTTGATGCGTTCAACGGAGCAGACATGCTGCACCATATGCGCCAGGATCGCGGTCTGATAACCGGAACCGGTGCCAATCTCCAGCACGCGTGAGTTCGGCTGCAGGTTCAGCAGCTCGGTCATGCGCGCGACCATATAAGGCTGAGAAATCGTCTGCCCCGAACCAATCGGCAGGGCCGTGTTCTCATAAGCTTTATGGGCTAATGCTTCATCAACAAAACGCTCACGCGGTACGTTCTCGATTGCCTTGAGCAGCCGTTCGTCCCTGATCCCCTGCTGGCGCAGCTGTGCCAGCAGCGTTTGTATGCGTTTGTTCACCATTCCCCGCTAACCTCTGCTTTGGTTAACCATTTTGATAGCACATCTTGCGCCCCGTAGGCGGTCAAATCCACCTGCAAAGGTGTGACCGACACGTAGCCCTGCTCCACGGCGGCAAAATCCGTGTCTGGCCCAGCGTCGAATTTAGCACCCGGCGGCCCAATCCAATACAGCATCTGGCCACGCGGATCCGGTTGGCTAAACACTTTATCGGCGGGATGTCGGCTGCCACAGCGGGTCACGCGTATCCCTTTGATTTCCGCCAACGGTAAATCAGGGACATTGATATTCAGAATTTTACCAGTACGCAGCGGTTCTTGTTGTAACGCGCGCAATATACGGCAGGTGACTACCGCCGCCGTCTCATAATGCTGATGACCATTGAGCGATACTGCCAACGCGGGCAACCCCAGATGGCGGCCTTCCATCGCAGCAGCCACCGTGCCGGAATAGATAACATCATCACCCAGATTTGGCCCGGCGTTTATACCTGACACCACGATCTCCGGTGCTGGCAGCATCAGTTGGTTAACGCCAAGGTAGACACAGTCCGTCGGGGTGCCCTGCTGCACGGCGATATCGCCGTTGGGCAAGGTCAGCATACGCAGCGGCGAATCCAGCGTCAGCGCGTTGGAGGAACCACTGCGGTTACGATCGGGGGCCACCACCTGCACTTCGGCAAACTCGCGCAACGCCGCCGCCAGTATCTGGATACCCGGGGCGCTAACGCCGTCGTCGTTGCTCAGTAGTATTCTCATATTGCAGTTAAACAACTTTCTTGCTGAAAGCGATAAAACGAGGATTTTGCCCTATTTTATTACATCTATCTGTTTTTAATAAAATTTTCAATAGTAAGCCCAACCTGCCGTTTTACCCATGGTGACTAGCGTGGTACAGCAAGGCAAGCCTTGCTGTTGCTGATAGTATTAGCCAAAACAGCCAGCTATGCGATCTACTATACAATTCAACGGTCATCAGTGGCAAACGGGGCAGGATAGCCCCTCGGCAAAGGGGCTGGAGTGATTAGCTGAGGTTGGTCGTTAAATTCCCAGGTTATGGGGTCGTCTGGGTGGTTGGCGTATAAATAATGCGTAGCTGGCCGGTATAATCCCCCGCCGTTTTATCCGCCATTGAAAAGGCTGGCGTCGTCAGGGTCAGCGGGGCCGGCACGCAAAGTGCCGGAGCACCACCGCCAGGTAACACCACCATCCGCTGGATATTACGGCGGTTGGTCTCGCTCCAGATGATTTCTGTGCCGTTGGCGATCTCTTGCACCGCCCCGGTGGTTGGGTTGATCACACTGACCTGGTAGTCCAGCCGGTCACGCGCCTTGGATTTATCTCCGCCATTGCGATAGAGCGAAAACTGCCCGTCAGCTCGCTCCGGAGCAGTGGCTCCCTCATCCTGAAATAACAGGCTGATGCGGTTACTGGCCGAGTCGCTACCATCGTAAAGGCACATATCCAGGCCGGTACTGCCGCTGACGCTCTTTCTCGCGCCCCCTCCCGGCCGAGTAATCAGATTCAGGTTGATAACCGGTGTCGAAGTCGGAAAAGCGGGTAGGTAAATCTGTTGGTTACCATAATCCGTCACGTTAAGAGCCAGACTCGCCTTCCAGGTAACGCGGAAAATGCCTGGGCAGCCGTAGGCAGATGCACTGCAATCATCCCAGGCTTTCACCTGCATCTTGAGTTCAGCGCGCCAAGCACCGGCATCAGATAGTTTGTTCAACTCGGAGGCGGGAATAAAAGTACTGAATCCCTTGGAACCCAAACCGGCGCCGGTGATCCAGGAACTAAATTTACCCGTAGCTTTAATAGAGGTGACCAGTAAATCTTTGGTCTTTCCACTGCTGTGAGTAAAGCGCAGCGTCAGAGTTTTCGAATTATTATTGTAAGCACTATCCCACCACCACAATTTTACCTGGCAGGCACCATTGGTTGGTTCGGTCTCGGAATAGCACGTTAGGGCGTTAATAACATCCTTGTCTTTGCAATTAACAGCCGTCGAACATTCGCCACTATCAGTACTCCCGCCGAATGCCTGATCCCAGATATAGATATTTGCTGGCAGGCTCATGCGATCGTAGGTCACATTGACCTTGGTATTCTGTGCCTGCGGGGCGATACTGGCACCGTACGCCTGTACGCTCAGCCCCCCTAGCATAACGCACAGGTTAAAAGGGTTAATGGCTCCTGCAATGATAAATTTAAAACCGCTGATTATTTTCAATAACATATATCACTACCTAGTTTGTTTTCATCGCCACCGGTACCCCAGAGCCATGGCCCTGCCGCACGGTCATCAATTGCGCCTGCTTCTGCTCGGCTGGCGGTATACTGGCCATGGCTACCCCGGCACAGCGGGTAGTACCGACATAGCGCACCACGTCACGCATGGCCTGCACTTTCATGGCGCACTGATAGAACTGTGAGCCACGCATCAGATACAGCCGCTTCATTGGCCGGGTGGTTTCCAGGCTAAAACCGCCTTCACCCAGTGGCGTCCAGGACAGCACGTTAAGAGGGATGCCGTTAACTAAAGGTCGATCCTGCTCATCCAGCATTCTGCCCAACCAGGTGTAGCGTGAAGTCACCTCGATATCCCGGCGCAGCACTTTCCCCGGCACCATAAATGCCGTACGTGTTCCCGCCCCTCGGCGGATCTCACTGCTGATACCGGCAGGAGCGCTGGGTGACTCGTTGATATCAAAGGTGGTGGGCTGATAGCCCGGTACGGTAAACAGTGCCCGGCTGTTGCTGCGCACGTCCGTCTGAGCGCTACCGTCTACCGCTACGTTGATCAACGAGGCACTGCTCTCTTCCCCTGTGACCACCCCAACCGTGATCGCGGAGGCCGGGCGGCCATCCCCCCAGCGTCCCCAATAAAGTCCGCTGCGATCGACCAACAGAGAGGAGCTATAGCTGCCGCTGCTGCTGAGCGTGTGCCGGTTCGCTACCTTGTCATAGGCATCACTGACGGCGAAGCTGCCATTACCGTACTGCCCAGCGGCACGAGCATAAGCTGAAGCGGTCAGGGTCTGGCTATTGACGCCATATATCGAAGCCCCCAGTTCATTTTGTCCACTCTGGTCCATATAGCGGCTGTAGTCCGCGTTATAACTGAGTTGCCCTTCCCCACGCTGGCTATTGCGATAGTTGGTACCCAGAGAGGTATTGCTGTTAGTGGCGCCGCCACGACGCCCGGAGAATGATAGGCTGACCGTGAGGTAGCCGCCTTTATCGGTTCCCTGTTGGCCGCTATCGTGACGCCTGAACGCGCTGATTCCGCTGTTGATGTTAATGTCGTTGAACGCAAAGGAGCGGCTGACCCCCATCTGCCAGGTTTGACTACGCGAACGCGTCGTGTAGACCTGCTCCCAAGGGGCGATATCCTGATGGGTTTCATCATTGTCATTCAGTTCACTGCGATAGTGATAACGCCCTCCGCTGCTGTTAAGCGAGTAGCCAATATTGGCAAACCACTGCGCAAGCGGGACCGAAAACATCAGGTTGGAACTCTGATAACAACCGCTAAAGCCATAGTTTCTCTGTTGAGAGTCGCAGTCAGGCGCCGAGAGGGCCGAGCGGTAGAAACTCAATGAAAAACCGTCGTTATAGTTAATTTGCTGAATATTTCCCCGCGTCCCCTCACTGCCAGCCAGATAACTGACGCGAGCCGTCATGACGCCATCCAACGGGCCACTGTTAAAACCGTGGCTCCAGTCCGCCGCCCCTTCCCAGTAGTGTACGTCGCTCAATACCGTGCTCCCCGCCGTCAGCGACAGCGTATCGGTCAACGGAATGCGCAACCCGCCTTGCACCACCTGCCGATCGCCCGCCATAGGATGCGTATTGTGGTCTACCTCAACCCCGGCTTGCAGGAACCACTGAGGGCCATAGATCTGAGCCACGCCGGTGTTGGTATAAGGGACGGTTTCTGTCCTGACTAACTGGTTATCCTCATAGATCCGCAGCGTGACGGTATAGCTGCCGCTGGGGAAGGTGCGCGTATCCAGCTCCTGAGCCCCGGCGTTCAGGTAAAAAGATGACAGTAACTGTTCGTCACGATAGGCGTCGATGCGAGCGTTGCGCGAAAGGAAGACCGACACCGGGGTCCCCCGGGAAACCTGGCTCTGGTTGACCCAGGCCGTGGTCGAACCAACCCGTAGCCCACGGATCTTGCCAATCGGCAATTGGCTCAGGTTGATGTTGCCCCCCGCGTTGCTGAAGATGTCGCGGGAGTCCATCATGCCGCCTTGCAGATAGAGGCTTTTCCACAAGTCCTGCCGAAAATAGGCATTGTTCATCTCTATCTGCTGATGGTTGCTATGGCGATAGCGCTGCCCCGTATAGAACCAGTCGGCATTAAGATAGCCATTTTCAGTGACGCCCAGTGAGCCAGTCCCCTGTAGCGACAATGACTGATAGTTTTCATCAGCGACAAAATTGAGGTTTTGCTGATGGATCAGCGCATTTTCACTTTCTGCCGTCGCCTGATAGAAACCGCTACCGGCAGCTTTTTTCGGAAGGTATCGACGGTCAAGAAACAGGTTAACCCGGGAATTATTCTCGTCATAGATGATGCCAACCGTCTGGGTTTCCAGATAGTCACAGCTTGGTGCGTTACCGTTACCGCTGCAGGCAAGGTTGCCGTTACGCGCTAGCGGTTGCACCAACTCGGTCATCAGTTGTGCATCCAATTCAGGATCGTCGCTGAATTGCTGCTTCACGGCATCAGCCAGTTCCGCTGGCTTTATGAAGACAACCTGTTCCAGATTAATATTGGCTTCATAAAGCCCGAGAGATTTGCCATAGAGGGAAACATCAACCCAGACAAGCTGCCCTTGTGCCAAGGACTCAAAGCCTGGTGGAATTTTAGGGGTAGCCGACAAATCGTGTTGCGTAATCATAAGGCCTACCAACAACCCTGCAGATAGGCGAGCGCGAAAAGCCATTGTTCATCCCTGATAACAGTGGGGCTAAAAAGCCCCACGAGATATGAATAAAACTTTTTAATTGAGCCGCCTTAAGGAGCCTTGGTTGCCTGAGTCACCACCAGGCTGACAATACCGCTGTAGGTGCCGGTAGCAATAGTGCCTTGCGCGGTCTGGGCAAAACGCAGTGGCAGGACGTCTGAGCCATTTTCGATTCCCGCAGGGAACAGGGTCGCCGCTTCCAGCAGTTGGTTGGTAGTGGTCAGTACCTTATCGCCCAGGCTTATGGTCAATGGGATCTTGTTAGCACCATTCACATCCGCCAGGCTCGCCGCTCTAACCAGGCGAACGTTAACGCCAGCGGTAGCGTTGTTAGACCAGACCTTGGTGTTCAGGTTAAACGGCGTCAGACCTTTGCCTGGCAAATACTGCATATCGATGCTGCTTGGCAAGGCGGTATTATCAGGCTGTGTCATATCAATCGTCGCATCCACGTTGGCATTAACAGTAATATCTTTCTGTACGGCCTGAGTGGAAAATACGGCAGCCATGGTTGAAACAATCAGCAGTGGTTTAATAAACTTTTTCATAAAATCTCCATTTTATTTTACAAATAACATCCAGCTTTACTCACCCCATACGATCGGGGCTATACATGATTTGACTCCACATTTAACGCTTTACAGACAAATCAATTTCTTCAACGCGTTTTTTAAGCCAATTAAAATAACGCGCTTTATACGTCTTCCCAGGTTTTACCATTAGGGAAGCAATTTTAAGCTCGGTACCGGGATATATTGTGGTGGTTTCTTTTTTCCAGTCGCAAACACCGGACTGGTCACAAACTCCCACCTCTCGTAGCGGAATACGCAGCGTGCCATCATTGATAACCTGGCCGCGCTGTGCATCCAACGTCAGGCTGGCAACGGCCTTTTTCGGCGCTACGTGGACCAATGCCCCCCACACCAGGTTGATACCCACCTTGGTCGTGGTCTTCTGCGGGCTGGCAGCGGCGACGTTATCTTCTAGTTCCGGTACGCCTTCAAAATAGACTCGCCAAGTGGTTTCCTTTTCCGGTAACTCCAGGGCAACCAACCGTACCAGGCGTTGACTACCTGCCGAAATAGCCAGTTTTTGCGGCGTTATCACCAGCGAGCTTTGTCCAAATTGCTCAACGTCCGCTTCCTGTTCTTGTTTAGTGCCAGGATTGAGTATTTGTTTTTCTGTTACCTTGACGAATTGCACCCCGTCGCTTTGGGATATAACCCTTATTTGAGCGGCTCCGGTTTCGCCGATGCAGAGTTCCATAGGATAAACGCTCATATTGGCCAATACAAAACCTGGTAAAAAACAAAAAATAGCAACACCGGTCAGGCGTTTAATAATATTGAGCTTCATGATTAATCCCTAATGAGAGTCTCTTATATCAAACTTTAAAACACAGCCAACTCCAGCCACGCTTAGTCTCGTAAAATTCGCAGCAAGTATAAAAACCAATCAACACCCAGATCAACTTAATAATTATAATAATAAAATTAATAATTACAGCCACCGTAAGGTTATGATAAAAAACAAGATAATTTTTAATTACAAAGAAAAAAACAAATAAATTATAATGATTAATGTGAATTGCAAGATGAGATATGAATTATCGGATCACTATGGAGGGAATTAGCCTGGCAAGCCAGGCCCGATGACAACATTTTCGCTGTCTCATTTCTGTTCAGGCCGAGTTCCGCTCCGCCTGAACAAGAAAACAAGGATTAATAGCTGAGGGTTAAGCTAACGGCTACTCGGCAATATCCGCCTCATCGCTAGCCAATTGCATTATTTCGCGCACCACGCTGGTCGCGAAACTGCCAGCCGGTAACCAGAAACGTAATTCCACAGTGACATCGTCCCACCAGTTCCACTGTAGCTTTTGCGGCTGTAGCAGCAAAGCCCGGCGCGCAGGCTCTACGCGCTCACGCATTAACAACGCCATCAGCTCTGGCTGCGACACCAGACAAGCTTGTTCAAAGGCCAATGCTTCCCCGGCAGTACCGGGTTCACCATCCCCCGGCAATGGAGCAGTGACCATCAATTCACCTGCGTCTAACCGTTGTTGCAGGGTGGCTAACTCTTCCGCTTTGGCCACAAACCAGCTCCCGCGCCCGGCCAGCTGTAACGCATCCCCTTCCAGCACCGTTTGCTGCTGTTGGTTAGCCAAACGTTGGCTGGTAATGAGGTTGAATAACGCACTGCGGCTGGCGGAGAGGTAGAAGCTACGTTTGCTGCGCTCCTTAACCCGGATCTCATCGTTGGCCCAGCGGCGCGCCATCGTCAGGTTGTTGCCCCCACGGCCAAAGCGCTGGCTACCAAAGTAGTTCGGCACGCCGCCCGCCGCGATGGCCTGCAAACGCTTCTCCACCTCCTGGCGATCGCCGATCTGACGCAGCACCAGGGTAAATTCGTTACCCTTCAACGTACCGATGCGCAGCTTGCGTAGGTGGCGAGCGGCCTGTAGCACTTCGCAGCCTTCCAGCGCAAACTGGCTGAGATCGGGAGATTCTTTCCCCGGCAGATGCAGACAGAACCACTGCTCGGTGACTGCATGGCGATCTTTCAAACCGGCATAGCTGACCGAACGGGCATGAATGCCGGCAAACTTCGCCAGAGCGTCCGCCACAAACTGGGTGTTGCAGCCGTTCTTGCGGATGTTCACCAGCAGGTGCTCACCTTCACCATCTGGGGTAAAGCCCAGATCCTCAACCACCACAAAGTCTTCCGGGTTGGCTTTCAGCACGCCGGTAGCCGCTGGCTTGCCGTGCAACCAGGTCAGATTGGCCATGTCCATACGTTATTCCTTGATCAACAGGGCAACCGCTTCGCAGGCAATGCCTTCACCACGGCCGGTAAAGCCCAGCTGTTCGGTGGTGGTCGCTTTGACGTTAACGTCATCCATATGGCATTGCAGATCTTCCGCCAGGAAGATGCGCATCTGAGGAATGTGCGGTGCCATCTTCGGTGCCTGCGCAATGATGGTGACATCCAGATTACCCAGACGATAGCCCTTGGCACGAATGCGTTTCCAGGCTTCGCGCAGCAGCTCACGGCTGTCCGCGCCTTTAAAGGCCGGATCGGTATCCGGGAACAGCTTGCCGATATCCCCCAACGCCGCCGCCCCCAGCAGAGCATCGGTGGCCGCATGCAGCGCCACGTCACCATCGGAGTGAGCCAGCAGTCCTTTTTCATAAGGAATGCGAACACCGCCGATCACCAACGGCCCTTCGCCGCCAAATTTATGGACATCAAAACCGTGACCGATACGCATGATGCGCTCCTTTAGTTGTTCAACTGAGTCAAATAGAACGCCGCCAGCGCCAAATCCTCTGGCCGCGTCACTTTAATATTGTCCGCACGCCCCGCCACCAGCAGCGGATGATAGCCGCAATGTTCCAGCGCCGAGGCTTCATCGGTAACCGTCGCCCCTTCATCCAGGGCGCGTTGCAGGCAGAGTTTAAGCAGTTCCAGCGGGAACAGCTGTGGCGTCAGTGCATGCCACAAATCCTGGCGTTCCACGGTGTGCGAGATGATGCTTTGGCCCACCTGCGCACGCTTCATGGTATCACGCACCGGCGCGGCAAGAATGCCGCCGACCTTACTGTTTGCCGTGATCGCCAGCAACCGCTCCAGATCGTCGGGATGCAGGCAAGGGCGGGCAGCATCATGTACCAATACCCAGTGCGCGTTGCCAGCCAGTTGCAGCCCAGCCAGCACCGAATCGGCGCGCTGTTGCCCGCCTTCAGTGACCAACACCCGCGGATCGCTGGCGATCGGTAGCGTTTTAAACTGTTGGTCTTCGGGGCTGATAGCCACGATCACCTGGGTAATACGCGGATGACGTAACAAGGCGTGGATGGCGTGCTCAAGAATGGTTTGATGGCCGATGGTTAAATATTGCTTCGGACAATCGGCCTGCATACGGCTGCCAATACCGGCAGCGGGCAGGACGGCGATCACCTGAGGGGAAGAGCCTACGGATGGATTCATGCGTTACTTCGGTGGGTTATTCTGTGTGGCAGACGCCGCGTTGCGTCCGGAAGGTTCAGGCACCAGACGATAGAAAGTCTCGCCGGGCTTGATCATGCCCAGTTCATTACGTGCGCGTTCTTCTATCGCTTCCTGACCACCGTTCAGGTCGTCGATCTCGGCAAACAGCTGATCGTTACGCGCTTTCAATTTGGCATTGTTGCTCTGCTGAGTCGCAACGTCATCATTGACCCGTACATAATCGTGAATACCATTCTTCCCCAGCCACAGCGAATACTGTAACCAGCCAAGCAGCGCCAGCAATAGCAGCGTCAGTTTTCCCATCTCCGCCCCCTAAAAAAAGCGCTTAATCATCCCACAACTTGCCGTTTGACTCCACAGCAGCAACGGCTTTTCACCTGCAGCCCTCAAGCGTAACCAGAACTTCCTTAGTTTAGCGCCTGATTGTCGCCTGAAAGCGGCATTAAATCCAGACAGGCATAGCGTGCACCGCCCCTTGCGTCAGTATGCAGTAAGAACAACTGGGCTGAGGGTATTTTTACCGACATTTACGCCGGATTTTAAATAATTATTCATATTTAACACTGTTAGCATTTTCATCATCAGGTAGGGGTTGTGTTTTTATTCATGTAAGTTTATTTTTATGCATCTAAAGTGCATAAATAAATCCAATGTATAACCTTTACTCAACGACTCAACTTATTCGGGGAATGCTCATGTTAAAACGTCTCGTGCTGATTAGCGCCTGCCTGGCGGCCACTTTTTCCGCGGCTTCCTTTGCCGCAGAACCGACGTATGTTGTCGGCTCCGGCGGTACCTATCGCCCGTTCGAATACGAAAACAGCAAAAAAGAGCTGGAAGGTTTTGATATCGATGTGATCAAGGCCGTCGCCAAAGCGGAAGGTTTCCAGGTGAAGCTGGTAAATACGCCGTGGGAAGGCATCTTTGCCACCCTGAACTCGGGCGACCGCGACATCATCATTTCCGGCATCACCATTACCGACAAGCGCAAGCAGATGGTCGACTTCTCTACGCCATACTTCCCGGCAGAGCAGGCCATCGTGGTGCCGAAAGAGTCTAAAGTAGACTCCATCGACGCGCTGAAAACCCTGAAGGTGGGCGTGGTTAACTCCAGCACCGGCGACATCGTGGTTTCCGACGTGTTGGGTAAAAACAACACCGCCATCAAGCGTTTTGATAATACCCCGCTGCTGCTGCAAGAGCTGTATGAAGATGGCATTGGCGCGGCCGTGGGTGACGTTGGCGTGGCCAAGTTCTATATCAAGACCCACCCGGAGAAAGAGTTCAAGCTGGTGTCAGACGCCAAGTTTGAACGCCAGTATTTCGGCATTGCGGTGGCCAAGGGCAACGATGAGCTGCGTAACAAGATCAACAGCGGCCTGAAGAAAATCATCGCCGATGGCACCTACGCCAAAATCTACCAGACCTGGTTCGACAGCAACGTCCCAACGCTGCCAGCAGAATAAACCGGCTGTAAATAGGGGCGCAATTGACTGTGCCCCTACGCATTAGACCCACAAGTTCGCACTACCACCGTAAGGATTATATTTTGTCAGCATTCCGTTGGGAGATCATTGAGGAATACGCTCCGCTGTTTATGGAGGGTGCCTGGATGACCATCAAATGTACCATCATCTGCGTGATCCTGGGCACCACCTGGGGGCTGCTCCTCGGCTTAGGCCGCCTGGCTCAGGCACCGCACGGTATCTGGAAACCGATCCTGCACTATTGCGTGCAATGGCCAGTGCGCATCTACATCAGCGCCTTCCGGGGCACACCGCTGTTTGTGCAAATCATGGTGGTCCACTTCGCGCTGGTGCCGCTGTTTATCAACCCGCGTGACGGCCTGCTGGTCAGCAACGGTTTGATGAGCGTCGACTTCGCTCGCGCATTACGTTCCGATTACGGTGCCTTCCTGTCTTGCGTAGTCGCCATCACGTTGAACGCCGGTGCTTACGTCTCGGAGATATTCCGTGCCGGGATCCAGTCGATCGACCGCGGCCAGATGGAGGCTTCACGCTCGTTGGGGATGGGCTACGGCAAGACCATGCGTAAGGTGATCCTGCCGCAGGCCTTCCGCCGCATGCTGCCGCCGCTTGGCAATAACGCCATCGCCATCGTCAAGGATTCGTCCCTGGCCTCCGCGATTGGTCTGGCGGATCTGGCTTATGCCGCGCGTACCGTTTCCGGCGCGTACGCCACCTACTGGGAGCCCTATCTGACTATTTCAGTGATCTATTGGGTCATCACCTTCCTGCTCTCGCTGATGGTGCAACACATGGAAAAAAGGTTCGGTAAAAGTGATTCGCGTACATAACCTGCAAAAACAATTTGGCGAAGCCCACGTGCTGCGCGGGATCTCCTGCCAGATCGCGCCGAAAGAAGTGGTATGCATTATCGGCCCTTCCGGCTCCGGTAAAAGTACCTTTCTGCGCTGTATCAACGCGCTGGAGACACTCTCGGGCGGTGAGATCGACGTCAATGGCTTTGCCATTCACGATCAGAAGACCGATCTAAACAAGATGCGTGAAAGCGTGGGCATGGTATTCCAACGCTTTAACCTGTTCCCGCATATGACGGTGTTGGAGAACATCATCATGGCGCCGATGGACGTGAAAAAACTCTCCCGCAGCGAGGCCATTGAGCGTGCAGAGGTGCTACTGAATAAAGTGGGCCTGCTCGACAAGATCGATGCCTATCCCAGCAGCCTGTCCGGCGGGCAGCAACAGCGTGTCGCCATCGCCCGCGCATTGGCGATGGAACCGCAAATCATGCTGTTTGATGAGCCTACCTCGGCGCTGGATCCGGAGTTGGTCGGTGAGGTGTTGGCGGTGATGAAGGCGCTGGCCCTTGAAGGCATGACGATGGTGGTGGTAACCCATGAAATGGGCTTCGCCCGCGAAGTGGCCGACCGGGTGCTGTTTATCGATCAGGGGATCATTCAGGAAGAAGGCACACCGGAGCACATCTTCGGTAACCCGACCAATCCGCGCACCCAGGCATTTTTAAGCAAAGTTTTGTAACCTTCGGCACCGCTTTGACATCTCTTGGGCGCACTGGCGCCCTTTTTATTACCAGCCACTCAGGAAGCTGAACACCAGCCAAAACAGACAGATGACGGTGATACCGGTCAGCAGTAGCGTGAGGAACAAACGCCCGCGCAACAGCACGCTGAAGACGATACCCAGCAGCACCGAGGCTGGCATCAAAGCCAGGAAAAACGGCCAGGTATAGAGAAGGAAAAACAAGGTGTTAGAGCCGTAAACCATAAAAGGCACGGTAAACGCCAACCAATAGAAGACAAAGCCGCTGGTGCCGCCCAAAAAGGAGTACGAGGGTTCCTCTTGCTCGAGTTGGCTATCAATCACTAGTGGCGTGGCATTTTGCATAGCGTTCCCTGGTCTATTGGCTCGCTCTGCGGCGACTTGCTAGAGTAAAAAGCGCGTGGCTCGATCACGCCACGCGCTTTTTGCGAATTCAGGGTTTGATAATAGCCTGACCACGCAGCAGGTCTAACAATTGCGCGGTCAAATTTGTTACCAATTGTTCACCATTAAGCCGGATATCCGGCCGTTCCGGCGCTTCATACACCGAGTCGATACCGGTGAAATTACGCAGCTCACCGGCGCGGGCCTTTTTGTACAATCCTTTCGGATCGCGAGCCTCACAAATCGCCAGCGGGGTGTCGACAAAGACTTCGATAAACTGCCCCTTGGCCAACATTTCCCGCACCATCTGCCGCTCGGCACGGTGCGGTGAGATAAACGCCGTCAACACCACCAGCCCAGCATCCACCATCAGCTTGGCCACTTCCCCCACCCGGCGGATATTCTCGCGCCTATCGTCGTCGGAGAACCCCAAGTCGCGGCACAGGCCGTGGCGCACATTGTCACCATCCAGCAGATAGGTACTGACCCCCAGCTGATGCAGCGCCTGCTCCAGCGCGCCAGCCACGGTCGATTTCCCCGAACCAGACAGGCCGGTAAACCATAGCACCACACCCTGATGGCCGTTCGCGGTTTCACGCTCCGCACGCGTAACCGCATGCGGGTGCCACACAACGTTTTCGTCTTTCGCTAACTCAGCCTCGGCCACGTTAATTCCCCTTCAGCAGGTCACGCGCACCCCAGTGTGGGAAATGCTTGCGTACCAAGGCGTTCAGCTCCAGTTCAAAGGCGCTGAAATTGCCCGCCGCTGCCGGATTATCCTGCTGCAAGGCTTCGCGGATCAACCCCGCGCCAACCGTGACGTTGGTCAAACGATCGATAAAGATCAGGCCGCCGGTATCATGATTCTGTTGATAGCTGTCCAGCACCAGCGGTTCGTCGAAGGTCAGCTCCACCAGTCCAATACCGTTCAAAGGCAACACATCGGCCTGATGCTGCGCCAGCGAGTTGATCTCCACCTGATGGCGAATGCTCTCAACGCGGGCGCGAGTTTTCTTCCCGGCTACCTTGATGTCGTAGCTTTGGCCCGGCAACAACGGCTGTTCTGCCATCCATACCACGTCTGCCAAGGCGCTTTGCGTGGCCTGTAGGGTTTCGCTGGCATCCACCAGCAGGTCGCCCCGGCTGATGTCGACTTCGTCTTTCAGCACCAGCGTGATGGCTTCACCCGGCCCCGCCTCCTGCAGATCGCCATCAAAGGTCACGATGCGCGCCACGGCGGATTCAACGCCAGACGGCAACACCTTGATACGCTGGCCCACGCGGACCACACCGGCAGACAAAGTCCCGGCATAACCGCGGAAATCGAGATTCGGGCGATTGACGTATTGTACCGGGAAGCGCAGCGGCTGATGTTCACGCTCGCTGATCACATCCACGCTTTCCAACACTTCCAGCAGCGTCGGGCCGCTGTACCAAGGCATCTGTATGCTCTGGCTAGCAACGTTGTCCCCGTCCAGTGCCGACAACGGGACGAATTTAATCTCCAGGTCGTTGGGCAACTGCTCGGCAAAGGTCAGGTAATCCTGTTTGAACTGTTCAAACACCGCCTGGCTGTAATCCACCAGGTCCATTTTGTTCACCGCCACCACCAGATGGCGAATACCGAGCAGCGTGGCGATAAAACTGTGGCGACGGGTCTGATCCAGCACGCCTTTGCGCGCATCGATCAGCAGGATCGCCAAGTCGCAGGTCGAGGCACCGGTAGCCATATTGCGGGTGTACTGCTCATGCCCTGGCGTATCGGCGATGATAAATTTGCGCTTTTCGGTCGAGAAATAGCGGTAGGCCACGTCGATGGTAATGCCCTGCTCACGCTCTGCCTGCAGGCCATCCACCAGCAAGGCCAGATCGAGCTTCTCCCCTTGGGTGCCGATGCGTTTGCTGTCGGTATGTAAGGTTGAGAGCTGATCTTCGTAGATCTGGCGGGTATCGTGCAGCAAGCGGCCAATCAGGGTGCTTTTGCCGTCGTCCACGCTGCCGCAGGTCAGGAAACGCAACAGGCTCTTGTGCTGTTGCGCGTGCAGGTAGGCTTCTACCCCGCCCTGTTCGGCGATTTGTTGTGCAATAACGTTGTTCATTCCGGCGGCTCCTTAGAAATACCCTTGGCGCTTTTTCAGCTCCATCGAACCGGACTGATCGCGGTCGATCATGCGGCCCTGACGTTCGCTGGTGGTAGAGACCAGCATTTCCTCGATGATCTCCGGCAGCGTCTGCGCAGAGGAATCCACCGCGCCGGTCAACGGCCAGCAGCCGAGGGTACGGAACCGCACCATACGCTGGCTGATCACTTCACCCGGTTGCAGATCGATACGATCGTCATCCACCATCATCAGCATGCCGTCGCGTTCCACCACCGGGCGCGGTTTGGCCAGGTAGAGCGGCACGATGTCGATCTTCTCCAGGAAGATATATTGCCAGATATCCAGCTCGGTCCAGTTCGACAGCGGGAACACGCGGATGCTCTCGCCCTTGTTGATCTGGCCGTTATAGTTGTGCCAAAGCTCCGGGCGCTGGTTTTTCGGATCCCAGCGGTGGAAGCGATCGCGGAAAGAATAGATGCGCTCTTTGGCGCGGGATTTCTCCTCGTCGCGGCGGGCACCACCGAAGGCGGCGTCAAAACCGTACTTGTTCAGCGCCTGCTTGAGGCCTTCGGTTTTCATGATATCGGTGTGCTTGGCGCTGCCGTGGACAAACGGGTTGATCCCCATAGCCACCCCTTCCGGGTTTTTGTGGATCAGCAGCTCGAAGCCGTACTCTTTGGCGGTACGATCGCGGAATTGGTACATTTCGTTGAATTTCCAGCCGGTATCCACGTGCAGCAACGGAAACGGCAGCGTGCCCGGATAGAACGCCTTGCGTGCCAGATGCAGCATCACCGAGGAGTCTTTACCGATGGAATAGAGCATCACCGGATTGCCGAATTCGGCGGCCACTTCACGGATGATATGGATGCTCTCCGCCTCCAATTGCCGCAAATGAGTGAGTCGTTTTTGGTCCATAACAGATCCTTTAAGCCAAATTCACGACGGCCGGGCGCGCTGCCACTGCCGTCTGCGATTGATGCCCAAACCAGGCGATTTGATGGTGTAATTCCACCACTTCACCGATCACCAGCAGCGCCGGTAACGGGGCCTGCCGAGTTAATTGTTCCAACTGTTGCAAGGTGCCGGTCTGTACCTGTTGATCGGCCCGCGTACCCCGGCTGATCACGGCGACTGGCGTGCTCGCATCACGGCCATGGGCAATCAGGTTGCGGCTGATATCCGCCGCCTTCATCGTGCCCATGTAGATCGCCAACGTCTGACGCGCCCGCGCCAGTGCGGGCCAATCCAAGCCGTCGTCATCGTCACGGCAATGGCCGGTAATAAAGGTCACGCTTTGAGCATGATCACGATGCGTTAGCGGAATACCGGCATAGGCCGTAGCCCCTGCGGCGGCGGTTACGCCCGGCACCACCTGGAAGGGGATCCCGGCAGCGGCGGCCACCTGTAACTCTTCGCCACCCCGGCCAAAGATAAAGGGATCGCCGCCTTTTAACCGCACTACCCGCTTCCCTTGCTGCGCCAGTTCCACCAGCAGGCGATTGGTCTCTTCCTGGATCACCGAGTGCGCACCGGCGCGTTTGCCCACGCAGATACGTTCGGCGTCGCGACGCACCAAATCCAGCGTCTCTTCGCTCACCAGGTGATCGTAAAGCACCACGTCGGCCTGCTGCATCACCTGCAGCCCACGTAGGGTCAACAAGCCGACATCGCCCGGGCCTGCCCCGACCAGTGCGATCTCACCTTGCGTCCCCTCATTACCCTGCGCAAAAGCCGTTAAATCCTGTTCCAACTGCTGCTGCGCCTGCTCCGTCTGGCCATTCGCCACCAACGTCGCGAAACGGCCGTTGAAGGTTTTCTCCCAGAAACGGCGTCTAGCCCCGATGGAAGCCAGTCGTTGCTTCACTTTGCCACGTAACCCACCGGCCAGTTCCGCCATCTGCCCCAGGCTGGCGGGCAATAACGCTTCGAGCTTCTCACGTAACATCCGCGCCAATACCGGAGCTTGGCCGCTAGATGACACGGCCACCACCAACGGTGAGCGATCGATAATCGACGGGAAGATAAAGGAGCAGCGCGGTTGGTCATCCACCACGTTGGCCAGCACGCGGCGCTTATCCGCTTCGGCATACACCTCGGCGTTCAGCGCGCTATCGTCGGTAGCGGCAATCACCAGAAAGACGTCGTCTAACTGCTGCGGCACAAAGTTCTGCCCCAGCCACTCAACGCGCCCTTGCAGGTGTTGATGCTCCAGCTCTTCTGAGAGCGCCTGCGCCACGATCCGCACTTGCGCCCCTGCGCGTAGCAGGAGGTCGACTTTGCGTGCAGCCACTTCGCCGCCGCCAACCACCAGCACAGGGCGTTGTTTCAGGTCGGCAAATATTGGTAGATAGTCCACAACGGCCTTTTCATATAACAGATTGATAGGGTGACTATACGGCGTGCGATTTGCCCCCTGAAATGACGAAAAGGCATGAGATGTTCTTAAAAGGAATAAGGCTGTTGGCATTGCGCCTAACTGGCTGTTCGTAATGAGGTTACAGGTGAGGGTTAACATGGCTTGCTTAATGTTGCCCTACAATCCCCCCAAACGTGGATAGCAGAGGTTTAACGGCGCGCACCTAAGACAAAAATAGGACGCGAAGAAATTGTCTTATCGGCGCTGGCGTCCCATACTAACTACCGCAAAAATAATCGGCATCACTGCTGTCAGAGAAGGATTTTTCGGTATGTTTTCCCGCTTGTGTCTGAGGGCAGGGCTGTTGTTAGTCGCTCTCGGCAGTGCTGTAAGCGTTTCGGCCGCTACCAAACCCGTAAAAGAAGCCCCAGTGGGCCAGTTCGCCGCCAACCAGATCCGCCATATCGCTACCTACTTCCCCGGCCGCATGGCGGGCAGCCCGGCAGAATTACTGGCCGCAGACTACCTGAAACAGCAGTTTACCGAGATGGGCTACCCGGCTGATACCCGTACCTTTGACGCCCGTTATCTCTACACCAATAAAGACGCCAGTGAAAACTGGCGCAAGATCAGCGTCACCTCGGTGATTGCGACCAAAAAGGGTGAGCGGCCCCAGCAGGTCATCATCATGGCGCACTTCGATACCTATACCCCGCTGAGCGACGATGAGGTGGACAATAACCTCGGTGGCCTGACGCTGCAGGGGGTCGATGACAATGCCTCCGGCGTGGGCGTGATGCTGGAGTTGGCCAACAGGCTGAAAAACATCCCCACCACCTATACCCTGCGCTTTGTGGCCATGAGTGGCGAAGAGCTGAAGTCAGTAGGCGCTAAAAACTACCTTGGCCGTATGACGCCGGAGGAACGCAAAAACACGCTACTGGTGATTAATCTCGACAGCCTGATCACTGGCGATCGCCTCTATTTCCACTCCGGGCGTAACACCGAGCCGGAAGTGGTGGCCAGATCCCGCGATCGTGCGCTGAGCATCGCCCACCGTTATGGTATTGAGGCGGCCATCAACCCAGGCAGCAAAGGTTTTCCAACCGGCACCGGTTGCTGTTCCGATCAGATCGTCTTCGATAACGCCAAAATTCCGGTGATGGCGGTAGAAGCCACCAACTGGTCGCTTGGGGATCGAGACGGTTACCAGCAGCGTGCTGTAAGCCCCAGCTTCCCGCAGGGCATTACCTGGCATCGCCCGCAATACGACAATCTGCAATATCTGGAAACCCACCTGCCAGGGCGAATCGACAAGCGCAGCCGCGACAGCGTGCGGATCCTGTTACCGTTGGTAAAAGAATGGGTGCAGGCGCATCCTGTCCCTGAGCCGAAAAAGAAAAAGAAGAAATAATTGGACGTAAAATCGAGTACAAATTTTGTACTCGACATCTCGGTTAAGTATACTGAGAGAAACCCGTATTCGAGAAAAAACTAATGAGTACGCACAAAACCTTATCGCAACAAGCGACACGAGAGAGTCTCGGTTCACCTGATAGTTTCAAAGGAGGTGTTTGGGTGACTAAAAATGGAACCGCAGAATTATTCGTCCAAACGGCCTTGGAACGACAAGAGGAATTGGCTGCCTGGGAACAGGAGCAGCAAACCCATGCACTGCTAAAACTGGTGCTGAAATCCAAGCAAGAAGTCGCCGAAGGGAAAGTCCTGACTCCTGATGAAGCATTAAAAAGGCTAAGGGCTGCAAGAGGTTAAGGAGTAACCAACCATGTATGAAGTGCGTCTGACCGAAACCGCATTTCAGTGCCTTGCCGATATAGAGTCGTTCAAAACAGCCACTATTGGTTCAGTGGATGCAGGGCACTTTGTAGACCAATTGCTCTTGGAAGCTACTGCCACGTTGCGAGAAGATCCCAAGCGCTATCGTTTTAACGCCACTTTGGCTGATTATGGCTTAGCACTACGAGAACGTCTGGATAAACACGAATACCGGACGCTGTATGAAATCACCGGTCATACCGTCGACATCTTGCTGTTTTTGCATACCCGCCAAGATTTGACCCGCGCACTCAGACGTCACATGTTATTGAGCTAGAACTTAATTAGTCGGGCCCTCGCAGAACCCGGTTCGTTAACTATGCGCTCATCAACCTTCATGCAGACCGCACTCGCGCTTCAGGCCGAAGAAGCGGGTTTCTTCCTCGCTCATGCCTTCCTCCCATTTACGGGTGGTGTGGGTATCGCCCACCGACAGATAGCCCTGATCCCACAGCGGGTGGTAGCTCAGCCCATGTTCGGTGAGATATTGGTAAATCTGGCGGTTATCCCAGTCGATGATCGGCAGGATCTTGAACACCCCACGCTGCACCGCCAGCACCGGCAGATTGGCACGGCTGCCCGATTGCTCACGGCGCAGGCCGGCAAACCAGGTTTGCGCACCTAGCGTTTCCAGCGCGCGGTTCATCGGCTCAACTTTGTTGATTTGGTTGTATTGCTCAATGCCCTCAACGCCCTGCTCCCACAGCTTGCCGTAGCGCGTCTCTTGCCAGGCAGGTGAATGCTCGGCACGGAATACCTGCAGGTTCAGGTTCAGTTGGTCGGCCAGTTGGTCGATAAACTGGTAGGTTTCTGGGAACAGGTAGCCGGTATCGGTCAGGATCACCGGGATATCCGGCTTGATGCGCGTGACCAGATGCAGACACACCGCCGCCTGAATACCAAAGCTGGAGGAAAGCACAAACTCCCCCGGCAGATGCTCCAGCGCCCAGGCAACCCTCTCCTGTGCCGAAAGCTGTTCCAACTGGCCGTTGACGACCGCCAGTGCCAGCGCCTGCCCGGACTTCGGTAACGCGTTCAGCGCCGCCAGATCCAATTCAGCCATGATGCGATCTCCTGAAAGTGTTGATGTGGCCCCTCACCCTAACCCTCTCCCACAGGGAGAGGGGACAGTAAGGTGCAAAAACTTAGCTACTGCACAAAGAGTGAGAAAGCCAGCAAGATTATTCCCAGAAATCCTGCGCGGGATCCATCACCGGCCGGATAATCCCGGTGCGCACGGTGAAATCGCCAAAGCCTTCGCCAGCGGTGCGCTCCGTTGCCCAACGCCCTACCAGTTGGTCAATGGTCTGCAGGATTTCGTCTTCGTTAATATTTTCCCGATACATGCGGGGAATGCGCGTCCCTTCACGGTTACCGCCCAGATGCAAGTTGTAACGGCCAATTGCTTTACCAACCAGTCCAATCTCTGCCAGCAATGCTCGGCCACAGCCGTTCGGGCAGCCGGTGATACGCAGCACTACGTGCTCATCCCCCACGCCATGCCGATGCATGATGCCTTCTACCTTGGTCACAAACTCCGGTAGGAAGCGCTCGGCCTCCGCCATCGCCAGTGGGCAGGTTGGGTAGGACACACAGGCCATCGAATTCTTGCGCTGCTCGCTGATACCATCGTCGATCAGGCTATGCTCGCGTGCCAGGGCTTCGATCTTCGCCTTTTCGCTTTCCGGCACGCCGGCCACGATCAGGTTTTGGTTGGCTGTCAGACGGAAATCACCCTGATGGATCTTGGCGATCTCGGCCACGCCGGTTTTCAGCGGACGGCCTGGATAATCCAGCAGGCGACCGTTTTCAATAAACAGCGTCAGATGCCAGTGATTATCAACCCCTTTAACCCAGCCGATGCGATCGCCACGGCCGGTAAACTCGTACGGACGCACCGGCGCAAAGGTGATGCCAGCCCGCTTTTCTACCTCGGCGCGGAAGGTATCAACCCCCACCCGCTCCAGCGTATATTTGGTTTTGGCGTTCTTACGGTCGGTGCGGTTGCCCCAGTCACGCTGGGTGGTCACTACCGCTTCAGCAACGGCCAACGTGTGTTCCAGCGGAATATAGCCAAACTCACTCGCCGTACGCGCATAGGTTTTCTTGTTGCCATGCTCGATAGACAGACCGCCGCCCACCAGCAGGTTAAAGCCCACCAGCTTGCCGTGTTCGGCAATCGCCACAAAGTTCATGTCGTTGGCGTGCAGATCTACATCGTTCTGCGGCGGGATCACCACCGTGGTTTTAAACTTGCGCGGCAGGTAAGTCGCACCCAGGATCGGCTCTTCGTCCGTGGTCGCGACTTTTTCTTTATCCAGCCACACTTCGGCATAGGCACGGGTACGCGGCAGCAGGTGCTCGGAGATTTTCTTCGCCCATTCGTACGCTTCCTGATGCAGCTCCGACTCCACAGGATTCGAGGTGCAAAGTACGTTACGGTTCACGTCGTTGGCCGTCGCCAGCGCATCCAGCCCCAGGCGATTCAGCAACTGGTGCACCGGTTTCACGTTACCTTTGACGATGCCATGGAACTGGAACGTCTGCCGGTTAGTGATACGGATGCTGCCGTACAGCGTGCTTTCCGCGGCAAATTTGTCGATCCCCAGCCACTGTTGCGGGGAAATAATCCCGCCCGGCAGGCGGCAGCGCAGCATCATGGCGTGGCGAGGCTCGAGTTTTTGTTCGGCACGTTCGGCGCGAATATCGCGATCGTCCTGCTGGTACATGCCGTGGAAACGGATCAGCAAGAAGTTATCGCCGGTAAAGCCGCCGGTCAGACCGTCTTGTAAATCTTCGGCAATGGTTCCGCGCAGGAAGTTACTCTCTTTCTTCAGACGCTCAGCATCGGTCAGTTTGCCTTCAACCACCAGAGGTCCAGGGTGTTTATCACTCATTAGTAAACGTCTCGCTGATAACGGCGCTCAAGGCGCAGCTCGCTTAAGAATTCGTCTGCCAGCTCGGTATCCATACCACCGTGCTCGGCCACCAGTGCTAACAATGTGTTTTCAACGTCTTTCGCCATGCGGTTGGCATCGCCACAGACATAGATGTGCGCGCCCTGCTGGATCCAGTTCCAGACTTCCGCGCCCTGCTCACGCAGCTTGTCCTGCACGTAAACCTTATGCTGTTGATCCCGTGACCAGGCCAGATCGATGCGGGTCAACAGACCCTCTTTCACATAGCGCTGCCATTCAACCTGGTACAGGAAGTCTTCGGTAAAGTGCGGGTTGCCAAAGAACAGCCAGTTCTTGCCCCCGGCACCTTCCGCTTCACGTTGCTGCATAAAGGCGCGGAACGGGGCAATGCCGGTACCCGGGCCAATCATGATCACCGGCGTTTCCGGGTTGGCGGGCAAACGGAAGTTGTCGTTATGTTCGATAAACACCCGCAGATCGTCTTCTTCTTCCAGACGATCGGCCAGGAAGCTGGAAGCCCCACCGGCACGGCTGCGGCCATCAATGTCGTAGCGCACCACGCCAACGGTGATGTGCACTTCGTTTTCGTTCTCTGCCTGAGAGGAGGCAATGGAGTACAGGCGCGGCGTCAACGGGCGCAGCAGGCTGAGTAACTGCTCTGCATTCAGGTCGGCCGGAGCCTGGCGTACCATGTCCACAATCGGGGTGTTATGGGCATAGTGTTGCAGTTTAGGTTTGTCAGCCAGCAGGCCAATCAGCGTTTCGTCCCGCGACAGCCCGGCATATTTTTCCACGATCGGCGTAGTGTTCTGCGTCAGTTCAAAGTGGCTACGCAAAGCTTCACGCAGCGGCAGGGTTTGCCCCTCAACCTCGACCGGTTCGTCACCTTTCAGCCACAGCAGCTGTACCAGCTCATCCACCAGCGCCGGATCGTTATCAAACCATACACCCAGCGCATCGCCCGGTTGATAACGCAGGCCGGAATCGCCTAAATCGATTTCAATATGGCGCACATCTTTATCGGAAGCGCGGCCAGTGATCTTTTGCTTGGCCGCCAGTTGCGCGGTCAGCGGTTGTTCTTTGCTGTAGGGGCTGCTGTCCAACTGATCGACCGCACCGCTGGCCAATGCTGCCGGAGCACTGTTTTCCGCTGGTGCTCGGGCCTTCAGAACTTCCACCACCTGCTTGCGCCAGGCGATAGCCAGTTCCTGATAATCCACATCCGCATCGATGCGCTCCACCAGGCGTTCGGCCCCCAGCTCGGCCAGCTTGCTATCAAAGTCTTTGCCGGACTGGCAGAAATTCTCATAAGAGCTATCCCCCAGGCCAAACACCGCAAAGGCGGTTTCATTGAGTTTGGGGGCTTTTTTCGAATGCAGGAATTTATGCAGCGCCACCGCTTCTTCCGCTGGCTCCCCTTCCCCTTGGGTGGAGGCGACCACCACCAGCAGACGCTCCTGAGCGATTTGCTTGAACTTGTAGTCACCGGCATTCACCAGGGTGACGCTCAGCTTCGCCGCCAGCAGATCGTCGCGTAGCTGTTCGGCCAGACGGCGTGCGTTACCGGTCTGGGAAGCAGAAATCAGGGTGATGCTGGCCGCAGGGGCTGCGGCAACCGGTGCTGAAGCCACGCTTCCCGGCTGCTGGTTAACCCTGCCCCAGAAATAACCAGAGAGCCACGCCAGCTGCGTTGGGGAGTACCCGCCAATGACGGCCTGCAAACTCGAAAGCTGTTCGGGGGTCAGCGGGAGCAAAGATGTTGGAGGAACCTGAGTCGTCATCGCGGTACGGATATCCTATGCTTAGCCAGTGTCAGTCGCTGTAATTGTTGTTGTGTCATGTCCTGAAAAGACCAGGAGAGTTTGTAAGGTTACCGAGCGTCATTGCAACGATTAAATAAGGGATAGCAATAATTAATAACCAAAACGACTAAGCAGTTTTCCTGGTAAGGGATAGTGGCTAAATCGTTAGATGTTTATTTTTAATTCATTGTTATTTAATGAGTTAATTTTTAAAAGTTTGAATGACTCGCATTTGAGGCGGATAACGTCCTCCGATCGGCTCAATCCCGCCCAAATAAAAAATGCCAGCAGCGCTACATGCTGTGCCCCTGGATCTCCCCTGAAGCAGCCCAAAAGATAGTAACCAGGGCCGCTTTCCGTTAGTATTCGGCGGTTTTTGAGTCAATGAGGCCGTAATAATGGCAACCACGCTATTTAAAGATTTTCAGTTTGAAGCCGCACACCATCTGCCAAACGTGCCGGAGGGCCATAAATGTGGCCGCCTGCACGGGCATTCGTTTATGGTGCGTATTGAAGTGACCGGGGAAGTAGACGCCCATACCGGTTGGGTGATGGATTTTGCCGAGCTGAAGGCCGCTTTCAAGCCGATTTGGGAGCGCCTGGATCACTATAATCTGAACGATATTCCTGGCTTGGAGAACCCGACCAGCGAAGTGCTAGCCGCCTGGATCTGGCAGCAGTTGAAACCGCAGCTGCCTGAATTGTCGGCTGTGATGGTCAAAGAGACCTGTACCGCAGGCTGCGTATATAAAGGTTAACAGGGCAAGGCTCAGGGTGAGGCGATTGGCTGCAGTGCGATCTCCCTCACCCTAACCCTCTCCCCAAGGAGAGGGAACCGATCGAGTTCGTTGATTGCTCAGCGTTTTACTTTCCTTTCTTGTTCTTACTCCCCTTTTCCAAAGCAGCACGATCCCACCAAAGGCTCCGGGCAGCTCCCTCTCCCCGTGGGAGAGGGTTGGGGTGAGGGGTAGGTCTTAAGCAATATTCAAATACTTATGCGTTTGCATTGAAAGCCGCCAGTTGCGGGCAATGCAGGTCTCAATACACAACCGCGTCGCCTCTTCTTTCTGGCTGATCGGCTGCAAAGCGATAATACGGTGTTTTTCGTCGTGCAACGTTGCCAGCAGCTCATCCAACGCCTCAATATCACGTTCACGCCCCACCGGATGCTTGATCTCATCGGCCCGCATCAGCGCCTGCTCTACCACCTTCAAACCACCGCGCATATTCACTTTGGGTGAAATCGTGACCCAGGTATTGGGGGAACAGAGGACTTCATGGGTGCCACTGGTTTCAATTTGGCAGCCATAACCCGCGTTCTCAAACAGTTTGGTCAACGGGATCAGATCGTAGATGCACGGCTCACCGCCGGTGATCACGATATGGCGCGCGGTATAGCCCTGCTGTTCGACTACCTCCAGCAATTGTTCCGCACTGGCGCTTCCCCAGGCATCACTCTCGGCAGTTTTCACCAGGATGCGATGCATATCCACTTCCCGATCGGCGTCCTTTTCCCAGGTGTGTTTGGTATCGCACCAGCTGCATCCCACCGGGCAACCCTGTAGGCGAATAAAAATGGCCGGAACGCCGGTGAAATAGCCTTCGCCCTGCAAAGTCTGGAACATCTCATTAATCGGGTACTGCATCGCTTTCTCAATCTGTCTAGGTAAAGACGCATTATCGCAGATCCCGACCGGGCGACCAAACCTGGAAAAGTGTATTAAATTTTGTCTGTTCGGCGGTGGCCAGCAGCTTTCTCCGGCTAACCTGTTCATGGATGGCGTTTATTAAAGACCAAACGCCAACCACCGATGTTATCCACCGCTCAAAACAAACATAAAATTAACATTTAAAACAAAAATATTTGACATAAAAGCGACTGTGACGCAGATGTATAGACAGGCAGGCACAAGTCGGGCGCAGTTCCGACGATCCATCAACATCACATCTGCGTTTAAGGAAACTATGGCCCATTCCACCGAGTTGAATATTCAGCAGGCTATCGACGACAGCAAATTTTCGCTGTTTCACTGGACCCTGATCATCCTGGGTTTTCTGATCCTGGCAATTGACGGTTACGATACCGCGGCGATGGGCTATATCGCCCCTTCGGTGGCCAAAGACTGGGGGATCGTGAAACAGGATCTGGGGCCGGTATTAAGCGCGGCGCTGCTTGGCCTTTCGTTAGGAGCCTTGGTTGCCGGGCCGATTTCTGACCGCGTTGGCCGCAAACGGGTGCTGGTGTTCTCCTGCCTGTTCTTTGGCCTTTCCAGCCTGGCTACCGCCTACGCGGGTTCACTCAATAGCCTGACGCTGTGGCGCTTCCTCACCGGGCTTGGGCTGGGTGCCGCCATGCCAAACGCCATCACGCTGATCTCCGAATATGCTCCGCAGCGCTGCCGATCGCTGGCCATTAACACCATGTACTGCGGCTTTCCGCTGGGAGCAGCAGGCGGTGGTGCCCTCTCTTCCTGGCTGATCCCCGTTTACGGCTGGCACAGCGTGTTGCTGCTGGGGGCCATTGCCCCACTATTGCTCACCGTGCTGTTGATCCTGCTGCTGCCAGAATCGGTGAAATACATGGTTAACCGCGGGCAAGATGCAGCTAAAATCAAACAGATTGCCCAACGTTTTATCAGCTATAACATCAGCCACATCTCCCGTTTCTACCTGTATGAGGACAAGCTGGCCCTGTCGAAGACCAGCGTCGGCCTGCTGTTCAGCCGCCCCTACCTGGTGGGGACACTGATGCTGTGGCTCACCTACTTTATGGGGTTGGTGATCTACTACGTATTACTGAGCTGGATGCCGCTGTTGATGCAAGGGCTGGGGTATCAGCTTGAGCAATCGGCGCTCCTGACGTCGCTGTTCACCTTCGGTGGTACGCTGGGGATCCTGATGGCTGGCTGGTTGATGGACCGCTGGAATGCCCATAAGGTGGTTTCCACCGGCTTTGCCATCAGCGCCCTGCTGATTGTGGCGATGGCCACCGAGGATAGCCAGATCGTGCTGCTCGGCGCCTTTATCTTCCTGATGGGCATTACCATGAACGGCGCGCAATCCGGCCTGCAAACCCTGGCTGCCACCTACTACCCAACGCACAGCCGCGCTACCGGTATTGCCTGGATGCAGGGGATTGGCCGCTTTGGCGGCGTGGCTGGCACCATGATGGCGGCTCAGCTACTGGCGATGGAGTGGCAGGTGCAGAGTATTTTGCTGTTCCTGGCGATCCCGGCGCTGCTAGCCAGCCTGGCCACGGTATTTAAAATGACGCGTTCAAGCGCATTGCAACCGGCTATCTAACCTATTGATTATATTAATGGGCGCTGTATACAGCGCCCTACGTATCGTTGTCTTCCAATCCTCCGGTAATAGGTTTTTTTTATCTCTCCCGCTTAGTTGTAATCCAGATGTAAAATTATTGTGATTTGTCGCTCAAAAATGACACTATTTTAATTCATTTTTGTAGAGCAGCTCACTGTTTTGCCACGTCCGGCTAATGGTTTTAATCCAAAAACAAAACATAACAACATGATTTAAAACACAAATAACCTTTGCTTATGCCATTTTTCTCAAATTGTCGCCGCTGTTGCATATGCTTGTACATACAAGTATATGTTAATAAACCCCGCTCATTGTTATGGCCTGTGAGTTGCCGTCATAAGATGAGATTTGTACCGATACTGTTTGAGGAACTAGCTGTGACTGCAAATAACAAAGTTCGCCATGTTGATATTCGCGCGCCCCGCGGCACACAATTAAACGCCAAAAGCTGGCTGACCGAAGCGCCGCTGCGCATGCTGATGAACAACCTCGATCCTGAAGTGGCTGAAAATCCACACGAACTGGTCGTTTATGGCGGTATCGGCCGCGCAGCCCGTGACTGGGACTGTTACGACAAGATTGTTGCCACCCTCAAAACTCTGGAAGACGACGAAACCTTGCTGGTGCAGTCCGGCAAGCCGGTCGGCGTGTTCAAAACGCACAGTAACGCCCCGCGCGTGCTGATTGCCAACTCCAACCTGGTGCCTCACTGGGCAACCTGGGAACACTTTAACGAACTGGATGCCAAGGGTCTGGCGATGTATGGCCAGATGACCGCCGGCAGCTGGATTTACATCGGTAGCCAGGGCATCGTGCAGGGCACTTACGAAACCTTCGTCGAAGCTGGCCGCCAGCATTACGACGGCAGCCTGAAAGGCCGCTGGGTGCTGACCGCCGGGCTGGGTGGCATGGGTGGCGCACAGCCACTGGCCGCTACCTTGGCCGGAGCCAGCTCGCTGAACATCGAATGCCAGCAGAGCCGCATCGATTTCCGCCTGAAAACCCGCTACGTCGATGAGCAGGCCACCGATCTGGATGACGCACTGGCGCGCCTGAAAAAGTACTGCGCCGAAGGCAAAGCCATCTCGATTGCCCTGTGTGGCAATGCGGCAGAAATCCTGCCGGAGCTGGTCAAGCGTGGCGTGCGCCCGGACATGGTTACCGACCAGACCAGCGCCCACGATCCGCTCAACGGTTACCTGCCAAAAGGCTGGAGCTGGGAAGAGTATCGCCGCCGTGCACAAACCGAACCTGCGGTGGTGGTGAAGGCTGCCAAACAGTCAATGGCCGAACACGTAGAAGCCATGCTGGCGTTCCAGAAAATGGGCGTGCCTACCTTCGACTACGGCAACAACATTCGCCAGATGGCCAAAGAGATGGGCGTTGATAACGCCTTTGACTTCCCAGGCTTTGTACCTGCCTATATTCGCCCGCTGTTCTGCCGCGGCGTCGGCCCGTTCCGTTGGGCGGCGCTGTCTGGCGATCCGCAGGATATCTACAAGACCGACGCCATGGTCAAAGAGCTGATCCCAGACGATGAGCACCTGCACCGTTGGTTGGATATGGCGCGTGAGCGCATCAGCTTCCAGGGGCTGCCAGCCCGTATCTGCTGGGTTGGCCTGGGCCAACGCGCCAAGCTGGGCCTGGCGTTTAACGAGATGGTACGCCGCGGCGAACTCTCTGCTCCAATCGTCATTGGCCGTGACCACCTGGACTCCGGCTCGGTCGCCAGCCCGAACCGTGAAACCGAATCAATGAAGGACGGCTCTGATGCCGTATCCGACTGGCCGCTGCTCAACGCCCTGCTCAACACCGCCAGCGGTGCCACCTGGGTGTCTCTGCATCACGGCGGCGGCGTCGGCATGGGCTTCTCCCAACACTCCGGCATGGTGATCGTCTGCGACGGCACCGATGAAGCCGCCGAGCGTATCGCCCGCGTGCTGCATAACGACCCGGCCACCGGCGTCATGCGCCATGCCGATGCGGGTTACGAGATCGCTATCGACTGCGCCCGCGAGCAAGGTCTGAACCTGCCAATGGTTGCCGCTACTCAGGGAGAAAAAGCATGAACGCTCTGACTATCCGCCCAGGTAAGCTGACGCTTGCCGAACTGCGCCAGGTTTATCAGCACCCGGTCACCCTGACGCTGGACGACAACGCCTATGGCGCGATCCAGCAGAGCGTTTCCTGCGTGGAACGCATTGTGGAAGAGAACCGCACCACTTACGGTATCAATACCGGCTTTGGCCTGCTGGCTTCCACCCGTATCGCCCGCGAAGATTTGGAGAACCTGCAACGTTCCATCGTGCTGTCACATGCGGCCGGTGTAGGTGCGCCTACCGATGACAGCCTGGTGCGCCTGATTATGGTGCTTAAAATCAACAGCCTGTCACGTGGTTTCTCCGGCATCCGTCTGGAAGTGATCCAGGCGCTGATGGCGCTGGTGAATGCCGAAGTGTATCCGCATATCCCGCTGAAAGGCTCCGTTGGCGCTTCAGGCGATCTGGCCCCGCTGGCACACATGAGCCTGGTGCTGTTGGGCGAAGGTAAGGCCCGCTATCAAGGTGAATGGTTACCGGCCACCGAGGCGCTGGCCAAAGCGGGTCTGAAACCGTTAACGCTGGCAGCCAAAGAGGGTCTGGCACTGCTGAACGGCACCCAGGTTTCCGCCGCCTTTGCGCTGCGTGGCCTGTTTGATGCCGAAGATCTGTTTGCTGCCGCCACCGTAACCGGCAGCCTGACCGTGGAAGCCGCACTGGGATCTCGCAGCCCGTTCGATCCACGCATTCATGAAGTACGTGGCCAGCGTGGGCAGATCGACGCCGCCGCCGCTTATCGCCACCTGCTTGGCGCGCGTAGCGCCGTTTCGGACTCACACGCCAACTGCGAAAAAGTGCAGGATCCTTACTCCCTGCGCTGCCAACCGCAAGTGATGGGTGCTTGCCTGACGCAGATCCGCCAGGCAGCAGAAGTGCTGGAGATCGAGGCCAACGCCGTTTCCGATAACCCGTTGGTATTTGCCGAGCAGGGCGATGTACTGTCAGGCGGCAACTTCCACGCCGAACCAGTAGCCATGGCTGCCGATAACTTGGCGCTGGCGTTTGCCGAAATCGGTTCACTCTCCGAGCGCCGTATTTCTCTGATGATGGATAAGCACATGTCGCAGTTGCCACCGTTCCTGGTGGATAACGGCGGGGTGAACTCCGGCTTTATGATTGCCCAGGTCACCGCCGCCGCGCTGACCAGCGAGAACAAGGCACTGGCGCACCCGGCCAGCGTTGACAGCATCCCAACTTCGGCCAACCAGGAAGACCATGTCTCGATGGCACCGGCTGCGGGCCGCCGCCTGTGGGAAATGGCGGATAACGTCCGCGGCATTCTGGCTGTAGAATGGTTAGCGGCCTGCCAGGGGCTGGATCTGCGTAAAGGTCTGCAAACCACCGCAGGGCTGGAACAGGCTCGGCATCTGCTGCGCGAACATGTCGCCTACTACGATAAGGATCGGTTCTTCGCCCCCGATATCGAAGCAGCCAGCCAACTGTTGGCAGCAGGCCATCTGACCGCGCTGATCCCAGCCACTTTGTTACCTAGCCAGGCGTAACGCCTTTAGGCCGTGCCCCGTCAGTCTGGAGCACGGCCTATTACCCTGCACAATTCGTCCTCTATCCCGCCGGGGTTCGTTCCCCCTGTGCGGATAGCGCTGCCTGTCCGACAACAATATGATTAAAACGGAGAAGCAACATGCGTAATGAGAAACCCCAGCTCCGGCGTGGCCTGAACGCGCGACATATCCGCTTTATGGCCCTGGGTTCGGCCATCGGTACCGGTCTGTTCTATGGTTCCGCTGGCGCTATTCAACTGGCTGGCCCGGCCGTACTGCTTGCCTATCTGGTGGGTGGCGCGGCGGTATTTATGGTCATGCGTGCCTTGGGGGAGATGGCGGTGCATCAGCCCGTCTCCGGCTCCTTCGGCCACTACGCCAGCCATTACCTCGGCCCGTTGGCGGGCTTCCTCACCGGATGGACTTATACCTTTGAAATGGTGATCGTGGCCCTGGCCGACGTGACGGCCTTCGGCATCTATATGGGGCTATGGTTCCCGGATGTCGCGCAATGGGTCTGGGTACTGAGCATCATTCTGTTTATCGGCGCGCTTAACCTGTGCAGCGTCAAAGTGTTTGGCGAGATGGAGTTCTGGCTGTCGCTGGTCAAGGTTGCCGCCATCGTGGCGATGATCGTTGGTGGGGCTGCCGTGATGTTGTTCGGCTTCGGTGTCACACAGGAAGCGACCGGTTTCAGCAATCTGTGGCAACACGGCGGCTTTATGCCTAACGGTATTGGTGGCGTTATTGCCTCCCTGGCGGTGGTGATGTTCGCCTTCGGCGGGATTGAAATTATCGGTATCACCGCCAGCGAAGCCAAAGATCCCGCCAAAGTGCTGCCCAAGGCGATCAACGCCGTGCCGGTCCGTATCCTGCTGTTCTACGTGCTGACCCTGCTGGTATTGATGTCTATCTATCCGTGGAACAGCATCGGCCAGAACGGTAGCCCGTTTGTCGAGATTTTCAGCCATATGGGCATCAGCTCGGCGGCTAACGTGTTGAACGTAGTGGTGATCACCGCCGCCATCTCCGCCATCAACAGCGACATCTTCGGCGCTGGCCGCATGATGTACGGCATGGCGCAGGATGGGCAAGCACCTAAGGCCTTCACCAAGCTGACCGGTAACGGCGTACCTTGGATGACGGTATTGGTGATGTCCATTGCCCTACTGCTGGCCGTAGTGCTCAACTATCTGATCCCCAAACAAATCTTTATCATCATTGCCTCCATCGCCACCTTTGCCACCGTGTGGGTATGGCTGATGATCCTGCTGTCGCAGATCGCCATGCGCCGCACGCTCACTAAAGATGAAGTGGCCAAGCTGAGCTTCCCAGTACCTTGGTGGCCAGTCGCTCCTGCATTGGCCACGGCGTTTATGGTGTTTGTGATCGGCCTGCTCGGTTACTTCGAGGAAAGCCGCATCGCGCTGTATGTCGGGCTAGTCTGGGTAGCCTTCCTGACGCTGGCTTATACGTTGTGGGTACGCAAAAAAGGTGGGGAAACCTCTGCCGTAGTCTCAACAGAAAGCCGCTAACAACCAGCCCACCAGCCTCGATTAATGAGGCTGGTGCCCGCTGCGGCAGGTTTACTGGTAACGCGCCAGCACCTGATTGATATCCGCCTTCAAATCCTCAACATCTTCCAGCCCGGCAGAAAGCCGTATCAGCCCATCGCTGATATGGTGCCGCCGGCGTTCTTCGGCGCTGTAGGCTGAGTGCGTCATACTCGCCGGATGCTGCGCCAAGGATTCGCAATCTCCCAGGCTCACCGCCCGCAGGATCAGATTTAATCCGTTGAGGAAGCTGATCCCGGCCTCCATTCCCCCTTTCAGCTCAAAGGCCAACATCCCGCCAGGGCGGCTCATCTGCTGGCTGGCCAAATCATGCTGCGGGAAGCTCTCCAATCCTGGGTAATACACGTGCTCCACCGCCGGATGCTGTTCCAACAGTTCTGCCAACTGCTGAGCGTTGTCGCAATGGCGCTCCATGCGCAATGGCAGGGTTTTCAGGCCGCGGAGCAACAAAGACGCATCCTGCGCCGACAGCACCGCACCGGTCATGTCCTTCAGGCCAATCAGGCGGATCTCCTGCGCCAGTTCGGCCTTGGCGATCACCAGCCCGGCCAGCAGATCGCCATGCCCACCCAGATATTTGGTGGCAGAATGCACCACCATATCGGCCCCTAAAGCCAGCGGCTGTTGCAGGTAAGGCGTGCAGTAGGTGTTGTCCACCAGCAACTGCGCTCGTGGTTGCCCGTGAGTAATTTCGGCGATAGCAGCAATATCGATCAGGCGCATATTCGGGTTGGCCGGTGTTTCGCAATATACCAGTCGGGTGCGTGGCCCGATGGCCTTCGCCAGTTGGTCTGGACGTGTCAGGTCAACGTGGGTGATTTTCACGCCGTAACGCGCCAGGCCATGATGGAAGTAGCTGAAGGTGCAGCCATAAATCGTCTCATCGACGATCAGTTCATCGCCCGGAGCCAGCAGCGTCCAACAACAGGCAGTGATCGCTCCCATGCCGGAGGAGAAAGCCACGGCGGCCTCTCCGCCCTCCAGGTTGGCGATACGCTGCTCCAGTAAATTCAGCGTCGGATTGGCAATGCGTGAGTAAAAATAGCCAGGCTCGGTGCCAGCGAAACAGGCGCCACCATATTCCGCCGAGGGAAAGGTAAAGGTCGAACTCATAAATACCGGTGGGCAAAGGGCACCCAGAAATTGCTGCGGGTCATAACCGTGATGAATGGCGCGTGTGGCGAACGCCTGTTTGGAATTCATTGACATAAAGATGTCCTGTTGGGGGAGAAGAGTTGCCGTCAGCTTTCTGCTGGCAACGTCGAGGTACGCAACCGCTGGCCGATGATTTGCAACGTGCGCAACACCAGCATCAATCCTAATAGCGTGTCCGGCTGGCGCAGCAGCGCATAAACCGAACGGTAATTGGCGGGCGAGGTGTTCAATTGCAGCTCGCTATGCGCCATCTTCAGCGCCATGCCGCCCTCCCAACCCGCAGCGACGACGCCTTCGAACACCCCGGCCAGTTTTTCCACCAGCGCGTTGTCCGCAATATCCGTTATGTCAGACAGCAACGACAGCAGATCGACCACGTTATCCAATCTGCCGGTCGCCAGCAGCGGATCAAGCTTGGCCAACAGGGCATCTAACGGCTGTGCTTGCGATGAGTCCATACTTCCTCCGTTCAAATCAGTCCGCGTACGGTGGCCCAGTACAGGCCACGGTTAAACCCGTTGCGCAGCATGCCGCCCAGCTTAGTGGCAGGTGTGGGGATCACGTCATGGCGATAGTCGTAAACCAACGGCATACCGGCCTGTAGTCCCATTTGGGCGATGGCCTGTACCTTACCGTCATAATGGCTATGAGGCTGGCCCAAACGCAGTTCCGCGACGATATTGTCGGCAATCACCGGGGCCTGGTTATGGCAGGAACCGCCCGCCTTGCTGACCGGCAGATCGACGGTATCGCCAATCACATAAACGCCCTGCTGCCCATAAACCTGCAGCGTCTGGTGATCGGTGGGTAGCCAGCCTTCGCCGTTATCGATATCGCTCAGTCCGGTATTGCGCACCGCTTCCACCGCACGGATCGGCGGGGTAGCCATCAGGATGTCGAAGGGTTGTTCGTCGCCCTCAGAGGAATAGGCAATGCGCCGTTCGCTATCCACTTTGCTTAGGGTAAAACCGCGCTGATGCTTGATATCACGGGCCGCAAAAATGCTGGGCAGAGCCTCGCCAGTAGGGCGTTGCAGGAACAGGCAGTTACGCAGGAGCTGCGAAATGGTCGGGTAGGTGTAAACAATTTCAACGTTGTTACGCACCCCGCGCCGCCGCAGGTAGTCATCCAGCATCAGGGTGGTTTCTATTGGGGCAATACCACATTGGTGCGGTACGTTGGGCGTTTGAGGGAACGACACCGTGATAAAAATGCGCCCTTTCTCGATAGTAGCCAACTTTTGCGCCAACTGGCGAGACGCCTGATATTGGTAAAAGTGATCGCCCGCCTGGGCCAATCCTTCAATCTGTTCAGGCCAGGGTACGCAGCCGGTGGCAAAGACTAAAAAGTCGTAGTGATATTTATTGCCACTGCGGGTATAAATACAACGCTGGGATAAATCGAATTGCTCAGCCTTATCAATAATAAACTGTATCTCTGGACGTAATAGACTTTGCTGCGGCCTGGTCAGTTCTTGTTTGAAAAAAGCATTAAAGGCGACATACATAAACGCGGGCTTGTAATAATGCATCGGAGAGTTGGAAATCATCATGATTTCAACCTGATTATTGATAACCTCACGATGTAACTTGGCGGCCAAAAGATTGGCCAGCATGGTACCTCCCGTACCACCACCTACAATAATTATCCTACTTCGCATTCCAACCTCTCAGTCTGCATGCAACAAAGTACGACAGCCAATGGCATTATTCCATCGGTTCTATTTAAGGTATTTAATCGAGGGGAAAGCAGATATTTCCCTGATAGAATTAAGAGTCTAGTAGCTAACAGCTATAAGACATAATGAAAATGAATATAAAAATAGGATTTTTATTACACCAATAAAATCATGGCGTTATGAACATTGAAAGTAAAATAAATACCATGGTAATTAGTTGAATACTATAAATTGCATATTGCAGCTATATCACTAGGGTGGTTTTTCTGGCAGATCTAGTTATTATGCTGCTGACATGCTCCATCCAGGCTATAACCCACCATCGCCATATACAGGCTAAAGTAGCGTTCTGCCATCTCAATAAACGAGCTATTTAACTCAATCAGCACGTTATTTTTGGTGGTGAGTAGGCCCGATTTTTCCGCCGCCAGCAGGATCCGATTGATATGCGTACGGGACACCGAGCTAAACTTGGCGATCTCCGCCGAGGACAAAAACAGCATGTGGGAATTATGGCGGATACTTTCTATAAATAGCATCAGTAACACCATATGGCCTGCATCTTTAGTAATAAATAATGCGGCCTGTGGAACCAGATCGATCAGATAGATCTCCTGTATCATCAGTTGGCCGTAAACCTTGAAGAACGCAGGTAAAAACCAGCTCTGACCCAACAGGTCGGCAACCGGAATTTCAGGGGCTAACGTTTGATAGGGCAGCGCCATCGAGGAAACCAGCTCATGGGTTTGGCGCAAAGCATTCGGGGTAGGCTTGAACAACAGCGTGCGCCGGTCTTGATCGTCCTTCTTGACCTCCAGCCAGCGCCCAACGCGCAGAAAGAACAGAAACGAATCCAACGCGTTCTCGCTGATAATATCTTTGCCTTTAAAAAAGGCTTTAACATCCTTCAGGGCTGCCCCGTTTTGGTTGTAATAAATGGCCAGCAGAGTCGAGCAGATAATAAAACGGCTGTTACGAAAGATGATTTTGTAGAACATAGGATGATTCCGATAGGTTTCATCTATCATCACAGCATGTTTAATTATCGCCTGATGGAACCGCCCCGAGCGTCTTATCCTGGTGGCCCGTTGTGCCAATTCAAGTTCGATCTGAGGTTTATTGGGTATCATCTTTTTCTCTATTTGACCACAAGGTGAGGCCTGTTATTTCCGTATGGCATATTGTTGATCGACCGCATTACCCTGGTCATCGATAATGGCGGCGTTGACCACTGCTGAGGAGATAGCTCCTGATTGAACAATACCATCAATCCGATACTTTTTACTGCCAAAAGGTGGCGTCATCATATCGCTCTCTTGTTGTACCGGATAATCCTGCTGGCCAATGCGCAACGCAAGACGGGAAAAAGAGAGATAAACCGGCGACGGGTTATCGCACAGCAAGACGTAATGATTATCTTCCTTTTTCAGTGTGAACACCGGCTTGGGCGCATCCTTCTCTGCCGCGACTACCGCCTTGGGCCGATAGAAAATCTTCATCTGGGTGTTCATCGCCATGGTCACGCTAGGCTGAAGCGGGGGGATCACCGGGCGTGTCGGTGGAATTTCGTACAGATTAATCCAGAAGACCGATTCCCTATCCGTCGGCAGTGACTGCTGGTTATAAATCAGCCTCAGCCCTTTCATGGTCTTGGGCTGCATGCTAAATACGGCGGGCAAGCTGACAAAAGGCGCTGTTGATTGCTCGGGGGCCGCATTGACATCCCCATCGTCTACCCAGGTTTGTACCACTATCGGATAGTCGTTGGTATTGAGGAGCATCAAGCTTTTTTCATTATCGCCCTCACGAAAAATGACTCGCGTCGCGGAGGCAATAATGCCGGCCTGAGCCAGCATGGCAGGTAACAAGCCACCGAGCAGCAGTAGCGTACAGACGATTTTCTTCATAATGTTCTCTACTGTACCTTGACCCAAACATACGCCTTGGCATCAACCTTGCCCGCCGTAACGGTCTGGCCCGGCAAGCGTGATAATGTGGCTGTCAATTGCGTGGTGTAATGAGTATACCCCGTCGCGGTACTGCCCCCGCTGCTTGCGCCATCGAGAACTGGATACCAACCCGCATTGTTACCCTGTGGGCACTGGCCAGCACTACAACGAGCCCAGCCGACAAAGTTCATTGGCGTACCGTTGCTACTGTTAGAGAGTGCAATTCCCACGCCGGTCGCTACACTGCTGTCCGTGCCATAACCGTCAGAGAGCAGATAGCTGACGCCACCGCTGGCGTTGACCAGACCAAGCTGTTGCGCCAGAGCAAAGCTGGCATAAGGGACTTGCAGACCCAAGGCAGTACGATTGGTACTAATCCCCGAAACGGCTGCATTATCACATTCGATATTGATGGTGAACTGGGCCTGCGAGGTTCGCCCCGCGGTTAATTGACCGACAGAAAGCGTGGGCAGGATCACCAGCGGCGTGACGTTACGTGCCACACAGGTGGCGGTGTAAGAAAGAGAAGAAATCGGCGACGTCCCCATCCCCATAGCGTTCCAACGCCCGGTTCCCCAGGTCGAATAGTTGGTGGCTGAATCGCTACCAATAGGATCAGACGCAATGCCCGGCCCTTGGAAGGTCACGTAGCCATTAGGCTGGATGCAGGTATAGTTCGAATTACCCGTGGTGGAAGCCATGCCAGTCAATGGATTAGAGGCACTATAACCACAGTAGTTACTGGCTCCACGGCCAGGGAGCGAACTGATGCGGATCAGATCTGCCCGGATGGGGCTGAAATCCTTGACCCGGACCTGGATCTTGTTACCCACGGTGGCATAACGGGTGATCGGCGTTGCCTGCCAGTAACGGGTAAATACCTTGCCCGAATCCAGATGAGTGAGACGAATACCGACATAGGGGAAGTAGGTGGCAAAATAGTTGGGATTGCCGTCCGCCGCCCCTAAATCATAATACCCCCCCACACGGTCGTCACCGTTGGTGGCAAAAACTTCAAAAATCTGCCCGACGTCGCTAGCATCGCACTCATACAAAACTTTGTTCGGATCTGGGTAACGGACGCCGGAGGTGAAATCAAACACGCTACTGCCCAGCGGCGTGCCTACGGGCTGCAGGTATGTGCTGGTCAGGTTGATACGCCCCAGGCCGATCCCGACGCCACAGGCGTCGCAACCGGAGTCAATGGCTGGCGAAACGCGGGTGCATCTGGCCGCCGCTGGTAGGCAGACCCCTGCAAATAGGCCTCCCAACAGCGCCAACCGCAGCAGTGAAAATAACTTCATGGAATAACCTCCGGTGAATAATCGGTAAATCAGCGGCATGCCGCCTTCAGCAGCAGGAGCGGCTCATCGGTTGGTGGAGGTAATTTATAGGGCAGACTGCATCGCTCAGTCGCCCCTTCTCCCCAGCGTAAGGTCAATTTCCCTTGCGGTTTATCACTGCGCAGATAGACCTGATTAGCCTGGCCGACCATGCCGACATCGTTATTGTTCTCATCAAAGACCGAGGTACCCATCGGGATTATACCGCCATCCGGCCGCTGAACTTTGATCAGCACGGCCTGGCCCCGTATCGTCTTGAAGTGCACTCGCACCGTGGCTCCTGCGAAAGGTGCCACGCGCTGTTGCCCATCTTCCAATTCTGCTTTGCTGCTCATCCCCTGTGGATTCAGAGCCACGGTATTGAAATGATAGGGCACCAACGAAGGAACCAGCGCATAGCCAAAACGATCGACACGAGCGCCCTGCCCATCCATCACTTGCGCACCACGCGCACCAGGGGCATCGATCAGGGCAAAGGTATCCCCAACATAAGGCCCGAGCGTGACTCCACCGCGATGGGCAACCACTGCCCCCTGTAGTGCTGCCGATCCCTGCCAATATTGGCTGGATGCTGAAACCGAGCCGGTGGCACTGGCATAAGGCAGACGAGTTTGCAGATTCCCCCCCCAGATGCTGTTATGGTTATTATCGTCGGTAGTAAAATTAAGCCCATAACCGACCTGCTGCGTCTCCCCCATGTTGCCCGAGATCGCCGCCTGATAACTCCCCCCCTGCCCTTGGCTATGATTAGAGAACAACGATGCCGTTGGCGCAGAAGAAGAGCGGCCAAGAGGAAAGGAAACCGAGAGCGAACTAACGGTTTGCGAGGTGTTGGTACTCGCGAAACCATTACTATTTACATAAGGCTGATTTCCGTCGTAATAGGCGCTATTGTTGCCGTTCAGGCTACGGGTACGCGTCACCGAAAGGTTCAACGCGACGCCGTTGCCAAATACCTTGCCCCACCCAAACTGTAGCTGATTATCCCGGCCACGCCCATCGCGATAATCCTGCGTAGAGCCTGACAGCGTCAGGTTACCCAATGAGCCGATCCCCTGATTGACGGCCACTTCAAAGCGCGACTGCTGGCGATAGGAATCGGATTGCCAGCTTTGCCCACTGCTGTCGGCCTGACGTACGCCAAGCACATCGCTCAAATCACGAAACCCTTCGGTGGAGTAACGATACCCGGCAATGGAAAGCGTGGTATCCGTTGGGGTAAAGCTTTTGCTATAGGACAGGTGCAGCATCCAGCCCGAGGTGGTGCCTTCCGGCAGGCTGGCATGGGAAAAAGTGCTATCCAGGCCAAAAGCCCCCAGCGAGTTACTGTAGACCCCGCCCAGCATCAAGGCCTGATAACCATCAGCTAACTGGTTGCCAGCGTTAAACGTCACCGAGTTACTCAAACCATACTGCCAGGTCAGCTCACTGAAAAGATCGTTGTCGCCGATAAAGCGCGATCGGCCAAGAGTCGCCGAATACCGTGAGGAGCCGGGGCGCATGGATTGGGGAACGGCAGAGAATGGCACGGTAAAGGTGCTGACGCTACCATCTGCCTCGGTCACCACCACCGTCAGGTCACCGGAGAAGTTGGTGGCAAACAGATCGTCAATCGCAAATGGGCCGGGAGCCACCGTGGTTTCATACAGTTGGCTTTTGCCCTGAAATACGGTCACTCTGGCGTTACTGTTGGCAATACCGCGTACCACGGGAGCATAACCTCGCAGCGAGTCGGGCAGCATACGATCGTCCGACGTCATCCGGACACCGCGAAACCCCAGCCCGGCGAAGAAATGGCCGTCGGTAAAGCCTTCCCCCAGCAACACCTCACTGCGTAACGGCAGAACCGCCCGCTGGACATAGCGGCGGCTGGTATCCCAATGGCTGCCAAATTCATTATCAAAACGGAAGCTGGATTGCTGGCGGTAACGCCATAGCCCCAGGTTAAAACCCCCGTTCATGTTGGCGAAGGTGGAATTGAGGTCCTTGGTCTGCCCCTGACGGTAATTGACGTGATATTGGTTAACGTTGTAGTTGAAAAACGCCATTGTTTCACCGCTGCTCAGGCTGTCAGGGCTAACGCTGCCACGGGGTTTATGGTTCAACAAACTCTGTGGGATACTGAGATCTAATCTTAGTTGTGACATATCGGCCTGAACCTGAATATCTTTAAGATCGCGTCCAGGTTGCAGGCAGCCTTCCGCAGGTGCCACCGGCACTTCCTTTAGGCCAAGGCGCTCCAGTTGTTGCTGCTCAAAACATGGCAATACGTGCCGATCGTCGCCCAGGACAAAGCGGATTTTGCTGCGTTCAACAAATACACCGTTGGTAAACAGCTCAACCTCATAAGTGCCCGGCGTCACCAGATCCTGTTGGTTGAACTGTTCGAGTTGCGTGGTGCTGAAAACGCTGCCGCGCAGTAAATCGGCGTCGAAGGCGTAGTCGTCCGTCGCGCCTTGTGCCAAGGAGCTCCCGCCCAGAGAGAGCAAAAAGAGGCCATAGCGGCAGCACGTTGATAGCAGAGACGGCAATGTGGGATAGTTTTTGAGCGACATCAGGACCTCCCTGTCCTTTTTTAGTGCGGCGTCTCTAGCGTTACGGGAACCTCTACCCCGTAGTCATTCATGACGCCGAGCACCACTTTCAGTTTCCCTTTGGGGAACGCCGAACCGAGCGGCCAACTCACCTGCGAAAAAGGCGCGACCATATCGGCCGGTTCAATATGCAGGTTTTTATTGCCGCTTTTGGCATAGCTGATGCTGACGTAATAAGGCGTGGGATTACTGACCTGTAATGCATTACCATTACGCTGGATTTGCAACTGTTTACCCGCCTGATTCCCCTCTCCCGGCAGCCCTTCTGGCCGATAGAACACCTTCAACCGGTTGCTGACCAACAGTACCAGCTTGTTTTTATCCGTTTCGCTTTGCTTGACGGCTGGCACCTGAAGGAAGTTAAGGTGAAACAGGGATTCGCGGTCGGTCGGTAAGCCTTTCCCGGTGTACATTAGCCTTACCATTTGCCCGCTATGGGCATTCATCCGGAAAATCTGTGGCGATGCGATAAAGGGGGCATCCGCCGTTTCCGGCGTCGATTTGTCATTATCGATATCAAGCCAGACCTGGATCAGCGCCGGGGCAGCATCATCATTGGTAAACTGCAGTGTCTTTTCGCGTGCCTGGGCCGGGTAGATCACTCGGTTGCCCAGCATGGTGACGCTGGCAGCAGCGCTATCGACAATCAGCAACGTCAGACTGAACAGCAATGCCGCCCAACAAGAAAAGGTACGTGTGGTATACGCCATAAGAGAGACCAGTCAACAAGACTAATAACTCAGCACCCCTTAGCGTTTCGGGCGGTGCTGACGTTATTATGGGTAACAGGTTATTTCCCGCCATCGGGCTTAAGCCCGCTGGCGGAAACAACCTAGAGCGGCAGAGTATTATTTATACGTAATCGCATATTGTGCCGTGGCGATCACTGAACCTGCAGTCACCCCGGCTTCTTCGGCATAATAACGGGCAACCAGTTCTTGCGAGGTTGATGTCGCGCCGGTTGCCAGCGTCATTGCGCTGGTGGTGGCCGTTGAACCCGTAGCAAAGCTCAATGGCGTGGTGGCATCGCTATCCAACAGTTGAATGGAAACCTTGGTCGCATCACCGGTGTTACCCAGGTTGCCATTGGTAGTCGTGTTATTACCCACAAATACCGTTTTAATGGAAGTGTCGCTGGCCGCGGTTGTACAACCGGTTACGTTAACGGTAAAGGTTGTGTCACCAGCGGTGGCACCTTTGGTCGCGAGCGAGCTGGCCGCCACCGTCTGCAGTAACACCACCGGATTGGCTTCATTGCCGTTAATATTCACCGAGCAGGTTTGAGTACTCACTTCACCCTTGAATTGCACGGTGTTGGCTGAATCTGCCATGGAGGTACTAGAGAATGCAATTAAAGCGAGAGCCGTCATTTTGATTTTCATAAGAAATCCTTTTAATTTACTTTTTCCAATAAAGCAGTCCTGGCAGTAATTAATTACTGGCTTAAACTCACTAAGAATATACATGCCACACTATATTTCCAAAACGCCCTGTGGACATGTGAGATTATTCTAGCAAACCAAGATTTTTCTTAACAACCGTTTTTTCGTAGCAAGGTCACATAATAGACTTTATTTACACTTTGTAACAATCATTAATTTTGCTTTTCAGATAAATTAAAACATTAAATATCAACAAGTTAAAAACAAACCACAATTACAATGTCACAATGTAAAACATTTTGAAACATATTGGCCTTTTTAGGGGTATTCCCTAAGGTTAGGAACATTCCTGTCATTTTAATATTTTAATGTCTTTGTTTAGGTATTTATTGATTACTCAGTGACCGATCTGATATCAAAACTTGCTTCATCGGGCAGGAAAATATCACCAAAAAACAGGAAATCTATCGCTGAAATACCCCACCTTACCCCAAGAAGAATCTTAAAGAAATTATTACACCATGTCGAAGATTGGTGATTTCATTTAACATAGGCATAAAAAAACGGAGAGTACCTTTATGGCACTCTCCGTTTGCTTACTGATTCGGTAACGAATCAAACCGTTATATTACTGACCTTTAACTTCTTTCAGGCCATTGAACGGTGCGCGGTTGCCCAGCGCTTCTTCGATACGGATCAGTTGGTTGTATTTAGCAACGCGGTCAGAACGGCTCATAGAACCGGTTTTGATCTGGCCAGCCGCAGTACCTACCGCCAAGTCAGCGATGGTAGCATCTTCGGTTTCACCTGAACGGTGAGAGATCACCGCGGTGTAGCCAGCGTCTTTCGCCATCTTGATTGCAGCCAGAGTTTCGGTCAGAGAACCGATCTGGTTGAATTTGATCAGGATAGAGTTAGCGATGCCTTTCTCGATGCCTTCTTTCAGGATCTTGGTGTTGGTCACGAACAGGTCGTCGCCCACCAGCTGGATTTTGTCGCCCAGCACTTTGGTCTGGTATGCGAAACCATCCCAGTCAGATTCGTCCAGACCGTCTTCGATAGACACGATTGGGTATTGCTTGGTCAGGTCTTCCAGGAAGTGAGTGAACTCTTCAGAAGTGAAGGCCTTGTTGCCTTCGCCGGCCAGCACGTATTTGCCGTCTTTGTAGAATTCAGACGCTGCACAGTCCATTGCCAGAGTAATGTCTTTACCCAGTTCATAACCTGCCGCTTTTACCGCTTCAGCGATAACAGCCAGCGCTTCGGCGTTAGAACCCAGGTTTGGCGCATAGCCACCTTCGTCGCCTACGGCGGTGTTCATGCCTTTGCTCTTGAGCACTTTAGCCAGGTGATGGAACACTTCAGAACCCATACGTACGGCTTCTTTCAGCGTTTTAGCGCCAACAGGCTGGATCATGAACTCTTGAATATCAACGTTGTTGTCTGCGTGCTCACCACCGTTGATGATGTTCATCATAGGCAACGGCATAGAGAATTTGCCTGGGGTGCCGTTCAGTTCAGCGATGTGCTCATACAGCGGCATACCTTTAGAGGCAGCAGCGGCCTTGGCAGCAGCCAGAGAAACAGCCAGGATGGCGTTAGCACCAAACTGGGATTTGTTCTCGGTACCGTCCAGATCGATCATGATCTTGTCGATGTTAGCCTGGTCTTTGGCATCTTTACCCACAACCGCCTGAGCGATTGGGCCATTTACTGCGGCAACGGCTTTCAGTACGCCTTTACCCAGGAAACGAGACTTGTCACCGTCACGCAGTTCCAGTGCTTCACGGGAACCGGTAGAAGCACCTGACGGCGCTGCAGCCAGACCGACGAAACCGCCTTCCAGATGAACTTCGGCTTCAACAGTTGGGTTGCCGCGTGAGTCGATGATTTCACGACCGATGACTTTAATGATTTTGGACATTAGGTTTTCCTCAGACAAGTTAAACTAAAACTCCAGACAAACAACGCGCGGTTTTGGCCGCGCGTTGCTTACTAAAACTCTTATTTCACCTGACGCTTCTGGTGTTCACCGGCCGCCTTGACGAAGCCAGCGAACAACGGATGTCCATCACGCGGCGTCGACGTAAATTCCGGATGGAACTGACAGGCCACAAACCACGGATGATCAGGCAATTCAATAATCTCAACCAGCTTGTTGTCCGCAGAACGACCCGCCACACGCAGACCCGCGGCTTCGATCGGCTTCAACAGCATGTTGTTGACTTCGTAACGGTGACGGTGACGTTCCACGATGGTTGGCTCGCCGTACATCTTGCGCACCAGGCTATTGTCGGTCAGGTGGCATTGCTGGCCACCGACACGCATCGTGCCGCCCAGATCGCTTTCTTCGGTACGGACTTCGACGTTGCCGTCTTCGTCACGCCACTCGGTGATCAATGCGACAACCGGGTACTTACAGTCTGGCACAAATTCGGTGGAGTTGGCATTTTCCATCCCAACCACGTTGCGCGCAAACTCCATCAACGCTACCTGCATACCCAGGCAAATACCCAGATAAGGAATTTTGTTTTCACGCGCGTAGCGTGCGGTCATCACCTTGCCTTCCACGCCACGATAGCCAAAGCCGCCAGGGATCAGGATGGCATCCAGATCTTTCAGCACTTCAACGCCGCGGGTTTCAACATCCTGCGAATCGATCAGCTTGATGTTGACGGTCAGACGGTTTTTCAAGCCACCGTGCTTGAGCGCTTCGATCACCGACTTGTAAGCATCTGGCAGTTCGACATATTTGCCGACCATGCCGATGGTCACTTCGCCGCCCGGATTGGCTTCTTCGTAGATCACCTGCTCCCACTCGCCCAGATTGGCTTCCGGCGGTGTCAGGCTGAATCGTTTACAAATATAATCATCCAAGCCCTGAGATTTCAAGAGGCCTGGGATTTTATAAATGGAATCAACGTCTTTCAGGGAGATAACCGCTTTTTCCGGTACGTTACAGAAAAGAGCGATTTTAGCGCGTTCATTAGCAGGAACTGCGCGATCGGAACGGCAGATCAGCACATCTGGCTGAATACCGATGGAAAGCAGCTCTTTTACCGAATGCTGGGTAGGTTTGGTTTTCACTTCACCCGCGGCTGCCAGGTATGGCACCAGCGTCAAATGCATGTACAGAGTGTGCTCACGGCCCACTTCGACGGCCATCTGACGAATGGCTTCCAGGAACGGCAGGGATTCGATATCGCCGACGGTGCCGCCGATTTCGACCAGCACCACATCGTGGCCTTCGCCGCCTTCGATGATGCGTTCTTTAATGGCATTGGTGATATGTGGGATCACCTGTACGGTGGCACCCAAATAGTCGCCACGGCGCTCTTTGCGCAGCACATCAGAGTAGATACGCCCGGTGGTGAAGTTGTTACGACGCGTCATTTTGGTACGGATGAAGCGCTCGTAGTGACCCAGATCCAGATCGGTTTCTGCCCCGTCTTCGGTGACGAAAACTTCCCCATGCTGAATCGGGCTCATGGTGCCCGGATCCACGTTGATGTACGGGTCCAGTTTCATGATGGTAACGTTGAGGCCACGGGCTTCAAGAATAGCCGCCAAGGAGGCTGCGGCAATGCCTTTACCCAGAGAGGATACGACCCCGCCGGTTACAAAAATATAGTTAGTTGTCATGCTGAACCTGAGAGTTTAGGTTTAAAGACGATGGAAGAACCAAGACGGGAAAGTAGTATACCCGAACCTCTCTTGACCTACAAACGATCGTTTTACCTGCCATCATCTCAACCACCCTCGTGAGTTCATCCCGGTTTAATCGTTCGGCCCCCGTTTTAGAGCCTTTTAGAAACAATGGGTTAGCATAAAAACCGCGTACAAACCGAGTTTGGATGCAATAAAACACCTTAGATTTCAGTTTGTTGAGCTTTTCTGCCGGTTAAACCAGATTCAGCAATCCACAACTCCGAGCTTAACCGTTTCAGCTTGAGTAAATATTGTCGCCGATCAAACAAGCGACACAGTTAGGACAACGGTATTGGCAATTAGTTTTCCAGGCGTTTTACCTGCTGCCAGGCCTCTTCCATCTGCTCCAACGTGGCTTCCTGCATTGTCAGACCGCGGCTTTGCACGATTTCTTCAACCTGGCGGAAGCGGCGTTCAAATTTGCGGTTGGCCACCTGCAACGCCTTTTCCGCCTTATGACCCAGATGGCGGGAAAGATTGACCGTGGCAAACAGCAGATCGCCAATTTCCTCTTCCAGCTTCTGCTCGTCTACCACCGCTTGCTGGGCTTCGTGCATCACTTCATCCAGCTCTTCATACACTTTGCCTACGACCGGCCCCAAGGTGTTCCAGTCGAAGCCGACCGCGGCACAGCGCTTCTGGATTTTATGAGCTTTCATCAGCGCCGGTAAGGCATTGGGAATATCATCTAGCGCAGAGTGCAGCGCTTTCTCTGCCCGTTCACCGGCCTTCAACTGCTCCCAGCGGGCGGAAACCGCCGCGCTGTCTGCTGCCTCAGCCTCACCAAAGATATGCGGGTGACGGCGTTCCAGCTTGTCGCTGATGGCGTTGCACACCTGGTCGAAGTCAAACAGCCCCTGCTCCTGCCCCATCTGGGCATAAAACACCACCTGGAACAGCAGATCGCCCAGTTCATCACGCAGCTCGGCATAGTCCTGGCGCTCAATGGCATCCAGCACTTCGTAGGTTTCTTCCAAGGTGTAAGGCGCGATGGTAGCGAAGGTCTGCTTACGATCCCACGGGCAACCCACCTGCGGATCGCGCAGGGTTTTCATAATGGTCAGCAGGCGTTGCAGTGGTGTTGGTTGGGTCATGTTGAACTCTCTGAATAATTAAGGGCCCAGCATGCTGAGCCCTTAAGCAAAAAACAAAAATCAAGCGCCGTGCAGGCGTTTGGCGTCGATAACGTCTGGCAGTTGATTGAGCTTGGCCAGCACACGCCCCAGCACCACCTGGTTATAGATTTCGATGTCCATATCGATGGTGGCCAGCTGCTTTTTGGTGTCGCTGCGGCTGGCGACGCCCAATACGTTGACCTTCTCGTTGGCCAGGATGGTGGTGATATCACGCAGCAAACCGCTGCGATCGTTGGCCACGACGCGTACCACCAGCGAATAACCGCTGGAGTAGCTTTCCCCCCAGACCGCATCCACGATACGTTCCGGCGCGTGAGACTGTAGCTCCGCCAGTTGATCGCAATCCGCACGGTGGATCGAGATCCCGCGCCCCTGGGTGATAAAGCCGACAATGTCATCCCCCGGGATCGGCTGGCAGCAGCGGGCAATGTGGTGCATCAGATTACCGACGCCTTCGACCACCACGCGGCCATTATCTTTGCTACGGGCCGAGGTTGCCGGGGCTTTCTGCTGGGTCAGTTGGCGTAACGCTTCGCGATCCTGCTCCTCGGCACTAGGCTTGTTGAGCTTGCCCTGCAGGAAGTTCACCATCTGGTTGAGACGGATATCACCCCCGCCAATGCTCGCCAACACTTCATCCAACGAGTTGACGTTATAACGTGGGATCAGCAACTTTTCGGCTTCCCGCAGGCTGATACCGAGGTGTTCCAGCTCGTTGTCCAACATCTGCCGCCCGGCCAGGATGTTTTTATCGCGATCCTGCTTGCGGAACCAGTTGTGGATCTTGGAGCGTCCACGGCTGGTGGTGACATAGCCCAGGTTAGGGTTCAGCCAGTCACGGCTAGGGTTCGGCTGCTTCTGGGTGATGATTTCAATCTGATCGCCCATCTGCAACTGGTAGGTAAACGGCACGATACGGCCGCCGATCTTGGCACCGATACAGCGGTGACCGACGTCGCTGTGGATATGGTAGGCAAAGTCCAGCGGCGTGGAGCCGGCTGGCAGATCCACCACGTCGCCCTTCGGCGTAAACACGTAGACGCGATCGTCGAACACCTGGCTGCGCACTTCGTCGAGCATTTCGCCCGAGTCCGCCATCTCTTCCTGCCAGGCGATCAGCTTGCGCAGCCAGGCAATACGTTCTTCGTAGCCGGAACGCGCCGTAACCACCGCGCCTTCTTTGTATTTCCAGTGTGCAGCGACGCCCAGTTCGGCATCTTCGTGCATCTGGCGGGTGCGGATCTGGATCTCCAGCGTTTTGCCACGCGGCCCGAGCACCACGGTATGGATCGACTGATAGCCGTTCGGTTTCGGGTTGGCGACGTAGTCGTCAAACTCATCCGGCAGATGGCGGAAATGGGTATGGACGATGCCCAATGCCGCATAGCAATCCTGCAGGCGCTCCACTACCACCCGCACAGCACGCACGTCGAACAGCTCGTCGAACGCCAGCGATTTCTTCTGCATCTTGCGCCAGATGCTGTAAATGTGTTTCGGGCGGCCATAAATGTCCGCCTTGATGCCTTCGATCTCCATCGCGCTATGCAATGAAGCCACGAAGTCATCAATAAACTGCTCGCGATCGATACGGCGTTCATGCAGCAGCTTGGCAATGCGTTTGTATTCATCGGGATGCAGATAGCGGAAGCAGAAATCTTCCAGTTCCCATTTCAACTGGCCGATGCCGAGGCGGTTAGCCAGCGGGGCGTAGATATTGGAACACTCTTTGGCCGCCAGCACGCGTTCGTCTTCCGGCGCATCCTTCACTTCACGCAGGTGGGCAATGCGCTCTGCCAGCTTGATCACTACGCAGCGGAAATCTTCCACCATCGCCAGCAGCATGCGGCGCACGTTATCGACCTGCTCGGAGCCCATCGAGTCGTTGTGGGTGGCTTTCAGTTGGCGGATGGCGTCCATATCGCGTACGCCGTGCACCAGGGAGGTAATGCCGGAACCGAACTCTTCGGTCAGGGTGGCTTCAGGAACGATCGCCGCGTCTACCAACGGGAACAGCAGCGCCGCGCGCATACTGTCGTTATCCATGCTGAGGGTCGAGAGGATCTCTACCATCTCCAGGCCACGCCATAGCATCAACGGCGCATCGGGATGGTCTTTCGTCTGCTGTTCACAGTAACGCCAGGTTGCGGCTAATCGCTCACCTGACTGCGGGTTGGGCAACCCCAGGCTGGCTATCCAGTCATCAAGCGCGAATTCACCCGCCGTATTCAGATGTGCAGTTCTTACCGCGACCATAACTTCTCCCTACTTTTTCCGCGACCCGTGGATAAACAGCGCCATGGATTCAAGATGCCCCGTGTGCGGGAACATATCCAACATCCGCACACGCGCAAGACGATAACCGGCGTCCAGCAACACTTTGCTGTCGCGTGCCAACGTCGTGGGGTTACAGGATATATACACCACGCGCTCTGGCGCCAGTTTTACAATATGTGACATCACCCCAGCCGCACCTGCGCGGGCTGGATCCAGCATCACTTTATCAAATCCCTGTGCTGCCCATGGTTGTCGCGCAACGTCATCTTCCAGATTTTCATGGAAAAAGGAGACATTACTGAGCCTATTCCTATCGGCATTATATTGCCCATTCGCTACCAGCGTGGCAACACCTTCAATCCCGACCACCGCCTTGGCCCGCTTGGCCAGCGGCAGGGTAAAGTTGCCCATGCCACAAAACAGATCCAATATGCGATCATTGGGCTCAATCTCGAGCCATTCAAGGGCCTGAGCCACCATTTGCTGATTTACCGCATCATTTACCTGAATAAAATCGCGCGGATTGAAGTCTAAGCGTAGCCCGTCAACCTGATAATACGGCGCTTCACCGCACAGTTTTTCCAGCCGATCGCTATCCGGTGCCAAATAAACAGTGGTGCCATTTTGCTGGGCAAACTGCTGCAAAGCCTGACGATCGCCCTGCTTGAGCGCATCCAGGTGGCGCAACACCAGCACCGGTCCGTTATCCGCCAACACCAGCTCCGCATGGCCCAGACGCTGCACGGCCTGCAAGCCGCTCAGGCATTGATACAACGGCACCAGCAGCCGTTCCAGTTCCGGTGCTAATACCGGGCACTGTTTCACCGCCACCAGATCGGACGAGGCGGCCTGGTGAAAACCCATCAGCAAACGATGCTGCTGGGGCTGCCACTGTAACCCCAGCCGCGCCCGCCGACGGTAGCCATATTGTGGCCCGGCAATCACCGGTTCCTGTTGCGGCGTCACCCCGGTTTCGCGGCAGATCAAGCGCCCCAGCGCGGCCGCCTTGCTTTGCTGTTGCAGCGCCTCGGAGACATGCTGCTGCTGGCAACCTCCGCACACACCAAAGTGTGGGCAGCGCGGCTCAACGCGTTGTATGCTGCAATTTAACAGTTGCCTGAGCTGACCTTTGGCGAACTGTCGTTTGTCCTGCGTCAACTGGATTTCGGCCAGTTCTCCCGGTAAAACTCCGGGGACAAATACCGCTTTGCCTTCATGGCGTGCCACTCCCTGGCCAAATGGATCGAGGTTCGTTACCGTCACCGTGAATATTTGTGAAGCTTGCCGGGTCGTCACGCGGCGTTTCGGAGAGTAGAATTGCGCCATAATTATTGATTGTGTGTTGGTTAATTAAGCTTAAGATTAGCCTCCAATTCTCCCACATTGGAATCCCATGACCAAATACAGCTTGCGCGCGCGCATGATGATCCTGATCCTGGCACCGACTTTATTGATCGGTCTGCTGCTCAGCACCTTCTTTGTAGTGCACCGCTACAACGAACTGCAGGAGCAATTGGTCGATGCCGGTGCCAGCATTATCGAACCTCTGGCCGTCGCCAGCGAATATGGCATGACCTTCCGCAGCCGTGAGTCGGTGCGGCAACTGGTCAGTCTGCTGCATCGCCGCCATTCGGATATTGTCCGGGCGATCACCGTATTTGACTCGCAGAACAACCTGTTTGTCACCTCCAACTATCACCACAATTATACCCAGTTGCAGTTGCCCAAAGGTGTGCCGGTGCCCACCGATATGATGCTGACCCGGCGTGGCGATTCACTGATCCTGCGTACGCCAATCCTGTCGGAGTCACAGTTCCCGGACGAGGACACCAGCGGGGAGGCACATCCAGACAGCAATCTCGGCTATGTGGCGATCGAGCTGGATCTGCAATCGGTACGCCTACAGCAATATAAAGAGGTGTTCGTTTCTACCCTGCTGCTGCTGCTGTGTATGTGTATTGCCATTCTGTTTGCCTACCGCCTGATGCGCGACGTCACCGGCCCGATCCGCAATATGGTCAACACCGTCGACCGTATCCGCCGGGGCCAGTTGGATAGCCGGGTAGAAGGCTTTATGCTCGGCGAGCTGCAAATGCTGAAAAACGGCATCAACTCGATGGCGATGTCGCTGACCGCCTATCACGAGGAGATGCAGCAGAACATCGACCAAGCCACCTCCGATCTGCGTGAAACACTGGAACAAATGGAGATCCAGAACGTTGAGCTGGATCTGGCGAAGAAGCGCGCACAGGAAGCCGCCCGTATCAAATCGGAGTTCCTGGCCAATATGTCCCATGAGCTGCGTACCCCGCTCAACGGGGTGATCGGCTTTACCCGCCAGACGCTGAAAACCGACCTGAGCGCCACCCAGACCGACTATCTGCAAACTATCGAACGCTCGGCCAACAACCTGCTGACCATCATCAACGACGTGCTGGACTTCTCCAAGCTGGAGGCTGGCAAGCTGATCCTGGAACACATTCCGTTCTCGCTGCGTGAAACGCTGGATGAGGTGCTGGTATTGCTGGCCCCTAGCGCACACGACAAAGGGCTGGAGCTGACCCTGGATGTGCAAAACGATGTGCCAGAGCAGGTAATTGGCGATTCACTGCGGCTACAGCAGGTGATCACCAATCTGCTCGGCAATGCGGTGAAGTTCACCGAAACCGGCAATATCGATATCCGCGTAGAGCTACGTAACCAGTTGGAACGCCAGGTGGAGCTGGAGGTGCAGATCCACGATACCGGCATCGGGATTTCTGAACGCCAGCAATCGCAGCTGTTCCAGGCCTTCCGTCAGGCAGATGCCAGCATCTCGCGCCGCCACGGCGGTACTGGGCTAGGCCTGGTGATCACCCAGAAGCTGGTGAAAGAGATGGGGGGGGATATCAACTTCCACAGCCAGCTCAATCGCGGCTCAACCTTCTGGTTCCACATCACCCTCGATCTCAACGAAGGCATGTTGTCGCTGCCACCTAGTCTACCGGATCTGCGCGGTAAGACGTTGGCCTATATCGAAGCCAACCCAACGGCGGCCCAGGCCACGCTGAATATGTTGAGCGTCACCCATCTGGTGGTAACCCATTCGCCAACCCTGGGGCAATTGCCGAAAAATCATTATGACTTCCTGTTGGCAGGCGTACCGATCCCTTATCGGGACGCTAACGGCCAGCATCGAGACAAGCTGCTGGAGTCGCTGAAACTTGCCGATCGGGTGATCCTGGCGGTACCTAGCCAATCGCAGATCGATGCCGAAAAAATGAAAAAGCTGGGCGCTATCGGCTGCCTGACCAAACCGATCAGCAGTAATCGTCTGTATCCGTTACTGCGTCTGGAGGCCCCGTTACGTCAGAATGCGCCAAAGGTACATAGACGCTTACCGCTGACGGTGATGGCGGTCGATGATAACCCGGCCAACCTGAAGCTGATCGGTGCCTTGCTGGCAGAACAGGTAGAAAAAACGCTACTGTGCGAAAGCGGTGAGGAAGCCATCGTGCTGGCACGTGATAACGTGCTGGATATGATCCTGATGGATATTCAGATGCCGAACATTGACGGCATCCGCGCCAGTGAGCTAATCCGCCAGATGCCGCACCACAACTCCACGCCGATCGTCGCCGTGACCGCCCATGCGGTTAGCGGTGAGCGAGAACACCTGTTGGAGGCTGGCATGGATGACTATCTGGCCAAGCCGATTGACGAAGCCATGCTGACACGGGTGCTCTCCCGTTATCACACCATCGAGCTTGAACCAGAGGCAGCCCAGCCGCGTAGCCCAGCTGAACCACCGTTATCGCTGGATTGGCCGTTGGCATTGCGCCAGGCCGCCAATAAAGAGGATCTGGCGCGCGATCTGTTGCAGATGTTGATCGAGTTCCTACCGCAGGTCAGCGATCGGGTAAAAGCCGTGCTGGAAGGAGAAGAGGACGACACCATTCTCGATCTGATCCACAAACTGCACGGCAGTTGCAGCTACAGCGGCGTTCCGCGCCTTAAGCAACTGTGCTTCTATCTTGAGCAGCAACTGCGTCAGGGTGTGAGCAACGGTGATTTAGAACCGGAATGGCTGGAGCTGTTGGATGAGATTGAGCTGGTGGAGACGGAAGCGAAGTTCCAGTTGGGATAAACCAGACCCCTCACCCTAACCCTCTCCCACAGGGAGAGGGGACCGATCGAGTTCGTTATTCGTTGCAGAAACCTACCTGATCATGGCACTCAATCAACTACCTTTTACCCAGCTAACAGATTGAGCTCCACACCTTGCCACAACTCCAGACAGCTCCAGATCAAGACATAAGGGTTAGGGTGGGCCTGAAAATTCGGTGGTGTACCTTGGATGAGGGGACAATCGAGTTTGTTGAGATAGCCCCTTTATTTGCAAAAGAGCAGGGGCTAACAGCTCCCTCTCCCTGTGGGAGAGGGTTGGGGTGAGGGGCGTCACCTTAACTAACCAGTACTTTGCTGCCCCTATCGGGTAACCTCTGCCTTGGCCAACTTTTCGTAATAACACGCCAGTGCGCTGTGATCGGCATTGCCCAGACCATCGGCGCGCAGTGCCTGCATCATTTCCATTACCGCCGCGGTCAGTGGTAGCTGTGCCCCCACGCCATGGGAGGTATCCAGCGCGTTGGCCAGATCCTTGATGTGCAAGTCAATGCGGAAACCCGGTTTGAAATTGCGATCCATCACCATCGGTGCCTTGGCTTCCAACACCGTGCTGCCCGCCAGCCCACCACGGATCGCCTGGAATACCAGGTCTGGGTTGACCCCGGCCTTGGTGGCCAACACCAGCGCTTCGGACATGGCCGCAATATTCAGCGCCACGATCACCTGATTCGCCAGTTTGGTGACGTTGCCAGCGCCAATATCGCCAGTGTGCACCACCGAACCGGCCATGGTTTTCATCACGTCAAAACAGCGATCAAACACCTCTTTATCGCCGCCCACCATCACCGACAATGTGGCATCTATCGCTTTAGGCTCACCACCGCTTACCGGTGCATCGAGCATGGCAATCTGTTTGGCAGCCAGGGCTTCGCTGATTTCACGGCTTGCCAGTGGAGCAATAGAACTCATGTCTATCAGCACAGTCCCCGCTTTGGCTCCCTCAATCAGGCCATTTTCTCCCAATGCCACTTCCCGCACCTGCGGTGAGTTAGGCAACATGGTGATCACGATATCGCTCAATGCGGCCACCGCCTTTGGCGTGGCGGCAACATCAGCACCCAGCGCAGCCAGTTCAGCCACCGCACCGGCATTGCGGTCCATTACCACCAGCGAATAACCCGCCTGCAGCAGGTTTTTGCTCATGGGTTTCCCCATAATCCCCAAGCCAATAAATCCAATTTTCATCCCGTTCCCCTTATTCAACAGCCTGTTTAAACCGATCGCACAAGGCCTGCGTGGCCGTGCGAAATACGCCAAGATCGCTGCCGACGGCCACGAACCTGGCTCCCCATTCCAGATAACGGCGGGCATCAACCTCAGCCGGTGCCAAGATGCCGCTGGCTTTACCGTGCGCGCTGGCACGCTCGAAAATATGACGGATAACCGCCTGCACCTCCGGGTGATTAGGCTGGCCGAGATACCCCAAAGCGGCGGAAAGATCCCCCGGCCCGACAAAGATGCCGTCTACACCCTCTACGCCAGCTATCGCGTCCAGGTTATCGACCCCCTGCTGGCTTTCGATCTGCACCAGCACCGCTATCTGCTGGTTAATCTGGGCGAAATAGTCCGGCACGGTGCCGTAACCGTTGCTACGGTGCGACACCGAGACCCCGCGGATCCCTGCAGGGGGATAACGCGTCGACGCTACCGCCAACTCTGCCTGCTCAGCACTTTCCACAAACGGGATCAAAAAGTTGTAGAAACCGATATCCAGCAGGCGTTTGATAATCACCGGTTCGTTGCAGGGCGGCCGTACCACCGCGGCGCTAGGGCTCCCCTTGAGCGCCATCAGTTGCGGCACAAAAGTGCCTATGTCATTCGGCGCATGCTCACCATCCAGCACCAGCCAGTCGAAACCGGCCAGCCCCAAAACTTCGGTGGAGATCGGGTTGGCAAGCGCAGACCAGCAGCCGATCAGGGTTTCGCCCGCGAGCAACGATTGACGAAAAGGGTTATGGCAGCTCTTCATGAAATTTCCTCTGTAGACGGATTAACGCACCAGGCACGGGCGTTTGTTATCAAAGATCCAGCCAGGGATCAGGTACTGCATACCCTGCGCATCGTCACGTGCCCCAAGCCCGTGTTTCTGGTAAAGCTCATGGCCCTGCATTAAACGATCACGATCCAGCTCGATCCCCAATCCTGGACGTTGTGGAACCTGTACGCGGCCACCGACAATCTGCAGCGGTTCCCGCGTCAGCCGCTGGTTGCCCTCCTGCCAGATCCAATGGGTGTCGATCGCCGCAATGTTGCCCGGTGCCGCCGCGGCCACATGGGTGAACATCGCCAACGAAATATCGAAATGGTTATTGGAGTGTGAGCCCCAGGTCAGGCCGAACTCATGGCACATCTGCGCAACGCGCACCGATCCCTGCATGGTCCAGAAATGAGGATCCGCCAATGGAATATCCACCGACTGCAACTGCAGCGTATGCCCCATCTGCCGCCAGTCCGTGGCGATCATGTTGGTCGCGGTAGGCAGGCCAGTGGCACGGCGGAACTCCGCCATCACTTCCCGTCCGGAGAAGCCCTGCTCTGCCCCGCAAGGATCTTCGGCATAGGCCAACACGTTACGCAGTTGTTTACCGAGTGCGATCGCTTCTTTCAGCGACCAGGCACCGTTGGGATCGAGCGTGATGCGCGCCTGAGGGAAGCGCTGCGCCAACGCCGTGACGGCCTCAGCCTCTTCACTGCCCGCCAATACGCCGCCCTTTAGCTTGAAATCGTTGAAGCCATACTTATCAAAAGCCGCTTCCGCCAGGCGCACAATGCTTTGCGGCGTCAGCGCTTGTTCATGACGCAGGCGATACCAGTCGCAGGCCTCATCCGGCTGGCTCTGGTAAGGCAGCGGCGTCTTGTTGCGATCGCCGACATAAAACAGATAACCGAGCATTTCCACCGAGTCACGCTGCTGCCCATCCCCTAACAGGGCCGCTACCGGCACATCAAGGAACTGCCCCAGCAGGTCCAGCATCGCCGCTTCAATACCGGTCACCACGTGGATAGTGGTACGCAAATCGAAAGTCTGTAGGCCACGCCCGCTGGCATCCCGATCGGCAAAGCGTTCGCGCACCCGGTTCATCACGTTCTTGTATTCACCCAGTGTTTTGCCGACCACCAGGGACTGAGCCTCTTCCAGAGTTTGGCGAATTTTCTCACCTCCAGGGATCTCCCCTAGCCCGGTATTACCGGCGTTATCCTGCAAGATCACGATATTACGGGTGAAGAATGGGGCGTGAGCGCCGCTGAGATTGAGCAGCATGCTGTCGTAACCGGCCACCGGTACAACCTGCATGGCAGTAATTTTTGGTGCTGTAGTCATAGAGATGTCCTCAAAATTGTGGGTTCAGTTGCCAAACTCGCCGCCGTGTCACTGCCTGCTGGCCTTAGCCATCGGTTTCAGTTCGATACGCTTGATATCCCCCACGATGAACAGGTAGCTGGCCACCGCCAACAGCGCATGGATCCCGACGTAGACCAGCGCGCCGTTAAACGATCCGGTGGTACCAATGATGTAGCCGATGGCGATCGGCGTGACGATGCCGGAGATATTGCCGAACATATTGAACAGGCCACCGCTCAGGCCGCTGATCTCTTTGGGGGCGGTATCTGCCATCACTGCCCACCCCAGCGCGCCCAGCCCCTTACCGAAGAACGCGGCGGCCATGATGCCCACCACCATCCATTCGGTTTCAACGTAGTTGCAGAAAATCATCGACATCGACAACAGCATGCCCAGCACGATCGGCGTTTTACGGGCGAAGGTCAGCGACTGGGTACGGCGCATCAGGTAGTCGGAAATCACCCCGCCGAGCACCCCACCGACAAAACCACAAATGGCAGGAACCGAGGCGACAAAGCCAGCCTTGAGGATCGACATCCCCCGCGCCTGTACCAGATACACCGGGAACCAGGTGATAAAGAAATAGGTCAGCGCGTTGATGCAGTACTGGCCGATATAGACGCCAATCATCATGCGCGATTGCAGCAGCTGCTTGATCTGGAACCACTTCTCGCCTTTGACCTTCACCTGCGTGGCCTGTTTCTGATCCATATTGATCAAGGCACCGCCAGCTTCGATATAGTCCAGTTCCGCCTGGTTGATGCTGGGGTGGTCTTTGGGATTGTGCAGCACCTTAAGCCAGACAAAGCTCAGGATGATGCCCAGCCCGCCCATAAAGAAGAACACGTGCGACCAGCCAACGGCATGCGTCAGCCAACCCATGATCGGTGCGAAGATCACCGTGGCAAAGTATTGGGCCGAGTTGAAGATCGATACCGCCGTGCCACGTTCATGGGCTGGGAACCAGGCGGCGACAATCCGGCTGTTACCGGGGAATGACGGTGCTTCTGCCAGGCCGACCAGGAAGCGCAGCGCAAACAGCGCTATCACGATGCCAAAACCGCTGAAGATATCCACGAAGCCTTGCAGCAAGGTAAACAGCGACCAGATGAAGATGCTCCAGAAGTAGACCCGTTTGGAGCCAAAGCGATCCAGTAACCAGCCACCGGGGATCTGACCAATCACATAGGCCCAGGAAAACGCCGAAAAGATATAACCCATTCCAACCGGATCGAGGCCAATATCCTGAGCCATTGCGGTACCGGCAATAGAAAGCGTGGCACGATCGCCATAGTTAAATGAGGTGACGATAAACAGCATTACCACGATCCAGTAACGCTTATTGGTTCGCTTGATGGCACTGTTGGCAGCGCTGATAGTAGACATGGTGCTCTCCTGCATTACTATATTCATCCTGAAAAACCGCTAAAAATAGCTCAGAACGAAAGGTTTAAATTAAATTGCAGCCTTTTTTGAGCAGTTCGATTAATACGGCATCGGCAATTTTTAAACGCATTAACGCTTGGTGGAGAAAAGTATAGGGAACCGGCTGCCGGGACTCATCGGGCAAATAACCCAATAACAGGGCTAATATGGCGGTTTGTTTATGGCGTATGCCCAATCGGGCGCGGGCTGGCTCACGGATCCCCCAGTTGCGTGAGCTATCTCACAGCGGATTAGCACAATGCCAAAGATTGACGCCCGGGAAACGCCAAATCTAGGTCATTTGCATAATGCCCGACACCATTGCGAATGTTATGCTTTTTGCTGAGCCAGTTTTTCGATTATTACCCACGGCGTACATAAATCAGAGTGCGTGAGGTTTCACTATGTCCGAATATGCAGTTGGCAGTATTAAAGCATTACCGCGCTATATTCAGGTTCATCGGCAAGATAACGTCGCCATTGTGGTTAATGACCATGGGCTGCCTAAAGGGGCAAGCTTCCCTTGCGGTCTGACATTATTGGAGCATATTCCCCAAGGGCATAAAGTTGCGCTGCAAGATATTCCTCAAGACAGCACTATTTTGCGCTATGGCGAAGTGATTGGCTTTGCCGCACGGGATATTCGCCGTGGCAGTTGGATTGATGAATCGCTGGTGCTGCTTCCCCCGGCCCCCGAGTTGGCCAGCTTGCCACTAGCCAACAATGTGCCCCAGGCATTACCGCCTCTGGAAGGTTATACCTTTGAAGGCTACCGTAATGCCGACGGCAGCGTTGGCAGCAAGAACCTGTTGGCTATCACCACCAGCGTGCACTGCGTGGCCGGTGTGGTGGATTATGTGGTGAAAATCATTGAGCGCGACCTGCTGGCGAAATACCCCAACGTCGACGGAGTAGTAGGTCTGAATCATCTCTATGGCTGCGGCGTCGCCATCAACGCTCCCGCAGCGGTGGTCCCTATCCGCACCTTACATAATCTGGCGCTCAACCCGAACTTTGGCGGCGAAGTGATGGTGGTGGGGCTAGGCTGCGAGAAGTTGCAGCCGGAACGCCTGCTGCAGGGAACCTCAGATGTACACCCCATCTCCGTGGATGAAAACCGGATTGTGCGCCTGCAAGATGAGAAACACGTTGGGTTTCAGGCCATGGTGGCCGATATCCTGGCCGTTGCAGAGCAGCACCTGCAACGCCTGAACCGTCGCCAGCGGGAAACCGTGCCGGCCTCAGAGCTGGTGGTGGGGATGCAATGTGGCGGTAGCGATGCCTTTTCCGGGGTGACGGCCAACCCGGCAGTGGGTTTTGCTTCCGACCTGCTGGTACGCTGCGGGGCAACCGTGATGTTCTCCGAAGTCACCGAAGTGCGTGATGCCATCCACCTGTTAACCCCACGGGTCGCCGATCAACAAGTTGGCAAGCGCTTACTGGAGGAGATGGCCTGGTATGACGAGTACCTCAACCAAGGGCAAACCGATCGCAGCGCCAACCCTTCACCCGGCAACAAGAAAGGCGGTTTGGCCAACGTGGTGGAAAAGGCATTAGGCTCGATTGCCAAATCTGGCAGTAGCGCGATTGTCGAAGTGCTTTCTCCCGGCCAACGCCCCAGCAAACGTGGGCTGATTTATGCTGCCACTCCCGCCAGCGACTTTGTTTGCGGCACGCAGCAGTTGGCTTCCGGCATTACGGTGCAAGTGTTCACTACCGGCCGGGGAACCCCTTACGGCCTGACTGCCGTGCCGGTGATCAAAATGGCAACGCGCAGCGCGCTGGCTGAACGCTGGCACGACCTGATCGATATCAACGCCGGAACCATCGCCACCGGGGAGGCGACCATTGAGCAGGTGGGCTGGCAACTGTTTGAACTGATCCTGGATATCGCCAGCGGCCGCAAGCAAACCTGGTCAGATCAATGGGGTTTGTTCAACGCGTTGGCGGTATTTAATCCAGCACCGGTTACTTGAGTGCAACGCCCCTCACCCTAACCCTCTCCCCAAGGAGAGGGAACCGAACGTGCAACTATTTAGCCTCCCGACTCCGTATTAGCTGGGGTTTAAATACCGCGACACTGAAGCTTGAGGCTGGCGTACAGCTAGCCTAGTCTTCATCAAGCTGTAACCCCACATACAGCAACAGGCGCGCATCGAAATTGGCCAGGTTCAACCCGGTGAGTTCCGAAATGCGATTGAGGCGATATTCCAGCGTATTGCGGTGAATATAGAGTGCCTTGGCGGTCGCGGTGGGTTGCACATTATTCAGGAACCAGGCATTTAAGGTACGCAGCAGCAAACCATTACCATCCATGGCTTTCAAACGCTCCAACGGCCGAGCCAGCTCATCCGCCTGCCAACCGCTACGCAGGCTGCCCAGCAACACCGGCAGCATCAGATCCTGATAATAATAGGCCCATCGCTCAGGCATGCGCTGCTTGCCAACGGCCATGGTGGTGCGCGCAGTGCGATAGGAACGCACCAGGCTGCCTGGGCCAACGAAATAGTTGCCGAGCGCAATACGCACTCGTAAACGGCTGCTTTCATTGATCCGCACCAGCAGATTCTCCACTCTCCGCCGGTGGGCCTCGGCATCCCAACGCCCATGGTGATTCAGCGCCGGTTTAAGTACCACCATTTCACTGAGAGAAACAATGGCGATCAGGTTGTCACGTTCCGGCAGCGTCAGCAGCTCCTGTAACTGCTGCAACTCGGCCATGGCGCTGTCGACTCCCAACTGGCCGCTATCCACCTCCACTACCGCCGCGACGCGGGGTTGGTTGGGATCTATCCCCAGGCGGTGCGCCCATTCCATCAAGGCCGGTGACAGATCCTCCGTACGGATCAGGTTCAACACAAACTCTTCACGAAAGCGGCTGTCCTGCGCCAACAAACTCAACAATCGCGCCTGCTCCAGCATCATTTCAGCGGTCATGCAGACCAGTTCACCGTACTGCCGCAGTTGCACCGGATCACCGGTCAGGCCGATGACCCCAACGATATTCCCATCAACGTGCAACGGCAGATTAATACCAGGCCGAACACCGTGCAAATGACGGGCAACGGCATCGTCGATAGCGACCACCCTGGCCTGAGACAGCACCAGCAATGCCCCTTCATGCAGTTCCCCTAGCCGCTCAGGGTCGCCACTGCCAATAATCCGGCCACGGTTGTCCATCACGTTGATATTGCTATCAATAATTTTCATGGTGCGAGCGACAATTTCCCTGGCTAGCTTGGCATCAAGATGATACTCCGCCATTGCGTCTTATCCCCGTCGGATGATAAACCAACGTTCAGCATACCGACGCGCCTCTACGGGCACATTGTGCAGATGCCCAAATGCGTTTTGGCCGGGCACAAGTTGTGTTCAAACTCACAGTTTTTAGCCCTATCGAGTAAAGCGAGGCGTCACCACTTCATCCTTATCGCAGACCCGTATACGGCTTAGGTTGGCTTCTATGTCGTCATCCTCTTTCTTCATCATAGAAGAAAGCACATTAATTCTTTATGATTTAGGCAATAGTTTATTACCATGCCATCTATTTAAATTAACCATGACATACCACTTTCATTGACAATCGCCATGACCACATTTAATTTACCTCAAAAAATACATAACGGAAGCTTATGTCAGATCGCTGGCACTAAAATCATCGATGCTATCAAATTATGACATCAGAGTTTTCCTTTTTTACCCATTAACTTCATTAGTTGATCTTAATCACATTTAGTGAGGTGTTATTTGGTTTTTTTCCAATTACGATGACGTTGGTTTTCAACCAAAATAAAATCATCACAAGGAAGGGAAATGAATAAGTTTTTACCTCTATTTTTAACCTCTGTTTACCTCTCAATAAGTTCGTATGTGGCAGCGGCCGATGGAGAAGTTGACTTCACCGGAAGCATTACGGATGTCGCCTGTACGGTGGAAAACGATACGTCCAATCCGTTAACCGTGGTAATGGGAACCGCGCATGCCTCTTACCTCAGAGGAGGCTCCGGCAACACAGGAAGATTTGCCAACCCGGTTTATTTCTCTATTCGATTAACGGACTGTCCTGCCGCTCTAGATGGTAAAACTGCACAGGTAAAGTTTGATGGCATTCCCGCCACCAGTGATAATAAGGTTTTGGCATTGACGCCGGAAAATAATGTTGCGACTGGTGTGGGGATCCAAATCACCAATGAAACAATGACGACTATTATTCCTATTTTTCAGGCCTCACCTGATTTTACTTTACATGCTGGCTTTAACGAATTACGTTTTGTTTCTCGCTATGTCGGTTTTTCAGATACCATTACTCCTGGTGTAGCAAACTCTACTGCGAACTTTACTGTCGTTTATAACTAACAATCTCAGTGTTTTTTATAACAAAAAAGTTGGTTTGTATCTTCCAACCTAACTTTACTAGCGTAAAAATAGCTACTGGCTTTTATTTTATTGAAACGCTGGGCAAAAAAATAGGCACGCCGAAGCGTGCCTATGTGCGATATCGCTATGATATTACTGCATCAGCAGATACAGCGTCGAGTCGCCACGTTGGATGTTCAACGCCAACACCGCAGGCTTGCTGTCGAGCACCTTACGCAGTTCGCCCAGGTTATTGATCGGCTGCTGGTTCACACCCATGATCACGTCGCCTTTTTTCAGCCCGATGCGCGCAGCGGCACTGCCAGGTTTCACCTTCTCAATCTTCACACCTTTCACTTTGTCGGTGCTGTTGCTCAGTTCTGCACCTTCAATACCGGTGTAAATATTGCTGGAATCAACCTGCTCCTGGCTGCTTTGCTCAAGCGTTACGTCAATGGTCACCGGCTTGCCGTCGCGGATAATGCCCAGCGCCATCTTGGTGCCCACCGGCAAGCTGCCAATTTCGGCACGGAACGACGCAAAGCTGGAGATGGCTTTACCGTTCATGGTGACAATCACGTCGCCGGCCTTGATACCGGCCTTGGCAGCGGAGGATTTCGGCACAACCTGGCTGACGAATGCGCCACGCTGGGCGTCCACTTTCATCGCTTGCGCCAGCTCGGAGTTCAACTCGGTACCCATGATGCCCAGCTCACCGCGTTTCACCTGGCCATATTCCACCATTTGCGAGGTCAGGTTTTTCACCATGTTGCTTGGAATAGCGAAGCCGATACCAATGTTGCCGCCGTCCGGCGCCAGGATCGCGGTGTTAATGCCAACCAGCTCACCGTTCAGGTTAACCAACGCACCGCCGGAGTTACCCCGGTTGATCGCCGCATCGGTCTGGATAAAGTTTTCGTAGTTTTCAATGTTCAAACCGCTACGCCCCAAGGCAGAAACGATCCCGGAGGTCACTGTTTCACCCAGGCCATACGGGTTACCGATCGCCACGGTGTAATCACCCACGCGCAGCTGCTCGGAATCGGCCATTTTGATCGCTGACAGGTTTTTGGCGTCTTTCAGTTGGATCAACGCGATATCAGAACGCGGATCCTTGCCGATCACCTTGGCTTCAAAGCGACGGCCATCGCTCAATTGCACCGTGATCTTGCTGGCATTGTCTACCACGTGGTTGTTGGTGACCACATAGCCTTTGTCCGCATTGATGATGACGCCTGAACCCAGGGCTTTAAAGGCTTCCTGGGTAGTTGGCCCACCCGGTGCGCCACCTTGGCACATTGGGGATCCCTGGAAGGGTGAACCATCCTGGCAGAACGGCGACATTTGCTGTACCGTTTTCGCATTCACCGCGGCACTTCCTTCCACGTTAATGCTTACCACTGAAGGCATCACTTTTTCCAACATCGGTGCCAGGCTTGGCATCGGTTGGGCGCTAGTGGAGGCAGAAGCCGTTTCTGCGGCGTTGGCGGTCGTTACCGGACCCATTGCCAAACCAATACTCAAAGCCAGGGCGCTTAAAACCAGTGCTGTTTTTTTCATCTGTGTGTCTCTTAAAAGTCGTTCAAAAAGGAATACCGGGTCTTGGTGCTTAGTAAGAGCCTGCTGATAAGCTGAAGTTCCCCTGGTGCGGCTGGCTAATAGTAAACAAATATTGTCGGTCTTTACAAAACTAGAAATAATGTTCCAGCTTGAGAGTTATCTCGCTAAAATAAGCGAGAATTATCTCATGATTTTATTCCGCTGCCATTAAACGACGATATTCATCATAGGCATAAAGGTCGGTCATGCCGCTGATATAATCCTGTAACAACCGCGCCCGGAAATAATATTCCCTAATAGCCTGCTGCTCGGCAGAAAGATGCTGCAAACCTTCCACCGCCTCAACATAGGCCAGGCGATGTTTGGTCGAAAGCTTGTGAAACAGCCGCGTTTCAATCGGAAACGCCCGGTGGCTGTCTTCCCGCACCAACTGGCTGAAATCGGCCAGCGACATGGCCAGCAGCGGGCTATAAATGTCCAGCAGGCCGTTGATCACCCGGTAACCCTGGAGTTCCAACTGCTCCACTTCCGGGTGGTTGAACACGTGTTTGAACGCAACGTTCTTGAAGATAGCCAGCAGACGGCAAGCCGGGCTGGCATCCTCCAACAAGGCTCCGTTAAAGTGGCCGTGATACACCGAGTCCAGGTTATCGATAAACCGCTGGGCCGCATGGGGAACCAATTTGGCAACGGTAAATACCCGCAGGTACATAAAGAACTGATCTTCTGAACTGCGGCGCGCTGCGCTGCGCTCAATTTTGCGAAACGCACTGGCCACGGTCTTATCAAACAGATCTCCTGGAGCAATCTCGCCCCATTCCTGGATTAAATGCTGATACAACTGTTCCACGGTAAAGATGTTCTTTTCTACCGCGTCTTCCAGATCGGCCACGCAATAAGAAATATCATCAGCGGCTTCCATAATATAAGTGAGAGGGAAACGATCGAACTCTCCCATATGTAATTCACGCCGCAAGCGATCGACAAAGGCTTCTTCGGCCAGATAAAACCCTGGCTTCTTCATCAGATAGCTGTGGCTGGCGGGAATATCGCTCGCCCAATAGGCCGGACGGGTATATTTCAGGATGCAGCCTACCTGCGCATAGGTCAGGTTCAATTTCAGCAACGTGTAGACCAGGCGGATCGCCTGAGCATTGCCCTCAAAATGGCTGAGATCGTGGCGAATACGGCTGCGCAGCCGGTTGAGGTCGCTCTCCCCTTCATGCAGGCGTAACACCTCTACCTGGCAACGATCGTGGCTACCCGGCTCACTGCCACAGCTGGCCGGATCGAGCCGCTGGCGGAACCAGTCGTTGATAGCAGATTCACCAAAATGGCCAAACGGCGGATTGCCGATGTCGTGCATCAGGCAGGCCATTTCGACAATGCTCTCGAAAGGATCGAGCAGCTTGCTCAGGCCGAGCGCATCAATACGCTTTTCCTGTTTGAAGCGGTTGAGGATCTCTTTGGCAATATGCCGCCCCACCTGTTGCACTTCCATCGAGTGGGTCAGACGGCTGCGCACCGCCGCGTTACGCTCCAGCGGAAACACCTGCGTTTTCTGCTGCAAACGGCGTATCGCCGCAGAATTGACGATGCGACCGCGATCGCTCTCGAACTGGCGAATGATGTCGTACTCTTCTTCGGCTTCAATCGGCTTGCTAAAAGGCCGCTGAAAGCTGATCTTCTGCTTAAAGTCGATCCCGGACATCTGTTTCTCCTCCCGTTGCGCATTCCCTCCGTGATAACAATTCCCGGCGGCGGATGCAACGGTATTGCGGATTATCTCTCTCACAGAGCCATGATAGACTATGGCGCAATTTCCATACCCTATCAGCGAGTATTATTTATGAAAGTAGGCATCATCGGCGCAATGGAAGAAGAAGTTACCCTGCTGCGCGAGCAAATTGCGAACCGCCAGACCCTGCAACGTGCGGGTTGTGAGATCTATACCGGCCAAATCAACGGCGTGGAAGTCGCCCTGCTCAAATCGGGCATCGGCAAAGTGGCAGCGGCCCTGGGTACCACCCTGCTGCTGGAACAGTGCCAACCCGATGTGGTGATCAATACCGGTTCCGCCGGTGGCCTGGCCGCTACGCTGAACGTGGGTGATATCGTCGTGTCTGAAGAAGTGCGCTACCACGACGCCGACGTGACCGCCTTTGGCTACGAACCGGGCCAGATGGCCGGTTGCCCGCCAGCGTTCGTTGCCGATCCTGCGTTGATCGAGTTGGCGGAAAACTGCATCAAGCAGCTTAACCTGAACGCGGTACGCGGCCTGATTTGCAGCGGTGACGCCTTTATTAACGGTGCCGAGCCTCTGGCCCGCATCCGCAACACCTTCCCAACCGTTGCCGCCGTTGAGATGGAAGCCGCCGCCGTTGGCCACGTTTGCCATCAGTTCGGCACGCCATTCGTGGTGGTACGCGCGATTTCCGACGTTGCCGATAGTGAATCCCATATGAGCTTCGACGAGTTCCTGGCGGTGGCCGCCAAGCAGTCCTCGCTGATGGTCAATGCCATGCTGCAAGCCCTGGCCAAGCGCGGTTAATGTGAAGCTGCGTCTGTGCGCCCTGCTGAGCTGGCTGATCCTGGGGATGCTGCTGCCTGCCAGCGCCGCCCAACGGGTGATCAGCCTGGCACCGAGCACCACGGAGCTTGCCTATGCGGCCGGTATGGGGGATACCCTGCTGGCCGTCAGCGCTTACTCCGATTACCCCCCTGCCGCCAAGCAGCTGGAACAGGTCGCCTCCTGGCAAGGGATCAACCTGGAACGGATCCTGGCGTTGAAACCCGATCTGGTTCTCGCCTGGCGTGGCGGTAACCCCCAGCGGGTATTGGATCAGCTCGCCTCCTTCGGCATCCCGATTTTTTATGCAGATGCCAAAAATATTGACGAGATCGCCCAGTCGCTGGATGCGTTGGCGCAGTACAGCCCTCATCCAGAACAGGCACATCAGGCCGCTGCCAGCCTCCGCCAACAGGTAGAGGAGCTGAAAATGCGCTATGCCAGCAATTCGCCAAGGCCAGTGCTGCTGCAGTTTGGCACCCAACCGCTGTTCACCAGTTCGGCGGCCACGTTGCAAAGCCAGGTGCTGTCCTTGTGCGGCGCTGAGAATATCTTTGCCGATAGCCCCGTGCCTTGGCCGCAGGTGAGCCGTGAGCAGGTGCTGGTGCGTAAACCGCAGGCCATCGTGATCAGCGGGAATGCCCAGCAGATCGCCAATGTGAAAGCCTTCTGGGGCCCACAGTTGGACGTGCCGGTGATTGCCCTTGAGGAAGATTGGTTTAACCGTGCCGGGCCACGCATCATGCTGGCGGCACAATCACTATGCGGTCAATTGGAGGAGATCCATTGATGGTATTTTGGCTGGATATTCTTGGTACGGCGGTGTTTGCCATTTCCGGCGTGTTGCTGGCGGGCAAATTACGGATGGATCCCTTTGGCGTATTGGTACTGGGGGTAGTGACCGCGGTCGGCGGCGGGACGATCCGTGATATGGCGCTCGCCAACGGCCCGGTATTCTGGGTAAAGGATCCCACCGATCTGGTGGTGGCGATGATCACCTGTGTGCTGACGCTGCTGCTGGTACGCCAGCCGCGTCGGTTGCCGAAATGGATCCTGCCGGTGCTCGATGCCATCGGGCTGGCGGTGTTCGTGGGGATCGGCGTCAATAAGGCGTTCGCCGCAGGCAGTGGACCGCTGGTGGCGGTCTGCATGGGAGTGATCACCGGTGTCGGCGGCGGGATTATCCGTGACGTGCTGGCCCGTGAGATCCCGATGATCCTGCGAACCGAGGTCTACGCCACCGCCTGCATCGTTGGCGGAGCGGTGCACGTCACGGCGTTCTACAGCTTTGGTATGCCGTTACAGCATGCCATGATGTTAGGGATGATCATCACGCTGGGCATCCGCCTGGCCGCCATTCGTTGGCATCTTAAACTACCGGCGTTTATCCTCGAACAGTAATTCTTGCCTCCGCCAGCTTCGGCGGAGGCTTTGCTGTTAATCAGTATATTCGACTATTATATAAGCAATGTGCTATTATTTTGCGCTATTAAAATGCGCTTGAATAATGTAATCATCCAGTTAACTCTTCGTTAAAAATTATCCCGCGCCATTAAGTTCCGTTCACTTTTGCCGATAGGTCCTATTGCTGTGGCCTGCGGATAGGTATTGTTTTGAATTTAAGCATGAAGAAAAATCTTTTGATCGCCAGCACACTGTTGTTGAGCAGCAGCGTGCTGGCCGAAAACACCAGCGGCAAGATGGGTATCAGTCTGACGATTGTTCCCACCTGCAGCGTAACCACGACCGGCAACACGCCACAGGTGGAGTGCGGCAATGGCACAGTCTTGCAACCGAAGATGAGCCATAGCAAACGGGTAGTAGACGATCGGGAAAGCGAACTGATCACCGTGGAATGGTAGGCACAAAAAAACCCGCGCACCATGCCGGCTGGCGGGTTATTTAACGGCGGCGGATCAGATACTGAATGAAGAACCGCAGCCGCAGGTGGTTTTGGCATTCGGGTTAGTTACGATAAAGCGTGAACCTTCCAACCCTTCGGTGTAATCCACCGCGCCGCCAACCAGATATTGCAGGCTCATCGGATCAACCACCAGCGCAACGCCCTGTTTCTCGATGGTCATATCGCCGTCGTTGATCTTGTCATCAAACGTGAAGCCGTACTGGAATCCACTGCAGCCACCACCGGTAATGTAAACCCGCAACTTCAGGTTTGGATTCTCTTCGTCAGCAATCAGGAATTTCACCTTGCTTGCTGCTGCCTCGGTAAATTGCAGGGGCAGTGCTGTTTCATCACTCATACTCGTTACTCCCAACAGTGTTTCACATCAGGCGACGACGACGGTAACCTGATTAATGGTGCTGATTATCTAATACCTGAGTGTTGCGTTCAAGTATTCACCGCATTTGTTGTATTTTCTTTACCTGTTTTCTCGGCCAATGCCTGCTGCTGCCTTTGTAAGGTGCGGGCTAAAATGGCGGAATACAATGGCTTACCGCCCAGGAACTGCGCCACCAGGGTCGCGCCGAGGCAGGTAATAATCATCGGCAAAATCAGCTGATAGTTATCGGTCATTTCCAATACCAGCACAATACCGGTTAATGGGGCACGCACGGTAGCGGCAAACAGCGCCCCCATGCCCGCAATAGCAAAGGTGCCAGCCTCAAGCCCATACTCTGGGAACAGATGAGCGCCAAAAAGACCAAAAGCGGTGCCTAGCAGCGTTCCCAGGGCGAGCATCGGTGCAAAAATACCGCCCGGTGCGCCTGAACCGAAGCAGAGCACCGTGGTGATCACCCGTGCGATAAAGATAAACAACAGCATGCCGACGCTGTAATTACCCGCCGCCGCGATCGGGATCAAGGCCGAACCGCCACCCGCGGCTGCTGGCTCGATCAGCCCAAGCACGCCACAAGCGCCCCCTAGCAGAGCACCAATCAGCAGGAACTTGCTCATCTTACCACCATGAAAACGGGCAAACATATCCTGGGTACGAAACACCAGTGCGTTAAACATCACCCCCACCGCGCCAAACACCGTCCCCAGCACCAGGTACAACCACAGCGTATTGAGCGGTGCCGAAGCGAGTTTACCCACCTCGATCAGCGGACTTTCACCATTAAAAATGCGAAAGACAATGCTCGACATAATCACGCCGATAAACACCGCCTTGATGGAGATCAGGTTGTAACGAAACTGCGGCCGCATCTCTTCGATCACGAACAAGATCCCCGCCAGAGGCGCGTTGAACGCGGCGGAGAGACCCGCTGCAGCACCGGTGGCCAGCATGGAGTGGCGCGCTTCCGCACTGCGCATACGGAAAATATCCAACACCATTCGCCCGGCATTGGCCCCCATCTGTACCGTCGGCCCTTCACGCCCTAGTACCATGCCTGCACCGAGCGTACCCATACCACCGATAAATTTCACCGGGATAACCCGCCACCAGCGCACCGGGCGTAACTCTTCCAGTGCCCCTTCGATCTCTGGTATCCCTGATCCCCCCGCCTCTGGCGCAAAACGTTTGACCAGATAAAAGCCAAAAGCGGCCAGCATGGCTGACAATATAAACGCCAGCGGCCACACCAGGAACCAGGAGTTGGCAACAGAGGCCAGGCCCGACAGCCGCTGCTGCTGCACCCACTCCACCGCTTTATCAAAAGCGACGCCCAACAATCCCGCCAACGTCCCTACCACCGCCGCCATGATCAGGATGACAACCGGCGTTTTATCCTGGCGAATAAACTGACGGACTCTATAGTTGCGAGTCAGGCTCACGCCTGAAGCCGCAGGAGGCTGTTGCTGTAATTCAGTCATAGTGGGTTCATTATTGAATTGAAAAATCAGACTAATAGCGATGTAAGCTATTCTAGCTCAGTCGTTGTCTTACCGCCCCCTCAAAATAGGTATCGGTCTATGATCGTTTCATAACTCCGTACTCTCCACTAGAATAGCGCGGTCAAATCATTCAAAAGCAAACCCAGGAGCCGGTTTATGAGCTTACACAGTAAGTCCGAAAGTCTGTACGCCCAGGCGCAACAGCTGATCCCAGGCGGAGTCAACTCCCCAGTGCGTGCATTCACCGGTGTAGGCGGTACCCCGCTGTTTATCGAACGTGCCGACGGTGCCTATCTGTTTGATGCCGATGGTAAAGCCTATATCGATTATGTCGGTTCCTGGGGCCCGATGGTGCTGGGCCATAACCATCCGGCGATCCGCAATGCGGTGATCGAGGCGGCACAGCGCGGCCTGAGCTTCGGCGCACCTACCGAGATGGAAGTGAAAATGGCCGAGTTGGTGACCAATCTGGTGCCAACCATGGATATGGTGCGTATGGTGAACTCCGGTACCGAAGCCACCATGAGCGCCATTCGTCTGGCCCGTGGCTATACCAACCGCGACAAGATCATCAAGTTTGAAGGCTGCTACCACGGCCACGCCGACTGCCTGCTGGTGAAAGCCGGTTCCGGCGCACTGACGCTGGGCCAGCCGAACTCACCGGGCGTGCCGGCAGACTTCGCCAAGCACACGCTGACCTGTACCTATAACGATCTCGACTCCGTGCGTACCGCATTCGAGCAGTACCCTTCAGAGATCGCCTGTATCATCGTTGAGCCGGTCGCGGGCAACATGAACTGCATTCCACCGCTGCCAGACTTCCTGCCGGGCCTGCGCGCCCTGTGTGACAAGTATGGTGCGCTGTTGATCATTGATGAAGTGATGACCGGTTTCCGCGTCGCGCTGGCCGGTGCTCAGTCTTATTACGATGTGGTACCAGATCTGACCTGCCTGGGCAAAATTATCGGTGGTGGCATGCCTGTGGGGGCCTTCGGTGGCCGCCGTGAAGTGATGGCCGCTCTGGCACCTACCGGGCCGGTGTATCAGGCTGGTACGCTGTCCGGCAACCCGATTGCCATGGCCGCCGGTTTCGCCTGCCTGACCGAGGTTTCCCAGGTTGGCATTCACCAGACCTTGACCGAACTGACCAACAAGCTGGCAGAAGGCCTGCTGGCAGCGGCCAAGGCAGAGAATATTCCGTTCGTGGTCAACCATGTAGGCGGCATGTTCGGGCTGTTCTTTACCGATGCGCCAACGGTCACCTGCTATCAGGACGTGATGGGTTGCGATGTCGAGCGCTTCAAGCGCTTCTTCCATCTGATGTTGGATGAGGGGGTTTATCTGGCCCCGTCGGCGTTCGAGGCTGGCTTTATGTCTGTCGCACACAGCGAGGAAGATATTCAGCGCACCGTCGATGCCGCACGCCGCTGCTTCGCCAAGCTGTAATCTGCTGGCGGGCGCTACTCTGCGCCCGCCGTTACCTTCAGAGCAAGGTACCGTAAATCGTCAATATCGCCACCACCACCACCACAATCAGAGTCACTTTACGCGCTAACGTTACCGCGGCGCGCGGCGTCTGAACCGGGTCCATATGCGGTTCACGGGCCAGAGAGAACTGCGCCAAACGCGTCAATACCTGATACTGCGAAGTATGACGATCCCCCAGCGAAGCAAACCACGCGGGCAGCGCCCTTTCGCCATGTCCAATCAGCGCATACGCTACCCCTGCCAGACGAACCGGGATCCAGTCCAACACATGCAGCAGGAAGTCGATCCCCGTTTGCGAGCGTTGCAGCGGTGTATGATGCCGTGCCAGCCAGGTTTGGTAGGCCCGCAGAAAAGCATAGCCCGCCAGAGCGAGCGGCCCGTATGGCCCGCACACCGTAAACCAGAACAGCGGTGCCAAATAGTAGCGATAGTTAATCCACAACAGGGCATTTTGCAGTTCACGCAGGCGCTCTGCCTCGCTGCACTGCACCGGTAAACCGTGGATCAGCGCCAGCTCTTCCGCCATCTGATCGCTGGCGTGGGTATCGCCCTGCCGTGCGGCCTGCAAATAGGCCCGATAATGTTTGCGTGTGATCCCGGCCCCAACGCACAGCAGACCAATCACAATCCACAGCAGTAGCGCCACAACGCCGAAGAACAGGCCCTGGGCCAACCACAGAATGCCCCAGACGATAAACATCCAGACCAGGGTCATTGCCAACGTTTGTGCCAAAGAAAACCGATGCAGCCGCTGAAACACCACTTCTAAACGATGGTCCAACTGCCAGTGCTCACCCAGTTTAAACAGGCGTTCCCACGCCAAAACCAGTAACAGCGTAAACAGCGTCATTAGCTAATCCTCTCCTTCTGTCTGTTCCCCAGCATAATGCTTGCGATGGGACGAGTGCCAGCAGCAGAGTAGCATGTTTCCGCGAAGTGAATTTAATACGTTGATAATAAATGGATTAGTTACCTGCGCCGCCACATCAAGCACTGCCCCCGGCAGTCGCGGCCTGTGGATGCCAGTCAGTACAAAAGTCATCTTGACGGACACTATTTTCAGTTGCCCAAACGTAGTCCTAAAATAACGCGGTGAATGACCTATATCCAGCATCTTATTAATACTGAATATAGGCCTGATTGCCTCATGATTAAAACGTTATAGGTTAAAAAACACGTTCGTCACCATTGGACTTCAATAATATTAAGGCTGCAACACTTCCGTAACCTCAACCACGTTCACTGCAATTGTTGAATATTTGCAAGTATGCCCGTCCCGGGTGATTTCCCTGGTATCAGTGAATGGCTCTGTATAGAAAACACTGCCAGGGTATTTGGGGTCGGAAGCCACCTTGCCGACATCACCTACCTGATAGTATTGCCCATCGGATAAATCCTTAAATACGAACTGGTAGAAAGGATTTATACTGAGCAACCCATTCTCACCGACATTACGGTCATCGTTGGTCTTCCAACCGCCAGTTAGACGAACATAAGTGTTATCAATGGTATCGCCAGCCTCTGCTTTATACAGTCGATAGAGAACATTTAATGGATACTTTTTCATATTAAATCCTCGTAATACACCTGCGGTGTAAGTTATTAAAAAATTCTATTGATGATTTTATTAACCCAGACAGAACACTGTCTGGATAAACAGTATGCCAAATAGGGAAGGTTGAGATATTTAATGCGGTTGTGCTGTTGGTAGTACAACTTGCAGCATGGCTAAGGTGGTACGCCGTAGGGGCGCGGCATGTGTTAAGGTCAGATGTGGACGTAAAATTGTGGCACATTCAGTCCCCTCTCCCTGTGGGAGAGGGTTAGGGTGAGGGGGATTACAGCATCACTAACCTATTGATATTATGTAGAACTAGCGGCTGGCGCGGGGATATAAAACAGAGTAGCATGTGCACTCACCGCTTATAGCCCATTTCCGGAGTTTGCCATGCCGACCCGTCGCTACAGTGCCGACAGCCGCCGTACCGCGCTTCTCGAACGTATTGCCAATGATGTCCCTGCCACCGTCGCCCAGGCGCTGAGCGAAGATCTGGGGGGCTCCGTGGATGCCGAGCGCGATATCACCGCACAGCTGCTACCCGCAGATAAGCAGGCCAATGCCACGGTGATCACCCGTGAACCCGGCGTTTTCTGTGGCCGCCGCTGGTTGGAAGAGGTGTTTATCCAACTGGGTGGACAGGTGAAGATCGAGTGGTTGGTGGAAGATGGCGATAAACTGGTACCCAACCAGCCGCTATGCCGCCTGAGCGGCCCAGCGCGTATAATGCTGACGGGCGAACGTACCGCGCTGAACTTTGTGCAAACGCTGTCCGGCGTAGCCACGGCGGTAAGCCGCTATGTTGCGTTGCTGCAAGGCACAAAAACCCGGCTGCTGGATACCCGCAAGACACTGCCCGGCCTGCGCACCGCGCTGAAATATGCCGTGCTGTGCGGCGGTGGCAGCAATCACCGTCTCGGTCTCTCGGATGCTTTCCTGATCAAGGAAAACCATATCATTGCTTCTGGCTCGATCAAAAACGCGGTAGAGAAAGCCTTCTGGCTGCACGCCGACGTGCCGGTAGAAGTGGAAGTAGAATCGCTGGATGAGCTGCAACAGGCGCTGGATGCCGGGGCCGATATTGTGATGCTGGATAATTTCAGCGTCGAGATGATGCGCGATGCCGTTGCCCTGGCCCAGGGACGCACCCAGTTGGAAGTCTCCGGCAACGTTACCGATCAGACCCTGCGCGAGTTTGCCGAAACCGGGGTGGATTATATCTCTGTCGGGGCGCTGACCAAGCACGTTACCGCGCTCGATCTGTCGATGCGTTTTAACTGATCCTGTTATTGGCAACGCCTCTTTCTGGGGCGTTGTTGAAAGCAGGCTCACTTCTATGCTGCACCCTCAGATTGCCATTTTGTCGCCCATATCAGCATAACCACTGCATGTTCTCGATATCTCCGATCAATACCAATACATAGCCCTCCGAACTTATCACCTGCTGCATCAATCTACCGAACCGCTCCTGGCTGGAATAGAAGTATAACTAATTCGCATCGCCTATAAATAAATATTATCTTACATAAAACAAAGAATGATCCTATAGTGCCAACCACTGATAACACAGATATATCTTAGTCATTAGTCTAATCTTTATCCTATACCTTTTTGATGTTTAGTGAATATTTTGATCATGGATTGAACTCATTCCAAATAACCTTTTTTAAGGGTTATTTGTATAAAGTTCAGTAATAAACGCAGGAGACGTTTCTTAAAGATAAGGACGTCAAAAACATTTAATAAGGGAAAAACATGAAAAAGATCCTTCTGTCTGTAGTCGCTGCTGCCATTCTGTCATCCAGCATGGCTAACGCCGCCCCTGGCATCAACAAAAAAATCTCTATCGTTGCCACCATTAACGATGCGATTTTTGTTTCTAAACCGGATGGCAGCACCTGGTACGACACGGAAGAACTGTTCGCCAGCGATCGCTACCAGACTACTTTCGCTTCTAACGATCTGCCAGTGCGTATTTACAGCACTACGGACAAAGTTGATGTGACCATGGTTCAACCTTTGACCGTGACCCGTGCTGATAGCGCGCAGTTAGACGGCGTAAAAGTGACTCTGGGCGGCCTGGAATTGAGCACGGCAACCGCTGCAGAACTCACTCAGACCACCCCAGTAACAGGCGGTTTTGATAACACCTACACCCTGAAAATCACAGCTGATGCACCAACCAACGTTGCGGCTGGCGTTAGCACCAACGGTGACTACCAGGGCGATCTGGTGATGCTGTTCGAACCAATGCCATAATCTCCAACCTTTGGAAAGTTGATTATATTTGGCCTGATAGTTAGTCAATAATTGGATGAGACCCAGGCCAATAATAAATAGGGTTAGATTTTTAACCCTATTATTTAATCGTTATCACTCCATTTGTTTCGCCATGGTGATTACGGTTTGGCATCCGTTCCCGAGTTATGAAAGCATAAGAATCCATTCAATAACGGACTGCTTAATATAACCGGACATTTTGGTTAAGCAATTATTCGCAGCTCTCTTTAATCTACTTATGGAACGGACTTTCCATGGCCAAAGCTATCCCAGGATGGGCAACCGGATTATTGCTGTTGGCACCATCAGCAACAACCTATGCAGATACTGCCCAAATTGAATACCAGGTTCCTGCGGGTTTTTCCGAGGCCGAGCAGGATAAATCCATGCGGTTTCTCGCCACGCTGGACGGCAAGCCCTTACCAGGCGCGATCAGTTGGTCCGCGCAGAAGAGCCGTCTGACTTTTGATGAGGCACTGTTCCGTCAAAACGGTATCCCAACCGAGCAGATAGATCTGTTGAACAAAATGTTGACGCAGATCCCCTACGCCGTCTGCCCCAACGGTTGCGACTATAGCATCAGCGGTCAGGTCATTTCTCTGGACAAGGTCAAGCAGTCGATCACCATCACCGATGGCAAGCAGCGTTACGTGCAGCCACACACCACGATGGGATTTATCCATAACCAGGCGCTGGATGTGCGAACCGCGTCAAACAACTACCACTCGGTTGCGGCGACGGGTCAGGCCTATCTTGGCATGCCATTCCAGAGCTATGGCTACCTGAACTGGTATTACAACGAGAGCAAAAGCTACGATACCCAGACTAACGATCAGGGTGCCAGTACCTGGTATCTGCAGAAAAACTTCTCCAGCACATACCTGCGCGGTGGTCGCCAGGATAGCCGGGATTATGCTGCTGGCAGCGTCAGCACCACCATCAGCCCGAGCTTTGACCAGTTCGTCACCCTCGGCAGTCAGGATAATCTCAAACGCGATAACCAGTCGGCCGGCAAGATGGTGCTGTTCGCCACCAGCGATGGTGACTACGAGTTCTACCGCGACGGGCGGCTGATCCGCCGCCTGCCTGCCACCCTTGGCCGCAACGAGATTGACTTCAACCAGTTGCCAGGCGGCTTCTACAGCGTGGAAATCCGGCTGGTCAACCGCAGTGGTCAAGTGGTTAGCCGCGAAAATCAACAGGTTGCCAACCTGAACTATGGCGCGGGAACGGGCTGGTTCGTGACCTTGGGTAAGGAGCTGGATACTCAGGAAAACCTGGCGAGCGCCGGGGCCAACTTCCGTACCCACTGGTTTGCCATGAGTAGTGCACTGCTCAAGGGTACGAGTAACAAATGGGCGATGGAGCATAACCTCACCCGGCCCATGCAGGTTGACGATGTAGACGTCACCCCCACCGCGGGTGTCATGGCGGGCGAGAGGAGCGTCGGTGGCTATGCCAGCCTGAGCGTTGGCAGCCCACTATTAGGCTACCTGAGCGCCTCACGGTACCAGAATACTACGGTATCCGAGTTCTATCGGGGCAATGACAGTAGCACGCTGTCATACAATCGGCAGTTTGGAGCAACGCGTATGGCCTATCACTACAGCCGTTTCGCACGCAGCGAACGCCACCAGTTACAAAGCACCTGGAACTGGCGCGGTAACGGGGTTTGGGCGGTAATTTCTGCCGGTCTACAGAAGGGCGGATTTGATACCAGCAACAACAACTACGGGCTGTTTCTGAATACCACCATCATGTTGGATCGTAACACAGGAACGTTCAATGCCGCTTATAACGACGGTAAATTGCACACTGGCGGTAGCTATAGCCGTGAGTTTGAAGACGTCAACGGCACCACCTACGCCGGAGTGGACTTCAGTGAAATCGGCCGTACCAACGCCATTGGCGTCAACGCCCGCCGCAGCGGTTCTCGTGGTGACGTATCAGGCCGCATTGGGGTAGACGACCGCATTACCAACACCAGTTTTAACTACAACGGCATGCTGGCGGCAAGCCGCGACGGTATTGCCTTGGGACGTACCAGCTCTGGTGGTACTGCAATGCTGGTGACTACGCCTGTATTGGGGGATATGAAGTACGGATTCAAGGTTGAAGGCTCTCCGGTTGCCGGTGGCAGCACTTATGCGGTGCCACTGGCCAGCTATCAGGACGTGGCCTTCGCCCGCGCGCAGTCGGTGGATAGCAATACGGACATGAACATTCGTCTACCTGCCAACATCCTTCGCGCCCATCCAGGACAAGTGTACCCGGTGATGGCCGAGGTCGAAATGAACCTGCTGTATAACGGTTTTCTGATGGACAGCCACGGGCTACCTGTGAGCGGTATGCTGCAAGAAACCGGCGATACCGTCTACCCGAACGGCATGTTCTCGGTAGCGACCTCGATGATGCTGCAGGTGGTCACCGTTAATGGCAAACAGGGGCGTTATCAATGCGATCTGAGTCAACGCCAGAATAACAACCGTTACCTCTGCCAGCATCTGTAAGGGTTGGCAAGTAACGCATGGAATAGAGTAGAAAAATGAAACCGAAAATCAGCCCCCTGCACATCACTCTGGCAAGTGCCCTGCTAGCTATGAGTGGGTTAACTCTGGCCGATGGCCAACTGATGGTGATACCCGCACGCAGCACTGTTGAAGGCACTCAAAATCGTACCGTTCAGGTCAGCAATCTTGGGGATAAACCCCTTTATCTGAAAATCGATATGGTGCGCATTGAAAATCCCGGCGAGAAACCGGAGCGTAAAACGCCGATTGGCGAGCTAGCCGTGCCGGAAATGATGGCCAACCCGGCCAAATTGACCTTAGGCCCAGGCCAAAAGCGCGACATCAATCTGGTGGTGCTGAAGGCACCAGCGAAAGAGACTCTCTATCGCTTATACATTGTGCCAGTCAATAGCATCAAGGTGGTGGGTGATAATAGCCAAGACAAAATCAAAGCACCGATCACCTTTGGCATAGCCTATGGGGTGCTGGTAAACCACTTACCCTCCTCCGGTTCGCAAACCCACAGTTGGGCTCACCAATGCCAAGCCGGTGGGCTGCAATTGACCTCCACTGGCAACATGCATACGTTGTTTAGCGGTTTGCAGGCGGTTCCGGCGGGCAGCACGCCTGATGAACAAAAAATCTTCCCAGGATTACCGCGCGTATTCCCAGTGAAAGCCCTGAAAGGCCAAGCCGATGGCAAACCCTTTGATCTGCGCTGCCCGTAAGGCTGTCGCGGCGGCGGTGCTCGGTACGTTTCCCTGGGGAATGGCACAGGCGCTGATTGATATCAGACCGAAAATCGTCGAAATAAAAGGCGAAGAGGCGGTAGTGAACGTGATCAATACCGGTGATAAATCCGAGTTTGTCGAAGTTGGCCTGTTCGAACTGGTTAACCCCGGCGTACCGCCAGAACAGGAACAACGCATACCCTTGGGTATCATCAAAACGCCTTACCTGTATGCCGCGCCGTTCAAGCTGTCGCTGGGCCCACGCCAGGAAAAACGGGTGCATTTGAAGCCGTTGCAACAGCCTGAGCAGGAAAAAGTGTATCGGCTCTCGGTGATCCCGCAGCAGAAGCTCAACATCAGCGGAACTCGAGGCAACGTGATGGTGGTCAATCTCGGGTATATGGGCCTGGTGCGCCAACTGCCCATGAACCCTATTGCTACCTGGCAACATCGCTGCGAAGCACAAGGATTGCAGTTGGCTTCAACCGGCACGGTGCGCGTTGAGTTCAGTGAACTGACGCTGGATGGCAAGGCCGTGGATAGCTTTAACGTCTACCCTGGCACGCCGCGTCATATGGCTGGCAAAACATTACGCGGCAAGGCGCAGGACAAAACTTTTACCCTGCAGTGTGGCGCATAAAAAGGAATGAGCACCATGAAGCTATGGCAACAGATGATTTTGGCAGTGTTGCTGCTGCCTGGAATTACGGCAAATGCAGCCGACTCCCCCTTGGGCGGGGTGCCTATCACCATCAACCTGACCAACCTGCCACAAATTACGGTAGAAAAACCGGAGGGTGGTTGGTATGACACACTGACACTGGACAACAGCAGCGGTAGAGACGTCACTCTTTATCAAGCTCAAGTGCCGGTGAAGGTCAGCATCCGTAATGAACGCGATTTCAGCGTCACGCTAGTTAACCCGTTGATCCTGACCCACAGTACGAACCCCTCGCTGGTGTTCAGTACCGCGCATGTCGCGTTTGGCAGCAGTACGGCTACCTTGCAGACATTAAGTGCTACACCGATAGATTTCAGCAACCCGATCCCCCAGGGAGATGCCTCAGTAGGGAATTATCTACTGTCGGTGTCAGCCCATCAGCCTGCAGGGGCACGAGGAGAGATTACTGGCGACTATGTGGGTGAACTGATGTTGCTGTTCGAAGTCAATATATAGCGTTTATCCCCTGTGATGAGCGTGTTTTGAACCAGATTTACTTTATTAAGGATTTATGATGAACAGACGTTTTCCATGGTTCGCTTTTTCAGGGGTACTCCTGCTGTATTGCGCTATTCAACCCGCATTTGCTGGCACTTTTTTCAGGTTGAATCTTAGCAATTGCTCAATTGCCAGTACGGGGAGTAACAATGAATGGAAAGTCAGCTTTACTATTCAGCCTGCTATGGGCTCAAGTGGTGCATCCATCGGTAACAACTCTGTGAATAATTTTACCATTTCTGTGCCAACAGCAGCAAACGGTACCATCAGCCGTACTGGTAACCGGTTTGTAGTCCCGCCGCCAGCATCAAGTTTTAATTTCCCTGCCGGGCTGGCCATCACCAGCAATAGCCCGAGCTCTAGTAACATTACCGTCGGTTCAAGCAATGCGTCTACTCCTTTGGTTATTAGTTCTGGTGGTACCGTGACCTTTATCATCTCACCAACAGAGGCAAATAATGCCTACCCAGCAGCCTATATCGCAACAAATTCCCAGGCGGATAATGGCAGCAACGCCTCGTATGGTTATTACTGGTTTATCCCTACTATCACAACCAGTGCCTGTACACCATCTGCTGGCAATACACCGCCCGCGGTAGTTCCTCCAATATCGGAATTAAATCCGATAGACCCCGAATTTACAATGAACTCGGCTGAGTGGATGTTGCAAACAACCGACCTGATTGACTTTCCCGATGTCACCTCTGCAAGCACTGGTTACCCAGTAATGATTAACAATATTAACAACAACAATTTGTGCGTGCGATATGTGACAGCGGGAGTCACTAACAAGCAATATGCGTTGGCCGTCACCAATAGTGCCAGTTCACAAGGAGGGCGTAACCTGTTTACGCTACCAGGCCCAGACAGCAGCCAATTATTTTATAATTTGCAGTTAGCAAGCAATGACGGCAATACCGCCAACAACTTTAATTTCCCGGCAACAGGCACCCCAAATTATATCACTTTGGGACAGACGAACAATTACTCGACTGACCGCAGTGAGATGTGTTGGACGCCAAAAATAAACCTATTCAAAAATGCGTCGACCAAGGAAGGCCTTCACTCTGACACGTTAAACTTTATTGTCATCCCAAAGGCATAACCGATATCAATCGCACCGATCACTGGTCTAATCCTCAGGAGATACCATGCGTAATAAAAAAACAATCATTCAATGCCCCTGCCATTTTACCCGCAGGGGAATTGAGGCAGTACTGCAAAACATACATTTTCTGGTTGGGCTCGAAGTCGTTGCCAGTTTATCTAGGCTTAGCCAGTGTATCAAACTACTAAATAAGGAGCCTGCGCCAGATATCTTAATTATGACCCTGAGTAGCATGGTGAACAATCCATCATCAACTTTGCATCTGCTGGGTGAATACTCTCGGGTAAACCCAAGAGTGAAGACCATACTCATTAACGACATAGCGTCTTTCAGCATTATGGGCCGCTATATTTGCGAATTCAAGAATGTTTTGGCCATATTGGACACTTCAAGATCGGTGGAGGCCCTGGAATTTCAACTACTCAATACTTTCCAGCCTTTCACAGGCCGTTCCCCACTGCGGCAATCGACAACACCTTCTCTCACACCACGTGAAACGACGGTATTGCAGAGGTTGCTCGAAGAGCAAAAAATGGCTGATATCGCCTGCGATATGCGTATCAGCCCGAAGACCGTAAGCAGTCATAAACGTTCAGCGTTGTTTAAGTTAGGTATCCGCTCATTACAACCACTGATGGTCAAAGGCTACAACAGAAAAACTATAATCAACCTATACCTATCAAATGCCATAGAAAAGTAAATTTAAAACCATGTCACGACCTCATATTTTATAATAAAAACAACACATTAACAATCAGAAGAAACACAATAATATTATTGATAAATCTGGGTAGATTAAACATAATGAGGTATGCCCCCCTTTGTGCACATTACTCTGAAATACGGTATTTACATCACTTTTGCCTTTCATTTCAATAAACTTGAAACATATAAAAAGAGGTAATATGAGATACCTACCTAAGTTGCAACAACTGCAAACGTTTCAATCCGTTCTTCTGCATGGCAGTATCCGCACTGCCGCCAAGGCACTGGGCCAGTCACAGCCAGGAGTGACACGCAGTCTGCAAGAGTTGGAGCAAATACTAGGTATTTCCCTGATGACAAGAGGAAGCACCGGTGTAGTCCTCACCGATATAGGGCGGCTATTTAACTCACGTATTGAGTTAATATTAAATGAGTTAGACCGTGCGTTGGATGAAATCCAGCATCACATTCACTCTGTATCTGGTCCTGTGACCATAGGGTTATCACTGCTACCTATTTTAACTATATTCCCTGGTGCAATAAAGCGTTTTAAAGCCAAACACTCCACGTCATGCGTGACCAATGTGGAGGGACAAATATCCGAACTACTACCCGGCCTACGCAACGGCAAGCTGGATTTTATCATCTGTGCCCATGCGCCTTTAGAATATCTGGGTGGATTAATTCAAGAACCTTTAATTGACACTCAATACTTTATCTACGCCCGTAAAGGACATCCATTAGCGAATTGCACCTCATTAGTCGAACTACAAGATGCCGACTGGTTTTTACCCGTAACAAAAATAGGATATTACAATCAATTAGAGCAAATATTGTTTAAGTCCGATAATGATAAAAATAAATCGATCATGCGTGGAACGGGAAGTGCCGCGCTGCAAATGGTGATGAATGCCGATTATTTAACCATCGCAACCAGCCAGATGATTCGCAATAATTTCTTGAAGCAGGATCTTTGTATTATTCGAGTAAAAGAAATGCTGCCTGCTGCTAAATTTTGTCTGGTCTACTCATCTGAACGTCCTTTGACCCTGGCCGCTAAAAATTTGATGCAGGAATTCCGTTTGGAAAGTCAGTATTATGATTGGAGCGAGCCTATAACCCCCTAACGGTTCCCTAACTTTATTACGAAAAATCCTTGCTTACGTCGGAGCACTATAGTAAATAGCAAAAACCTATCAGATTGATGACAAATGGCAATGGTAGATAAATTCAGCAATAATACCAAAGGCTTGGGGTCAGCTCCCCAACCATCTGGACTCCATCATGGGGCAGCCAACTGTCGGTAAAGACGCTTTGTATCGCGATAAGCTGGGCATAGTGGCGGATCCCCAGCTTGTGCATGGCTATGCCCTTCTGTGTGGAGATGGTTTTGATACTACGCTTCGTCAGCGCGCCAATTTCGGCGGGAGTCATCCCCTGTATCAGGTACTCGACCACTTGCCGCTCACCCATAGACAACGTTTCCTCATCACACCCCGGTAAAGTGCAGCCAGCCCGGCTATCCTCCCCCAACAGAATCTGACGCAATTGCGCATGCCATAAGACTAACGGTTGCCCCAGATCCACGATATGTCTCACCCCCAGACGGCGCAACCGAGTCACCAGATAAGGAATGGGGTCATCCAGAATAACCATCAGCGCGACGCCGGGAAAAGAGATACGCATCTGCTGAATGAAGCGCAAGGCTAGCAATAAGTCGGCCTGTTGCCCAACGTGCAATGACATAACCAGCACATCCACCGGCTGGGCATCCAGATACCATTGTGCTTCAGCGGCTTTCTGGCAGTGCCAGACCCGCGATAGCGAATGGGTGTTGAGCAACGCCCAAATCCCAGCCTGAAAGAAACGGCACGGTGAAACTACTGCCACGCGATACCGCTTCTGGTTAATCATGTCGTTACATACCAGGGGGAATTCGGCGTGTTGTAGGGCGTGTCGGTGACCTGACTGCGTAAATGCTGGAACAGTTCCGCATCATTGCGAACCCCCAACTTGCGCATGCTATTGCACTTATGTGCGCTGATGGTTTTGACACTGCGATGCAGTAAATCAGCCACGTCAGAAACGCTCATTCCTTGCTGCAAGTACTCCAGTACCTTATGTTCCGCCTGCGTCAACACCACCAAGCTGTCCTGCACTTGCGCAGGAGTGGCACTGTGCAGCAGGTACATTGCCATACTGGGGCTACAAACCTTGGCACCGGTCAGCGCCTGTGCCATATCACGGCGAGTCTGCTCCTGCGACTCCTGGCGGGCAAGCAGGCTGATGTGCGGCCGGAGATTCAATCGCGTCAACAACGCAATGTCCCGGCAATAGGTGCACACCACAATACGCAGCGCGGGCGCACGTTCAGAGAGCATCAGCAACTGTTGCGTGTCGCGGGCAATCTCCTGCGGCGAGCCACTGAGCACCACCGCCAACAGGTCAATCTGTGGCGGCGCCCATTGCGCCAGCAATTGCTCAAGCGAAGAGACCATCACCACCAGATGCATAGGGGGATCAAGGTTCTGAATAAAATGTGCCATCCCTGCCTGAAGCAAGGGGATAGGGGCAACAACGGCTAATTTGACAACCGATAAAGGCGTATTCATGAGCGACTCCTAGATCAGTAATCCATTACGCGCCAGATAATCTCCACGGGTATAGAGATCGCTATCACTATGGAAGCCGAGCTTAATCATGGCACGGCGTTTATGGGTGCTGATGGTGCGTACATCCCGAGCTAGCACCCGCGCCGTGTCGGTCACGGTTCTGCCAGCAAACAGGCACTCCAGTACGTCCATCTCACGTCCGGTGAGCGATAATGACGGCGCGCCATTGCCAATCAGGTTCACCGCTGACGGGCTAAGACTGGACAACCCCGCCATCGCGCAGAGAACGCCTTGTGTCAGTGATGACAGGGGATCCTGTTTAAGGTAGATACCGCTGACCCTCAACGTTCTCAACTGTGCAAGCAGGTGCGGTTCCTGCAAAGAGGTGGCGACGATAAGCGGCACCCGTGCCCAGTACTGGCGTAAATGGCTAATCATTCGCAGCCCCTCCAATACCGACTCACCTTCGCCACAGAGTTCGGTGATCACCACATCCACCTTGCCTTGCTGCATCGCCACTGGCAGATCGCACACCTTTTCTACGTGCACACAATCCATGACCTGAAACTGTGGTGGCTGGAATGCAGAGCAGATCCCGGCACGCGTTATCGGGCAAGCATCCATGAGCAATACCCGGTCGATGCGGCATGCCGTCTGCATTTTCGGTAGGGGTGTGTTGTTCCATACGGTTGATGTCATCATGATAATAGTTCCGTTATTAATGACTCAGCTTGTCCTGATAGGTGCTGGCACCCAAAATAGACTTGGGTGCCGATGTTAAAGCTTGCTACGCCAATACACACAGCGGCCAGGGAAACCAACGCCGGCCGTCTAAACTTGACCGTGTTTTACCCGCCGCGAAAACTGACTTGGCTCATCAGTTATAGGTAAAGTCGACTGACATTACCGAAGCAATATTACCCGGCGTAACCACCCCTTTGGCATAAGCACTGGCTCTCAATGCGAATGTTGCCGTGGTTCCTGCCACTGTCATTTCCATGGTAGATCCCGGGTTTTGCAAGGTATACGGGGACACATCTTGCGCCACTTCTACCGCCACGTTATCTGCCATCCCCGTACCGCTGGTCGTCGCGTAACGCCCGCCAGCCGCGGTATCCGCCGTACCGCTAAACGAGGCGGTAACTTTGCTGGTTGTCGTCGGACAGTCCTTCACTACCAGCTTGAATGGCACCGCCGTGGAGGTGTTTCCTGCCGTCGCCAGGTCCTTCGCCTGAATACTGGTCCCCAGATTGACGTTCAAGTCTGAGTTGGTGGTATCTACCGTGCAAGGCGAAGCCACTACGACACCGGTAATATTGACTTGAGTTGGAGCTGCCACAACCTGATGAACACCAGCCCCCAAAACCAATAAGGCCAGCAGCGTACGTTGAGTTTGTTTTTTCATGATGTTTCCTTACTGTTCCCGTCTATATTCCAGGCAGGGAATTCCTGCCTGATTTCCTTGAGTTAAAAAAACTTAATTAATTTCTGCATTAATGGTGGCCACGGCATTAAACTGCCCTATCGCCGGGGGATTGCCAGTCACGTTCATCGGTGCCAGACTCATAGAGCTGGTGCCAGTTTGTGAAGAATAGTCGAAGGTGACAGGCAGATTTCCATTGACCGGCGGCACGATATTACCGTTCGCGTCACGTACCCGAACCCCGATATCATTATTGTCCGTCTTCAATGCGGTTGGGTCCCCCCCCGATGGCTCACCACTAAAGGATAAGCTGACGACAACACCGTTAGAAATATTGTTACAGGCCAGCGTCATATCAACGACTTTGGGGGTAAACCCATTGGCAATTTCGCCGGGATTCTTGATGTCATTTGACATGATATTGCCAAACTTGACATTAATGACCTGCCCGGCATTAATTTCACAAGATTGTGGTACCGTTACCGATCCGCTCATATAGACAGACGACATCGGCATCCCGCCATAGGATCCAGTGACTTTTGAGCCATAAAGGTCCAGGATCTTAGTGTTTGGGATGACGACCTGCCCCACAAATGGCCGGGTAAAGTATAAAGACACATAGCCATTAGCACCGGATATCCAGTTCGTTACACCCGAACAGGCGCTGACAAAATTATTGTCCTGGTTCGGGAATGGGGTGGCAAAGTAATCCCTTCTGTTCCCTCCAACATATAATTCAGTAGCCACTTCCAGATATTGATTTAGTGAATAAAAATGTAATCCATCAAAGTCCCGCGTAGCGGTCAGATTACCCGGTACCTCTGCCTTATAGTAGGTCATGGCCGGGGTGGTACAATCACAGTTGGCAGCGTAATTCGCCGCTAAATTCCACTCGTAGGTTCGATTAAAATACATGCCAGCCTTGTTGTCCGCTGGATTGTCGTACTGTTTGACAAAGGGGAAGTTATATATCTTCGTGCCGGTTACCGTGGTACACCACCCGGTTGCAGCAAAGCTTGATACGGAAAACAGGCACAGCAGGCCGCCCAATGTTAATTTAACTAACCTGATCAACTTCATCATCGTTCCTTACCGGCACTGCGCATTCAGCATCTGAATGCCAGCACTTTCCGTTGTCTGTTTTGTCAGTGAGTAACTCACCTGACACTGTTGGTCTGAACCGCTGCCCCACTTCACATTCAGGCTGCCGCTGTCTGCCATCCCGGTCAGATAAACCTGGCCACCGTCCCCGACAATAAAGCCCTGTGCCGTTTTCTGTGCCGGATCGCTCACCGTGGCACCGAACGGTACCGGTGCGCCGCCCTGGCGTAACAGAGTCATCAGTATTCGCTGGCCCACGTTGGCCTGGAAGTTGGCTCGAACTACAGCACCACGGGTTGGCACCACGTTCTGAGAGGTCAACTCCACCTCAACGTCATCCGCCAAAGTCTCGGTATTCAACTGCACCTGATTCTTGCGATAAGGGCTGACGTACGGCACGATGGCATAACCACGCCAGTCGGTTTTAACCCCGGTCTGGTTGTTAACCCCCGTGCCACCGGCTCCTGGTGCTTTCACCAGCGCAATGGTTTCCCCCAACGGCTGGCCGAAGGTCACCCCGTCCTGGTGCGCTATAATGCCGCCCTGCAGGCCGTAGTTCAGTCGTTGATTGTTGCGATCGTAGGCATAGCCCGCCAACACTTCCCCATAGGTACCGCGATAGTCGGCATTCAGGTTGCCGCCGTTGCCGATGCCCTTGTTGCCATAGCTTTGCTGTACGCCCCAACTCAGGTTGTTGTCCGCTAACGCCGTGCCGTTCAGGCCGACGGCGTTGTTAGTGGAACCCTTCTGGCTGGTGTTCAGGTTGTAGCTGGCATAAGTCCTGCTCAACCAACGATCCAGCGGCATGCTGACGTTAAGCGCAAAGATCTGATCGCGGTCATAAATGGCGCCACTGCTGTTGCCACTGGCCGTCGAGTTTTCGTTATAGCTGTAGCTCAACCCGTAGCTGATACCGTTCCAGCTGTTGTTATAGCCGACGCCAATCGAGCGTAAGGTACGATCGCTGTTCCAGTAATCTTCGCTGACCCAGTTTAATGACAGGGTTCCCGCCGCATCTCCCAGGTTCTGGCTGATGGTCAACTCGCTGCGGTTGCGCTTGCGGTCGGTGAGCCGGTAACTACTACCGTCACGGTAGGTGTCCAATACTTCCTGCAAACTGTAGTAGCCCGCCGTTGAGTAACGGTATCCGGCAATCGAGAAGTTGGTACCCGTCTGTACCAGGTTCTTGCTGTAACGAACTCGCCATGATTGGCCATCGGTCTTAGGTTGGTCTTGCATCGTAGACCATGCCTGGGTCACGTCTGCCGATATGGCACCGATGTCACCCATGTTCTTGCCCAGCCCCAAGGCCACAGACTGGTACTTACTGGCAAACTGGCCACCGCCGTAGGCGGTAAAGCCATTGGGTAAACCATAAATCGCTGTACCCTGGCTAAACAGGGTCTTGTCTATGCTGTTGTCATAAGAACGGTACTGCCCGCTGGTGAGCGAGTACTTCAAACGACCTTGACGCTGCAGCACGGGCAGCGAGGCAAACGGCACCACCATCTGCTGTTGGCTACCGTCGGCTTCCTTAATGGTCACCAGTAGGTCACCGCTGCCCCCGGTAGGGAACATATCGTTGATTTCAAACGCACCTGGCGCCACGTAGGTCTGGTAAATCACATAACCGTTCTGGCGGATAGTCACCTGCGCATTGGTTCGTGCAATACCCCGTACCATTGGCGCATAGCCCTTCAGGCTGTCCGGTATCATTTCGTCGTCCGAGGCCAACTGCCCACCACGGAACGGTACGCTGTCGAACACGTCCGAAGGCGAACTGCTATCCCCCAGCGTCATCTGACTTTTCAGCGCGATAATGTCACGCTGGGCATAGGTATAGATGGTGTCCCATTTATCCTGGCCGTCACTGCTTCGGCTCCAGGTCGTGTAGTTACGCAACCGCCACGCCCCGAGATTGACACCCGGCCGCAGGTTGACGAACTGGCTGTTGCTGTCTTGGTTATTACCATTACGTGCATAAGTGTTGGCTCCGCTCATGCTGTAGTTGAGCAGCAATGCCGGGATACCTTGATCCCATTGGCTTTCAGGAACGTAACCACGCGCTTTCTGTGAGAGGGCTGCCTGAGGAATACTGATCAGTAATTGCTGTTCGCTGAAACGGAACTTGGCGCTGGCCTGGGGAATGGCACTGATGTTGGCGCATTGTGACTTGGCATCACCGAGCCCTGGGAATAAATCGGTTTTCACCCCCAAGGCATTAAGTTGCTCTACGCTCAGACAAGGTTGCAGATGCTCTTTGCCATCAGCCCCTTTTTGCATACTGAACGTCACATCCCGTGTGTCCTGCTGTTCGTTATTGAGATAGATATCGACCCGATAGGTGCCCGGTGCCTGACCTATGCCTTCTTCAAAAACCGTTAAATCTGTCGCGCCCTGGTTTGGGTTATCCATTTGCAGCAGTGCAGGGTTAAAATAGTCACGCGCCTGTACGCTAAAAGATAGGGTTCCCATCAATGCCAGCTGGGTAGCGATCAAATACGCCAACCGACTGACGCGCGGCGAGTGCCCGGCCTGGCTTTTATAATTATTCATCCGTTTGACTCCATTGCCTACAGGGTGAAACTACCCCTGTGTCCTGTGCCCCACGGCCTGTGGGGATCCCTGCTCTCTGAAGGCTATAACGACGCGAGTTGCTCTTTGCTTACCGCCCCGTAATCATTGATAATTTTCCAACTGAGCGGGCCGCCGCTCACTCCGGTTGGCAGTGCAAAGCTTGCCGTACTCATCGGAGCCACATAGGTCACATCGCTCAATTTCTTGCCTGCAACCTTCACCTCATAGAAGTTCATATAAAACGGCGTCGGGTTGTTCACCTGCAGGTTATTACCACTACGTTGCCAGGTCAGTTTCTCTGTGACTTGCTCCGGCGTGCCTTTGATGCCCTCCGGGCGGTAAATCAGCTTGATGCGCGTCTTCACTGCAATTTGCAGCGTATTGCGGACTTCAGCTTTGCTGGCTGCGGGGATGGACTTGATGTTCATCCAATACAACGATTCTTTATCTGAGGGCAGATTGCCCCCGGCACGCACCACGCGCAGGACGTTTTTCTGGTCGCCATCCAGGCGGAACAGCGGCGGGGTCACCACAAAGGGGGCTTTCTCAGCGCCACCTGCGGTGGTCTCTACCCAAGTCTGGATGAGGTACGGCCCCTTGTCCGGGTTACTGACGCTCAGTGAAGACTCCTTTTTACCGCCCTCATAAATCAGGCGCGTACCGCCCACAACCACACCGGCCTGAGCAGCACAGCTCATCATCAGCAAGCTCGTCAGCACCGTGGCAGGAATAAATTTCATACAAACACCCCGTGAAATGAGACATAAAGGCCAGCTCAACTGCCGCTGGCCTGAAATCAGAACAACTAATCTCTACGTCGAATTGGTAAAGTCTTAGTTGTAGTTAAGGGTGAAGCTAGCGGTGGAGTTCGCAACACCAGAAGTGATGGTGGCGGAGGTAGAGATATAACGTGCAACGAAGTTCAGATCGTTATTACCCACAACCAGTGGATATGATTTAGATGCGGTAAACAATGGAACGACAGCGTTAGCGTCATCGCTCAGCTGAATACCAACACCTGTTGCGCCACCAGCAGTCAGTGCCAGAACGGTGTTGTCACCAGACACAGCGATACCGTCAAATTTAACTGCAGCTTGAGTTGCCGCAGCCGGGCAACCTGTCAATTTGATGGTGAAATTGGTTGCAGAAGATTTAACACCCGCAGTCGGAACGCCACCCACGTTGAAAGAAGTGGTAGCTACTTCACCCAGATTCACTTGCAGTGGGCTGGCTGGGTTGTTAGTCACAACACAAGCGTCATCGGTGATTTTACCTACGAAATCCACTTGACCATCAGCAGCGGCAGCAGCGGTAACGGCAAACACAGAGGAGGCCAATACGGCAACAGCAATCAGATTCTTTTTCATACAACACTTTCCTTTAATGTAATGCACCCATGTGCATAGCAAAATTATTTGACATAGCCTTATGTCGTTCCCTGTTTATTTAGCTCCAAGCGAGAACCTCTCCCGTTAAATAACCCATCAAGCCGTTAAGCTTTATCGAACCGACGAGTCATTTTGAACTAAAGTGTACCGTCCAATTATTTATGCTGAAATTTCCTAGCCACCAGCATTAAACTTCAACCGGTGAACAATTAACGAACAAACATGAAACGTTAAGACTATCTACAGTGCCGAAGGGGATTTTTTAGACCTATCAGTAGTGGGCTTGAACAGCCACTAATGGGAGAGAGCGCAATGATGAATAGCTGTCCAGAAATTAACTTAAGTTATTGATATTAAATATTTTATAAAAATTAGGAATGTTGCCATAACAAATTTGTTGACTCGCAAAAAGATAATCCTTAGAGTGCGTGACAGTTTAGTTCAAAGTGTACCGGGTGAATTAAATTATTACATTTTTTTTACCAGACTTCTTTAAATCTCCGCGCGTTGCTGGCCGTATAAAGTACGGTGTGCTGAATATTCTTATGCCCAAGAAAATCCTGAATCAACCGAGTATCTATCCCGCGGTCTGCCAGCGCGAATCCACAACCATGTCGCAGCATGTGAGGATGAGCGTTAACCTCCAGACCAGCCAACTCGCTATAATTACGCATTAACCAGTAGATACGCTGGCGGGATAGATGGTTTCCCTTCTCGGAAAGAAATAACCAGTCGCTGTCGGCACCTCGATAAGTGCGTCTGACCTTTAACCAGGCGCGTAACGCTTTATGTTCTTTGGCATATAAAGGATGAATGGTGGAAAAGCCGTTTTTCAGGCGATGGATATAAATGCTTTTGCCCTCCAAATCGATATCGGAAAGGCGCCAGCGGTTGATCTCACTGACGCGACATCCGTGGATAAAACACATCCAAATCAAACAGTAATCGCGTTCAGCGTGTTTACCCTGCTGAGTAGCTCCTAGCAGACGCGCAACTTCGGAAGGAGTCAGATGCTTGCGATTATTCATAGTGCCTCACTGTGACTTTACTAAAAAATGTGCAGGGCTATTCATCCTTTTACATACCTACAAGATTCATAGGATCGCTGATGCAGGGGTTGCTACAGCTTCAACCTATCCCAGATCAGTATAGCGGAGAGGAAAAAAGACAACAGCCATGGAATTGCTAAGGATATCCGACAAAAAAAAAGAAACGCCATAGAAAAGCCAACGCCCTATGATTTAAAGGATTATTCTTTTTTAAGTGAGAGATAAATCCGAAAACAATTCAATCACAATGTAACGAAACACCCCTATCAATAATGAGTGCAGTAAACAGCATTGGAATTATATATTATATCCTCATAACATTCTTATTCATGACCCGCATAATAAATTAGGGGCGGCTATATATACAATATTAGACTCAACCTAGATTGGATGAGTCTAACTATTATAGAAGGATTAAATAAACTGCTTTTCAAGCAGGTTTTAATTATATTCTGATCGAACGAAAACGCCCCGCGTTACTGGCGGTATAAATTACCGTATTCTGAATATTTTTATGGCCCAGATAATCTTGGATTAAACGAGTATCGATGCCGCCATCAGCCAGCGCATAGCCACAGGCGTGGCGTAACATATGCGGATGCACGGGGACATTCAGTCCAGCAAGTTCACCATACTCGCGAAACAGGCGATGCATCTGCTGGCGAGAAAGCCGTCCCCCCTGGCGTGAAAGAAACAGAAAATCACTGTCTGCTTCAAGATATTGCGGGCGCAGGGCCAGCCAACTGACCAGTGCGGAGTGCTCACGCGGCTGGATCGGATGCTGGACAGAAAAGCCATTTTTCAGGCGATTAACGTACAATTTGTTGCTGAGTAAATCCAAATCTTGCAGGCGCAGATTACAGAGTTCGGAGACGCGCAATCCATGAATGAAGCAAACCAGCAACATACATTTATCGCGGACGGTATTCTTATGATCAGGAATTGCATCTAGTAAACGCTGTACTTCATCCATGCTCAAAAACTTACGATTGGTGTTAGCCGACATGCGGTATTTCCCTATACACATTTTTTTTCAGATATTGGATTTAACGACATAAGAAAATTCTGGTCAAGCTACAACCTGATGCTCAGCATAACTTTGTGGAATAAATCGAATTTCAGCGGTTTCAGTGCCATTTATTCATTTCGCATCGTAGTAATAACGTGTGGGACAGTCTGTTTTTTGAACAGGCAATTTTACCATCGGTGCTTTATTTAACCACGTAAATCGTAAGCTAGACTCACCATTTGATAGAAGGAGGGGGTGATCGTGGATGCTCTGAAGTGAGGAAATAGGGAGTTATCGAAAACACTTGGGGTATGCAGAGATACCCCAATAGAAGAGTTAATCAGGCTTGCCTTAGACGGTCAAACCCCCGTCAAGGATCAGGCTTTGGCCCGTCATATACCGGCTATCATCACCAATGAGAAACGCGGTGGCACGCGCCACTTCGCTGGCTTTGCCCAGGCGGCGCAGAGGAATTTGCTTGCGCAGCGCCTTCAGCGCCTCCGGCGGAATGGCCTGCGTCATCTCGCTTTCGATAATCCCGGGCAGCAGGCAGTTCACCCGGATACCAAAACGGGCCACTTCCAGCGCCAAAGATTTCCCCATGCCGATCATCGCCGCCTTACTGGCCCCGTAGGCCGTTTGTCCGGTGTTGCCCTTGATGCCCGTCACTGAAGACATCAGCACCATCGCCCCTTCCCCCTGCGCCATCATGGCAGGCAGCAGGTGACGGTTCCAGTAAAAGATGGCATTGAGGTTGGTGTCGATCACCTGCCGCCAGCGCTCCCCGGTTTGCTGGATATGCAAATCATCCAGCGTGATCCCGGCGTTATGGATCACTGCAAAAGGCGCGCCGAGGCGAGCCATCAGTTGTGGAGCCACAACATCCACTGCCTGCTCATCGCTTCCGTCACAGACACAGCTTTCCACCAACCCCGGCAAACCCGCACAAGCTTCTATAACTGCTGACTCCGCCTCAGAGCCACTACGGCAGGTGAATACCACGTTCCACTGCTTGGCCAGTTCTTCCACCAATGCGCGGCCAATCCCACGGCTACCGCCGGTCACTAATACCCATTGTTTAGTCATAGGGTTATTTTTGCGCGTCGGCCAGGTGTTGACAGAGTTCACCCAGCGTCATATTCGGCTGATTGATGAACATTTCGGCGTTGAGCGTGACTCCGAACTCGCGTTTGGCCAATACCATCAGCTCCACATAGTCCAGGCTGTCCAGCTTCAACTGCTGCAGGGGCATCTCTGGCGCCAGATCGGCCATCTCGAGATCTTTGGCATCACAAATCATTTCAGTGACGGTGTCGTAAACTTGTTGGTAGTTTTCCATGGTTATATCCCTATGGTTAATTGTCGGCCAATGGCCATGTTTTTAAGGTCACCGAGGTGACGAGCAGAGGCTGCCGCTGCGTTCTGGCCTCGATCACCGCGCGTAACACAAATCCGCTGCTTCGGTCCCCGATAACCAGCATCGGCTGAATGCGGTAGTACAGCCGATCTTCGGGTTCAAATAGCGTTTCGGGGTTGAATAATCGGGCGCTGAAGTGGGTCTCATGGTGCGTCTGTACCACCGGGATCTGAGCAAACACCTCAATCAGCGTAGCGACCTGCAGTTCCGGCAGCGCTGTCCTCAGCGCCGCCAATGTTTCCGGGGATTTCACCAGCAGTTGGAACAGCAGGGCGTCAAAGAAACTCCACGCCTGAGTGACATCCGAAGTCTGCCCCGGGAATGACTGGCTGAGTGCCATCACCTCGTTAACGGTCAGTGCATACTCCAGTTCAGAAGTTGCCAGCGCTAACGACTGAGCCGGAGCCAGTTTGCTGTTGAAACAGCTTTCCTGCGTGGCACTGTCCAGCATCTTGCCGGTGATCTGCTTGCCGTTGCCCGTTATCTGCAAGTGATACGGCGTCTGGCACAGCACCGGTCGGCGCATGCGGGTACTGAACACATAAAAGTCATGCTCCAGCGGAGTCGCAAGTAAGACCGCACTCAGATGACGTTTCATATCCAGCATCGCACGCATCCCATGAACGCTTAGCTGATCGGCCCCCATTTTTCGCACGTGCTGTAAATCAAAGTGGATCGGGTTGTAGTCGCCGGAAAAGGCGGCCCACTCTTCAGCATCACGCAGGGTGTAGTTGAGGATCATGCTCATGCCTGCCCGATAACCAAGGCCGCGTTAGCGCCACCGAAACCAAAGCTCAGATTCAAGATGTTCTGTAACCGGGCCGGGCGATGCCCTTCGCTGATGTAGTCCAGATCGCACTCCGGATCGGCATTTTTCAGATGAAAGGTGGCGGGCATCAGCTGATGCTGCAACGCTTGCAGGCAGATGATGGATTCAAAGCTGCCTGCCGCCGCAATCAGATGCCCGGAGTAAGACTTGGTGCTGGAAAGCGGGGTGCTGTAGGCCGCCTCGCCGAAGGCCAGCTTGATCGCCTGGGTTTCATTCAGATCGTTGAGCGGCGTGGACGTGCCATGCGCATTGATATAGTCGATCTCCTCCGCCGTCACCCCAGCCTGCCGCAAGGCATGCTGGATGGTTTTCACCCGGGCAATCTTGTCTTCCGCGGGGGCGGTAAAGTCGAAGGCATCGGAGTAATTGCCGTAGCCCTTGATTTCCCCCAGGATGGTTGCCCCGCGAGCCAATGCGGCCTCGCGCTCTTCCAGGCACAACACGGCAGCACCTTCGGAAAGGACAAAACCGTTGCGATCCAGGCTGAATGGGCAGCAGGCCTTGCTGGCATCATCCTGCTCACTCGCCAAGGCGCGCAGGATATCGATGTTCCATACGGCGGCATCGGTACACAACGACTCACCGGCCCCGGCCAGCATCATCGAGGCACGGCCACTGCGGATCACCTCAAACGCATCGCCAATGGCAATCGTCCCGGTCGCACAGGCCGCAATCGGACTATTTTGATAACCACGCAGACCCCAGAACAGGCTACAGGCGGCCGTTGCGGCATTCGGCATGGACAGGAAACAGCCAAACGGCGAACCCAACCCGGTGCGCAGATAGCCTTCGTAATTAATATGGGTTTCATCCTGACCCGCCCAGCCGCTGCCGATGATGGTGCCGCACTCCAGCAAATCGTAATAGGCCGCCGGGCTCTCACCATGGAAGGCCATCTCCATCGCTTCCCGAGCCGCCCCCAGCGCTAGGCGAGCAAAACGTGGTAAACGGCGACGGATCGCCGCAGGGACGCCCTTCAGGCTGGGTTCATCGTCGATCACCCCGAAGAAACGCGACTGGATCCCCACGGCGGACCGATCGAAATAGCGGTAGCCCAGCTGATAATCCATAATCGCCGCCCAGCTTTGCTCGGCATTCATCCCCAATGGCGTGACCGCACCATAGCCTGTAACCACCACGCGACGTGACAAAGCGTCTTTATTCATGATCTCATCCTGTTATATCACCGTCTTTTTCCACACCGCCGCCCAACGCCAGCCACAGTTTCATGGTGGCGTTGAGGTAGTTGTATTGCAGATCTGACAAATTGGTTTCGATGGTCAGCAAATCGTCCTCGGCATCCAGCAAGCTCTGGAAAGAGACTGCCCCCGCCTGATATTGGCTTCTGGCCAATGCCAGGCGCTGCTGGCTAAGCTGCAGATTCTGTTGCTGATTGATTTTTTGCTGTTGATAGCTGAGCCGTTGCGACATGGCGTTATCCACGTCGGAAAGCGCGCTATAAACCTTGCTGCGAAAGACGATCGCCGCCTGTTTGACGTCAAGATTGGATTTCTCAATGGTCAATTGCACCGTGTTCCACTGCACAAACGGCAGTGCAGCGTTGGCTCCCAGCGTCCTGACCGGATTGCTGAACCATTGAGAGAAAATGCTGCTGGCAGAGCCGAGTGACGCAGCCAGTGACAGCGATGGATAGAAGCTTAAACGCTCCACATCCGAACCGGCCAGGGCTGCTCGCAGACGCCCTTCCGCCGCCTTCACGTCTGGACGGCGGGCAATGACCTCAACCGGCAGCACTTTGGCAATTGGCACATCCTGATTGATGTCCAGCGAGCTGCGCTCTGCCTGACGATCGGTGGGCGAACGGTTAAACAGGATCGCCAGCGCATTACGGTTCTCTTCCCGCTGCTGTTGCAACGTGCGATAGGTGTTCTCGCGATTAAGCAACGACTGTTTCGCCTGTAACAGATCGAGCTGTCCGGCAGCACCGGAAGCATAACGTGACTGCACCAGAGCCAGCGTCTGCTGACTGATTTCCAGACCCGCTTGCTGCTGTTTTATCTTCTGGTTAAGGTTGGCGATCTGCCAATAATACTGCGCCGTATTGCCGATCAGCGTCAGCGCGGTGTTTTGCCGATCCTGCTCCGTGGCTTCAGCCTGCCACTGCGCCTGTTCTCTGGCACGTGCCAATTTCCCCCACAGATCCAGCTCGTAACTCAGCGACAACGTGGTGCTGTAAGATTCCGTCGGAGTGGTATTATTCCGCAGGTTTTTGCTGTTGTTAGCGTTACCCTTAACTGAAACATCAGGCGTTAAGTTGGTATCGGTTAACCCGGCCGCCAATCGGGCCTGCTGAAGCTGTATGCCCGCGATGGCCAGATCGTTGTTGCTGGTCAGCGCGCGTCCAATCAGCATCGAGAGCTGTGGATCCGCGAAGTTATCCCACCAGTGGTCAGTGTGTTGCAGATAGCCAGAACCGGTATCCTGCACTCGCCACTCAGCAGGCACCGACAGCATTGGCCGCTGATAATCGCTTTTCGTCAACGAGCCACAGCCGCTCAGCAGCAGGGGCAACAGCATCACCAGAGAAAGTTTGTTGTTCGTCATTCGCGCGCCAGCGCCTCCGTGGGATGAAGACGTGCCGCATTGCGCGCCGGGAAGAAGCCAAAACCCAGGCCGATCAGTGCAGAGAACCCGCAGGCAAGTACCAACGGTGGCCAGGTAAAGATCATCGAGAACTCTTGAGTCACCTGGGAGAAAATAACCCCGGCCAACCCGGAGCCAATAATGCCGATCAGCCCGCCCAGCGAGCAGATCACCATCGCTTCAATCAGGAACTGGCGCATGATGTCCGCTGGCCGTGCGCCGACCGAAAGACGAATGCCAATCTCGTGGGTGCGTTCGGTGACCGACACCAGCATGATGTTCATCACGCCAACCCCCCCCACCAGCAGTGAAATCCCGGCAATAGCGGTGATCAGCAGATTCATGGAGTCCGATGCCTTGCGGATGGCCTGCGTCATCTGATCGTTGGTCTGAGTGTAAAAGTCACGCTGGCCATGAGCCTGTTCCAATAGTTTTTCCACGCGACCCTGAACCTCATTCGGTGAAAGCCCGTCACGTACACGCAAGGTCATGGACTCGATCGGCATATCGCCAGACATGCGCTCCAGCAGCGCGGTATAGGGCATCCAGGCACCCAGCATCATGCCGCTGAATTTGCCGCCTTTACGCTCGGCAACGCCGATCACCCGGTAAGGCGTACCGCCAAGCTGGATGATTTCCCCTTCTGGTGTTTCATCCGTTTCAAACAGCGTATCGCGTAATTCCGGATCAATAATCACCACCGGTTCCCGCTCGTCCAGATCGCGCTGGGTAAAACCGTTACCAGAGATAAAATGCAGGCCCTGCACGCGGAAATAGGCATTGCTGATGCCAGAAATCGCCACCGTAACCTCTTTGCCACCGCGCACCGCGGTAACCGCTGTGCTGACCACTGGCGATACACTGTCGACATAAGGCTGGCGAGCCAACAGCTCTACATCGGAAACCTTCAATGCACGCGCAAAGTCAGGCCGCACTTTCCCTCTCCCTTCACCAGGGCGGATTTCCAACGTACTGTTGCCCAGTTGGCCGATCTCCCTGAGAATATTTTGCCTTGCACCCTCACCCACCGCCATCGACGACACCACGGAGGAGACGCCGATAATGATGCCCAGCATCGACAGGAAGGCTCTGGCACGGTGCCCCATCAGCGCACGCCAGGCCATCTTGATCGCCTCTTGCACACTCTGCCAGAACGGGTTACGCCCAGTAGCAGCAACCACCGGCAATACGGGACGGGTGTCCAGTGGCGCAACCGCTTCATTGCGCCGATCGTCAATAATTTCACCGTCGCTGATTTCGATAATACGCTGCGCCTGATTGGCGACATCCCGATCGTGAGTGACGATAATGATGGTGTGCCCCGAGCGATGCAGAGAGTGCAGAATTTCCATTAACTCCTGCCCACTGGCGCGATCGAGCGCACCGGTCGGCTCATCGGCCAGAATGATTTCGGCCCCGTTCATCAACGCTCGGGCAATACTGACGCGCTGCTGTTGCCCGCCGGAGAGCTGCGCCGGTTTGTAGTTCATCCGCTGTTGCAACCCAAGCCGGGTAAGCAGGTATTCAGCCCTCGTCTGACGTTCCGCCGCTGGCATCGCGGTATACAGGGCAGGAATGGCGACGTTTTCGCTGGCGCTCAGGTACGGCATCAGGTGATAGCGTTGGAAGATAAACCCGATGTACTGGCTGCGTAACTGGGCCAACTGCTCACTGCTGGCGAGTTGGGTGGAGATTCCTTTGATCTGCATCTCACCTTCGGTAGGTTTATCCAGGCAGCCGATGATGTTCATCAGCGTGGATTTACCCGAGCCGGACGCCCCCACGATCGCCACCATCTCGCCAGGCTGGATGGATAGGGAGACATTTTTCAGCACCGCCACCGTCTGCAACCCAGAAACAAAATGCCGGGAGATACCGCTCAGTGAGATCAACGCAGAAGATGGCTTAACCATTGCTAGCGCTCCCCGCCAATACCACGCGGTCACCCTCTTTCAGCCCTTCTTTTACTTCGGCAAACTGGCGGTCGTTCAAGCCGATGCGAACCCAGCGTGATTCAAGCTGTTTGCCGTTCATCACCTGCACCTGATAGCGATCTTTGCCTTGCTGTGCACCGAAGGCGGCCACCGGTACACGTAAAGCGTTCTTTGCCTGTTCGGTAATGATAAAGACCTGCGCGGTCATCGAGGTGCGCAGCAGACGTTTCCCGTTAGCAATGGCAAATACCCCACTGTAATACACTGCCGAGGCTTGCTGATTAGAGGAACTGGACGGGTTATCTTCCCGCAAAGCGTCGCTTGGCGCTTCCTGGATCGAGCCCATCACGCTTTCGTAACGCTGCTTGGGATCGGCCACCACGTAGAACCACAGCGGTTGCCCCACGCGTACCTTCAGGATATCGGTCTCTGAAATACGGGTGTGTACCGTCATGGTATCCACATCCGCCAGCACCAGAATGGTCGGGACGGTTTGTGACGACACGATGGTCTGCCCTTCCTTGGTCACAATGCCCAGCACTTCACCGTCGATCGGCGCAACGATGCGGGTAAAGCCCAGATTGGCCTTGGCCGTTTCCAGCTCCATCTGCGCCTGCACGATCTGCGCATCGTTGACCTTCAACTGGGCAACCTGGGTTTGGAACTGCGCTTGCGCCTTTTCCAATTCGCTTTTCACCCCAGAACCATCACGATCCAGCTTTTGCTGACGCTTCAGCTCCTGTTGATACTGTTTGAGCGTTGCCTGGGTGACTTGCTTTTGCGCTTCGGCGCTTTGCAGGGCCGCTTGCGATTTACGCAGTGCGTTCTGTTGCAAGGTCGGATCGATTTCCGCCAGCAACTGCCCGCGGGTGACACGATCGCCCTGCTTCACATACAGCTTTTGCAATTGCCCGTTAACCTGGGCACCAACGCTGACCTGCAGTGCAGGTTTAAGAATGCCGGTGGCAAGCACGGTTTTTTCGATATCGCCCCGGGTAATCTCTTCGGTGTCATAGGTATTTTCCTGCGTGGGTGCAGTGGCGTACCAGACGATCGCACCCATCGCCACCAAACACAGCAAGGCCATCGGCACCAGCCAGCGTTTGGTTATGCCAACCCGTTTCAGCTTCATCAGCACACCGCCGTAATCAGTGTCGGTGATGTTTCGACGCTGGCCACATGGCCATTGCTCACGCGGAACACCCGATCAAACATCGGTAATACGCTCTCGCTGTGAGTCACGGTGATCAACGTTTTATGCCGTTCGCGACAATGCGCAAGCAAGGTGGCCATCACCTGATGCGCCGTTTCTTCATCCAGATTGGCCGTAGGTTCATCAAGCACCAGCACTGGGCGATCGCTGTACATGGCCCGAGCCAACAGTAGACGTTGGCGTTGCCCCTGAGACAGCCCAGCATGGCTTTCACGGATCAGGGCATTCAGGCCGCCCGGCAATTTCTCGATCACCGGGGCAAGATTCAGCCCCTCCAGCGAACGCTCAATCTGCCGATGCTTTTGCTCATTAAAGTTCTCATCAAACAGCGTGATGTTTTCCAACACCGTGGCATTGAACAAGATGTCCTCCTGGCTTTGCAGGAAGAACAGCGCGTGCACCTGCTGATAATCGAGCGGCTGGCCATCCACCATGACGTCCCCTTGCTGTGGTGGCATCAGGCCGGTCATTACCTTCAGCAAGGTGCTTTTACCCGCGCCAGATTCACCGACAATGGCAATGCTTTGGCCCGGCGTGAGCGACAGCGAAAGATCGTGCAGCACCGGTTGCTGGGCGTCATAGGCAAAGGCGATATGGTGATAACGCAGCTGCGAGGTGAACGACGGGATGGGCGCAGGGACCGCATCATTGCCTGGCTCCGGTGCAGAACGTGACGGAAACAGATCCCGCGCGCGGGTATCAATCACGTTCAGCTGATTCTTTTGCAGGATGGAATAGAAAATTTTGGTGATGTAAGAGGTGAAAATTTCACGCACAAAGCTATAGGCAAAGAACTCCCCGAGCGTGATAGTTTCGTTTTTCAACAACGGCAGCGCCAGGAACATAAACAGCACCATCTCCAGGCTACCGATCAGCTGATACAGGCTGCTTTTGACCTGCTCGTACATTCTCTGTTGCTGGCGGCAGGTAAACAGCGCCAGGGCATATTTGGCAAACAGGCCCTTGCGTTGACTATCGAGCCCTGCAGACTTAATGGTGGCGAACCCTTGAATGCTCTCCAGGATAAAGTCGCTCTGATCGGCCGTTTTGACCTGCATTTGCTGGGTAAAATAGCGGTCACGATAGATGGCCCAGACGCTAACCAGCCCCATCAGGGTGACACTGATGCCAGACACCATGGCCAGCAGCGGGCTCATATAGCACATCACCGCTAGCGCGATGGCACCGATGATCCAGTCGGTACGCAGGCCGTTATCCAGCTCGATTTTAATGCCCGAGGCCATCTGCCAACTGGCAAAGCGGCTAAACACGTCACCTGGTGCACGTTTATCAAAGAAGTTCAGCGAGTTACTCAGCAAGCGCGAGAAGCCCGCCACGCTGTTGACCACCACGAAACGTTTAATAAATCGCTCGGTGATCCAGCGCACGCCGAAGGCCAACGTGGTCGAAACGACAAACGCCAGCAGGAAGTAAAAATAGGGGAAATCTGTTTTTCCCGCAGAGGAAAAGACCTGGTTGATGGCGCTACTGACCATCGTCGGCATGATAAACAGGGTTAACGAGATCAGAAACGCCAGTATCATCAACCGGTAAATGCCGGGGATACGTGCCGTTTCTTTCAGACTCATGGTGTCGAACATGCGAAAGCGCTTACTGCGCTGCACGTTGGCCAGCGCCTGCGGATCGGGCTGGGTTTCATTGTCCAGCACCAGCGCATAGCCGCTAATGTCCAGCTTTAGCGCATCGATAGGCAGCAGTTGTTGGCCGATGCCCGGATTCATTACGCAGACATGGTTGCCTTTACGGTAGGCCAGCACCACGTAATGGCTGGCGCCATAATGCAAAATGGCGGGCAGCGGCAGTTCTGCCAGTTCGTCATGCTCAAAAGCCACGGGATAAGCGGGCATCGCCAATTCGCCCATGATATCGCACAGCCTGGCCAGCGAGGTGCCATGCTGCGATGCCGGATAGCGTTCACGCAGGCTTTCCAGCGAGACATCAATCCCCTGGGTTTCCGCCATCATGGCGATGCAGGCCAGCCCACATTCGTTAGTTTCGCCTTGAAACACCAGCGTCGGGATTATCTTTTCCATGATCTGACTTCTTCAATTTCCGGTTTATTCATTGATAAAAAATAACGAATGTGCGTGCCATAACAGCCAGTCCTCGGGGTGCCGGACGATCGAACTCTCAACAATTTCCGGCAGCCTGGCTTTCACACTGCGCGCCGGCATCGGCGGGTCAATGTGGATTTTTATCTCTTTGTCGTAATACAGGTAATAAAACACCACCTGAGCCGACAGCGCTCGGGCAATGCGGATCACGCCGCTGTGCAAATTGGCCGGGCGATCAAACAAACGACAACTGAGCTTTGCCGTTTGCGCCTTATTGGTATTGACGGTGTAATCCGGCGAGATATCCGGAAAAATCATGATATTGCGTTGATGATCGGCCGCTTCCATAATCGCGCCCATCAGATTGCCGGCAATTTCCCGGTTATCATCATGGATCGAGCAATAGGACAGGTTAACGCCCCCTAATTCCCGCGCCCTGGCGTGATACACCTCAACGCTAACGGAAACTATCGCCGTCGCCTTTCCCGGAAAGACCCCAGCACCGACCATACCGGCCAGCACGTCAGAGAGCATATGCAGCGGTGCCAGCACCACTGGGTGCCCAGCCTGATGCAAAGGCTCGACGACCGCATTAAGTTCTGCCTGGCAGCGAGCCAGTTGAGCTGCGACCTGAGGGCTCTGACCGTAGGTTGCGGCCAGCTCCAGTAAACGGCGGCGCTGACTGGTGCGGGCAAAATTCCCTTGATAGTCAGCCCCGAGCAGAGATTGCTTGTTCGCCTCGGCCACAAAGGCGCGCCGACGATCGCCCCGGTTACCTAATCGCAGCCAGCGGCCCAGTGCCGCCAACCCAAGGAACCAACGGTAGCTGCCATGGCGCAGCAGCCAACAAACCGTCTTGCCGTATGCCCTGCGCAAGGGCAACAAACCGCGAGCAATGCCTGTGAGCGCCTCTCTCCACGTCAGATATATCCATACGGCAAATAAACGCATTATTTCTCCAGCGGTTTATCATTCTGCAACAATGACAGCAGATGATCGGCAAACTCAGGGAAATCGCGATCCTGCACGGCCATCCACTTTTTGTTGACGATAAACGTTGGGGTCGCCCTGATTTTGTAATGCCCGGATACTTTGGTCATATAGTCCAGTAGCTCTGCTACCTGCGGTGTCTGGCTTGCCTTGTTATAGGCATCAAGATCGATACCGTTTTTCGTTAACCATTTATCGCGATTGACCGGGTTACTTAAATCAATTTTACCTTTGATAATGGCGTTATAAGCGCTCTCACGGTGCTGTGGTTCAATGCCCATCACCGTCAGCGTGGCAAACAACGGGGCAAAGCTCGCCAGGCCATCATTGTTTTGGTTGGCGATATGCACACGGACCAGTTGAGTCCCGGCGGGCATCCGCGCTTCCATCTTGGCAACATTCTCTTCGTTCAAGGCGCAATAGTGGCAGCCGTAAGAGAAGATCTCGATAATCGTATTATCCGTGTTTATCGGGCTGGTTTTAACGTCGCTCTCGCTAACCATAGTCAGAGCCTGTTGTTCAGGACCGGCATTCTGATTCAGCACAAAATAGTGAAAATAAGCCGTGGTGATCAGCGAAGATATAATAATAACCAAAAGGGTATAGGCGAAAAGATAAAATGGCTTCTTGAACATGAGCGCTACGTCCTAAAATACATATACCCAAAATCTTTCAAGGTTGCGTGTGAACAATCACAAACCTTAATGTATAAGGGTAAATCGATTAGCACTTAATAACGGAGGGATATTGATTGTTTTAGTCAGGCAGGCTGCAATAATCCTTGCAGCAGTCACATCCCTGTCCATTAAAAATGCACGAGAATCAAACAGGCTGATGCGATAAATCCTACCGCACCAGCACTGGTATTAGTTCCTGTCAAACAGGAAACCAATGTTTACATTATGGCTGCGCAGGGCAGCTGCTCAGGGCAACTGGCTTGCTGTCAACGCTAACAACTTTGCCATCTTTGTCTACACAAGTGGTAACAGCATTACAAGTGGTTGGAGTAAGGTTTACATACTCAACGCTACAGGTTTTGCAAGTGCCGCCAACGATTGTATTAGCTTCAGAAACGTTTAATTTTTTCACAACATCATCCTTATATAAAAGTGAAATAAATAGCCCTAGTTATGTCTATCATCAACGATAGAACAAATCTACGCTCAATATAAAGGCACGATAACCCATGCCTTTATTAAAGCGCAGAATAGATGATATTTATTAACTTCTCTGTTACGGCGAGGGCAAAGATACCGTGATCTCCAAAGCAGATCAATGGTATTTTTATTGATAAATATTATATAAGAATTATATTACGGAATTATTGATGAAGGATTATTCTTAGAAAAAACAGGTGCCACACTCTAAAAAACAGGGTTAAACCCTATCGTTATCGCATTAATTAAAAAAGCCAAATGCAGGATCATTCTTACCTCATAAGAATAATCATACCTTGTGAGTGGGAAATTTTAGATAAAAAACGGACGCTTTCCAGCTTAGTCAACGGCTCTGGCGGATGAGGTAATACGCAAACAGGCATCATTTCCTCCCGGTTGTGATGCAATACGCATTATTTTTCAACGCCGCGTAACACGGACGTATTGTGGTGGAACAGCCACGCATAATCCGCATTCCTCCCTCGCCACCCGCTGTTGGCCATTTTAACGTTGCCTCCTGATGACACGGAGGAAACAACAGATGGAAACACAACGCGGTTTTACCCTGATCGAATTAATGGTGGTGATTGCCATCGTCGCCATCCTCAGCGCCATTGGCATTCCCGCCTATCAGCGCTATATCCAGAAGGCCGCCATGACCGATATGTTGCAGGCCATGGTGCCGTACAAAATGGCGGTTGAATTGTGCGCATTGGAAGGCGGTGGCCCATCTGGCTGCGATGCTGGCAGCAAAGGGATACCTGCAGGGGCGGCAACTCGTTACGTCAGCAGTATCAAGGTCACCGGGGGAACCATCAGCCTGGTCGGCACACAGAGCCTGCAAGGCCTGACGGTGACGCTGGCTCCCACAATGGACTCCACCGGCCCCATGCGCTGGACACGCCAATGCAGCAGTAGTAACTCCAGCCTGCAGGAAACCTGCCAGGAAGTTTTCCGTTTTGATGATGCAGCGCAGTAAAGGGGAGGCGGCATGGAAATCAGCGATGAAATCCACGCACTGTGCCAACGCTATCAGGCACTGGCACTCAGCGAAGACGAGCAGCGGCTGACTATCGCCCTGCATGGTGAAATCCCTGCGGCACTGGTGAGCGCTCTGCGTTTCGCCACCGGCAAAAGCGTGGGGATTGAGCAATGGCCCGTTGCGCGGCTGGAACAGGCACAGAATCAGCGGCAATCCCTCGCCCTGGTTCCACCGCCGGAAAATACCGAGGAGCGGCCCCCTTCGCTTAACGACGACAGCGACACACCCGTCGTGCAATATATTAACCAAACGCTGCGTAGCGCCATTCAACGGCGTGCCTCTGACGTGCATTTTGAACCTTATCAGCAGAGGTTCCGCGTCAGACTCAGGATCGACGGTGTGCTACAGGCGATCGCCTCTCCGCCCTTTTCGCTGGCGGCCAGGATCACTGCCAGGCTGAAGATCATGGGGCAACTGGATATCGCCGAGCGCCGCCTGCCACAGGACGGCCAACTCAGCGTGCAGCTGGATAATGCCAGTTTCTCAATGCGGATCTCCACCCTACCCACGCTGCATGGCGAAAAGGTGGTGCTGAGGATCCTGCAAACCGATCGCCAGGAGCTGCCGCTCGAGCAGCTTGGTATGAGTCTGGAAGCACTTGGGTGGTATGCCAATGCCCTCTGCAACCCGCAAGGCATGATCCTGGTAACCGGCCCGACCGGCAGCGGTAAAACCGTGACTCTGTACAGCGGGTTACGCCAGTTGAACGATGCGCAGAGCAACCTGTGCAGCGTTGAAGATCCCATCGAGATCCCGGTGTTCGGTATTAATCAGACGCAGATCAACAGCAAAACCGATCTGGACTTCGCTCGCGTGTTACGGGCCCTGCTGCGCCAGGATCCGGATGTCATCATGATCGGCGAGATCCGCGATAAAGAAACGGCAGAAATTGCCGTCAAGGCGGCACAAACCGGGCATTTGGTGCTATCGACCCTGCACACCAACTCCACCTGCGAAACGTTGACCCGCCTGACCCAAATGGGCATTCCCGGTTACCTGCTGGCGGCCTGCCTGAAACTGGTGATCGCCCAACGCCTGGTGCGACGTTTGTGCCCCCATTGCCGCTATCCACAAGTTGAGATCCTGCACTTCCCGGCTACCCTTTGGCCGGAACCCCTGATCCCGTGGCGTGCAGCTGGTTGTGAGCATTGCTTTGGCGGTTATTACGGCCGGGTCGGCGTTTACGAACTGCTGAGGATCACGCCCGAAATCCAAAATGCCCTGATGCAAAATGCCTCGGTGCTCCAGTTGGCCGATATCGCACAGCAGCAGGGCCAAACAACGCTGCTACAAGCGGGCCTGGAGCTGGTCGCCCAGGGAATAACCTCGCTGGAGGAACTGTACCGCGTAGTCGGAGTGAACACTCAAGGTGAGAGTACAGCATGAAAACTCGCCGTCTGTTTGTTTGGCAAGCCATCGATAGCCAAGGTGGAATTCGCAGTGGCGAACTGCTGGCGGAGGAGAAAAATCAGGTCTATCAGCATTTGCTGGAGCAAGGATTGCAGCCTTACCAGTTGGGGGCGGGGAAACGGGTCTCCGCACGTCAATGGCGTGGCGAGCCGATGACCCAATTCACCCGTCAGTTGGCAACTCTGCTGCAAGCCGGGTTACCGCTGGTCAATAGCCTACAGTTACTGGCTCAGGAGCATCAGTCGGCGGCCTGGCGCTGTCTGTTGCTGGAAATCAGCAATAGCGTGGCGATGGGGCAACCCTTTTCCGAGGTGATCGCAGACCAACATCGCATATTCCCGCTAATCTACCGCCAGCTGATCGCCATCGGCGAATTGACGGGTAATCTGGATCGCTGCTGCCTACAGTTGGCACAGCAACAGGAAGCTCAGCAAAGGCTACAGAAAAAAGTGCTGAAGGCGCTGCGCTACCCGCTGTTTATCTGCCTGGTGGCCATTTCAGTCACCATACTGATGTTGGTGATGGTGCTGCCAGAGTTTGCCAAGATTTATCAGTCATTCGACGCTCCCTTGCCCTGGTTTACTCAAGGGCTGCTGGCACTGTCCGGCGCATTGATCGATACCGGGCCTTATCTATTACTCACGGTGGCTGGGCTGGCAGGATTTTATTGGCGCAGGTTGCATCCGTTAGCCGATTGGCAACAACGGGAGCAGGCAATGTTGCTACGCATTCCGTTGATTGCCTCGTTGGTCAAGGGCAATTGCCTGAGCCAGGTGTTCCGTATTCTGGCCATGACGCAGCAGGCCGGATTGACGCTGGTAGCAGGGCTAAGCGCCGCGAAGCTATCGGTGAATATTGTGTTTTATTGCCAGGCGCTGACGGCGATCGAACAGCAGCTCTCTCAAGGGTATCCCTTCCATAGCGCACTAGCTCAACAGCCGCTGTTTCCTTCGCTATGCCAGCAATTAGTGCGGGTGGGGGAAGAGTCCGGCACGCTCGATGTCCTGTTGGACAAGCTGGCGCTTTGGCACGAACAACAGACCTATGAGCTCGCCGATACGCTGGCACAAACGCTGGAGCCGTTGTTGATGATAGTGGTTGGCGGGATTGTGGGTACGTTGGTGATCGCGATGTATTTGCCGATATTCCAACTGGGGAATGTATTGGGGTAATGCTTTTCAATTTTTGCCCTGTTTGATACGGGCGCAGCATTGCTGCGCCCCAACCAGGTCAGGCAATTATTTGCTGCCGAAAACGCGGTTTTCCTGCTCCGCTACGCGGATAAAGGTGGTGCGTTTGGTCAGCTCTTTCAGACGTTCTGCGCCCACATAAGTACAGGCAGAACGCAGGCCACCGAGGATATCGCGCACGGTAAACTCGACTTCACCACGCAGCGGCAGCTTGACGGTTTTACCTTCCGCAGCACGGTAGCCAGCTACACCGCCCACATGGCGTTTCATGGCAGACTCTGAGCTCATACCGTAGAACAGCATGAACTTCTCACCGTTTTCTTCCACCACGGTGCCTTCACATTCGTCATGCCCAGCCAACATCCCGCCCAGCATGACAAAGTCTGCGCCGCCGCCGAAGGCTTTCGCCACATCACCCGGTACGGAACAACCGCCATCGCTGACAATCTGCCCACCCAGACCGTGTGCAGCATCGGCACATTCGATCACCGCGGAAAGCTGCGGATAGCCCACACCGGTTTTCACACGGGTGGTACAGACCGAACCAGGACCAATCCCGACCTTGACGATGTCGGCACCGGACAGCACCAGCTCTTCCACCATTTCACCGGTAACCACGTTACCCGCGCAGATCACATGGCTAGGGCAAGCTTCACGGGCTTTTTTCAGGAAGGCAACAAAGTGTTCGGAATAACCGTTGGCCACGTCGATGCAGATAAATTTCAACGCCGGGGAAAGTGCCAGGATCTGCTTCATCTTGACGAAGTCGGCTTCAGAAGTGCCGGTAGACACCATCACATGACGCAACACGGAGTCGGACGAGCGCTGAACAAACTCGGCCCATTGCTCAACGGTGTAGTGTTTATGAACGGCGGTAAGAACGTCGAAGGTTGCCAGGGCCTCGGCCATGCGGAAGGTGCCAACCGTATCCATATTGGCGGCAATAATCGGCACACCGGACCAGTTGTAACCTGAATGTTTGAAGGTAAACTGGCGCTCCAGTTCAACTTCCGAGCGGCTTTTCAGCGTGGAACGCTTTGGGCGGATCAACACATCTTTAAAGCCTAACTTCAAATCTTCTTCAATACGCATGACTTATGATTTCCTGGTTTTTGGCGACGGATCGCAAGGGGATTTCGAACCACTACCCGATGAATTTCAAGTTTCAGCTTGAAAGGCGGCGGGTATTGTTATTGCCAGTTCCAGTGGTGTTATCATACGCACTAATAATCGCTCGGCAAGACTGCGATTTCGCCTTTATTTACGGTACAATCCCACAAATTTACCTGCGACATCCCAATGTGATTGCCGCCTCATTTTCCCAATGCCGCGGCTCAAATTACCCCCTATCAAAACACCAAGCGCAGGGCAAGTCACACGCACCCGCTTGCACTTCTGCGCGATCGCTTTATGATTCGTTTATTATTTTTGGTGAATATCAGGATCCCCTTTGACCATGGCCTACCTAGTGGCATTAACCGGCGGTATCGGCAGCGGTAAATCCACCGTTGCCAACGCCTTTGCACGTTTTGGCGTGGCCATTGTGGATGCGGATATCATTGCTCGCCAGGTTGTTGAGCCTGGAACACCGGCATTGGACGCCATTGCGGCACATTTTGGTAATGAAATGTTGCTGAAGGACGGATCCCTCAACCGTGCGGCTTTGCGTCAGAGGATCTTCAGCGATCCCGACGAAAAGCGCTGGCTAAACCAGTTGCTGCACCCGCAGATACAGCGGGAAACGCAACGCCAACTAGCCAACGCCCAGAGTTGTTACGTACTATGGGTAGTCCCCTTGCTGGTAGAAAACGGCCTGCAGGATCGTGCCGACCGCGTTTTAGTGGTGGATGTCGACAGCGAAACACAATTAGCCAGAACCATGGCCCGCGACGGCATCAGCCGTCAGCAGGCGCTGAATATTCTGTCTGCACAGGCCACGCGCGAACAACGTCTGGCCGTGGCGGATGACGTAATTGACAATAGCGGTAGCGCACAAGGAATTGAATCCCATGTCGCCGCATTGCATCAACACTATATTGAGCTGGCAACCTCAGCGACCCGACAGGATCACACCGAATGAGTGACGCTTCCCCGACCGTTCTCTTTGAACACCCGTTAAATGAAAAAATGCGCACCTGGCTGCGGATCGAGTTTTTATTACAACAACTGCATGGCCAAAGAGCACTGAGCGAAACTGCTATCGCCCTGACCTTTTTCCGTACCGTTGCAGACCTGCTGGACGTATTGGAACGTGGCGAAGTACGCACCGAATTGCTCAAAGAACTGGAACGCCAGCAGCAAAAATTACTGCAGTGGGCAGAATTGCCCGGTGTCGATATCTCGGTGGTCAATCAGCTACGCAGCCAGTTGAAAGGCTGTGCATCTGCACTGATGTCTGCTCCGCGTATGGGCCAGGCGCTGCGTGAAGACCGGCTGATTAGCCTGGTTCGCCAACGTCTGAGCATCCCCGGTGGCTGTTGCAGCTTTGATTTGCCTACACTGCATATGTGGATGCATGTGGCACAAAATGAGCGTGATGCCGACGTGGCAGAGTGGTTGCAAACCCTCGAACCCTTGAATCAGGCGCTGACCATCGTGTTGGATCTGGTGCGCCAGGCCGGGCCGTTCCGCAATCAGATCAGCCTCAACGGCTTCTTCCAGGATAACGCCGAAGGGGCCGATCTGTTACGCTTGCGTATTAATCTGGCTTACCAGCTTTACCCGCAGATTTCCGGCCACAAGACGCGCTATGCCATCCGTTTCCTGCCGCTAGACAGCGAAAACGGCACAGTGCCAGAGCGTCTTACCTTTGAGCTGGCCTGCTGTTAATCACCCCTTGGGTTTAAGAGGGAGAAAGGAATGAATATGACCGTAGTAAAATGTCCAACCTGTGGCAAAGGCGTGGTATGGGGTGAAGTGAGCCCATATCGTCCATTCTGCTGCAAGCGCTGCCAGCTGATCGATCTGGGTGAATGGGCCGATGAAGAGAAGCGCATTCCGAGCAACGAAGATCTGAACGAAAGTGAAGATTGGAGTGAAGACAGAGACAGCAACAACCATTAAAACGGTATTATTGGCCTGGCCTTGCCAGGCCGAAAATTAACTACACGGCACTGGCCTGCGCCACCAACAGCTTGATGATACTGACGTTGGCTTCGGGGAACTCTTCCTCACGCAGGTCGGCCTGCTTTACCCAACGCATCGGCTGGCCTTCACGGCCATAGGGCTCGCCCTTCCAATCCTCCACCAGATAGAAATTCAGCGTTACGATCCGATCGGTGAAGCGGTGTTCCAGCACCTCCAGTAACCGTGCCTGATTGGCGCGGATCCCGGTTTCTTCCAGCAATTCGCGGCCTAATGCCTGCTCCGGCGTTTCGCCCTGCTCAATCTTGCCGCCAGGGAATTCCCAAAAGCCAGCCATGTGCGAATCCGCAGCGCGGCGTGTGATGAAGATTTCCTGCTGTGGGTTACGGATAATCCCTACGGCGATGTTCAGGTGCTTCATCGCATCCTCCAGAAGTTACTACTTAAAAAAAGGGCTCAGCATGCTGAGCCCTTACCGTTAACTGTTCACTGCACCCGGCTTACTTTTGCAGGCGGCCGTGGCACTGCTTGTATTTCTTACCGGAACCGCATGGGCAAGGATCGTTACGCCCTACTTTACGTTCGGCAACAGCAGGAGCGTTCGGATCGGTGACCGCCAGGGCATTTTCTTCCTGGTGGCTCAGCTGTTGCTGGCGTGCCAGACGCTCTGCTTCTTCGCGGCGTTGCAGCTCCAGAGCTTCAACCTCTTCCGGCATGCGTACCTGAACCTTGCTCAACACGCTGATCACTTCATATTTCAGCGATTCCAGCATGGTGGCAAACATGTTGAAGGACTCACGCTTATATTCCTGCTTCGGATCTTTTTGCGCATAGCCACGCAGGTGGATACCCTGACGCAGGTAATCCATTGCCGCCAGGTGCTCTTTCCACAGGGAATCCAGCGTCTGCAGCATCACGCCTTTTTCGAAGTTGCGCATCATTTCGGCGCCAACAACCTCTTCTTTGCGCAGGTAATCTTCCTTCGCCTTCGCCATGATGCGCTCACGCAGCGTTTCTTCGTGCAGCTCAGGCTCTTTATCCAACCACTCGGCGATCGGCATATCCAGATCGAAGTCGTTTTTCAGGCGTTCTTCCAACCCTTTCACGTCCCACATCTCTTCCAGCGACTGCGGCGGAATGTAGCTGTCGATGGTGGTTTTGAACACGTCTTCACGGATACTGTTGATGGTTTCGCTGACGTCAGACACGTCGAGCAATTCGTTACGCTGGCTGTAGATCGCACGGCGCTGGTCGTTGGCCACGTCATCATATTCCAGCAGTTGCTTACGAATATCGAAGTTACGGCTTTCAACCTTGCGTTGCGCATTGGCAATGGCTTTGGTGACCCACGGGTGCTCGATGGCTTCGCCATCCTTCATACCCAGTTTACGCATCATGCCAGAAACACGATCCGAGGCGAAAATACGCATCAGCGCATCTTCCATTGACAGGTAGAAGCGGGAAGAACCGGCATCACCCTGACGGCCGGAACGGCCACGCAGCTGGTTGTCGATACGGCGTGATTCGTGACGTTCGGTACCGATAATGTGCAAGCCACCAGCGGCCAATACGGCGTCGTGGCGAATTTTCCAGGCCGCTTTGATTTCGGCAATCTGCTCTTCTGTCGGATCTTCCAGATGGGAGAGTTCGCTCTGCCAGCTGCCGCCCAACACGATATCGGTACCACGGCCGGCCATGTTGGTGGCGATGGTTACCGCTGCAGTCTGACCCGCATTGGCCACAATATCCGCTTCCATGGCGTGGAATTTGGCGTTCAGAACCTTGTGTTCGATCCCTGCTTTGGTCAGCTCACGGGAAACCACTTCGGATTTCTCGATCGAGATAGTCCCCACCAGCACCGGCTGGCCGTTGGCAGTACGCTCACGGATATCTTCAATGATCGCCGCGATCTTCTCTTTTTCGGTCATGTAGACCAGATCCGGCATATCTTTACGGATCATTGGGCGGTTGGTCGGCACCACGATGGTATCGAGCTTGTAGATGGAGCTGAATTCGAAGGCTTCAGTGTCCGCCGTACCGGTCATACCGGCCAGTTTCTCATAGAGACGGAAGTAGTTCTGGAAGGTGATCGAAGCCAGCGTCTGGTTTTCGTTCTGGATTTCTACGCCTTCTTTGGCTTCTACCGCCTGGTGCAGACCATCGGACCAGCGGCGGCCCTGCATGGTACGGCCAGTGTGTTCGTCAACGATAATGACTTCACCGTCTTTAACGATATAGTCAACGTCGCGGGTGAACAGCACGTGGGCACGCAGCGCGGCGGTGACGTGGTGCATCAGCATGATGTTGGTTGGTGAATACAGCGATTCGCCTTCATCCATGATGCCCGCTTCCATCAGCATCTCTTCGATCATGATCAGGCCGCGTTCGGTCAGGTGAACCTGACGCGCTTTTTCATCGACTGAGAAGTGCCCTTCACCCTGGAAGGTGTCGGAGTCTTCTTTTTCCTGGCGGATCAGCTGTGGGATCAGCTTATTAACACGCTTATACATTTCTGAGCTGTCTTCGGCCGGGCCGGAGATGATCAGCGGCGTACGCGCTTCGTCGATCAGGATGGAGTCAACCTCATCCACCAGCGCATAGTGCAGCTTACGCTGTACGCGCTCTTCCGGGCTGAACGCCATGTTGTCACGCAGATAGTCAAAGCCGTATTCGTTGTTGGTACCGTAAGTGATATCTGCGGCATAGGCTTCACGCTTGGCCGGAGCAGGCATACCAGGCAGGTTGATACCCACGCTCAACCCCAGGAACTCGAACAGCGGACGGTTGTTTTCGGCGTCACGCTGGGCCAGGTAGTCGTTGACGGTAACCACGTGCACACCACGGCCGCTCAGGGCGTTCAGATAGGCAGGCAGGGTTGCGGTCAGGGTCTTACCTTCACCGGTACGCATCTCGGCGATACAGCGGTCGTTGAGCACCATCCCGCCCAGCAACTGTACGTCGAAGTGACGCATGCCGAAGACTCGCTTACTGGCCTCACGCACTACGGCGAAGGCTTCCGGGATCAGGCTTTCCAGCACTTCGCCCTTTTTCAGACGCGCGCGGAATTCGTCGGTCTTGGCCTGCAGTTCGCTATCAGACAGTTTTTCCATGTCTGGTTCCATACGGTTGATCATCTCAACCGCTTTACGCATGCGGCGCAGGGTACGATCGTTACTGCTACCAAAAACTTTGGTCAATAGTTTGATTAACATGATTCTTTATATCTCTTACGCGACGACACCATAATGGCCGTCAACAAGCTGTTGTGTTGTTTGTTTTTTTGCTGCCCTGAGGGCAAAGATTAGCCGAGGGCTGCAGGCCCGGCGCGAATACCTTGCACCTGAGCGAGCCATAGCCCGGCCTGATGCTGCGCCAAAGAAGGAACGATGGGGTGATGGGTATCACGAATGATAGTCGGTGGTTTTGGCTCGTGCGTCAGTAGCGCATTGAGCGTGGAGAGCAGAGCAAGCTGAGCCACCTGTAATGGAGGTTCAACCGCAACGGTCTCCGCTTCTTGCACCCGGGCATAGACGGCCTGAGGCGCCAAAGCAAAAGAGAGGTGACGGATGACGGTTCGAAGCGCATGCTGGTGCCAGTAATCAACGTTAAACGTTGGGCGACGATGCACTTCTTGCAGTAACGCCAGGCTGTTAAAGGCGTGACTGACGGAATTTTGCCGGTTAAGGCTGGACGAGGTGCTCGGTAATGCGCTTTGATCGACGGTGCCGGACAGATTTTGCGGTACGCCAAGCGTGGCCGCTACCATCCCCAACAGGAGATGAGGCCAGAAATAACGTCTGCCAAATTGTCGCCAACGATTTAGAATACCGATCACGTGTTTATTATCCGCCGGAGCCCATTATGCGCGATAGCCGTCCACAATTATTAGATATCCTGTTTGACGACGCATCTGCAACAGAGAAAGGACCGCTGCATAACGTTCAGCAACGCGCTACTGCGCTACTGAAACTCAATCGTGCCGTGAACGGGTTATTGCCCGCTCAGTTGCACCCTTGGTGCCGTGTCGCCAACTTCAGACAGGGTATTTTAGTGCTGGAAACCGCCAATGCCAGTTGGATGATGCGCTTACGCTATGAACAACCCAGCCTGCTATCCGCACTACGAGCGCAAATTCTACCATCTTTGTCGTCAATCGACATCAGGATTAATCCCTCGTTGATGGCAAAAGGCAGCAGCCAGGTACAAAACCACGGCAAAAGCACGGAAAATGGCCAGCAGGCAGAGGTGCCTATGCGTCATTTGAGCCTGGAAAGTGCGGATGCATTACGGGGATTGGCGGCGCAGAGCCCGGAAAAATTGCGCAAGATATTAGAACGACTGGCCGCGTTGGCAGGAGAGAGAGCCAACGAGACCGGTCGTGATAAGTAATTGACGTCTTGGCAGCTTAGGCCAGTACGGTTGACGGAGCCTTGAATGCCAACGGCATTTCGGCTTCATCCTGGAATGTCACGAATTCCCAAGCTTCCTGTTTCGCCAGCACGGCTTGCAGCAGCTTGTTGTTCAGCGCATGACCTGATTTGTACGCGGTGAACGCGCCAATGATGTTATGGCCGCACATGAACAGATCGCCGATGGCATCCAGCATTTTGTGGCGTACGAATTCGTCTTCGAAGCGCAGGCCGTCTTCGTTGAGGACACGATAGTCATCCACCACAATCGCACAATCGAAGCTGCCGCCCAAGGCCAGGCCACGGGACTGCAGATACTCGATATCACGCATGAAACCGAAGGTACGCGCACGGCTGATTTGGCGTACGAACGAATCGGCTGAGAAATCCAGACGATAGCGTTGGGTACTGGCATCAATCGCCGGGTGGTTGAAGTCGATGGTGAAGTCAAGGCGGAACCCGTTATGCGGGGACAGCTCTGCCCACTTGTCGCCATCTTCAACACGTACGGTGTCTTTCAGACGCAGGAATTTCTTCGCCGAGTTCAGCTCTTCGATGCCGGCATCCAGCAACAGATAGACAAACGGGCTGGCACTACCGTCCATGATCGGGATTTCGGCAGCGTCAACTTCAATAATGATGTTGTCGATACCCAGGCCCGCCAACGCAGCATTAAGGTGCTCAACGGTGGAAATACGCACGTCTGACTCATTCACCAGGCAAGTACAGAGCATGGTATCACGCACGGATTTTGCATCAGCCGGGAAATCAACCGGTGGATTCAAGTCAGTGCGACGATAGATGACCCCGGTATTAGCCGACGCTGGGCGCATTGTCAGCGTGACTTTCTTGCCGGTATGTAAACCGACACCAGTCGCCTGAACAATACGTTTTAATGTCCTTTGTTTGATCATCGTTTTATCTCGCAATGTTATCAATCCAACCAGCCCAGCATACAGCAAGGCCGGCGGGACAGTTTAGCACAAAGAGCGGAGATTCCAAATTATCAGCTTATTCCTAATCTGCCTGCTTGCGCAGGAAGGCCGGAATATCCAGATAATCAGGCTCTTTGTTTGGTTGCGCGCTCTGATCGTTCACCACCTTGGCGGCAGGTTTCACTTCCTGCTGCAGCGGTGACATACCATGCTGCTGGTAGCGGTGATCCATCACTGGCTGGCTGGCCTGTTTATTGGTTACCAGGGTGATTTCAGGACGTTTGTCCATACCGATACCGGTCGCGACTACGGTCACGCGCAGTTCGTCGTTCATTTCCGGATCCAGCGAGGTACCGATTACCACGGTCGCATTGTCGGAAGCGAAAGCACGGATGGTGTTACCCACGGTTTCGAACTCATCCAGACGCAGGTCGAAGCCAGCGGTGATGTTGACCAGCACGCCACGGGCGCCGGACAGGTCGATATCTTCCAGCAGTGGGCTGGAGATCGCCATTTCCGCCGCTTCTTCGGCACGGTCTTCGCCACAGGCAACGCCAGAGCCCATCATCGCGTAGCCCATTTCGGACATCACGGTGCGCACGTCAGCAAAGTCGACGTTCATCAGGCCCGGACGGGTGATCAGTTCGGCAATACCCTGCACCGCGCCTTTCAGTACGTCGTTGGCCGCGCCAAACGCGTCCAGCAGAGAGATGCCACGGCCCAGAACTTTCAGCAACTTGTCGTTCGGGATGGTGATCAGCGAGTCCACGTGCTTGGACAGCTCGGCGATACCCTGCTCCGCGAATGCCATGCGCTTCTTGCCTTCAAAGTTGAAAGGCTTGGTCACCACGGCCACGGTCAGAATACCCAGATCTTTTGCGACTTCTGCCACCACTGGCGCAGCACCGGTACCGGTACCGCCACCCATGCCGGCCGCGATGAAGACCATGTCTGCACCTTCCAGGGCGGCGCGCAGGGCTTCACGGTCTTCTTCCGCTGAATTACGACCCACTTCCGGGTTCGCGCCTGCACCCAGACCTTTGGTAATACCGCTACCAATCTGGATGGTTTGGCCAACTGCCGTTTTACGTAGCGCCTGAGCGTCTGTATTAACGGCGAAGAATTCAACACCTTCGATGCGCTCGCGCACCATGTGTTCAACGGCATTGCCACCGCCACCGCCGACGCCGATGACTTTAATCACCGCGTCATTGGTTAGTTCCATTGGTTCAAACATAGTTTCTCTCCGTTTTGTGCCTGTCGCTGCGAGATCATAAAAAGATTACTCAGCATGATCTCTTTGTCTAAACATTAAAACTCTTTTCTCAGCCAGCTATTGATGCGTTTAAACCAATTGCCCACCGAGGCGCGTTTTTCTACTTCTGCCTCACCGCTCAGGTGAGACTCTTTTCCATAGTGCAGTAGCCCGACCGCTGTAGAATAGTAAGGCTCTTGCGCGTAATCCGTCAGACCCGTGATGTTCAAGGGTTGGCCGATGCGTACCTGGGTATGGAATACCCGTTGCGCACAGGCTGCCAGGCCATCAATCTGGGCGGCACCGCCGGTCAGCACAATACCCGCTGCCAGATGATGCTTCACCCCTTGCTGACGCAGTTGCTCCTGCAATTGCAATATTTCATCGTTAACCAGATTCAACAGTTCGGTGTAGCGCGGCTCAATCACTTCAGCCAATGTCTGTCTTTGCAGACTCCGAGGAGGCCTTCCCCCCACGCTAGGAACCTCAACACTTTCATCCTTGCTAACAATCGACCCAAGTGCACAACCGTGTCGAACTTTAATCGCTTCCGCGTCGGTCGGCGGCGTGCCGAAGGCGTAGGCGATATCGCTGGTGACCACGTTCCCGGCGTAAGGGATCACTTTGGTGTGGCGCAGAGCACCGCCGGTATACACCGCCATATCCATGGTGCCCCCGCCGATATCTACCACACAGACGCCGAGCTCGCGCTCATCTTCGGTCAGCACCGCATAGCTGGCGGCCAGACCGGCGAAAATCAGTTGGTCCACTTTCAGACCACAACGTTCCACTGCTTTGACAATGTTCTTGGCCATATCGTTATGGCAGGTGATCAGGTGGACCTTGGCCTGCATACGCACGCCGGATAACCCAACCGGGTTTTTGATGCCTTCCTGATAGTCGATGGCGTATTCCTGAGGGATAACGTGCAGGATGCGGTGTTCGTCGCGCACACGCACCGACTTGGCGGTATGCACTACGTTCTCCACGTCTTCCTGCGTCACTTCCTCTTCGGAGATCGGCACCATCCCGATCTCGTTCTGACAGCTGATATGCTTACCCGACAAGGCCAGGTAAACCGAAGAAATCTGACAATCCGCCATCAGTTCGGCCTGGTCAATAGCGCGCTGTACGCACTTGACTACCGATTCCAGATCGTTAACGCCACCCTTATCCATACCGCGAGACGGGCAACTTCCCACCCCGATAATGTTGACCATGCCATCGGGCAAAACTTCCCCTACCAATGCGGAGACTTTTGCGGTACCGATCTCCAGTCCAACTACCAGTTTTCTGTCCGTCGACTTGATCATTGTTGTTTTGCCTGTGCCTGATTCTGTTGCTGATTACTGTTTGGTCGATCGCCCATGGCTGCCTGCGGGTCGATAAACGCCGGAGCCCAGCCGACTGAGGCACCGGAGTCATAGCGTAAATCGACATAGCTGACGCGCTTGTTTTCCGCCTGCGCCTGCTGCAACAGCACCGGATAAAGCCCGATGAAGCGTTGCAAGCGACCCATGCGATCGTCACGTCCCAGTTCCAGCCGAACATCGTTATCCAAAGCCAACTGCCACGAATGGCGGGCCGTCATGGACGCCATCTTAAGCTGGTACTTGCTGGCTGCCAGCACGCCGTTCATCGCGCGGTAACCTTCCAGAACATCCTGTTCGCTGCCTTCCGGACCATAGAGCAACGGTAATTTCTGATTGCCCAAACGCTGTGCCGGAATGCTGAACGACTTGCCCTCGGCATCAACCATGTGCAAATCATTCCAATGCGCCACCGGGACATACTCCACCAGGTGGATTTTCAGCTCATCCGGCCACTGTTTACGTACGCTGGCCTGCTTGACCCACGGCAGACGCTCGATCTGCTGCTGGATGATGTCCACATCCTGCGTCATAAAGGTGCCCGGTGCTCCCAAAGCCAAGATCGCCTGGCGAACATCGTCGTTAGTGGTGAAATGGCGTTCACCGGTCAATACCAGCCTTGAGAGCGGCAGACGGCTGGCATCTTGCATCCAACCCACCACTACCCAGCCGCACCACAGGATGGTGCCTAGCACCATCAGCAGGAAAATCATCCCTGCCAGTTGGGTGCCATTGCTGCGGCGTGGGCCGTTATCCGCCTCGCGCTCGCGTGCATTCAGAGCCGCTTGCGACATCTCAGTCAGCCAACGCCAGAATTCCCGCAACCAACTGCGAGAAAGTTAATCCGGACTGCCGAGCCGCCATCGGGACCAGACTGTGGCTGGTCATGCCCGGCGAGGTATTCGCCTCCAGCAGGTAGAAGCTGCCATCACTGTCTTGCATGACATCAACACGCCCCCAGCCGCTGCAATCCAGCCCACGGTAAGCCCGCAGTGCCAGCGCAGCCATAGCGGCTTCCTGCTGTGCATCCAGGCCGCTCGGGCAAAAATACTGCGTATCGTCGGAAATATATTTGGCCTGGTAATCGTAAAACACGCCAGCGGGCTGAATACGGATGGAAGGCAGCACCTTATCGCCCAGGATCGCCACGGTGTATTCCGGGCCGCTGAGCCATTTCTCTACCAGCACATCCTCATCATGACGGAAAGCCTCTTCCAGCGCCCCTTCCAGGGCTGCGCGTTCGGTCACTTTGCTCATGCCAACGCTGGAGCCTTCGCGGCTTGGCTTCACAATCAGTGGCAATCCCAAAGCTTCAATGGCGGCCAGTTGGTTTGGCCGATCGTCGCCCAGATACTGGCGGCGACTCAGCGCCACGTAAGGTGCCACCGGCAGCCCCATCGACTGCCATACCATTTTGCTGCGCCATTTATCCATGGTCAGCGCCGAGGCCATCACGCCGCTGCCGGTATAAGGCAACTGCAAAAACTCCAGCAGACCTTGCAATGTACCATCTTCACCGCCCCGCCCGTGCAGCGCGATGAATACTTTGGTGAACCCCTGCGCTTTCAGCTCGGTGACGGGGAAGTCACGGGTGTCGATACCATGCGCATCAATGCCCGCTTCTCGCAACCCGGCCAGCACGGCCGCGCCAGATTGCAGTGAAACTTCACGTTCTGCGGAGGTACCACCCAGCAATACGGCGACTTTATCAGCCATGATGATCCTCCTCTTTGATCTGGGGTTGCAGTTTTAGTTCAGCCAGCCGGCGCGCGATTTTACCGACATTGCCGGCCCCTTGCACCAGCACCAGGTCGTCTCCTTGCAACAGCTGCGCCAGCAGCGTTGGCACGGTATCCGCATCGGACACCAGGATCGGATCCAGTTTGCCGCGATTGCGAATGGTACGGCACAGGCTACGGCTATCAGCACCAGGGATCGGAGCTTCACCCGCCGGATAGACATCCAGCATCAGCAACACATCAACCTGCGATAACACGTTGGCGAAATCGTCATACAGATCGCGAGTACGGGTATAGCGGTGCGGCTGGAAGATCATCACCACCCGCTTGGTTGGCCAACCGGCACGCGCGGCTTTGATGGTCGCATCCACTTCCGTTGGGTGGTGGCCATAATCGTCCACCAACATGGCACTACCCTGTTTTTCGTTCACCGCCGCCAGTGGGAATTCCCCCAGGAAATCGAAGCGACGCCCCGTTCCCTGGAAACCGGCCAGCGCACGCAAAATGGCATCGTCGGCAATGCCTTCTTCCGTCGCCACGGCAACCGCCGCCGCCGCGTTCAAGGCGTTATGGCGGCCCGGTGCATTCAGGGTGACGGTCATCAACGGCTTATCCTGACGGCTCAGGGTAAAGTGCCCCTGCGGCCCGATCTGGCTATAGCTCTCGATGCGCACATCCGCATCCTCGCTAAAGCCGTAGGTGGTGATATGGCGACCCACGCGCGGCAACAACTCACGCACGACCGGATCGTCGATGCACATTACCGCACGACCATAGAACGGCAGGTTATGCAGGAAGGTGATAAACGTCTGCTTCAAATTCTCGAAGTCGCCATGGTAAGTATCCATATGGTCGGCTTCGATGTTGGTGACAATCGCCACCATCGGTTGCAAATGCAGGAACGACGCGTCGCTCTCATCCGCTTCCGCAATCAGGTAACGGCTAGAGCCTAAACGCGCGTGGGTACCCGCCGCTTTCACCAGCCCACCGTTAACAAACGTTGGGTCAAGACCGGCTTCGGCGTAAATACTGGACACCATCGCCGTGGTAGTGGTTTTACCGTGCGTACCGGCGATGGCAATGCCATGGCGATAGCGCATCAGCTCGGCCAGCATTTCTGCCCGCTGGATCACCGGAATGCGCGCCTCGCGGGCTGCGACGATCTCCGGGTTGTCTGCCGGGATAGCGGTCGAAACCACTACCACGCTGGCATCCAGCACGTTTTCTGGGCGGTGATGGAAGTAAATCGTTGCCCCAAGCTCACTCAACTGCTGGGTGACCGGGTTCGGCGCCAGGTCGGAACCGCTGATCTGATAACCCTCGTTGGCCAACACCTCGGCGATACCACCCATGCCGGCACCACCGATGCCAACAAAGTGAATGTGCCGGACGCGTCGCATCTCGGGCACGAAAGTACGTAGTTTCGCCAATTGTTGTGTATTCATCACTTCTCTATCTATCAGGTTCGATTTAGCTCAACAGGGGTAACCCCGACGGCCTTACAGGGCTGCACGAATAATTTCTGCCGCCACGCGTTCTGTTGCATCCGGGATCGCTACCGCGCGGGCCTTTTCGGCCATCTTCAACAGCGTTGGGCGATCCCAGCTTGCCAGCAGTTCCGCCACGACATCGGCAGTAAACTGCGGCTGTTCAATAATTTTGGCTGCACCGGCCTCCTCCAGAGGACGCGCGTTCCAGTATTGCTGACGATCTTTGTGCTGGAACGGCACAAAAATGGCCGGTAGTCCCGCCGCCGCCACTTCGCTGACGGTCAGCGCGCCAGAACGGCACACCACCACATCCGCCCAGGCATAAGCCTCTGCCATGTCATCAATAAACTCGGTCACCTTGTGCCCGGTCTGCCCTACCCTCTCGTAGTCTTGCAGTACCGTTGGCAATGCGCCCTTACCTACCTGATGCCAGAGAGCTATTCTATCGCCCAGCAGCGCGGCGACTTCAGGAACTGTCTGATTCAGCACGCGTGCACCTTGGCTACCGCCGATAATCAGCACGCGGATTGGCCCTTCACGCCCGTTCAGACGCTCGGCAGGTAGCGGCAGCGCCAACACATCGGTACGTACCGGGTTACCCACGACGTCCGCATTCGGAAACGCCCCTGGGAACGCCTGTAACACTTTCTTGGCAATCCTTGAGAGCCAGCGGTTAGTCAGGCCCGCAATGCCGTTCTGCTCATGCAGCACTACCGGGATACCACACTGCCAGGCAGCCAAACCGCCGGGGCCGGAAACGTAACCGCCCATCCCCAGCACCACGTCCGGCTGATAACTACGCATGATCGCTTTCGCCTGGCGCACCGCCTGCCAGATACGCACCGGTGCGGTCAACTGAGCCTTTAGGCCTTTGCCACGCAGCCCGGAGATGCGGATAAAATCAATCTCGATCCCGTGCTTTGGCACCAGATCGGCTTCCATTCGGTCTGCGGTGCCGAGCCAGCGAACCTGCCAGCCCTGCGCCATCAAATGATGCGCGACCGCCAGCCCCGGAAACACGTGCCCGCCGGTACCGCCTGCCATCACCATTAAACGCTTAGCTTTACCGCTCATCCGCTACCTCTTCACAAACGCCTGCGCTTTGGTCAGGCGCGTTTCATAATCAATTCGCAGCAACAGCACGATCGCCGTCGACATAATGATCAGGCTCGAGCCACCGTAACTTATCAGTGGCAAGGTCAAGCCTTTGGTTGGCAACATCCCCGCTGCCGCACCGACGTTCACCAACGCCTGGAAACTGAACCAGACACCGATCGAACACGCCAAAAAACCGGAAAATCGCTGGTCTATCTCCAACGCCCTGCGGCCGATCGACATGGCGCGAAAAGCGACGAAGAATACCATTAACAGGGCCAAAACCACACCGATATAGCCCAGTTCTTCGCCCAAAATGGAGAAGATAAAGTCAGTGTGCGCCTCGGGTAAATACTCGAGCTTCTGTACCGAGTTGCCCAGCCCTTGCCCCCAGAACTCGCCGCGGCCAAACGCCATCAGCGACTGGGTTAGCTGGTAACCACTGCCAAACGGATCGGCCCATGGGTTCCAGAACGAAGTCACACGGCGCATACGGTAAGGTTCCGCGATGATCAGCAGCCCCACGGCAAACACGCCCGATCCGATGATCGCCAGGAACTGCCACATCTTCGCCCCGGCCAGGAACAGCATCGCCAGCGTGGTAATAAACAGCACCACCACCGTCCCCAAATCCGGCTGGGCCAGCAGCAGCACCGCTAGCACCACCATCACACCCATTGGCTTACAGAAGCCCCAAAAGTTGCTGCGGACTTCCTCTACCTTGCGCACCAGATAGCTCGCCAGGTAGCAAAACAGCGACAACTTGGATAACTCAGCGGGCTGGATACGCAACGGGCCCAGTGAAATCCAGCGTGAAGCCCCGTTTACCGAGCTACCAACCACCAGCACCACCAGCAACAAGACTATCGATAACAGCAGCATGACGTTGCTATAACGCTGCCAAACGGCCATCGGGATACGCAGTGTTACCAACGACAGGCCGAACGCCAGCCCAAGGTAAAGTGCATCACGCTTGGCAAACAGGAACGGATCCTCTGCCAGGCGCTGGCCGATAGGCATCGAGGCCGACGTCACCATCACAAAACCAACAATCGCCAGGCCAAAGGTCAGCCACAGCAGGGTACGGTCATACAGCACCATGCTGCTCGTATCGCTTTCACGCGATCCCATCACCCAGTCTTTCAGCTTGTTGGTCAGGCCGAACGTCGGCACCCGTAGTCTCATCCGCCCAGCTCCTGTGCCAGACGGGCAAACTCGTTGCCACGCACTTCAAAATTACGGAACTGATCCAGGCTGGCACAGGCCGGTGACAACAGCACCATATCGCCTGATGTCACCTGGCGGGCAATGGCCTGCATCGCCTGCTCCATCGTTTCTGTCTGCGTGGCGACTTCCGGACGCAGCTGTGCCAGCTGTGCGCCATCGCGGCCAAAGCAGTACAAGCGCACGTTGTCACCTTGCAGATAGCGCGCCAGCGGCGAGAAGTCCGCAGACTTACCATCACCGCCCAACAGCAGATGCAGCGTGCCCTTAACCTGCAGGCCGTTCAGCGCCGCCTCGGTGCTGCCGACGTTGGTGGCTTTGGAATCATTAATCCAGCGCACGCCATTGTGTTCCCACACCAGTTGGAAACGGTGCTCCAGGCCAGTAAAGGTCGTCAGCGCTTTCAGGCTGGACGCACGCGGCAGCTTGACGGCATCGGCCAGGGCCAGGGCCGCCAACGCATTGGTAAAGTTATGGCGACCGGTGAGCTTCATCTCGCTGGTATTGAGGACTTTCTCACCATTCACCCGCAGCCAGATTTCACCCTGCTGGCGGTTGAGATGGTAGTCCCCCACGTCGGCACCAAAACTGACACAGCGCTCATCAGCACCGCGCACCGGCATGGTCAGCGCGTCGTCCGCATTCACTACGCAGACTTCGGCATTTTCATAGACGCGCAATTTGGCGGCACGGTATTGCTGCAGGCCAAATGGATAGCGATCCATATGATCTTCGGTCACGTTCAAAATGGTTGCCGCTGCTGCATGCAGGCTGTGAGTGGTTTCCAATTGGAAGCTCGACAGCTCCAGCACGTACAGTTGGCACTCCTGGCGCAGCAGGCTCAGCGCTGGCAGGCCGATATTGCCCCCAACGCCCACGGCCCAACCGGCAGCCTTGGCCATTTCGCCCACCAGCGTGGTGACGGTGCTCTTGCCGTTGGAACCGGTGATGGCCACAATTGGCGCCTGGGCTTCACGGCAGAACAGCTCAACGTCACCGACGATCTCAACTCCGGCATCGGCGGCAGCGCTCAAAGCCGGAGTCGCTAATGCCATGCCTGGGCTAGCCACAATCAAATCCGCAGACAACAACCATTCCTGGTTCAGGGAACCCAGATGACGTTCAACGCTCTCGGGCAGTTGATTCAGGCCCGGCGGCGAAATACGGGTATCCATAACCCGCGGCGTCACGCCACGGGTCATAAAGAAATCAACGCAGGAAAGGCCGGTAAGGCCCAACCCGATGATGACCACTTTTTTACCCTGATAATCCACCATAATCAGCGCACCTTCAGCGTCGCCAGGCCAATCAGCACCAGCATCAGCGAAATAATCCAGAAGCGCACGATCACCCGTGGTTCTGGCCAGCCTTTCAATTCATAGTGATGGTGGATCGGCGCCATGCGGAAAATACGTTGCCCGCGCAGCTTGAACGATCCCACCTGCAGGATCACCGACAGCGTTTCAACCACGAACACGCCGCCCATGATCAGCAACAAGAACTCCTGGCGCAGCAGCACGGCGATGGTGCCCAACGCGCCGCCCAGTGCCAGTGAACCCACATCACCCATAAACACCTGAGCCGGGTAGGTGTTAAACCACAAGAAACCTAAACCGGCCCCGACGATCGCGGTGCAGACGATGACCAACTCACCGGCATGACGCAGATACGGTATATGCAGGTAGTTGGCGAAGTTCATGTTACCGGTCGCCCAGGCCACCAGCGCAAAGCCCGCCGCCACAAACACGGTTGGCATGATTGCCAGGCCATCCAGCCCATCGGTCAGGTTGACCGCGTTGCTGGTGCCGACAATCACGAAGTAGGCCAACGCCACGTACAGCAAGCCCAACTGCGGCATGATGTCCTTAAAGAACGGCACAACCAGCTCGGTGGCTGGCGTGTCTTTTCCTACGGCATACATGGCAAAGGCCACGACCAGGGCAATCACCGACTGCCAGAAATATTTCCAGCGGGCAATCAACCCCCGAGTATCTTTGCGCACCACTTTGCGATAGTCATCGACAAAGCCGACGATGCCGTAACCCACCAGTACGAACAGCACGCACCACACGTAAGGGTTGGACGGATAGGCCCACATCAGCACCGAAATGGTGATGGAGGTCAGGATCATGATGCCGCCCATGGTCGGCGTGCCGCGCTTGCTAAAGTGCGATTCTGGCCCGTCGTTACGCACAACCTGACCAAAGGACATTTCCTGCAGACGTTTGATCACCTTCGGCCCCATCCACAGGGAAAGGAACAGCGCGGTCAGCAGGCTGACAATGGCCCGGAACGTCAGATAGGAAAAGACGTTGAAGCCTGAGTAATATTTGACCAAATGTTCGGCCAGCCAAACTAACATGGTGCTTTCTCCTGTAACGCGCGTACTACCTGCTCCATTGCGGCACTACGTGAACCTTTGATTAACACGGTAATTACCGCATGTGCTGAGAGTAGTTCCGCTACGCGCGCGGTCACTGCTGTTTTATCCTGATAATGTTCACCGTTACCGGCGGCGGAGCTCAATACCTGGCTCAGCCCACCCACGCTGATGACTTTATCAATACCGGCCAGACGGGCAGCTTCACCCACCTGGCGATGACACTCTTCGGCCTCTGCACCCAACTCGGCCATATCGCCAACGACCATCACGCGATAACCTGGCATTTCTGCCAACACCTGCGCCGCTGCCGTCATGGAGCCGACGTTGGCGTTGTAGCTGTCATCGAGCAACAGCTTGCCTTGCGCCAAGGCGATCGGGAACAAACGCCCTGGCACTGCCTGAAGCTGTTGCAAGCCTGCACTCACGGCGGCCAGCGTAGCGCCAACCGACATCGCCAGTGCTGCTGCCGCCAACGCATTGGCCACGTTATGGCGGCCCGGCAATGGCAACTCAATCGCCACCGTGCCGAACGGGCTGTGCAGGGTGAAGTGAGTCACGCTCCCTTTCACCTGGATATCGCTGGCAAAGAAATCCACAGATTCCGCAGCCTGGGGAGAGAAACGCCAGACTGTCTTGCCCTGTAACTGCGCCTGCCAATGCGGCCAGTCGTTGCTATCGGCGTTGATGATCGCCACGCCATCCGCCGGCAAACCAGCAAAGATTTCGCCCTTGGCCTGCGCAACGCCTGCCAGTGAACCAAAACCTTCCAGATGGGCAGCGGCCAGATTATTCACCAGCGCGCTCTGCGGTTGCGCCAAGGCGGTGGTATAGGCAATCTCACCGATATGGTTGGCACCCAGCTCGACCACCGCAAAATCATGCTGCGGCTCTAAACGCAGCAACGTTAGCGGCACGCCGATCTCGTTATTGTAATTCCCGGCGGTATGCAGCACTTCGCCACATTCACGTAAAATGGCCGCTGTCATCTCTTTCACCGAGGTCTTGCCCGATGAACCGGTCAGCGCCACCACTTTGGCTGGCACCTGCTGACGTACCCAGGCGGCAAACTGCCCCAGTGCCAGACTGGTATCTTTCACCACCAGTTGCGGAGCCTCCACCAATAAGCGCTTACTTACCAGCAAAGCGCCTGCGCCAGCGGCGACAGCATCGGCGGCAAAGTCGTGAGCATCGAAACGCTCGCCTTTCAGGGCCACAAACAGGCAACCTGCAGTGACCTGACGAGTATCCCTCGTCACTTCGGTAATGATGCAGTCGGTGCCGATCAGCTCGGCATCCAATACCGCCGCCAGCGTTTGAAGCGAGACCGGGATCATGCCAGCACCCCCAGCAAACGTGCGACGGTGGTGCGATCGGAGTAATCCAGACGACGGTTACCCACCAGTTGGTAATCCTCGTGGCCTTTACCTGCTACCAGCACCACATCCTGCTCTTTGGCTTGCATGATGGCGCTGGTCACGGCTTCGGCGCGCCCGTGGATCACCTGTACATGCCCGGCATCCAGCAGCCCGGCCAGAATATCCTTGATGATTGCCTGCGGTTCTTCGGTGCGCGGATTGTCATCCGTTATCACCACCCGGTCGGCAAACTGTTCGGCAATGCCACCCATAAGTGGGCGCTTACCTTTATCACGGTCGCCACCGCAGCCAAACACGCACCACAGTTGCCCTTGGCAATGCAGGCGAGCGGCTTCCAGCGCTTTTTCCAGGGCATCCGGGGTGTGGGCATAATCCACCACCACCGTCGGCTTGCCTGGCGCATTGAAGACTTCCATCCGGCCACAGACCGGCTGCAGCTGATTGGCCGTGTTAACCAGCTTCTCAAACGGGTAACCGAGTGACAGCAGCGTCGCCAATGCCAGGATCAGGTTACTAACGTTGAAGGCCCCCATCAGGCGACTTTCGATCTCGCCGTTGCCCCAGCTTGAGCTGAAGTGGATGGTGGCACCGTTATCGTGATACTCCACCGCAGTGGTTTTCAGCCAGCGGCCATGACAGCCAGGCTGCAAATTGTCCTGCGTGGTGACGGCCACCGCGTCTGGCAGTTTGGCCAGCCAACGCTGCCCGACTTCATCGTCGGCGTTGATGATCGCCTGACCAACGTCGTGGCCCGCAAACAGTGACCATTTGGCCGCTTCGTAGCTGGCCATATCACCGTGGTAATCCAGGTGATCGCGGCTCAGGTTGGTGAATACGGCTGCGGCAAAGGGTAAAGCCGCCACGCGGTGTTGCACCAGGCCATGAGAGGAGACTTCCATCGCGGCCAAGGTGGCCCCTTGCTGCGCCAGATCGTTAAGCACGTGCTGTACATCGACGGCAGAACCGGTGGTATTTTCCGTTGGGCAAACCTGGCCTAACAAACCGTTGCCCACGGTGCCCATCACGGCGGCAGTTTCGCCCAACAGTTGGCTCCACTGGGCTAACAGTTGGGTGGTGGTAGTTTTACCGTTGGTCCCCGTCACGCCAATCAAGCGCAGACGTTCGGCAGGCTGATGATAGAAACGCCCGGCTAACGCCGACAGGCGCTGGCCAAGTTGGCCCAGGTAAATCACCGGTACGCCGTGCATTTCGCAAATTTTACCGTCTTCAGCTTCGCCTTCCGCTTCAGCGATAACGGCGGCAACCCCTTGGGCGATGGCTTGCGGAATATAGCGGCGTCCATCCGTTTGATGGCCAACTACGGCGACAAACAGATCCCCGGCAGCCGCAATACGGCTGTCTAATATCATTTCCCGCAGCGCGCGCCCGGGTGCCGTTGGCACCCACGGAGCGAGTAAATCGCGCAAATTACGATCGGCCACCTGAACCCTCTTTGTTATTAATCACTAATTCGCTTTTGTCACCGGTGGGCAACGCATCTGGCTGAACGTTCATGATCCGCAGCGCGCCCCCCATGATGGCACCAAACACCGGCGCGGATATCGCACCACCGTAGTATTTCCCACCCTGTGGATCGTTGATGACCACCACCAGAGCAAAACGAGGCTGGCTAGCTGGCGCCACCCCCGCGGTATAAGCGATATATCGGTTGACGTATTTGCCATCCGGCCCGACCTTTTTGGCGGTACCGGTTTTAATGGCAATACGATAACCCTTGATGGCGGCTTTCACCCCACCACCGCCCGGCAAGGCGACGCTTTCCATCATGTGCACTACCGCACGTACGGTAGCCTCAGGGAAGACGCGTTCACCGGCAACCGGAGGATCAACCTTGGTGATCGACAGCGGGCGATAAACGCCCAGGCTGCCGATCGTGGCATAGACTCGCGCTAACTGTAACGGGGTTACCATTAGCCCATAGCCGAAAGAGAAGGTGGCCCTCTCTATGTCAGACCACCGTTGTTTTTTTGGGTATAAGCCACTGCTTTCTCCGACCAGCCCCAAATTGGTCGCTTTTCCCAGCCCAAAACGTGAGTAAGTATCTACTAACGCTGAGGACGGCATCGCTAACGCCAGCTTTGAAACACCGACGTTACTCGACTTCTGCAAGATCCCGGTCACGGTCAGTTCCGAATAACGCGCCACGTCTTTGATTTCATGGCCGCTAACGCGGTAAGGGATGGTATTGAGCACGCTATTTTCTTTCACTACGCCGCGCTGCAACGCCGTCATTACCACCATCGGTTTCACGGTAGAACCAGGTTCAAAAATATCGGTGATGGCACGGTTACGCATGGTGTCTTTCGGCGTATCGGCCATATTGTTCGGGTTGTACGATGGGCTGTTGGCCATCGCCAATACTTCGCCGGTGTTCACGTCCACCAGCACTGCGGTACCAGACTCCGCCTTGTTGAAGGCGACGGCGTTATTCAATTCACGGTAAACCAGCGCCTGCAGGCGTTCATCGATGCTCAGCGCCAGATTGTGCGCCGCTTGGCTGTCAACCGAGGAGATGTCCTCGATCACTCGACCATAGCGGTCTTTACGTACGGTTCTTTCTCCCGGTTGGCCGGTCAGCCAGCGATCAAAGCTCTTTTCGACTCCTTCGATCCCTTCGCCGTCAATGTTGGTCACACCGATGATGTGAGAGGTAACCTGGCCAGACGGGTAGTAGCGACGCGATTCCTGGCGCAGGTAGATGCCAGGCAATTTCAGCTTGTGGATGTAATCACCAATCGCCGGGTTAACCTGCCGGGCCAGATAGACAAAGCGCCCCTTTGGATTGGCATTGATACGATTGGAGAGCTGATCGAGCGGAATTTGCAACGCGTCGGACAGCGCTTTCCAGCGCGAATCCAGCGTAATACCCCCGCGTTCGTTCAACTCTTTCGGATCGGCCCACACGGCGTTTACCGGCACGCTCACCGCCAACGGGCGGCCAGAGCGGTCACTGATCATGCCGCGAGCGGTGGGAACCGACTGCACGCGTAACGAACGCATGTCGCCTTCTTTCACCAACCGATCCGGATTGATCACCTGCAAATAAGCCACACGCAGCATCAGCCCTACCAGCGCCAACAGAATACAGCCGCACAGCAACGCAAAACGCCAGCTGACAAAGCTGGCCTGATCTTCCTGGCGTTTCAACTTCTTACCGGGACGTACTGCTTTCATGCGTTAGCTATTTGCTCCGTATCGTGACTTCGGCTAAACCACTCATGGCTTGACAATGATAATTTCCTGCGATGGATCAACGTGTTGCATCTGCAGTTTTTCGGTGGCGATACGCTCTACGCGGCTGTGATCGCCAAGGGCATTCTCTTCCAGGATCAGGTTGCGCCATTCGATATCCAGCGCATCTCTCTCCAGCACCAGCTGTTCGCGCTCGGCGGTCAGCAGGCGGGTACGGTGCGCGGTGGTCACCACAAACACCGCGGAAACCAGCGCGGCAATCATCAAAATCAGCGGGATCTTGGCGTTACGCAGCAGATCGCCACCAATGACGCCAACTAAACCGTGGCGCTCGTTACCAATCACGCAGGCATCCTCTCGGCAATACGCAGTACTGAACTACGCGCCCGTGGGTTTTCAGCCACCTCAACATCACCTGGCTTCATTTTGCCCAAGGCTTTCAGCGTACGGCCGCCCATTTCACGCAACTGCGCTTCGGTTAGCGGAATTCCTGCCGGAACCTGGGCACCACGGCTGTGGTGGCGCATAAAGCTTTTGACGATACGGTCTTCCAACGAATGGAAGCTGATGATCGACAGGCGGCCTTCTGGTGCCAACACGGCTAATGCACCGTCCAGAGCACGCTCGATCTCTTCCAGCTCGCTGTTGATGTAGATACGGATCGCCTGGAAACTGCGGGTTGCCGGGTGTTTATGCTTATCACGGAACGGGCTGGTATGGGCGATCAGCTCGGCCAGTTCCTTGGTACGGGTCATCGGCTCTACGCGGTTTCTTTCTACGATGGCGCGGGCAATGCGTTTGGCGAAGCGCTCTTCACCGAAGGTTTTCAGCACCCAGGCAATATCGTCGGCTTCCGCTTTCATCAACCATTCAGCGGCGGATTGGCCGCTTGAAGGGTCCATACGCATATCCAGCGGGCCGTCACGCATAAAGGAAAATCCACGTTCTGCGTCATCCAACTGAGGGGAAGAAACACCCAAGTCGAGCAATACGCCGTCGATCTTGCCCACCAATTCCCGTTGCTGCACATATTCAGCCAAATCGGAAAACGGGCCGTGGATGATAGTAAAACGTGGGTCTGCAATAGATTGAGCTGCGGCAATTGCCTGCGGATCGCGATCGATAGCCAACAAGCGCCCTTCCGGCCCCAGTTGGGACAAGATCAGACGGGAATGACCACCGCGACCAAAAGTACCGTCGATGTAGATGCCGTTACTGCGAATATTGAGACCCTTCACGGCCTCATCCAGCAATACGGTCGTATGTTTATAATTTTCCAGCATGCTTATAGTGACAAGTCCTGTAGCCGCTCAGACAACGGTTCCTGAGTGGATTGTTCCGCGTCAATATCATCCTTGACTTGTTGATACCAGGTCTGTTCATCCCACAGTTCAAACTTGTTGAACTGCCCGACCAGCATCACTTCTTTAGTAAGCCCGGCATGTTGGCGTAGCGTATTGGCTAACAGCAACCGGCCGGCATTATCCATCTGACACTCGCTGGCATGGCCCAACAGCAAGCGCTGGACTCGGCGCTCGGCAGGATTCATGCTCGACAGACGGGACAACTTTTGCTCGATGATTTCCCATTGAGGTAATGGATAAAGCAGCAGGCAGGGCTGATGGAGGTCAATGGTGCAAACCATTTGGCCTTGCGATTCCTCATTCAGTAAATCCCGATAACGGGTCGGTACGGCGAGCCGTCCTTTACTGTCGAGGTTGACCATCGTTGCCCCACGAAACATACCTGAGCTACCCCCTCGTGACCCTTTTCACCACTTTACACCACAAATTCCCACATAAGGGAGTTTACGGAGGGTATGAAAACCTTGTCAAGCCAGAGCAAGAGCGGTTTGGCAATATTTATAGGCATATTTTGGAGGCTGGCTCACGAAAGGAACGCTATTTATTGCATGAATATAAATTAACATCATGATTAAAGAGGAGAATTTTCTAAGCGGAAAAAGTGTGATTAAAATAAACACAAATTGACGATTAAATAACTCATTATGTCCTTCTGCAATCCAGGTCTCACTTTTCAACATCGCTCCCGGCGGGGGAAACCCCACCGCACCCCGCATCGGTCAAGGCTTGGCCTCAAGCCGTCTGCCAGCAGGGAAATGCCATAAACCCTTGACTTAATAACACTCAGTGAGTATTTCGCTGCCAACGGCGCGCTATTTTACTTCAATTATTCCGTCAAAGAACAACTCAAAGATAAAATAAATGGCGAAGCACTGGCTCAAGCCGCTAATTATGATTCAAATCAAAATGGTAAGATTATTCTCAAAACACCTATTTACAATTCATCTGGATTTTTTTGCGACTTTAGGAATATACGTAAATTTAGTAAGCCTATCGCTAAATCAGCCGCAAAGCCGTCATCTCACCGTCGCAAGATAATCATAAGACACTGTTTATAATAAACATTTTCAAAACCACCATGTTAAATCCCTGCTTTACGCGCTTTACCCCCTATTGTCAGGATAAAAATCATCCAAATGTTAAAAATAAAAATTTTAAGCCACTTATAACAATCAATGCAGTCAAGTAGACTACTAAATAGCACAAAGGTCAGTCAATAACACCTAATTAACATTAACAAACAACATATTAACCGATAAATTCAGGGATCGTGTCATGTCTAGAGCCGTTTCACCATGGCGCAGCGCTGCCGCCGATACTTTTGCGCTGGTGGTTTACTGTTTTATCGTCGGGATGGCGATTGAAATACTGATTTCTGGCATGAGCTTTAGCCAATCGCTCTCTTCCCGACTGGTGTCGATCCCCGTCAATATCCTGATCGCCTGGCCCTATGGTCGCTACCGCGATTTCTTTATCGCCACCGCACGCCGCAGCCCACACGGGCAGTTTTTGCTGCGTAACCTGGCCGATCTGTTGGCTTATGTCAGTTTCCAATCGCCGGTTTACGCTGCCATTCTTTGGAGTGTGGGTGCAGACGGCCAGCAGATCCTGGCCGCGGTGACCAGTAATGCGGTGATCTCAATGGCGATGGGCGTAGTGTACGGCTATTTTCTGGAATATTGCCGCAGGCTGTTTCGCGTGGTGGGTTACGTTTAGGGGCCGAATTACGGCCCCTTGAAGATTACTTGCGGCTCAGGCTGCCACGGCGGAACAGGTTACGGCGAATGCGCGTCATACCCGGTTTGGGTTTGCGTGGTTCATCCAGGCTGGCAAGTACCAGCTCCAGCACCCGCTCGGCAACATCACGGTGGCGCTGGGCCACGGCAAGCACCGGGCACTCCAGGAAATCCAATAGCTCATGGTCACCAAAGGTGGCAATCGCCAGATCCGCCGGTAAACGCCCACGTTGTTTCAGCGTTACGTCCATCACTCCCTGCAACAGCGAGAATGAGGTGGTAAACAGCGCCTGTGGCATCGGATGGGTTTTCAACCATTCCGCGAACAGCACACCGGCAGCTTCGCGTTCATAGCTGTTGGCATACAGATAATCTACCTGCCGCTCATCATCCTGCCAGGCCTGACGGAACCCCTGCTCACGCAAGAAGCTGACCGAAAGCTCAGGCAAAGCCCCCAGATACAACACCGACTTGGCGGGGAAAGTGCGTAACTCCTGCGCCAAGGCAAAGGCGTCTTCCTGATCGGCCCCCACCACGCTGATAAAGTGTTCACGATCCAGAGCGCGATCCAACGCGATAATCGGGAAAGGATCGTTAGCCCAGCGTTGATAGAAAGGATGCTCCGGCGGTAACGCCGTGGAGACGATGATCGCATCAACCTGGCGTTGCAGCAGGTGCTCAATGCAGCGCATTTCATTATCCGGCTGATCTTCCGAGCAGGCGATCAACAGTTGATAACCGCGCTGACGCGCCTGGCGTTCCAGATAGTTGGCAATGCGGGTATAGCTGGTATTTTCCAGATCCGGGATCACCAGGCCGATAGAACGAGTGCGGCCTGCACGCAGCCCTGCCGCTACGGCATTCGGGTGATAATTGTGCTCCCTGACCACGGCCATCACTTTTTCGACGGTTTTATCGCTGACACGATACTGCTTCGCCTTGCCGTTGATGACATAACTGGCCGTAGTGCGCGAAACGCCTGCGAGACGCGCGATTTCATCCAGTTTCACGTTAACCCCTTTAAATGACTCTCAAAATGACAATGGATCGTGTGGCGTTGTTTACCCCACGCTTTCAATGTACGGCTAAGCATGCAGCGAAGCGAAAGCGGAAGGGTAATGAGTAACCATGATAGTCACTATGGTTATTCAACCCGTAATGGCGATCTAACAGCAGAAAACACGGCCGAGCAACCGCTTTCGCCCAAAGGTGCCAGCAAATGGGCAAAAAATAAAAAAGAAAGGGCGCAGCAAACCTGCCACGCCCCGGATACAGTGCAGAAAACCCGCTATCAGCGCATAATCTTGTCGCCGCGCGACACGCCAACTATCCCCGAGCGGGCCACTTCAACGATTTCCGCCACTTCACGTACGGCGTTGAGGAAGGCATCCAGCTTGTCGCTGGTCCCCGCCAACTGCACGGTGTAAAGCGAGGAGGTAACGTCCACAATCTGGCCACGGAAGATATCCGTGCTGCGTTTCACCTCTTCACGACCGTAGCCGCTAGCCTGCAACTTCACCAGCATGATTTCACGCTCAACGTGAGCCCCCTGCACCAGCTCACTGACGCGGAGAACGTCGACCAGCTTATGCAGCTGCTTCTCTATCTGCTCCAGTACCTTTTCATCACCCACCGTCTGGATCGTCATGCGCGACAAGGTTGGATCATCGGTAGGAGCAACCGTCAGGCTTTCGATGTTGTAGCCACGCTGAGAGAACAGCCCGACGACGCGCGACAACGCACCGGATTCGTTTTCCAGTAATACCGATAAGATACGGCGCTTCATCAGGTTCTCTCCGTTTTGCTTAGCCACATTTCGTCCATGCTTCCACCGCGGATCTGCATTGGATAAACATGTTCAGTCTCGTCGACGGTCACATCGACAAACACCAGACGTTCTTTTTCAGCCAGCGCCTGCGCCAGCTTGCTTTCCAGCTCATCCGGAGTACGAATGGCGATGCCGACATGGCCATAGGCTTCGGCCAGCTTGACGAAGTCCGGTAAGGAATCCATATAGGACTGCGAATGGCGGCCAGAATAGATCATATCCTGCCACTGCTTCACCATACCCAGGTAGCGGTTATTGAGGTTGACCACCACCACCGGCAAATTGTACTGCAGAGCCGTGGACAGCTCCTGGATATTCATCTGGATGCTGCCGTCACCGGTGACGCACACTACCGTTTCGTCTGGCAGTGCCAGTTTCACCCCGAGGGCGGCTGGTAAGCCAAAGCCCATGGTGCCCAGACCACCAGAGTTGATCCAACGGCGCGGTTTATCGAACGGATAATAGAGTGCGGCAAACATCTGGTGCTGGCCAACATCGGAGGTGACATAGGCATCGCCCTTGGTCAGGCGGTGCAGCGTTTCGATCACCGCCTGAGGTTTGATGGTGCCACTGTCTTTGTTGTAGCCCAGGCAATCACGCGCACGCCACTGTTCAATGGACTGCCACCAGTCACGTAGCGCATCGAAATCCTGCGCTTTGTCCTCCTGCGCCAGCAGTTCCAGCATCTGCGTCAGCACCTGTTTGGCATCGCCAACGATAGGAATATCGGCATCCACCGTTTTAGAAATGGAGGTCGGGTCGATATCGATATGCAGCACCGTGGCATCCGGGCAATATTTGGCCAGGTTGTTGGTGGTGCGATCGTCAAAGCGCACCCCAACTGCAAAAATCACGTCGGAATGATGCATGGTCTTGTTGGCTTCATAGGTGCCGTGCATGCCCAGCATACCGACGCTTTGGCGATGAGTTCCCGGGAACGCCCCGAGCCCCATCAGCGTACAGGTGACCGGCAGGTTCAGCTTTTCCGCCAGTTGCAGCAACTCTTCATGGCACTCCGAATTGATGGCACCGCCGCCCACGTACATGATCGGCTTTTTTGCCGCCAGAATGGTCTGTAGGGCGCGTTTGATCTGCCCGCGGTGGCCTTGCACCGTCGGGTTGTAGGAACGCATGCTGACGTCCTGCGGATAGGCGTAAGGCATTCTTACCGTCGGGCCGACGATATCCTTCGGCAGATCGACCACCACTGGGCCAGGACGACCGGTAGAAGCCAGATAAAACGCCTTTTTCAGCACGGAAGGAATATCCTCGGTGCGCTTGACCAGGAAGCTGTGTTTTACCACCGGGCGGGAGATGCCCACCATGTCGCACTCCTGGAAGGCATCGTAACCAATTAGCGAGCTCGGCACCTGGCCAGACAGCACCACCATCGGGATGGAATCCATATAAGCGGTGGCGATGCCGGTAATGGCGTTGGTGGCCCCTGGGCCGGAAGTGACCAGCACTACGCCCACTTCACCAGTCGCTCGTGCATAGCCATCGGCCATATGCACCGCCCCTTGCTCATGGCGCACCAGAATATGATCGATGCCCCCCACCGTGTGCAGGGCATCATAGATATCGAGTACCGCCCCGCCCGGATAGCCGAATACATGCTTAACGCCCTGATCGATCAGCGATCGGACGACCATCTCGGCTCCTGACAATATTTCCATGGGTTTGCCTCCAGGCTTACATAGCTTGTTCTTGTCTGACGCCGGAACGTAGCGCCTGTCCTGTCTGGGGCATGGCCCCAAAAATCTTATGGACGTTTTGGACTCTTAACATAGCGTCAGAATATGGGGCAGGCAAACGGCAAAATAGCTTATCGTGGGCAAGGGTATTGCCATCAGGCTGGAGATGCGCGGCTTGGCAAAACTATGCACTAGCTGAGTGGTTATTCAGCTAGGCATTGTTTTGAGGGTTGAGGTAATTACAGAACTATATCAGGCAAGGGAGACTGCGGATTTTTCGTCCACCTGCGCCCCCTATCATCATTTTTCCTGATACATGGACTCAATTTCATGCTGGTAACGCTGTAGGATCACCTTGCGACGCAGCTTCAGCGTCGGAGTCAGCTCCCCCAATTCCATCGAGAAGGCCGCCGGCAGCAGGGTAAATTTTTTCACCTGTTCAAACAGGGCCAACTCTTTTTGCATCTCCCGCAGACGCTTTTCGAACATTTCGATGATATGGCTGTTGCGCAGCAGCTCGAGCCGATCCTGATATTTCAGATTGACCGATTTGGCATACTCTTCCAACGACTCGAAGCTCGGAACGATCAATGCGGAGACAAATTTGCGTGCATCGGCAACGATCGCGACCTGTTCAATAAAGCGGTCCTGCGCCAGGGTACCTTCCAGCATCTGTGGCGCAATGTATTTGCCGCCGGAGGTCTTCATCAGATCCTTCAGCCGCTCGGTAATAAACAGGTTGCCGCCATCATCGATCATGCCGGCATCGCCGGTTTTCAGCCAGCCGTCAACGGTAAAGCTATCGGCCGTCTCCAGCGGTTTATTGAAATAGCCGCGCATCACGATTGGCCCACGCACCTGGATTTCATTTTCATCGCCAATGCGCACTTCCACGCCGGGCAGCGGCTTGCCGATAGAACCAAAGCGGAAGTTGTTTTCTTCCCAGCAGGAGACCGTGGCACAGGTTTCCGTCATGCCGTAGCCGTATTTGATGTTAATACCCATCGCCTGGAAGAACAGAATCACGTTGTCATCAAGCTTGGCACCCGCCGCTGGCAAGAAGCGCACCCGCCCTCCCAGGATCCCCCGCAGCTTGCTTAACACCAGCTTGTCAGCCCAGCGGTGAGAGAGATCGAACAGCTTGCCTAACGGTTTCCCTGCCCTTTCCTGAAGGAACTTGCGTTCACCACAGACGATGGCCCAGTGGAACAAGGCACGCCGCAACCAGGGCGCACGGGCGACCTTTTCATGCACCGCACTGAAGATTTTTTCATAAAAGCGTGGCACTGCGCACATCAGGGTCGGTTTGACATCGGCCATCGCTTCCCGCACCCAGTCGGTATTGGGCAGATAAACGTTCTGCGCGCCCGAATGCATGATAAAGAAGCTCCAGGCACGTTCAAACACGTGTGACAGTGGCAGGAAGCTGAGGGAAACGTCATCCGCCGTCACAGTCAGGCGATCGTCATGCAGTTGCAACTGTGCGGCCATATTGCGGTAGTCAAGCATCACGCCTTTCGGCTCCCCGGTGGTGCCTGAGGTGTAGATAAGGGTGAACAAATCCTTCAAATCGCGCTCGGCAATCCTTTGCTGACGCAGGGCATCGAAACGCTCGATATCCGCAAGACGTTCGAAATGATGCAGGTGTTGAGCAATCTCACAGCCGCGCAAATCGGCTGAAGCATCAAAGACAATAATGTGGGTCAGTTGCGGGCATACGCCACGCAGCGCAATCGCGGAATCCAGCTGTGCTTGCTCGCCAACAAACAGAATGCGGATATCGGCATCGTTAATGATAAATGCCGCCTGAGCCGGGGTGTTGGTGGCATAAAGCGGCACGCTGACCGCCCGCAGTTCGAGGATCGCCAAATCGGCCAACGACCAGGCCATGCTGTTGTTGGCAAAAATCGCGATACGTTCCTGTACCTCAACGCCCAGTGCCAGCAAGGCGCAGGCAATATGTTGCATATGCGCCCCAACCTGCGACCAGCTCAACCGTGTTTCTCCCTGAGGGGACCACTGACGGAAAGCCGTATGTTCTGCACGGTTAGCAATTTGATGCTGTATACGTTCAACCTGATGGTAATGCTGCAAGGTATTGGTCATAGCGCTCTATGCCTGAAATTAATCAACCAGTTAACCGCGATTGGAGCGGAAGCTCTCACATCTCAGCTTACACGTGTTTACTTTTTTTGCGCAGTCTACCTAGTCTCCGGCTGTGGGAAAAGGGATTTCAGCGTAGAAGTGTGAGCCAAAACGCGCTTGTACTCATTTCTCTTGATCTTGGACAAAAGGGAGTGCAAAAGGTTTACACCAAACAGACAAAGTGGGATCGACGACAAGAAGGGAGAAGTGACAGGTTAAAATAGTGGCAGTATCGTTTGGGGCAGAATAGCGTTTCAGTCACTCAAATTAATTAACCCTCGGGGTAAATGATATTTCCTATGGAGTCATTATACGGAATAATCTTAGTTTCTCTTGAGCCTATTCTTAATTATTGTTTTGCGCTATCCATTATCAACCCGACGCACTCGAAAGCGCGCTGGGCCAATAAATCACTAATTAGCGCAATACACCCGCTTGGCTAAGAACGGACTTCATCCACTGATGGCCTTCATCACGCTCGGCGGACTCATGCCAGGAAAGATAACAGGTGGCGGTTTTTCTCTCCCAAGGCAGCGGAATTAATTTTAGCTGCAAGGCTTGTGCGTGCTGCTGGGCAAACCAACGAGGAGCGATTGCCACCATCTCGGTCATGGCGACCAGATTCAATACGCTGAACAGGTCGGTACATTGCTGGGTGACATTGCGTTGTAGGGTTTCGTCAAGATAGTAGGGTTTGCTAAAGGAACAAAAACGCTCTAATGCGATGACGGCATGCTGCTCCGCCAGCATCTGTTTCTGGCTAATGGTACCCACCAGGCGCGGGTGAGACTGTGCGGCAACCAGGGTCAATTCATCATCGAATAAGGCGATATCCTGGAACTCGGGATGTTCAAGGCGGCTATAGCCAATAACAAACTCGGTCTCCTGATAGCGTAACTGATGCTCAATGTTAGTGCTCATGTAAGACTTGGTCTGTATCTGCACGTTGGGAGCCATGCTCTTGACGTTGTTGATTATTTTGGCTGTCAGACGAATATCTAGCGGGCTGCAGATAGAAAGCACAAAGAGGCGTTCGCTGCTCAGGGCATCAAAGCCAGCGCCTGGCAGCTCATTTTGTACCAGCTGCAGTGCCTGGCGTACCGGGCCAAAAAGTTGGCGAGCGCGCATGGTAGGCTGAATGCCACGGCCGAAGCGGACAAACAGCTCGTCGTTGAACATGATCTTCAAACGCGACACGGCATTGCTGACCGCCGGCTGCGACATCCCTAAGGAATTTGCCGCCTTGGTAATATTCTGCATCTGCATAACTGCATCAAAAACAGTGAGTAAATTAAGATCCACACTGCGCAAATGAATATCACCGTTTTCTTTCCTCAAGACAGTTCCTGAATTATATTCGGACATATCCAAACTCCACTAAGTCCCATGTAGATAATCTCGCTAGCGCGCAGGGGAATAACGGGAAAAGGCACGCTACGTTATTCCCACACAGCGAAATTAGTTATCCCTTTTGACTACACTTGTCAGATAGCAATCGGGCATCATCCTATAAAAATATGTCACAGCGGTGCATATTAGGCATTGTTCGTCGTTAGGTAGCCTTGGCACATCGGTTCGCAACTCGCCGATGGCATACAAACTAAATTGGCAGGCAAAACACCTGAGTTATGGATACCTGTTTGGTACCATCAACCTCTGGATCAGACCATAAAATGCGTTAATGGACAATCATGCCAGAGCAAAATAGGTCTCTTTAGCATCACTTAATTGATTGTAGCCGCTCAGTTCAGCGTTAAAAATACGAATTACGAATAGATTAACAACGACAAATTGATTTCGTGAATGTAAAACCCGCAACATCAGCATCCCATCAAACTACGTTTGCTGGTTTTTTGCGCCAACGAAAAATTTTAACCTAGTAGTGTTGTTAATCAATGCGACAGCGCCACTTTCAAACCATTTATGCTAATAAACTCCCGATCACCTGCGGATTTAGCGCTGGCCCTGGAGGGTTTTACCGAGTTTCCAACTAGCACCATCCCCGCGGGTGCCACACTTTTCAATACCCCTGTTTTAATCAGGTGTTGACATGCCCCGGCCAATAAAGTATCAAATTAGGCAACGAAACAATTTTAGAGAAGCTGACCGCCATGATCCGTACCCACCGTCTACTAGGCCTACTACTAAACGCATCTTATGTGCGCGGTACGCTGGTGGACGGGGTTCAAAGCTGATTCAGCCCATCATCTGCAAAACCCGCGCTACTGCGCGGGTTTTTTTTTACCCGCTTAGCGTGAAACAAACACGACAAGGAACAACACGATGAGCCAACAAGTCATTATTTTCGATACCACATTGCGTGATGGTGAACAGGCGCTGCAGGCGAGCCTGAGCGTTAAAGAAAAAATCCAGATCGCCATGGCGCTGGAAAGAATGGGTGTCGATGTAATGGAAGTCGGCTTCCCAGTCTCCTCCCCAGGGGACTTTGAGTCGGTACAGACCATTGCCCGCCAGATCAAAAACAGCCGCGTTTGTGGTCTGGCACGCTGTGTTGATAACGACATTGACGTCGCTGCCGAAGCATTACGCGTGGCCGAGGCCTTCCGTATTCACGTCTTTCTGGCCACTTCCACCCTGCATATCGAATCCAAACTGAAGCGCTCTTTCGACCAGGTGCTGGAAATGGCGGTGCGCTCCGTGAAACGCGCCCGTAACTATACCGATGACGTAGAATTCTCCTGTGAAGACGCTGGCCGTACCCCGATTGATAACCTGTGCCGCGTGGTAGAAGCCGCCATCAACGCCGGTGCCACTACTATTAATATCCCAGATACCGTTGGCTATACCACGCCAAACCAGTTCGGCGGCATCATCACTACGCTGTACGACCGCGTGCCTAATATTGACAAGGCAATTATCTCCGTCCACTGCCACGACGATTTGGGCATGGCCGTGGGTAACTCTATCGCTGCCGTGCAGGCCGGTGCCCGCCAGGTAGAAGGCACCTTGAACGGCATCGGCGAACGCGCCGGTAACTGTTCACTGGAAGAAGTGATCATGGCCATCAAGGTGCGCCAGGACTTTATGCAGGTGCACACCAATATCAATCATCAGGAAATCTACCGTACCAGCCAGTTGGTCAGCCAACTGTGCAATATGCCCATCCCGGCCAACAAGGCCATCGTCGGTTCCAATGCCTTCGCTCACTCCTCCGGTATCCACCAGGACGGCGTGCTGAAAAACCGCGAGAACTACGAAATAATGACCCCGCAGACCATCGGTCTGAAAGATGTCCAGTTGAACCTGACCTCCCGTTCCGGCCGCGCGGCGGTAAAACACCGCATGGAAGAGATGGGCTACAAGGAGCAGGATTACAATCTGGACGTGCTGTATGCGGCTTTCCTGAAGCTGGCCGACAAGAAAGGCCAGGTGTTTGACTACGATCTGGAAGCCCTGGCATTTATCAACAAGCAGCAGGAAGAGCCTGAGCACTTCAGCCTGGAATACTTCAGCGTGCAGTCTGGCAGCAGCATTATGGCTACCGCCTCGGTCAAACTGAAATGTGGCGACGAAGAGAAGTCCGAAGCCGCTACGGGCAACGGTCCGGTCGATGCGGTTTACCAAGCCATCAACCGTATTACCGACTACCCGATTGAGCTGGTGAAATATCAACTGACCGCCAAAGGCCAGGGGCGCGACGCGCTCGGCCAGGTTGATATCGTAGTGTCTTACAATGGCCGCCGCTTCCATGGCGTGGGCCTGGCAACCGATATTGTGGAATCTTCTGCCAAGGCGATGATCCACGTATTGAATAATATCTGGCGCTCTCAGCAAGTAGAAAAAGAAAAGCAGCGCTTGCAGCAAACCAAACATCAAAATAATCAGGAAACGGTGTGAACATGACTAAGACTTACCACATTGCCGTCTTACCCGGAGACGGAATCGGCCCAGAAGTAATGGCTCAGGCCCATAAAGTGTTAGATGCCGTGCGTCAACGCTTTGGTATCCGCATTACTACCAGTGAATATGACGTCGGTGGTATTGCCATCGATCGCCACAGCACCCCATTACCCGCAGCGACCGTTGCCGGCTGCGAGCAGGCTGATGCCATCCTGTTCGGCTCGGTGGGCGGCCCTAAATGGGAGCACCTGCCACCGGCGGAGCAGCCGGAGCGTGGTGCGCTGCTGCCGCTGCGTAAGCACTTCAAACTGTTCAGCAACCTGCGCCCTGCCCGCCTGTACCAAGGGCTGGAAGATTTTTGTCCACTGCGTGCCGATATTGCCGCGCGTGGCTTCGACATTCTGTGTGTACGTGAGTTAACCGGCGGCATCTACTTCGGCCAACCCAAAGGCCGTGAAGGCCAGGGCATGCATGAGCGCGCCTTTGATACCGAGGTCTACCACCGTTTTGAGATCGAACGCATCGCCCGTATCGCCTTCGAATCCGCCCGCAAACGCCGCAATATCGTCACCTCGATTGATAAAGCCAACGTGTTGCAAAGCTCCATCCTGTGGCGTGAAGTGGTGACTCAGGTAGCCAAGGATTACCCAGATGTGTCGCTGTCGCACATGTATATCGACAACGCCACCATGCAGTTAATCAAAGACCCGTCCCAGTTCGACGTGCTGCTGTGCTCCAACCTGTTCGGCGACATCCTGTCCGACGAATGCGCCATGATCACCGGCTCGATGGGCATGCTGCCTTCCGCCAGCCTGAACGAACAAGGCTTTGGCCTGTACGAACCAGCCGGTGGTTCCGCACCTGACATCGCGGGCAAAAACATTGCCAACCCGATCGCGCAAATTCTGTCTGCCACCCTGCTGCTGCGTTACAGCCTGGGTGCCGATGAAGCCGCAGATGCGATCGAACGCGCCATTAATCAGGCGTTGGAACAGGGCTACCGTACCGCCGATCTGGCCGGTGCCGGCAAAGCCATCGGCACCAATGAAATGGGCGATATCATTGCCCGCTTCGTGGCTGAGGGGGCGTAAATCATGGCCAAGACCTTATATCAGAAATTATACGATGCCCACGTAGTGCATGAAGCGCCAAACGAGACGCCGCTGCTGTATATCGATCGTCATCTGGTGCATGAAGTGACCTCCCCACAGGCTTTCGACGGCCTGCGTGCCATGGGCCGCAAAGTGCGTCAGCCGGGCAAGACCTTTGCCACCATGGATCACAACGTTTCGACCCAGACCAAAGACATCAACGCCAGCGGCGAAATGGCCCGCATTCAGATGCAGGAGCTGATCAAGAACTGCGCAGAGTTCGGCGTCTCACTGTATGACCTGAACCACCCCTTCCAGGGTATTGTGCACGTGATCGGCCCTGAGCAAGGCATGACGCTGCCGGGCATGACCATCGTCTGTGGCGACTCCCATACCGCCACGCACGGTGCCTTTGGCTCGCTGGCGTTCGGTATCGGTACTTCGGAAGTGGAACACGTGCTGGCAACCCAAACCCTGAAGCAGGGCCGCGCCAAGACGATGAAGATTGAAGTCACCGGCGAGGCCGCAGAAGGTATCACCGCCAAAGATATCGTGCTGGCCGTGATCGGCAAAACCGGCAGCGCTGGCGGTACTGGCCACGTCGTTGAATTTTGTGGCAAAGCGATCGAAGCGTTGAGCATGGAAGGCCGCATGACGCTGTGCAACATGGCGATTGAGATGGGTGCCAAAGCTGGCCTGGTTGCGCCAGACGACACCACCTTCAATTACCTGAAAGGCCGCCAGTTCGCTCCTACCGGGGAAAACTGGGAGCAGGCCGTGGCCTACTGGCGCACCATGAAGTCCGACGCCGAAGCCAAATTCGATACCACCATCACCCTGCAGGCGGAAGATATCGCACCACAGGTGACCTGGGGTACCAACCCTGGGCAGGTTATCGCGGTCGATCAGGCGATCCCAACCCCCGATTCCTTTAGCGATCCGGTGGAACGTGCCTCGGCTGAAAAAGCGTTGGCCTATATGGATCTGAAACCCGGCATCAAGCTGACCGACGTCGCCATCGACAAAGTGTTTATCGGCTCTTGCACCAATTCACGTATCGAAGATCTGCGTGCCGCAGCCGCCATTGCCAAAGGCCGTAAAGTAGCCGCAGGCGTGCAGGCGATTGTGGTGCCTGGCTCCGGCCCGGTCAAAGCGCAGGCGGAAGAGGAAGGTCTGGACAAGATCTTTATCGAAGCCGGTTTCGAATGGCGCCTGCCGGGCTGCTCCATGTGCCTGGCGATGAACAACGATCGTCTGAACCCTGGCGAACGCTGTGCCTCAACCAGCAACCGTAACTTCGAAGGGCGTCAGGGCCGCGGTGGGCGTACTCATCTGGTCAGCCCGGCGATGGCTGCCGCTGCCGCCGTTACCGGCCATTTTGCCGACATCCGTGAATTGCATTAAGGAGCACCAGCGTGGCTAAATTTACTCAACATACCGGCTTAGTGGTGCCTCTGGACGCGGCCAACGTCGATACCGACGCCATTATCCCGAAGCAGTTTCTGCAGAAAGTCACCCGCACCGGTTTCGGCCAGCACCTGTTCAACGACTGGCGCTTCCTGGACGATGCGGGCCAGCAGCCAAACCCTGAGTTTGTGCTGAACCTTCCGCGCTATAAAGGGGCCAGCATCCTGTTAGCCCGGGAAAACTTTGGCTGTGGCTCATCCCGTGAGCACGCACCATGGGCACTGACCGATTACGGCTTCAAGGTGGTTATTGCACCAAGCTTTGCGGATATCTTCTATGGCAACTCGTTCAACAACCAGCTGCTGCCGGTCACGCTGAGCGAGCAGGATGTGGATACGCTGTTTAAGCTGGTGGCAGAGCACGAAGGCACTGAGTTCGTGGTCGATCTGGAAAACCAGACGGTGAATGCCGGGGGCAAAAGCTACCCGTTTGAGATCGACAGCTTCCGCCGCCACTGCATGATTAACGGTTTGGACAGCATTGGCCTGACGTTGCAGCATGAAGCGGAGATTTCCCGCTACGAGGCGCAGCAACCGGCGTTTCTGAACTAATTTCGCTTAGGGGCGCAGCTCACTCGCTGCGCCCTTCTAGATTTCTTCTAAATCACCAATAACCCAGCCACTTCCACCATACTCCCCCGATCAGTGCCCAGATCAGCAGGTTGACCACGCTCATGATAAAGCCGGTTTTCCACCATTCCCCCAGGGTGGCATAACCCGACCCAAAGATGATCGGCGCGGTACCGGTGGCATAATGTGTTAACGACATCATCAGTGAAGACGAGAAGGCCAGGATCAAGCCAAGCAGAGCCGGAGGCGCACCAAGGGCAATACCTGCGGCAAAGAACGCGGCGAACATGGCGGTCACGTGCGCGGTGGTGCTGGCAAAGAAGTAATGCGAATAGAGATAGACGAGCGTTAACAAAATGGTCCCCCCGACCCAGCTCATCCCCATATGATCGATACCCGAGCCTACCGTTTGTGACAGCCAGCCAATCAGACCCAGTTTACCGAGATAGGTCGCCATCATCACCAAGGCGGCAAACCAGACCACGGTATCCCAGGCCCCTTTGTGCTTCAGCACGTCGTCCCAGCTCAGTACGCCGGTTGCCAGCAGGATCGCCAGGCCAATTACCGCAGCCGTCGTCGGGTTAACTGCCAGTGCAGGGCCAAAAATCATCGCCGGAACCCCGGCCCACAGCATCAGCAACAGAGCAAACACGCCCAGCGTGATTTTCTCTGGCAGGGTTATCCGCCCCAGAGTTTGCAGCTTATCCTGTGCAAACAATGGCGCATCCGGGGTGCTTTTGATTTCCGGTGGATACAGCAGATAAACCACCAGCGGCATGACGATAAGCGAACAGATCGCCGGTACCAGCGCCGCTACCGCCCACATGCCCCAGGTGAGTTCGAACTCGGAACCGGCCCCTTTGGCGATCAGATTGACAATCAGCGGGTTAGGCGCAGTTGCGGTGATAAACATCGCCGAGGTAATCGGGTTGATGTTGTAGTTCACCAGCGAGAGATAGCGGCCAATCTTGCCGGAGGTATTCAGCTCGGGCTTGGAGCCAAAACTGTCCGCTATCGATTTCATTATCGGGTGGATAATCCCGCCGCCACGGGCGGTATTGCTCGGCGTAACCGGGGCCAGCACGGTTTCCGCCAGGGTTAACGCATAGGCGATCCCCAGCGTTTTTTTGCCAAACAGCGAGATAAAGTAGTAACCAATGCGCGACCCCAGGCCGGTTTTATTCAGGCTCAAAGAGATCATGATTGAGAAACCGATCAGCCAGATGAGTTGGTTGGAGAACCCACTCAGTGCATCGTCCAGCGCGGCCCCCGGCTTGCCAGGGTTGGTCACTCCGGTCACAGCCACCAGCGCAATGGCAATGATGGATACGGCGCCGATCGGCATCGCCTTGCCGATAATGGCAATGATGGTCCCGATAAACAGTGCCAGCAAATGCCAGGCATTCGGTGCCACCCCTTCTGGAACAGGGATCACAAACCAGATCAGCAAAGCGGCGATAACGGCACAGAGGGAGGGAACGGGTTTGAGCGGCGTTAGTTTATCCATAACATACCCACTTTTATCAACGGGATCGGCATCTTAATAGCAAGATGGATAAGAGCGTGAAGCTCACGCTCTGAGTCCGTTTATCTTAGTGAGAATGGAGCGGTTTCCTCAATGATATGTATCAACTAACCGGGTGTTACAGCTCACACTTCACGAACTTTGGCACACATCCACAGCGCCAGGATGGCAAGCAGAGTAATCAGGTAGTAAACCGCATAGTGCCCAAAGTTTTCTACCAGCGCGCCTTGCAGTACACCGGCCAGGATCACCCCTGTCGAAATGCTGTTGGTAAACATGGTGGTCGCGGCACCAGGCCGCCCCGGCATCAGATCCTGAAAATACAACATGCCGATCCCGGCAATAATGCCGATAAACACCGCGTTGAACAGCTGCAATACCATCAGGGCCGACTGGAACTTGAACAGCACCAGCCCGGCATAAAACAGCACGCCTGCCGCCACAGCAAACAGCATCATATTGCGTTTGCCAAAGCGTTTGACGTAATAACCCGCCAGCAGCATAGCCGGGATTTCCAGCCCGGCTGCGGTGCCCATCAGCCAACCTGCCAGCCGTTCAGGCAAGCCCAGATCGGCGGTGATGTACAGCGGCATATCGATGATATACATGGTGTTGCAGGTCCACATCAGCATCGAAGCCACAAACAGCAGACGCACATCGGGATCGCGCCAGGCGCTGATTGGCGCAATAGGCGGAGAATCTACGCTGATCTCAACGTCGGCACGGGGCACCGAAGGCAATATCAGCCACACCAACAGCACGCTGACGGCAAAAATCAGCGCCGCAATCATAAACATCACGGTAAAGCCGTAGTTCAGTGCCAACATAAATGACAGCGGCGGACCGATCACCCAGGCCAGTGAAAGCTGAGCACGCATCACCGAACTGAACATCACTACTTCACGTGCCGAGCTGTCCGCATACTCACGCGCCAGGGCAAAAATCTGTGGCATGGCGGTATTGGCAATCGCGGCCAGCAGTACACCTACGGTGATCAACGTCAGATAATCACGGTTGAACGCAAACAACAGGCTGTTGGCCAGGGCCATGGCACAGCATACCAAGATCAGCTTGCGCCGATCGCCACGGGTATCCGAACGCTTGGCCAACAGGAAGCTGACGATGATCCCGGCGATGGCATTCACGGTATAGAACATGCCTACCCATAGCGGCCGCACCTTTACCTCAGTGGTCAGAAACAGGCTCAGCGTGGGGGCTTGCAGCGCTCCGGCAATACCGGTCAGGAAGGCTATTAGCAGGAAGGCGGCAAAAACGGGATTAAAACGGCGCGGTAACCAGCGTCTGAAACTCATAGCGATATCCCTATCCAGAAATAAAGAAGGCTATGCTACAGAAGGAAAATTGCCGAAGGAAGTAAAGACGGCAGATAAAAATGCCAGTGGGTAACCCCACTGGCTGGTGAAAAGCACCATTACTCAGAATCACTTTTGCGGTGAACGTCAGATACGCTCACGGTATTGCTTGTCGCTCAGCGTGGCGATGTGCCACTGGGTCAAGTGGGCCAGCATCTCCAGCCGCGCCTGTTCAGGGACCACCTGCAGCCAATCGGCCTGCTGGCGGCGGATAGCGGTGAAATAACGCTGATAAAACTGTTTAGTTAACAGAACCGTCATTTGTTATCCCTCCGCTGATTCAACTGCCCTCATTATCGGCGTAATATAGGGAAAGATAAATTGACGACTTGATGCCAGAGAGTTCCTCTTTTATGTCCACCTCACGCCTGCAACAACAGTTCATCCGCCTGTGGCAACGCTGCCATGGCCAAACCACCGAAACCACGCTGCAAGAGTTGGCAGAGGTGCTCAGTTGTTCCCGCCGCCATGTTCGTTCGCTGCTGGGAGCCATGCAGCACGAGGGTTGGCTTACCTGGCAGGCTGAGTCCGGCCGGGGTAAGCGTTCGCTGCTCAGCTTCCACTACACCGGATTGGCACTGCAACAACAACGCGCCGAGGAGCTGCTGGAACAGGATCGCATCGACCAACTGGTCCAACTGGTGGGCGATAAAGACGTAGTACGCCAAATGCTGCTTTCCCAACTGGGGCGCAGCTTCCGCCAGGGGAAACATATCCTGCGCGTGCTCTACTATCGTCAGCTTTACAACCTATTGCCCGGTTCGGCACTGCGTCGTTCAGAAACCCACCTGGCAAGACAGATTTTCAACGGCCTGACACGGGTAAATGAGGAAAATGGGGAACTAGAGCCCGATCTTTCACATCATTGGCAAACGCTCACCCCTTTACACTGGCGCTTTTATCTTCGCCCGGCGATCCATTTTCATCATGGCCGTGAGCTGGAAATGGAAGATGTTATCCATTCACTCAACCGCCTGATCCCACAACCGCTATTTTCACATATCGACAGGATCGTCTCGCCTACGCCCTATGTCATCGATGTACATCTGCACACGCCGGACTATTGGCTGCCCTGGCTGCTGAGCAGCGTACATGCCATGATCCTGCCGCGCGAATGGCAGAACCTGCCGGATTTTGCCCGCCATCCGATTGGCACCGGCCCCTATCGGGTGATACACAACAACCAAAGCCAGATGAAAATTCATGCCTTTGACGACTACTTTGGCTATCGTGCCCTGATCGATGAGGTCAACATTTGGGTATTACCCGAAATCACCGAAGAGCTGGCGCACTCCGGCGTACAGTTGCAAGGGGATGATACCGGAAGGAACGAGCTGGAAAGCCGCCTCGAAGAAGGCTGTTATTTTCTGTTGTTCGACCAGCGTTCGGCACTGGCGGCCAATCCGGAAATCCGCAGTTGGCTGAGCGAACTGATCAACCCGATAGCGCTGCTCAGCCACGCCGGGCCGCTCTACCAGCGTTACTGGGCTCCGGCCTATGGCATTCTCCCGCGCTGGTTGCATAACCGCGTGCTGGGGCAGCAGCCCAAGCCTGCGGGCTTAACCGAATTGACCCTGACCTTCTATAACGAACACTCCGAGTTCCACGCAATCAAGCAGGCTATCGCCTCTCTACTAGCCGAACAGGGTATCAAACTCAATGTGCAGGCCGTGGATTATGAAGTCTGGCATAAGGGCAAGGCGCAAAGCGATCTGTGGTTAGGTAGCGCCAACTTCACCCTGCCGCTGGAATTTTCACTGTTTGCCACGCTGTACGAACTACCGCTGATACAACACTGTCTGACGGAGGATATCGCGCAGGATGCCGCTCAGTGGCGGGAAAACCGACTGTCCATGGCCGAGTTTTGCCAGCGCCTGGTCAGCAGCCATCAGTTGCATCCTTTATTCCACCACTGGTTGCAACTGCATGGTCAACGCAGCATGCGTGGGGTACGGATGAATACCCTCGGCTGGTTCGATTTTAAATCTGCGTGGTTTGCGCCGCCGGAAGCATAATCGCCTTTCACCCACGCCGCTTAGCCTCTACAATAGCGCCGACTCAACGGGGTGCGGAGAACCCGCCAATTTTTGGCCAACGGTTTTCCGCTGAGAGCACACCCGTCGAACCTGATCCGGTCAATACCGGCGGAGGGATTTGAGCATGGCGAGTTAACCTTCGTTAACCCAGCCCTCAGATACCTTTGCCCCTTTATTATTAGGAGTGCAAAGTGGTCAAAAAATACCTGCCCTGTTTATTATTGCTAGCGGCGATGCCGGTCCTGGCCAAGCCAACGCTGACGGTCTACACCTACGACTCTTTCGCTGCCGACTGGGGCCCGGGCCCTGCGGTAAAAAAAGCCTTTGAGGCCGAATGTGACTGCGAATTGAAATTCGTGGCGCTGGAAGACGGCGTGTCGTTACTCAACCGCCTGAGAATGGAAGGCAAGAACAGCGCCGCCGACGTGGTTTTGGGCCTGGACAACAACCTGCTGCAAGCCGCGCAGCAAACCGATCTGTTCACCGCCAGCCAAGTCGATACTAGCAAGCTCACCGTTCCCGGTGGCTGGCACAACCAGACCTTCGTTCCCTACGACTATGGCTACTTTGCTTTCGTCTACAACAAAGACAAGCTGAAGAACCCGCCGACCAGCCTGAAAGAGTTGGTGAGCAGCGATCGCCCCCTGAAGATCATCTATCAGGATCCGCGTACCAGCACACCTGGCCTTGGCCTGCTGCTCTGGATGCAGAAAGTGTATGGCGACGAAGCACCGCTCGCCTGGCAACAGTTGGCGAAGAAAACCGTCACCGTGACCAAAGGCTGGAGTGAAGCCTACGGCCTGTTCCTGAAAGGGGAAGGCGACATGGTACTGAGCTACACCACCTCCCCCGCCTACCATCTGATCGAAGAGAAAAAAGACCTCTATGCGGCGGCCAGCTTCAGTGAAGGCCACTACCTGCAAATCGAAGTCGCTGGCAAGCTAAAGGCCAGCAAACAGCCAGAACTGGCCGAGCGCTTCATGCAGTTTATGGTCTCCCCGGCCTTCCAGAACACCATTCCCACTGGCAACTGGATGTACCCGGTGATCAAGACGGAACTGCCCGCCGGTTTCGAACAGATCACCGTGCCGCAAACGGCATTACAATTCAGCGCCGAGGAAGTGGCACAACAGCGTGGTAACTGGATCCGGGCATGGCAAACCGCCGTCAGCCACTGATCCCCCGCTGGTTATGGCCGGGGCTGATGGCCGCCGGTCTGATCCTGCTGATCGCGTTGGCGGCCATGGGCTCGCTGTGGCGTCATGCGCCGGAAAGCGATTGGCGTAGCCTGTGGCAAGACAGCTACCTCTGGCACGTAGTGCGCTTTACCTTTTGGCAGGCACTGCTCTCCGCCGTGATCTCGGTAGTGCCTGCCATCTGGCTGGCCCGGGCGCTTTACCGACGGCGCTTCCCTGGCCGCACCCTGCTGCTGCGCCTGTGCGCCATGACGCTGGTGCTGCCGGTGCTGGTGGCGGTGTTTGGCATGCTGAGCGTCTACGGCAGGCAAGGCTGGCTGGCAACGCTGTGTGGTTGGCTGGGCGTGAACTACAGTTTTTCGCCTTATGGCCTGCAAGGTATTCTGCTGGCGCATCTGTTCTTTAATATGCCACTGGCCACCCGCCTGCTGCTACAGGCGCTGGAGAACATTCCCACCGAGCAGCGACAACTGGCCGCACAGCTGGGAATGAACGGCTGGCAGCAGTTCCGCTTTGTGGAATGGCCTGCGTTACGCCGCCAGATCCTCCCCAGTGGGGCCCTGGTGTTTATGCTGTGTTTTGCCAGCTTCGCAACCGTGCTGTCGTTGGGCGGCGGGCCTCAGGCCACCACCATAGAGCTGGCGATCTATCAGGCCTTGAGTTACGACTACGATCTCAGCCGCGCTGCGCTGCTGGCGCTGATCCAACTGGCTTGTTGCCTGGGGCTGGTGGTGCTCAGCCAGCGTTTGAGCCAGGCTCTACCGGTTGGCCATACCCACGCCCAGCGCTGGCGCGATCCGCAGGACAGCCTGGGACGACGCATTAGCGATACGCTATTGATTGCCGCAGCGCTATTGTTGCTGTTGCCTCCGTTGCTGGCGGTGATCATCGACGGTGCCAACCAAACGCTGGTCACCGTGCTGCAACAGCCCATTCTCTGGCAGGCCCTGTTCACCTCACTGCGCATCGCACTTGGGGCGGGTATTTTATGTGTCGTATTGACCATGATGCTGCTGTGGAGCAGCCGTGAACTGAAGCTGCGGCAACGGGCCGCCTGGGGCCAAACGCTGGAACTGAGCGGCATGGTGATCCTGGCGATGCCGGGTATTGTGCTGGCTACCGGTTTCTTCCTGTTGCTAAGCGATACCACTGGGCTGCCGCAGTCGCCGTATGCGCTGGTGATCCTCACCAATGCGTTGATGGCGGTGCCCTACGCGCTGAAAGTGCTGGAAAATCCGATGCGCGATCTAGCCGAGCGTTATAATCCGCTCTGCTTATCGCTGGATATCCACGGCTGGCAGCGGCTGCGCTGGATCGAGCTGAAAGCATTGCAACGCCCGCTGGCGCAGGCTTTGGCTTTTGCCTGTGTGCTGTCGATTGGCGATTTCGGCGTGGTAGCGCTGTTCGGCAACGAGCAGTTCCGTACTCTGCCTTTTTATCTCTATCAGCAGATTGGCGCATACCGTAGCAACGATGGGGCCGTGACCGCCCTGCTGCTACTGCTGCTCTGTTTCCTGCTGTTTACTCTGATTGAACGTTTACCGGGCCGCCATGCTGACGCTTGAAAAACTGACCTATCTGTACGAACACCTGCCGATGCGTTTTGACCTGCGCATTCAGCCGGGAGAACATGTCGCGGTACTAGGCCCTAGCGGCGCAGGAAAAAGCACCTTGCTAAGCCTGATCGCGGGTTTCCTGCCGGCGGCCAGCGGTAAACTGTGGCTCAACGGAAGCGATCATACCGCTTCGCCACCTGCCAAACGCCCGGTGTCGATGCTGTTTCAGGAAAACAACCTGTTTGCCCACCTGACGGTCAGGCAAAACATCGGCCTGGGGCTGGATCCTGGGCTGCGCCTAACCGCCACACAGCAAGAACAACTGGCACAGATTGCCCAACAGGTCGGATTGGAGGGGCATCTGCAGCGCCTGCCGTCACAGCTTTCCGGCGGGCAACGGCAACGGGCAGCCTTGGCGCGTTGCCTGATCCGCCAGCAGCCGATCCTACTGCTCGACGAGCCTTTCTCTGCACTCGATCCTGCACTGCGCAGTGAGATGCTGCAACTGCTGCAAAACGTCTGCGACCAGCGCCAACTCACGCTGCTGATGGTTTCACACAATCTTGAGGATGCCGCCCGCATCGCGCCGCGTACCTTGCTGGTCGTGGATGGCCGGATTTATTACGACGGCCCGACGCAGGCATTGGTAAGCGGTAGCGCACCGGAAGCCAAGGTGTTGGGTATTCCGGTTAAACCGTGATCTACCACGCGTTTTTTATGCTGAACCAATAAACCTGTTGTGCGAATTTTGCACCTGTGGTTTTATAAAATTCTGTGTTTTACTACTGATGATAAGGCTCCCTGTGATCGCATCCTCGCTGACCTCGACCCTACTAACAACCGCGCTACCAGCCGCGGTGGTCGTCGTGCGTGTGGTGGTGGTCGTCGGCAACGCGCCGTAGGGTCCGAATCAACGCATCGATTCCCAAACCCCGCCGGCGCAAACCGGGCGGGGTTTCTTGTTTTAGTCCCCCTGCCCAGAAAAGCTAACCGGCCCAGAGAAAAGGATAGGCACATGGCAACTTCGGGCACGCCACACCAAGGCCAACGTATTACCGGCGCACAGCTGATCGTGCATCTGCTGGAGCGTCAGGGTATCACCACTATTGCAGGCATTCCCGGTGGCGCAGCGCTGCCGCTGTACGATGCTCTGAGCCAAAGCACCGTCATCCAGCACGTGCTGGCCCGCCACGAGCAAGGGGCCGGTTTTATGGCGCAGGGCATGGCACGTACCAACGGCAAGGCGGCGGTCTGTATCGCTTCCAGCGGCCCGGGAGCCACCAATCTGGTGACCGCCATTGCCGACGCAAAGCTCGATTCAATCCCGCTGGTCTGCATCACCGGCCAGGTATCTTCCTCAATGATCGGCACCGATGCCTTCCAGGAAGTGGATACCTACGGTATTTCCATCCCCATCACCAAATACAACCATCTGGTCCGCGATGTCAGCGATCTGCCGCAGGTGATCTGCGACGCGTTCCGCATTGCCGAATCCGGCCGCCCAGGCCCGGTGTGGATCGACATCCCGAAAGACGTGCAAACCGCCGAAATTGAGTGGGATTCATTACCGCCAATGGCCGTACCAGACGCACCACCGGCCTTTGACAGCAAGCAGGTTGAACAGGCTGCGGCCATGATCAACCAGGCCAAGCGGCCTATTCTGTATCTGGGCGGCGGCATTATCTGCGCAGAAGCCCATAAACCGGCGCTGGAAATGGCTGAGCGTTCCAACCTGCCAACCACCATGACGCTGATGGCATTGGGCGCAATGCCGGTAGAACACCCTCTGTCATTAGGTATGTTGGGGATGCATGCTGCGCGCAGCACCAACTTTATCCTGCAAGAAGCCGATCTGCTGATCGTGTTGGGTGCCCGCTTCGACGACCGGGCAATCGGTAAAACCGAGCAATTCTGCCCGAATGCCAAGATTATCCACGTGGACATCGACCGTGCCGAGCTGGGTAAGGTGAAACAGGCCAATATTGCCATCCATGCCGACGTCGGCCAGGTGCTGCAACAGCTGTTACCGATGATCGAAGCACAGCCGCGTACCGAATGGATGAACACCGTTAACGATCTGAAACGTGAATTTCCGATCAACATGCCAAACGTGGCAGATCCATTGAGCCATTACGGGCTGGTTAAGGCCGCAGCACGCTGCGTGGACGAAAGCGCCATTATCACCACCGATGTAGGCCAGCATCAGATGTGGGTAGCCCAGGCTTATCCACTGAGCCGCCCGCGCCAGTGGCTGACCTCCGGCGGTTTGGGTACCATGGGCTTTGGTTTGCCTGCTGCGATTGGTGCTGCACTGGCAGAGCCTCAGCGCAAGGTACTGTGTTTCTCCGGTGACGGCAGCCTGATGATGAATATTCAGGAGATGGCGACCGCCGTTGAGCATAATCTGGATGTGAAAATCATCCTGATGAACAACCAGGCCTTGGGATTGGTACACCAGCAGCAGACGCTGTTCTATCAACAGCATATCTTTGCCGCCACCTATCCAAAGCGTACAGATTTCCTGAAAATTGCCGCCGGTTTTGGCCTGGACACCTGCGATTTGAATGCCGAGGCAGATCCACAGGCTGCGCTGCTGGCCGCGATCCAACGCCCTGGCCCTTGCCTGATCCACGCGCTGATCGATATCAACGAAAAAGTCTACCCAATGGTGCCACCAGGTGCCGCCAACATCGAAATGATTGGAGAATAAGCCATGCAATCACTACAAAAGAATCCACAGGTGATCCTGGAGTTGGCGGTACGGAACCATCCGGGCGTAATGACCCACGTTTGCGGCCTGTTTGCCCGCCGTGCCTTTAACGTGGAAGGTATTTTGTGTATGCCGCTGAAGGATGGGACCCAGAGCCGCATTTGGCTATTGGTAGCCGACGATCAGCGCCTGGTGCAGATGATCAGCCAGGTTGAAAAGCTGGAGGATGTATTACAGGTGAAACGCCATAACGAAGATATGCGGGTGTTTGAGCAGTTGGAGGCTTTCTTCCAGTAAGCTTTCGCGGCTGAATGTTAAAGGCCGGGAAGTGGTTAGCCCCCGGCCTTAGCTACGTTTCCGTTATCAGTTCAGTAACTGAAGCACATAACGGATCAGTTCCAGCAACGCGATCAGCGCCCCAAGAACGATGATTGCCTTATCGATATCAATCACCCGTTTTCTCCATAACATGGAGTGAGCCACCTCCGCTTACCCTTACATTGCCTGTCACAGCGCAGCACTCAGTTGTTAGATAAATGCGGCTTCACTCCGGCCAGAGCATCGGATAACGGCACCCCCCGTACACCCGACCAGGGCTTGAAGAGGTACATGCGCACACCGAAGTAAAGGCAGCAACAGCGCTAACCCGCTGCTTGTATCTTAACCAGCCCAAGGCATGACATACTAGATATCCGATTTCTGAGCTTTTGACATTGGAGGGTATCAAAGATAAAATTGATCCGGTTAGATGAATGCGGCTTCAACCGGTCAGAGTCTCCATCTCTGAATCGGAAAATAAAAAACCGACCTCACCAGTCGGTTTTTTTACGCCTGACATCAGCCCGCCAGCACTTTCCACAACAGGTGTCGATATACCGGCATCAACGCCTGCTGATGCATGTAATAGAAACACACCAGCGCCCCTCCCCAACTAGCAATACAGGCCAACCGCAGCCGCTTCGGCGTTAGCCAGCGCGTCAGCTTATCGGCACTGCGCTTTCCTTCACGCCACCAGCGCCAACTCAGCCAGGCCGCCAGCCAGACCAGCACCACCACGCCAAACAACAGCCATTTGAACAACGCGCTGTTGGCGCTAGCAGGAATATCGATCGCGACTCCCGCCAGAATACCAGGGAAGAAATAGACCGGTGGCCAGGTCAGGCAACCGATGATATTTGGCAGGGCAAATTTGTAGGGAGGAAGATCAAGCATGCCGGCTACCATCGGCACCAGCGGGCGCGTCGGGCCAACAAAGCGACCGATCAAAATGGTAACGATACTGTGCTGATGCAGCGCATGCTCGGTTTTATCCAGCATCGCCTTGTTCTTTTTCAGGAACGACCAGCGGTGAAGCGGCCCCTTGAAGGCCCGGCCGATAAAGTAGGAGATCCAATCCCCCAGCAGACAACCGACAATGCCCGCCCCCCAGGCCATATAAAAGTCCACCTGCCCGCTGCCGATCAGTGCGCCAATACTGGCCATCATTACCGTGCCCGGCAATAACAAACCGACCAACGCCAGCGACTCCAGGAACGCCACCAACATGACCACCACCAGGGTGAAAGCCAATGACTGGGTGATCAACTGCTGTAAATAGGCTTCCATTAAACCTCTGTTGGTATGCTAAACATATGGGCGAAGGATTGTCCGGCGCGGGCCAGGGGGAGTCAATCGTTGAATTGTATGTAGATTTAGCCAATCCGGCCAGTAATAGACAATCACTGTATAAAAACCCATACTATAAACATCTATAGATCATCGATGCTCAGGAACTAGTGACATCTCTACAACAGGGTTTCTTACTCACTCGCCATTGGCGTGATACGCCCGCCGGGACAGAAGTTGAGTTCTGGCTGGCAACCGATAGCGGGCCACAACGGCTACGGCTGGCCCCACAGACCTCCGTGGCATTCATTCCCGCCGAACAGCGTCAGCGGGCCGAGTTGCTGCTGCGTGAAGAGCGTCATGTCGAGCTGAAACCCTTGCCGCTGCAGGATTTCCATTCCCGTCCGGTGATGGGCCTTTATTGCCGCCAGCACCGTCAGTTGATCAAGCTGGAAAAGCTGCTCAAGGAGGGAGGCGTCAACGTGTTTGAGGCCGATATCCGCCCGCCGGAACGCTATCTGATGGAGCGCTTTATCACCGCTCCGGTGTGGTTCAACGGTCAACCCGACGGTCATGGCCTGTGGCTCAACGGCCAGATGAAGCCTGCCCCAGACTACCGCCCCACTCTAAAGCTGGTATCACTGGATATCGAAACCACCGCCCATGGCGAGCTTTACTCCATCGCGCTGGAAGGCTGTGGCCAGCGCCAAGTGTATATGCTCGGACCTGCCAACGGCGGCACTGAGGTGCTGGATTTCGAGCTGGAATATTGCAACAGCCGCCCACAGCTGCTGGAACGCCTGAACCAATGGCTTGAGCAGCACGATCCCGACGCCATTATCGGCTGGAACCTGGTGCAGTTCGATCTGCGGGTACTGCAAAAACACGCCGAGCGGTATCAGATCCCCCTGCGCTTTGGCCGTGGCGGTAACCTGTTGGAGTGGCGCGAGCACGGCTTTAAGCAAAACCACTTCTTCGCCTCGGCCTCCGGGCGATTGATTATCGACGGTATCGAGGCGCTGAAGTCGGCCACCTGGAACTTCCCGTCCTTCAGCCTGGAATATGTGGCGCAAACGCTGCTTGGGGAAGGGAAATCGATCGACAATCCTTACCAGCGGATGGCGGAAATAGACCGCCGTTTTGCCGAAGATAAACCCGCTCTGGCCCGCTATAACCTGAAAGACTGCGAGCTGGTGACGCGCATTTTCGCCAAAGCCGAACTGTTGACCTTCCTGCTTGAGCGCGCCACCGTGACCGGCCTGGCGGCCGATCGCAGCGGCGGTTCGGTCGCGGCCTTCAACCACCTTTATATCCCGCGCATGCATCGTCAGGGCTATGTGGCCCCCAACCTTGGGGAGTTGCCGGAAGAGCACAGCCCCGGCGGCTTTGTGATGGATTCACAGCCCGGCCTGTATGATTCGGTGCTGGTACTGGATTACAAAAGCCTGTATCCGTCGATCATCCGCACCTTCCTGATCGATCCCGTCGGGCTGGTAGAAGGCATGCAGCACCCGGATGATGAAAACTCGGTGCCGGGTTTTCGCCAGGCTCGCTTTTCCCGCACCAAACACTGCCTTCCCGAAATTGTTCGCCAGATCTGGCAGGGGCGCGAAACGGCCAAACGCCACAACAACAAACCGCTGTCGCAGGCGCTCAAGATCATCATGAATGCCTTCTACGGCGTGCTGGGATCGAGCGGCTGTCGCTTCTTCGATCCCCGGCTGGCTTCTTCGATCACCCTGCGCGGCCACGAGATCATGCGCCAGACGCGGGAGTTGATCGAAGCTAAAGGTTATCAGGTGATCTACGGCGATACGGACTCGACCTTTGTCTGGCTGAAAAAGGCCCACAGTGAACAGCAGGCCGCCGAGATTGGCCGCGAGCTGCTCGATCACGTCAATCAATGGTGGCAGCAGCATCTACAACAGCAATATGGGCTGGAAAATGCGCTGGAGCTGGAGTTTGAAACCCACTATTCCCGCTTTTTAATGCCCACCATCCGCGGTGCCGAGCAGGGCAGCAAAAAACGCTACGCCGGGTTGATCAGCAAACCGGACGGCAGTGAAGAGATGGTGTATAAAGGGTTGGAAACGGTACGCACAGACTGGACCCCGCTGGCGCAGCAGTTTCAGCAGCAGCTCTATCAACGCATCTTCAAGCGCCAGCCCTATCAGGACTTTGTGCGCGATTACGTGGCCAAAACGCTGAACGGCGAATTTGACGACCGGCTGGTGTACCGCAAACGCCTGCGGCGCAAGCTGGACGACTATCAACGCAATGTCCCGCCACACGCCCGAGCAGCCCGGCTGGCCGATGACTATAATCGTCAACAGGGGCGGCCGCTGCAATATCAGAACGGTGGCTGGATCAGCTATGTAATGACGCTAGCCGGGCCAGAGCCGTTGGAAACCCGGCAATCCGCGATCGATTACGATCATTATCTCGAACGCCAGCTGCAACCGGTGGCAGACGCTATACTTCCCTTCCTGTACGACGATTTTTCGGCGTTGGTAACCAGGCAGATAGGCCTGTTCTGAGCGGTCAAAGCTGGGGGTAATACCACCCCATGGGGAAACCCTTTCTTTTTACTGGTGTTAGTCGGCATTTGGGAAGAAAAAATCATCGGGTTTTACAGGTGACGAATGCGCCGCCTTCCATTACCATAGCGCCCTTCCCAAATTCTGAACCACTATTCACAACATCGTTGTCGCCATGCCGTCACCAGACGTCTGGCGTAACAGGCTATTACCCGCTAAATGAAAATAAAGCTCGCCAACCGGTAACAACGCGGTGGCAGGCAAGATGCCGGGAATAGCAAGCAGTTGAAACAGGTTACCCAGGGCTTATCTGCCGGGTAGCAAGACTTACTTAATAAGAATCGAGCCGACAAACTATGCCTTTTACACTTGGTCAACGCTGGATCAGCGATACGGAAAGCGAATTGGGACTGGGAACCGTGGTAGCACTGGACGTGCGCATGGTCACCCTGCTTTTCCCCGCAACCGGTGAAAACCGCCTCTATGCCAGAAACGACTCGCCAATCACCCGCGTGATGTTTAACCCGGGCGACACCATCAGCAACCACGAAGGCTGGCAGTTGCAGGTGGAGGAAGTCAAAGAGGATAACGGACTGTTGACCTATATCGGCACGCGTCTGGATACCCAGGAAAGCGGCGTCGCTATGCGTGAAGTGCTGCTGGACAGCAAGCTGACCTTCAGTAAACCTCAAGACCGCCTGTTTGCCGGTCAGATTGACCGCATGGATCGCTTTGCGCTGCGTTTCCGCGCCCGCAAATACCAGAGCGAGCAGTATCGCCTGCCGTTCGCCGGCCTGCGTGGCATGCGCGCCAGCCTGATCCCGCACCAATTGCATATCGCCTACGAGGTCGGCCAGCGCCATGCACCGCGCGTTCTATTGGCCGATGAAGTGGGCCTGGGTAAAACCATCGAAGCCGGGATGATTATTCATCAGCAACTGCTGGCTGGCCGCGCCGAACGCGTGCTGATCGTGGTGCCGGAAACCCTGCAACACCAGTGGCTGGTTGAAATGATGCGTCGCTTCAACCTCTATTTCTCACTGTTTGACGATAGCCGCTATTCCGAAGCGATGCTCGACAGCAGCAACCCGTTCGAAACCGAACAGTTGGTGATCTGCTCGCTGGATTTCGTGCGTCGCAACAAGCAGCGCCTTGAGCAGTTGGCTGATGCCCACTGGGATCTGCTGGTGGTAGACGAAGCTCACCATCTGGCCTGGAGCGAAGAAGCGCCGAGCCGTGAATATCAGGTGATTGAACAGTTGGCGGAGCACATTCCGGGCGTACTGCTGCTGACGGCAACCCCGGAGCAGCTTGGCCAGCAAAGCCACTTTGCCCGCTTGCGCCTGCTGGATCCCAGCCGTTTCCATGACTACCAAGAGTTTGTCACCGATCAGCAGAAATACCGTCCGGTAGCCGATGCGGTGACGCTGCTGCTGAGCGGCGAGCGTCTGGCGGATGACAAGCTGAACCTGCTGGGCGAGCTGATCGACGAGCAGGACATTGAACCCCTGCTGAAAGCGGCCAACAGCGATACCGACAACAGCGAACAGGCGCGCCAGGAACTGGTCACCATGCTGATGGATCGCCACGGCACCAGCCGCGTGCTGTTCCGTAATACCCGTAACGGCGTAAAAGGCTTCCCACGCCGTCACCTGCACCAGATCAAACTGCCGTTGCCAACGCAATATCAGACGGCGATCAAGGTGTCCGGCATCATGAGCGCCAAGAAAACCGTCGAAGCCCGCGCCCGCGACATGCTCTACCCAGAACAGATTTATCAGGAGTTCGAAGGGGAGAATGCGACCTGGTGGAACTTCGATCCGCGCGTTGAGTGGCTGCTGGATTATCTGGTCGCCAACCGTCATGAGAAAGTGCTGGTGATTTGCGCCCAGGCCGCGACCGCTCTGCAACTGGAGCAGGTGCTGCGCGAGCGCGAAGCGATCCGCGCCGCCGTGTTCCACGAAGGGCTGAGCATTATCGAACGCGATCGCGCCGCCGCCTACTTCGCTTCACAGGAAGAAGGCGCGCAGGTACTGCTGTGCTCCGAAATCGGTTCGGAAGGGCGTAACTTCCAGTTTGCCAGCCAGATGGTGATGTTCGATCTGCCGTTCAACCCGGATCTGCTGGAACAACGTATTGGCCGTCTGGATCGTATTGGCCAGATGCACGATATCCAGATCATGGTGCCGTACCTGGAAAACACCGCTCAGGCCGTGCTGGGCCGCTGGTTCCATGAAGGGCTGGATGCCTTCGAGCACACCTGCCCAACCGGCCGGCCGATTTATGACAGCTGCTATGAGCAACTGATTGGCTACCTGGCCTCCCCTACCGAGCAGGAAGGTCTGGACGAGTTTATCCATGCCTGTAACCAGCAGCACAAACAGTTGAAAACGCAGCTGGAACAGGGCCGTGACCGTCTGCTGGAAATGCACTCCAACGGCGGTGACAAAGCGCAGGCGCTGGCGGAAGCCATTGCGGCGCAGGACAACGACGTTAACCTGGTGAGCTTTGCGCTCAACCTGTTCGATATCGTCGGCATCAACCAGGAAGACCGCAGCGACAACCTGATCGTCCTGACCCCGTCCGACCATATGCTGGTACCGGACTTCCCTGGGCTACCGCAAGATGGCTGCACCGTGACGTTTGATCGCGAGCAGGCGCTGTCGCGTGAAGATGCCCAGTTTGTCAGTTGGGAACATCCAATTATCCGCAACGGGCTGGATCTGATCCTCTCCGGCGACACCGGGAGCTGTGCGGTTTCCCTGTTGAAAAACAAGGCACTGCCGGTGGGCACCCTGCTGGTCGAACTGGTGTATGTGGTTGAGGCACAGGCCCCTAAACACCTGCAGTTGACCCGCTTCCTGCCGCCAACGCCGATCCGCATGTTGATGGATCGCAAGGGAACCAACCTGGCGGCACAGGTCGAGTTCGAAAGCTTTAACCGCCAACTGAACGCGGTCAATCGCCACACTTCCAGCAAGCTGGTCAATGCGGTGCAGCAAGAGGTACACGTGATGCTGCAACAGGCAGAAAGTCTGGTGGAAGAACAGGCGCGCGCCCTGATCGAACAGGCCAAGCAAGAGGCCGATGACAAGCTGAGCACCGAGCTGGCACGTCTGGAAGCCCTGAAAGCGGTTAACCCGAATATCCGTGATGACGAAGTCGAAGCGCTGGAGTTCAACCGCAAGCAGGTGCTGATTAACCTCAACGAAGCGGGGTGGCGGCTGGATGCTATTCGCCTGGTAGTAGTGACGCACCAGTGATCCACACAACGGGGAGCCAAGGCTCCCCGGTTTGCCCTTCTCAGCGGAGCTAACATGGAACCTTACAATCCCCCGCAAGATCCGATGCACGTGCTGTATCAGGATGAGCACATCATCGTGGTCAACAAACCTAGCGGACTGCTTTCCGTGCCTGGCCGTGCTCCGGAGAACAAGGACAGCCTGATGACGCGTATCCAGGCAGACTTTCCGGCGGCAGAATCCGTGCATCGCCTGGATATGGCTACCAGCGGGGTGATCGTGGTGGCATTGAACAAGGCCGCCGAGCGTGAGCTAAAACGCCAGTTCCGCGAGCGCGAGCCGAAAAAATGCTATATCGCCCGCGTGTGGGGGCATATGGCACAGGATGAAGGGTTGGTGGATTTACCGCTGATTTGCGACTGGCCGAACCGGCCCTTGCAGAAAGTCTGTTTCGAAACCGGCAAGGCTGCGCAGACCGAATATATGGTGCTTTCCCGGGACGCGGATGGCAGCACACGGGTCAAGCTGCTGCCCATCACCGGGCGCTCACACCAATTGCGCGTTCATATGCTGGCATTGGGTCACCCCATTCTCGGCGATGGCTTCTACGCCCCGCCAGAGGCCAAGGCGATGGCACCGCGCCTGCAACTGCACGCACAAGAGTTGCGTATCACCCATCCCGCGTTCCAGACCCCGATGCATTTTCGCGTAGAACCGGATTTCTGAGTTTTTAAGGGCGCCACACACGGCGCCCTTAACGACAACTACTTGAAGCCCTTCTCGCGCTTGATCAGGTCGTAGGCTGCCTGGATCTCCTGCGCTTTCTGTTTCGCCATCTCCATCATTTCCGGCGGTAATCCCTTGGCAACCAGCTTATCCGGGTGATGCTCGCCCATCAGCTTACGGTAGGCACGTTTGATGGTGGTGGCATCGTCGCTGCTGTTCACGCCCAGCACCTTGCAGGCATCTTCCAGCGTCGGGCCACGTTGCGCCTGCTGGTAGCCGCCCTGGGAGTATCCCCCTTGCTGCCCCTGCCAACTGCCGCCGCCAAACTGACGCCCGCCTTCGATCATACTGAGGAACTGATCGAACTGAGCGCGGGAAATGCCCAGCTCTTCGGCGATCACATACAACACCTGGCGTTCATTCGGATGCAATGAACCGTCAGCAAACGCGGCCTGGATTTGAATTTCCAGAAACATCCGAATCAGGTCAAAACGACCAAAACAGATGCTGCGCAACTGCTGCAAGGTTTCACGCAGCGGGAACTGGCTGTGCTTGCCTTCGCGGAACGCCTGCTGCGCTGCGGTACGGGCCTCGCCATGCAGTTGCAGGCGGTCCATAAACAGGCTGGCTATCTGGATATCGGCTTCGGTCACCCGCCCTTTCGATTTGGTCAGATGCCCCATAACCTGAAAGGTCGTGCGGAAAAATAACGTCTGCCGAGTTTGCTGATCGGTAAAGAAGCCCCGGCTGCGCTTGTTATTGCGTGCGGTATCGATCATATGGCCAACGATCAACCCCAGCACGACACCCCAGAATCCGCCGCCAGCCCAAATGGCGACAATCACTCCGAGCAGTTTTCCCCAATACTGCATATACTCCCCAACTATCAAACCGTAATAAGCCGTGTATCCCTATCGGTACGAGCAAGGGTTAAGGCGATTTTTTCCAAGAATTCGATTATCATACCTGTCATTTATCTCTGCGCCTAACGACGACGCAATAGAACGGCAGGATTTAACACTAGCGCAACGCTGATGAGTGATATAGTCTCTGACCGTTTGCCGGACATGACGCCTCTGATGACGGAACACCAAAACCGCGTATGAAAAAAAGTTTCCCAACCCTGCTGGCCACGTTGATTTGGACGGCAATTTATAGTCAGCACGCGCTGGCAGATCTGGCCGAGCAATGTATGCTCGGTGTGCCTGTTTACGATAAACCGTTGATCACCGGCGACCCTAACAGCCTGCCGGTCACCATCATTTCCGATGATTCAGAAGCCAACTATCCGAACAACGCGCTGTTCACTGGCAACGTCAACGTCGAACAGGGCAACAGCACCCTGACGGCGAAGCAGGTTGAGCTGAAGCAGACGCAAAAAGATGGGCTGCCGGATCCGATCCGTACCGTTACCGCCACCGGTGACGTGAACTACGCGGACAATCAGATCAAACTGAAAGGCCCTAAAGCCTGGTCAAACCTGAACACCAAAGATACCGACGTCTACCAGGGCGACTATCAGATGGTGGGCCGCCAAGGGCGTGGTGATGCCGACAAGATGAAGATGCGCGGCCAAAACCGCTACACCATCCTGGAAAACGGTACCTTCACCTCGTGCCTGCCTGGCGATAACAGTTGGAGCGTAGTGGGCTCCGAAGTGATCCTCGATCGCGAAGAAGAAGTGGCCGAAGTGTGGAACGCCCGCTTCAAGATTGGCAAGGTGCCGGTGTTCTACAGCCCCTATTTGCAATTGCCAGTGGGTAATAAACGCCGCTCCGGCTTCCTGATCCCCAACGCCAAATATGGCAGTAATAACGGCTTCGAGTTCATGTTGCCGTATTACTGGAACATTGCGCCAAACTTTGATGCCACCATCACGCCGCATTACATGACGAATCGTGGCCTGCAGTGGCAGAACGAATTCCGTTATCTGCTGCAACCGGGTCTGGGCACCATGGCCTTCGACTGGCTGCCAAGCGATAGGCAGTTCGAAAAAGACCACGGGGATGTCGACGACAGCAAGCGTTGGCTGTTCTACTGGGGTCATAACGGCGTAATGAATCAGGTGTGGCGTTTCAACGTCGACTACACCAAGGTCAGCGACCCTTATTACTTCACCGATCTGGATTCCAAATACGGTTCCACCACCGATGGTTACGCCACGCAGAAATTCAGCGTCGGTTATGCCGATGAGAACTGGGATGCCACGCTGGCCTCCAAGCAGTTCCAGATCTTCAGCGGTGCGGGTAACCAAAACGCCTACCGTGCACAGCCGCAGTTGGATCTCAACTACTATAAATCGGATATCGGTCCGTTTGATTTCCACACCTACGGCCAGTTTGCCAACTTTACCAGCGTCAACCCGAATAACCCGAAAGCCACTCGTTGGCATGTAGCACCGGCGATCAATCTGCCGTTGGCCAACAGTTGGGGTAGCCTGAATACCGAAGCCAAACTGATGGCGACGCATTTCCAGCAGACCATCCCTAACGGTTTTGCCACCGACTATGCCAGCCGTAACCCAGGGAGCCCGGTTCCCGATCTGGAAGATTCGGTCAACCGCGTACTGCCGCAGTTCAAGACCGATGGCAAAGTGGTGTTCGATCGCCCAATGGATTGGTCAGAAGGTTTTACTCAAACCATTGAGCCACGTATGCAGTACCTGTACGTGCCTTATCGCGATCAAAGCAATATCTATACTTATGACTCAACCCTGCTGCAAACCGACTACTCGGGCCTGTTCCGCGACCGCTCCTACAGCGGCCTGGATCGTATCGCCTCGCAGAACCGAGTGGCAGCCGGTGTCACCTCGCGTATTTATGATGAGGCGCTGGTTGAACGTTTTAACGTTTCCGTAGGTCAAATCTACTACCTCAGCCGCTCGCGGACCGGGGATCAAAGTAGCAACTTTGATAATAGCGATGATACCGGCAGCGTCGTCTGGGCTGGTGACACCTATTGGAAGGTTGACGATCGCTGGGGCCTGCGCGGTGGTGTGCAATACGACACCCGTCTTGACAGCTTCGCGTTAGGCGACGCGGTAGTGGAATATCGTCAGGATCAGAATCGTATGGTGCAGTTGAACTACCGTTATGCCAGCCCGGAATATATTTCGGCAACCCTGCCGGATATCAGCAACCCAGGCTATCAGGACGGTATTTCACAGGTTGGTATGGTGGCCAGTTGGCCGATTGCCGATCGTTGGGCAGTCGTCGGGGCGTATTACTACGATACCCGTGCGAAACAAACTGCTAACCAGTTGGTCGGCCTGCGCTATAACACCTGCTGCTGGGCGGTTAACGTGGGTTATGAGCGCAAGATCACCGATTGGGACAACGGCAATCAGGTCAGCAAGTACGATAACAAAGTTTCATTCAACGTCGAGCTGCGCGGCTTGAGCAACGATCACAGCCTTGGCACCAATGAGATGCTGCGCTCGGGTATTCTGCCTTACCAACGCGCATTCTGATATTGATTAACGAATTGAAAAAAAACAACTTTCACCCGCATTTGCGGAAACAGATAACGGGAAATGTATGAAGAACTGGAGAACGCTTCTTCTCGGATTGGTGGTTTGTGCCAATACCGCGTTCGCAGCACCGCAACAAATGGATAAAGTCGCCGCCGTCGTCGATAACGGCGTAGTCCTCGAGAGCGACGTGAACGGCCTGATGCAATCGGTGAAACTCAACGCACAGCAGGCTGGCCAGCAGTTGCCAGACGACAATACGTTGCGTCACCAGATCATTGAACGTCTGATTATGGATAACATCCTGCTGCAGATGGCGCAAAAAATGGGGATCACCGTCAGCGATGCCGATCTGGACAAGGCGATCGGCAACATCGCCGCCCAGAACAAGATGAGCCTGGATCAACTGCGTAGCCGTTTGGCGTATGAAGGCCTGAACTACAACACTTACCGTGCGCAGATCCGCAAGGAAATGCTGACCTCGGAAGTGCGTAACAACGAAGTGCGTCGCCGTGTCACCATCCTGCCACAGGAAGTTGACGCGTTAGCCAAGCAGGTCGGCGCGCAAAACGGCGGTGAAACCGACGTCAACATCAGCCACATCCTGATCCCGCTGCCAGAAAACCCATCGCAGAAGCAGGTTGATGAAGCCGAAGCGCTGGCGAAACGCCTGGCGGGTGAAGCGACCGGCGGTGCCGATTTCGGCAAGCTGGCGATCACCTACTCTGCCGACTCACAGGCGCTGAAAGGCGGCCAGATGGGTTGGGGTAAACTGCAGGAAATGCCAACGCTGTTCGCAGAACGTCTGTCCAGCGCCAAAAAAGGCGACGTGGTTGGCCCAATCCGCTCCGGCGTCGGCTTCCATATCCTGAAGGTCAACGATATCCGTGGCGGTAGCCAGTCGATTTCCGTGACCGAAGTGCATGCCCGTCATATCCTGCTGAAACCTTCAGTAGTGATGACCGACGATCAGGCACGCGCCAAGCTGCAAGAAGTGGCTGCGGCCATCAAGAGCGGCAAAGCGAAGTTTGAAGACGAAGCCAAACAGCTGTCACAAGATCCAGGCTCTGCCCTGCAGGGCGGCGATCTGGGTTGGGCTTCGCCAGACATGTACGATCCTGCCTTCCGCGATGCGCTGCTGAAGCTGCAAAAAGGCCAGCTCAGCGAACCGGTACACTCTTCCTTTGGCTGGCATCTGATCCAGTTGATGGATACCCGCCAAGTGGATAAAACCGATGCGGCGCAGAAAGATCGTGCCTACCGCATGCTGTTTAACCGCAAGTTTGCCGAAGAAGCGCAAACCTGGATGCAGGAACAACGTGCCGCTGCTTACGTGAAGATCCTCGATGGAAGCAATGCACCGCAATAACCGTATCGTCATTACCCCCGGCGAGCCTGCCGGGGTTGGGCCGGATTTGGTCACCGTACTGGCACAACAGGATTGGCCTGTTGAGCTGGTGGTGTGCGCCGATCCGGCCTTGTTGCTTGAGCGCGCCCGCCAGTTGGCGTTACCGCTCACGCTGCGCGACTACCAGCCAGGCCAGCCTGCACAGCCACAGCGTGCCGGGACATTAACGGTATTGCCCGTTGCAGCCCCGGCGGCCGTGGTTGCTGGCGAACTTAACGTCGCTAACAGTGCCTATGTGGTAGAGACTCTGGCACGTGCCTGTGACGGTTGTCTGAACGGTGAGTTCGCCGCACTGGTCACTGGCCCGGTTAATAAAAGCATCATCAACGACGCTGGCGTCGCCTTTACCGGCCACACCGAGTTCTTTGCCGATCGCAGCCATTGTGAACGCGTGGTGATGATGCTGGCAACCGAGGAGCTTCGCGTCGCACTGGCAACGACCCATCTGCCGTTACTGGCAGTCCCGGGCGCCATCACCCAACAGAGCCTGTTCGAGGTGATCACCATTCTCGATCGGGATCTGAAAAACCAATTTGGCATCCCGCAGCCTCTGATTTACGTCTGTGGGCTAAACCCGCACGCGGGGGAAGGCGGCCATATGGGCCGTGAAGAGCTGGATGTGATTATTCCTGCTTTGGACGTGCTGCGTAGCCGCGGCATCCAGCTGATTGGCCCGCTCCCAGCGGATACGTTGTTCCAACCCAAATATCTGCAATATGCAGATGCGGTGCTGGCGATGTATCACGATCAGGGCTTGCCTGTACTAAAATACCAGGGGTTTGGTCGAGCGGTGAATATCACCCTCGGTTTGCCTTTTATCCGTACCTCGGTCGACCATGGTACCGCGTTGGAACTGGCTGGCAGCGGCACTGCCGATGCAGGCAGCTTCAAAACGGCCTTGGCTCTCGCCATTAAAATGATAATTAACAGCAATGAATAATAGAGTCCACCAAGGGCACTTTGCCCGCAAACGTTTTGGACAGAACTTTTTAACCGATCAGTTTGTCATCGATAGCATTGTCTCAGCCATTCACCCACAGCCGGGCGAAGCGGTGGTCGAAATCGGCCCAGGCCTGGGAGCCTTGACCGAGCCAGTTGGCGCGCGTATGGATCGCATGACGGTGATTGAACTTGACCGCGATCTGGCGGCCCGCCTGGCCAATCACCCACAGCTGAAAGACAAGCTGACCATTCATCAGCAAGATGCCATGACGGTGAACTTCGCCGAGCTGGCCGCCGTGGAAGGCCAATCGTTGCGCGTGTTTGGCAACCTGCCGTATAACATCTCAACGCCGCTGATGTTCCACCTTTTCAGCTATACTTCAGCTATCCGCGACATGCACTTTATGCTGCAAAAAGAGGTGGTCAACCGTCTGGTTGCCGGCCCAAACAGCAAGGCATACGGGCGCTTGACCGTGATGGCGCAGTATTACTGCAACGTTATTCCGGTGTTGGAAGTGCCGCCGACTGCGTTCGCGCCACCGCCTAAAGTCGATTCTGCCGTGGTTCGTCTGGTACCGCATCTGGTGATGCCAAATATTGTCGGCGATGTGCGCATGCTCAGCCGCGTGACCACCCAGGCGTTTAACCAACGCAGAAAAACCATCCGCAACAGCCTGGGCGATCTTTTCACTCCGGAACAGTTGACGGAACTCGGCGTCGATCCGACGCTCAGAGCAGAGAATATTTCTGTAGCGCAGTACTGTAAGCTGGCTAACTGGCTTTCACAACAGCAGGCGCAGCAGCAATAAAGGAGCAGTTGTCATGATTGATTCGCCCCGTGTATGTGTGCAGGTACAGAGTGTGTATGTGGAATCACAATCGATACCTGAGGAAGAACGTTACGTCTTCGCGTATACCGTTACCATCCGTAATCTGGGGCGCTTTGACGTGCAACTGCTGGGCCGTTACTGGCTGATCACCAACAGCAACGGTCGCCAAACCGAGGTTCAGGGCGAGGGAGTGATCGGTGAACAGCCCATTATCCGGCCCGGCAGCGAGTTCCAATATACCAGTGGTGCGATACTCGAAACGCCACTGGGCACCATGGAGGGCCACTATGAAATGGTTGATCAACAGGGTCAGCCATTCCGTACCGCTATTCCGGTGTTCCGTTTAGCCATCCCTACGCTGATCCACTAATATGTCGACATATCTTATCGGCGACGTTCATGGCTGTTTCGATGAACTGCAGTCGCTATTAGCTCAGGTTGATTTCGATCCCCTGCAAGACCAACTGTGGCTGACTGGCGACCTGGTCGCCCGTGGCCCCGGCTCGCTCGAAGTGCTGCGCTACCTTCGTTCTCTCGGCCCGGCATTGCGCATGGTTTTGGGTAACCACGACCTGCACCTGCTGGCGGTGTACGCCGGTATTAGCCGTAACAAACCCAAAGACCGCATTACCCCCCTGCTCGAAGCACCTGATGCTGACGAGTTGATCAACTGGCTGCGTCGCCAACCGGTTCTACAGGTGGATGATGAACGCAAACTGATCATGGGCCACGCCGGCATTACCCCACAGTGGGATATCGAGACCGCACAGATGTGTGCCCGTGAAGTGGAAGCCGTACTCAGCAGCGACAGCTATCCCTTGTTCCTGGATGCGATGTACGGCGATATGCCCAACAACTGGAGCCCAGAGCTGAGTGGGCTTGCACGCCTACGCTTTAGCACCAATGCGTTGACCCGCATGCGCTATTGCTTCCCTAACGGCCAGTTGGACATGATCTGCAAAGATGCGCCGGGCAGCGCTCCCGCTCCGCTGAAACCCTGGTTTGATCTGCCGCGTCTGGTCGATCCCGAGTACAGTATCATCTTCGGTCACTGGGCTTCACTAGAGGGCAGAGGCACGCCGGAAGGCATCATCGGTCTGGATACCGGCTGCTGTTGGGGTGGGGATTTGACCCTACTACGTTGGGAAGACAAGCGCTACTTTACCCAGCCAAGCAATCGCCGTGATGCGATAGACGGCGCGGATGCGCTGGCAGCTTCTTAAAACGACAATGGGCACCCAAGGGTGCCCATTTGATAGCTAACCCGCCTTAGCGGCGTTCCAGAATCTCAAAACAGTAGCCGTGCGAGTTCAGTGCGTCCGCATCGTGGAAGGCGCTGAATGAGGTTTCCCATTCATCTGGTTCGTAATCCGGGAAGTAGGTATCTCCGCCTACTTCGGCATCGATATGCGTCAGATACATTCGGGAAGCCCGTGGCAGGAACTGGCTATAAATGCTGCCACCGCCCATCACCATCACTTCTTCCACCTCGCCAGCTGCAGCCAAGGCCTCCTCCAGCGAAGTTACCCAGGTCACGCCAGGTTCTTTACCCGGCTGGCTGCTTAACACGATATTATGGCGGCCTGGCAAGGGGCGGCCAATCGACTCAAAGGTCTTACGGCCCATAATCACCGGTTTATTTAACGTGTTACGTTTAAACCACGCCAAATCCTCCGGCAGGTGCCACGGCATGGCATTTTCCATACCAATAACGCGATCCGCCGCCAAAGCAGCAATCAGGCTGATAATCATTGTTTAACCCTGTATAGGCAGCAAAATTGTTCACACTATACGTAAAGCCCCGGCAACCGTCGATAGACGAATCGAGCGATAGTCATATATCGGACGGCTCTGAAGATAAACTCCAATAATCCCATATCCTTAGAAAAATCCCTAAACGCCGGGACGTTTACGATACAGCCACAGACCTGGTACCGACAGGCCGATCGACAAGGCTCCCACGATAAAACAGGCTTTGAGGAAGTTGGAGATCATCACCGACATCAGGGCTTCGCTGTAGCCCAAATGCGAAATCTCCACCACGCTGATCATCGCGGTATAGGCTGAAATACCGGGGAACATCGGGATCACCGCCGCAACGGTAAACACCTTGGGATGCGCCAGCAGCCAGCGTGACCAGTAAATGCCGATGATACCGATCAGAATGGCGGCCAGGAACGAGCCCCACTCGATATTCATGCCGAAATGCATCAGCAGCATCCGCGATCCGTGCCCCAACGCCCCGAGCAAGGCACAATAGCGCAGCGCTCGCAGCGGTACGTTGAACACCATGGCAAAGCCGAGCGCGGGTACCGCCGCCAGCAGCATGTCCTGTAACAGCGCCCACAGCAGGCTCATGACCACCCCCGCAAATCCCACAGCGACATCGCCATCACCACGCCGATGCAGGTTGCCAGCGTCAGCAGACTGGCCATCGCCCAGCGTGCCAGGCCGGTATTCACGTGGCCTTTAAACATATCGGCTACCGCGTTGATCAGCGGGAAACCGGGAACCAGCAACAGCACGCTGGCCGCCATCGCCACGCTGGAGGTTTGGTGGAAAAGCGGTACGCGTAACAGCAGGCCGGAGACCGAGGTGGCCACAAAGGCCGTCAGGCAAAAGTTGATCAGTGGATTCATATGGCGAGCGGTCAGCATCTGGCGCACAAACATCGCCAGGCCGCTGGCCATAAAGGTAACCGCAAAAGCATCTGGCCCGCCGCCGTTGAGCATGCTGAAACAGCCACAGGACAACCCCACCATCAGCACCACCAGCCAACGCGGATAGCGCAACGGGCGGATCTTTTCAAAGCGCCGAGCTACGTCATGGACGTCGGCCAAATGGTGTTCCGCCAGGATCACAATGTGCTGTACCTCAGTCACCATTTGCATGTTGATCCCGCGATCGACGTTCTTCCGTGTGGTGGTCAGGCAGGCATCATTGCTGATGGTGGTCAGCACCACGGCGTTAGCCGAGATGGAGCTTTCTACGCTATCCATGCCAAGCGCCAGGCCCAAACGAGTCGAGAGTTGTTCCACCACCATACTTTCCGCCCCGTGCTGTAGCAGCAGCAACGCACACTGAATACACAGACGGGTGATTTCACGCTGTTGCTGGTTTACACCGGGTAGCTCTGCGGTTAATTCCTTTTTCATATCGCTCAATCACTTCCTCTTAATGAAGCCCCATCATATAACCAGAGATTAGTGTAATAGGTTGATGCACGTCAGGAGGAGTGGCGTTATTATCAGCAGAATTAGGCCTTTTCAGAGACTCGCTCATGCTTGAAACCTCATTGTTTGTCGCCGGTATTGCCACACTCGGCATGCTTTCCCCCGGGCCAGACTTTTTTCTGGTGATTAAAAATGCGGCGCGCTATCCGCGCCTGGCAGCAATGATGACCGCGTTTGGCGTGATCTGCGGCGTGGCAACTCATATGTCTTACTGTGTCGCGGGCCTGGCGGTAGTCATCACCACCACGCCGTGGTTGTTCAACGTGCTGAAATACGCTGGTGCGGTGTACCTGATTTGGGTCGGCATTCAAGCCCTGTTATCACGCGGGGGTAGCAAGATGAACGTCAGCAGCCTGCCTCAACAACAGGTCAGCCTGAAAAGCGCCTTTGTACAAGGTTACCTGTGTAATCTGCTCAACCCGAAAGCCACGCTGTTCTTCCTGGCGGTGTTTACCCAGGTACTGCAAATCAACTCCGGCCTGGGTGAAAAGCTGTGGTACGCCGGAATTATTTTCGGCCTTTCCGCCGTTTGGTGGCCGGTGCTGGTGTTTTTGATCCAAAGCGGGCCGGTGCGCCGTGGGCTGGAGAAAACACAGAAGGTGGTCGATAAGCTGTTGGGCGGGATGTTAATCGCCTTGGGTATCAAAGTCGCGCTGAGCTGAAAAACCGGCGAGGGTAAAACCCTCGCCAAGCTATTACCCTTTCGCCTCTACGACCTCTTCCTCCGGTGCTTTGCCATCAATACTGCCGCGCCAGCCGTTTTGCTGCACGTGAGATAGGCGCTTCTGATCTTGCTCGATGGCCGACGACAGCATTTCTTTAGCCCGTTGCAGGCTGGCGACACGGAACTCGGTATCTTCGTAGTTCTCTAGCGTATCCTCCAGCATCTTCAGGTTATAACGCCGGAAGGTATCCGCCTTTTCACGGGCTTCGTAGGCGTCCAGCCCCAGCAGCTCGAGAGTTTCTCTGCCGATCAGCAACGAGCTTTCAAAGGTTTCCCGTGCAGGTTTCTCCACCCCCAACTGCCGCAATTGATACCAGTGATCCACATCGCGGGCACGCGCCACCACTTTCAGGTGCGGGAAATGGCGTTTGACCAACGCCGTCAGTTGCAGGTTGGCTTCCACATCGTCGATGGCGTTAATCAGGATTTTGGCATGTTCTGCCCCCGCGGCTTCCAACAGATCGGCTCGCGTCGCATCGCCATAGAACACCTTGGTACCAAATTTGCGCAGCGTTTCGATATGGTCCGGATCGTGATCTAACACCACGGTATGCACGCCGTTAGCCAGCAGCATACGGCCGGCGATCTGGCCAAAACGGCCAAAACCGGCGATGATCACGCTGGCATTCTCTTCGTCGATCACGTCTGCCGGGCGTTCGTCCTGTGGGGCATTCTTGGCCAGGCGAGCGGCAACCACCAGCAGCAATGGCGTAGCGGCCATCGAAAGTGCAACGGCCAACGTCAGCGATTTAGCCCATTCGAGCGGTAATACACCGGCCATCTGCGCCGCAGCAAAGATCACAAAGGCAAACTCACTGCCCTGCCCCAGCAAAATGGCGAACAGCCCGCGCTGACGCTTGGGTACCCCAAGCATCGGCGCAACCAGCCACAGCAGTGCCGCCTTCAGCAGCATAAAGCCCAGCAACAGCGAGGCGATCAGCAACGGATGATGGAACAGCGTGCCAAAGTCGATCGACATCCCCACGCCGATAAAGAACAGCCCAAGCAGCAGGCCTTTAAATGGCTGAATATCGCTTTCCAGCGCATGGCGGTATTCGGAACTGGCCAGCAACACGCCAGCCAGAAAGGCTCCCATCGCCATCGATAGCCCAGCCATCTCCAGCAGAATGCCAAAGCCAAACACCAGGAACAGCGCCACGGCGCTAAAGACTTCACGCATGCCGGAACGCGCCACAAAGTGCAGCAAGGGCCGGGTCACATAGCGCCCCAGTAACACCACGACCGCCAGCGCCCCCACCACCTTGGCGGCAGAAAATACAAAGGCGCCCAGCGTGGTAGCCGCGCCGCTGCTGGCTAGCAGTGGGATCATCGCCACCAAGGGAATGGCTGCAATATCCTGGAACAACAGCACCGCAAACGAGCTGCGACCAATCGGCGAAGGCGTCAGGTTACGCTCACTCATCGCCTGCATGGCGATCGCCGTTGAGGAGAGTGCCAACGTCAAGCCAATCAGCAAGGCGACCTGCCAATTCAGGCCGAGGAAGTAGCAGAAGGCGCTCAGCACCAGACCGCATCCCACCATCTGGATGCTCCCACCGCCAAAGACCGCTGCTCGCAGCGTCCACAACCGCCGGGGATCCAGCTCCAGCCCGATAATAAACAGCATCAATACCACGCCAATTTCGGCAAAGGTCAGTATCGACTCGGGATCGGAAACCAGTTTCAACCCCCAAGGGCCAATGACACAGCCCGCAATCAGGTAGCCAAGTACCGATCCCAATCCCAGGCGTACGGCAATCGGCACCAACAGCCCGGCCGATCCCAGATAAATCAGCCCTTCAATCATCATCGAGTGGTTATCCATGCACGGGCTCCTGCTCTGCTGCTGGCTCGCTGTGTTCCATCAGATACTGCACCAGCCGCTGGCGATAGGCTTCTCCAGCGGCGATCAAGGCCGGTTCGTTACAGGTAAAGGTATTGTGCACGGCAAAAAACGGTTGCCACTTCATACCACAGTAGATCGCCGTGGCCTGTAGCGGCTGGCCCAGCGCGGCAAAGTTGGGGTAATCACCCAACGCGAAATGCTGCTCATCTCCGCCACTGGTGACCGCCCACAGGCAGTCTTTCCCTACCAGGGCGTTGCCCTCATGGCCATAGGCCCAGCCATGCTCCAGCACTTTGTCGATCCACAGTTTCAGCAGCGGCGGCAAGCTGTACCACTGCATCGGATGCTGTAAAACCACCATATCGGCCCGTTCCAGCGCCCGCTGCTCGGCATCGATATCGATATTAAAATCCGGATACAGTTCATACAGCGCACGAACTTCCACGCCGGGAATGTCTTTTACCGCCTGTAGCAACCGTTGGTTGGCATGGGAATGCCGGGGATAGGGATGGGCGTAAATAATCAGGATCATGCGCTTCTCGTTGTTGCGTTTCATACAACGAGTATATACCAGTCATCGTGTCGCCATTACCGACATGAAAACTTGCTGGCCCACGATGCCCCCATCCCCTGATCGTCAGGATATGGGGGCGATATGGCATCACCGGCTTACGGCAATGATTGGTTCAACGTGTTGATAATCTGAAACAAACGGTCAATTTCCTGGCGGGTGTTGTAGTGCATCAATCCGATCCGCACGACACCACCACGTTGCTCCAGACCCAGTTGGCGGACCAGCCCCAGCGCATAAAAATGCCCGTTGCCGACACAAATATTGTGTTCTCCCAGCGCCTTGGCAACCTCTTCAGGCAGCCCGTGCGCAAACGTCACGGCAAAAGTCGGGGTCCGGCGGTTGGCATCGGGCCGATCGATACCGTACAAGCGCGCCCCCTTCACTTGCCGTAGTTTTTCCAGGAAATAAGCGCTGAGCGCTTCTTCATGCTGGCTGAGTTGGCTAAAGCTGTCTTGCAAGCGCTGGCGCAACGGCGCACCGGGTTCTCCCCACTGAGCCAGGTATTCGATCGCAGCAGTCACTCCCGCAAGCCCTTCAAAACTCTGAGTTCCCGTCTCGAAACGCCCAGGGCCAAGATCGGTGGCCGGCTCGACCTTGTAAGGACGTAACGTTTGCAGCCACGGCGCAGCCAGATAGGCGATCCCGACGTGTGGGCCAAAAAATTTATACGCGGAACACAGGAGTATGTCGCAACCCAGCGCTTGAACATCAATCAGACGGTGTGGGGCATAGTGCACTGCATCTACATACACCAAAGCGCCAACCTCGTGTGCCGCTTCGACGATACGCTTTAAATCCACGATCGAACCTGTGGTATTTGACGCATAGGTAACAGCCACCAATCGGGTTTTGGCGTTAATAAGCGCACAAAGTTTATCGACGTCTAACGTACAATCCTGCTCATTAACCGGGGCCTGATGAACAACGACCTGTTTATCGGCAGCGGCCTGTTGCCAGCTCGAAACGTTCGCATAGTGATCCAGAGCGGTGACGATCACCTCGTCCCCGGCTTGCCAATCCCGGCTGATAGCGCGGCTCAGTTGAAAAGTCAGTGAGGTCATGTTGGCGCCAAAGACAATATTGTCGGCCGAGCTGGCATTCAACAACGCCCGAACAGACTCTCTGGCTTGTAACATCACTCGCTCAGTGGCTTTACTGGAAAAATAGTGTCCCCCCAGGTTGGCATTATGGTGGCCCAAATAATCGACCATCTTGTCTAACACCGTGCGCGGGACCTGTGAGCCACCGGGGCCATCAAAGAACACCACGCTTTTTCCTTGATACAGCTGACCCAGAGCGCTAAATTGCGTCCGGCTTTGTTCAGGCGTAAATTTCATGCCACCCTCGCTGTCAGAACAAAAACATCCATATGCCCTTCTTTATCTGTCTCGACGGCACGGATTGGGCAGGCGTTATGCCACAGCTTACTGTCTGCAATCATGGCAACTTCGCCATTTTCCAACACCTTACGGAAAAATGGCTCTTCGCGATTGCTGTTATAGAGCAGGATATCCCCGCCGACAATGTTATGCCTGTCGATACCGACTATCGCGATGTGATCAAAACCATCGCGATGGATACCTTCCGGTGCCACCTGAGTTTCAACATAGGTGGTGGTAATGCGGATTTGGTGGATCTCTATCTCCTGGTTGTCCGGTAGGTCATTGCTATTAACAAAGACCTCGCACATTTCGCGCATCCCCTCATTTTGCCAGGTCGTGGTCAAGAGCGGTTCGAATTGGCGGACGATATTGCCCTGAAAATGGTTGATATCCTCAGACTGTACAAACTCATGTTTGCCCGTCTCTACCACCAAGCCTTGCTGAAAACGCAGGACGGAATAACGCCGCAGGCGGTACTTGCCATCCGCATGCTGGGTGTGGGGAAGCGTGTTGAATGAAGGAGCCAGTTGAGCAATCCCTTCCTGGCTAAGATGGGTGATCTGCAGGATATTCTCGTGTTTGTTGAGCATGATGACACCTTATTGAACAGGCCTGTTTCACAACAGAAAATAACAGTAATCACCATTAAAAATAGATAAAGATAATGGGATATCAAATTTGTCATCCCAAAAATATGACGCACCCCCACAAAATCAGCACAAGCCGCAAACCGCAACCGTTGGGGAGCTGCGGCAACAAAAAAAGGCGCTGCAAAAGCAGCGCCTCAGTGGCAACCAAGTTATTAACTTACTTGGTGATACGTGCGTGCAGTTCCTGCACCGAAGTCACCTGCTCGGTTGGATCGGCCTTCATCGCCATCGAGGTGGCAAAGCCGCCGTTCATCGTGGTGTCGTAGTGCACTTTATACTGAAGTGCACTGCGGCGGATCAGCTTGGAGTCTTCAATCGCCTGACGCCCCGCCGTGGTATTCACGATGTAGGTGTACTCGCCGTTCTTGATGCGATCCTGAATGTGCGGACGCCCTTCATGCACCTTGTTGACCAAGCGTGGGTTAATCCCCGCTTCGCCCAGCACCACTGCGGTGCCGTGGGTGGCATCCAGTTCAAAGCCCTGCTTGAGCAGGCTGGCAGCCAAATCCACTACGCGAGCCTTGTCCCCACTGCGCACCGACAGCAGCGCACGGCCTTTCTTCATGCCGGAGTTACTGCCCAACATCGCTTTGGAGAAGGCTTCGGCGAAGGTGCGGCCAACGCCCATCACTTCACCGGTCGAGCGCATTTCTGGCCCGAGGATCGGGTCAACGCCTGGGAACTTGTTGAACGGCAGCACCACTTCCTTGACCGAGTAGTACGGCGGGATAACCTCTTCGGTCACGCCCTGTTCGGCCAGCGATTTACCGGCCATCACGCGCGCCGCCACTTTCGCCAGCGCTACGCCGGTCGCCTTGGAAACGAACGGCACGGTACGTGCGGCGCGTGGGTTCACTTCGATCAGGTAGACTTCGTTGTTCTTCACCGCAAACTGCACGTTCATCAGACCACGGACCTGCAGTTCAAACGCCAGTTTTTCTACCTGCTGGCGCATCACGTCCTGGATCTCTTTGCTCAGCGTGTAGGCTGGCAGTGAACAAGCGGAGTCACCGGAGTGGACGCCAGCCTGTTCGATATGCTCCATGATGCCACCGATCAGCACGCGCTCGCCGTCACAGATAGCATCCACATCCACTTCTACCGCATCATCCAGGAAGCGGTCCAGCAGCACTGGCGCATCGTTGGACACGCTAACCGCGTTCTGGAAATAGCGACGCAGGTCGATGTCGTCGTAAACGATTTCCATCGCACGGCCACCCAGTACGTAGGAGGGGCGCACCACCAGCGGATAACCGATACCGGCCGCTTTCTCAACTGCCTGCTCGATGGTTGCCACGGTGGCGTTGGCTGGCTGCTTCAGGCCCAAGCGGTTAACCGCCTGCTGGAAGCGTTCGCGGTCTTCGGCACGGTCAATTGCATCCGGGCTGGTGCCGATAATCGGCACGCCTGCAGCTTCCAGCTCACGCGCCAGTTTCAACGGGGTTTGCCCGCCGTACTGCACGATCACGCCTTTTGGCTTCTCGATGCGCACGATTTCCAGCACGTCTTCCAACGTCACCGGTTCGAAGTACAGGCGATCCGAGGTGTCGTAGTCGGTAGAGACAGTTTCCGGGTTACAGTTGACCATGATGGTCTCGTAACCGTCTTCGCGCAGCGCCAACGAGGCGTGTACGCAGCAATAGTCGAACTCGATGCCCTGGCCGATACGGTTCGGGCCACCGCCCAGGATCATGATTTTCGGGCGATCGTTGGTCGGGTTGGATTCACACTCGTCTTCATAGGTGGAATACATGTAGGCGGTGTCGGTCGCAAATTCTGCCGCACAGGTGTCCACACGCTTGTAGACAGGGTGCATGTTGAAGCTATGGCGCAACTTGCGGATTTCGCTTTCCGCCACGCCAGCCAGCTTGGCCAGGCGCGCATCGGCAAAGCCTTTACGCTTGAGCGTGCGCAGGAAATCAGCGTTCAGGCCGTTGATGCCCGCTTCGGCAACCTGCTCTTCCAGACGCACCAGCTCTTCAATCTGCACCAGGAACCAGCGGTCGATGTTGGTCAGGTTGAACACGCCATCGACGGACAGACCGGCGCGGAAAGCATCGGCGATGTACCAGATACGATCGGAACCCGCATCCTTCAGCTCACGGCGGATCTTGGTCAAGGCTTCCGGATCGTCCAGGCTCACTTTCGGATCAAACCCGGTCGCGCCCACTTCCAGGCCGCGCAGCGCTTTCTGCAATGACTCCTGCTGAGTGCGGCCAATCGCCATCACCTCGCCGACCGACTTCATCTGGGTGGTCAGGCGATCGTTGGCTCCGGCAAACTTCTCGAAGTTGAAGCGCGGGATCTTGGTGACGACGTAGTCGATGGAAGGCTCAAAGGAGGCTGGCGTACGGCCACCGGTGATGTCATTCATCAGCTCATCGAGGGTGTAGCCCACCGCCAGCTTGGCGGCGATCTTGGCAATCGGGAAGCCGGTCGCTTTCGAGGCCAGCGCCGATGAACGGGATACGCGTGGGTTCATTTCAATCACGATCAGGCGGCCGGTTTTCGGATTCACCGAGAACTGCACGTTGGAGCCGCCGGTTTCCACGCCGATCTCACGCAGTACCGCCATCGAGGCGTTACGCATGATTTGGTATTCTTTGTCGGTCAGCGTTTGCGCTGGAGCCACCGTGATGGAGTCACCGGTATGGATCCCCATGGCATCGATGTTTTCGATCGAGCAGACGATGATGCAGTTGTCATTCTTATCGCGCACCACCTCCATCTCGTACTCTTTCCAGCCGATCAGCGATTCGTCAATCAGCAGCTCTTTGGTCGGGGACAGATCCAGACCGCGCTCGCAGATCTCTTCGAACTCTTCGCGGTTATAGGCGATACCGCCACCGGTGCCGCCCATGGTAAATGACGGGCGGATAATGCAGGGGAAGCCCACATCGGCGGCCACCGCCAACGCTTCTTCCATATTATGGGCGATGCCGGAACGCGCCGTGTCCAGGCCAATTTTCTTCATGGCGATATCGAAACGGCGGCGGTCTTCAGCTTTGTCGATGGCATCGGCGGTAGCGCCGATCATGGTAACGCCGAACTCGGCCAGTACGCCCTGACGTTCCAGCTCCAACGCACAGTTCAGCGCAGTTTGCCCACCCATGGTTGGCAGCACCGCATCCGGGCGCTCTTTCTCGATGATTTTACGCACCACTTCCCAGTGGATCGGCTCGATGTAGGTAGCGTCGGCCATTTCCGGGTCGGTCATGATGGTGGCCGGGTTCGAGTTGACCAGTACGACGCGGTAACCTTCTTCACGCAGCGCCTTACACGCCTGAGCACCAGAGTAGTCAAATTCACACGCCTGGCCGATAACGATCGGGCCAGCGCCGAGGATCAGGATGCTTTTTATATCTGTACGTTTTGGCATGGCTTTTCTGGCTCCTGATTATTTGGCGTTGGTACGGTAAGTCTCAATCAGTTCGATAAAGTGATCGAACAGCGGCGCGGCATCGTGCGGGCCTGGGCTGGCTTCTGGGTGGCCCTGGAAGCTGAACGCGGCTTTATCAGTACGATGGATACCCTGCACCGTGTGGTCGAACAGGGATTTATGCGTGACGCGCAACGTGCTCGGCAGATTATTTTCATCAACGGCAAAGCCATGGTTCTGCGCGGTGATCATCACGGTGTTGTTATCCAGATCCTTCACCGGGTGGTTACCACCGTGGTGGCCAAGCTTCATCTTCATGGTTTTGGCACCGCTGGCCAGCGCCAACAGTTGGTGGCCCAGGCAGATACCAAATACCGGGATATCGGTTTCCAGGAAGCGTTTGATGGCGGTGATGGCGTAATCGCAAGGCTCTGGGTCACCAGGGCCGTTGGACAGGAAGATGCCGTCCGGAGCCATTTTCAGCACCACTTCCGCAGGGGTTTGCGCTGGCACCACTGTGAGGCGGCAGCCGCGATCCACCAACATGCGCAGGATGTTGCGCTTGGCACCGTAATCGTAGGCCACCACATGGTAAGGCAGTTCGCCCGCAGGTTTGGCCTCCGGCAAATCGCCTTCCAGCGTCCAGCTCCCCTGTTGCCAGGCGTAAGCCTCTTTGGTGGTGACCTCTTTTGCCAGGTCCATGCCTTTCAGGCCAGGGAAAGCTTTGGCTTTCTGCAGCGCCAGTTCGGCATCAGTGAGGTCGCCCGCGATGATGCAGCCGTTCTGTGCGCCTTTCTCACGCAGCAGGCGGGTCAGCTTGCGGGTATCGATATCGGCAATCGCCACGATATTGTGACGCTTGAGGTAATCGGCGAGGCCCATTTCGTTGCGGTAGTTGCTGGCAATCAGTGGCAGGTCGCGGATGACAAGGCCTTGAGCATGAACAGCGGAGGATTCTGCGTCGGAATCATTGGTGCCGACATTGCCGATATGAGGATAAGTAAGAGTAACGATCTGGCGGGAGTAGGAAGGATCAGTGAGGATTTCTTGATAACCGGTCATCGAGGTATTGAAGACCACTTCCCCCACTGCCGTACCTTCTGCCCCGATGGCCCGACCGTGGAATTGGGTTCCGTCTTCCAGAACCAATAGCGCTGACTTAATCAAAACACCCTCCGAGGAATAATCAATCACAATATTTGCATATTAATTCAGATTTCACGCCCTAAATCAATGCAAAAACCGCCCTCAAGGCCAATTTTTGGCAAATTGGGCGCATTTTAATGATGAGCGTCCCGCTTGTCTAGATAAAGCGCCATTTTTTCCATTATTTTTGCTGACCTCAGGGTTTAAAGGGGGCCACAGGCACAAAAACACCAGCAAACTAGGCTGAGTAAACGGTTGCGAGACACAGTGACAGAAAAAATAGCTTAAAACAGCTAAAATCGATGCGGGGAGCAATAAAGATGGCAGTAAAAACAGGAATTAGACCGGATAATATATAAAAACAATGGCTACAAAATTAAAATCAATCGTAAGCTTTATTTTTAATGTTAAAAAAAAGGACAATAAAATTATTGTCCGATTATCATATCATTATGATCAACACAACCACATCACGATGGTGTTAATTAAAATTATAACTGGTCTAAACCGAGCACATCTCGCATATCAAACAGCCCATTATGCTGGTTTGATATCCAGGATGCGGCGCGCACCGCGCCATTGGCAAACGTCATCCGGCTTGAGGCTTTATGGGTGATCTCTACCCGCTCGCCAATATCGGCAAACATGGCGGTATGTTCACCCACAATATCCCCGGCACGAATGGTGGCAAAGCCGATGCTCTTTGGATCGCGCTCGCCGGTATAACCCACGCGCTCGTAAACCGCGCACTCTTTCAGATCCCTTCCCAAGGCACCGGCAATCGCCTCGCCCATGGCTAACGCCGTTCCTGAAGGGGCATCTACCTTGTGGCGGTGGTGAGCTTCCACAATTTCGATATCGGTATAATCACCCATTACCTTGGCCGCTTTTTCCAACAGCTTGAGCACCACGTTGACACCCACGCTGAAGTTGGCGGCAAACACGATACCAATCTGCTGTGCCGCGTCCTGAATGGCCGCTTTACCCGCATCATCAAAACCGGTGGTACCGATCACCATGGCTTTGCCGTGGGCCACGCAAAACGCCAGATGGGCCAGGGTGCCTTCCGGGCGGGTGAAGTCGATCAGGATATCGAAATCGCTGACAACCTTTTCCAGGTTATCGCTGACGGTGACGCCTACGGTGCCAACGCCAGCCAGTTCGCCGGCATCTGTGCCAACCAGGCTAGAACCCGGGCGCTCCAGTGCTGCACCCAATACCACGCCCTGTGCCTGCTGCACGGCCTGTATCAATTGGCGCCCCATACGGCCACCGGAACCCGCAATCGCGATGCGGATTTGTGAATCAGTCATACTTCGCTCTCTTTTATGGTCAAAAGCCACTCCTCGGCTATGGATTCAGGGTAACTTCCCTACCCTATCACTACCAGAGGATTTGCTTACGGATTAGAAAATTATGATATGCCCGGTATGTTATCAGTAACGCTGTCAATTGATTAACAATTACCCGATTAGCGTCAACCTTCTGTTGCTACATAATCATGCACTATTTATGCATTGCGATGAATGGCGATAAAGTCGATTTTTGCTCATTCTGCACGCTAATGGGCGAGCTCAATACTGCGACACCTGAAGCCTGAGACTAGTGGGAGCCATTAATTACAGTTAGTTAAAACGCAAAACGGGAAGCCAAGGCTTCCCGTTACTTAATGATATTGGCAACGATCAGTCGATCTGCTTGATATCCATGCGCAGTTCTTTCGGCACTTCAAACACGATGTTCTCTTCACGGCCGCTAAGCTCATGCACATCCTTGCCGCCCAAGGCTTTCAAGCGACTGATGACGTCCTGAACCAGCACGTCCGGCGCAGAGGCTCCGGCGGTGACGCCAATGTTGCTGGCGTCTTTCAACCAGGATTCCTGAATGTCCGCCGCCGAGTCGATCAGATAGGCTGGTTTACCCACACGCTGGGCAAGTTCCGCCAGGCGGTTGGAGTTGGACGAGTTCTTCGACCCCACTACCAGCACCACGTCGGCATCACCTGCCAAGCTGCGCACCGCTTCCTGACGGTTGGTGGTGGCATAGCAGATATCGTCCTTGCGCGGCCCGATAATATCCGGGAAGCGCTTACGCAACGCATCGATCACGTCAGAAGTATCGTCCACCGATAACGTGGTCTGGGTCATAAAGCACAGGTTATGTTCGTTCTTCACCTGCAATTGCCAGACATCTTCCGGCGACTCAACCAGGTACATGCCCCCCTCAGGGTTGCTGTACTGGCCCATGGTGCCTTCCACTTCCGGATGCCCGGCATGGCCAATCAGGATTGCTTCGGTGCCCTTACGGCTGGCCCGAGCCACTTCCATATGCACCTTGGTCACCAACGGACAGGTAGCATCAAACAGCATGGTCAGATCGCGGGCTTTGGCCTCGGCCCGAACTGCCTGTGACACACCGTGGGCGGAGAAGATCAGGATCGAGCCGTCCGGCACTTCCGCAATCTCTTCGATAAAGACCGCCCCGCGCTCGCGCAGGCTTTCGACCACGTAGCGGTTATGCACCACTTCGTGACGCACGTAAATCGGCGCGCCATAAATCTCCAGCGCACGTTCTACGATGCTGATCGCACGATCAACTCCGGCGCAGAAGCCACGCGGGTTAGCCAGCAATATTTGCATGCGCTTCCTCCTGCTGCGGGTCAATCTCCAGCACTTCGATATCGAAGGTCACCGGATGCCCCGCCAACGGATGGTTGAAATCAACGGTGATCGAATCTTCCGCCACTTCGCGCACCACACCAGGCATTTCGCTGCCGTCGATGGCGGTAAACAGCATGATGGTGCCGACATCCGGCACGCCGGTTTCGTTGAAGTCGCGGCGCGAGAAGAACTGGATCAGATCCGGGTTCTCCGCACCGAACGCGGCTTCCGGTTGCAGGGTAAACGCACATTTGTCCCCTGCCCGCAGACCGATCAGGTGCTGTTCCAGCGGAGCAGACAGGCTGCCATCGCCCAGGCGGAACAGCGCTGGTTTGCCGTTGCCCTGGGTGGATTCCGCGGTCGTTCCATCTGCCAGTTTCAGCGTGAAATGCACCAGCACTGCGCTGTTGCCGTTAACCTGAGCAGTCATATCACTTACCTTCGCTGTTGACGCTTTTCTTCGCTGGCAAGAACCCTTCCAGCACGATCATGGCGGCACCGACGCAGATAAAGCTGTCCGCCAGATTGAAGGTCGGGTAATGCCAGTTGCCGATATAAAAGTCGATGAAATCGACCACAAAGCCATGCCACAGACGATCAAACAGGTTGCCGAGCGCACCGCCGATAATAAAGGCATAGGCGATATTGTTCAGCTTCTGCTGGGCACTGCTGCGATACATCATCACCAGCAGCACCGCCACGATGGCGACCGCAATACCGGCAAAGAACCAGCGCTGCCAGCCACCGTGATCCGCCAGGAAACTGAACGCCGCGCCGTAGTTACGCGCATAGTACAGGTTGATTGACGGGAACAACGGCTGGGTCTGGCCCAGCACGAAGTTACTCAGGATCCACTGTTTGCTGAAAAAATCCAGCGCCAGCACCACCACTACCAGCCATAGCCAGCGCAAGCCGGTCGAACTTATCGGTCTACTCATCAGGCGCTTGATCTCAGGCAAAGTTACGTTTTTCGCCGTCACCGGCTACGTTAGTCACACAGCGGCCGCAAAGTTCTGCGTGCTCCGCTACCTGGCCGACATCGGTGGTGTAATGCCAGCAGCGCGGGCACTTCTCACCATCCGCTTTGCTGAACGCAATTTTCAGCCCTTTCAACAGTTCACTTTGCTGCGCATCGGCAGGAGCATCGGCAAACGGTGCTACGCTGGCCGAAGAGGTCAGCAACACAAAGCGCAGTTCGTCCTGCAGGCTGTTCAGGCGTGCTGCCAGATCGCTATCGGCGTACAGCGTAACCGCCGCCTCCAACGAACCGCCAATGTGCTTGTCCGCACGCGCCTGTTCCAGCACCTTGTTCACTTCACCACGCACTTTCAGCAGATCGGCCCAGAACGCATCGTTCATGCCTTCGCCTGCCGCTAGACCAAACAGACCGTCATACCACTCTTCGGTAAACACGTACTGCGCGCGTTTGCCTGGCAGGAAGGCCCAGATTTCATCGGCGGTAAACGACATGATCGGTGCCATCCAACGTACCAGCGCTTCTGCAATGTGGAACAGAGCAGTCTGGCAGCTGCGGCGGGCAACGCTGTCGCTTTTCGCGGTGTACTGACGGTCTTTAATGATATCCAGATAGAAGGAACCCATTTCTACCGAGCAGAACTGCATCAGGCGCTGCACCACTTCGTGGAAATCGTAGTTGGCATAGGCCTGCTCGATATCCTGCTGTGCGGCCATTGCACGGCCCACAGCCCAGCGATCCAGTACCACCATATCTTCCGGTGCCACGCAGTCAGTGCTTGGATCAAACCCGTTGAGGTTGGCCAGCAGGAAACGCGCGGTATTACGGATGCGGCGATAAGAATCGGCAGCACGCTTGAGGATTTCGTCGGAAACCGCAATCTCGCCGGTGTAGTCGGTAGAAGCGACCCACAGGCGCAGAATGTCGCCACCCAGCTTGTTCATCACGTCCTGCGGGCTGACGGTGTTGCCGATTGACTTGGACATTTTGCGGCCCTGACCATCGACGGTAAAGCCGTGGGTCAGCACTTCTTTGTAAGGTGCCTTACCCTTCATGGCGGTCGAAATCATCAGCGATGACATGAACCAGCCACGATGTTGGTCGGAACCTTCCAGATACATGTCGGCAGAGTGGCCGTTGAATTCTGGGCGCACGTCAACCACGGAAGAATGGGTTGAACCCGAGTCAAACCAAACGTCCAGCGTATCGGGCACTTTCACATAATCGGCCGCTTCGGCACCGAGGATATCGGCAGCGTCCAGATCCCACCAGGCCTGGATCCCGTCTTGCTCAACACGCTTGGCCACTTCTTCCATCAGCTCTACGCTGCGTGGGTGAAGCTGCTCGGTGTCTTTATGCACGAACAGGGACATTGGAACGCCCCAGGTACGCTGACGTGAGATACACCAGTCTGGACGGTTAGCCACCATGGTTTCGATACGCGCCTGGCCCCAATCCGGGATCCACTGCACGCCTTTGATCTCTTCCAGTGACTGCTTGCGCAGACCCTTTTGATCCATGCTGATAAACCATTGTGGCGTGGCACGGAAAATGATCGGCGTTTTGTGGCGCCAGCAGCACGGGTAGCTGTGTTGCAGTTTTTCCACGTGCAGCAGAGCACCTTTCTCACGCAGCAACTCAACGATCAGATCGTTGGCCTTGAACACGAATTTACCATCCAGCGTTGGATAGGTGCCGGTCAGGTAGCAGCCGTTCGGGCCAACCGGGTTGGCAACTTCCAGGCCGTATTTCTGGCCGATGATGAAGTCATCCGGGCCGTGACCAGGAGCGGTATGTACGGCACCGGTACCGGCATCCAGCGTAACGTGATCGCCCAGGATCGCCGGCACGTCAAAGCCCATAAACGGATGGGTAAAGCGCATCAGTTCCAGATCGCTACCCTTGCAGCTGCCCAGCACTTCCCAATGGGTGATGCCTGCACGCTTCATCACGCTTTCTACCAGGTCCGCTGCCAGGATCAGGCATTGACCTTCAACCTGTACCAGATGGTAGCTGAACTCTGCATTCAGCGAGATCGCACGGTTGGCAGGCAGCGTCCACGGTGTGGTCGTCCAGATCACCAGTGACACCGGGCCATTCACGTTGGTTACACCAAACTTGCTGGCCGCCGCCGCCGCATCAACCGCATGGAACGCGACGTCGATGGATGGCGAGGTTTTGTCGTAATATTCAACTTCTGCTTCCGCCAGGGAAGAACCGCAGTCCGTACACCAGTGCACCGGCTTGGCGCCTTTGAGCAGATGACCATTGCTGATGATCTTGCCCAACGCACGGATGATGTTGGCTTCGGTTTTAAAATTCATGGTCAGGTACGGATGATCCCAGTCACCCAGCACCCCCAGACGGATAAAGTCTTTCTTCTGGCCTTCTACCTGCTCGGCAGCATATTCACGGCATTTCTGGCGGAACTCTGCCGGTGTCAGTTTCTCACCCGGTTTGCCATACAGTTGCTCAACCTTCAGTTCGATAGGCAGACCGTGGCAGTCCCAGCCTGGAACATAAGGCGAATCAAAGCCAGCCATCCCTTTTGACTTGATAATAATGTCTTTGAGGATCTTGTTTACCGAGTGACCAATGTGAATGCTGCCATTCGCATACGGAGGGCCGTCATGCAGAATGAAGGATTTCTTGCCCTTTTTGGCGGCACGAATGATCCCGTACAGATCCTGTTCATACCAACGTGCGAGCATGCCAGGTTCACGCTTGGCGAGATCGCCACGCATCGGGAACCCTGTTTCCGGCAAGTTCAGGGTATTCTTGTAGTCACTCATTAGATTCTCGATCTCGTTTCGGTTCGTAGATTAAGCCGGTGTCTGTAGCCCGAAGAACGTCCGGGCCGTCACCACATCATTGGCGATTTGCTGCTTTAGCGCATCGAGCGAAGCAAAACGCTGTTCATTGCGCAATTTTGCGCGCAGCACCACATCAAGGTGGCGCCCGTAAAGATCCATGGTTACGTCCAGCAGATGCACTTCCAACTGCTGACGTACGCCTGCCACCGTTGGGCGAGTGCCAATATTGGCCACGCCCGGCAAAGGCTCGGGGCCCAGGCCATAAACATCGACGGCATACACCCCTTTCACCGGGGCAACCAGGCGTTTGAGCGGCAGGTTGGCGGTTGGGAAACCAATGGTTCGCCCCAGTTCATCGCCATGCACAACGCGCCCGGAAATACTGTAAGGATGCCCCAGCAGGGTTTCTGCCAGCGGCAAATCATCATCACGCAACGCATTGCGGATGGCGGTGCTGCTGATACGCAGGTCGCCTTCACGGAAGCTTGGCGTGCTGACCACCTCAAAGCCGAATTCTTGCCCGGCAAGCTCTAACAGCGGGAAGTCCCCCTGGCGACCAGCACCAAAGCGGAAATCATCCCCCACCATCAGGAATTTTACCCCCAGCTTTTCGACCAGCAGCTCGGCAACGAATGCCTGAGCGGTATGGGCGGCAAAACGGGGATCAAACTTGACGCACAACAGGTAATCAACCCCGGCCTGCGCCAGGTATTTGGCTTTGTCACGCAAACGCGTGAGGCGGGCCGGAGCCTTATCCGCGGCAAACAGTTCCAGCGGCTGTGGCTCAAAGATCATGACGATGACCGGTAACCCCAGGCGCCGCCCTTCCTGCTTCAACTGCCTCAACAGCGCCTTGTGACCGCGATGGACGCCGTCAAAGTTGCCGATGGTGAGCACACAGCCACGGTGGCGTGCCCGGATATTATGGATGCCGCGAATTAGCTGCATAGCTGGCCCAACACAGTGGAAATCGGCGGATTATACCTTGTACAGCGGTCAAGGTTAACCCGCGATTGGTTCCTTTGATGTAATAGTCATACCATACCGGAGGATAATCGCCTTAACCACCGTTTATCTGGCCCAATGCGTGCTATATTAGCGCGCTGATAGCGAGCTTGGCTTCTGGCCGACGCTTGAAAGACGGGGGATAACCCACCAGGACCAACAGCTTGCAGACTGTGATGCAAATCACATGGCGATTTTTCTCGTGAAACACTGTATTCCCATGGCTGAAGCTGGTAAAATCCTGCGCCATCACAACGTAGCAAGTGCCGCCCGTACAAACGGCGCTTATTTGCACAAATCCATTGACAAACGAAGGCTAAAAGGGCATATTCCTCGGCCTTTGAATTGTCCTCAATATATATATTTGGGAGTTGGACCTTGGCTAATATCAAATCAGCTAAGAAACGCGCCATACAGTCTGAGAAACGTCGCAAGCATAACGCTAGCCGTCGCTCAATGGTGCGTACCTTCATTAAGAAGGTTGACGCAGCTATCGCAGCTGGCGACAAAGACGCAGCACAAAAAGCATTCCTCGTAATGCAACCACTTGTGGATCGCCAGGCAGCTAAAGGCCTGATCCACAAAAACAAAGCAGCGCGTCATAAGTCAAACCTGACGGCGCGTATCAACGCAATGCAATAAGCATTACGTTGTGTGCTTGTTAAAAAAACCGGCTTCGGCCGGTTTTTTTACGCCTGGCGTTCAAGCCTACAGCGCGAACAGCGCCGAGAAGTCCTTGTTGCATACCCGCTGTACCGCCGGATGCTGGATCATTCGCTCGGCAAAAATGATGTAATACTCTTCCTGCACGCTATCGACACGGCCGATCTCCACCACGTCATCATCGCTATAGGTATCCAGCGCATACAGCGTTGGCGCCACGAAGATCGCATTATGGTACAGGCCGAAAGCCTTCATCAGGGCTGCATCGTCAAACTCCCCCAGTATCTCAACCTTGATACCTTGCGTGTTGAACCAGTTAAGCAGCTTGCGCCCCAGCATTGAACGCCTTCCCGGGATCAACAAGCGGCGCTGTTCCAGACAGGCCGGAAACGGTAAATCGGGTATCGGCTGACGACAGAAGAAGCTGACCCCACACTCCCCCAGCTTAAGCGAAAACAAGCCTTCCTGCTGGCTGGAGTCGACCGGGCAATCCGACAGGATCATATCCAGCTTATGCTGGCTCAGTTGCTCAAGCAGCATCTCATGGGTTGATTCAAAACAGCGCAAGTGGATTTGCTCGTTGTCCACCACCACCGCCGTTTCCAATACCTGGCTGACCAGACGTTTGGATAGCGCATCCGCGACGCCCACGTCAAACAGCAGGTTGGACTCCTTGCGGTAGTTGACGATATCCAGCATTTCCTGGCTGAGCATAAACATCTTGTCGGCATAGCGGAACACCAGTTGGCCTAGCTCGGAGGGGACTAGCCCACGCCCCTGGCGTTTGAACAGCTTACCGTTGAGCCGTTCTTCCAGTGCCTTGATTTGGCCGGTGATGGTCTGGGGCGTGAGGAACAGGGCTTCCGCCGCTCCCACGACGGACCCCTCCTTGCAGACCTGCCAGAAGTAATACAGATGGTTAAAGTTGATGTGAGACATTCTCAAAACGTTCTCTCCTTAGGTTTCTCATCGGCAAACGGTCTGCCGTGATGAGCGACAAACTCCCTATCGTTAATTTCGGACAACGCAAAGTTATCTTTAATCCCAAGTGCAGCGCGGCTGACGAAGCCACGCTGCCGCTACTATTGTAATAACCCTTCAGCAACGAGGGGTAAACACAAAGGTCATCGGCTGCGGGGCAAACTCAAACGCAGCAGGCCGTAACCCACTACCGCAGCGCTGGTCGATCCCAATAGTATGCCTAATTTGGCATAGGTACTGAGAGCCACATCCGCATCGGCGAAGGCCAATGAGGCAATAAAAATCGACATGGTGAAACCAATACCACAGAGCACGGCCACGGCAAACACTTGTTTAAAGCCGATATCCTGCGGCAAACGGGCAATCCCCAGTTTCACCGCCAGCCAGCAGAAGACGAAAATCCCCAGCGGCTTGCCGATAAACAGCCCGGCAGCAATCCCCAGCGGCAACAGTGAAGTCAACCCGCTCAAGGACACCCCTTGCAACGAGACACCCGCATTGGCAAAGGCAAACAGCGGCAGGATCAGGAAGGCGACCCATGGGTGCAGCTCATGCTCCAGGGTTTCGGAGGGCGAAGGCTCACTCTTGGCGTTCAGCGGGATCATAAAGCCGACAATCACCCCTGCCAGCGTAGCGTGAACACCCGACTTGAGGATCGCAACCCACAGCACCAATCCGACCATCATATACAGCGAGGTTTTACCCACTCCCCGCCAGTTCATTAGCGCCAATACCACGATCGCCGCAGCCGCAACGCCCAGCGCCACCATCGAGACCTGATGGGTGTAGAACAACGCGATAATGATGATGACCCCAAGGTCATCGATAATCGCCAAGGCCAGCAGGAATACTTTCAGGCTGGTCGGCACCCGGTTGCCCAGTAAGGCCATCACGCCCAAGGCAAAGGCAATATCCGTTGCCGCCGGGATCGCCCAACCCTGGCGGGTTACTTCATCGGCACCGTTGAACAGCAGATAGATCAGCGCCGGAGCCAGCATGCCGCCTAACGCGGCAATCGCCGGGAAGATGGCCTTCTCACGCCCAGCCAGGGAACCTTGCAGCAGTTCACGTTTGACTTCAAGCCCCACCACCAGGAAGAAGATGGCCATTAAACCGTCGTTAATCCACAGCAGCAGCGGTTTGGCAATGTCCAGCGAGGCGATGCTGACCGCCACGGGTAAGTTAAGGAAGGCCTGATACAGCCCCTGTACGGGGGTATTAGCCATGATCAAAGCCACCACGGCGGCAGCGATCAGAATTATGCCACCAGCGGCTTCTTGACGCAGAAATTGACGAATAATAGTAGTCACAGTAAGTCGCTCCAGAATGCCCGTTGTCTTTCAAGATGCAACTCGAAATCCATAGGGCATAGATAAAGAGGCAAAAGCACCCCGGTTTCCAGACAATGAAACGAGTATAGTCGAGTAATCACCTCGAAAAAATCAGTTTATAAATGCAAAACAACTCGTAAAAACCGATTCATTTGAGCTGTATATCACATTTTTAATAGGGACTTTCATGCAGCAAAGATAAAAAAACCCCGGTTTGCTTAAACCGGGGTTTGAGAGTTGATGCGTGGAAAACGTTGATTAACGAGTCAGGTCGTCAAAAAACTTTTTCACGCCGTCGAAGAAGCTTTTCGAACGCGGGCTGTTTTTATCCCCAGAAGGGCCACCCAGGCTCTCTTCCAGCTCTTTGAGCAGTTGCTTCTGCTTCTCGTTCAGACTCACCGGCGTTTCTACCACCACGCGGCACAGCAGGTCACCCTGGCTGCCACCCCGTACCGATTTCACCCCTTTGCCACGCATGCGGAACAGTTTGCCGGTCTGAGTTTCCGCCGGGACTTTCAGCTTGACGCGGCCATCCAACGTTGGCACTTCAATCTCGCCACCCAAGGCAGCCATAGCAAAGTTGATCGGCACTTCGCAGTAGAGATTATTGCCTTCACGTTCGAAGATCGGGTGAGCACTCACCTGAACCTGAACGTACAGATCGCCTGCTGGCGCGCCGTGTTCGCCAGCTTCACCTTCACCCGCCAGGCGGATGCGGTCGCCAGTATCTACGCCCGCCGGGATTTTCACCGACAGGGTTTTGGATTTCTCTACGCGACCATGGCCGTGACATTTGTTGCACGGATCCTTGATGATCTGACCACGCCCGTGGCAGTGCGGACAAGCCTGCTGCACGGTGAAGAACCCTTGGCGCATCTGCACCTGACCCTGACCATGACAGGTCGGACAGGTTGCCGGCGAACTGCCCGGCTTGGCACCGTTGCCATGGCAGACATCACACTCTTCCAGCGTTGGAATACGGATCTCTTTGGTCACGCCACGCACGGCTTCTTCGAGCGTCAGATCCATGTTGTAACGCAAATCGGATCCACGGCTGGCACGTTGACGGCGTCCGCCGCCAAAGATATCGCCAAACACGTCGCCAAAGATATCGCTGAAGTCGGCACCGCCGCCACCAAAGCCACCACCACCGCCCATACCACCTTGCTCAAAGGCCGCATGGCCGTATTGATCGTAGGCAGCACGTTTTTGATCGTCGGTCAGGACCTCGTAGGCTTCCTTGACCTCTTTAAACTGGCTTTCGGCGTCTTTTTCCTGATTACGATCAGGGTGATACTTCATCGCCAGGCGCTTATACGCCTTTTTGATTTCGCGCTCGTCTGCCGTCTTGGCAACGCCGAGCACCTCGTAATAATCTCTCTTCGCCATTATTTCTCTTACCCTTAACATGCGTGCACGGGCGTAGAGTTGCCTCGACGCCCGTGCTGGTTTCCGGTTACAGCCTGTGGCCGCACCGTGCCCGCTTAAGGGCGATTATTTTTTGTCTTTAACTTCTTCAAACTCGGCGTCAACCACGTCGTCATCTTTCTGCGCCGCGTTGTCTGCACCGGCATCAGCACCCTGTGCCTGCTGCGCTTGCGCCTGGGCCATTTCCATCAGCTTGCCGGAAACCTGCACCAGAGCCTGGGTTTTCGCTTCGATTTCGGCTTTATCTTCGCCTTTCACCGCAGCTTCCAGATCTTTCAGCGCGCTCTCGATAGCGGTTTTGTCTTCAGCTGGCAATTGCTCACCCGCTTCTTCCAACTGCTTACGGGTACCGTGGATCAGGTGATCCGCCTGGTTACGAGTTTGCACCAGTTCTTCGAACTTACGGTCAGCTTCAGCGTTCACTTCGGCATCGCGTACCATTTTCTGGATTTCTTCTTCGTTTAGACCAGAAGACGCCTTGATGGTGATCTTCTGCTCACGGCCGGTGTTCTTGTCTTTCGCAGACACGTGCAGAATACCGTCGGCGTCGATATCGAAGGTGACTTCGATCTGCGCCATACCGCGTGGTGCCGGCTGGATGCCGTCCAGGTTGAACTGGCCCAGTGACTTGTTGTCATTGGCACGTTTACGCTCACCCTGCAGCACATGGATGGTCACCGCTGCCTGGTTGTCTTCGGCAGTAGAGAACACCTGGCTGTGCTTGGTCGGGATAGTGGTGTTTTTGGTGATCAGCGGCGTCATCACGCTGCCCATGGTTTCGATACCCAGTGACAGTGGGGTAACGTCCAGCAGCAATACGTCTTTCACATCACCAGCCAACACACCGCCCTGAACCGCAGCACCAACGGCAACCGCTTCGTCCGGGTTAACGTCTTTACGTGGTTCTTTACCGAAGAAATCAGCAACTTTCTTCTGAACCATAGGCATACGGGTCTGGCCACCAACCAGGATCACGTCCTGAATGTCAGAAACCGACAGACCTGCATCTTTCAGTGCCACTTTCAGCGGCTCGATAGAGCGGGCAACCAGATCTTCTACCAGCGACTCGAGTTTTGCACGGGTCACTTTGATGTTCATGTGTTTTGGACCGCTGCCATCTGCAGTGATGTACGGCAGGTTGACGTCGGTCTGCTGAGCGGAGGACAGCTCGATCTTGGCTTTTTCAGCGGCTTCTTTCAGACGCTGCATCGCCAACGGATCGTTGCGCAGATCCATGCCCTGCTCTTTCTTGAACTCTTCCACCAGATAGTTGATCAGGCGGCTGTCGAAGTCTTCACCACCCAGGTGGGTATCACCGTTGGTCGCCAGAACTTCGAAGGTTTTTTCACCGTCAACGTCGTCGATCTCAATGATTGAGATATCGAAAGTACCACCACCCAGGTCATAAACCGCGATGGTACGGTTGCCCACTTCTTTGTCCAGGCCATAAGCCAGGGCCGCAGCAGTAGGTTCGTTGATGATACGTTTCACTTCCAGACCTGCGATACGGCCAGCATCTTTGGTCGCCTGACGCTGAGCATCGTTGAAGTAGGCAGGAACGGTGATAACCGCTTCAGTTACCGGCTCACCCAGGTAATCTTCCGCCGTTTTCTTCATTTTCTTCAGGACTTCCGCAGAGATCTGCGGTGGTGCCATTCTCTGGCCCTTCACTTCCAGCCAGGCGTCACCGTTATCGGCAGCAACGATGCTGTAAGGCATGATAGCCTTGTCACGCTGTGCTTCTTCATCCTGGAAGCGACGGCCAATCAGGCGCTTGATCGCAAACAGGGTGTTCTGTGGGTTAGTAACAGCCTGACGCTTAGCAGGCTGGCCAACCAGAATTTCACCATCCTGGGTATATGCGATGATTGAAGGAGTGGTGCGATCGCCTTCGGCATTCTCCAGCACGCGCGCCTTGCCACCATCCATAATTGCTACACAAGAGTTGGTTGTACCCAGGTCGATACCAATAATTTTGCCCATCTAAACATCTCCACTAATAAATTCATAATCGGTCAGGTTGCTAACTATATGCGGGCGTTTTTTTGCTTTTCAACTGCCCGGCATCTCAGTGTTACCCGCGGTCAGCAACTGCGGTTGCCAATAAGATGGGGCCATCCACACCAGCATCAAGGGGCAGGGCAAAAAAAATTTCGTTTTTATCCGCAGCCAGATCATTGTTTCCTGGCGTGGGGATCATTATGATGCCGCGCGCTCTGATGGAAGTTATGGGTTTTTCGGCCATTCAGACCAATTATTAAATTACCTATCCATTTTCGTTACAATTCTGTTATCGCAGAGGACATATGCACTCCAACAAGTTGGCAAATCCCGGCCCCCTGGGTCTGATGGGCTTCGGGATGACTACCGTCTTGCTGAACCTGCACAACGCGGGCTTTTTCCCACTGACTTCCGTCATCATCAGTATGGGGATTTTCTTCGGTGGCATGGCTCAGATTTTTGCCGGTATTCTTGAGTTCAAGAAAGGCAACACCTTCGGCTTGACCGCCTTCACCTCTTACGGCTGCTTCTGGCTGAGCCTGGTAGGCATCCTGCTGCTGCCACGCATGGGCCTGGCAGAACCGACTGACGCGAACGTCCTCGGTATCTACCTTGCACTGTGGGGCATATTCACCCTGTTCATGTTCTTCGGCACGCTGCGCACCAACCGTGGGTTGCAGTTTGTGTTTGCCAGCCTGACCGTACTGTTCGCACTGCTGGCCGTCGGCAACATCACCGGAAACCACGCGATCCTGACGTTCGCCGGTTACGAAGGCATTATCTGTGGTGCCAGCGCGATCTATCTGGCAATGGCTGAGGTGATCAACGAACAGTTGGGCCGCACCGTACTGCCAATCGGTCCGGTGGAAGCTCAGCAGGCAACACCCGCTGCTGTTACCGCATAAATCCGTACTAACGTGATATAAAAAAACCCTGCGGTGTTTAATCGCAGGGTTTTTTATTGGGCGAAAATCGCTTAGTTCAAGAGCGGTTTTTCACTGTTCAGGTCGCGACGCAGGTAGATCCCCAGTAATAGGCCGAGCGTCGATAACGCCAGCATATAGTAAGCGGGCGCTAACGGGGTTAACTTCATGATCAGCGTGACAAATACCGGGGTTAAACCACCAAAAATCGCGTATGCCACGTTGTAAGAGAACGAAATCCCGCTAAATCGCACTTCCGCCGGGAAAGCCCGCACCAACACGTAAGGCACCGCGCCGACAATCCCCACGCTGAAGCCAACCAGCGCGTAGGTGGCAAACAGCATTTCTGGATGTGTTGCCACCGACTGATAGAACAGCCAACTGCACCCCGCCAACAGCAAGCTGCCGACGATAAAGGTTTTGCTGGCGCCAAAGCGGTCCGCCGCCGAACCAGAGACGATACAGCCAGCAAACAGCATGATGATGGCGATGCTGTTGGCCTGCAGCGACAGCGCCGGGGCTATGGCAAACTGTTTTTGCAGGTAGGTTGGCGTCATCAGGATCACCACCACAATGCCTGCCGACAACAGCCAGGTCAGCAGCATCGAGACCGCGATCTCTTTGCGGTGATTCATCACCACCGATTTCAGCGGCAGCTCTTCTGCCAGCGCCTTACGCGCCTGCATCTCGATAAAGATTGGGGTTTCCTGCAACCAGCGGCGCAGATACATGGCGAACAGGCCAAAGATACCGCCCAGGAAGAACGGAATACGCCAGCCACCGTCATGAATGGCCTGTTGGCTGAGCGTGGTATTGATAATGGTGGCCACCAGCGAGCCAAGCAGGATACCGGCCGTCAGGCCAGCAGTGAGCGTGCCACAGGCAAAACCAACGCGTTTGCGCGGCACATGCTCCGCCACAAATACCCAGGCACCAGGGACTTCACCACCGATCGCCGCGCCTTGCATAACCCGCATCAACAGCAGCAGCAAAGGTGCGGCGATGCCGATACTGGCGTAGGTGGGCAGCATCCCCATCGCCAGCGTCGGTAACGCCATCAGCAGGATGCTCAGGCTGAACATCTTTTTACGGCCCACAAGATCGCCAAAGTGCGCCATGATAATGCCGCCCAATGGACGGGCCAGGTAGCCCGCAGCAAAGATACCGAAGGTCTGCACCTGGCGCAGCCACTCCGGCATATCCGCCGGGAAGAACAGATCGCCCATTACCGCAGCAAAGAAAACAAAAATGATGAAGTCATAAAACTCCAACGCACCGCCCAGAGCAGCCAACGTCAGAGTTTTATAATCTTGCCGGTTGAGCCGGCGATTATTTTCGTGATGCATAAGATACCGTTAGAGGAAACAGGAAAGACACAGAAAGCATAATGGCTAACTGTAAAAAGTTTCTTACTATAACGGCAAAATACTTTCACACCAGATGCGCTGAAGGTTATCCCGCAGATTGCTGAAATTTAGAGATTTATCTCGCGCCGCGCATTCTTGGGACGAAATGCTGCTACCACGGCCTCGTGGGTCTCTACATAGGGGCCTTCGAGCAGTTGGATGCAATAAGGCACGCTGGCAAAAATACCGTGCACCACCACCTTGCCAGCCTCGTCCTTCACCCCTTCCAGCGTTTCTTTAATCGATTTGGGTTGCCCCGGCAGGTTGATGATCAACGCCTGTTTACGGATCGCCCCAACCTGACGTGAAAGAATTGCCGTTGGCACATAGTGTAGGCTGATTTGGCGCATTTGCTCGCCAAAACCCGGCATGACCCGATCGGCAATCGCCAGCGTAGCATCGGGAGTCACGTCACGCCGGGACGGGCCGGTGCCGCCGGTAGTCAACACCAGATGGCAGCCCATTTCATCAACCAGCTCACACAGGGTATGCTCAATCAGCGTCTGCTCGTCGGGGATCAGCCGGGTTTCCAGGGTGAACGGCGTCGCCAAAGCGCTGCCCAGCCACTCTTCCAGCGCCGGGATCCCTTTATCCTGATAAACGCCCCCTGAAGCGCGGTCCGAAATAGAAACCAAACCAATGCGTAATGTATCCATGTTTTACCTCTGTTTTATGCCCCGGTTACCCAAGGGAGATTCATCACGGGAGTATAGGGTGTTTGCTCAATGAGGTGGATATTCAGGTATAAAAAAAGGTGGCCGAGGCCACCTTCTGCGCTGATTGATTGCCGCTGTTACAGCAGATCGGCGATCATTTTTTCCAGCTTGCCCTGGTCTACGGCAAACTTGCGGATACCGTCGGTCAGTTTCTCAACCGCCATTGGATCCTGGTTGTGCTGCCAGTAGAACTCAGGCTCGGTCAGCGGTGCCGGACGCGCTTTCACTTCGCCGGTATAAGACAGTTTACGCTCCAGTGCGCCTTCGCTCTCTGCCAGCTCTTTCAGCAGTGCAGGTGCGATGGTCAGACGATCGCAGCCCGCCAGTTCGATGATTTCACCGACGTTACGGAAGCTGGCGCCCATCACCACGGTTTCATAGCCGTGCTGCTTGTAATACTGATAAATTTCAGACACTGAAACCACGCCCGGATCTTCGTGCGGGGCGAACTCTTTCTTGTCGCCATTGGCTTTGTACCAGTCAAGAATACGGCCAACGAACGGCGAGATCAGGTACACGCCAGCTTCGGCGCAGGCACGCGCCTGAGCGAAGGAGAACAGCAGCGTCAGGTTACAGTTGATGCCTTCTTTTTCCAGGCGCTCGGCAGCACGGATGCCCTGCCAGGTGGAGGCCAGTTTGATCAGGATGCGATCGTTGCTGATGCCCGCTTCGTTATACAGTTTGATCAAGCGCTTGGCTTTGGCAACGCTGGCTTCGGTATCATAAGACAGACGAGCGTCCACTTCGGTGGAAATACGGCCCGGGACCAGTTTCAGGATCTCCAGACCAATGTTGACGGCCAGCTTGTCTGCGGCATCGGCAACCTGTTGATCGCGATCGCTGCTCTGCTCGCGTGCCCAGGCAATGGCTTCATCGATCAGTTTGCGGTATTCAGGAATTTGCGCTGCATTGAGGATCAGCGAAGGGTTGGTGGTGGCATCTTGCGGTTGATATAGCTTCATTGCAGCGATATCACCCGTATCCGCAACTACCGTAGTCAGCTGGCGTAGGGACGTTAATTTATCGGTCATGTTGGCATTATCTCATCGTTTGTGCATGAACTTTTGGCATCGTTCAACCATGCCTTGTCCTGATAATAACATGCACGTAGCCCGGCGCAAGGCAGGAAAATCACGCGCTGGCGGCGGTTGTTTTATCCTTGTGCGAGCAACCGGTTACGCACCGATAATTCGCAATTACCGAATCAATGCCACGGCATTAACGCGCTATCCCCCCTGGAAATTATGTTAAATTCCCGCCAGCTGTTTTATTCACCGAAAACCCCAAAAGAAGGCTGTAATTCCCGTCAATGGGATGATTTTAGCCAAGTTCTTGTCGAGAACTGACTCAAGTTTTCCGAACCAAGGTCGAAGACCCTGAGGAGCAGTAATCTTAACAAGGAGAAACACGTGACGGATCTGATTAACTTTATCAATAACATCCTGTGGAGTTCAGTACTGATCTATTTGCTGTTGGGTGCCGGCATCTACTTCACCTTACGTACCCGCTTTATTCAAATTCGTCATTTCAGCCATATGTTTTCCGTACTGAAGAACAGCACCAAAAGCGACGGTGCGGGCATTTCATCTTTCCAGGCGCTATGTACTTCACTAGCCGCTCGAGTCGGCACCAACAACCTTACCGGCGTGGCGATAGCGCTTACGGCTGGCGGCCCCGGTGCCATCTTCTGGATGTGGGTGATCGCGTTTATCGGCATGGCGACCTCTTTCATTGAGAGCACCCTGGCGCAGCTCTACAAAACCAAAGACGATAACGGCCACTACCGTGGCGGCCCTGCCTACTATATGGAAAAAGGGTTGGGTATGCGCTGGATGGGCGTAATGTTCTCCATTTTCCTGCTGATCGCTTTCGGCCTGGTGTTCAATGCGGTACAGGCCAACTCCATCGCCCTGGCCAGCTCGGTGGCCTTTAACATCGAACCCATGTACGTCGGCATAGTGTTGGTGGTGCTGAGCGCCATGGTGATTTTTGGCGGCATCCGCGCCATCGCGCGCGTCGCAGAAAAAATCGTACCGTTTATGGCCTTGGCTTACCTGCTACTGGCGCTGTGGATCATTGGCCTGAATATTGAGCAGATGCCTGCCATCCTGGCGTTGATCTTCAAAAGCGCTTTTGGCCTGCAGGAAGTCGCTGCCGGTACCCTGGGTTACGGGATCTCGCAGGCCATGACTCAGGGTATACAACGCGGGCTATTTTCTAACGAAGGCGGGATGGGGTCGGCCCCCAACGTGGCAGCTTCCGCTACCCCTTATCCGCCACACCCTGCCTCGCAGGGCTATGTGCAGATGCTTGGCGCATTTGTCGATACCATCGTCATCTGTAGCGCAACGGCGGCGATAATCTTGGCCTCTGGTGCACTGGATAGCCCCCCATCCGACATCAGCGGCATCGATCTGACCCAGCGGGCCATGGCCAGCGCCGTCGGTTCCTGGGGAGCGCCCTTTGTCGCGATTGCCGTTTTCCTGTTTGCCTTTACCTCTATCATTGCCAATTATGCCTATGCCGAGAACAACCTGATCTTCCTCAAGCACCACCATCCGACCAAACTGACGATTTTTCGCTGCTTTGCCTTGGGTATGGTGATGTTTGGCTCAATGGCAGAATTATCCACGGTGTGGAAAATGGCCGACATCTCGATGGCGCTGATGGCGATCACCAATCTGACCGCTATCTTGTTACTGTCCGACGTGGCCTTCAAACTGGCCAAGGATTACAACCACCAGCGTTCACTCGGCAAGCTGCCCACCTTTGACATCAACCACTACCCGGAGCTGGGATCTCAACTCGAACCGGGGATCTGGAAGCCGAGCAGGCAGAGTTAATCCTCCAGGGCGTGCGTAAAGTGCGCCCTATCACAGCCATACCTCCTGGTCTTGCGCGCTTTTTGCTACAGTAGCCACATGTTGATAAACAGGATGTGACCATGCTCATTATTATTTCACCTGCCAAAACCCTGGATTATGCAAGCCCGTTAGCCACCGAACGCTTTACCCAGCCCGAATTGTTGGATCAGTCGCAAAAGCTGATCAAACTCTGCCGTAAGCTGACCCCGGCGCAAATTTCCGGCCTGATGAGCATCAGCGATAAGCTCGCGGGCCTGAATGCCGCACGCTTTGGCGAATGGCAGCCTGACTTCACCCCGGACAATGCTCGCCAGGCGCTGCTGGCGTTTAAAGGCGACGTTTATACCGGCTTACAGGCGCAAGACTTCAGCGAAGAGGATTTCGACTTCGCACAGCAGCATCTGCGGATGCTCTCTGGCCTGTACGGGGTGCTGCGCCCACTGGACCTGATGATGCCTTACCGGCTGGAGATGGGGATCAAGCTGGAGAACCCACAGGGCAAAGACTTGTACAGCTTCTGGGGCGATCGGATCACCGAAAAACTGAATCAGGCCCTGGAGCAGCAAGGCGATGATGTGGTGGTGAACCTGGCTTCGGATGAATACTTCAAATCGGTAAAACCGGCCAAACTGCGCGGTGCGCTGATCAAGCCGGTATTCCTGGACGAGAAAAACGGCAAGTACAAAGTCATCAGCTTCTACGCCAAGAAAGCGCGTGGGCTGATGAGCCGCTTTATCATCAAGAATCGTTTGAGTCGCAGAGAACAGCTGGTTGATTTCAATCTGGAAGGGTATGCCTTCGATGAGGCGGCTTCGGCGGGTAATGAGCTGGTGTTCAAACGCCCGGAGCAGTGAGAAATCCGTTCCCTCTCCCGACAAGGAGAGGGAACGGGTTTTGTCAGACTGGCAACGTCATCATGAATTGACGCAGCGCGGCAAAATCCGCCGCCATATTATGCGACAACAGCGGCAACTGTGCGCGCACGGCCAAGGCCTGTGGCAACGGTAACTCCTGGCCGAGGATCTCTTCGACGCTTTCCTTGAACTTGGCCGGATGTGCCGTGCCCAGGAACAGGCCAAACTCCCCTGCTTGCAGTTGATCGCGCAGAACGCGGTAGGCAATCGCCGCATGAGGCTCTGAAAGGTAGCCCAAGGCAGCCAACTCTTTCATGGTTTCCTTGGTGGTTTCATCGCTCACAGCGCCATGAGCCAGCTCCTTCAACTGCCAGATTTTACGGCGGAACAACTCTTCCACACGCGGCCAGTTGTTAGGCTGGCTGACGTCCATCGCGTTGGATAACGTCGCCACGGTGGCGTTTGGCTGCCATTGGCCGCTAGTCAGGAAGCGTGGCACGGTGTCGTTAGCGTTGGTGGCGGCAATAAAGCGTTTCACCGGCAGCCCCAGGGATTTCGCCAGCAGCCCGGCGGTCAGGTCGCCAAAGTTGCCGCTTGGCACGGAAATCACCAACTGATTGCGGGCTTCCTGCGGCAGTTGCGCCACCGCTTCAAAGTAGTAGCAGATTTGTGCCAGCAGGCGGCTGATATTGATCGAGTTGGCCGAGTTCAGGTGTACGGCCTCTTTCAGTTCCTGATCGTCAAACGCCTGCTTCACCAACGCCTGGCAGGCGTCAAAGTCGCCATCGATAGCGATGGTGTGGATGTTGCCACCCAACGTGCAGAACAGCTTTTCCTGCAGCGAACTGATCTTGCCCTGTGGATAAAGGATCACCACGCGCACATTTTTCAGACCGTAGAAGGCATGAGCAACGGCCGCGCCGGTATCACCTGAGGTTGCAGTCAAGATGGTTACTGGCTGATCGCCCGCGACTTCCGCCAGCATCTGCGCCATAAAGCGGCCGCCGAAGTCTTTGAACGCCAGCGTCGGGCCGTGGAACAGCTCCAGGCAAGCGACATCGCTCTCCACCTGCGCCACCGGGGCCGGGAACTCAAACGCGGCCTTCACCCGCTTGTACAGCGCTTCTTCGCCAATCTCGTCGCCAATAAAAGCGGACAGGATCTTGCTGCTGCGAGTGACAAAGTCCATCTCCAGCAGTTTATCAATCTCGGTCAGTTCGAATTCTGGCAGTTCCAGCGGGAAAAACAGCCCTTGCTGCTTACCCAGGCCCTGTTTGATAGCCTGCGCGAAGCTGACCTGTTCGTTATGATCTTTCAGATTGTACAGTTTCATGCGTTATCCCAATAGTCGAGCGCCAGCGGTATCCAGGCGGCAAATATGAACAAAACCTTCGTCGTTTTGCAGGTAATGGTTGGTCAGCCAATCGGCCATGCGTTGCGCCGTTGCGCCGTCATCACAGACCGCAAACAGCGTTGGGCCGGAGCCGGAAATACCACAGGCCAAGGCACCGATATCCTGTGAGGCTTTACGCGCTTCGGCAAAGCCTGGCAACAGGCGGGTGCGATAAGGCTCGGCAATCACATCCTGCATCAACTTGGCCGCCAGACGCGGTTGCTGAGTGTGGCAAGCGTGAATAAAGCCCGCCAGATAACGGCCATGGCTGATACAGTCTTGGCGGCGGTATTGCGCGGGCAGAATGGCGCGCGCCTCGGCGGTGGACACTTTGATGCCTGGATAGGCCATCACCCACAGCCAGTCTTTAAAGCCAGGCACTTCCTGGCTGATGATCCCTTCTTCTTCCAGCATCAACTGCAAGCCGCCCAGATAGCACGGCGCAACGTTATCGTAATGCACGCTGCCGGAAATACGCCCTTCCAGTTCGCCCATCAGGGCCAGCAGTTGCGTCTCGTTGAGCGGGCGATCGCAAAATTCGTTCATCGCCATCAGACCGGCCACCACCGAGCAAGCGCTGGAGCCCAGCCCGGAACCGATCGGCATGTTCTTCTCCAGTCGCATCGCTACCGGCACTTCACGACCAATCGCCTGGCAGAAACGCTCCCAACACTGGTAAACAATGTTCTCTTTAGGATCGCTCGGCAGCTTGCTGACAAAGCGCCCGCCATTTTCCAGGCTGAAGCGGCTGGCCGCTTCTACACTGACGCAATCCCCCAGCAGCGTGCCGTCGATAGGGGAAACCGCAGCTCCCAGCACATCGAACCCGACGCTGACGTTACCAATTGAGGCCGGTGCATACACCTTAACCATATTAGACTCCCAACTTCCATGACAGTGTGCGCAACAGATCGGCAAATACCCCGGCCGCCGTCACATCATTACCGGCACCATAACCGCGCAGCACCAGCGGCAATGGCTGATAGTAGCGGCTGTAGAAGGCCAGAGCGTTCTCACCGTTCTTCACTTTATACAACGGATCGTTGCCATCTACCGCATCAATACGTACCAGGCAGCGGCCTTCTTCGATAGCACCCACATAGCGCAGCACCTTACCTTCCGCGGCAGCAGCGGCCACACGGCGGTTAAATTCGGCATCCAACTCCGGCAGGCGGGCAATAAAGTCCTCCACATCGCCGCTGGCATCAAACGACGGTGGTAACACCGATTCGACTTCAATATCACTCAGTTCAAGCGCATAGCCCGCTTCACGCGCCAGGATCAACAGCTTGCGAGCGACATCCATCCCCGACAGATCGTCACGCGGATCTGGCTCGGTGTAACCGAGGGCCTTGGCCTGCAAGGTGGCCTCCGACAGCGACATCCCCTCATCCAGCTTACCGAAGATAAAGGACAGTGACCCCGACAGGATACCGGTGAAGCGCACCAACTCATCGCCCGCATTGAGCAGGTTCTGCAGGTTTTCGATCACCGGCAAGCCCGCACCCACGTTGGTGTCATACAGGAATTTGCGGCGAGAACCGGCTGCTGCGGTGCGCAGTTGCTGGTAATAATTCATCGACGAGGTATTGGCCTTCTTGTTTGGCGTTACCACGTGGAAACCATCGGCCAGGAAATCGGCATACTGATCGGCCACCGCCTGGCTGGAGGTACAGTCGACAATCACCGGATTGAGCAGGTGGCACTCTTTCACCAGGCGGATCAGGCGGCCCAGATTGAAAGGCTCTTTGGCTTCGGCCAGCTCATCTCGCCAGCTTTCTAGCGAGATGCCGTGCACGTTGGTCAACATAGCCCTTGAGTTGGCAATGCCACAGATGCGCAGATCGATGTGTTTTTGCTTCAGCCAAGGCTGCTGACGATAAACCTGCTCGATCAGCGCCCCGCCGACGCCGCCGACGCCAATCACAAACACTTCGATCACCTGATCGGTGTTGAACAGCATCTGATGGCTGACGCGCACGCCGGTGGTGGCGGAATCATTATCGACCACCACGGAAATTGAACGCTCGGAAGAACCTTGAGCGATCGCCACGATATTGATGTTGGCGCGCGCCAGAGCAGAGAAGAAGCGCGCAGAGATGCCACGCAGGGTGCGCATACCATCGCCAACGACCGAGATGATTGCCAGGCGTTCCATCACATCCAGCGGCTCGAGCACGCCGTCTTTCAACTCCAGGTAGAATTCGTCTTCCAGGGCACGACGAGCGCGTTGCAGCTCACTCTGCGGCACACAGAAGCTGATGCTGTACTCGGAAGAGGACTGGGTGATCAACACCACTGAGATCCCGGCGCGTGACATCACGGCAAACACACGGGCCGCCATGCCGACCATGCCTTTCATACCTGGGCCGGACACGTTGATCATCGCCATATTGTTCAGATTGGTGATGCCCTTTACCGGCGTATCATCGGCCACGCTTTCTCCACCGATCAAGGTGCCGGGAGCTTGCGGGTTGGCGGTGTTTTTAATCAGGCAAGGGATTTGGAACTGGGCAATCGGGGTGATGGTACGCGGGTGGAGAACTTTGGCGCCGAAGTAAGAGAGCTCCATCGCCTCCCGGTAGGACATCGACTTCAATAATCGGGCATCCGGCACGGTACGCGGATCGCAGGTATAAACCCCGTCCACATCGGTCCAGATCTCGCAACAGTCTGCTCGCAGGCAAGCGGCCAGCACGGCGGCGGAATAATCGGAGCCGTTACGCCCCAGCACGACCAGTTCGCCTTTGTCGTTACCGGCAGTAAAGCCCGCCATCAGGATGATATGGTCTGAAGGAATGGCCGCAGCAGCGATACGCAGGGTGGACTCGGCAATATCGACGGTCGATTCCAGATAGTGGCCCTGAGCCAGCAGCTTCTCTACCGGGTTAATCACAGTAACCGGATAACCTTTGGCTTTGAAGACGCCTTCCATGATGGCAATAGAAAGCTTTTCACCCCGACAGATGATAGCCGCATTGACGCTATCCGGGCACTGCCCCAACAACGCCACGCCATGCAGTACCTGTTTGAGCTGCGCGAACTCCTGCTCGACCAGCGCCTTCAGGCGATCGTACTCAAAGCCTGGCAGCGCCTTGGCCAAACCGCTGAGCAGGTCGGCAAAGATGCGCTCGGCGTCGCTCATGGTTGGCAGAATATCCTGGCCGGCTACCGTTTTTTCAATCATCGCCACCAGGTGATTGGTGATCTTGGCCGGTGCGGACAATACCGTGGCTACCTGTCCCTGGCGTGCATTATTCTCCACGATATCGGCAACGCGCAGAAAACGTTCCGCATTCGCTACCGAGGTTCCACCAAATTTAAGCACTCGCATTTCTGTTATCTCCTGAATTTATGCCGAAAAAAAAGCCCGCACTGGTTAGGTGCGGGCTTTTTTCTTCTGTTTCCTGTACGCGTCAGCCCGCCCCGTTACCTGTGGTATCGGTGGTGGTAATAATTGTCGTATTCAGGCTGATGTTTCGCATTTTGTCTGTCTGTCTCATTAGAATCTCTGTCCCCTCTATTGGTTAAAGCAATCGTCTGGCCAAGTCAAATTATTTCTTTGTTTTGCCTATTTACTGGCCACAGTGGGATCTGCGCGATGAAGCCGATAAAAAAACAGAATTGCAGAACAAAAAATCACAAAAAAGCCGATTAAATAGTGAATAACACCAGCCAAGCAACAGAAAACGCCTACATCACTTCGTCAGTTTTTTTTCAATATCATGCAGCAGCCGGTGCAGCATGACGGTATCACGCTGCTGCAAGACCCCGAGCCGCTGGTGTAACCAATCGCGCAATTTTTGGTCACCCGCCACGTCCAGCGTCTGTAACAGGCGATCTGCCCGTTGCCGCAACGCGTTGAGCTGCCCGGCATCGGCCAGGGGTTCCTGCTGCGCGCTGACTGACATTAACTGCGCCAGTTGATAGCAATACACCATCACCGCCTGGCCGAGGTTCAGCGAAGGATAATCAGCCACCATCGGGACGCCGGTCAGCAGATCGGCCAACTCCAGCTCTTCATTGGTCAGGCCAGAGTCTTCGCGGCCGAACACCAGTGCAGCCTGATGTACCCATTGCTGACGTTCCGCCAACTGCTCCGTCAGTTGCTGAGGGGTACAGTAGTAATGGAAGCGTGCACGGCTGCGAGCGGTGGTCGCAACGGTAAAGTCCACGTCTGCCAATGCCTGCTCCAAAGTAGCAAACGTCTGCACCGCATCCAGAATATCGCCAGCACCGTGGGCGACCCAGCGGGCGGCGGGCTGCAGATGGGCCTCGCTGTCGACGATGCGCAACGAGGTGAAGCCCATGGTTTTCATCGCCCGCGCCGCTGCGCCAACATTTTCCGCCCGAGCGGGCGCGACTAACACGATATGAAGCTGCATCAAGACTCCCGAAAAATAATGAGAATAGTTCTTTGACTGTTGGGATTTGTCTGATTATATTTACAAACGATTAACATCGTAAATGGTCGCTTGCTATAATATTATTAAACAGGTCTTTCAACCTATAAATCGGACGAAACAATCATAACTGTAGGTTAACTTTTAATTTTCATTAAAAACAAAGCACTATATTTTCACCCCAAACAGTTAGCTTTCAATTGTAACGCATCAGCCCCAACAAAGCTGAATCGTTCACAGAATTTGACGATCTGTGACTTAACTTGGCAGTTCTGTAAGTGTTTTTCACAAAACTGTTAACGTGCTACAATTGAATTTGATATATGTCAACAAAGCGTAGTTTTGTTAGGTGATGAATTCGGCACACACTGTTATATTGCTGTTAATAGGGTTAGGATATGCGCCGTTTTGGCATCATTCGGGGTGGTAAAAAATAGCCCCCCCACCCAGCTAGCGATCTTGTTGACATTGATGGAAAGCGCATCAAGAACGAGTTTACGTACTGTAGTCGTTTGGTAATTGAGGGAACGTGAGCGGTATCTCTGCCCTCCATGGAAGAAACCGAGACTGCTGTACTTCCTATTTTCTATTTTGTTGGCAATTTTAGGTAGCAAATATGCAGACCCCGCACATTCTGATTGTCGAAGACGAGTTAGTCACTCGTAACACCCTGAAGAGCATTTTCGAGGCGGAAGGCTACATTGTTCATGAAGCCAATGACGGTGCAGAAATGCACAACATCCTGTCCGAAAATGATATCAACCTGGTTATCATGGATATCAACCTGCCAGGCAAGAACGGCCTGCTGCTGGCGCGTGAACTACGCGAACAAGCCAGCGTCGCGCTGATGTTCCTGACCGGTCGTGATAATGAAGTCGATAAAATCCTTGGCCTGGAAATCGGCGCCGATGACTATATCACCAAACCGTTCAACCCACGCGAACTGACCATCCGTGCGCGCAACCTGCTGTCACGCACCATGAATCTGGGTAGCGTCGGCGAAGAGCGCAAGCTGGTTGAGAGCTACAAGTTCAACGGTTGGGAGCTGGACATCAACAGCCGCTCTTTGATCGGTCCTGCTGGCGAGCAGTACAAACTGCCACGTAGCGAATTCCGCGCCATGCTGCACTTCTGTGAAAACCCGGGCAAGATCCAGTCCCGTGGTGAGTTGCTGAAGAAAATGACTGGCCGTGAGTTAAAGCCGCATGACCGTACCGTGGACGTGACCATCCGCCGTATTCGTAAACACTTCGAATCCACGCCGGACACGCCGGAAATCATTGCCACCATTCATGGTGAAGGTTACCGCTTCTGCGGCGATCTGGAAGAATAAGCCTGTCTTAACGTCACAGGTTAAAAAGGGTTCAGCTTGCTGAACCCTTTTTTATTGAGACCAGACGCAATGCCATCTGAATGAGCTCACAACATAGGGGCGCTGCATGCTGCACCCGTCTGGATTATTTGGCTTCACCCCAAGGGATGATGGGCACCGCGCTCAGGGCATTTTTCGGTGAACCATCTACTACCCGATCGGAATAGCTCAAGTAGATCAGCGCATTGCGATTGGCATCATAAAAACGCACGACCTGCAGCTTTTTGAACACCAAAGAGGTGCGCTTCTGGAACACCACGGTTCCTTCAGCCTTGCCCTTCTTAATCTTGTCGCTCAGCTCAATCGGACCAACCTGCTGGCAAGAAATGGCAGCATCCGAGGTATCCTCTGCCAGCCCTAACCCACCCTTTATGCCACCGGTTTTAGCCCGGCTGATATAACAAGTTACATTTTTAACATCGGGATCGTCGAACGCTTCCACCACAATTTTATGATCTGGACCAAACAGTTTGAATACCGTATCGACCGATCCTACCTGTTCCGCCTGCGCGCTATTAACCGTTGCGCAAACCAGACCGAACAAAAATATCCATCCTTTTTTCATTCACTTAACTCCAATAGAACAGCGTGTTAAATCACAGGGCTGCTAATAAGAACGCCGATGCTTCAGGTCACAGAAATGGGTTTTCCTCGGCCCAGTCAGCTCTTTTTAGCACAGAGAGCGAAAAAAATCTTTGGGAGTCGTGGAGGAAAAAAGTTGCTATTATGCGGCATCGTCATCGCTTAATGCCTGTTAACACCAGTTTTCCCCCGCTTCCCGCAACGCATATCGCAAAAGCGCCGTATGTAATGCAACTGATTGATCAATAAGTCAGTGGGCATCAGGTATCAGCATGACAAATCAAACAGTTCGGGTTCCGAACCTGAAGCTCTACGAGGAAGATCTATGGATCAAGCCGGTATCATTCGTGATCTGCTTAGCTGGCTGGAAAGCCATTTGGACCAACCTTTGTCACTGGATAACGTGGCGGCAAAAGCGGGTTACTCTAAATGGCATCTGCAACGGATGTTTAAGGATATCACTGGGAACGCCATCGGCGCCTATATTCGGGCAAGAAGGTTGTCCAAAGCCGCCGTCGCATTACGCCTCACCAGTCGGCCTATTCTGGATATTGCTTTGCAGTATCGTTTCGACTCACAGCAGACCTTCACTCGCGCATTCAAAAAACAGTTTGCGCAAACCCCGGCGCTGTATCGCCGTTCAGAAGACTGGAACGCCTTCGGCATGTGCCCGCCAATACGTCTGGGCGCCTTTACGCTGCCACATCCAGAGTTTGTCACGCTACCCGAGCTGGACCTGATCGGCCTGACGCAGAGCTACTCCTGTACGTTGGAGCAAATATCCAGCTTCCGCTCCGAGCTGCGTACCCAATTCTGGCAACAGTACCTGGGGCAGATAGACACCCTGCCACCGGTGCTTTACGGCCTGCACCACTCGCGGCCAAGCCAGGAAAAAGACGACGAGCAGGAAGTGCTGTATACCACTGCCCTGGAGGCGCAACATGTGCCGACCAAGGTGCAGGAAGGCCAGCCGATCACGCTGCAAGGCGGAGAATATGCCATGTTCAGCTATCAGGGGCCAGCCTCCGGCCTGCAGGACTTTATCCTGATACTGTACGGCACTTGCCTGCCAGCATTGGAACTGACCCGCCGCAAAGGGCACGATATTGAGCGCTTCTATCCGCAAGGTGACCGGCGTCCGCCTCAGCCACCCAGCGAGATCCGTTGCGACTATCTGATCCCGATCCGCCGTTAGCGCTGTAGCTCATCCAACGCGGGCATGTCCAGATGCGAGATATCGCCCGCGCTTTCCACAATCCAGCCCGGTGCCAACCAGGGACTTTGCTGATAGTCGACGCGTGATAACGAGCAGTTGCGCAAACGCAGACGGCGCTCGGCATAGGCCGGTAACCCTAATACCGTCCCGATCAGGCACCCCAGCGCGATGCCGTGACTGACAATCAACGGCTTGCTGCCCTGCGGCAGTTTCAGGCACTCGGTCAGCGCCGCATGCATCCGCGTGGCCAACTCCGTCATAGATTCACCTTGAGGGATACGGCCGTCAGCAGTACCATCGACCATCTGTTTACGCCACAGCTCTTCCTGCGGTGTCAGGCTGTCGATCAAACGTTCTTCCAGAACGCCCATATGCAGCTCACGCAGCCGGGCATCTACCATAACGTCGCAACCGCAAGCGTCCGCAATGATTTGCGCGGTCTGACGGGTGCGGCCCAGATCGCTGGAAATCACGTGCGTCACGCCCTCGCGGCTAACGCGTTTGCCAACCAGATGAGCCTGGTGAACGCCAGTGGCGGTTAAGGGGCTGTCGGATTGGCCCTGAATGCGGCGTGCTGCGTTCCATTCCGTTTCGCCGTGGCGAACGAGGTATACCTGTAACATTATGCTTTTCCGTTATACTGCGTGAAACTTGAGTTTATCTGTGGCTCGTGCCTTGCACTAAGCATAACTTGCCGCCATCAAAAATCATGGCAAGACACAGCCCCACTTTAAGGAAGCTAAAGCCGTTATGTATCATGTTATCGCTGCAACTACCAACCCGGCAAAGATCAGGGCTATTCAACTGGCTTTTGAAGATACCTTTGGCGCAGACCAATGCCGCATAGAATCGGTTGACGTCGCCAGCGGCGTTTCACTGCAACCCATTGGCAATACCGAAACCCGTACCGGCGCACGCCAGCGCGTGATGGAAGCGCGGCAGGTGCGGCCAGAAGCCGACTTTTGGGTCGGAGTAGAAGCCGGGATCGAAGAAAATATGACGTTCGCCTGGATGACGGTAGAGAACCCGACGACCCGTGGCGAATCGCGTTCTGCCAGCCTGATGCTGCCAGAATCAATTTTACAGGGTATTCGAGCCGGTCGCGAGTTAGGCGATGAAATGACCTTGATCACCGGCAATAGCGAAGTCAAACGTCAGGGGGGAGCGATCGGCATCTTTACCGATGGTCGGTTGAGCCGCACCAGCGTTTACCACCAGGCGTTGCTGCTGGCACTGGTGCCGTTCCACAATCCGATTTACCGCAGCCACAGCAGTAATAATACGCCGCAGCAATAAGCCACCGGGGTGATTGCTTCACCCCAGTAATTGCTGTTCCAGCCACTGTTTCAGCTCTGGCGTCGCCATCTTCAGGCTGTTTGATCCTCTGGTGATGGTTGCGATACCTGCCCCGAGCTCATTCTTCAGCTCGCGCTGGCTCATTTCGCCACGCATCAGTTCCTGAATAATACGCACCCGTGTCCCCAGCGCAGTTCGCTCATCCGGCGTCAGTAGCAGTTGCATCAACTGTTGGTGCAAATCCTGATCGAACGAACTCTGCAGCAGTGCGACAAAGCGCAGCCAATCTTCATTGCCTTGTTCTGAAAGAGCGGGATCGTTTAGCGATAATTGCGTCATGCCAGCCACCATACTATTTAACTAGTACAGCAGCATAGCATACCGCGAGTAAGCGTCAAAATACCGGTAACAACGCTACAGCTTGAAAGACGACGGGGATATCAATAGCGTCTTTGCCACTCGGCATCCGTCAGCACCTTCGCTGGCCGATGCATGAAGTGACGATAAAACGCGTCATAGGCCAGCACGTTCTTCACGTAAGAACGGGTTTCCGAGAACGGGATGCTTTCCACAAACGCCACGGCATCCACCCGGCCATCGCTGTTGCCTAACCAGGTATTCACCCGTGATGGGCCAGCGTTATAAGCCGCAGACGCAAGAATACGGTTACGACCAAATTGCTGGTACACCGACTCCAGATAGCTGGTGCCAATGGTGATATTGGTTTGCGGATCAAACAGCTGGCTCGGGCTGCTGTAGCCAGGGATACCGAACAGATCCACCGTATGTTTCGCGGTGCGCGGCATGACCTGCATCAAACCTGCTGCCCCGACCGGCGACTGCGCTTTCGGGTTCCAGGCGCTCTCCTGGCGGGCTATCGCCATGGCATAGCTCGGCGTAATGCCTTTATCTTCGGTAGCACGGCGGAATTCCTGTGGCCAGGCCATCGGGAAACGTTCTTCAAGATGATCCCACAGCTTGCCAACAATGGTCGCCTGTACGCTCAGGTCGGCCCATTTCTGCTCAAAGGCATAGCGGGCCAGCGCTTCCTGCTCCGGACGGCTGCGGCTGGCAACAAATGAGCTCCACTCGCTGCGCGCCAGGTTATCCATATTCCAGTACATCAGTTCACGCACCCGGGCAATCTCCGGGCCACTCACCAAATCGGTACGCGGTTTTGCCGCCACGGCGACCATCACCGGATAAGGCACCTGCAGTTTTTGCGCCGCCACCATCGGGTAGAAGCCGCGTTCGTTCATCAGGCTACGCAGTATCGCTTCCCCTTCGCTGCGTTTACCTTCATCGATCATGACACTGGCACGCCAGTAGCGCCATTCATCCTTGTTCCGCGATTCTTCAGGCAGGCGTGCCAGCCAGGTTTTCAGCCCCTGACGATCGCCCACGCCCAGCGCCATACGCACGCGGCGCTCCAGCAAGGCTGGCTGTTGGCTGCGCAGGATCACCTGATCGCGCCATTGGGTCTGCTCAAAGGTGGCATCATTGCCCATCAACCGCCAGGCCACCTCTTCCTCCATTGCCAACTTCTCGCTTTCGCTCATTTTCTGCAGGCGGGCCAGCGTTGGGATCATGGCTCGAGCATTTTCTACGTCCTGACGGGCAAGACGGGCGAATACGATGGCGGTAGCCGAACGGGTAAAATCTGTTGGGCCGACGCTACGGGCAAAGGCTTCCAGCGTGGCGGGGTCGTTTTGCAACCGTACCAGCGCATCCCCCATGGTTTGATAATCGCTTGGCAGTTGGCGGTACAGGTAGTTCACCAGGCCGCTGTTGCCCTCTTTTAGCGCCAGCTTCATCCGTGCCAGCGTGTTCAACGGCGTTTGCTTACCGGCAGCCTGCCAGACGCTGAACAGCTTATCGCATGAACCTGGCAAGGTTTTACCACTCATCCAGATATCATCGGCACCAGCCCAGGCTGCCTGCTGATCGCCGGTGGCCCACTTGGCGTAATAGAAATTACAGCGCGCCGCAACAGGTTTAGGCTCTTGCGGGCTGAAGGCCAGCAGGGTAGTCCAATCTTGACGGCTCGCCAGCTCGTTCACAAAACGGGCAGAGAGCGATTTTGCGGGTGGCAACGTAGGATGCAACCGCAAAAACTGCTGGACCTGAGCCACACTGGCGGTACTGAGATCCTGCGTCAACTGGCGATATTCCAGATAAGGATACAGGGGGTAATCCTGCAGCGTTGGCATCAACTGCGCCACCACGTCCATCTGTTTACTGTCCCAGGCCTGCTTGATTTGCAGATAACGCTGGCGTTCGCCGTCCAGGGAGTCTGCCAATGTTGCACCAGAAAATGCCGTCAGGCACAGGCCTACAGCCCACAACCGCCATTTGTCCACCTTGACCATACTTACTCTTTCCTCGCTGGGTTAGCTTGCCAGAACCGATCCACCCCGCTGCCGCGCCACGTCAGCAGCCAACGGGCCAGTGGATCCTGCTCTGCGAATGTCTCACGCCCCACCGTGGGAAGCCACGCCGGGAACAAAACCGTGCCGCCACCATGGGCTGGCATCAGGTATTAATCATAGACAGCAAAAACGCGTATCCATTCATTACTTTATAACAAGTTTATCAGCCGGGATGAAAACCACCCTGCCTGGTGATTGCGCCAAGCAGAACAACAAGACGACGTTTTGAAAAATCACGGGATTATGGGCAATTTTTTCATCACACAATAACTCCGGTGTTCTATAGTTTTCTATGCAGACACGAGTTTTCCTATACAAAAAATGACATTACAGAGACATTAATAGAGAAACATTTCCATACGGATCAAAACAATTCCTATTACTTTGTTTTTATTATCTCAGATCAAAAACTCAAGTTTTCGATTATTTACTATCACGCGGCAGATAATTGGCCATCCACTAACTGAAAATTTTTACCATTCACGTCTGTGTGACAGAAAACAATGGAATATCAACCCGGCAAAAGGGCTGCCGACACAGATGGGGACTTAGATTCGAACGACTTTAAGGAGAGGCACTCCATGCCAAAACATTCCCCCACTGATTACCAAGAGCCGCCCAAGCCGGAAAAAGCCTGGTATCAATACGATATTGAACAAACGCTTCAGCATTTAAACGGCCAGCAACAAGGCCTGAGCGAGCAGGAAGCCGCCGAACGGCTGAAGAAGTTTGGCCCCAACGCCCTGCCGGAGCAGGCAGGCAAAAGCGCCTTTATGCGCTTTATTGCCCACTTTAACGATGTGCTGATTTATATTCTGCTGGCCGCCGCCTTCCTCAAAGGCATTATGGGGCATTGGATCGATACGGTGGTTATTCTTTGCGTTGCCGTGATCAATGCCCTTATCGGATTTGTGCAGGAAAACAGCGCAGAGAAATCGCTGAAAGGCATTAAGAATATGCTTTCCAGCCAGGCTATTGTGGTACGTGACGGAATTAACCACACCGTGAATGCGGAAGATTTGGTCCCGGGGGATATCGTGTTATTGCGCCCTGGCGATAAAATTCCCGCCGACCTGCGGTTACTGGAATCTCACAACCTTCAGGTTGAAGAGGCCATCTTGACCGGCGAATCTACCGTGGTCTCGAAGCAAACCGACGCTATTCCTGATGAAGTAATGATTGGCGATCGCACCAACCTGTTGTTCTCCGGTACCACTATCAGCGCCGGGAATGCCAAGGGCGTGGTTATCGCAACTGGCGGCTATACCGAACTCGGCCACATCAGCGAGATGATCTCGACCGTTAAGACCCAGCGCACCCCGTTACTGCAACAGATGGATCGCCTGGGCAAAAACATCTTCATCCTGATCCTGGTGATGATGGTGTTGCTGTTCGTGTTTGCCTTCACAATGCGTGATATGCCGCTCGGTGAGCTGCTGGTGGCGCTGATCAGCCTGGCGGTGGCCTCGGTACCCGAAGGTCTGCCTGCCATCATTTCCATTATCCTGTCCCTGGGCGTGCAGTCGATGGCACGTAACCGCGCGATTATCCGCAAACTGCCTACGGTAGAAACCTTGGGCTCGATGACGGTGATCTGCTCGGATAAGACCGGCACGCTGACCATGAACGAAATGACGGCAAAAAACGTCATCATGGCTGACCATGCCTACCGTGTGGAAGGGGAAAGCTATGAACCGGTCGGCGGCATTTTCTTTGCCGACAGTAACAAACCAGCGCAAGTTCAAGATATCCCACCGTTAGCGCAGTTCATTACCGCGATCACCCTGTGTAACGACAGTCAGGTCAAGCAGGATGACAGCGGCCGCTGGGCGATCACAGGCAGCCCGACGGAAGGCGCACTGAAAGTGCTGGCGATGAAGGCCGGATTGGAGATCGGTGAAGCTCGCCAACTGGCTAAAATCCCGTTCGACTCCAGTTACAAATATATGGCGGTACGTAGCCAGGTCGCAGGCAAAAATCAGGTGTTCCTTACCGGTGCGCCAGACGTGTTGTTCTCACTGTGCGAATTCGAACTGACCGATTCTGGCATTGAGCCCTTCCGCCGCGGCTACTGGGAAGCGGAGATGTCGCGCTTTGCCGAGCAAGGTTTACGTATGGTGGCCGCCGCCAGTAAAACCACGCCAGACGGTGAAGTGGAGTTGGATCACGGCGATATCCGTCAGCAGATGGTATTTATCGGCATCGCTGGCGTGATGGATCCACCGCGTCCTGAAGCGGTTGCTGCCATCGCCGAATGCCAGCAAGCGGGGATCCGCGTGAAGATGATTACCGGTGACCACCAAAAAACGGCCATGGCCATCGGTGCCATGCTGGGAATTGGCAACAGCCAGGATTCTATCACCGGCTCCGAGCTGGAACATATGGATGACCAGGCGCTGGCAGAAGCCGCCGTGCGCTACGATATCTTTGCCCGTACCAGCCCGGAACATAAGCTACGTCTGGTTAAAGCGTTGCAGGATAAAGGCGGCGTGGTAGGGATGACCGGCGACGGCGTCAACGATGCACCAGCACTGAAACAGGCCGACGTGGGTATCGCCATGGGGATCAAAGGCACCGAGGTCACTAAAGAAGCCGCCGATATGGTGCTGACCGACGATAACTTCGCCACCATCGCCAGCGCGGTAAAAGAAGGCCGCCGTGTTTACGACAACCTGAAGAAAACCATCCTGTTCGTGCTGCCGACCAACCTGGCACAGGGCCTGCTGATCATCATCGCCATTCTGGCTGGTGCCATGCTGCCGCTGACGCCCATCCAGATCCTGTGGATGAACATGGCCACTTCCACTACCCTATCCTTTGGCCTGGCCTATGAGCCCGCCGAAAAAGGACTGATGCAACGTAAACCAAGGATGCCGGGCAGCAACGTGTTGGATCTGCACGCTATCTGGCGCATCGGCTTCGTCGGGGTGCTGATCGCCATCAGCGCCTTCGCACTGGAAGCCTGGATGGCGCCACGCGGCTACAGCAGCGAGCTGATCCGCACCGTGTTACTGCAAACCCTGGTCACCGCGCAGTGGGTTTACATGTTCAACTGCCGCACCGCAGATCGCTTCCCGCTCAACCGCCAGTTGTTCCTCAATAAGGGCCTGTGGTTGGTGAGTGGCGTGCTGTTACTGCTGCAGATGGCCATCATTTATCTGCCGTTTATGAACTCGCTGTTTGGCACCGCGCCACTACCGCTGTTCTATTGGGGAGTGACGCTGATGATAGCCATTGGGCTATTTCTTATCGTAGAAGTAGAAAAATGGGTGATTAACCGCATCAAAGCGAGCCGAAAAACGCTATTATAAGCGCGTAAAGGAAACGCAACTTTCACTAAAACGCCTGGCAAACCCTGCCGGGCGTTTTATAACGTTAAAAATACCTAGGAAAAATCTCATAAAACCGAGCATAAAGCGCACAACAAACTGCTCTTATAATACAATCCGCCCCCAAGACGGTCAGGTTATGCTTTTTGGGTAGTGCGATTGATTGTACGTGGCAAAGTTTTACCCTTTTCGACTAGGCTCAATTATTTAGTATCAGACTGCCGCGCCTCCAAGCCGGCCGTAGGCAGGAATGGCAAATGAAGATGTCGATAAAGGCCAGAAGGTTGGCTGCCAGGGCACAGGGTTTATGTAGCAACCCGGTCCGATCGCGTCGCATATTACCGATCCTGCTGCTGGCTATGTTGATGTTTCCCAACTTGGCCGGGGCTGATACACAAGATCCCTACCAAAAACGTATTCATACCGTCACCACCGTGGTGGTGGGGATTATCAGCTATGCTCGCTGGCCCGCCAAACCTGATCCGATCCACTTGTGCGTGACTGCGCCTGTCCAGTATGCCGAAGGTCTGTTCGACCCAGTGTTGCTGACAGCACCGCAGCCAATCAAAACCCTGCGGATCGAGATAGATAACCCGCAGTTGGCAACTAGCTGCGATGTAGTGTATTTGGGCGACGTTAATGACGCCCAGAAACAAGATTTCTTCCACCGGATTTCGGGTCACTCGATCCTCAGCATCAGCGAAAAGGATATGGAATGTGCTGTTGGCAGTGCCTTTTGTTTGCAAATCAGCAACGATCAGGCGGGTTTTAAAGTGAATCTGGACTCACTGGCGCGCAGTGGCGTGCGTGTTCACCCTAACGTGCTGCAGTTGGCGCGTAAAAAGGGGCCGCCGCAATGAAACTGTTAGGTCATAAAGGTTCGACCACGTCTCGCCCTACGCTGGGCCAAGTGCTGCAACGGATGAACCTGAGTCTGGCGTTGATCGCCGTCGGTGCCGCAGGGATCTTCCTGACATTGCTGGCACTGTTTGCCCTGCGAGCCTATGCCAACCATAACCTGCATCTGATTGCCCGCTCGATCAGTTATACCGCTGAAGCCGCCGTGGTGTTTGAAGACCGCCCCGCCGCTCGCGAAGCGTTGATGCTGATCGCTTCCAACGAAGAAGTGTCAGAGGCTAAAATCCTGAATATGCAGGGTGTCGCTTTGGCCAGTTGGAGCCACCCAGCGGATAGCCCATTGCATGGGTTGGAACAGATGGTGGCCCGCTGGATCTTGCCGGAAGCGGTGGTTTTGCCCATCGCCCGTGAAGGCAAACAGATAGGCCTGGTCTGGCTGACCGGCAACGGCAGCAGTCTGCTGAAATTCTTGCTGCGCGGCATGGTAGGCATGATTGCCTGCCTGATGCTCAGTACATTGTGCGCCCTGATACTTTCCCGCAGAATGCTCAGAGGGATCGTGACCTCCTTGGACGATATCACCAATGTTGCCCATACGGTACGCCGCGATCGGACTTTCGAACTGCGGGTGCCTTCAGCACCGATTGCCGAACTGCACGAACTGAGCTGTGATTTTAACGGCCTGCTGGATGAAATCGAAGCCTGGCAACGGCACCTGCAACAAGAAAATGACGCATTAACCCACCAAGCCACCCACGACAGCCTGACCGGGTTGCCAAACCGGGCCTTCTTTGAAGCTCAGTTGGGCCGCGCGCTGTCAGAGCTCGAACCCGATGAAAAGCTGGCGGTACTGTTTATCGACGGCAATCGTTTCAAGGAGGTGAACGATAACCATGGCCATGCTGCCGGTGATACCGTCTTGATCACCATCGCAGAGCGCCTGCGTAGCAGGTTGCGCAAGCACGATCTGGTTGCCCGGATGGGGGGCGATGAATTCGCCATCCTGCTGGCACCGCTCAAAGACACCAACGATGTGCTGCCGATTGCCGACATCATCATCGAGTGTATGCAACAACCCATTGTGTTGCCCAACAAGGAAAGAGTGATCGCCGCACTGAGTATCGGCATCGCATTTTACCCTGAACATGCCTCTACCACTCAGGAACTGCTCAACGAAGCGGATGACGCAATGTACCGGGCAAAACACCTGTCCCATGGAGGCTGGCGGTTAGCGATGCGCAAATAGCGCCAGCACCGGGTCTCAAACAACCAAAAAGAGAAAAATCAATGTTACAGCAAAATTTTAAACGGTCTTTTTCCCTCCTGGCATTAGTGTTTATCACCTTGCTCACGCTGGCAGGCTGCCAGAGCAAACCACAGGGGCTGACGGCGGAACAGATCGCCTTACTCCAGGCGCAAGGGTTCAAACTGACCGATAACGGTTGGGAGTTTGGCTTTTCCGACAAGGTGCTGTTCGGTAACAACGTCGGTAAATTGAGCCCGCAAAGTACCGAGATCGTCGAAAAGATGGGCAAGGCGCTGAAGAGCGTAGACATCGTGCAATTCCGCCTGGACGGCCACACCGATAACTACGGTGAAGACAGCTACAACGATCAACTTTCCCTGCGCCGCGCCAACGCAGTGGCCGACGTGCTGGCCGGTATCGGCATTCCGCGTGCCAATATAGAAACCCGCGGGATGGGTAAACGCCAACCGGTAGCCAGTAACGCCACCTCCAGCGGGCGCGCTGAAAACCGTCGCGTGGCGATCGTCGTCACCCCTTAAGAAACAGCAAAGTTCACCTAATGGTGAGCATTAGCGGTTATACTTGGCGATCGTCATAGGGGATCTGGGAACCGGTGCTGAAACGGGCTACACTCAGGCCGCCAGACATCCTATAAAAACTGATAGAGAGGCTCGGAGCAACGTGGCTCAATACGTCTATACCATGCACCGCGTCGGCAAAGTGGTTCCGCCGAAGCGTCATATTCTGAAAAACATTTCCCTGAGTTTCTTCCCTGGGGCCAAAATTGGCGTACTGGGCCTGAACGGTTCCGGTAAGTCTACCCTGCTGCGCATTATGGCCGGCATCGATACCGATATCGAAGGGGAAGCTCGCCCGCAGCCGGGCATCAAGATCGGCTATCTACCGCAGGAACCGCAGCTCAATATGGAGCACAGCGTCCGCGAGTCGGTTGAAGAAGCGATGGCAGAAGTGGTCGGTGCCCTCAAGCGCCTTGATGAAGTGTACGCACTGTACGCTGAAGAAGGGGCCGACTTCGACAAGCTGGCCGCTGAGCAGGGCCGCCTGGAAGAGATCATTCAGGCTCACGATGGTCACAACCTCAACACCCAGCTGGAGCGCGCCGCTGATGCATTGCGCCTGCCGGAGTGGGACGCAAAAATCGCCAATCTTTCCGGTGGTGAACGCCGCCGCGTAGCGCTGTGCCGCCTGCTGCTGGAAAAGCCAGACATGCTGCTGCTGGACGAACCGACCAACCACCTGGATGCCGAATCCGTGGCCTGGCTGGAACGCTTCCTGCACGACTTCGAAGGCACCGTAGTGGCGATCACCCACGACCGTTACTTCCTCGATAACGTGGCTGGCTGGATCCTGGAGCTGGACCGTGGCGAAGGTATTCCGTGGGAAGGTAACTACTCTTCCTGGCTGGAGCAGAAAGACGCTCGTCTGGCGCAAGAAGCCTCAACCGAAGCCGCTCGCCGCAAGTCGATCGAGAAAGAGCTGGAGTGGGTGCGTCAAGGTGCCAAAGGCCGTCAGTCTAAGGGCAAAGCCCGTCTGGCACGCTTTGAAGAGCTTAACAGCACCGAATACCAGAAACGTAACGAAACCAACGAACTGTTTATCCCACCTGGCACCCGCCTGGGCGATAAAGTGGTTGAAGTTAACAATCTGCGTAAATCCTACGGCGACCGCCTGCTGATCGAAGATCTCACCTTCGCGGTACCTAAGGGTGCCATCGTTGGCATCATCGGCCCGAACGGCGCGGGTAAATCCACGCTGTTCCGTATGATGTCCGGCCAGGAACAACCTGATTCCGGCAGCATCGTGCTGGGCGATACCGTCAAGCTGGCCTCGGTCGATCAGTTCCGCGACAGCATGGATAACTCCAAAACCGTATGGGAAGAAGTTTCTGGCGGCCAGGACATTATGCGCGTGGGCAACACCGAAATGCCAAGCCGTGCCTACGTTGGACGCTTTAACTTCAAGGGCGTCGATCAGGGCAAACGCGTGGGCGAACTGTCCGGTGGTGAGCGTGGCCGTCTGCATCTGGCCAAGCTGTTGCAGGTTGGCGGCAACGTACTGCTGCTCGACGAACCCACCAACGACCTGGATATCGAAACCCTGCGCGCGCTAGAAAACGCCCTGCTGGAGTTCCCGGGCTGTGCGATGGTGATCTCGCACGACCGTTGGTTCCTCGACCGTATTGCCACCCACATTCTGGACTATCAGGATGAAGGCAAGGTAGAGTTCTTCGAAGGCAACTTTACCGAATACGAAGAGTACAAAAAACGTACTCTGGGTGCCGATGCACTGGAACCTCGCCGTATCAAGTACAAGAAAGTCACCAAGTAACATCCGGTTGGCTATCTATGCTCTCAAGCCCGCATTTTGCGGGCTTTTTGTTATCCCCAATCCAGCGCCTGCGCATAATCCACAAAGACCGGATGCTGGATCACGACATCGATAAAACAGGCTAGCGCCGGGGAATTAAGCTTACGGCTCGGGTAAACCAGATACAGTTCATTGCCTTCGGCCTGCCACTGCGGCAACACTTCCACCAACTGCTTTTGCGCGACTACTTCGCGGCTGAGAAACGCGGGCAACAGAGTAATGCCCGCCCCCAAAATGGCACATTCGCGCGCATATAACAGATTATCGGTGGTATGCCGCAGCGGCAATTGCCAACGGTAGTACTCCTCACCCCGGCGCAATATCCAGGCGGGCCAGGCGCGGTGAGCGATGCAAAGATGCTGCTGCAACTGCTGCGGATGCAGCAATGGCGGGTGTTGGGCCAGATACTCCGGTGCAGCCAACAAATAACGGGGAGCATGCCCCAGACGGCGGCCAATCAACGAGGAATCCTGCGGCCTGCCGGTACGCAATGCCGCATCAAAGCCCTCCTGCACCATATCCACCATGGCATCCGACACTGACACTTCCAACGAGACATCCGGATATTGGCGCTGAAAATCTGCCGCCAGACGCGGAAGCAACGTCGCCCCCAGCCCGGCTGGTGTGGAGATGCGTAGACGGCCACTGGGGTTATCGCGTAAGCGCTGCAAGGCCAGATCGGCCCGTTCGGCAGCAGAGAGCATCTCCTGGCAATGTTCAAGATAGCGCTCACCGGCAAAGGTCAAATTTAATTGCCGGGTGGTACGGTTGAGCAAGCGCAGACCGAGCTTTTGTTCCAACTGGCTGACACGCTGGCTTACGCTGGATTTAGGCAGTCCGGCCCGTTTGGCTGCCGACGTAAAACTGCCGCATTCTGCCACCAGCGCAAACAACGCCATATCCTGCAACTGCTTGAACATGATTGTTCACCTCAAACGAACACTTAGTTAGTTATTGTCCATCTTATCACTCTACTGCTCAGGGGCTACACTGGGACTATTCATGCGAAGGAGCACAATTATGTTAATCAAAGCCATTGCCGTCGATCCGAAAAATCCAGCCGGTTTTATCGAGATCGCCCCAGAAAAACCCGCACCGGGTCAATACGATCTGCTAGTGGAAGTGAAAGCCGTTTCCGTCAACCCAGTCGATACCAAGGTTCATGCTGGCTTGCAAAAAAATGGTTTGCAGCAGCCACGCATTCTCGGCTGGGATGCCAGCGGCGTGGTGCTCGAAGTGGGCAGCAGCGTCAGCGGGTTCAAACCCGGCGATGAGGTGTGGTATGCCGGGGATATTACCCGTCCAGGCAGCAACAGCACCCATCAGCTGATTGACTCACGTATCGTGGCACATAAACCGGCCAGCCTGGACTGGGCGCAAGCCGCAGCGATGCCGTTGACCGCGCTCACCGCGTGGGAAGCCCTGTTTGAACACCTGAATATTCAGCATGCGGGTGCCGGTAAAACGCTGTTGATCATCGGCGGAGCCGGTGGCGTCGGCTCGCTGGCGATCCCCCTGGCGGCACTGCGTAGCAAGGTGAAAGTCATCGCTACGGCCTCTCGCCCGGAATCGGCCGCCTGGTGCCGCGAACGGGGTGCTGAACTGGTGGTGGATTACCGCGATCTGAAAGGCAACCTGGCTAAGGAAGGGATTGAGAGCGTGGATTATATCCTGTGCCTGAACGATACCGACGGCCACTGGCAAGCCATCAGCGATTTGATCGCCCCACTCGGCCATATCTGCACCATCGTTGAGAACAGCCAACCGCTGGATCAAAATGCGTTGAAGCTGAAAAGCGCGGCGCTGCATTGGGAATTCATGTTCACACGCAGCATGTTCACCACGCCGGATATTGCCCAGCAGGGAGAGATCCTCAAGCAGGTGGCGCAATTGCTCGATGAGGGTAAATTGACCACCACGCTGAGCGAAACGCTGCAGGGGCTGACGGTGGATACGTTGACCGCCGCACACGCCAAGCTGTTGGATGGGCATATGCAGGGTAAGCTGGTGATAACTTACTAAGTTAGTGAAAAAGTCGATTTATCAGGTATTAATAAATTGCTATATACATGATATTTAGCGATGTACCCCTCACCCCAACCCTCTCCCACAGGGAGAGGGAGCTGATAGCCTCTGCTCGTTTGGAAGTGAAGAGAACATCTTGGCAAACTCGATCGCCTCCCCATCAAAGGTGAGCCACGACAATTTCAAACACACTCGATCGGTGCCCTCACCCTAGGTGAGTCACTACAATTTCAAACACACTCGATCGGTACCCTCATCCAAGGTGAGTCACGACAATTTCAAACACACTCGATCGGTGCCCTCATCCAAGGTGAGTCACTACAATTTCAAACACACTCGATCGGTACCCTCATCCAAGGTGAGTCACTACAATTTCAAACACACTCGATCGGTACCCTCATCCAAGGTGAGTCACTACAATTTCAAACACATTCGATCGGTGCCCTCATCCAAGGTGAGTCACGACAATTTCAAACACACTCGATCGGTACCCTCATCCAAGGTGAGTCACTACAATTTCAAACACACTCGATCGGTTCCCTCATCCAAGGTGAGTCACGACAATTTCAAACACACTCGATCGGTGCCCTCATCCAAGGTGAGTCACTACATTTTCAAACACACTCGATCGGTCCCCTCTCCCTGTGGGAGAGGGTTAGGGTGAGGGGCACTACATCGCTACTACACCGGCATTTACCCGCCTAAAACTTTACCAAGCGGCTCGCGTCCGCCGCCAGTAGTTGCTGCACCAGCTCGACACAGCGCAAGAAGCGCTCCTCGTAATCGCTCGACTCTACGTGAGCATATTCGATGTTATTGGCGTGCAGCATCTCTTCCAACAAATATTGAAACGCCTTGCGATCGACCGGGCTACCCAGGCTGCGCAAGCCGTCGGCCACCCAAGGGGTATTGTTCTCCAGCAGGATCACCAGATCGAAACGGTATTCGTCGATCAACGCCTGAACGAACGGATGCTCCCGCCCTTCATACTTTTTACAGAACGCCTGCGTGGTGACAAAGTCGGTGTCGATAAACGCCACTTTATTGGCGTATTTCACCGCAAAATCCACGTACTGGGCCTGCCCAAGCGCGATCTTGTCATAGTCGGAATACTGCAACGCCATCTCGTCACCCCCGAGATGGGAGAAGACGTAGTCACGGCCATATTCCCAGGCGCTGGTGGTGTTGAAGATGTTCGCCAGCTTGTTGACCAGCGTTGACTTACCGCTAGACTCACCGCCCAAGATCGCCACCGTGCGCACAAAGAACGGCTTCACTTCGGTCGGAATGTAGTCCCAATAGCGGAACGGATCCTGACGGATCTGGCTGCCGCTGATATTCATAAAAGAGCGTTCGGGATCCACCAGGATGGTTTCAATCCCCAGATGTTCGCGGTAACGAGGGGCATCCAGCTCTTCGCTGGAATAGATAAAGCTCGGGACGATGCCCTTTTGCTCCATAAAGCTCTTCACGCCGTTGCTCCACACGTCCCAGCCGTGCGGGTAAGGTTCGATGCCCTTTTCGTCGAAAGAATGAATATGGATATTTTTCTGGTATTTAAAGGTCTGCAACAGCCAGCGCAGACGATCGCTAACCGTCGGCTGCTGTGACATGGAGCTGTTCTCGAACAGCAACAGATCGCGCGGTTCATCGTGGCACAGGATCACATGCAGCTCGTCAACCTGGCTACAGGCGCGCTGGATTAGATAGATATGGCCAGTATGCAGCGGGTAAAATTTACCAAACACCACGCCGACTTTCTTCTCCCGGCGCGGGAACTCCAGCCCCAGGAAACGGTGCAGGGCCTCCAGCTTCTGCGCGCTCGGGCTTTTGATTTTGTCATTCAACAGCTGGCTGAGGTAGCCTTTAGTCATGCTACTGGCATCAGCTACCTGCTGTAAGGTACATCCCTGTTGCTTAATCGCTGCCTTGAGGTAATCGAACTGCCGCATAAACCCTCCCGTTTATTATGCTAAACAAAATAGCATATTCCGCGCAGCGGGCGGCAATTAATAAAACTGTTCCAGCACGTCCAGCGCATCCGCCAGCTTCTTGACGCCGAACACCTGCATATTGGCCGGTGGTTTCTTCGGCACGTTGGCATGTGGCACTATCGCCCGCTTGAAACCGTGTTTGGCCGCTTCAGAGATACGCTCCTGGCCGCTTGGCACCGGGCGGATTTCCCCAGCCAGCCCCACTTCGCCAAACACCACCAGATCGTTAGGCAATGGGCGGTCGCGCAGGCTGGAGACCAGCGCCAGCAGCAACGCCAGATCGGCACTGGTTTCGCTAACCTTGACGCCGCCTACCACGTTGACAAAAACGTCTTGGTCGGACATCTGCAAGCCACCGTGGCGATGCAGCACCGCCAACAGGATCGCCAAACGATTCTGTTCCAGGCCCACGGCAACGCGGCGTGGGTTTGACATCATCGAATGATCGACCAGCGCCTGGATCTCAACCAGCAGTGGCCTGGTACCTTCCCAGACCACCATCACCGAACTGCCAGAGGTCACTTCATCGCCCCGGCTGAGGAAGATCGCGGAAGGGTTACTCACCTCACGCAGCCCCTGCTCGGTCATGGCGAACACGCCCAGCTCATTGACCGCACCAAAACGGTTTTTATGGCTGCGCAGCGTACGGAAACGGGAATCGGCATCGCCATCCAGCAACACCGAACAGTCGATACAGTGTTCGAGGACTTTTGGCCCGGCTAGCGAGCCATCTTTGGTCACGTGGCCAACCATTACGATCGCCACGCCACGAGTTTTGGCAAAGCGGGTGAGATAGGCCGCCGTTTCACGCACCTGCGCCACGCTGCCTGGCGATGACTGGATATCCGCCATATGCATGACCTGGATCGAGTCGATCACCATCAGCCGTGGTTGCTCCTGCTCGGCGATCAGGCAGATCTGCTCGATGCTGGTTTCCGACAGCATGTTAAGGCCGCCGGTGGGCAACCCAAGACGATGGGCACGCATCGCGACCTGTTGCAGCGACTCTTCACCGGTGACGTACAGGGTTTTCATCTGCTCGGCGAGTTTGCACAGCACCTGCAACAGCAGCGTACTTTTCCCCGCGCCGGGGTTACCGCCGATCAGGATCGCACTGCCCGGCACCACGCCGCCGCCCAGTACGCGGTCAAATTCCAGAAAGCCGGTAGAGAAACGCGGTAGCTCTTGCAGACTGATGTCCGAAAGCTTCTGCACCTTGCTGATACCGGCATCGCCCGCATAGCCGCTTAAACGCTCGCTACGAGCAGCGGAAGAGGAGACTGAAGCCAGGCGCACTTCTGTAATGGTGTTCCAGGCCTGACAGGCACTGCATTGCCCCTGCCAGCGCGGATAATCAGCGCCGCATTCATTACAGACAAATGCCCGCTTTACTGCTTTTGCCACAGCTTACCTCACATCGTGTTTCAAACTGCCGCAGAGCACACAGAGCACTCCCAGCAGATCGGCATGGCGGATCGAGACCTGCGCCTTCTCATAGACCTTAGGCTTCGCGTGATAGGCAATACCCAGCCCGGCCACCTGCATCATTTTCAAATCGTTGGCACCGTCGCCGATCGCTACGGTTTGCTGCGGTGGGATCCCCAGCTTCTCTGCCAGCGCCACCAAAGTATCGGCCTTGAACTGCGCATCCACGATCGGCCCCAGCACCTCGCCGGTCAGCTTACCGTCGCGGATCTCCAGTTCATTGGCGGCCACGGCCACCAACTTGAGCTTGTCACGCAGGTACTCGGCATAATAGGTAAAGCCGCCGGAGGCAATGGCGACGTGCCAGTCGAGCGCCTGCAGCTTGCGCACCAGGCTGGTCAACCCAGGCATCAACGGCAATTCATCACGCACCTGCTTGAGGATATTGGCATCAGCCCCTTTCAACGTACCCACGCGTTGGCGCAGGCTAGCGGTGAAATCGAGTTCGCCACGCATCGCGCGTTCGGTCACTTCACTGACCTGCTCGCCCACCCCGGCCAACTTGGCGATTTCGTCGATGCACTCAATCTGGATCGCCGTCGAGTCCATATCCATCACCAACAGACCCGGCTTGCGCAGGTTAGGGATTTTGCCCAGTGGAGCAACGTCTAACCCGCTTTCGTTCGCCAACAGTTTGGCGCGCGCAGTTAGCGTGCCCGCCAGGCGAACCACCTGATAATCTTCCACCGCCCAGGCCGTCACGATCACCATCGCGGCACCCAGCTTGCGCTGGAACTGAGTAATACGCTCTTTATCCAGTTCTCTGCCATATAGTAGCCAACCGGTGTGGCCCGCCCGATAGTCCAGCGGCATGACTTCGTCACCGCTCAACGAAAGAGGCAACCCCGGCCATTGAGAGATCTCAGCGGGGAGATCGCAATAGGTCAGACTATTTGGCATCCTTAACTCCTGAATAACACTGCATGATAAAACGACGCATCAAGCTATCCTATCGCCATTGCTTCTGGCAACATATTACCCTATGAATCTCTAGTTGGCCGCTCTAGCGCATCGATGCGCTCGCGGTATTGGTACATCCCGGTACCGCACAGCCAGGTGGTCAATCGTGACTCCCGGATGACCGCCCTAAAGGAAGCCTAATGGCTAAAGCTAAACTGAAATTCCGCCTGCATCGCACCGCGATTATCCTGATTTGCCTGGCGTTGCTGGTGCTGTTGATGCAAGGTGCCTCCTATTTTAGCCTGAGCCACCAAATGGCGCGATCGGAACAGGTCGAAGAATTGGCACAAACCTTGACCAAGCAGGTGGCTTTTAGCCTGACTCCGCTGATGGATGGCGACAGCGACATAGACAATCAGCAGGTTGAGCGCATTCTCACGCAGTTGACCGATCACAGCCGTATTCTGGACGCCAGCGTCTATCAATTGGACGGCACCCTGATCGCCCATTCCGGCGAGCAGATTAGCGTGCGCGATCGCCTGGCGCTGGATGGCAAACGCGCGGGTAGCTACTTCAACCACCAGCTTGTCGAGTCAATCCAGGGCAAAGATGGCCCGCTGGGCTTTATCCGCGTAACGCTGGATACCCACGTACTGGCCACCGAATCCAAACAGGTGGATAACACCACCAACCTGCTGCGCCTGATGATCCTGTTGGCACTGGCCATCGGCATTATTTTGGCCCGTACCCTGTTGCAAGGCCGCCGCAGCCGCTGGCAGCAGTCGCCATACCTGCTAACCGCCAACACGCCGCTGGCAGAAGGTAACACGGTAGATGATGGTGATGACGAGAAACCGGCAGAGCAGGAAGAGACAAAGAAAGATTAAGCCAAGCGCTGAATACGATCGTTCAGCGTCTGAAGCTGTACCCGCATTTGAGCAGCAATGGCCCGGAACGATTCGCTGATCTGCGGATGTTGTGCCGTACGCTGCCAGAATTCAACCGCCATCAACTCGGCCTGCCGCCAAATGGGGCCGTTGACCTCATTGCCCAATCTGATTTCCACCGCTGTTTTTCGCATATTACCGCTATTGGCAGGGGCAAACGCCATCGGCAACATGTCATACAACGGAGCCAATACCATCGGCCACTGCTCCGTACGCAGGAACGATAGATTCCCCTGGTGCATATCGCTATTGGCGATCAGCCTGCCAAATGCCCAATATAGACCGATTGTTTTCCAGGTTTGATGATCGATGATCCCCTGCTGCAATAGCTTTTCCGCTGCGGTGACCCAGTTAGCCCCGCCGCTGCCGCTAAACTCGGCATCCAACGCTTCCAGTGAAACCAGAGCGACTCTCCCATGTTCACCAATACGATCAAATCGTTCGATCTCCAAAAAACACTGTTGGTTATCGCCAAACAGCACCTTTGTCGGTGCGGAACACAACCCGGCCTCTGCAACCACTTGTAATGCCAATGACTCTGCGATTAGCAAATCGCTCCAGCGTTGCGCAATGGCGTTGTCCGGTACCGTACTGAACTTCACCAACACATGACTTCGGCGGCCTCCCGACAGTTCGGCATAGGCACTAAACTTGGGCTGCTCGCCACCGGCAGAAGAACCAATCAGTTCCCCCGCTAATGCGCGTGCAGACAGCGTAGCGTAATACTTGGCCTTGCCCGCCATCGGTACCGGGATTTCAGCCGCACGCGTTAACCAACGCTGATAACTCTCTGCACCCGGCAACAGATCGCCACTCATATCCTCACCATAATGACAAAGCGCTACCAGGCGCTGTTCTTCATTCCATTGCAGAACGTCTTCCGGCAACTTTAGCTGCCGTGCAACGGCTTTCCCCCAGGCGCGGCCAAGAAAACCTACCGGGCGCAGATCGTTCAGATACCAAGGCAAACCATCATACAACTGCCACTTACCGCTTTGTTCATCGAACACCGCGCAGCTGTCTGCCGGATAGAGGGAATAGAGCGTGGCAAACAGATGCGCCTTACCCAGCTTATCGATTTGATACAGTGGGAAATTCGACTCACCAGCCACCTCCCGCCTGAGCGCATAACGCGTGGATCTGCCTTTGTCGATGACCAGAACCGATCTTGCCAAATCGCGGATACGGCGCGACAGCGTGGGTTGGCTGATCCCCAATGCGGCAGTCAGTTCCCGGGAAGAAGCGGGTCCATTACGCAGAATTTTTTCGACTGTGCTCATCGCTGAATAGATTAGTGAATAGATAGATGAATAGAGTAATAGCGCTAATTAGCGGAAAGGTAAAGAATTAGCTAGAAAGGTTGGTATAAGGGTGAATAGATAAAATGGGGCGCAGCGTGCTGCGCCCGCAAGGTCATTACGCTTTGTCGCCCAGCAGGACAGATTCCAGCGCGATAACGATCATCTCGTTAAAGGTGGTCTGACGCTCAGCAGCAGTGGTCTGCTCGTGACGCAGGATATGGTCGGAAACAGTGCAGATGGTCAACGCCGTGCTACCAAACTCTTCATACAGCTCTGCGGCCACGCCGTAGATGCCTGCCGCTTCCATCTCTACGCCCAGGATGCCGTACTTCTTCATCACCTGGAACATATCCGGATCTGGCGTGTAGAACAGATCGGCGGAGAAGATGTTACCCACGCGTGCAGGGATGCCCTGAGCAGCCGCTGCGTCAACCGCATTACGCACCATGTCGAAATCCGCAATGGCCGCATAGTCGTGGCCTTTGAAGCGCATACGGTTAACCTGGGAATCGGTACAAGCCCCCATGCCAATCACCACATCACGCAGTTTGACGTCATCACGCACGGCGCCACAAGAGCCGACACGGATGATTTTCTTCACGCCAAACTCGGCAATCAGTTCACGCGCATAGATAGAGCAGGATGGGATGCCCATGCCGTGGCCCATTACCGAGATTTTACGACCTTTATAGGTGCCGGTGAAACCCAACATGCCGCGCACGTTGTTCACTTCCACCGCGCCTTCCAGGAAGGTTTCTGCGATGTATTTTGCCCGCAGCGGATCCCCCGGCATCAGCACTACGTCAGCGAAATCACCCATCTCAGCATTAATATGTGGCGTTGCCATAATCACTTCCCTCAATTCATTGAAATAAAGACGCTGGCATCAAGGCCAGCGTCATTAAAAGCGGTATTAAAGCATGGATTTGCCGTAATCCATCGGCGACACGCCAAAATAGCTGGCGACGGTCTGGCCGATGTCGGCGAAGGTTTCGCGATGCCCCAGCGAGCCTGGTTTGACTTTCGGGCCATAGACCAGAACCGGGATGTGCTCACGGGTGTGGTCGGTGCCTGGCCAGGTCGGGTCGCAGCCGTGGTCAGCGGTGAAGATGATGATGTCATCCCCTTTCACCAGCTTCAGCAGCTCTGGCAGACGGCGGTCGAACAGCTCCAGCGCGGCAGCATAGCCAGCCACGTCACGGCGGTGGCCGTAAGAGGAGTCGAAATCAACAAAGTTGGTGAACACGATGGTGTTGTCACCGGCTTTTTCCATCTCGATCAAGGTGGCGTCGAACAGGGCGTCGATCCCGGTAGCTTTCACCTTCTTGGTGATCCCTACGTTGGCATAGATATCGGCAATCTTACCGATGGAAACCACTTCGCCACCCTTCTCATCTACCAGCTTTTTCAGCACGGTTGGAGCCGGGGGTTCCACGGCCAGATCGTGACGGTTACCGGTACGCTGGAACTCACCTGGCTTATTCCCCAGGAACGGACGGGCAATCACACGGCCGATGTTGTAGCCACCTTCGGTCAACTCTTCACGAGCGATCTCACACAGCTCGTACAGGCGATCCAGGCCGAAAGTCTCTTCATGGCAGGCAATCTGGAACACCGAGTCCGCAGAGGTGTAGAAAATCGGCTTGCCGGTTTTCATATGCTCTTCGCCCAGTTGATCCAGGATCACGGTACCGGATGAATGGCAGTTACCGAGGTAGCCTGGCAGGTTGGCACGCGCCACCAGCTTGTCCAGCAGTTCCTGCGGGAAGCTGTTGTGCTCGTCCGAGAAATAGCCCCAGTCGAACAAGACTGGCACACCGGCAATTTCCCAGTGACCTGATGGCGTATCTTTACCGGAGGAAAGCTCGCTGGCATGGCCGTAAGCACCAATGATTTCAGCGTCTTTATCCAACCCTTCCGGGAACTTACCGGTTGATTCTTCCGCCGCTTTGCCCAAGCCCAAACGGCTCAGGTTTGGCAGGGTCAGCGGGCCGCTACGGCCCACGTTGGCTTCGCCGCGCGCACAGGCAGCAGCGATATGGCCAAGGGTATCGGAACCTTCATCACCAAAGCTTTTGGCATCTTCACTCGCGCCAATGCCGAATGAGTCTAATACCATAATAAACGTACGTTTCATCATACTCTCCTGCGTATTCACGCTGATACCCTGCGTCTTTCAAGCTACAGCGTTGTTGGCTGCGTGCGCTCACCCCAGTCACTTACTTAAGTAAGCTCCTGGGGATTCACGCACTTGCCGCCTAGCTGTAGCTCGAAATCCATTGGGTATAAACAGTCACAAAATTCAAAACTGCCATTGAACGTTTAAAAAATGTTATTGAGAGATGCGTTTGTAAACCACCGGCGTGACTTCTGGCGCTTTGTCGCCCAGAACCATCGCGCTGCGTACCGCATCTGCCGCCTGCTGCCAGCTTTCTTCGTCGTTGGCATGGATAACCGCCAATGGACGCTGCGTATCGACAGTGTCGCCCAGGCGGGCCACATCGGTCAGGCCCACGCTGTAGTCGATGCTGTCGGTCGCACGACGACGGCCACCGCCCAGTGACACCACCGCCATACCCAGAGCACGGGTATCCATCGCGGTAATGATACCTGGTTTCTCGGCATAAACCGGCTTGGTTAACGTCGCGGCTGGCAGATAGCTGTCGTAACGCTCGATAAAATCGCTTGGGCCTTTCTGTGCCGCCACCATGCGGCCAAAGATTTCCGCCGCTTTGCCGTTATCCAGCACCGCCTGCAGTTTGGCACGAGCGTCAGCATCGTCGGTAGCCAGGCCGCCAGACAGCAGCATTTCCACGCTCAACGCCATGGTCACTTCCAGCAGACGCGGATTGCGATATTCCCCGGTCAGGAAGCGTACCGCTTCACGCACTTCGACCGCATTACCGGCGCTGGAAGCCAGCACCTGGTTCATATCGGTCAACAGCGCGGTAGTCTTGCAACCGGCACCATTCGCAACGCCCACGATCGCCTGCGCCAGATCGTCAGAAAGCTGGTAGGTCGGCATAAAGGCACCGCTGCCAACCTTCACGTCCATCACCAACGCATCCAGCCCTTCGGCCAGTTTCTTAGCCAGAATAGAACCGGTGATCAGCGGAATGGAGTCGACGGTAGCGGTGATATCGCGCGTCGCGTAGAAACGCTTGTCTGCCGGAGCCAGTGAACTGGTCTGGCCGATAATCGCCACGCCAACGTCTTTGATGATCTTACGGAACGCGTTGTCATCCGGGAAAATATCAAAACCAGGGATCGCTTCCAGTTTGTCCAGCGTACCGCCAGTGTGGCCCAGACCACGGCCTGAAATCATCGGTACGTAGCCGCCACAGGCTGCCACCATCGGGCCAAGCATCAGCGAAGTCACGTCGCCCACGCCGCCGGTAGAGTGTTTATCCACAATAGGGCCGTTCAGCGACAGGCTTTTCCAGTCCAGCACCGTGCCGGAATCACGCATTGCCATGGTCAGCGCCACACGCTCTGGCATGGTCATGTCGTGGAAATAGATGGTCATCGCCAGCGCAGCAATCTGCCCTTCTGACACCACGTTATCGCGAATGCCGTTAATGAAGAAGCGGATCTCAGCTTCGCTCAACGGTTGCCCGTCACGTTTTTTACGGATTATTTCTTGTGCCAAGAACAAAGTAGCCCCCTGTTTTAGCTGATATTAGGAAGACTCGACATACCATAGGGAAGCGTTATCCACGCTGTAGTATCCGCAAGAAAACAGTATGCCGCGAGATACCCAATGGATTTCAAGTTGTAGCTAGGCGGCAAGAACGTAAATCCCCAGGAGCTTATACATCATAAGTGACTGGGGTTTACGTTCGCAGCCAACAACGCTACGGCTTGAAAGACGAAGGGTATGAAAATCAGTAACCGTTACCAGCGGCTTGGGTGCTATGCCCCAGCGTGGTCAGCAGGCTGGCTAACAGGCTCGAAGCACCAAAGCGGAAGTGGCGCGCATCGGCCCAGTCTTCTCCCAGCAGACGCCCGGCAAGTTGCAGATACTGTTGAGCATCTTCAGCGGTACGCACGCCACCGGCTGGCTTGAAGCCAACGGTTTTGCCTACGCCCATATCACGGATCACGGTCATCATCAGCTCAGCGCTTTCCAGCGTGGCGTTGACCGGCACCTTACCGGTAGAGGTCTTGATAAAATCAGCCCCAGCCTTGATAGAGATCTCGGAGGCTTTACGGATCAGTTCCGCCTGCTTCAGCTCACCGGTTTCGATGATCACTTTCAGCAGCACGTTGGCAGCGGCGCAGGCCTGCTTGCACTGTTTGACCAGCTCAAACCCGACTTCCTCGTTACCGGCCATCAGGGCACGGTAAGGGAATACCACGTCAACTTCATCGGCACCGTAGGCGATGGCCGCACGGGTTTCTGCCACGGCGATGTCGATATCATCATTGCCATGGGGGAAGTTGGTGACGGTGGCGATACGGATATCTGGCGTCCCCTGCTCACGCAGCGTTTTGCGGGCAATCGGGATAAAACGCGGATAGATGCAGATGGCGGCAGTATGGCCTGCCGGGCTGTTCGCCTGACGACACAACGCGATCACTTTCTCGTCGGTGTCATCTTCGTTCAGTGTGGTTAAATCCATCAGGTTCAGCGCGCGTTGCGCTGCTGCGGTTAATTCGGTCATAAAACTCTCCAACTGAGCATTCTGATGTTGGCGAGCGGACTTGGTTCCTTGAAGATAGCGCGCGGGATAGTCTTCCCACGCCAGCAACTGAGATCCTTCTCACCGCACATAGCCCTTCGATTTTCGCATAGCCAGCAATCGCCATTTGAACACGATCACTCTGGCATATTTGTGTTCTGATTCACACTACACAGGATAGCACTGTAACAGGACTGAATTATATGTGAAGATCATCACAAAATAACGCGATATTGTTCACAAATTCACTAAAGAGACGTCGGTCATCAGGCGAATGCCCTGTTGGCAGGCAACCAGGCCCCTTCAGGAGCCTGGTTGTTGATACCAAGTATAGCTTACAACGCCAGGAAGAATCCGGCGATGGTGGCACTCATCAGGTTGGATAAGGTACCGGCTGCCACCGCTTTCAACCCGAAACGAGCAATGTCGTGACGACGGCCTGGTGCCATGCTGCCTAGACCACCCAGCAGGATCGCTACGGAAGACAGGTTGGCAAACCCACACAGCGCGAAGGAGATGATCGCCTTGGTGTGCTGTGACAACACCTGTAGACCCTCAGCAGCCACCACGTCATCTGGACGCAGGTAGGCACCAAAGTTCATGTAGGCCACGAATTCGTTAACGATCACCTTCTGCCCGATAAACGAACCGGCCACCATCGCTTCACTCCAAGGCACACCAATCAGGAACGCGATTGGCGAGAACACCCAGCCCAGGATCAGTTCCAGCGACAACTGTGGGAAATCGAACCAGCCACCAATACCGCCAAGAATACCGTTAAGCAGCGCGATCAGAGCGATAAATGCCAACAGCATCGCCCCCACGTTCAGTGCCAGTTGCATGCCAGATGCCGCACCAGAAGCAGCAGCGTCGATGACGTTTGCCGGGCGCTCGTCTTCGGCGATCAGCTTCATCGCATCGGCTCGGTCTTGGGTATTTTCGGTTTCCGGCACCATCAATTTGGCAAACAGCAGCCCACCCGGCGCGGCCATAAAGGATGCGGCGATCAGGTATTCCAACGGTACGCCCATCTGGGCATAGCCCGCCAGCACTGAACCGGCTACCGAAGCCAGGCCGCCGCACATGACGGCAAACAGCTCCGACTGGGTCATGGTGGCGATATAAGGGCGCACTACCAGCGGCGCTTCGGTCTGCCCCACAAAAATGTTGGCCGTGGCTGACAGCGATTCCGTCCGCGAAGTACCCAACAGCTTATGTAAACCACCGCCGAGGAGCTTGATTACCACCTGCATGATGCCCAGGTAATAGAGCACCGCAATCAGCGAGGAGAAGAACACAATCACCGGTAACACGCGCAGGGCGAACACGAAGCCGCCACCGCCGAACACTTCAAACATTTTGTCGGAAACCAGGCCCCCAAAGATGAAAGAGATGCCCTCGTTACCGTAAGCGATGACGTTTGCCACCCCTTCCGACATGCCACCAAGAATACGTCGCCCGATCGGGACATAGAGCACCAGCGCGCCAATGCCAATCTGGATGATAAACGCGCCGAGTACGGTACGCAGTTTAATAGCGCGCCGGTTGCTGGAAAGCAGCACCGCAATGGCGATCAAGACCACCATACCGACCAGGCTCATGAAGAGTTGCATACGAATATGTCCCTGTTGCGAAGAAGAAATGCCCCCGGCCCGCAGGATAAAACGGGTTGCCCAAGGGCGATAATGGGACGCAATTATACTGAGCGAGGCGGGATGAGACTCGTTTTATGTCACAAATATATACAAGTGGAAGTAACTGAAAATCACACAACGTGATTCAAATCACATTTAAAGTGAGAGGTACGGATCTAATGCAAACAGGGATTGGCTATTTTGTTGTAGCTGTTCGGCAATGTCGTCGGCAGATTCAGGCCGCAGTTGGCAGAGTACCTGAAATACCTCCGCAGCCCGTTCAGGTCGGTTCGGCTGCCCTTGATAACCCGCCAACGGCATGTCCGGCGCATCGGTTTCCAGCAACAGCGAGGTCAACGGCAACTGCGCCATCACCTGGCGGGTTTTCTGCGCCCGCTCGTAGCTGATCGTGCCGCCTACACCAATGTAATAACCGAGGCGAATAAAGGCCTGCGCCTGAGCCAGACTGCCAGCAAAGCCATGCACCACACCACGGCGCGGCACCTCGGTACGACGCAATGCGGCAGCTAACTGATCGTGGCTACGGCGAGAGTGCAGGATCACCGGCAGATCATACTGCTTTGCCAGCTTCAGCTGTGCTTTGAGCAACGCCTGTTGGCGTTCAAACTGCGGCTCGGCCATATACAGATCCAACCCTATCTCCCCCACCGCGACCAGCTTCTGCGGCTTACTGGCCAGAAAACCTGCCAGTTGTTCGAGCTGCTCATCATGGTGTTGGGCGATATACAGTGGGTGTAACCCCAGCGCGGCAAACAACGGAGTATGTTCGCGCGCCAGTTTGAGAATACGCACAAAGCGATCGGCCGTTACCGCTGGCACAATAATTTGCTGCACCCCAGCTTGCGCGGACAGTGCCAGGCTCGCTTGCTCATCCCCGCTAAAAGGCGGGAAATCAAAGTGGCAATGGGTATCCGTAAAGGCGTAACTCACAGCACATCTCCGTCACCTGGCAGGATGATTTTTGGTGGCAGTTCAGGTTGCACGGCATGGCCCTGCGGGTTAAGCACATCGGTAATAATCGGCGAAGGCATCCGCACGGTTTCCGGCTGGATCAGACGACGGGAAAGTGATGTTGTTACCGTCATGCCATCGTTCTTTTCCTGCTCCAGCAGCCAGTGGCCAACCGTAGCCAGGAAATAGCGCCCACAACGGCGGCCCAGATGGTAATCGCGATTCAGCGCGGGCAAACGGCTGCCGAGCGCATTGCTCGCCAGAGGCTTAGGCGGGAATATTTCGAAGATGCGCAGTTTACCGGGAGGTTTTTCAATAAATTGCTGGATGCGCAAATAGCTCTGCTCATGATGCTGCAACACCCGCACCATTTGCTGCAGGCTGCTTTCACCCAGCCATTGCTCCATGCGTTTCATCCACTTCGGCGTATAAACCATCTGTGAAGGCACGGTGCGGATCACCACGATGGTATCCGCCCCACGGCGATAGGCCTCTTCCACCGGGATGGCATCGCTGATGCCGCCATCCTGATAGCTGATGCCATCCAGCTCTACGCCCATACGATAAAAACCGGGAATGGCGCTGGAGGCCTTGATTGCCGGTAACCAGCTATCCCGTGCCGCAGGGAGATAAACCGGCGTAAAGTCATCGCTGCGGCAGGCGCACATCAGAAATTCACGGCCATCGCCCAACTGTTGCTCCGCCACGTCAAAGGCCAGTGGCAGCTGTTGTGAGGTAATATCCAATAACCAGTCGAGATCGATAAGGTGCCCACCACGCACAAAGCGCAGCGGGTTAAAGAAATTGGCAGAGGTGGTGTAGCGAGTGATCACCCGCCGTGCGTATCCCATCTGGCCACAAACGAATGCCGAGAGATTCTGCGCACCGGCAGAGGTGCCAATCATCAGATCAAAAGGGTTAAAGCGGGCGCGCTGGAATTCATCCAGTACGCCGGCGGTAAAGATACCGCGCTGTCCGCCGCCCTCACACACCAGCGCCATTTTACCGGGCCGGAATGGTTTATACGCCAGGGGTTCTATATTACCGAGCGTGATGGGTATTCTGTATCCCAACCCCGTATCCTCAATGTGGCCGTTTTCCCGAGTTTCCCGAGGATACCTCTTCTTGCTCTCTTCCGTAATCTTCTTGTAATACGCCAGAGAGGCAGTCATTGCTCCCTGCCAGCCACAGGCCGTCATTGCCGGAAAACTCCGCCCATGCCTGCCAAACCTGGCCTTTCAGCTGTTTCCAACGGCCAACAATGATGTCGCTATTCATGACCTGCCTCCTGGCGCAGAGAAAAAGAATCAAGCTTTGTTACAGTTTAGAGAGACGCTAAGGGCGCCGACGGCCGGTAAACAGGCTGACCAGGAACAGAATGATCCCTACCACGAACACGACTTTGGCGGCCCAGGCAGCAGTACCTGCCAACGAACCAAAACCCAGTGCTGCGGCGATCAATGCAATAACTAAAAATATAATGCCCCATCGAAACATAAGCCTCTCCTTACCATGGTGATAAAAATTTCGCGTTTGGCTCGCCCCTGCTGGGTGCGGCTTGAAACTGCGGATTATTCTATTTCTGGTAGTACATCCCAGGCGTTAGCCTGGGAGTTGTTGCTTACTGTTACTGACGATTAAGGTTTTACCGCCAGATCGTTCTTGACGCTTTTCACGCCATCAATGGCTTTGGCAATACTTTCTGCACGGTCAGACTGCGCCTGGGTTTTCACCTCACCGGAAAGCTGTACCACACCATCGGTGGTTTCTACTTTCACGTTGCGTGAAGGCACGATGTCGTCGGCCAGCAGTTTGGCTTTCAGTTCGCTGGTAGTCGCAGTGTCACCGGCATAGGATTTCACCGACTGGGTCGCTTGATCTTTCACGTGCAGCTTATCGCTGACGGATTTGACCCCTTCTACTCGACCTGCAACGTCTACCGCTTTCTCAGCCTGAGCCTGAGTGGCGACAAAACCGCTCAATGTCACCACACCTTTTTCGGTTTCCACCGAGATGTCGGTGCTTTTGATGGCTTTATCGTCAACCAGCGCAGTTTTAACTTTAGCCGTTATGCCGCTGTCATCCATATAGTTGTCGACTTTTTTCATGGAGCTATCGATTTTGGCACCAGTACTATCAACTACGCCTGATGCTTTGTTCATCATGGTCTCTTCAGCCAGGGCTGAACCACTAACCAGTACCGAACCCAAAACGACTGCCATCAGCGAATGTGCAAACTTGGTATTTTTCATCGATCTCTTCCTTCTTGTTGTAGAACCCCAAACTGCTGTGGGCTCTGGTGCCGCCAGAGTGCGGCTAACTCAAATGAATACTTCACGATCTCTATACAATCAAACGTTCACGACCGGACTATTGCTCTACGGTAAGTATACTTGCAATGCCCGTGCCAAGTTAAAAATGCCGTTAAAAATCAACAACAACAAAACAAATGAGCAACAATTAAGCGCAAAACTGTCGTCTATTGGAGACACATGGCGGTTGATTTGGGATCCACATCACTATCTTATTGATATTACTAAGATAGGACTGTCTCCGATCGGCAACACTACCGAATAACTCTCTAAAATATGTGGATACGGTAGTATTTTACGCTCGGATGTCGCTACGCACCCTGATAAATATAGACCATAAGTGAAAATTTGCCGCCAGATCGCGGAAAAATCTTGTTCGGTTTAGAAGAAAGGATTAGTGAGAAGGGTTTAATAATTAGCAGGATGGGGGCTGAAGAAGGAAAACACAGGGCGCTTAGAAGCGCCCTGTTGACGAGATTAATGCTCGCGGGTTTTGCGGAACACCACTTCTGGGTAGCGTTCCTGAGTCAGGTTGAGGTTCACCATGGTTGGTGCGATATACGACAGGTTGTTGCCGCCGTCCAGTGCCAGGTTCAGCTCGCTCTTACGCTTGAACTCTTCGAATTTCTTCACGTCGTCGCACTCGACCCAACGGGCTGTGGAGACGTTCACCGATTCATACAGCGCTTCCACGTTGTATTCGCTTTTCAGACGGGCAACCACCACGTCAAACTGCAGCACGCCGACCGCACCAACGATCAGATCGTTGTTGGCGATTGGGCGGAATACCTGCACTGCCCCCTCTTCCGACAGCTGGACCAGCCCCTTCAACAACTGTTTCTGCTTGAGCGGATCGCGCAAGCGGATACGGCGGAACAGTTCTGGTGCAAAGTTCGGAATACCGGTGAACTTCATATCCTCACCCTGGGTGAAGGTATCGCCGATCTGAATGGTGCCGTGGTTATGCAAGCCAATGATGTCGCCTGGGTAGGCTTCTTCAACGTGCGAGCGGTCACCGGCCATAAAGGTCAGCGCATCGGAGATCACCACGTCTTTGCCGGTACGAACCTGGCGCAACTTCATGCCTTTCTCATAGCGGCCAGACACCACGCGCATAAACGCCACACGGTCGCGGTGTTTAGGATCCATGTTTGCCTGGATCTTGAACACGAAGCCGGTGAATTTCTCTTCCGCGGCGACCACTTCACGGGTATCGGTTTTACGTGGCATTGGCGCAGGCGCCCAGGCCACCAGCCCATCAAGCATATGATCGACACCGAAGTTGCCCAACGCAGTACCGAAGAACACCGGGGTCAGTTCGCCTGCCAGGAAGGCTTCCTGCTCAAACTCATGGGAAGCCCCTTGCACCAGTTCCAGCTCATCACGCAGCTGGGCGGCCAGATCTTCGCCTACGGCAGCATCGAGCTCAGGGTTGTTCAACCCTTTAACGATGCGCACTTCCTGAATGGTGTGGCCTTTACCGGTCTGGTACAGATAGGTTTCATCTTTATAGAGATGGTAAACCCCTTTGAACAGCTTGCCACAGCCGATCGGCCAAGTGATCGGCGAGCAGGCGATTTTCAGTTCGCGCTCAACTTCATCCATCACTTCCATCGGATCGCGGATGTCACGGTCAAGTTTGTTCATGAAGGTCAGGATCGGCGTATCACGCAGGCGGGTAACTTCCATCAGCTTGCGGGTACGATCTTCAACGCCTTTTGCGGCGTCGATGACCATCAGGCAGCAGTCCACCGCCGTCAGGGTACGGTAGGTATCTTCGGAGAAGTCTTCGTGCCCCGGGGTATCGAGCAGGTTAACCAGGCAGTCACGGTACGGGAACTGCATCACAGAGGTGGTGATCGAGATACCACGTTGTTTTTCCATCTCCATCCAGTCGGATTTGGCGTGCTGGCTCGAGCCACGGCCCTTTACCGTACCGGCGGTCTGGATAGCGTGTCCGAATAACAGCACCTTCTCGGTGATGGTGGTTTTACCCGCATCGGGGTGCGAGATAATGGCGAAAGTTCTTCTTTTCGCAACTTCGCGGGCGAATTCACTAGGAGACATGTTTTTCACGTTTCTATGGTTAGTCCGCCCTGCTCATCATCACAACACGCCAATCGCGGCGCCAGGCAAAGCGGTAATAAAAAGATAGTAGCCGAGTATTTTCGCTGATTTACCAACCGGTGACAATCAATGGTTTCTTCGGCATAAGATAATGGCAGGCCAAATCGGCTGCACAAGGGAACTATAAGTCGCTACCCCAGCGGCAGCGCCATAACGATCGCGTCTTCGCGGCCACTGGCTGCGGGGTAATAGTTGCGGCGCACCGTCACTTCATTGAAGCCAAGGTCTTCGTAGAGCGCTATCGCACCGCGGTTGGAGGCTCGAACCTCCAGCCACAGAGTGACCACACCACGTGCTTCTAATTGCTCGATCACGGCAGTCAGCAAAGTGCGGCCAAAGCCTCGGCGCTGCCAGCTTGGATGGATGGCAATATTAAACAGCGTGGCTTCGTCCAGCACGATTTGGGTAATGGCAAAACCCGCCATTTGCCCTTCAGCTTCCAGTTTCAGGTTAAGGTAACGTTCACCCTGATTGCTGGCTAGCGTCGCCTCGGTCCAGGGAAACGCATGGCTGGCTTGTTCAATCTTGAAGGCTGTGGCCAGATCGGCCGCTGTCAGGGTAGAAATGCTGTTCATGATGACAAATCTGCTGCCAGAGTGCGCGTTTCGCACTCGCATCTTGAGAAAGCTCGGCCAGCGCCGGGCTATGTAGCTGCGCGCCGGCCACCGCTAACGGCTCCGTGACGCCCAACCGCCAACTGTTGCACTCGGTATCTTGTGGCAGCATCGCTACCTGATCCGGTGTCAGACCATAGGTTTGTGCTGCTGTCAGCCCCAGGCTGCGCAGCACGTCACAAAACAGCGGGTCGTGCTGGTCTGGCAATGTCTGTGCCACCACCAGCAGGCGCACGTTCGGGGGCACGCTTACCGCCACCTCCCCCTGCAACACTCCAGGGCGGCGTAATGTCCACTGCGTAATCCCCAGCTGTTGTAACAACCAGTCGCGTTTTGATGCCATGCCGATCCCCGTGTGTGACGCACCCTACCTGCCCTATGCCGCGCTATGCTAACAAACCCACGCAGCCTGCGCCAACAAACCCGTCGAACATCTGGCCACAAAGCTCTATAATCTCCGGCTAAATCTTGAGGAGCCGAAAACTGATGTCTGCATTAACCCCCGCCAGTGAAGTCATGCTGCGCCACAGTGATGAATTTATGGAACGCCGCGTGCTGTTTGCCGGCGATCTGCAGGATACCCTGCCGGCCCAATTCGAGGCCGCGGATGTGCGTGTCCACACCCAGCAATACCATCACTGGCAGTTACTGAACCGGACGATGGGAGAGCATGCACAGTTCGGCCTGACGATCGATCCTGCCTTCGTCGCCGAGTGCGATACGCTGGTGTATTACTGGCCAAAGAGCAAGCAGGAAGCGCAGTTCCAACTGTGCAATATCCTGGCCCTGCTGCCGGTTGGCGCAGAAATTTTTGTCGTCGGTGAAAACCGCAGCGGCGTGCGCAGTGCGGAACAAACCCTGGAAGGCCATGCCACGCTTGCCAAGATCGACAGCGCTCGCCGCTGTGGGTTGTATCATGGCCGCATCGATGTGCAGACCCAGTTTGATCTGGCCGACTGGTGGGAAAGCTATCAGCTGCACGATCTGGAAGTGAAGACGCTGCCTGGCGTGTTCAGCCGTGACGGCCTGGACGTTGGCAGTTCACTGCTGCTCTCCACGCTGGAAAAACACATGAAAGGCAAAGTGCTGGACGTGGGTTGTGGCGCTGGCGTAATGGCTTCGGTGCTGTCTAAACTGTCACCGAAAATGAAGCTGACCCTCAGCGACGTCAACGCCGCAGCCGTAGAATCCAGCCGGGCGACACTGGCTGCCAACGGTATTGAAGGGGAAGTGATCGTCAGTAACGTCTACTCCGACATTACCGGCCGCTTTGACCTGATCATCTCCAACCCACCGTTCCATGACGGCCTGGCCACCAGCCTGACCGCCGCAGAAACGTTGATCCGCGGGGCGTTAAAACACCTGCCAATCGGTGGCCAACTGCGTATCGTCGCCAACGCCTTCCTGCCTTACCCGGATATTCTGGATGCCACCTTCGGCAGCCATGAAGTGTTGGCGCAGAATGGCCGCTTCAAGGTGTACAAAGCCACCGTGGCCCGCCAGCCACGCGATGCGAAGAAGAAAAGGTAGTAGGTCAGGATTCCCCCTTACCACTCTGGTTAGGGGGAAATATCCTCACTGTAGCCCCCTGCCATCAACCGTTAACCAACTCCATACCTACCGTTGTATAGCGTGCACCTGCCACGCCTGCCTGTGGGAATACCGCCTCAATCGCTGCCAATTCCTGCTCACTTAACGAGATCTCCGCAGCCGCTACGTTCTCTTCCAGATAGCGCCGACGTTTGGTGCCAGGGATTGGAACAATGTTATCCCCCTGCGCCATCACCCAGGCCAACGCCAGTTGCGAAGGGGTCACGCCTTTCTGCCTGGCCAGTTCACTGACCTTGGTTACAAGTTCGAGATTGCGAGCAAAGTTTTCCCCTTGAAAACGTGGATTGTCGCGGCGGAAATCGTCTGCAGCCAAGTCCTCGATACTCTGGATCGCCCCGGTCAGGAAGCCACGCCCAAGCGGGCTATAGGCGACAAAGCCAATGCCCAAACGTTGGCAAGCGGCCAGTTGCCCCTGCTCGGCATCCCTGCTCCACAAGGAATATTCAGTCTGCAACGCGGTGATCGGATGCACCTGGTGAGCGCGTTCCAACGTGGCAACCGAGGCTTCACTCAGGCCAATATGACGGATCTTGCCTTCTTTGATCAGATCCGCCAGGGTGCCAACCACCTCTTCGATCGGTACCGTAGGGTCGACCCTATGCTGGTAGTAAAGATCGATGGTTTCTACCCCCAGCCGCTGCAAGCTGCCTTCTACCGAGCGACGGATATAGTCCGGTTTACTGCTCACGCCCCGCGCAGTGGGATTTGCCGGATCGCGCACAATACCGAACTTGGTGGCCAGAAATACCTGGTCGCGTTTGCCTTTGATCGCCTTGCCGATCAGTTGTTCATTGGTGTGCGGGCCGTACATATCTGCGGTGTCCAGCAGCGTCACCCCCAGTTCCAGAGCCCGATGTAGCGTGGCGATCGCTTCCTGCTCGTCATAACCGGTGGAGTAGAAATCGCTCATCCCCATGCAACCTAAACCCAGGGCAGAGACGAGGGGGCCATTAGTACCTAATTTGCGCTGTTGCATTGTGTGGTCCTTGTTGAACATGGATGTCGAAACAAAGTCTGGTTGTTTATGCCACAAAGATAAATAATGCAGATTGCACATCACTGTTCATAAATCACCAACAATGCGGGCGGAAAAATGGATCAGGTTCAGGCTATGCGCATCTTTACCCGGATCGTGGAACTAGGCAGCTTCAGCCGCGCGGCCGAACGGTTGCAACTGCCGCGAGCCACGGTAAGCAACGTGCTCAAACGCCTGGAGCAACGGCTTGGCGTCAGATTATTGGTGCGCACCACGCGCCAAGTTCAGGTCACCGCCGAGGGGACGCTGTACTACCAACGTTGTCTGCACCTGCTGGACGCCCTGGAAGAAGCAGATACCCTGTTCAGCCACCACAAGCTGCAACCTACCGGCAAGGTGCGGATCGATATGCCCCATTCGCTGGCGCGGGAAATCGTCATCCCGGCGCTCGATGAGTTCTATCAACGCTATCCAGAAATAGAAATTGCGCTGGGGGCCAACGACACCCACGTTGATCTGCTGCGCGAAGGTGTGGACTGCGTGCTGCGGGCTTGGGAAACCGCAGACGATACGCTGGTTGCCCGGCGGATTGCCCAACTGCCGCAGCTCACCTGCGCCTCCCCCGATTATCTAAAAGCGTTTGGTACCCCACAATCGATCGACGAGCTGCAACATCATCGGGCAGTGGGCTATTTCTCTTTGGTGAATAACCGCAACTACCCGCTGGAATTTTGCCGTGATGGTCGTCTTGAGCTTCGCGAATTGCCAAGCAGATTGAGCGTTAGCGGGGCCGATGCCTACACCAGTGCCTGCCGTGCCGGATTGGGCCTCATCCAAGGGGCGCGTTATACTCTCTCTCCCTGGTTGCAAAGTGGTGAAATGGTGGAAGTGCTGGCCGATACGCCACCACCTCCGATGCCGATCTACATCATGTATCCGCCTGGCCGTTTCCTCGCCCCTCGTGTCAGGGTATTGATTGATTGGCTGATTACGTTGTTCGAGGGCCATAAAAGCGCTGATATGCCGTTTTTTACAGCAAACGCCGCTAATCCAGGAAATAACTATTGACGTACCCGCCAAAATCTCTAGAATTCGCCTCCGTGGTAGCGTTACTCCGGTAACGTATCTGGTATGCGAAGGTGGCGGAATTGGTAGACGCGCTAGCTTCAGGTGTTAGTGTCCTTACGGACGTGAGGGTTCAAGTCCCTCTCTTCGCACCAAATAACCACATGATTTATATTGCACAGCATCGTATGCGAAGGTGGCGGAATTGGTAGACGCGCTAGCTTCAGGTGTTAGTGTTCTTACGGACGTGAGGGTTCAAGTCCCTCTCTTCGCACCAAGCTGGTGATATAAATCGACATCAAAGCAACACATCAAACTGTGCGAAGGTGGCGGAATTGGTAGACGCGCTAGCTTCAGGTGTTAGTGTTCTTACGGACGTGAGGGTTCAAGTCCCTCTCTTCGCACCACTTGATGAGTTCTCTTCTAGCTGTTCCAGCATTAAAACTCACTGAAAAAACCAACACGCTCAGGCGTGGTTTTGTCGTTTCAGTTAAAGCTGAAATGCAGGCTGATTGCGGCCAGTCCTCCGGCTAGAGCCATGCAGGAAGGGAGCAGCAGGTAATGACGCCAGCGGCTGTTAAACAGCATCACCAGCGTGGCCAGCATAGCAACCACGATCAGAGTACGTAGTTGCATCATATCCAGGTCGATCAACGCCAGAAACGGCATCAGAGCACAGGGCAGCAACACGCCCCAGGCGCTGGCAAGCCGATTCCCCAGGCACCAACTGATGCCCCATAATCCACAAGCGGTAACCATGGCAGCTAACATGATAACCCTACCCTTTAAGTGATAATGATAACCAATATCATATAACACTTTTTTTGGGCCCGCACTCTTTTCAAGATCCGGCTGAACGCGGATGACAGCCTGCGCGAAAAATGTTAATTTCATATAAGAAAATTCTTAACATTTATAGCCTGTTAATAATAACCAATTGGAATTATTCAGCAGGCATTGTCCAACATTTTTCCTTCGACCGGCCCCATTGGTAAAGAGTGATCCCCGTATGAACTCGCGTTCTTATCAGCAACTGCAAACCAGCAAACAGCGCTTATCCCTGTTTCTTTTTTTGTTGATGAATGCAGCCTCTGCCATTTTTACTTTATTCGTGCCCTTTAAAGAAATCCCGGCATTCACGCTGCCGCTATTGTGCATTCCAGCAATTTGCCTGGCGGCCATGCTATTTACACTGTATTCACCGCGCCACTATGTCCAAAGGCTCAACCTGCTCGCCATCACCCTTGGGTTGCTATGGGCAGCGCACATCTATAGCAAGAGTCAACTCATCGCCAGTGACAACCACAGCTTTTTGCTGATCAGCCTGTTCAGTATTTTCTTTATCAGCGCGATCTCGCTGACGGATAACCTGCTGGCCTTCTGTCTTCACGCCGTTCCCTCGGCGCTGATAATCCTGTGGCTGGACGGCATGCATAACACCATGCGTATTCTGTTCACCACCCTGCTGCCAATCGTCGCCTTCTCGGTGCATCATTTGCTGTTGAAGCGCAGCGAAATGTTTACCCAACATCTGGTGGCCAACCTGTATCACGAACGGGATAAATTCAGCGATCTGAGCATGATCGATCCGCTAACCGGCCTGTATAACCGCCGTGGGCTGGAGAGTAAACTGGATCAGTTGCTCTCGCCCACTTCGGGCAACCACTTTGTGCTGCTACTCGATATTGACCACTTCAAGGTCTACAACGATCGCTACGGTCACACCCTGGGCGATCAAGCATTAGTCCAGGTGGCAACGGCCATCCGCGATGCGGTGCGCTCACGGGATATCGTGGTGCGTTACGGCGGAGAAGAGTTTTTGGTTCTGCTGACCAACGTCGGTGAAGACTACGCGGCCTATCTGGCAGAAAAGGTGCGCCAATGCGTGCAGGAATTGACCATCACCCATCGTTTCCACGCGCAGGAGACAACCAGGGTGACGTTAAGCGCCGGGATTTCTGCGCTGGATAAGCTGGATATCGATTCTGCGATCTGTGCCGCCGACGCCGCCCTGTACCGGGCCAAAAACAGTGGCCGCAACAATATTCAGCTAGCCCCCCACCCACAGCCAGTCGCCTGATCTTTTCCCCTTCGCCGGAAGGGGAAAGGTGAAAAACTTTTACCTGTCGCCACTTTTACCACATGCCAATCGCGCCGTAGCGCATTACACTAGCGGACAACTTACGCCTTCCCTGCCACATTTTTATATGGAACACGACCGTTGAAGACCTCACTCTCCACGTTATTGCTGGCGCTTGGCCTGTGTGCCACCCCCTTGGCCAGTCAGGCGACCGACGCGCAGCTCACCTCACAGATTGTCGATCGGTATGCTGAACATATCTTCTATAACAGCGGCGCAACCGGTATGGCGCTGGTGGTGATCGATAACAATCAGGTGGTTAACCGCAGTTTTGGCGATACTAAACCGGGCAACGATCTGCGTCCACGGCCAGATTCCCTGATCCGCATCGCCTCCATCACCAAACTGATGACCAGCGAAGTGATGGTCAAAATGGCGGCAGAAGGTAAGGTCAAACTCACCGATCCACTGCGCAAATATGCTCCCAAAGGGGCCGTCGTTCCTGCCTACAATTCTCGCCAGCCGATTACCTTGCTGAACCTGGCAACGCACACCAGCGCCCTGCCGCGTGAGCAACCCGGCAAGAAACCGCCAAAAACGCCGGTGTTTACCTGGCCCACCAAGTCGCAGCGCTGGCAGTGGTTGTCTCATGCCACCATTACCGTGCCACCGGGCGTGCGGGCGGCCTACTCCAATCTGGCCTACGACCTATTGGCCGATGCGTTGTCACGTGCCGCTGGCAAGCCTTATAACGTCTTGTTGCGCGAGAAAATCACTGGTCCACTGGGAATGGTTGATACCACGCTGACGCCAAGCGCAGAGCAGTGCTCACGCCTGATGGTGGCTGCCTCTGGGCCAAGCGCCTGCCGCGATACCACAGCCGCCAGTGGCAGCGGTGGCGTTTACTCGACGCCGCGCGATATGCAGCGCTGGATGCAGCAGTTCCTCTCCTCCAACGTAAGCGGCTCGCGCAAGCCAACGGCTTTAACCGAACAAACCATGTATTTCCAGCGCAAAGATCTGACGTCACTGAAAGGCATGGACGTACCGGGTGAAGCCTCTGCTTTAGGGCTGGGCTGGGTTTATATGGCGCCGAAAGATGGCCTGCCAGGGATCATCCAGAAAACCGGTGGTGGCGGCGGTTTTATCACCTATATGGCGATGGTACCGCAGCAAAATATCGGTGTGTTCGTGGTAGTGACCCGATCGGAATTGACCAAATTCACCAATATGAGCGATCCGGTCAACCGCCTGGTCGGGGATCTGGTAGCCAATAAGGGCTAACGACTCAGCAGTAGCAACAACAAGGCCCACCGATAGGTGGGCCACCATAGCCAATTTGAAAAGTCGTTTCGATCAGTCTTGATGCTAACTTTCAGGCCTCAGCGCCATGGAGCAGTTGCCTATATATATTCAACCTTGATCACGGTGGAGCCAAGGAATGCTCCCCCCTTCAGGGTGCCTTTCACTTTTAACATTGAGAACACATTAACAGGTTCACCACTCCCGGTGTTAACAAATATTCCCATCGATCCCAACACTTTTTGTGTATCGGAGACAGGCTTGTTAAATCGAATCAGAGCCATCAGTGAGCCATCAGGCATCAGCGAGACTTCATCCTGCGGTACGCTTACCTTAATAAAAGTGTTTCTTTGGCAGCTGAATCTTAACTGCTCACTTTTCTCAAAATTATTCGCCACATTGGATGCGACTGAACCGTAATCTATTTCCACCATGTTATTCGAACTACTAGTGCTAATGGTACATCCCGGATCGATCTCTGGTGGATCTGGGACCTCTTCAGTAGAGCCATCTCCCCAAAGGTACGCCGTCTGCCCACCGCCATCCGATCGTGTCGCGGTTGCAGAAACCCCCATTTTATTGCCCCCCATACACTTCCCGCCAGCATGAACCGTTACCTGCTGACCAACCTTAGTCAGCAGTTTATTATAAATCTGACGATCGGTTAACCGGTAACCATCAAGAATAGCCGTGGCTGGGTCTGCATTTGAAAGTACCCCGCAAGCAAATGAGATAACGCAGATGTTTTTATCCGGATCGGTATTGTAACCGCAAGGCGCCACAGGCATGTCTTGAAATCCACCTTTTAGTTCAACGCCCCTTAAGATAAAGACTCCATCAGGTTTTTTATTGTAGCTGTAGTACAGTTTGATATTGGGTATTACCCCGCCACCGGGAATTAATGGGTCAAGCGCCATCGCATGGGGGAAATGAAACAGGGAATATAGGACAGCTAACCAGAGTGCTGTCCTGCCTCTGGCCCTAAAAAAAATGAAACTAAGCAAGGTAGACATCCTTAATAATTTGAAAAACCCATATCCCAGCGTTATATCATACTCCCCTCAGCATCTCACCTTTGGTTTTCTTATTTTTTATTTAATCATTTAAACCCGTATATCTTTATCAACCATAACCCGCCAATGAAAATCCTTAGGAGAAATCACAAAAAAAAATCAAAATTAAAACCACAAAAATGAATTAAAGTAAATATCCTGGAGCATGAATGCTATCATAATAATATATTTCCACCATCTATTAAATAGGATATATTATGGATAATAACCTTATCAGGATCCACAGTGACAGCGCCTTTGCCAAAATAGCCTTGCAGACGATGACCGAGGAAATGGACTTCATCCCTCATCATGACATGCCCATAGACATCTACTGTTTCAGCAATCGAAATATTATCAACAGCGATATTATCAACATCAATATCACGCCAAGCTCTCGCTATATTATTATTAGTCACCGTCATGTTTTAAACTGCTTCTACAGTAATAATGAAAACATTAATCATCTATTTATCGATATCCTGATGAAGGCAGAGGCGATAAAAATAGAGCTAAAACGCTTCCTGCATATCCTCTCACGCCAAACCTCTGACTTTAGGCCAGCCTTCACGCTCACAGAAAAAGAACTTTCTGTGGTTAAAGATATTGCTAAAGGATTGCCGATTCCGCTGATTGCCAAAATGAAAAAAATCAGCGTAAAAACCATCAGCACGCATAAGAGGAGCGCTATGAGGAAAATGAATGCCAGAACCACCCAGATTATGCTGGTAAAATATAGGATACATCAGCAAGCGTTAAGAAGTGAACCGACACCTGAATTACAGGTTGCCTAGAGTGGTTTTTTTATCAACCAGATGCCATTGACTATGGCATCTGGTTGATAGTGAGAGAAAATATTGAGCACAGAAACTGGCTTATTACTCATACTTCAAATAAAACGTGGCGATGGTATTTTCAAACTCACCTATTCCAACATTCCTGTTTTTAACGGTTTCAGGTTCACCTCGGACATAGGCCTGCATTCTAATTACGCTAGTTCCTGCAGTTAAATCATATAATTTACCAAGTTCCTTATTAATCGGCAAAAACTCTCCCTGCGGCGTTTCCAGGCCGATGACTGCCCCCGACGTCTTTCCTGCAATAGAGATATTCAAAAAACCCGGTAGTTCCAGGCTTTCCGACCCCGTCAAGGAAACCCTGACCGTTTTACCGAGACTCAAATCACAATCACTGAGTTCAATAGCGAAAGGCGTCGTCTTGGCTCTGGGATAGTTATACAGATTTTTATCAGGAACAACCCCGATATTGACTTCTATTGTTTCCTTGCCTGGCGCAATGACGCAAGGATCGGCAACCAGAGTACCATCCATAAAAAGATTTTTATCGGCCGCGTGAGCCAAACCTGGTGTCAAGACAATATAACTGGCGACCAGAAAAGAGTTGAAGAGTATTCGATTAAACAACGCAACCTCCTATTGATTATTGATACAGCGCCAGCAAAGTTGCTGAAGCCGTAAATGTTCCTTCAGTCAATACAGTGCCAGGGTCTTTCACTGGAACGGCCTTCAATTTAGGAAGGTTGGATGGGTCGATGACATAATTTTTAGTCAACTCCATAGGTTGGTCATTGATGGTTATCTTGATCCCCAGGCCGGTAACATTGGTTTGAATGGTTCCGGGCAGGAAAGTGGCCGCATCACCGGTCAGCCTCAGCGCCAACGTCCATCCAGGGAGGTCGGTACAGGTAACAATATAGTCAATCGGTTGCTGATAATTTATCCCATCAACTTTATTAACCCCAACCTTGTCAAAGTGGACACTCATGTCCTTCTTGTCATTGATAGAGCACGGAGGGGGATCGATCAGCGTGCCTGAAAAGGTCATATTGTCTTTGCCATAGACTGGGAGCATGACCAATACGCTAAGAAATAGCAGAAATAGTTTCATCACATTTTCCCGGTTTATTTATTGAATAGAGATATGTAGCGTGGCTGATGCGGAAAATGGCTTCGCCGTCAAGGTTGATCCCGGTCGCTTTACCGGCGTAGCATACAATTTAGGTAATGTTGGATAATTGAATGGCAGATAAGTTCCTAGCGCTAATGCTGCCGAACCACTCTCTCCATAACTTATTTTAATACCAAGATCGGTGACATTGGTTTTCAGAACGCCACCACCAAACCCCGCGCTCCCCCCTGAAATACTGAGCTGCAAGGCATTATTAACGCCTGGCTCACAGTCAATGGAGTAGTTGATCGGTTGCCGGTAGTTCACCCCATCGAGCTGCGATGTACTGACTGCATCACCAAATTTCACCACGATCGCATCTTTCCCCCCATCTCCACTAATGGTGCAAGGCAAAGGAACCTGGATAAACCCACGAATGGTCATTTGGGTATAAATAGGAGCGAATCCTGCTGCCGTGCTCGTGCTATAAACGGCAAACAGGCTGCCCAGCAGCCCGAGCGTAATGCTATAGTAAATACCTTTATTTTTTATCATATCAGTCATAGCTTAAATTAAAATCGACATTAGCCTGATACGCTCCGGATACAATCGGGGCTGCCGTTCGCTGTGGGGTAATATAATAGGTCAAGGTGTTTTTCCCCGGGTTTAATAACAGCGGCTTCCCAGGCCCCCCCAATGGTACATCCTGATTCTGTTTGTCGGTGATACGCAATGCCAGCCCGGTCACCCCCTGTACCTTCACCAGCGAAGGTGAATGTTCATCGGCTGTCGCATTAAATGAAACGGACACCGAGGGCTGATAGCGACTCCAAACCTTATTCCCCCGCGGTATACTGCGACTGTCTGCGGCAGCACGCAGACAATCTTGCAACTTGATATCCACCGCTACCGGCTTCCCCTGATCGCCCGTGTGCAGCAAGCGGTCAAGGGTTTGGTCCCCCAGGTTGACGTCCTGCCGCTCAGACTCCATTTCCAGGCGGCAGGCATTTTCCACTAGCACACCATAGACATGCAACTGCCCATAGGTTTCATCAATATCCCAGTTGCTGGCCACTTTTTCCTGTGCCAGCCCACTTGTGGCTATCAGTAACAGACAGCCCCCGCCCGCATACCTTATCCGGTTCATCACCCTTCTCCCTTAGGTATCAATGGCATCAACTACGCTTGGCAGGCGCTACCTGACAAGAGCTTCCCTGACAACTGAACTGCAATTGAGCACGCCCACCCCAGTCATTGATATAAGTCAGCACCGGCGCGTTGCCAAGCTTACTGGCGGCCACGTTCAACATGGCCGTTGATTTAGGGGCTACCATCACCGCTTCAAAGCCTGATATGTTGGCTCCTTTGCTACTTCCACCGTCAGAGACGGTGACGTAGTAAGGCGTCGGGTTATTTACCTGGTAGCGATCCCCTTGACGTTGCAGGGTTAATTTCTCCTGCCAAGGGTTATCGATATCATGCTGAGTAATGGCAATGGCCTGGGGCCGATAAAACAGTTTGATACGCGTCTGCAGAGCAATCTGCAACGTATTGGGCTTGTCACTACGCGGCGGGATTTCACGCAGGTTAAAGAAGAACAGGCTCTCTCTATCCTGAGGCAACTGTGCCACCGCCGGCAACCCCTGAACTTTTATCTGGGTTTTGGCTCCAGGTTCCAGGCGTTGCACCGGGGGCAGCACCGTCAACGGGCTGTTGACCTTATTGCCCTTTTCATCCTCAAGCCAGCCCTGCACCAAATAAGGCACCTGCTTGTTTTGGTTAGTCACATTCATACTCATCGATTTTTCACCCGCATTCAGAATAGCGCGAGTGCGATCAAGGGCAATGGCTGCTTGTGCCACCGAAGGGCCAAACGTCATCAATAATGAGCCCAAAACGCAGGTGGTGGTAATGGCTTGTTTCATAGTACTAATATCCTCAATTCAAATCCGTGTTGATGCTGCTCTGGGCTACTTTCGATGAGCCTATTACCGGCAAGGCAACAGCAAGTTCTGCAACGTTTGTGGCGACAACACCGCCGGGAATGTCAGGCGACACTGCTCTTTACCGCCCCAGTTGACGGACATTTGGCCGTTGGCCTGAATACCGCTCAGGTAAACACTACCTCCCTCACCAACAATACCGACTTCCATTTTATTACCGTTAACGACCGAGGCCCCAAATGGCGGAGATGAACCATCGGCAAGGCGAATCATAGCCATGGCTTTTTCACCCACGATAACGTCAAAACGCCGATAGCCAATAGCCCCTTCGGTTAAGGTGGCCTGTTTGACCGAACCTGATATCGCCTCCATATTATCCCCCATCTTTTGCAGGTCGATGCTGATGCTATTACGGTAGTAGTTGTTAACATCAGGGAGCACAACCTTACCAAAGGCATTGGTGTAACCATTGGCACCGTAACTGCGGATCGGTACCCCAGCCACCCCTGCAGTATCCGCCATAAGGCGCGTCCCCCCCATCACGCTGGCGCGATGCAACGCCGCACCTTGCGCGGTGGCCGTGAGCCCCCCTTGCAGCGAGAGGCCTGCCGAGGTATAGCGCCCTGCCTGATAAGAGGCGTTAGCATTGACCTGCGCCAGGGTACCCATATGGCTATAGTAGCCATTGAAAGCCGCGCCATCGCGGGTATTGCCAGCACTGATCTGATAGTTGTCGGCATTATTGGGTCGCGTGCTATAACTGACTTGATTAGACTGGCTACCGTTATTCGAGGTGCCGCTATAGCTGACGGTGCTGGCCGATCCCCATGACATAGACAGTGATAAATAAACACCATCATCATTGGTATTGTTATATTGGCTGCGGTAACCGGTCAGCGCTAAATTCAGATTTTTAAATCTGCCGAGATCAAAAGTCTGCGACATTGATAAACTGTAGCGATCGTTGGTCGAGGCATCCCAATAGCCCTGATGGCTATAGTTTAAAAACAGGCCGATGCCCCAATCCATAAATTGCTGATTAAAGCTTATCGTGTACATCTCTTTGCTGGATTTGGCACGGTTACCATATTCACGCGTATCCAGATAGTCGGACATACTCATAAAGTTACGTTCGGAGAAACGATAACCGGCAAAGGTCACCTGGCTATTGTAATCATCAAAGCGTTTGGAATAGCTTAGACGATAAGAACCACCGGTCAGCGTATCGCTATGAGGTAATTGAGCATGGGACTGCGTTACGTCAAAGGACAGTGCACCAAATGCCATCAGGTCGCGACCAATCCCCAGCGCCAGTGCATTATAGTCACTGCCACCGACGCCGCCGCCATACAATGACCAACCGTTACTGATCCCCCATGAAAATTCACCGGTAGCAAACAGCGGCCCATTAACATGGTGCAACCAGTTGGTCGGGCGCCCGGTAGCCAATTTATAGCGTAGTAATCCAGGCCGGGTCAGATAAGGAATGCTGGACGTATTTATACTAAAGTTTTGCGTCGTACCGTCTTGTTCCGCGACTTCAACATCCAACTGCCCATTAATGGTATCGCTAAGATCCTGAATACGGAACGGCCCAGGTGCGACCTGAGTCTGGTACAACACGCGGCCCTGTTGGCGCACCGTTACCATGGCGTTAGTATTGGCAATGCCGGTAATTTCTGGTGCATAGCCACGCAAGTTAGGCGGCAGCATCTGATCTTCGGTATTCAATGCAACGCCGGTAAAGCGGAAGCTATCGAAAATATCGGAGTTAAGGTAACTTTCCCCGATCGTCAGCCGCGCCAACAGCTTAGGAATGGTGCGGTAGGCATAATAACGGCTCCAATCCAACTGATTCTTACTCACACCAGGGTTACCGGTCTGGTGATTTATTTGTAATTGCCAGTCGGCACGCAAACGCCAGGCACCCAGGTTGGCACCTGTGGTCCCATTACCACTGATGCGCTGTTCCTGCCCCTGTGATTTTTGGCGAGAAAGCACGGCATTGGCGTTATAGTCAAACAGAATACCCGGTATACCGTTATCCCAACGCGATGGGGGATCCCAGTTGTCAAAATTGTACTCAAGATAGGCCTGGGGCACACTCAGATTCAACGTCGCGGTTGATAGATCCGGTTTGACCGTCCACCCCACTAACAAGCCCAGGTTCAGACATTGTTGTTCTGTACCAGCGCTATTCCAGTTCAATTTATCCAGATAGCTTTCCCTAAGCCCTAGCATCTTGACAAGCCTAGGAGTCAGACAAGGTTCACTGCCTTTAGGGTCATCAACAGGAGGGGAAAACAGGATCGGCAGTTCTTCTGGCAGACTTTGCTGATTAAGTTTAACGGCCAGCGTATAGGTACCAGGCATAATATACCCGGCGTGCGAGAAAAGGCTGAGATCGTAATTTTGGCGATCGTTAACATCTAGCACATCGGTGTTGAATTGGATCTCATCAGCAGCAAGAGCAGAACCGACGGAATTGCCCAGTGACAAGGCAATAAAAAGCCACAGCTCGCGAATGCGAAAACATGGAACTGAATTTTCCTTGGCCATCAATACATTCCGCCTAATTAGTAATAGTCCATTTTAAACCGAACCGTGGTTCGATACTTACCCCCCTTGAGCTTCTGGTAATTAGGCACCAGATACAGAGAGTAATTAAGAGTTTTTTCACCAGAAGCAAGCATAACGGAAGGTAAAGGAACGCCCGGTTGTGCAATATTACCTAACTCATCACTCACTTGCAGGGCGATACCTTCAGCCTCACCTTCGATGCCAATAAAATTACCATCACGCTTGCCATCGAAGGTGACGTTAAAATATTGCCACTTGTGATTCATGGGGTCGGTATGCTGCAAAATACAATTAATTAACCGAATTGAAAAAGGTCTAGCTGCGCTGCGGCCATTTCTGTTTATTTCCCCGACAGGAATAACGCCCATATCAATGGATTGATCGCGGCTATCGGTATCTATCGTACAGGGGGCATTAAGAATGCTTCCTTGCAGATCTACATTTCCACGCTCCAGGCCAATTCTGGCCAAAACCTTAGAGGGTAATATTCCACCAAGCAAAAGGAGTAAGAATAAATTTGCAGTCCTGCTCATCCATTAGATCCCTTTCAAAGATATATCCTTTATATCTTAAGCTGCAGGCAGCACTAACATTCATCCAGTGACTAGCCATATACTCTAAGAGATTGACACCATCTTGAAGTATGAATGACACAAATTCAACAGGCTGGATCTTGCGAGCTGCTACCTGCAGTGTGATAAATATGTCACTGCATCGACAACGATTAATTAGGCATGTGCGCAATGACACATGCCCAATATTATTACTTACTGGTAGTTCAGAGACCAGGTAGCCGTTGAGGTGAAATCACCTGCCTTGATGTTAGCGGCAGTATCACCCAGCAGATAGGTGGAGAATTTCAGAACGTTTGTACCGTTGTCAATGCCTACCAGCGGGCTTGCAGCACCCAATTTAAGACGAGCGCCTGAACCATCAACTAGCACAATGCTGGCACCTTCGGCAGTACCTGAAATGCCCAACAGGTCTGGATTGTATTGAGAAGCTGCGCCACTAAAGGTGGTCTGCACCTTGCTTTTCACTGCATTGTTACAGCCGGTTAAGACGATTTTGATATCTTTTGGTGCAGACTGACCGCCATCGGCTAAGAGTGAATCAGAAACCTGGTCAAAGGTAACTTCTTTGGTGGTTTCTTTTTCATCGATAGAGCAAGGAGCCACAATGATGGAACCCTTGAAATCGATTACGCCTTCACCCTGATTTACAACGTTAGCAGCGAATGCGTTAGCAGCCAGACCCAGTGTAGCAGCAGCAACCAAGAACTTATTCAATTTCATTTCATATTCCTTTATTGGACATTCAAAAAACTAAAAAACCATATTAGAGGAGCACTCCATCCCTTAAAAAGATAGAATTCCCAGCTGAGGCAAGCAAGTCAGCATTGTGATTACCTCCTTAGTTTCCTTATAAGAAAGGACTTACACAATTTATCAAGAACATGTAAAAACAAACTCTTTACACATCGTTGCTTGGCGACGCATATCCTTACACAACCGGCTAAACAGCGTTAATCAGATAAACATTAGTTTTCTTTTGCAATTTAAAAACAATATATATCAATGACATACAAAAAAAACAAAAGCCATGAACATTAAAAAAGCAAAGAAAAAATACCTTTATTTTAACATTTTATATATGATAGGATTTTTCCAAGATTTAAAATAAGTTGATTCTTAACAAATATCGATGGTAAAGGACTATGCAGCTTTATATAATTAACAATGATGTTACATTCGATCCCGAATCAAACGTGATACACTCTAAAATAAATAATAAAACAGTGAATATGCTGACCCCCTCAGGACAGTGTCTGCTTATCCTATTAGAAAATAAAGGTAATATTGTTTCAAAAAAACAAATTTATGAGTTTGTCTGGGAACGCTATGGGTTAACAGCAACCGATAATGCGTTCTATCAAACGGTGCTCTATCTGAGAAAGAACTTAAAAGAAGCGGGGCTACTCGCGGAGGTCGTCAAAACCGTTCCCAGGAAAGGTGTTCTGGTCCCCAGTACGGTACAAGTAGAAAAAATTGTTCAGCATCAGGGGGCACCCATTGAAAGCCCTGCGGCCCCGGTCGTTAAGCCTATCCTTGATAAGCCGCCCCTCCATCCGCACGATGATGAACGGGCTGATTTATCCCAGGCTCATCCCGTTGTTGAGAGGGTGGCGACAACCACGGGGGATATTGACAAGACCCCGTCAGATACCGAAGTCAACTCAATAAAGAAAAGAGCTCATTATGCCTTTTACTTGCTGCCATTGTTGATCGTATTGATGCTGGTGTTGGCTAAATTTTGGCAAGCTTCCGAAAATACAGCAGATTACTTTGCAAACTATACCAAGGTTGCAGAACTAGAAGGTTGCTCTATCTTTACCGATGCTGGTCATAAACTCTTGGCTAAGTATAAAAGCTATATTGTAAACACCCAGATGAACTGTAGCAAAAAACCTTATGTTTACTTTACCAAGATGGAGTTCGTCAAGCGCATATCGTTGATTAACTGTACAAAAGAGGAAAACAAAGGGACCAAAAGAAATGAGTGCATATCGTATTACAAAGTTATTAAATAAGCGGAAAGAAATGAAAAGAAACCTTGTTTTAGCTTCGATCGCCTGTGTCATGGCCTTAACGATTTACTATTACTTCAGCCAAAATAACAAGCTGGATCCGATGGCATGCACTGCCAATATGGTGCTCAGCAACGAAAATGAACATGATTTAACGGCCAACATCATTCTAAAAATATCAAGAACAAAAGATAACATTCTGACCCAATTATCAGGGACTTTACACCGCAATGGCATTGAAACAAACATTAGCAGAAGCATATTATTTACCGTGCAGGATGAATGCTGCTACTTACACCTGATCACAAAAAAAATAAATATTTCATCAGTCGACAACACTGCTGATGAATACCTTACGTTACTTTTCCCTCCGTACTACCTGCGGAAAGATGAGAGTGCCAATATCTACATTTATCCACAAGAAAATAATGACTTTTTATTTTCCAATGGAACCCATGTTTATTTCCTTTGTATGAATACCCTATCTTAGGGGCTAGGCCTTTACTTTTATTGCCCCACCAAAAGCATCATCATAAAAGCCGCAATGGGAAACCATCCGATAAGTGAATGTTACGGTTATCGGCCATTTGACAGCGCATAGGTTGTTTATGCAATTAATATAAGAAAGGCAAAGTAGCCAACAGGTTATGAAAGGGAATTTTGGGTAGCGCGATAGGCGGAAGGCGAACAGCCTTCTAGCCGATTGAAGAAGCGTGCGAAGTAGGCGGGATCTTTGAACCCCAGGCTGTAAGCCGTTTCATGCACCGTGCAGGCGCTGAACAGCAGCAGCCGTTTGGCTTCACGCAGCAGGCGATCGAAGATTAACCGCTTGGGTGGCCGATTGGCAAAACGGCGACATAGATCGTTGAGGCGTGATTCCGTCACCCCCAGCGACTGGGCATATTCCGGCACCGACAGGTGATCGCGAAAACGCTCGTCCACCATCTTGTTAAAACGCTGGAACAGCTTCAGTTCGCCGCGCACGCCGCTGGCGGCCTTGTCATCCAATGAGGTATTACGCAGCATCAGCGTGAAGACCGCCTGGGCCAGCAATGCCAGCGTCTGCTCGCGCCCGGCCATCTTTTGGCTGAACTCACGGGCGATCAGTTCCCAATAATGCCCAAGCGCCGCCAATTCTTGCGGTACTGCGGCAAGCGAAAGGCAAATTCCCGGCATATCCAGCGCCAGATTACTGCCCGGATACAGGCGTTCCAGCAACGGCCAGATCAGTTCCTGGCGCACCGTTAACACGTGGCCGTCGCTGTCTGGTTCGGTGAAAAAGGCGTGTGGTACTGAGGGTGGGGTGAGGATAAACAGCGGAGCCTGCACCGAATAGTGCTGATCGTCCAGCTGTAGCTCTATCCTGCCAGTGGCCAGATAATGCAACTGGAAGAAGCGGTCGTGCCAGTGCACCTGCATATCCCGGCCAAAAAATGCCGCCAGCCCGGCAAAAGTTTCGTAGTGCACCTCATCAGCGGCGTAACGCGCGTCATACTCTTTGCCAATATCGATATTGGCGATAAAGCCGGTACTTTTCTGCACGTTGTCCTCCGGTGAAAATAAGAGAAGGAATGGGTGAAAAGGAAAATATTACCGATTCAATTTCCCCTCACCCCGACCCTCTCCCAAAGGGAGAGGGGGCGTATCCTCAAGCACTTTCAAAGTTTATGGTGTGGCCCGCGGGCGCGAGTCCTTCATCGGGATACGCCATACCAGCACAGCCCCGATAATCAGCAACGCCGAGACAAAATAGAGCCCGGAGTTAAAGCTGCCGGTCACATCCTTGAACCAGCCGATCAGCAGCGGGCTGACCGCCGAGCCGATGTTACCGGTGGCGTTGATCACCGCGATCCCCACCGCTCGGGCTTCAAAGCTGATTGACTGATCCGGCGTGGTCCAGAAGATCGCCATCGCGGTAAACGAGCCGACCGACGCCATCACGATCCCTAACAGTTGAACCATGCTGTGGTTGGTCGCCGAAGCCAACAACCAACCCGCCGCGGCAAACAGATAAGGTAACGCGGTATGGAATTTACGCTCCTGCAGGCGATCCGAACGTTTACTCCACCAGATCATACCGGCGATGGTACAGATTTGCGGGATTGCCGCCAGAAAACCGATCATGATGTTACTGCTGCTCTGGTTGAAGCTCTGCAAGATCTGCGGCGTCCAGATATTAATGGCGCTCAGGGTATTGGTGAGGCAGAAATAGGCCAACGTATACATCAGCACCACCGGCGTCAGCACCTCACGCCACAGGCTGCGCTGTTGCAACGCCCGGTGGCTGCTTGGCCCTTCCGGCTGGACCAGTTGCAGTTTGTCGGCTTCCATCATCGCCTTCAGGCTGGCCTTTTCTTCGCTGGTCAGCCACTTTGCTTTAGCCGGTGTGTCGTCCAGGTAGAACCACACCACCACGCCGAGGATCACCGAAGGGATCCCTTCCAGCAGGAACAGCCATTGCCAACCTTTCAGGTTCATCATGCCGTCCAATGCCAGAATATAACCGGACACCAGCGACCCCAATGCCATCGTGACCGGCATGGCAATCATAAACAGCGCGTTAGCCCGGGCACGGTAAAACGCCGGGAACCAGTAGGTGAGATACACCAGGATCCCTGGCAGGAAGCCCGCCTCGGTAATGCCGACGATCATCCGCAGCACGTACAGGCTGGTTGGCCCAGTGGCGAACATGGTGCAAGTAGAAGCAATGCCCCACAGCACCATGATGGTAGCGATCCAACGCCGTGCCCCCACCCTGCTCAGCATCATGTTGCTGGGGATACCGAAGATCACGTAGGTGACGTAAAACAGCGTTGCGGCCAGGCCGAACATGGTGGAACTAAGACCAAGGTCCTGCTTCATGGTCAAACCGGCAAACCCGATGTTGATGCGATCAAGGAAAGAGAAAACAAACAACACAAATAAGAAAATAATCAGGCGCCGAAATAACTTTTTAATCACCGACTGCTCGGTGGCGGTTAACGCTTTATGTTGCTCTGCCGGGTTCAGCGGCTTGAGCGAATCGACGTTGCTCATGATGACTCCGATTAGTAAACGCCCTGGGATGGTGTCCCCGCCGGTTTATCCTGTTTGAAACTGCTGAGCAGGGAGTCTGCCGCCCGCACCAGCAGGGTGGTATCCACGCCAACGGCAACAAACAACGCGCCGGATGCCAGATAGTGCTGCGCCAGTTCCTGCTGTGCCATCAGGATGCCCGGTGCCTTCCCTGCGGCACGGATACGGGCAATGGCATCGTCGATAGTGCGCTGTACTTCGGGATGCTGTGGATTACCGGCAAAGCCCATGTCGGCACTCAGATCCGCCGGGCCGATAAAGACGCCGTCCACGCCTTCCACTTCCAGAATGGCGTCCAGATTTTTCACCGCCTCACGGGTTTCTATCTGCACCAACACGCACATCTGGCTGTCGGCTAAGTGCAGATAATTCGGCACCCGATTCCAGCGCGAGGCCCGAGCCAGCGCACTGCCAACCCCGCGAATACCGTTTGGAGGATAACGGGTAGCCCGCACCGCTTCCTGCGCCTGCTCGGCGTTTTGGATCATCGGGATCAACAGGGTTTGCGCACCGACATCCAGCAGCTGTTTGATCAGCACCGGATCGTTCCAGGCCGGGCGCACCACCGGATGGCTGGCATAAGGCGCAATCGCCTGCAACTGGCCCAATATCGTTTGCACATTGTTGGGCGCATGCTCGCCGTCGATCAGTAGCCAGTCGAACCCGGCTCCGGCCAGCAGTTCAGCGCTGTAGCTGCTGCACAGCCCCAGCCACAGGCCGATCTGCGGGCGTTTTTCCTGCAAGGCCTGTTTGAAATGGTTAGTTAGCATGGTGTTTCTCCTTAGACAAACCGGCAACTGATGCAGCCCATCGGGCCATAGTCGGCATGGAAGGTATCGCCGCGCCGCGCCGCCACCGGGCGGGTGAAAGAACCGCCAAGAATGATCTGCCCGGCTTCCAGTTCCACGTCATACGGGGACAGCTTATTAGCCAACCAGGCCACGCCGTTGGCTGGGTGATTGAGCACCGCCGCCGCCACGCCAGACTCTTCGATCACGCCATTGCGATACAGCAAGGCACTGATCCAGCGCAGATCCAGCGCGTCCGGCTTGATCGGCCTGCCCCCCATCACCACACCGGCGTTGGCAGCATTGTCGGAAATGGTGTCGAACACCTTACGTGGACGCTGGGTTTGCGGATCGACGTTATGACTGCGAGCATCGATGATCTCCAACGCCGGGATCACATAATCGGTAGCGTTATAGACATCAAACAGCGTGCAGTTCGGCCCACGCAGCGGCTTCGACAGCACAAACGCCAGCTCCACTTCGACGCGTGGCACGATAAAGCGATCGATCGGAATGTCGCTGCCATCATTAAAGAACATGTCGTCCAGCAGCGCGCCGTAGTCCGGCTCGGTGATCTGTGAGCTGACCTGCATGGCGCGCGAGGTCAGCCCAATCTTATGCCCCTTCAGAGTGCGCCCTTCGGCGATCTTCAGCTCAACCCACTGGCGCTGGATAGCATAGGCATCTTCAATAGTGATCTCCGGGTGATCCAGCGATAGCGCGCGGATCTGCTCCCGGCTCTGCTCGGCCTGATGCAGGCGCTGCACGGCTCGGCTCAGTACGTCTTTATCCAGCATTTACCACTCCTTGTTCAGTCCTTGCTAAACAGCGCATGGACGTTGTTCTGCTTATAGTTGAGCACCGGATCCAGCTCTTCGATGGTGAAGGAGAGCGCCAGATAACGGTTAGCCATCAGCGCGGCGAAGTGATCCTTGATCAGGATGAACAGCATTTCGCCCACCTGCTGGCGGCTCTCCAGGCTGCGGCCGTGGCCAATCTTCAGCGTCATATGCACAAAGGCATAGTTCTGCTTGCCGTCGGCCATCTGCCAGGTATCCAGCCAGATGGCGCGGCTACGGATACCCGCCAGCGGGAAGATGCCGGTTTCCGCCAGCGCGTGATTAACCTTGTCGAACAGCGCGGGCAAATCCGCCTCCCGGCGGATGTTGTCGGTACATTCAGCGTAAAAATGGGGCATTGGTTATCCTCAGGCTTCAGCAGGAAGAGGGAATATGCCGTTGACCTGGCCGGTTCCGGAACTGGCAAACAGTGGGGTAACGAACTCCACCTTGCCCTGATACTTGTCCCAGCCCAACAGGCCCAGCAACATCACGGTGTCGTGCATATTGCCTTCGCCATAGCAGTAGTCAGCGTACTCAGGCAGCATTTCGCAGAACTCGCGGAAGCGCCCTTCTTCCCACAGTTTCACTACCCGTTCGTCCATCTGCTGGTCGAACTGGCGGGTGTAGCTGTTCATGCCCTGTTCGGCACGCTGATCGTCGATAAAGCGATGCGACAGCGAGCCGCTGGCCAATACCGCCACGGTGCCGTCGTATTTCTCAATCGCGGTTTTAATCGCTTCACCCAGGCGGCGGCTATCGGCAAAATCATGCACGGTGCAGAAGGCAGAAATGGAGATCACCTTGAAGTGGCGGTCGCTGTTCATGTAGCGCATTGGCACCAGCGTGCCGTATTCCAGCTCCAGGCTTGGGATCTCGTGAGCCTTGGCACGTACACCAAGCTTGCGGGCTTCCTCGGCAATCATCTGGCCCAACTCCGGGTTACCGTCATATTCATAAGTCATGTCACGAATGAAGTGCGGCAGCTCGTTGCTGGTGTAAAGCCCTTTGAAATGCGAGTTGCAGTTGATGTGGTAGGCGCTATTCACCAGCCAGTGGGTATCAAACACGATAATGGTGTCGACGCCCATTTCGCGACAGCGGGCACTGATTTCTTTGTGACCATCAATGGCGGCTTGACGGCAGCCATGGTGTTCTCCTGGCAATTCAGACAGGTACATCGAAGGAACGTGTGTAATCTTTGCGGCTAATGCTAATTTACCCATATGTCCTCCTATTCCCTTTATCTTTCAGCCTGCGGCACGGCTTGCCGCAGGCTGATATCTATCGGGTCTAGTCCTTGGTTGTTGTTTTAAAGGGCACGGAGCTATCTCACACTCCCCAACGTGGGATCGGGTGATCCCCCATGGAGATACAAACGTTTTTCATCTCGGCAAACACTTCGAAGCTGTACTCACCGCCTTCACGGCCGGTGCCAGAAGATTTCACCCCGCCAAACGGCTGGCGCAGATCGCGTACGTTCTGGGTGTTGACGAAAACCATACCCGCTTCAATATTGCGGGCCAGACGCAGTACTTTGCTCACATCCTGCGTCCAGATGTACGACGCCAGGCCATACTCCACATCGTTGGCCATGCGCAGGCCATCTTCTTCTGATTTGAACGGCAGAAGGCAGGCCACCGGCCCGAAGATCTCTTCCTGCGCGACACGCATATTGTTGTTAACATCAGCCAGCACAGTTGGGCGTAGGAAGTTGCCATGGCTCAATCCGGCCGGTTTATCCGGACCGCCAGCCAGCAAAGTGGCCCCTTCTTCGATACCCATGCGGATATAGCCGGAGACTTTTTCCCAGTGCTGCGGGCTGATTAGCGCACCAACCTGGGTATTGGGATCCATCGGATCGCCTACGCGCAGGCGGTTGGCACGCTCGGCAAAGCGTTTGACGAATTCCGGATAAATACTTTCTTGAATGAAAATGCGTGAACCTGCGGTGCAACGTTCACCGTTGATCGAGAAGATGGTGAACAGCGCAGCATCCAGCGCCCGTTCGATATCGGCATCCTCAAAGATCAGCACCGGCGACTTGCCGCCCAGCTCCATCGAGAACTTCTTCAGCCCGGCGCTTTCAATAATGCGACGGCCGGTTGAGGTACCACCGGTGAAGGACACCGCACGCACGTCTTTATGGCGTACCAAAGCATCCCCCGCCGTTGCGCCATAACCTTGCACCACGTTCAGCACCCCGGCAGGAATACCGGCTTCCAGCGCCAGTTCACCCAGGCGATCCGCCGTCAGTGGCGAAAGCTCGGACATTTTCAGCACCGCCGTGTTACCCAGCGCCAGGCAAGGCGCGGTCTTCCAGGTGGCAGTCATGAACGGCACGTTCCACGGCGATACCAGCGCACACACGCCCACCGGCTGGATCAGCGTGTAGTTGAGCATCTTGTCGTCCACCGGGTAGGTGCGGCCATTCATCTGCTGGCAGATCTCGGCAAAGAACTCAAAGTTGTGCGAGGCGCGTGGGATCAGCACGTTTTTGGTCTGGTGGATCGGCAACCCGGTGTCTGCGGTTTCCATCTCGGCAATCTGCGGCACGTTCTGGTCGATCAGCTCACCCAGGCGACGCATCAGGCGCGCACGCTCTTTCATCGGCGTATTGGCCCATTTCGGGAAGGCCTCTTTGGCTGCGGCTACTGCCTGGTCGATTTCGAGCTGTCCACCGGACGCCACCTCCGCCAGCACCTCGCCGTTAGCCGGGTTGGTGGTGGTGAAATACTCTTTGCTGGCGACGTTCTTGCCGTTGATCCAATGGTTGATGGTTTTCATCCCTTGCTCTCCTCGTAATCTTTTTCACTGATGATGTGGTTAACCAAGCGGCCAATGCCTTCGATCTCCACCACAATTTCATCCCCAGGCTGCACGTCGGCCAGCCCTTTCGGCGTGCCGGTGGCGATCATGTCGCCAGGCTGCAACGTCATAAATTCACTCAGGTATTCGATCAGGAAGGGGATGTCGAAAATCATGTCGGCAGTGGTGCCGCGCTGGCGCAGTTCACCGTTAACATAGGTGCTGAGCGTCAGGTTATGCGGATCCGCGACATCGTCACGATCGACAATGTAGGGGCCGATAGGCGTCAAGGTGTCGCGGCTTTTCACCCGCAGGTTGGGGCGATAGTAGTTTTCCAGGTAGTCGCGGATGGCGTAGTCGTTACACAGGGTGTAACCGGCCACGTAATCCATCGCCTGCTCGCGGCTGACGTTGCGCGCGGTTTTACCGATCACCGCCACCAGCTCCGCTTCGTAGTGCATGTATTCCACCTGCGCCGGTCGCACGGAAACCTGGCGGTGGCCGGTCAGGCTGTTTGGCCCTTTGAGGAACACCAAAGGCTCTTCCGGCGCTTTAAACTCCAGCTCACTGGCGTGATCGGCATAGTTCAGGCCGAGGGCAAATATCGTGCCCTGCGCCGGTGGCAGCCATTCCACATCGTACTCATCGAGCTTGCTGCCATCGGGTAGGGTAACGTTTAGCTGGTCGTCTACGGTGACGTTAACAATCTGGCCATGATGGCGGATACGAGCATGTCTCATGGTTATTCTCCTGCCTGCGTCACTGGGTTGGTAAGGGTTGGCAAACCTGCGGCCCGCACCGTCACTTGGTCACCCGGTTTGATCTCAACCCGCTGGTGTGGCGTGCCAATCAGCACCGCATCCCCCGGTTGCAGGGTAATAAAATCGCTTATGGCGGCGATCAGTTCCGGCACCGAACGCACCAGATCGGCCGTTGACCAGCGATCCTGTTCCACGCCATTGATTTCGGTGATGATTTCCAGGCCGCTGGTGCTAGCCAGTGGAGCAACCTCTCCCAGCGGGCAGAAACCGTCGCGGCATTTGGCTTTGATTGCCGGGCGATAGAAGCTGGTTTCCGGCAGGCTGACGTCGTTTGCCAAGGCGTAACCGGCCACATAATCGGCCACCTTATCCGCTGGCACCTTGCGGGCGGTGCGACCAATCACTACTGCCAGCGTTGCGCCACTTTGTACGGTTTCACCGGCCGGGAACGGGATGCTGCCACCGTTGGCAAGATGGGTATTGCGCGGTTTGATGAACCACACCGGCGTCTTGGGCGGCGTTTGGTAAGGGGCGGCGCGAAACGCCTGATCCCAGGCATCAAGCTGGCTGCGGTGGTTAAGTGCTACGGAAAATACGGTGCCTTTCATGCAGACTCCTTCTACGGAACGCCAATCATTAATATGTTAATGAATACTTTTATACGCTGTTCAGCATTTACGCAACGTTGTTAATTTAATTTGTGATCGTGATAACGAAATATTCACAAATTATGCACATTAGCGTTATTAATCAGCAAATTAACCTTTTTTGCAGGATTTTTACGTGACGGATCGCGTTTTACCGTTCTCCGCCGGTCAAAAATTGGCTACTATTAAGTTGTTAATAAAATTAAGCCAAGGCCATCGACATGCATGAATCGTTAACCATCGCCCTGTTGCAGGCGCGTGAAACCGCCATGGGGTTCTTCCGCCCGATCCTGAAAAGCCACAACCTGACAGAGCAGCAATGGCGCATCATTCGCGTATTGGCCGATAACCGTTCCATTGAGTTTCACGAATTGGCCGCAGAGACCTGCATCCTGCGCCCCAGCCTGACCGGCATCCTGTCGCGCATGGAGCGGGATAAGCTGATCTTTCGCCTCAAGCCGGTTAACGATCAGCGCAAGTTGTACGTGTCCTTGACCCAGCAGGGCCAGGAGCTGTATGAACTGGCACGCCACCAGGTGGAACAGGGATATGGGGAGATTGAAGCGGCATTTTCAAAGCAGAAGATGGATCAGTTGATGGAGCTGCTCGACGAGTTGATCCGCTTAGGGGATCAACAGGCTAACAACGTGGTTGCTCATAAATAGCCCTCACCCCAACCCTCTCCCAAGGGGCGAGGGGACCGATCGAGTGGGTTTGAAAATTCGGTGACGTACCTTGGATGAGGGGGCGATCGAGTTTGCTGAGATTACCTTCATTCTCCCAACAGAGCGGGGGCTATCAGCTCCCTCTCCCTGTGGGAGAGGGTTGGGGTGAGGGGCTTCCTCAGTTAATGACAGGTTGGGCTTCCGGCAATAGCGCACCGCCATCCACCACCAGCGTCTGGCCGGTGATATAACTCGCAGCCGGCGAGGCCAAAAAGACCATCGCTGCCGCAATATCCTCCGGCTCCCCCAACCTGCCCAGCGGCACCGCAGCAGCTATCGCCTGATTCAGCGCTTCCCCGCCCAGATTTGCCATCGCGGGCGTGCGGATCATCCCCGGCTCCACGCCATTTACCGTGATCCCTTCACATGCCAGTTCCAACGCGGCAGCGCGAATAAAACCATTTACCCCCGCCTTGGAAGCCGCATAGTGCGCCAGCCCTGGGTAGGCTACCCTTGGCCCAGTGACCGACGAGGTCACCAGAATACGTCCGCCCCCCTGGCGCTTCATCCACGGCAACGCCGCCTGCGCCAGAAAGAACGGGGCCATCAAATTGACGCTCAAGGTGCGTTGCAACAGTTCGGCATCAATCTGGTTAAACGGCCTCAGCGGAAAATAAGCGGCGTTGTGGATCACCACGTCCAGCCGTTGATGCCGCTTCGCTGTCTGTGTGACCAGCTCGGTAATCTGCCCTGCATCAGCCATATCACAGGCTGTAGCCTCCACGTTACAACCCCGTTGGCACAGGCTTTCAGCCGCCTCCAGTGCCTTTTGCAGTTGTAAGTCCGCCATCACCACCTTGGCCCCCAAACGTGCAAAGGCGCTGACGATCGCCAGCCCAATGCCCTGTGCACCGCCGGTCACCAGCACCACCTGCCCGGCAAACGCATCACTGGCATAAATCGCCGTCATCGGCTCAGGCCTTAGGGTAATGCGTTGTGTTCAGGATCTGCGCGTGAGCGCCTACGGCAAAGTTGCTCAGGCTGCTGAAATCGCTGCCCTGATAACCGAGGATCTTGCCATCGGTGCGCATCTCTTGCAGGTCGATCATCACTACGCCAAGCGTCGGAATGATCTTCTCGCGCCAGACGAACAGATACAGCTTCTCCGCCACTTTGACGTAATGGCAGCGATCGACATCCGCCAGCCCTTTCTCGACCCCATCCAAGCACTGCCAAGCGTAGAAATTATTGTTCAGATAAATATGCTCATAGCGCTCCGTCGGGCTGTAGGTATATAGATTACGCATCCCAATCAGTTCGTCGGTAAACTGCGGCAACGCTGCATCGTTCTTGTCCAGACGGCCAAAGCGGAATTCGGCATTCACCGCCGTGAGCGGCAACCCCTGCTCTACCCGGCTAAAAGCATCCAGCCGCGCCTGTGATTCCTCCGGCAACTGACCATAGACGGCGGTAAAGTTACCCTGCTGACGATCGCACACCAGCGTAACGCTGCTGTTGGGCCGCTGCCGATCGAGGAAATCGATAAACAGGATCCCCGGGCGAATGCCGGTTGCCCGGTAATCAACCCGTTGCTCTCCCCACTGCAGGGTTTGATCGTCGTTAAAGCTGCACTGCACCGTTTCCCCTTCGGCAAAATGGAACGCCAACGAAGTACCGGCCAAATCCTGCTGCTCCAGCGTATGGCTGTGAGGGGCGAAACCTTCCGCCAGTGCGCCAACCTGAATAAATACCGCTTCTGAACTCATGACAATCTCCTTACAGGGAAGTGAAAGCTAAGGTCGGCACATCGACAATGGTGGAGCCGCCATCGGCCACCAGCGTTGAGCCGGTAATAATTGACGCCTGCGTTGAGCAGAGAAAACGACACACCTGGGCGATCTCTTGCGCACTGGCCGGGCGGCGCAGCGGCACATCGCGACAGACATGTTGATAGGCCTGCTCGAGCGTTAAGTTATGTGCCGCCATCAACGGCTGCATCTCTTCATCGGCCATCGGCGTGGTCACCCAGCCGGGGCAAACCGCGTTGGCACGCACGCCCTGTGGGCCATAGTCACGGGCGATGGAACGCATCAGGCCGATTAGCGCGTGTTTGGCGGTGACATACCCACACACCTCCGGCCCGGCGGCCAACGAGGCGATAGAAGCGACAAACAGCAGATTGCCGCCGTGCTTCACCAGCTCCGGCAAACAGGCCCGGGCGCTGGCAAACGCACTATTGAGATTGCTGTCCAGCGCCTGTTGCCATTGGGCATCGGTGACGTCGGTGATACGACCCAACCCCATCCCGCCAGCGCTGGCAATCAGGCAGTCGATACGTCCGGCCCGCTGTAAAATGGCTGGCAGGATATCGGTTTGCCAACTGGCTCCGCTGGCGGCGTCTCCAACTACGGCATACGCCCCAATCTCCGCAGCCAAGGCGTTCAGCGGTTCTTGGCGGCGGCCAACAATAAATACCTGGTCGCCTTCCTTCGTAAGCAACCGGGCACAGGCGGCACCAATGCCAGTCCCGCCGCCGGTAATGACCACCACTCTACTCATTACATTTCTCCATCAACTGGCCGATCATCAGGAAACTGCTCAGCAGCAAGCGCCGCTGCTCGGCTTCCAACCGCAGATAGCGACGGCTGGCGGGAAGGCGGCTGACCACTTCGGAAGCGGCAAAATGCTCAATATCCAACTGCCAGTTGCCCTCTGTTATCGTGAGCGTGGCGCGGCGGAAATCGAGCTTGGCTAACGTGTCGCCGATTTGTGGGTATTGCCGCAACGCGGCAATCAACTGCTGGGCACCATCATGTTTAGCCTTGGTGCGATAAATCACGCCATTACGGCGCAGCCAGCCACCGGTGATGATGTTGAGCACCAGCGGCTCGGTAAAACGTGCGTTGCCCTGCAAGCGGAAACGGTGGGTGACGATGTGCGCCAAAAACAGCGACTGCACCTGCTCTGCCACCTCTATTACCGGCCCCTGTGGCAGCGTGAGCCGTAACTGATTAACGGCAACGCGCTCACAGGCGTAAGGCTGCAGGTTCGCCGTCAACCGGGTGAGCGTGGTCCCTGCCTGATAACCAGGAGGGTCACGCCGCCAATAACGATTAAGTGAGGGAAGTAAGCCGATCAAATTCCACCTCCGCAGCTTCTGCCTTGTTGAAGGCGCTCTCCAGCACCTCTTCCACCGGCACCGGTTTAAACGGATTCACCTTCTGTACGCACAGGGTCCAGAACAGCGCATAGGCGGAGGTCAGGCCGATCATGATGCCAAACGGGATGTAGACATCGCGTGGGTTCATGCCCGGCGGCGTGATGTAAAAAATCGCCAGCACGATACCGATGCTGGAGACAATCTGCGGCAGCGGGAACCAAGGCGATTTATAGGCGCGTGGCAGATCCGGACGACGGATACGCAGGATCACCACCGAGCAGGTCACCAGCAGGTAAGCCACGCCCCAGGCACAGACCGCTGCCAGCACCATCGGCATGATGCGGTCCAGATTGCCCTGAATGGCGAAAGCGTGAACGCAGGGGATTAACACCGCAGCGGCAATCGCCACCACAGGGGTTTTAAAGCGCGGGTGCAGATAAGCGAAGATACGTGGCATAGCGCCATCCAGCACCATGCCGTAGATAATGCGAGGCACCGCCGCCATCAGGGTGTTAATGGTGGCAGCCCCGGCTAACAGCAGCCCGACGCCCAACCAGTATTTACCGAAGTTACCCATGATCTGGCCAGCAAATGCCGGGATAGCCATTGGCGTATCCAACAGATGCACGTTATTGGCCGCATCCACCACCACGTTTTCCACCTGGTGGCTCAATGCTGCACCGTATAACGCCATGCACAGTGCCACACCGCATAGTCCCAGAGACATGGCGCGCGGGATCACGCGGTGAGAACGTTTGATCTCCGGTGCCATCGGCGTCACCAACTCGCAGCCGACGAACATAAACATCGCCATACCCACCAGGCTGAACACCGCCAGGGGATCGCCGACATCCAGCGTGGTGCCAAACCAACCTTCTAGCGGTACGGCATGCGGTAGCAGCAACCCGGCGATCGAAAAGATCATCAAGGTGCTCCACATGCAGAACGTCAGCACGACCTCAGCCTTACCGAAGGCTTCAATGCCAAACGCATTCAGAATACCGAAAATGATCACCAAACCCACGCCGATCATCCACGAGCTGTTGTTGCTTTCCATCAGGGTATTGAGGTGCTCAAAGTTCACCAGCGCCATGATGCCTGAAAGAATGGTTTCGGCGGTGCCAGCAAAGATATGCACGATCAGATAGGCAGACAGGGTGCCGGTAATGGCAAAAAATCGCCCCATGCCGCAGGAGATATAGTCATACACCGAGCCGGTGGTGGGCAGGATCGCCGCCGCTTCGGAGAAGGTGGTGAGCTGGGCTTGCATCATGATAAAGGCGATCAGCATCGCCAGCGCGAAGGTGTCGCCACCGATACCAAAACCGCTGGTAACGGTGAGGATCACCGGGCTGGCCATGATCACCCCAACCGAACTGGCTAACGTGGTGGGGAACCCGACCTTGCCCCGTTCTAGCTGGGCACTGAGCCGCGACGACAGGTTCATGGTTACTTCCTCTTATAGTGGTTTTACCCGGTGTTGTAGCCGCCAAGGGCGGTAATCTCACTATAGGAAGGAAAGCAAAAGGCTGGCTATCGTCCTTAAGGACGAGGGAGGCAGAGGAGTTAATGGGAGAGTTGAGTTACTGGGCAAAAACGCTATCAACGAGAAATTACTTTAAATTCAGTAGTAACCGCTCGGCCCCCTTCATTAATGTGTTAATGAAACTGCTACTCACCACCAGTTGGATACCCCGCCACTCAGAATGGGGATGTTGTTATTAATGTATTTTATTGCAATCCGGCTCACGTTGTTAATATGTTTTCATTGTGTTGCATATTTGCTACACCTATGCTTGTATCGTTCACATATTGTCCAGATACCTTTGCAGGTGTCCTTCAGGGTACTGAGCGATCAACGGAGGAAAATGCATTATGACAACCACATCATCCTTCATGCGTAACGACGCTTTTATCTCGAGCTGTCTGAATACCATTGCGCATCTGATCCCAGTTTCTGCCGGGGTTTTTTATCTGGTGGACCCGGACCTGCGGCCAGATCACTATATTCTTCATGGTATTAGCGCTGATACTCATCAGCAATATCTCGACCATTTTCAACAGTTGGACCCGTTAAAACCAGCCAACTTCCACCAGCAAGACATCCAGATGGTGAACATGACGCCAGCGGCGATCGCCAATAACCGCCACTATTATCACGACTTTATGCTACCCAATCGCATGCGTGACATGACGGAGATTTTTATCCGCCAGCGTAAGCGGATCATTGCCGGGGTTTCTCTGATCCGCGATACGCCGTTCACCGAATTGGAGCGCAGCCGCTTACGTGCGGTGCTGCCGTTGATCGAGTTGGCCACCCGCGATCTACTGCCAGATAGTGAAGCCCAGTTGCTCACCGCCAAAGAGCAGGAGATCGTCAATATGGTGCGTGAAGGGGCCAGCAATAAGCGCATTGCCTTGCAGCTCGGTATCTCTCTATCGACGGTGAAAACTCATATGCGCAACATCTTTGCCAAAACCGCCGTGGTTAATCGTACCGAACTGGTCTCCAGCGGTTTTATTGCCTACGGCTGATCCTGACTCAAGCAGTAACAATCAACCATACGCCAATGCTGGCGCGGCCTCCCCATGCTTAAAAAGCGTGGAGGGTAATGATTGACGAAACTCAAGGATAACGACGATGTCCAGTGATGCAGTTTCTGTGCCTTCTGCCGGGGCCTTGCTCCCCTGCCCACCCAGGCTGTTAACGGCGATTATCGTATTTGCCGCCATCGCACCGGGGATCCTGATGACCGCCCCCGCCGTCGCAGCCCAGTTAGCTAGCCAGTGGCACCTCACGCCAGGCCAGATCGGCCATCTGTTTTCCACCGAACTGGGAGCCATGAGCATCGCCACGCTGCCTGCCTGGTGGTGGATCAGCCGGATCAACTGGCGCAAAATCGCCACGCTGGCGGCTGTCGTCTTCCTGATCGGCAATCTGGCCTCGGCGATGGCCACCGATTTCAGCCTGCTATTGATCTTGCGATTTATCGTTTCACTAGCCGGTGGCACGCTGATGATCCTCTGCATTTCCTGCGCGGCGGGCACCGCCAACCCCAGCCGGGTCTATGCCTTTTGGGTGCTGGGCCAACTGCTGCTAGGCGTGTTCGGCTTGCTGGCATTACCCCCGCTGTTTGCTCATTTCGGCCTGATGGCCGTTTATCTGATCCTGGCGGCGATCATGCTGTGCTGCCTGCCGTTACTGGGCGCATTCCCTAGCGGCTTTCGCCATAGCCACAGCGCGGCCAGCCAAATGCCTCCAAGCCCCCCCATCTACAAGCTGTTTGCCGTGCTGGCGGTATTGGCCTTTTACATCAGCCTGAGCGCGGTCTGGACCTTTATCGGCACTATCGCCGAGGCCGCAGGCCTTTCACCGGTGCACAGCGGGCAGGTGCTGGCCGCCGCCACCCTGTTTGGCATCATCGGGGCTGGCGGGGCGGCATTGGTTGGCGCAAGACGCAGCCACAAACCGCTGCTGTGGATCGGCTACGGCCTGCTGATTGCTAGCGTCCTGCTGCTGAGCCGCAACCCGCTACTCATTCGCTTCACCCTCGCCGCTGTGATGTTCAAGTTTACCTGGACCTTTGTGCTGCCATTTATTCTGGCGCGCGTCTCGGTGCTGGATAACAACGGCAAGCTGATGAACAGCATCAATCTGGTGATTGGCGGCGGCATGGCCATTGGCCCCACGCTGGCAGGTTACCTGATCGAATCTTCCGGCGGGATCAACGCATTGCTGACCGGCGCATTGAGCTGTGCGCTACTGTCACTGCTGCTGATCTCGCTGGCTTCACCGCGCGCGCCGCGCCGTTTAACAGGAGTCATAAGGTGAAAAGAACAACCGGTTTTTTCTTCGATGAACGCTGTTTCTGGCATAGCACCGGCCTACATGCCACCACGCTGCCGGTGGGCGGCTGGGTGCAGCCGCCTTCGGGGGCTGGGCATGCCGAATCGCCGGAAACCAAGCGGCGGATGAAAAACCTGATGGACGTTTCCGGCCTGTCGCGCCAGCTCAAGCTGCTGAGTGCCGAGCTGGCCGATGAGGAAGATTTACTGCGCATCCATCCGGCACATTATCTGCAACGGTTCAAACAACTGAGTGATAACGGCGGCGGTATGTTGGGAGAAGAGGCACCTTTGGGTCCAGGCAGCTATGAGATTGCCAAACTCTCCGCCGGGCTAGCCTGCGCTGCGGTCGAGGCGGTGCTGAAAGGTGAACTGGACAATGCCTATTCCCTGTCGCGCCCACCGGGCCATCACTGCCTGCCGGATCAATCGATGGGGTTCTGCTTCCTGGCTAATATTCCCATTGCCATCGAACGCGCCAAAGACCGTTTCGGGCTAGGCAAGGTGGCGGTGATCGACTGGGACGTGCACCACGGCAACGGCACCCAGCATATCTACTGGCAACGTAATGACGTGCTGACCATCTCATTGCACCAAGACGGCTGTTTCCCGGCGGGCTACGCCGGTGAACAAGATCGCGGTGAAGGGGCCGGGACGGGTTACAACATCAATATTCCGCTGATGGCCGGGGCCGGTGACGACGGCTATCAATACGCCATGCAGCAAATAATCATCCCAGCACTGGAGCAGTTCAAGCCAGAGATGATCATCATCGCCTGCGGTTACGATGCCAACGCCATCGATCCACTGGCACGGATGCAGTTACACAGCAACAGTTTCCGCGCTATGACCGCGCAGGTGCAAAGCGCTGCGGACAGGCTTTGTGGTGGCAAGTTGGTGATGGTGCATGAAGGGGGTTATGCCGAAGCCTATGTGCCATTCTGCGGCCTGGCGGTAATGGAAGAGTTGAGCGGCATACGCACCGAGGTGCAGGACCCCATGCTGGCATTTATTCAGCAACAGCAGCCCCGCGAAGGGTTTAACCAGTTCCAACGTGCCGCTATCGACCAACTGGCACGCCAATTCGGTTTATAGCTGCATTCAGAGGCGTGGCAATCCACGCCTCTGGCTGTTAGCTAGCGAATAAAGCGGAAGGTTTTCGACTGGCAAGGGGCCAAGGTAGTGAAATCCCCTTTAGCCACATCCTGCTGTGGCAGCGGATGCTCGTCCATCCCAGTTTCCAACCATTCCTTGACTGGCTCTGCCAATGTTAACTGTCCGCCGATCGACACCTGTTCCGAAGGGTTATACACGCGGATAATCAAAGCATCGGCATCCTCGGCTTTCTTCAATACGCTCAACACCGGGCCTGACTCAGGCATCGAAAGCAGGCTAAAGTGCAGCGGCGTGCGGAAGTTTGCCAGATTGAGCTTCATCGCATCAAACGGGATTTTGTTATAACAGCGTACCGGTGTGACGTAGGCCCGAGCCTGCTGCATCACGCCCGCCTGGTGTGGATCTCCTGCAAAACCGAACAGGCTGAACCGGCAATGCAATTTGCCACGCATCTGGGAATCAGGCGTTGGTAGCTTGATGCCAGAAGGGCGACCTGGCCGCAACAGCAATTCTTCTTTACCCAGCACGCCTACCGAACGGAACAGCGTCAGGGCAAAGGTATCGCGGCGCTCACCAACAATCTCGAACTCGCGCAGCCCCTCGGTAAACAACGCCAACCCATGCAGATCGTCATGCAGGGCGGCAAAATTCATCAGTTGCCACACTGGGATCGGCGCTTCTTTCCAGCCCTCTTGCTGCCAAACGGCCATCGCCGGATCGTCCACCGGACGAGTAATGCAGCCAAACTGGTTATCCGCCAGCACGCTTTCACTGGCGAACGGCGTTGGGATCAACACCCGTACGCGGTGATCGTCGGCCTGGTTATCCAGCCACATCTCAATATCGATCCGGCGGCTGTTGTGGGCTAACGTCACTTGGCACAGCACATCCAGATAACCGTCACTACGGCGCTCCGCCCGCTGTTGCAGGTTGGCTGGCAATGCCATACGCAGTTCCAGTGTGGCGATACTCTGCCAAGCCTCATGTTTGATGGAGGTAGCCACTGCGCTTTGCGTGGGATAGATCAACCACTCTTCACGGGAAGGCGAATAGTCATACTCATCGCCATCGTCGGAGCCATCCTCCAGTTGCAGCACCTGCTGATAGAGATAGCCGCTTTGTTTATCGCTAATATCCAACGTACCGTTGGCATTCAGGGCAATGCGGTAATACTCGTTTTCCAACAGTTCTGCCGGTTGCGACGCAGCTTGGCGTTGCTGGCCTGCCTGGTTGGCATGAATATGCAGGGTGCAATATCCCATCGCGGGCAATGACTGACAGAGTTGAATGTCGTATTCCATAAAGGGATCGTAGTTGCCGTAATGCACAATCTGGCGATCTACCAGCCCAGGATCGATCTCCCGCGCGGCGCGGATAAAATACTCCACCGGCTGGCCCTGTTCGTCCACCAGCGAGAACTGCTGGGCACGAATACGAATGGTGGTGTTGATCACCTCTTCACGCGGGTAAGGCAGCAGGTTGAAGAACGTCAGTTTGTCGGCATCTGCGTGCTGTACCGGCATATTGTCGACAATCTTGCGCATATAGAAGCGCACCAGGTTTTCCGCCATGTCGTCCGCCAGAATAAAGCGCGTCATGATCTCCTGATGTACCTTGTCGCTACAGCAACAGCCGATGCTGTCGTGGGCGTGGTTCTTGAGGATCTCTTTCCACATTTTCTCCAGCAGGCCGTGATGGTATTCAAAGCCCAGCGACCAGGCGATCGCGGCGAGCGGCTCGAGGATATTAACGATCTTGTTCTCGATCTCGGCGTGGGCGATCTTGATGTCCATGCGGGTAGACGAGATGGTGCGGTGCACGCGCATGTATTTGCCGTCGTTAAATTCGCCCTTCAGCGTCGCCAAACGTTCACGACTGGCCTCAATCCGTTCGAAGACTTCCTCAAAACGGCTCATGACAAACTCGCGCTGCGGGTAAATCTCGCGCAGTTTGGCCATCACCTGGAAGATATTCTGTTGTAGCGGCATCTGATCGTGGCCGTTCGGCAACAGGATGTCCTTGGTAACCGAGGCGTTTTCCAGCACGGTGAAATAGCTGTCCAACCGTTTGCGCAGCCCGGCTTCATCTTCAGGTAGGTATTTACCAATGGCGTAACCCAGCGGCAGCACCTGTGCCACAACTTCACTGCCGTCGTTGCTTTGCCACAGGAACTCGGTCTTGTCGGTGCCGTGGCGCTCGGAGCAGCCGCGCCAGAACATGGCGCGCGTGATCCCAAACCCGTTGAAAATATGCGGTAACTGCGAAGACATGCTGAAAGAGTCCGGCAGATAGCCGATCTTCATCGGTTCGCCAAAGGACAGGCAGTCGCGCATGCCATACATCAGGTTACGCACGATCGATTCCCCTGACACCACCATGGTATCGGTTTGGGTATACCACGGGCCAACGATCAGCTTGCCAGCCTGCACCAACGCTTTCACCCGCTCGTGGTTTTCTGGTTTGATGGCGAAGTAGTCTTCCAGCACCGCCGTTTGCCCATCCAGTACATAGAAGCGATACTCGGGATCGGTTTCCAGCCGGGTCAGGATCTCTTCCATGTTGTTGATCAGCAGGATGCGTGACTCCTCGGTGGTGAAATACCACTCACGATCCCAATGCATATGCGGCGTAATGTGAACACGTGATACAGCTTTCATAATCAATTCCTAAGATGACGTAACCAAGCCCCTCACCCCAACCCTCTCCCCAAAAAGGAGAGGGAGCTGATGGTTCCTGCTCTTTTGGCAGTAAAGCGGTAATTTCAGCAAACCCGATCGCCCCCATCCAAGGTGCGTCACCGAATTTTCAGACCCACTCGATCAGTCCCCTCTCCCTGTGGGAGAGGGTTAGGGTGAGGGGAAATCAACTTACTGCGGCTGAACGAGGGTGTATTTGCCCTGCTTCATCGCCTGACGGCGCCAAAGGATCAGCACAAATGTAGAGATCGCCGTGCCAAGCAGCGCCGCCCCCAGCCAAAAGGCTGCCGACAACAAGCCACCGAGGCCGTTATCGTGTAGCAGGAACAGCGAGAAGATCCCCGCGCCCGGCGTAGACAGGCCAATCCCCATCCCACCGACGATCGCACCGGTCACCAGCGATCCCACCAGGAAGGAGCCGATCACCCGTACGGGATCTTCAATCGCCATCGGGATCGCCCCTTCGGTAATGCCTGCCAATCCAAGCAGCCAGGTGGATTTACCGGTCTCAATCTCGAACTGTTGGAACAGCCGTGGAGCCAGCAAGGTAGAAGCGGTGACCGTAAAGGCCGAGACCATTTTTACCGCGCCGAAGATCGCATAAGGGCCGAACACACCGTTGGCCATCGCCCCCAGGCAGAACGCATAGGCCGCCTTGTTCACCGGGCCGCCGAGGTCGAACGAACACATAAAACCGAGGATCGCTCCCAGCACCAACGCGTTGGTACCAGACAGGCCGTTAAGCCAGGCGGTCAGGCTGTTGTTCAACCAGGCTACAGGCTCGCCGATCACAAACAGCATCAAGCTGCCCGCTACCAGCGTGCCAATCACCGGGTAAAGATAAAACGTCAGGAAACCGTTGAAGTTGGGGCTGAGGCGCACATGGTTTTTCACCCAGCGCATCAGATAGCCGGCGATCAGGCCGCCCACAATACCGCCAAGGAAGCCGGAACCAATCATGTTTGCCGCCAGCCCGGCCGCAAAACCTGGGCCAAGGGCCGGTTTATCCGCCAGCGAATATGCCGTGTAGGCCGCCAATACCGGCACCATCAAGATACCCAGCATGCCACCACCCAGCTTGCGGTACATCCACAGCCAGGAGTTCTCTTGATCGAACAGATGCTGCAGACCAAAGATTTGCGCCAGCAGTACCGAAACGGCCAACACCGTGCCACCCGCCACAATCAGCGGCACTGCAAAAGAGATCCCGCTGAGTAATGCCTGTTTGAGTTCGGTCTTCACGCTATTTTTCTGCACCGGCGCTTCGCTTTGCTGCACCCGTTCAGCACCGTTAGCGGATTGGCCCACAGCCAATGCCTGCTGCAAAATGCATTCGGCGTGTTTGATTGGCTCGGCGACCGGCGTTTCGATACGGGGGATACCGTTGAAGCGCTCCACTTCTTTAATCGCGACTTCGGCGGCGAACACGCAGGCCGTCGCACTATTTAACTGTTCCGCCGTCAGGCGGCCCTCGATCCCGTTGGCCCCTTGTTTCTCCACATACACGTTGATGCCGAGCTTGCGCCCCGCCTTCTCAAGATATTCCGCCGCCATATAGGTATGGGCGATACCGGCCGGGCAAGCGGTGACGCACACCACCGTAGGCCGCGAATCATCCTGCGGTTTGGGGGCAGATTCCGGCGTCCCTCCTGCCAACAGGGCCAACAACTGTTCCGGAGTGCTGGCCTGTAACACTGCCGCGCGGATATCGTCATCCACCAGCGCCGTTGTCAGGCTGGTCAGTAATTGCATATGCGTGGTACCGGCCTGCGCCTGCGGGATCGCCAGCAGGAAGATCAGGTTGACGCTTTCTGGCCCATCAATCCCTTCCCACTCCAACGGCGTGTTCAGCGTGGCAACGGCAAATGCGGCTTCCTTTACCGCATCGCTTTTACCATGGGGCACCGCCAGCCCTTCACCCAGCGCGGTAGGGCCTTGCGCTTCCCGGGCAAAAACCTCGCGTAGAAAAGCCGCTTTGTCGCGTAATTTACCTTGCGCATCTAGTTGGTCGGCAAGCTGATGAATGGCCTGATCGCGCCCCGCAAAGGCTACTTGCAGGTTTATCAGGCTGGGGTGGGTCAGGCTGCTCAGGTCCATCTTAATCCTCACGCTGAAGCCAGGGCGGCTCCGTCAATAAACAGGCGGCGATCATACCAACACAATCCACACCAATTTGTGATCAATTTCAAATCACCATCATTTTTGTATTAAATTTGTATTAATTCAATTTAAGGACAACTTAACGAGATATGGCGTTATTGGTTTGTTTATCCCTGGCCTAAGGCTAGAATGCGGGCAGCAGATCCAACAACCAGCCGGGGACACTAAAGCGTGAGCAAAAAGCCTATTTATCGCCAGATTGCGGATACCCTGCGCCAACAGGTTGCGGATGGTGAACTTAAACCCGGCGACGCGTTACCGACCGAGGCTTTACTGCGCGAAGAGTACAACGTCAGCCGGGTAACGGTGCGCCAGGCGTTGAAATTGCTGACCGAAGAGCAGGTGATTGAGAGCATTCAGGGCAGTGGCTGGTACGTCAAAGAAGAGAAGGTCAATTACGATATCTATCAGCTCACCAGCTTTTATGAAAAGTTGGCGGACCGCAACGTGGAAACCCACAGCGACGTGCTGATCTTTGAAGTCGCCAAGGCCAGCCCAACCATTGCCGAAGCATTGCACCTGACCACTGAAGACAAAGTGTATTACGTCAAACGGGTGCGCTATATCAAGCAAAAACCGGTCACGCTGGAAGAGACCTGGATGCCGTTGGCGCTGTTCCCCGACCTCAGTTACGAAGTGATGCAGAAATCCAAATATCACTACATCGAACAGGTTAAAAAGCGAGTGATTGACCGCAGCGAACAGGAGATCATCCCGGTAATGCCAAGCGAAGATGTGGTGAAGGCGTTAGGGATCGATCCGCAGAAACCGATCCTGGAGAAGGTCTCCACCGGTTTTCTCAACGACGGCACGGTGTTTGAGTTCAGCCGCAACTTCTTTAAAAGCGAAGATTACAAGTTCACCCTGGTAGCCAAGCGAACACGCTGAGTTTTTCCCATAAAAAAAGACGCCCGCAGGCGTCTTCTGAAACTGCAGACATTCCCCACCAAACTCACAAGGGGGCCCGTACGGCCCCCCTACAAACTCCACAATATTGTCAAACTGAGATTGCCGCAGGCGTCTGTGCAATTTTTCTGTACAATAAACCATCAGAACTTGATTGTCGTACTATGTACGAGTATTGTGAATGATATGGAGGCGTCGTAATGGAATACTTTGAGTTCATCGAAACCCCAGTTTTTAGCAGGCAACGCGAAACCCTATTAGACGATGATAGCTTTCGTGAACTACAAACCCACCTGTTAAAATATCACTCAGACGGCGATACTATAAGTAAAACAGGCGGTTGTAAAAAAATCCGATGGAACCGTCCAGGCATGGGGAAACAAGGTGGTGTAAGGGTTATCTATTACGTTATCACCCGCAGCGGCAAGCTTTACCTGCTGATTGCTTATCCTAAAAACGCCAAAGACGACTTAACCGAATCCGAGAAAGCGATACTTAAAGCGTTAACGGATAAACTGAATTAAACGGTGCCGCACAAGGTATAGCACTTGCTTAGAGGTTGCACAGTGGACAAAGAACTTTTTAACGATCTGGTCGAAAGCATGGAACAGATGGTCGCGATTGAAAAAGGCGAAATGCAGCCTGCTCGTGTCCATCGCCATCATATCCCCAACGTGAAATCACTACGCGAAGCCAGCGGCATGAAGCAGGAAGAGTTTGCGCAGGCGGTTGGAGTTAGTCCTTCCCTAGTGCAAAGTTGGGAACAAAATCGCCGAATACCCTCCGGCTCTTCACTCAAAATCTTGCTGATGATTGAGCGCCACCCCACAATTGTTAACGATCTACTCACCATCTAAATTCCATAAAAAAAGACGCCCGCAGGCGTCTTTTTCACAGCAACAGCCTAAATCAGTTCACTTTAACCGGCATACCGGAACGAGCCTTGATGGCCGCGTCCACGACGCTCTGGTCAACGGCTGGATCCATCAGCACTTTGCCAACCGGCGCGGTAATGGTGATTGGCACTGGCTCTTTCGACTTCAGCTCTTCTTCGTTGGCAGACAGCGGGTTGTGCACTTCCAGGTAACGAGAACCGTCCGGCTCTACGGAAACCTTCACCGGCTCGTTGATGAACTGCACGCGAGTACCTACCGGTACGCTGTCGAACAGGTATTTGATGTCGTCAGCACGCAGACGCACACAGCCGTGGCTCACGCGCAGGCCGATACCGAAGTTGGCGTTGGTGCCATGGACCGCATACAGACGGCCAACATAGAGCGCGTACAGACCCATCGGGTTATCCGGGCCTGCCGGGAATACCGCTGGCAGGATTTCACCATCGGCGGCGTACTCTTCGCGCATTTTAGCGGTTGGCGTCCAGGTTGGGCCAGCCTTCTTACGCTGTACTGTAGTGACCCAGTCCAGCGGCGTATCTTTACCCAGTTGGCCGATACCAATCGGCAGCACCACGACGGTCTTGGTGCCTTTCGGGTAGTAGTACAGACGCATTTCTGCACTGTTGATGATGATGCCTTCACGCGGGGCGTCAGGCAGGATCAACTGCTGTGGAATGGTCAGCGTGCTGCCTGGCAGCGGCAGGAACGGGTCAACACCAGGGTTAGCCTCCAGCATGTTGCTCAAGCCCATCTGGTATTGAGCCGCAAAGCTCTCCAGCGGCAGTTTGCTGTCTGCAGGCACGGTGATCTGAATATTTTCCCCAACCAGACGGCTGTCTTTGGCGGGCAAAGGGTATACAACGGCGAAGGCAGCCTGGCTGAATGCAACCAGAGCAGTAAACAGGGTTAATAACGCGCGAATGCTCATTTTCATCTTCGTAGTAGAGTGGTGGCCGCACTGGCTAAAAATGGTATGTGTTCTGCCCGGCCTGGTTTGACCGGATGCGCATTATATGTGCACTTGCCGCCAAGATGGAAACATTACTAACGCAAATACCTCACTTTTTTGTAGCCGGATATGGGGAATAGTGTTCTTTTGGTAAATTCCTGCCCTAGCGTAGCCCACTGCCCTCTTCGCCACGGCGGATCGGGATCAGATATTCACAGTTGATCGCCGCCTGATCGTCACCGTAACAAACGCCCAATGCCGGGTAAAAACGCTCAATATCCTGCCCTGGCCGCCGTACCGCATTCATCTGCGGAATGGCTGTGTCATACAGCCGGGCGATAAAGCTCTGGAGCCCTGCAACCTGCCCCTGATAGGCAAAGCGGGCATACTCCCCAGGTTCGATCGTCACCGTTTCACCTGCCGCATTTTCCTCTGGCAGTGCCGCCGTATACACCATCTGTTGACGATCCCGCTGCCGGGTGTCCGCCTTCAGGCTCATCAGGCCATACGCGACGGCGGGTAAACCCTGTTCCGGATGCAGCAAATGCCGCCAGGCATGTTGGCGCAACAGCTTTTTCGAAGGCCCCAACTGCCCCAACGTGCAGCTACCCTGCTGCGTATGGCCGACTAGTTTCATCGAGGGCAGCGCAATAATCTCCGCCTTTGGCATTGGCTCATTGGTCATATTCAACGGCGGTTGCAAGCCATAGCTAGGCCAATCCAGGCTCCGGCGATAAGCCGCCGGCGGCAAACCAAACTGTTTTTTAAACCCACGGGTGAAAGTCTGCTGGGAATCAAACTGGTATTTATCTGCGATACAGGCCACCGTGGCGCTGGTCAGGCGCAACTCACGCGCCGCCGCCGTCAACCTTCTGCGCCGAGCATAGGTCCCCAACACTTCGCCGGTGTGCTGCTTGAACATCCGTTGCAGGTGCCATTTGGAATAGCCGGATTTGGCCGCAATACTGTCCAGCGTCAAGGGCTGATCCAGGCTTTGCTCAATCCAGGCCAGAAGTTGACTGATGACATTTTCCTGGTGCATGGCCTCTCCTCTGCGTTGTCGGTCATGAGCGTGTTACCACAAAACACGCCAGTGGCGCTTACTCTATCGACGTTGGCCCTAGACCACATTGCACAATCAAGACATAATATTGCTCAAACACGCCAATATGATAATTATTCTCATGAAAGCCACTTGCCAGGATCCCAGACCGGATATCGATAACGTGCCACGCGCCATCTTCGCGGTTCAGGCATCAAGCGTGCAAAAAGACTGGGAATGCACCCATCATCGCCACCGTAAGGCGCAATTGATTTACACGGTGCGCGGCATGATCCGCTGCGAAGTTGAAAATGGCCTGTGGCTGGTGCCACCACAGTGCGCGCTATGGATGCCCAGTAACGTCAGCCACAACGCGCGGGCCACCAGCCAAAGTGAATGCTATTGCCTATTCGTTGAGCAGGACGCCATCCCTGGTTTGCCGCAAAACTGCTGCACCTTGACGGTATCTCCTTTACTGCGAGAGTTGCTGTTGCAGGCCAGCCAGTTCGATATTCTCTACCCGGAAGAGGGCCCGGAAGGCCGCATTGCGCAGGTTTTGTTGGATCAACTGGCCGCCGCGCCGCTGGAGAACCTGCACCTGCCGGTATCTAATGATGCACGCATCCGCCAACTAACCGAACAACTGCTGGCCAACCCGGCCGATAAATCCACTCTGGGCCAGTGGGCGCAACGCATTGGCATGAGCGAGCGTTCACTCAGTCGTACGCTGCAACAGCAGATGGGCATGAGCTTTGGCCACTGGCGGCGGCAGTTACATGTGATGCTGGCTCTGCAACGCTTAACCCAAGGTGAAAGCGTCCAGACCGTGGCGTTAGATCTCGGCTACGAGAGCGCCAGTGGCTTTGTCACCATGTTCCGTAAAGTAGTGGGTAAGCCCCCTGCCCGTTATCTGGCCGAAAAAGCTGCTGCAGATCAGGCTGTTGCTGGTGCGATAAGGCTGTGAGTTCGTTCTTCGGCTGAACATGTTACCTGCATCTGTTCTGGTTAATTCTCATACAACCTGCTATAACTGAGGATAGTTTGGTTAGAATGGTTAAAACGGTTAGCTTTAGCTAACGGGAGAAGAGAATGCTAGCCCGAGAAATCGACATCAACAGAGATGGCCTCAGGATCAGGGAAGATGGGCTGCAGATGGTCATCAGTAAAAGGAAAATGAAGGCGCAGAAGCCTTTCTTTCAGCTGAAAGTTGATATAGACAACTCAACGTCTCTCGGCGTGGTCGAAGAGCACCTGAAAATCATGTTGCAAACTCTCCGCCAGGTTAGAGAAGCTGAAAACGATCATGGCGACGTTTGCCACATCGATGAAACACGTTTTGAAGCCATGTTTCATAGCCTGGAGCAACAAATCAATCCGGATGACACTGCCCGGATAGTTCTTCCGCGGGATACGCAAGAGCCCGTCAACCACAGCGGGCTGGTTGATATTTCCAAGGTGGAGCGCGGGCGTGAGCATATCCTGGCGGCCAGTGAATGGCTCACGGCGGAGCAGATTTCCCATCTGGCAGGCTTTGCTACCGAGAACCCTTCTGCTCAGCCAAGCAAATGGAAAAGCCATAACCGCATATTTTCATTGAAGAAAGGGGCAACACAACTCTTTCCCCGCTATGCGCTGGATGATAACTATCGCCCTCTTCCCGTTATGGCAGCGTTACTCGCCAGCTTTAAAAACCTGAAACACGACTGGGGGCTTGCCCAGTGGTTCGCGACTTCAAACACCCTGTTGGCTGGCCGCCGTCCCATGGAGATGTTGCAGTCATATCCGGCAAATGTGATTGCGGCGGCGGAATATGAAGCGAAAAGGATCGTTGATGGAGCAGAACAAAGTTAAGCAGAAGGGTGAACCCAAAAAGGAAGATTTTGGTTCACCCGTTTTTCTTGGCCGCAAGATTGCTGCCCCTGGCAAGACTCTGCGGGTAAGAATCGAAGTCATCCCCAAAGGCACGGTGTTGCATCGCTGCCATGATGCGCAGTACCCCGGTGACAGTTTTAATCCCGGCAGAATATTGCTTCCCCATGAGTATGGAGCCCGCTTCAGTCCTATCAGGGATACGGCTTTGGATCTGATCCCCACCATGTATCTGGCCAGCAGTTGCGAAGCCGCAATCGCGGAATCGGTTTTTCACGATGTGGTTGCCACCGGCAAAACAGAATTTTTCGACTTACGCCCATTTACCAATATGCACTACATCCAGTTGAAACTAGAGCGGGATCTTAACGTCGTCAGTTGCCGAGCACAGGACTGCATCTATATGGGCATCGACCGTGACGAATTGATCGGCAGTACCCAGCTCGAATACTCACAAACCCGAGCCTGGTCGCAGGCTATTTATCAACAGCATCATAACGTTGACGGATTGAAGTGGTACTCAAAAAGAGATGACGACCATTTTGCCTTGGTCCTGTTTGGCGGCCAACGGGTCATGGCTAGTGAACTCTCGATAGCCGAAACCTCAAGCCGTCTCCTCAGCCATAAAACCCTTGGCCAAATTATCCAAAAGACCGCCGAGCGTCTGGGCCTGATCCTGACCGAAGAGTAGACACTGGCCGGATATTCTCCTCCCGCTGATTGCCCTAAACGTGACAGTTATCGCCCCAAGCAACAAAAGTGCTCCCCTTCCGTAAGAATAATGATTATCATTCACAAATATAGTGAGCCGCATGCGATGACATGACTGGCCAGATTTTGCTTTCGATTCAATGTTGAGCCCGATTTAGCCGCCGAGCAGCAGCCCGGTGGTGACCTGTATTTTGATGAAATGGAGCTTTTATGAACGCTATGATGACCACCAGCCGTAAGTTTGGCGGACGTGCGGTTTACCCTCTGTTGCTTCTCAGCAGCCTGATGTTTTCCACCTCTGTGCTGGCACAGACAGAAACGGAACTGCTGCGTAAGCCGGTAGGTAAAGGCGCTTACGAGATGGTGTACAGCCAGGGCGAGAATGCGCTGTATCTGGCAACTTCACAGAGCCGCAAGCTGGATAAGGGCGGCATCGTCTATCGCCTCGATCCACAAACGCTGGATATCACGCAGATCATTCATAACGATATCAAACCGTTCGGTGCCGCCATCAATACCAAGACCGACACTCTCTATTTTGGTAACACCACCAGTAACTCGCTGACTGCGATCGACGGCAAAACCGGCGAAGTGAAAGGCCGCCTGGTGCTGGATGCGCGTAAACGCTCTGATACCGTGAAACCATTGGCCCCGCGTGAGCTGGTGGCAGACGCGACCACCGACACCGTCTATATCACCGGCCTGGGCGAGTCTAGCGTGGTTTGGGTTGTGGATGGCAAGGATCTGACCCTGCGCACCACCATCACCGAAACCGGTAAATACGGCACCGGCCTGGCGCTGGATGCAGCGGCAAGCCGCCTGTATGTCACCAATGCCGATGGCGAGTTGGTGACTATCGATACCAAAACCAACAAGGTGCTGTCACGTAAGAAGCTGGATGAGTCTAAGGAACACTTCTTCCTGAATATCAGCCTGGATCCGGCAAACCATCGTGCGTTTATTACCGACTCCAAACAGCCACAGGTGCTGGTTGTTGATACCAACAACGGCAACATTCTGCAGAAGATCGACGTGCCGGAATCCCTGGCCGTGCTGTTTAACCCAGCGCGCAATGAAGTGTACGTCACTCATCGCAAAGAAGGCACCGTGAGCGTGATTGATGCCAAGAGCTACAAGCTGTTGGAAACCATCAAGACGCCAACGCATCCAAACAGCCTGGCACTGTCACCAGATGGTAAGACGCTGTATGTGAGCGTGAAACAGGCTTCAAGCCGTGAAAAAGAAGCGACCGATCCGGATGATGTGATCCGCATTGCGTTGAAATAACAGCGTTATTCTCCCCCATCCTAACCCTCTCCCCAGGAGAGGGAATCGAACGTGCAACGGTTTACGCCAGCGTTTGAAAGCCACAGCGCTGGGGTGGGAAGAATAGTCTCAACCTGGCTTTTTACCCTTTGGCTCCCGCTTCTCTCCCGCTAATGTCAATCCACGTCAAGCTCCTTGACGAAGCTTATCACTTAATTTACCTGAGCTTATCTTGAGCCAGCGATCGCGATGTCCTACGGTATCGGTAGTTTGAATGGATAGCCTAACTGACCGTAAAAAGGATCAATGATCATGGTTAAGTCTTTGAGAAATCCGCTGATTGGTTTGCTGTGTTTGTCGACGGTTGGCTGTGCCAATATGACGGGCGATGATGTCGCGATCGCCGGTGTGGTGGTAGGGCTAGGTGCACTGGTTGCATTGGCACTGCTAAGCGATGGTGACGACGATAAGGGTCGTAAAGTGCCACCTCGTAAGGAGCATGGCGATAGAGGTGACCACAAGGGCGGTGGTAAACATGGGTATGGCAAGGATCATGGGAAAGGTCATCCCGGACGCCGTTAATCTCTGACAAAATCCACGGATTCCTGAGGCGGCAAACATGTATTCGCTGGCTCGCCAGCATACTGTTAAGCGGGCGTAGCATAGCACCCCTACGGTCGAACATGAGCGGTCACTACTAATCTTATCATGACCGGGGAGCCTTCCTTCTCCCCGGTTGATTACACCATCACCGTGCGATAAAGCAGTTCATCCAGCGATTTGTCGCTGCGGGCTTGGCTGTCGGGCAAGGCTTCCTGCCGGGCATCCGCCGTCAGTTCCTGCGCGATAAACGCGTGGATCCTTTCTCTACGCGGGCCGTACTCTGCCTCACCTGCGCGCCGTTTCGCCGCCAGTAATTCATGGATTTCCTCCAACAACAGCGGATCCGCCACCGTGCCAGCCAACAGTTGGTCAAAACGCATCGGTGGCACGCCCTTGCCCGCTTCTATCCAGCGCACCGCCAGCAACGGGCGCAGCACGTAGAAGTATTTCTTCAGCCGTACCTGCTCCCCCTGCAAATAGCCACGGAAGTTTTTCCTGGCCATCGACAGGTAGTGCCAACGCGCCCGCTGCGCGGAGAACCACTCCGGCACCACATCACGTAACGCCGCGACGCTCTCAGGGGCTTCCTGATACACCACCGGTGAATCCAGCCACTCGATCAGCGTTGGGTTGGCCCGTTTCAGCAAGCCAAGCGCCTTGCGCCATTCCCAGCCACAGACATCCAGCTCATGATCGATTGGCAGCTCTATCACATCCCTCTGCGCTTCTACCCGTAAATACCATTCCGGCGGGTGGACATACAAAAAGCGCACGTCGTAATCGCTGTCCGGCGAGGCAAAGCCCCAGCCGCGACTCCCAGACTCGCAGGCATAAAGCACCCGCACGTCGTAACGTTTTTCTACCTCACCCAACGCTTGCCGGACTCTTTCCCGCATGGCGCTGTCCACGCCGTTTAATTGCTGTTCCATCACGTTATCCTTTTACACATACCACCTGCCGCAGGGTATGGACGATTTCCACCAGTGAAGACTGTGCCGCCATCACCGCATCGATATCTTTATAAGCCATTGGGATCTCATCGATCACCTCGCTGTCCTTACGGCATTCCACATGTTCGGTGGCCCGGATCTGATCGGCCACGGTGAAGCGTTTTTTCGCCGCCGTACGGCTCATGGTGCGGCCAGCGCCATGGCTGCAAGAGCAGAAGCTCTCTTCGTTCCCCAATCCGCGCACGATGAAGCTTTTCGCCCCCATTGAACCGGGGATGATCCCCATCTGCCCTTTCTGCGCAGACACGGCACCTTTACGCGTCACCAACACCGGCTCACCAAAGTGCGTCTCACGTTGCACATAGTTATGGTGGCAGTTCACGGCCTCTTGCTGGGTGGTGAACGGTTTAGTCACGATACGCGACAGCGCTGCCAGCACGTGTTCCATCATCACTTCCCGGTTATGACGAGCAAAATCCTGCGCCCAACCCACGGCTTCCATATAGTCATCAAAATGCTGGCTGCCTTCCTCGAAATAGGCCAGATTACGATCCGGTAGGTTAGCGATATGCTGTTGCATATCCTGCTGCGCCAACGCAATAAACAATGAGCCGATGGCATTCCCCACGCCACGGGAACCGCTATGCAGCATCACCCACACCTGCTGCGTTTCATCCAGGCAAACCTCGATAAAGTGGTTACCCGTTCCCAACGTTCCCAAATGCTGATAGTTGTTGGTTTTCAGCAACTGCGGATATTTGTCGGTCAAACGCTTAAAGCGCGGCAGCAACGTGGCCCAATGCTGATTGACCGTTTGCGGTGGAGTTTCCCAGGCCCCTTTATCTCTTCTGGAACGGGTCGAGGTGCGGCCATGCGGTACCGCCTGTTCGATGGCGCTACGCAGCCCGGCCAGGCTATCCGGCAGGTCGGACGCCACCAGCGAAGTACGCACCGCAATCATGCCGCAACCAATATCCACGCCAACGGCCGCCGGAATAATCGCGCCACGGGTAGGGATCACGCTACCAATGGTGGAGCCTTTACCCAAATGCACATCCGGCATCACCGCCAGATGTTTAAAAATAAACGGCATTTTGGCCGTATTCAGCAACTGCTCACGCGCTTCTGGCTCTACGGGCACGCCCTGTGTCCACATTTTGATCGGTGCGCTGTTAACCGGTGCCATCAACTCATAATTATTCTTCATTCTTTAGTCATCCTTTTTCTTTTGACGTAGTGGATATAGCGAAAGGCGTGCCAACTCGGTCAAAAACACTCATTAAAATCACAATATATTGATATCTAAGAAATAAATAATTAATCAAAGATAACTGGCGATGATGCCAACAAGTCGTTATTTTATCTTGCAGGATAGTATTTTATCGCAAGGGATAACATGAAACGCAGAGTCGTGATCGGCGTGCTGGGCACCACGCTGGATAAACGTGGCAAACGGGAAAACCGCTGGAGCAAATGGCGGCCAACGGTGGGGCTGTGCCAGCAGCCAGACTTGCCGATCGATCGCCTGGAGCTGCTACATCAGCCACGCGATAAAGGTATGGCGCAGCAGGTGGCGGAAGATATCGTGGCAGTTTCGCCCACCACTCAGGTGGTATTACAGGAAGTGGCACTCAAGGATCCCTGGGATTTGGAAGAGGTGTACAGCGCCTTTCTGGATTTCGCCAGCCGCTATCCGTTTGATACCGAGAACGAAGACTATCTGGTGCATATCACCACCGGCACCCACGTGGTTCAGATCTGCTGGTTCCTGCTGACCGAGGCACGATACCTGCCTGCTCAACTGCTGCAAACTGCCCCCGGTGACAAAAGCGATCGCCCATCCCCGCAAGGGATCTACTCGGTAATAGATCTGGATCTCAGCCGCTATACCGCGCTCACCAGCCGTTTCCTGCATGAGCAACAGCGTTCGGTGTCGTTCCTCAAAGCCGGTATTGAAACGCGCAACGCCACCTTTAACACGCTGATCGACCAGATTGAACGCGTGGCCCTGCGTTCCAATGCCCCCATGCTGCTCACCGGCCCCACCGGAGCCGGCAAGTCCTTTTTGGCCGAGCGTATCTACCAACTGCGGCACTCGCGCCATCTGGTGAAAGGCCGTTTTGTCGCGGTGAACTGTGCCACCCTGCGCGGCGATAACGCCATGTCGACCCTGTTCGGCCATGTGAAAGGGGCATTTACCGGAGCATTGCAGGCACGGGCGGGCCTACTGCGTGAAGCCGACGGCGGTGTGCTGTTCCTTGATGAGATCGCCGAGCTGGGGCTAGACGAACAGGCAATGCTGCTGAAAGCCATCGAGGAAAAAACCTTCTTCCCGTTTGGTGCCGATAAAGAAGCCAGCAGCGACTTTCAACTGATTGCCGGTACCCACCGCGATATGCGCGACTGGATAGCCCAAGGCCGCTTCCGTGAGGATTTATACGCCCGTATCAATATGTGGACCTTCCCACTGCCCGGCCTGGCTGAGCGCCGCGAGGATATCGAGCCGAACATCGATTACGAACTACAACGCTTTGCCCGCAGCAACCAGACGCAGGTCCGTTTCGATAAAGACGCCAGGCATCGTTACCTGGCTTTTGCCCGTTCCCAGCAGGCGGTCTGGCGCGGCAACTTCCGCGAACTGGGATCTTCCATCGCCCGCATGGCAACGTTGGCAGAGCAAGGGCGCATCAACCTGCCGCTGGTCGATGAAGAGATAGACCGGCTGAAATCCCATTGGCAGGGGAATACCATTGCGCAATTACCCGCCGAGCTGGTCGATATCGATTTGTTTGAGCAAAGCCAGTTGGAGACGGTGCTTAAAGTATGCCGAACCTCCACGTCACTTTCCGAAGCGGGTAGACAGCTGTTTGCCGTCTCTCGACAGCAGAAAAAGCAGCCCAACGATGCCGACCGGCTGCGTAAATACCTGGCGCGCTTTGGTCTGAATTGGGACGAGGTCCGAAAATAGAGGCTAAATGGGCGCAGCATGAAGTGCCCCTTACATTGAGAGACGGGTGTTATAGTAATAGTCATACATCGCGAATAGATTGGAATCTACATGACCCAGCAGCATGTCGTTTTACTTGATGAACAAGGTCAACCCACCGGCGTGATGGAAAAATATGCGGCCCACCAGCAACAAACGCCCCTGCATCTGGCTTTCTCTTCCTGGATCTTCAACCCGCAAGGCGAGTTGCTGATCACCCGCCGAGCGCTGAGCAAAAAAGCCTGGCCCGGCGTTTGGACTAACTCGGTGTGTGGCCATCCGCAGTGGCAAGAGAGCACCGAACACGCCATCGAACAACGTTGTCTGTATGAAGTGGGCCTGAACGTGGAACAGATCACCGCCGTCGATCCCGATTTTCGCTACTGCGAGACAGACGCCTCCGGCATTATGGAAAACGAAATCTGCCCGGTTTATGCGGCATTGACTACAGGTGCCGTTGCAGCCAGAGCAGATGAAGTGATGGACTTCCACTGGGTTGATTTATCCGCTTTGATCTCTGCGGTAACGGCAACCCCCTGGGTCTTCAGCCCTTGGATGGGGCAGCAGTTGGCGAGTACCCAGACGGAGCAAAACCTGATCGCCTTCGCCACTCGCACTTCCGACTAAACCACTCACCCCGCCATTCCAACCGTTCACCAGCGTATAAAACCGCTGGCTGAAATTCAGATGTCTTTCCCTATCCAGCCTGGCAATGATGAGCTGTTCCTAAACCTGACCCTTACCAGGGGAAGACGCTACAGCTAAATGTCCGACATCTAAGAATCGGATTTATCACTCAATTTTTGCAGATAGGATAAGGATACCTCATGAAACGCGAGGGGATTTTAAAACACCTCCCATGGATGCTGCTGGGGATACTCGGGGCTTCCTGCCTGGGTGTCATCGCATTGCGCCGTGGCGAAAGCATTAGTGCACTGTGGATCATCGTTGCTTCGGTAGCGGTCTACCTGGTGGCTTATCGTTACTACAGCCTCTACATCGCCACCAAGGTGATGAAGTTGGACCCCACCCGCGCCACACCGGCGGTGGTGAACAACGACGGTCTTAACTACGTCCCGACTAATAAAAACGTGCTGTTCGGCCACCACTTTGCGGCGATCGCAGGTGCGGGCCCGCTGGTTGGCCCAGTGCTGGCGGCACAGGTCGGTTATCTGCCCGGTACGCTGTGGCTGCTAGGCGGCGTGGTGTTGGCAGGGGCGGTACAGGACTTTATGGTGCTGTTTATCTCCTCACGCCGTAACGGCGCCTCCCTGGGCGAGATCATCAAAAAGGAAATGGGTCCAATCCCTGGCACCATTGCGCTGTTTGGCTGCTTCCTGATCATGATCATCATCCTGGCGGTGCTGGCGTTGATCGTGGTGAAAGCCTTGGCCGAAAGCCCATGGGGCGTGTTCACCGTCTGCTCCACCGTGCCAATCGCACTGTTTATGGGCGTGTATATGCGCTTCCTGCGTCCTGGCAAGGTGGGTGAAGTATCGATCATCGGTATCGTGCTGTTGATCGCCTCCATCTGGTTCGGCGGAGTGATTGCCCACGACCCATACTGGGGCCCGGCGCTGACCTTTAAAGACACCACCATAACCTATACGCTGATTGGTTATGCCTTCGTTTCTGCCCTGCTGCCGGTATGGCTGATCCTGGCTCCGCGTGACTATCTGGCTACCTTCCTGAAAATCGGCGTAATCGTCGGGCTGGCGATCGGTATCGTGATCCTCAACCCAGAGCTGAAAATGCCTGCGGTTACGCAGTTTGTTGACGGTACCGGTCCGGTCTGGAAAGGCACCCTGTTCCCGTTCCTGTTTATTACCATTGCCTGTGGTGCCGTTTCTGGCTTCCACGCGCTGATCGCTTCAGGTACCACACCGAAACTGCTGGCCAATGAAATGGACTCCCGCTTTATCGGTTATGGTGCCATGCTGATGGAATCCTTCGTTGCCATCATGGCGCTGGTTGCGGCTTCTATCATCGAGCCTGGCCTGTACTTCGCCATGAACACTCCACCGGCGGCACTGGGCATCACCATGCCAGACCTGCACCGCCTGGGCACCGAAGATGCACCGATGATCATGGCCTCACTGCGTGATGTTTCCGCGCATGCTGCCGCAACCGTCAGCTCCTGGGGCTTTGTGATTACCCCAGAGCAGATCCTGCAAACGGCCAAAGACATCGGCGAACCTTCGGTACTGAACCGTGCCGGTGGCGCGCCAACTCTGGCAGTCGGTATCGCTCACGTGTTCCATCAGGTCATCCCTGGCGCGAACATGGGCTTCTGGTATCACTTCGGTATTCTGTTCGAAGCGCTGTTCATCCTGACCGCTCTGGATGCAGGTACCCGTTCCGGTCGCTTTATGCTGCAAGATTTGCTGGGTAACTTCGTGCCATTCCTGAAGAAAACCGATTCACTGGTGGCCGGTATTGCCGGTACTGCCGGCTGCGTTGGCCTGTGGGGTTACCTGCTGTATCAAGGCGTGGTCGATCCATTGGGCGGCGTCAAGAGCCTGTGGCCGCTGTTCGGTATCTCCAACCAGATGTTGGCTGCCGTAGCGCTGGTCCTGGCCACCGTGGTATTGATCAAGATGAAGCGCACCAAGTACATCTGGGTAACCGTGATCCCAGCCGTTTGGCTGCTGATCTGTACCACCTACGCGATTTGCCTGAAGCTGTTCAGCGACAATCCGCAGCTGGAAGGCTTCTTCTACCAGGCCAGCCTGTACAGAGACAAAATCGCCGAGGGCGGTGCTGAACTGACCGCACAGCAGGTTGCCAACATGAACCATATCGTGGTGAACAACTACACCAACGCCGGTTTGAGCATCCTGTTCCTGTTGGTGGTGTACAGCATCATCTTCTTCGGTATTAAAACCGCCATGGCGGCGCACAAAAACCCGAAACGTACCGATCAGGAAACGCCATACGTGCCGGTTCCTGAGGGTGGCGTCAAAGTTTCGTCGCACCACTGATGGTGATTTGATGGATACCCTGCATAATGATAATACGTTATGTAGGGTATTTTTCTTTGGAGTAAACCCATGTTCGGAAACCTCGGCCAGGCGGGTAAATATCTCGGGCAGGCAGCACGCATGTTAGTGGGCGTGCCTGACTACGATACCTACGTCCAGCATATGAAAGACAACCATCCGGACAAGCCGGTGATGACCTATAAAGAATTTTTCCGCGAACGCCAGGATGCCCGCTACGGTGGCGATGGCAAAGGCGGTATGCGCTGTTGCTAGTTAAGTAAGTACAAGGACCAGGCATGAAACCCATTGCAGTCACCATCCTGACGGGCTTTTTGGGCGCGGGCAAAACCACCCTGCTGCGCCACATTCTGAATGAAAACCACGGTTACAAGATTGCCGTCATCGAGAACGAATTCGGTGAGGTGCCGATCGATAACGCGCTGATTGGTGACCGCGCCAGCCGCATCACTACCCTCAGCAACGGTTGTATCTGTTGCAGTAAATCCAACGAGTTGGCAGACGCGCTGCTGGATCTGTTGGACGGCATCGATCAGGGACAACTGGAATTCGACCGGCTGATTATTGAATGCACCGGCATGGCCGATCCCGGCCCGATCACCCAGACCTTCTTCTCGCACGAAGTCATCAGCCAACGCTTCCTGCTGGACGGCATTATCACGCTGGTGGATGCGGTACATGCCGATCAACAGTTGAACCAGTTCACTATCTCGCAGGCCCAGGTGGGCTATGCCGATCGCATCCTGCTGACCAAAACCGATGTGGCACCGGATAACGAAGCGTTGATCCAGCGTTTGCAACTGATGAACGCCCGCGCACCGGTCTATAAGGTGACGCACGGTGATGTCGATCTCGGCGTGCTGTTTGATATCGAAGGCTTTGTGCTTAACGATAAGCTCAACCTGGCAACCCCCGTTTTCCGCCGCATTCCGCAAGCGCAAAATAATATCCAGTCAATCGTGGTGTATCACGACCAGCCGCTGGAGCTGATGCAGATTTCCGAAGTGATGGAAGGCTTATTATTGAAGTTCGCCGATAACCTGCTGCGCTACAAAGGAATTTTGTCGATTAAAGACGAACCGCGCCGCCTGTTGTTCCAGGGCGTACAGCGTCTGTATAACGCCGACTGGGACCGTGAATGGTTACCGGAAGAAGAGTGCAAAAGCACGATGGTGTTTATCGGCATCGATTTGCCAGAAGATGAAATCCGCGCCGGGTTTGCTGCGCTGGGTTGATGAGTTGGGGGGCGATGTTGGTTGTTAAAGCTGCCAAGTCGCCTTCCTTCCATGGAGTTATTACATAGTTACAATGAAATCGCTGCCAATCTATTGTATATAAGTAATAAAATCGAGTAAGGATAAGAACAAAGACTTTACGCTAGCCCTCATAATCTGCAAATCTCTAGCGCATTTTGCGATCACAATTCCAACCTATGGAACAACTTCTTGTAAATCCATCCAGTCTGTTTTTTGCGCGGATCTATTGCGGTATTGTCTCCCCCAATGAAAGCGCCCTGTCATTTTCTTCAAGGCAATAAAAAGGTATATACTTAGTTAGTACCTTGATGAGGATTTATCTATGAGTAAACAGGCCGTTTTTACCATGAAGCTTGAAGCCGAACTACGCGATACTTTTATGGCTGCCGCCGAGGCGGAGCATCGCCCAGCATCACAAGTTGTTCGTGAGCTTATGCGACAATATATTGAACGCCATGAGTATCGCCATTTTCTGGAAGAAAAAGTCAATGCAGCCCGTCAATCTATAGCGAACGGGGAGAGTGTTGAACATGAAGATGCCAAGGCTATTTTTGCAGCGCGAAGGGCAAAAGTTAAGGGTAACTAGTGAGAGTTCATTGGACGAAACAGGCGCTTGATGACAGCCAACAGATATGGGATTACCTTGTCGAAAAAAATCCTGATGCAGCCATCAAGATGGACGAACTGTTTGAAGCCACAGCCGAACGCCTCGCAGCATTTCCTTTCATGGGGCATGAAGGGGAAGTTGTTGGAACACGTGAAGTTTTTCCACATCAAAATTATCGCTTAGTGTACGAAATTCAGTCAAATACAGTTTGGATAGTCGCTTTGGTTCATACATCTCTGCTTTGGCCTAGAGCAACTCCATAGGTGTTAGAAAACATAGGCGATAAGCTAAAAATAGTGACTGGGCGCACAAATCAACAACCAAAAGGAACTCAGCATGATCGCCAGGCTTCAACGCGCTAACTCTCTCCGTGATACAACATTGGCCAGCCATCCTTTATCGCGCTTATTGCTCTGCCTATGCCTGGCGTTCGGGGCCAATACGACGGTGCAAGCCGCCTCTTTCGACTGTGCCAAAGCCACCAGCGATGTCGAACATAGCATCTGCAATAGCCCAGACCTGAGCAGCCTCGACAGCCAACTGACCGAAAATTACCGGTTAGCAATGGCAAGCCTGCCAGGGGATCAGGCCGACGCGTTACGCACCGAGCAGCGTAGCTGGTTGAAGCAACGGGATGCCTGCAACGGCCAGGAAAGTTGCCTGAGCGAATTATTTAGCCAACGCGCCGCCCAGTTGCAGAACACTGCCAAGCAGGCTGCCTCGGCGCTAGATAACATCATCGCCAGCATTCCGGCAGATCCGGTTACAGCGGCACAGCAGTTGCAGCAGTATCGCGGCCCGCTGGCCTCCGCCTGGCTGATTTACCTGCATCAGTTTGCGCCCACCAGCAAGGTCACGGATGCCGAGGTACAAACCAGGCATCAAAGCGTGATCAAGGCGATGAACGACGACACATTCTCCCAGTCAGTGTTACGTGATATCGAGAACGATCCCAAGACCGGCCATGATGTCGCTGTTTTAACGCTCTTACGCATGACCATTGAGCGAGCCGGCTACGAAAACGCCGATGGCCGCCCCTATGTGCACTGTTTTATCTTCAAGCAGCAGGGCGCAGCAGCTTATGCAGCCTTTGGGGCGTTATATGGATCATCTCGTGATTCACAGGCTCCCATTTGCTCACCGCAGGGCGATCTGTTTGAACGACCGGCCTGGCAGCAACTTACCAAGTTAATAGAACCGATGATTGGCAAGGCCAGTGAGAATTCCGGTACCATCCGCTTTGCCAGCTATGCCGATTGGGCCATGTTCCGCCTGCGCGCCACCGTCTCTCCCGAGGATTTCCTTAAACCAAGCCAGAACACGCCAGCAACGGACGATCCTACGCAGCTAATCCGCAGTTGGTCTGACGATAAGGTTTGGCCGAAAGAACAACGCGAGCAGTTGCTTGTCGCCATTGAACCGGCGCGTCTGGCGACCATGGGCTGGTTGCAAACCGAGAAACATTTCTCGGCCAGCGATGCGGCTAAAGCTGCCGATGCGATAGTGAACACCTGGCTCAATGACAGAATGGACTTTATCGGCGAGATGAGCGGGCCGGAGGACTGATAAGTACAGTGATGCCCCTCACCCTAACCCTCTCCCAAAAGGAGAGGGGACCGAATGTGCCACGGATTAACTCCCACATCTGACCTCAATACCGAGAATGCTAAACAGCGAAGCATGCTGTGCCACAGGTTAACTTCTGCAACTGACTACAGCTCCGGACAGCTCCCTCTCCCTGTGGGAGAGGGTTGGGGTGAGGGGTCGAACGCCGCACTCAATGTTGCCCAATAACGCTATCGGGCTTAAAACGCATCCTGCTGCAAGTAACTCCAGGCATACTGCGCATACAGCTCCGCGCCGGTCGCCATCACGTCTTCGTCGATATTGAAGCAGCCGTGGTGGTGAGCCCAGTCGGTGCCTTTCTCCGGGTTGCCGCAGCCCAACAGGGCAAAGCAACCGGGGATATTTTCAATAAAGAAGCTGAAATCCTCACCGCCGGTCGTCGGTTTCTCGGCAAACAACACCTCGTCGCCGAAGGCCGAACGCACTACAGATTGTGCCAGCAACGCGCTGCGCTCCTCGTTGATCACTGGCAAGGTGCCGTAAGTGTATTCCACCTGTGCCGTCGCGCCATAAATGGCCGCCGTATGCTCTGCGTAACGTTCAATCGCCGCCTTGATACGCTCACGTGCCTCGACGTTAAAGCAGCGCACCGTGCCGTCCAGCACCGCATTTTCAGCAATCACGTTAAACCGGGTACCGACTTCCATTTTGCCGATGGTCACGACTGCCGACTCTAACGGCGAAGTTTCACGGGAAACGATCGCCTGCACGTTCATCACGAAGGCCGAAGCAACGACCGCTGCATCCACACAGGCCTCTGGCATTGAGCCGTGGCCGCCGCGCCCTTTGAACTTCACCTTCAGCAAATCGGCAGAAGCAAAAGTGGAGCCGACATTACAAGACACCTTGCCCGATGGGCTGGTGGTCCAGATATGCATGCCAAATGCGTTATTCACGCCCTCGATCGCGCCCTGCTTCACCATCTCACGTGCGCCCTGGGCAATCTCTTCGGCAGGTTGGAAAATCAGCCGCACGTTGCCACGCAGGCTTTCACGGTTTTCATACAAGGCTTTCGCCGCCGTCAGCAGCATGGCGGTGTGGGCATCGTGCCCACAGGCGTGCATTTTCCCGTCGGTTTGTGATTTATAACTTAATGAGTCGTTGAGTTCCTGCACCGGCAACGCATCCATATCGGCGCGTAGGGCCACGGTCTTGCCAGGCTGCCCACCGGTAATCTCGGCAATCACGCCCGTTGGCGTCGTCAGACTATAAGGAATACCAATCTCCTCCAGCGCTTGCGCCACCTTCTGGGTGGTACGCACCTCTTCCCAAGGCAGTTCCGGATGAGCATGCAGATCGCGACGGAACGCAATCATCGCCTCCACGTGGGCTTTAATGGATTGCGCGATAGCTTGATTAGTCATAACTGCTTGCCTCTGTGATCTCTTTTACCGTTTGAAAAATAACGTCGATGCCTTTCTGAATTTGCTCATAGTCGGTCCACTCGTCGGGGTGGTGGCTCAGGCCGTCCTTGCTGGGAACAAACACCAGCCCCACGTCGGTGATACCGGCAAAAATCATCGCATCATGCCCGGCTCCGCTGACCATGGTCCGGTGGCTCAGGCCCAGCGCTTCGCTGTGTTTTTGCAGCTGCCTGTGGATACCGCTGTGCAGACGCGTCGGCTCTACCAGCAACGGTTGTTCAATCTGGCAGGCGATCCCCGCCCCGGCCTGCTGTTGGATACAGGCTTTGGTTTGCTCAACCACCTGTTGCAGCTTATCCAACCGCTTGGAACGGATATCGACGGTGAAAATCACCTTGCTCGGTATCACGTTCGCCCCGTTAGGGAACACCTGAATTTTCCCCGTGGTGGCGACCGTTTCATCACCGGCCTCGCGGGCAAAATCGCCAACGCGAGAGATCACCTGGCTGGCAGCCACCAGCGCATCATGGCGGCGATCCATCGGCGTGGTGCCCGCATGCCCGGCCTTACCGGTGATGGTGACAACCAACTGAGTGATACCGACGATCACGTCTACCAGACCAACGTCTAACCCTTCCTGTTCCAGCACCGGCCCTTGCTCAATATGCAGTTCGATAAACGCCTTGAGGGTTTGCGGCTCCCGCACCACGCTGGCCACCCGATCCGCATCAAAACCGACTTGCGCCATGCACTGTGCCGCCGATTGCCCCTGGCTATCGCGCAGACGATGCAGCTCTTCAGCATCCACCTTACCTGCAATCGCACAGGAAGCCAGCAGGCCACGGCCAAAGCTGGCCCCTTCCTCTTCCACCAGCGCCACCACTTCTAGCGGGTAACGCGGCAATAACCGATGTTCTTGGAACAGCTTGGCCACTTCCAACCCCATCACCACTCCGGCAGGGCCGTCGAAAGCGCCACCGTTGGGCACAGAATCAAAGTGGGAGCCGATCATCACGCTCGGTAATGCCGGGTCCTGCGCCTGGCTCTTACCAAAGATATTGCCGATGGCGTCCTCACGTACGCTGAGGCCCGCCGCCTCCATCTGCGCCTTGATATAAGCCCGCGCCTGTTGGCCTTGTGGGCTGTAACTCATACGCGTCGTGCCTTCGCCCGGCGTAGCCGTAAACTCGGCCAGTTGTTCCAGATGCTGCTGAATACGCAGCTGATTTGCATAGCTCATGACTTATCCTGCGATTGGGGTGATGTAACCGACCATAACGCCTGCCAGCACCACGGAAACCATCGTCACGGAAATAAATCCGCCGACCAGCATCGGTGCCAACATGTGGTGCGTCAGGATCTCACGCTCTTTTTCGTCTTTGGTTAGCGCCGTTATCGCTTCGTTGGTGATGATGTAATCCGCCGGGAAGCCATACATCGCCGTCAGGGAGATCGCGAAGGCCATCTCCATGCTGACGCCAAGGAATTTACCCACGATCCACGAGACGACAAACATGCCTACCACCGCCACGGCGATCAGCACCAGCATCGGGAATACCAGTCGCAGCAACATTTCCGGGGTTGCTCTGTTCAGGGTGTCAAAGATAAACAGCATCAGCCCCATCACCGCAAACCCGAAGCCGTTGGCCTTCTGCAACGGTTGTTTTTCCAGGAAACCGATCGTGGCCGCCACTACGCCAAACAGCAAACACAGCACGAACGGGCTGATGGTGACCACCGGGGCCAGCAGGTCTGATACCAGATAAGCCAGGTAGCCTACCAGCGCCAGACGCAGAAACTTGAAGTAGCTGGTATTGTAATGAGCCGGGATCAGGCCAAACATACGCGGCATTTTTTCTTCCGCGCTGACCGTGGTTGGCATTTTATCGGCTGGCAGTAGTGCGGCAGATTCGTGCCATTCGCCATTGCGATATTTTTGCAGCACGCGTTTGCCTTCCCGCTGCAGCATGATGGCGGTTAACGGATAACCGGCAAATCCCTGCATTACGTAGATCAGGATAGCGAATACCGAGAGATCGACCAGGCCCGCGCTGGCAGCCCCCTTAGACATAATCAACGCCGAAACGATGCCACCAACCAATGGAGGAATGGTCACGATGGCGGTGTTCATATCAAACATCAGCATACAGGCAGCAAACACGGCGGCGATAATGCCAGCGATCCCCGACAGCGAGATCACAATGGTTTTCCATTGCCGCATCAGCTCAGGCACCGAGAGCAGCGTCCCCATGTTGGTGATCAGCAGATACATCAGCATCACCGCTACCGCCGGTGTGATACCGGCCAGGCTGACGATATCCTTCGGGAAAAACGTCCAGTAGCCGAACAGGAACAACACCGCACAGACAAATACAGAAGGGATCCAGGCTTTAGTACGCACGGATACCGCATCTCCCAGGTATAAAATCACCATTACAATCAAAAGCGCTAACATCTGTGACATAGAATATTTCCGTTCTTATATTTTTTAGAAATCCGTTTAGGATAGTTAAATCCACTAAGTTACAATGATAATATAGTTAACAACTCTGCCATTTTGGGAAGGGATAGCCGATTTTCAGAACAAAACCTCAGAAAATGGGTCATTCTCACCAATTCCGATACTAAACAGCTATGGCGGGGGAATAAAGGAAAAAATCAGAAATAAATCTGCTGAGTGACCTTAATTTCTGTCATAGAGGCTCGCCCAGATTGCACTCCCCGGCCAATTGGCAAAATGCGGTAATCCAATGAGGTACCTCAATGCTTAACGGTTGCTTATAAATAACTGACCGTCAATAAATTTGGGTTAATCAGCAACGGCTGAATCTGCTGGTTCAGCCTGGCTAAATGTTTTATAACCCTATTTAGTGACCTTGAGTGGCAAACATTTTGAAAAGGACCTTGAGTTTGAAATATGCATCAGTGCCGTTAAATCAAAACCAAAATGGCTGGTTAAAACCTGACCTGCGCCCGAGCGTTTACCCAACGCTGATCGGCGATACCGAGGCCGACTGGGTGGTCGTGGGCTGCGGCTTTGCCGGGATTTCCTTCGCCAGACGGCTGGCCAATCAAGATCCTAAATTGAAGATCCTCATCGTTGATTCGGCCTGCGCGGCTGAGAGTTCTTCGGCCAGAAATTCAGGGTTTATTATCGGGTTACCCCATAATATCGGCAGTTCTACGGCGGAGTTGAAAAAAGCCCAGTCGTATCGCTCTTTATTACAAGAAGGGATCAATCAATTAACCCAGCAAATTGAGCAACAGGGGATCGAATGCGAATGGGAGAATGCCGGAAAATATCACTGCCAGGTTGACGCCACTAATCAGCGGGTGCTCAAAGAATATACCGATAATCTCAATACCATGAACGAACCCTATCAAATAATGGATAAGGAGGCGCTGTATCGAAAATTGGGTACTCGTTTTTACAATAAGGGCATCTATACCCCAAGCTCGATCCTGGTTAATCCTGCCAGCCTGATCGTCGGCCTGGCAAATAATCTGCCGGACAACGTGACGATGTATAACCATACCCCGGTGATGGCGATCCGGCACGGTAGCGTGACGCAGGTGGTTACCCCCTTTGGCACGATTAAAACAGCCAACGTGATGTTAGCCACCAACGCCCTCTCCAGGGAGCTGGCTCCGGTTACCAGCCAGCAGGCGGCAATGGCTACTTTCGCCAGCATCACCGCGCCATTAACCGTAGAGCAACGCCAAAAGCTGCCAACCATGAACAGTTGGGGGCTAACACCGGTCAACGCGATCGCTGGAGCAACGGTGCGCTATACCCAGGATCACCGTTTCCTGATCCGCCAACATGTGACGCCAGCCTTGAACGGCCGGATCACCGCTGCACAGACCTATCAGGCGACCCTGTTGCATCAGCAGATTTTCAACAAGATATACCCGCAGCTGAGGGATGTGCCGCTGACAAGTACCTGGTCTGGCACCATCAGCGTCACCCGCAATGGTGCGCCAGTTTGGGGCGAGTTGAAGAAAGGCATTTATACCGCCGGGGGCTGTAACGGCGCAGGCGTGTCCAAGCAAACCATTGCCGGGACGTTATTGGCGGACTATGCGCTAGGGATCGACCATCCGCTGATTGGCGCGATGCAGGAACTCGGTAAAGCAAACTACCTGCCGCCTTCGCCAGTGCTGGATATTGCGATTGGCGTTTCTTTGATGAAAGAGCGCTACCTGGGGCGCAAGGAAGTCTAGCTTTGGTGGTGAACTGGGGTGGGGATCCTATCCCTGCCCCTGCTCGAAACACTGCTCCCCAAGACGCTGATACTTGTTGAACCCGATAATAAACTTGCGATTCTGCCCACGCAGATCGGCACCACGATAGCTTTCCCCCGGCAACAGATTGAACACCTTGGCGGTGTCATCCTGCCCGTCGCAGCCCTGATGGATCATCACGCGGAAATAGGTATTGCCGGTGTTTTTCAACACCCCGGCCAGCGGATCATAGTGATAAGTGAAACGCATCTTGCGCGGGCGAACTACCATGATGGTATCTAGCGCCATGGTCGGGGATACCAGCGGTGTCTTATCTCCCCCCTGCATCTCCATTAAGTTGGCCGGGATCTCTTGGATCACTATGCGATAATAGCGCTCGCGCTCGTCCGCCGGGCCGCGATAGAAGATCTTGAAATATTCCCACGCTCCCGGCTCCAGTATTTTGCGCAGTGGGGTATAGAGCAGTTCGCCCTGTTCTAGGGGCTGAGGTTGTTCATCAACCCCTGGTTTGGCAATCCGATAGGCAGCGATCACATACAGATTGGTCTCTTTGGTGTTGTTAACAAACTGGCGCGAGAAGAAGGTGCGATCGCTCTCCAGAGTAAATACTCCGGACGAGAGATAAACCGCCTGCGCCGGAAACACCAGCATCAGCCCCGCTAGCCACCACCCTAGTCTTATCGTCATTTTCAATCCTAATGGATATCAGGGCCGGTCCAGACCGCCCTGACCCTTACCTCACCGGTGGCGCTGACAATCCCCATCCAATCCCGCCCATCTATGGTCCACATCGAATTGCCCTCATTCATCGGGAAGCTGAGAGACAACTCGGTGCGATAAAAGCTGCCATCGTTTTGTGAGGGAACCGGCCAGGCGGTTCTTACCCATCGCGCCGCATTCAGGCTGATAGGTGCATCATCACAGCTGGCACGCGTGCGGACAACTTGCCCGACGTTATCGGTATAAGCCAGATAGGCCGAGAACGGCACCCTAAGCTTACCGTCGGTAGAGGAAAAGACGCAGTACGGGCGCCCATTGACCTGCCCTGCCGGACCGTAAACCTGCGCGGTAATGCTATCAGCCTGTCTTGGGCCAGAGGTAGTCACAATATAGTCGAACACGATCGGCGGTTCTGTGCTGCCGACTTTGCCTTCACGCTTGGGATTAAGCACCAGGTCTTTGGAGATAATGCTAATCCCATAATCGCGCGGGATCAGCAAGATAGTGTTCGAAGGCGAGAATTCGTAATATCCGGACTGCGGTGCCACCGTACTGGTAAACAGGAAAGTGAAGAAATCCTGGCTGTGGCTCAGATCCACACCCCGATCGATCAGGTTCTTCAGGAAAGTCTGCGATAAAAAGACATAAATACCGCCGTTACCGGCTTTAATCAAATTCGCCGCATTGGTCGTGGCGCTGTAGTTCACCCAACCACTGGCACCATCGGCACTCAGGCGAATGGTATTTGCCGCAGGCGTAAACCCAAGCGCAGCAGTGTTGAGCTTCATGTTCATGCGCATCGGCGAAAGGGTGCTCCCCTGCATCTGATAAGACACCAGCTTACAGATCGCGCCACTCAGTGAGCCAATGTAGCCTACAGAGCAGAACTGAGAACCCGTTCCCATCACCGGATTGCCATTGCTGTCGATAAAAATTTCCTGCAGTGCGTTGGTAGATTCCAACCGCAAATTACCCGCTTTGGTGATGGTGAACTCATGGCTGGTCTGCGAACCACCGACGCTGACGCAGCTTTGCCCTGCTGCAGGGTTGTAGTCCGTGCGGGTAGAGCAGAAACGGTATTTATAAATTTCCGTCGAGCCTACCGACACATTTTTAAAATACTCATAAGCCGAATCAGAGAAAATACCACGCCCATAACGCGCTTCACCGCTGCTGGTGTTAACCGCCACGTGATAAACGCCATTATCGCCAATATAGCCCGGCAGATACCCGTTAGAGGGGCAACCGCTACCATTATTCATACAGCGGTTACCGATAAATGGCCGAGCGATGGGAGAATCCTCCAGCCAGATATCGGCGAACGAATTGGTCTGGATCAGCCCGGTATAGCCCATATAGCCCAAACTGCGTTGGTCGCCTGACGCATATTTGGTAAACGCGTTGGCCCCGCTGAAACGGGGATCGGTGCTCTGTGGCGTGATGAAGTACTCTCCATCCACCTGATTTTCGATAAAGAAATAACTGTTGCTCACGTTGGCCGCCTGGCTAGAGAAAGAAGCCAGCATCAGTACCCCAGCCAACTGGCAAATATTACGCAGTTTCATGTCATGCCCTTTGCTCATCGTTGTGCCAGAATGGTCTGCACGTTGCACACCACATCGCCGACCCACTTCACGCCCTTGGCCTTGGCCAAATCCAGATCGACTTCGCAAATGCCATTATCTGGCATGGTCAATGACACGCTCGGGTAGCGTTTATCGACGTCCATCTGGAAGGCGCCCGTCGCATCCGTAATGGTTTTACCGATGTGGTTACGCACAGCGGCATTGGCGATCGCCCGGCCATTTTCCATGGTCATACGGCCGAACACCGTCACTAACTGTTTCACTTCCGGCTCATAAACGGCGACGTTGCCCGGATACAGCGTGACATTGCGAGTGCGCCCCTTGACGATGTCAAAGCTGTCCATCGAGTTTTTATCGTTCATCAGTTCAACCTTGTAGCTCGAGTACGGCGGCAACGGGATAAAGTTATTCTTACCGCTCAGCGGATAGCTGCGGCCATCGATCTGAGCCGACAGCACCGCATCGTCGATGAAGCCGGTTTTTACCAACACCCCGGACTTCTCCTGAATACCGCTGGCGGCGAAGTTCTTATCGCTGTAGGCCACCGCGCCGCGCGCAGTCAGGTTACCATTGAGGCGATTGTTGTCAGGCCGTGAGAGCGACAAGGTGCCCGCGCTGTATTTGGTATCGAAGGCAGCATAGCCAGAGGCCGAATAAGCGCTGTCACCGTTGTGCTTATCCTTGACCAGCTTGGCCAGGTTGAAACCGGCAGAGGTAAACGCCGAGTCATCGAAGCTCTTGTTGCCGGCCAGGTTGGCCCGCACGTTGCCATTGTTGGAAGACACACCGGTGCTTAACCAGGCGGCCAGCGGCAAAGAGAAGTCCAACGAGATATAGCGCTGGTTGGTGCTATTGGACTGGAAATCATAGCGATAACGCTGGATACCGGCGCGTAGATTGACCGTGCCATAACGCCCGGAGAATAGTGACGTGGAGTATTCCAGGTTGTTAGAGGTACTACGTTCGCGCTTATCTACCGTACGGCTAAGCGTAAGCTGCCCACCACGTTCAAAGAACCGGCTCAGGCTAAGGGTACCGCCATAGGAATAACTGTCAGACTCATAGACCGGCAACCCCTTACCGATATGGCTCTTCTCCCGGTTGGCCCACACGCTGCCGAAGCCTTTCGGTAGCATAAGGCTGGCGCTTAAAATATTGCGGTAACGCCCTCCCTGTGACAGCAACCCCTGCCAGCCCAAGCTCGCGAACTGGTTCACGTTGAGGTTGATCGAAGTTTCATTCACCACCTTCTTGTCGAAGGTATAGGTCGAGGTTTGCACCGCCAGGCCAAATATCGCCGGAACCGAGGCGATCTTGAGAATTTCCGGGATCGACATGGCCGCCGACGCCCCTGCCAGATAGGTTTCGTTGGTGGAACTGCCGTTGGTGCGGTTATTGCGGTTGTCGTAATTTACATATCCGCCATAGAGCTGCCAGTTCAGTTCTTGCGCTACGCCATTATTGCCAGAGAAGGCTTTGTTGATCGTCTGGCGCATACGCGAATGGGTTTTGCCGTCGATCACCACATCGACATCAACGTCATAAATCCCATACGGCAGACGGCTGGTATCGACTTCAAAGCTGCCCATCGGGAAATTCTGGATGCTCAACAGACGCCCCTGGCGGTAGATATGGACTTCACCCGCGCTAGGTAAGAATACGGTAATTGGCGTTAGCGAATATTGGGTATTCTGGATCTGGGTAGCGGACTTATTGCCATAGGTGACGCCATACACCTTACTGGAGTTAAGTGCCGACAGGTTCCCCAACGATTGCAGGTTCCAGGTGTCAACCAAGCCAAATGCCAGACGGCGTCCGCTCATGTCCCGTTCATACATGGCACGGTAAAGCTGAGAATCCTGCTGAGACTCCCCAATACCGTAAAACGAGCCGTTCACATTGAAATGATGTTCCGCAAAGCCGAAGGTGTTATCCAGGGTCAGATAGTTATTCGAGGTGTTCTCGCCCTTTTTTAACTGCGAGCGGTAAACACCGAGATCGTAATTTAGCACCGAACTGAAATGCGGCACCGAAGAGAGTCCCAGAAGACTCGTTCGTGGGATAATTGCGGTCCCCAAGCTTTTTTCACTCACGTCCAGCGTCAGTACAAATGAACGGATATTCAGGTTCAAATCGGCATCGGACGAAACGGCAATATGGGTATTTTGATCAAAGAAACGATCTTTCAGACCACGGATCAATGTCTGGGTCGTCTCGGCCAACGTTGCCCCTTCAGACTCTTCCGCCAGCGTAATATCTCTTATCATCAGGCGGTCTTTTTCCAGCACCACCAGCGCATCCGCTACCTTTTGTTTTTCTTGTTGGTTGCCACCTTTGTAACGTAGCAATACAGGAATGGTCATACCTTCGGTCAGCGCCTGACCAAATACCCCCGGGATAAGATAATTTCCTAAACGAACATCCTGTAGGTTTCTGGCGTTAGCCTGCATAGACATCAGAGCCGCAGCAATACATAACGCTACAGCCTTGGTTCTTGTCCTTAAGATGAAATTATTACCCATTTGCTTCCCCAAATAGCCTCCTAATCCACACCTGGAAAACATTTACGATGCAGGTAATGAGTAAAGAGGCTATTTCACGTTGATATAATCTTCGTTGTGCCAAATGCCAACGCTGAGTTTTTGATTATTGATATCAACAAATTTCAAATGCACGCCTAATCCCGGCATAACGTAATAACGCTCACGGCACCCTTTAGTTTTCTCTTCACTGGTCTGTGGCTGCTTACAGGGACCAAATGCCACCACGCGGAAAGAACTGTTTCCGGTGTTATAAGCAACACCATCTCGGTATTGATAATCGAACTTATCCTTCCGTGGTGTGACGACCATAATGGTGCTTATGGTTGCCGAGGTGGTTGCCGAAGCGGATTTTTTGGTCTTTGACAGCCCCTCTTCGGTAACCGGATTATCATTCCAGATTAAACGGTAATAACGCTCCTTATCGTCCTTCGGCCCAGAATAGAAAACGCGGAAAACATCTTTACCCTTGCCGGGCAAAATCAGGTTGGATGGCGTGGCCATTATTTCCTGCTTGCTCTCCATTGGGATCACTTCGCCCCCTTCCATGGGGGAGGAAATACGCTCGACCCTCAGGCTAACCAGACGGGCATCATCCACGGTATTAATCACTTCCTTGGCGATAACGCTCTGGTCAGGGGAAATGATTGATGTAATCGCGCCAACGTTAATTGCACCGGCGTGAGTACAATAAAATAGTGCTGAGCACATCAGCGTAGGAAACCATCGGTTCATCATGTATTCCATAAGGATCGGGGCTATTCACCCCAATCCTGACTACGTTAAGACAACAAAATCACTTACAGGGTGGTGAAAGTACCGTCCCAAGTTGCTGTGAATTCAACGTTTACGTTGCCATCCCAGTAACCATCGGTCAGGTCTTTGAACGCAGTATCAGTACCCGCAACGGTCGCTTTCGCGATATCAAAGGCGAACACGCCCTGAGTGCTGGTACGGTTAGCACCAGCATAAGCACTTTCCATAGCCAGAGCAGACAGGCCAGCGCTGATGCCTGCTGAAGTATCGATCATCACCATATCGCTGCTTTCAGACAGTGCTTTACCATTCCACTTAATGCCAACGGTCAGCGCAGAGTCATCGCTGGTGCGGCTCAGGGTGTTGGAGATGATTTTAGAGGTCAGTTTGAAATCACTCGCGCCAGACTGGCCAGCGATGGTGATATCGAATGCGCCGTCTTGAGTATTGAAACGCTCCAGACCTTCTGCGTAATTAAAGGTCAGTGACTTTATCGGGGTAACAACCAGCATGCTGCTGGTATCTTTAATGGCTTTTGCATCCCAAGACGCTGTCGCGTTCGCAGTACGAGTGTCCGCATTAGCCAGATTAATTGTTCCCAACGCTGAAGCTGCAATCAAAGCCAGAGCTAACTTCTTCATAAAATTTCTTCCTTTATTTATATCAATTAATTTCCCGCCAATATTTACTGGCGTGGCACAATAAATGCGACACAAGGGCGCATTCGAAAACTAAAATTTTCGAAAATGTCCTACGACAATTAAATAATAAAAACCCTACGATATAAAATCATCGCATATTTTATTAAGTTTTGATAACCCTATAAGAATAGGTAGTTATAGTTTATCTGACAGAAAAATAGGCTCGAGTAAAAATATCAGTCATTTTAGTCAAACCCATCTTGCCCAAAATATTATGGCGCAGGGCATAAACTGTTTTAGGACTAAGCCGCAACCTATTGGCGAGATCACCCACGGTGACACCATGGATCAGAGTGCGTAATAAACATATCTCACGCGAAGACAGCCTGACTTGCGATGTTGAAGAAACCCGCTCCCCGGCAATAACATGATCGATTTCAGCAAAAATGTCACTGGCCCCCCCCGTTCTCTGGATCACAGAATCAACCTGCCGAAACATGCTCTTATAGTAATTGGCCAAGGGTAACAGGTAACTATCGGTGACCAGCACAATGCGATTACAAGCAGAATACATTAGCCAGTCCGGCTCCAGAAAAAGGCGCAGGTTAGCTAATTGAAAGTCAATAAATACGACTTTGAGTTGCTCTGGGGAAGTATTAACTGAGTCACAGTAGCCTACGATGCCTTCACGGAAATACTTATTAGTATCAGGCCAGGTTAAAGGTCTTTTTGATGGAGAACCGGCCTGCGGCAGGCACCCAAAATCCAATATATTTAGCATAAGGATCCCTTCCTTTCTTTCTTTACTATATTACCAACTCCATTACGCCGTTGGATGAGCAGAATATCATTTAGCAAGGCTAAGTTTTTTCTTAATTTCCAAAACAATATTAATGGCTAAAAACAATTATTCAAAATCGGTTAAAACGATCGCGAACAGCTTTATTCATCGACAATACCTATCAAGTTGTTATTATTCATTATGAAAACTCCTAGGATTAAGAGTATATATTTTAGTTTAAAAAGTTAATTAGGAAGCTCACAGTCAACTAAGAATATTCTTTATACACCCACACTTTACAAATAAGCTTTTTCTTAAAAAATGCTGATACAGCAGTAGATAAAGGGTATTAGCGGACGAATAACACACAAGGATGATCAAGAACATTTCCATAAAAGTAACACTATAACGTGTTGCTTAGCTCGTGAATCAGAATAGTCTCACCCCTTCCCGTTTAACAGACACGACAGTGCAACATAATGGCAACGAAATGAGCATTTAATGAGCGATTTAAGGGTCTTTATTTGTGATTAAAATCACTTTTTTCATTGAAAAAAATCCGTTTTATCTCATGAGAGCCCGTCTGAGAGCGGTTTTAAGGCCGCCAACCCAATGCTGAGACCTCACTTTTTAGCTATCGGTGAAGATCAAGCTTGGTTCCCCGTGGCAACTATCTATTGATCAACGGAATGAATTCAACAGCCCGATTAGCGTCTTATAGCAGGCTGCAAACAGCAATAACGCGGACTCAATATGGTTATATTGAGGTCCTACAAGAGTTTTTCGTTAGAAAAACAGGCCCATAACTGATCAAATAATGATCAATTAATAGTGAGTGACCAACTCAGCCCTGAGTAACTACCTCAGATAATGCCAAGAGTTAGGAGCAAGAATATCAATGCAGATACCGGGCCGCTGCAATGATCAACGTAAGGCAATACTAATCCCTAGACCGAATAATGGTGATAGACAGCCAAAATCCGGCACAGAGCACTTGCCTCAACCAAGAAGATGGCTTTAAGATAATGGCAGTAAAAATTTCCCTGGTGTTGGCCAATGTGGCAACCTGACCCAACGAGGTCAGGTTTTTTTTGCTATTTTATCGAAAATAGCAGGCAAGCCAGTATATTACCAGGCGTTCAATAACGGCCAGATTAAACTATTATCCCACAAGTTATGTTAGTAGCGTTATTATTTCACATTGAGGTAATTTGATGTCTACATTTTTCTCTGCTAGCCAAGATGAAAAAAATGCATTTAAAAACCATCTGGATAAACAAATAGCGGAATTTGGCGATTTCAAATACGCCTATTTAATACTTAACAAGAAAGACTTTATGGAGACATTGATAACCTCCAGCTACCCAAGCCAATGGATTGATATCTATAAAGAAAGGAACTACCAATGCATCGATCCCGTGGTACTCTCCGCCCTGCAGAGAGTCTCTCCATTTCCTTGGGATGAAAGCACACCAATAAACCCAAGGCTAAAGCCCTCAGATATATTCAGCCATGCAAAGAGCTATAATATTACCACTGGCTATACCTTTGTATTGCATGACCACGATCATAACCTGGCGATGCTGACACTGACGCTGTAAGAAAGTCAGTAAGGTGAGGAGTGAGTCGCTGATGCTTGCCTAGAGGCTATTGAATCCCTTTCATTTTGAGAGCATGATCGCAACCTTTACCTATGCCCGCAGGATGCACAGATGAAAACCAGCCAGGAACTGCAAACTGCCATCTCTCATCTGACCGTGTGGCGCAAAGGCGATCAGCGCGCACCACATAAGCCGTTACTGCTGCTGTATGTGCTATCCCAATATCAGCAAGGACACGAGCGGCTGTTCAATTACGGCGAAGAAATCCACGCCCCCTTGCTGAAATTACTCAATAGCTTTGGCCCGCAACGGCGCGACCATTACCCCACCATGCCGTTCTGGCGTTTACGCGGCGACGGGTTCTGGGAGTTACAGAATGCAGAGCTTTGCAGCCCGCAGAAAGGCAGCAAAGAGCCACCGAAGCGGGAAATAATTGAACATGGCGTCAGCGGCGGCTTCGACGAAGAAAGCTATCAGTTGCTACGGAGCCAGCCCGCCCTGATCGACAAACTTGCACAGCAAATTCTGTGTGAGCATTTCCCCGACAGCGTTCAAGAGTTGATAGCCAACCGCCTGGACTTTCAGCTTGATGGAATACGTAAAGCACGCGACCCGGCATTCCGGCAAACGATCTTACGCGCCTATAACTATCAATGCGCGGTGTGCGGCTATAACCTGCAGCACGACACTACGCCCGTTGGCTTAGAGGCGGCGCATATCAAATGGAAGCAACACGGCGGCCCCTGCACCGTAACCAACGGATTAGCGCTGTGCTCATTGCACCACTCGGCATTCGATATGGGAGCCATCGGGCTCGACGACGGCATGAAACTGCTGGTTTCAGCAGGTGTGAACGGTACCCATATGATCGACCAATTGTTCTGGGACTTTGCTGGGAAGACGATTCGGTTGCCAAAGATCGCCGAACATTATCCTTTGGATACGTTTGTGGAGTGGCATCGGGGGCAGGTGTTTAAGGGGTGAGACACATATTTAATCACCCAGCACTCACCCCAAATACCGATACCCCATCCCATGCACGGTGCGGATCAGCAACGGACTATTCGCATCGAGCTCAATGGTCTTGCGCAGCTTGGAGATATGCTGATCCAACGTGCGGCTGTTAGGCAGGAAATCATAGCCCCAGGCAGCATCGAACAGCATCTCGCGCGTGACGACCTTATTCTTATGCTGATAGAGACATTCCAGGATTTTCACCTCGCGCAGTGAAAGCTCCAACCTCACCGTCTGGCGCTGAGCACACAACTCATTGGGGTACACGGTTAAATCACCAAAACCAAAGCTGACATCTGGCTGCGCGGTTTTGCTACGCAGGCAACGCCTGGCGATAGTTTTGATCCTGGCGCGGATCTCGTGAATGCCAAACGGCTTGCTGATGTAATCATCTGCTCCCAGCTCCAACCCGACCACCCGGTCGATCTCTTCATCCTTGGCAGACAAAAAGATAATCGGGATCTGTTCATCCTGTTTGCGGATCTCCCGGCATACCGCATAGCCATCCAGCTCCGGCATCATGATATCGAGGATGATAAAATCCGGTTTTTCCTGCTGATACATCTCCAGCGCTACTTTGCCATTCTCTGCGGCGATCAGGCTGTAACCCTCACGGTAGAGCGCTTCTACCAATCCCTGGCGAATGTTCGTATCGTCTTCAACGACCAGTATTTTCATTACGACTTCCTGTAGTTAATACGATTAGCGGTGGCGATTACCGCCTGATGTGGGCGATATCATCGGCTACAGCGCTGTGTTTTCCCCTCACCCCAACCCTCTCCCCAAAAAGGAGAGGGAGCTAGAGCGCGGTTGTTGTCAGGTATAGAAGTCACTCTGCGGCACTTATCCAAAAACAACGGCTACGGTGCTGTAATCAGGTTACGCGCCAGCCGTAAGGTGAAGCGTACCCCAGGCGACTGCGGAGCCACCAGGATCTCCCCGCCCAGGCTGTGCGCCAGCTGCTGGGCAATCGTCAGGCCAATGCCGGTGCCCGAAACACCCTCGGTAATACCTGACTTGACCCGGTAAAAGGGCAGGAAAATCATCCTGAGCTCTTTCTCGGCGATACCGGCACCATAATCCCGCACGTGGATATCCACATTGTCCGCACTGCACTCCACCTGCACATCGACCTGTTTCCCGGCCGTGGCATACTTATCCGCATTGCTCAGCAGGTTATTGATGATCTGCGTCAGGCGATCGATATCACTCTGCACCACCACATTTTCGCCTAACGAGAGGGAAATCGTCATCCCCTTTGCCTGATATGACGGCATGAAAGTCTGCGCGATATTAGTCAGCAACGGGTTGAGATCGATGGGCTGAATGTGCAGCTTCGGCTCACGGGTAAAACTCAAAATGTTCTGGATCAGGCGCGATAAGCGCTGGCTCTCGCCGATAATCACATCTAGATAGCGCAACCCTTCATCGTGCTGTTCGTCCAGCTCCTCTTTCAGCAACTCGGCATACAGCGTGATATTGGTCAGCGGCGTTTTCAGCTCGTGGGACACCTGGCTGACAAAACTCACCTGCTGGCGCGCCAGCCGTGCTGTCTGGGTATATTCCCGGTAAAGGCGGAAAATGATCAAGCCCATGATGGCCAGCATTAACAGAATAAATGCCCCGCCCCACAGGTAGACCACCGTAGTACTGGCCGCTTTACCGTAATAGCTCACCTGCCAGCCAGTAAGCGGATAAGGCAGGCTCTGTTCGGCCAACGGCTGCAGGTTTCCCAGCTCGATATAAGGATTGCTTTGGTACAGCAGGCGTCCGTTCTCTACCAGCACCAACGTATCGCTGCCAAATTCGAAGTTGACCGCATTAATCACGTCCGATAGCAGTTTGATATAAGGGACCCGAAATCCGATGGTCTCGCTGCCGATAGTGCGCCAGTAGATCAACAGCGGCTCCTGCACCTCGCCGGTGATATACCAGCCGGATTGTGGGATAGCCATTTCGCTTTTTACGTTGTGGCCATACAGCAAGGAAGGATCGTTCACCAGCGGTGTAATGGCCTGAACCCAGGCGAGTTCTTTTTGGCTCAGCGGGCCGTTTTCGTTGGGGTACAACAACCGATTTTTCTGCAGGACAAACACGCCATCAATGTCGTGATCCTTCTCGACCAGCTCCTTGAGCGCCTGTTCGTTGGGTTGAATGTAGTCGGTGATCGCGTCCAGCCGCGTCGCTTTCTGCCGCAGAATATCCATAACGCTGTCGCTGGCTTGCGTGACGCGCGTCTGCGCCATGGTTTGGGATTGGTAATGGCGTAGCAACACTTCGTGCTCAAGGGTGCGCACTCCCAGATAGGCGATCAGGCTGAAGACCGCCACGGTGATGATGATAAATACCGTCAAACTTCTGGAAGTACGCTGGCTCATTAGGCTCCCTGCTACTGGTTCTTCTGGGTTTTGATGTTGTAGTTCTGTTCTTTCACGGCCTTACGGGTCGATTCCTTGCTGTCGCTCTCCATTTTACCCATCAGGTCTTTGTTCTTCTGCGCGCTGGCTTCGGCTTTTTGTCTGGCTGGCGCGGCGCTGACAGGCAAACTTTCCAAGGCTGCCGCGTTAGCGCTAAATACCTGTTTGGCTTCTTCCATTTTGCCTGCATCCATCAGCTCTACCGCGCGCTCATTTTCAATTGCCGCCTTCTGAATGGCCGAGTCCACCAGCACCTCATCAACCTGAGCGGCACTCACGTCCTTAGCGGATTGGCTATAACGCACCGCCACCTTCTCATTGAAGGTATCGACCTGTTTGGTGCTCAGGTTGGCATAACGCACGTTCACATCGGCCAGCGGTTTGCTCTGGGCGTTGCTGCCCTTGGCCGGGATCACTTCCAGCAGAACATATTTTTCCTGATTGGAATACAGCTGGTTCAGTTTTACGGTGACCGTATTGCCGCTGATGCTGCCATCACGCCCCAACAGACGAACCGGCGTAACCTTATCGGCGGTTTTGATCACTACCACCACGTCCTGCGCCACCACGGACATGGCGTCGTTAAACTCGTGGGCGAAGGTCTTTTCCAGATCGCTGGATTGCTCAACAAAGGCATGGTTGCCATCGCTATAGCCCGCAATGGTGGTCATCAGATCTTCGTTGTAACCATCACCAATGCCAATGGTGGTAATGGCGATACCTTTCTTGGCCGCCAGTTTGGCCAGCTCGGCCAGTTCGCTGTTGGAGGTTGGCCCAACGTTGGCCTGCCCGTCGGAAAGCAGAACAATGCGGTTAACCTGCTCTTTATCCAGATGCTTGCTCACCTGATCGATGCCCTTGCTCACCCCGGCAAACAGCGCCGTCATCCCACGAGGTTCAATACTTTTGTTAATTTTATTAATCAGTTCTTTGGTATCTTTGACCTTGGTAGCCGGGATCACCACCTCAACCCCCGAGTCATAGGCAACGACCGAAAGCGTGTCATTACCGTTGAGCATGTTAACAGCGGCGATCGCCGCCTTTCTGGCGTTTTCGATACGATCGCCACTCATTGAGGTGGAGCGATCGATGACCAACGCCAGATTAATCGGGCTGCGTTTTTCCTGCGGCAGCGGATAGCCCACCAACGAGATTTTCAGGTAGTTTTTATCTTGGGTATTTTCCAACACCACTGGCGAGGCAACTTCAGACTTTACGACGACCTTGGGGGCAGCCGGAGCGGCACTGGCACTCCATGGCAGTACAGACAGGGTGAATAGCGCAAAAATACATTTCAGATCCATGGTGAAGCTCCTTGTCAAAAGTATCGCATCCATTCTTGCCCGTCTCGGCCGGCGAGTTGTCTGTTATCTGTATAAAGTTGTAAAAAATGGGTAAAAGTTACCGTTGCCGCTCCCTCGGGTCCGCACGTGGTAAGAAACATATCACTTTTAAGCCCAGAGTGTCGCCTAAAACGCCCCACCCAACACCGGCTAAAACCCCGTTTATTCCTATAATAAGGTTAGCGTAAATCTATTAAAAAGCATTATCATTCCTTTGTACCGGCATGCTCTTAATGAAACTTCACTGATGTTACCGGATGAACTTATCTCTATATATTCATTCACAGGTGACATTATGTTTAATATTTACAGCGTTAACTATGCTTCAATGAGCAATGAGAAATCTGAAGATCTCTTTATGTTAAGAAAAAATACCTTTAAAGACAGACTGCAATGGGCTGTTGACTGCTCTGACGGCAAGGAGGTCGATCAGTTTGATAATGACAAGACCAATTATATTTTCGGCGTGGAGAACGGCATGATTATATGCGGAACCAGGATGATAGATATGAAATACCAAAATATGTTGAACAGTACATTCTCCTCATTCTTTAACAATGTCAACATTCCAGAAGGCAACTACATTGAATCCACGCGTTTCTTCGTGGATAAAGAAAGAACCCACTCGCTGTTAGGCCGTAAGTTTCCTGTCACTATGGCTTTGTTTCTCTCACTGATTAACTACGCGCGGCAACATCACTATGATGGCATTCTTGCCGTCGCCAGCCATCCGATGATGCACATCATCAGAACCTCCGGCTGGAATGTCACCGTGTTGGAAACCGGTGTTTCCGAGAAAGATGAGCCGGTCTATCTGTTGCTCGGCCATGTCGACTCTGAGAGCCAGAGGAAGCTAAAAGCCAAGATATTCAGCAAGTACAGCACGGCGGACGAAACCAGGCTGAACGACTGGCCGCTGGCGGCTGAGCCTTCTTTGTAATCAACTAACCGGTTTAATCAGTTGAAGTTCCACACCTAGACGTATTGCATGCCGGGCATTTGCGACTCCCAGCTTTTTGACGATGTTGGACATATGAAACTTGACCGTACGCGTAGTGATCCCCAGGATCATCCCCGTCTCCTGATAGGTTTTGCCCACGCTGGCCCAGTAGAGGATTTCGTTTTCCCGTTCGGTAAATTGGGCGCTTTTTTCCGAGCGAGAGGCGTTTTTTTCTGACAGCGAATTCAGGGTTAGATAGATCTCATGCACTGACGCCAGTAAAACAGAGATGTCACCTTTATTCTTGATCAGCGTTTGGGTTAATTCCGCTCTGGTTTCAGGGGCAAGAATAAAAGATAACGTGACCAGGTTATTATTATAATCATGCAATACAAACGTATAACCGTTATTCAGCCCAAATTTCCTGGCCCGCTCGAAGAGTTCGGAAAAATGAAACCCTCCCCCCGTCATCAGATTTTCATCCCAGGAAAAAGGCGTTAGGCGGTTGAGCGCAGTGATCACCACCGGATCGGTATACTGTAAACCGTTGGCTTTATAATGCTCTACCCACTCACCAGGATAGTTGGTTACCCCAAAGATGCAGGACATATCTTTTTTCGATAACACCACATATGCCCAGATAAATTCCCCGAGATCGTTTAATGTCGCTTCGAGGTGCGTTTTTATAATGTTACTGATATGTTCTTCGTTTTCCATTAACGACCTACCCCCGATTGCTTAAATAATTTCCACCTGGCGAATATAGCAGATAAGGACGCCAGGCAGAAGGCTCCTGGTTTTCTGCCCAGGAGCGGTCCCACTCATAGCCAAGCATCTGTTATTCGAAGTACACCTCGGGGTTATCTGCCAGCGAAATGAAATTCTTGGTATTTTTATCCAGCGTGCGGATCTCACCACTTTCGATGTCGTACACCCAGCCGTGCAGGCGTAGTGCATTGTCGCGCAGCCCAACGGCAACGGACGGGTGAGTCTTAATATTATTTAGCTGGGCTATCACGTTCTCTTCAACCATAGCGTTAACTTTGTCGATTTCGCTATTCCAGGTTTTCTTCTCTACCACCGCTTTGGCCGCGTCCGCATAGTGCAGCCAGTGGGCAACAGCAGGCATTGGGTCAAGGCACTGGCAAGAAGCGATAGCCTTCATAGCACCACAGTTCGAGTGGCCGCAAATCACGATATCTGTAACGCCTAGCGCCACAACCGCGTATTCGATGGTCGCCGACACCCCACCCGGCTCCGGGCCAAAGGAAGGGACGATGTTGCCTGCGTTACGGATAACGAAAAGCTGCCCTGGATCTTGCTGGGTTACCAGCTCGGGTACCAGGCGGCTGTCAGAACACGAAATAAAAAGCGCTTTAGGATTCTGGCTGGAGGCAAGGCTGCGAAAGAGCTCCTTACGCTGCGGGAAAATCTCTTTCTGGAAACTGAGGAAACCTTCAATAATATGTTGCATAGCACACTCTCTAGATCTGTAGTCTCGATAGTATGATAATCCTTGCTGGCTAAGCTGGAAAGCGGGCCAAACCTTAAGCTAGACATCCCAGAGGTTCAGCGGGGTGCGTTTAGTACGAGTTGACTATCTGCAAGGAACATAAGAGCCCAGGTAACACAGACGTTGCATAAATAGACGATGCAGATACGGGGCAGTGAATACGTACAAATCCCCTTCCCTCCTTCGAAGCAGTTTCAAAAGTGCTAATATTCTGGCGTTTTAAACCATTTTTAGTAAAAATATTAGTATCACACGTCATCCCCTTGCTGCTTCATGTCGAAATTATGCTAATATTATGGCGCAATCTGTACTAAAAAGATAAAATATTGACATCATGGCGAAAAAAACAGCACCATTACTTCCTACAACTAACCAATTGCTGACTGATTTTGGTGAGCGGCTGAAACTTGCGCGTCTTCGGCGCAAACTAACGGCCAAACAGGTGGCAGAACGGGCAGGTATGTCGCCAATGACACTGCGTTCGCTTGAGGCAGGAGGAGCAGGCGTTACTATAGGTGCATATTTATCTGTCATGCAGGTGTTAGGGCTTGAAAACGATCTGAATCAGTTGGCCGCCGAAGATCAACTAGGTCGCCAACTTCAGGATTCCCGGCTGATAAAGAGCGGGATCGTTTTCACTTCCAAGGCAAAACCAAGTAAATCACCGGCAGACAAAAAACCGCGCCCTGAGGTTGCCTACAGGTACGAAAGATCAGACAAACAGGCAGCTGCAACAACAAAAGCTGGCTCCGTAGCAAACAATACGGCCCGCAAAACGACAGGCACAACGTCGGCCGATCTGGTTGCTCTGCTAAAACCATTGAAGAAGTCAATCAAAGGGAGCTAACGATGGCGATGATTGGGGTATATGCAGACTGGGATGGAATGCACGGGCCAAAGCGAGTTGGCTTCCTGCATAGCCGACAAACTCGTACGCGAGAGTTATTTGAATTTCAGTATGACCCTCTAGCATTGGCCGATCCCGACCTCAATCGTTTGCAACTTGATCCAGAAATTCTTTTATTCGAAGGTGCCCAGTACCCCACTCACCCACGGGATAAATTCGGCATATTTGGCGACTCCAGTCCCGATCGCTGGGGCCGAATACTGATGAAGCGTCGCCTTGAACGGGATATTCGTGCCGGTATCCAAACTGAAGGAACCAGGCTATACGAATCAAATTATCTCTTGGGTGTACATGATCTTTATCGAGTAGGGGCCCTACGCTACAAGCTTAATGATGAAGGTGAATTTCTTGATAACCGAGCTGACGAAGCGGCTCCTCCCTTTACCGAAATTCACGCTTTAGAAAGGGCAAGCCGCGCACTAGAAGATGATCCAGACAATACATCCCTACAGGGTCAGGAATGGCTGCGGATGCTCATTGCTCCGGGTGGTTCTCTAGGTGGCGCAAGGCCCAAAGCAAGTGTCGTGGACAAGCATGGCCATCTCTATATCGCAAAATTTCCCAGCACCAAAGATGATTACGATGTTGGCGGCTGGGAGATGGTGGCCAATGCTCTCGCCGTGGGTTGTGGGCTGAACGTCGCAACAGCTCAAGCGCATAAATATGCCAGCGATTACCACTGCTTTATGGTCCGTCGGTTCGACCGTACAGGATCCGGCCAGCGCCTTCATTTTGCTTCTGCCATGACAATGACCAGACATCAAGATGGTGATGATGCCTCTACAGGTGTCAGTTATCTTGAACTTGCAGACGTCCTGATAAGACATGGCGCACAAACAAAAACCGACCTGCAAGAACTCTGGTCAAGGATTGTTTTCAATATTCTTGTCTCTAACACCGATGATCACCTACGCAATCATGGCTTCATTTTGGTCCCTGGTAAAGGCTGGCGGCTTTCTGAAGCCTACGATATGAACCCCGTTCCCTGGTCTGACGGCCTAAAGCTTAATATCACCGAAGCAGATAATGCACTAGATCTCGAACTGGCACGTGAAGTCGCTGAATATTTCCGTTTGAGCTTGACGCAGGCCGATGAAATTATTGAAAACTTTATGGGGATCGTGGCTCAATGGAGGACAATTGCTGATGGTTTGGGACTATCTCTTCGGGAGCAGGAACGAATGTCTGAAGCATTTAGAGTTGCGAATGGATAACCCTAGCAAACATACGACACCTAGCCTACTGTTCTACTAGAGTACTGAGCACTGGTTAGCAATGAAATCACTGAGTTTTTCCGTTCAATCAATCCGGTGGCAAAGCAAATTGCAGACGTTCGTACGTAAACCCTAAGTTGATGTTGATTGAATCAGGTTGTCTGAAAAACCTCAAGAAGCCTTGCGAATACTGAATTTCAGGCACAAAAAAAGCCGCTCGAAGGCGACTTGATTTGCGTACTGACTAATGGTGCCGAAGGCCGGACTCGAACCGGCACGTATCTCTACGGTTGATTTTGAATCAACTGCGTCTACCGATTTCGCCACTTCGGCACTGAAGTAGTATGCGGAAAACGTGGGCATTATACCTTCCCACTTGCCTCGCGCAACACTTATCAAGCATTCAACGAGTTGAATGTTGAAAAAAACGTCACCCGTCGATTTTTTCGGCTTACCTTGCTCATTTCTTACTCTAAATTGAGTTCATCAGCGAACGCGAACGCCCCTCACCCCAACCCTCTCCCACAGGGAGAGGGAGCCGTCCGAGCCGATTTGTGAGTGGCTGGATAATTTTTCAAGAAGCAGACTTTATGCTGTGGGCAGGTAGGCTGTCATCAACCAATCTACTCTGCTGCCCCACCACCATCCTGCACTTTTTTGTTACACCTCACACTTTTCATCACAACCTTCTGTGACTCCCATTTGCGAGAAATAAAATCACAAAACATTGAATATAAATAATTTTACACCAATAAACGCGACAACTCCCCACCCACCCTTCTGTGACAACCCTCGTTTATTTGTTAAATCCAATGATTGAATATTAATAACATAACAAAAAATAACAGCCACCCAGCGGCACCATCGCTACCGACCAGGAGTTGAGGATGATCCCATCGGAACGCCGCGATTTTATCTATCGCTATGTACATGAGTATCAGTTGGTCACCATCGTGGCCCTGGCCGAGTTGATGAGCGTTTCACATATGACCGTCAGGCGCGACATCCATCAACTGGAAGAAGAAGGCAAGGTGATCAGCGTCAGTGGCGGCGTGCGCCTGAGTGACGCGCTACGCCAGGAACTGGCCTACAAAGAGAAGGCCCAACTGCATCACCGGCAGAAGCGAGCAATCGGCAAATATGCCGCCGGGTTGGTCGAAGATGGCCAGGTGGTCTATCTGGACGCGGGCACAACCAGCTTCGAGATCGCCCGCCAACTGGCCGAGCGCTTCAACCTGACCGTAGTCACCAACGATTTTTCCATTATCCAGCACCTGATGAATCGCCCCCAGCTCAACCTGTTTCACACCGGTGGGCGGGTCGATCAGCGCAACTATTCCTGCGTCGGCAGCTGCGCCGCCATGCTATTGCGCACCTTGAATATTGACGTGGCCTTTATCAGCACCAGCTCCTGGGATTTAGAACATGGCCTATCTACCCCTCACGAGGAGAAAGTGCTGGTGAAACAGGCGCTGCTAGACGTGGCCCGGCGCAAGGTGCTGGTCTCCGACAGCAGTAAATACGGCAAGTACGGCATGTTTCGCGTCTGCCCACTGACGGCGCTCGACGACATCATCTGCGATACCGCCCTGCCGCCAGAAACGCAGCAACAACTCCAAGAGCGTGGCGTGCGGCTGCACAGCATCAACCTCTGATAACAACCCCTACAAAAAAAGGAATATAACCATGAAGGTCATCATTACTGGCGGAGCAGGTTTTTTGGGTCAACGCTTGGCTGCCGCGCTGCTGCAAGACAATACGCTACCTTTTGACGAACTGGTGCTGGCAGATATCCAACAACCTAACGCCCCGCTAGCCGATCCGCGAGTTCGCTGCCTGGCGCTCGATCTCACTCAACCCGATGCCGCCGATCGGCTGATCGACAGCGATTGCAGCGTGCTCTATCACCTGGCCGCCATCGTCAGCAGCCATGCGGAAAGCGACTTCGATCTCGGGATGCAGGTGAACTTTGACGCCACTCGCCAACTGTTGGAAGCCGCCCGCCGCAATGCCCCGGCAATGACGTTTATCTTCACCAGCTCGCTGGCGGTGTTTGGCGGCCAGCTTCCGGCCACCGTCACCGATGAGTGCGCCGTGCAGCCACAATCCTCCTACGGTGCGCAAAAGGCTCTGTGTGAACTGTTGATCAATGATTACGCCCGCAAAGGATTTGTTGATGCGCGGGTGTTGCGCCTCCCCACCATCTGCGTACGTCCCGGCAAACCAAATAAGGCAGCATCCTCCTTTGCCAGCGGCATCATCCGTGAACCACTGCACGGGGAGCCTTCGGTATGCCCGGTCTCCCCAGAGTTAGCACTGTGGTTGTCCAGCCCTGGCACCGTGGTACGCAACTTTATCCATGCCGCCACGCTGCCCGCTGCGCGGTTCGGCACCTCACGCATCGTCAATCTTCCCGGCATCAGCGTCACAGTAGAGCAGATGCTAGCCGCACTGGAGGAGGTAGCCGGTGAGCAGGCTCGTGCCAAGGTGAGCTTTGTGCCGGACGAAGCCATCAATCGCATTGTCGCCAGTTGGCCGGGCAACTTCGATGTACAACGTGCATTGGCATTGGGGTTCTATGCCGATGAGAACTTCCAGCAGATCATCCGCGCCTTTATGCGTGATGAGATGCCACAGGCCGGGAAATGATTATGGCACTTTATACTCCCATCATTGGTTTGGCAGTGGCCGTGTTCGTGCTGGTGTGGCTGGTGTTACGCACGCGGGTTCATGCGCTGATCGCCATGCTGGCAGCGGCCTCCATCGCCGGGATCAGCGGCGGGCTGAGCGCCATGCAGACGGTGGATACCATCTCCAAAGGGTTTGGCAGCACGCTCGACAGTATCGGGATTGTTATTGGCCTGGGGGTGATGATGGGCCGCGTGCTGGAGGTTTCCGGCGCGGCGGAGCAGATCGCCTTCAGCTTTATCAAGTGGCTGGGTAAAAAGCGCGAGGAGTGGGCGTTGGCGATCACCGGCTATATCGTCAGCATCCCGATTTTTGTCGATTCGGCCTTCGTCATCCTTTATCCGTTGGTCAAGGCACTGGCCAAGAAGGGTAAACGCAATCTTCTGACACTCGGCGTAGCCTTGGCAGGTGGCCTGATCATTACCCATCACGCAGTGCCCCCAACACCGGGTCCATTAGGGGTGGCGGGGATTTTCGGCGTGGATATCGGCGCTATGATGCTGGCCGGGCTGGTGTTAGCCATTCCCTGCGTGATCGGCATTGTGATCTATGCGCGCTGGCTCGGCACCTATTACCCGGATTTTACACCAGAAGACCAGGAAGATGAGCCGGAAGACCTACGGGCCGCCCACCAGCGCTATCTGGCTGAGAAAGAAGCCAAGGTGCTGCCGAGCTTAACGCTATCGCTGCTGCCAATCATCACCCCCATCGTGCTGATCTTTATCAATGCGGTGAACACTATGCTGGCCAAGGCTGAAGGAATGTCCTGGCTGGGGGAAAGCCTGTGGGGACAAGCCTTTGCCTTCCTCGGTGCACCGGTGATTGCGTTGGCCATCAGCGTCCTGCTGGCGGTTTACACCCTGATGCCCAAGGTCGACAAGCACGAGACGCTGGAGCGGCTGGAGGAAGGCTTGCAGGCCGCCGGGATTATCTTGCTGGTGACCGGTGCCGGTGGCGCGCTAGGGGCGGTATTACGTGAAAGTGGCACCGGCACCTTGCTGGCGCAGCACGTCGCCAATCTGCCGCTGTCCCCGGTATTGATCCCATTCTTTATCGCTACGCTGGTGCGCTTGATACAGGGGTCGGGCACCGTTGCCATGATCACCGCAGCGTCCATCTCAGCTCCCATTGTTAGCCAGTTGCCCGGCGTCAATATGCTCGCTGCCGCGCAGGCCGCCACCATGGGCGCACTGTTCTTCAGCTACTTTAACGACAGCATGTTTTGGGTCGTCAACCGGATGATGGGGATTAAGGACGTGAAGCAGCAGATGATGGTCTGGTCAGTACCCACCACCCTAGCCTGGGCGATCAGTCTGGTCGGTGTCCTGATACTGGATTGGTTGTTGTAAACGCCCCTCTCCCTGGCCCTCTCCCACAAGGAGAGGGAACCGCACGTGCCATAAATTAACTTCCACGCCTATCCCACGTTTCAATTAAGCTAGCAAAAACTTTCCTAATTACTTGATAAATAAAATAGTTTGACCTACCTATCATTATTCAAGATTGGTCTGACCTTTAGGGGAAGCGGATTGACCTCGATCAAAAATGACATACCGACTGGTCGGTATGATCGCCGCATGAATACCCACGTGCATCGCAAAAAAGACCCGGAACGGCTGCAAGAGCAGCTGCTGGAAGCCGCTAGTATCATCGCAGCCAAAGATGGGATTGCCGCGCTGTCGTTAAACGCCGTCGCCAAACAGGCAGGGGTCAGCAAAGGCGGGCTGCTGCACCACTTTCCCGGCAGGCAGGAGCTAATCCACGCGCTGTTTATTCGCCTGCTGGCCGTGATGGATCGTGGCATTATGGCGCTAATGGCCGAGGACGATAACCCACGCGGGCGCTTCTCCCGGGCCTATCTGATGTACCTGGCAGGTATCAGTGAAAGCGACACCAGCCGTCAATTGGCCCTGCTGTCGCTGGCCATGCCGCATGAAATGGTGTTGCGTAAATGCTGGCGGGACTGGGTGCTGCAACATCTGGCCAACGCCGATGAACTGGATCGCAGCTACGTAGGTAACCTGGTGCGCTATGGTGCAGACGGCCTATGGCTATCTGAACTCACGGAAGGAGTCACTATGACGCCGGAAGAGCGACTTGCACTGGTGACGAGGCTGGCGGCAATGACCTTCGAGGAGCTTTAACCTCCGCGGTTCGCGGGCAGCCAATCACCCAGGGGCGATAATGAAATACAAAATTAATGCCTTTCTTATTTATGACGCCACCGAAGGCTCGCTAAAGCTGGACGACGGCGGCAAGTCAGATAGCCAGCTCACCATCACTGCCAACGCCCTGCTGTTCTTCATGATCCAGCATCCTGGCGTGATCAGCCGCGATACGGTGATGCAGCGGGTCTGGGACGACAACGGGCTGATGTCCTCCAACAGCAACCTGAACCAGTACCTGAGCATCCTGCGCAAAGCCTTCCGCCGTTATGGCATTGAGAACGTGATCGTCACCGTGGCCCGGGGCCGGCTGGAAATCAACCCAGAGTTGACGATCGAGGTGATCGATGATTCCTTGGTGCATCCGGTGATACATGCCAGCGAACATGAATCCTCTGCCGAGATGGCTCCAGAACCAACGCCGGTAGCGGCGGTCATCACCAGCAACGATCGCTACTGGGGTTATGCCGGGGCGATGATATCGCTGTTGGCCATCGCGCTGATCGGCTGGTCGTGGAGTAACAACGGTAGCCTGACCCCTCTCACCTTCACCCCCGTCGCGCAGGACCCCATTGAGGTGTTATCCACCGACACCATGATAAATCCAAGAATGCGCGAGAATTACCTGAAAAACTTTATTGCCGTCAAAGAAAAAAAGAACATCAAGTATGATAAAGACGAACGTTTTCTGTTCTTTTATGGTGATAAGCTGCAATCCAACGGTTTAGGACGGACGTTTCTCGCACACTGTGCCAAACATCAAGATAATACATTCAGCTACTGCGATAACTATTTTTATTATTCATGGAAATAAATTATGAAAACAATGGGCTGGGGGAGAAGGCTGTTTGCCGTCTCTATCATATTGTTACTGGTCTCGCTATTTATCACCGTTAAGCAGAATGTTATCCGGCGCGATGATGTTTTAAACTGCTCAACCAAAGCCATTATGCATTTTGAAGACACCATCACTGAATCCGTTAACGTCAATATTCACTTTAACTTTAATGCCAAAGGTAAAGGTTCCATCGTGGTGGAAGGATATTCAGACTCGGAGGCAGGCTGGCTTTATTTGCAACGCTACGTACAGTTTGATTATACCAGCAAGCGCGTTTCCCCCGGCGCCCGCTATTATCAGATCAACCGCTGGGTTTCCAGCAAGTCCTCTATCGATCAATCACCCGATGTGATCTTCGATTACTTTATGCGGGAAATGTCAGACAGCCACGACGGCCTGCAATTGGCAATGGGGAAAATCAATGCCGACACCGTGCTGCTCAGTTCGATCAACTCCCCACTGTTTATCTGCGCGTTGAAACCCGGCAGCCAGTTAGAGTAGCGCCCGTTTCCCAGCAAAGCTGTTCCGCCTTGTCATAAGCCTCTGGCCTGCCTCTCATTACCCCTAAAACCCCCCTGATAGTCATAATGCCTACCGGTTATTCGGCGATCGCTATTTCCCCCTCACCCCAACCCTCTCCCCAAAAAGGAGAGGGAGCTAGTACGGTGATATCAGTAACAACGGCGGTCAATATGTAGCACGTGAAGCTACTCAAATAGCCACGGCAAAAACCTGCGCTACTCCACAGTCTACAAGCCCCTCCGCTACCTAAAAAACCCATTTGGACACCATAGATTTAACATTATTTTCCGCTCTTAAGTGAATGCCAAAACCCGCCATTTCTTGCCAGGGAGCAGAACTATTCTCGGGCTGATTATCAGAGCAAACAGATAAACAGAGGATAAATAGAGGCTTATCATCAGAACAAAAAACTAAATAGATATCGATTAATGAATTTATATTTTGAATAACCACCGGAGGGGTATAGTGCCCTTAGCCGTCGGAAACCTTGATCCCCTCATGGCCGAACGGCACAGCAGATGACAACTCATAAACCGGCTTTGTGGAGGAAACAACAATGGGTGATGCATTAGGCTTAATCGAAACCAAAGGGTTGGTGGCCTGTATTGAAGCGGCGGATGCCATGTGCAAGGCGGCCAACGTCGAACTGATCGGCTATGAAAACGTCGGTTCCGGCCTGGTCACCGCCATGGTGAAAGGTGACGTCGGTGCGGTAAAAGCCGCCGTCGATTCCGGCGTGGAATCCGCACAACGCGTGGGTGAAGTAGTGACTTCACTGGTTATCGCCCGCCCACACAACGACATCAACAAAATCGTGATTAAGCATAAAGCGTAAACAACGCATCAAGGAGAACGGATCATGGGTGACGCATTAGGATTGATTGAAACCAAAGGGCTGGTGGCCTGTATTGAAGCCGCCGATGCGATGTGCAAAGCGGCCAACGTGGAGCTGATCGGCTATGAGAACGTCGGTTCCGGCCTGGTTACCGCGATGGTGAAAGGCGACGTGGGCGCGGTCAAGGCGGCGGTGGATTCCGGTATCGAATCGGCCAAACGCGTGGGTGAAGTGGTTACCTCACTGGTCATTGCCCGCCCGCATAACGATATCCAGAAAATCATCTCGCAGTACAAAATCACCGAATAACAAGGAATTCACTGATGAAAGATGCACTCGGATTGATCGAAACCAAAGGGTTGGTGCCCGCCATCGAAGCCGCCGATGCCATGTGTAAGGCCGCCAATATTGAACTGATTGGCTATGAAAACGTCGGCTCCGGCCTGGTCACCGTGATGGTGAAAGGCGATGTGGGTGCCGTTAACGCTGCGGTGGAATCCGGTATTGAAGCCGCCAGCCGAATTGGCGAAGTGATTTCATCCCGGGTTATTGCACGCCCACATAATGATATTGAGAAAATCGCCTCACAGCATAAGGCGTAATTCAGCCTGATTACCGGCGGTGGCAGATAAGTACTCTACCCGATTGCAGCAAGTAAAAAATTAAACTCCTATTCAGGGGAATAGACTAATGACCACATTAGATCCGGATTTACAATCCATTCAGCAAGCTCGCACGCTGATTAAAAATGCCAAACAGGCACAGTTGCTGTTTGCCAAATATTCACAGGAAAAGATCGACGGCATTATTAAACATATTGCTAGCGAGGCGGCCAGGCATGCCGAAGAATTGGCGAAGATGGCCCATGAAGAAACCGGCTTCGGCAATTGGCAGGACAAGGTGTTAAAAAACATTTTCGCCTCTGAAAAAGTTTTTGAGCATATTAAGGATTTAAAAACCGTCGGTATTATTCGTGACGACCAGCAGAATAAAGTGATGGACGTGGGCGTCCCGTTAGGGGTTATTACCGCCCTGGTACCGTCCACCAACCCAACCTCAACCATTTTCTATAAAACGCTGATCGCGCTGAAGGCCGGGAACGCCATTATTTTCTCCCCGCACCCTAATGCGCGCCAGTGCAGCCAGCGGGCGATTGAGATCGTCAAGCAGGCCGCGCTCCAGGCCGGTGCCCCTGCGGGTATCGTTGACGGCCTGACCCAGCTGACGCTGGAAGCCACCAAAGCTCTGATGCACAGCAAAGACGTCGCGCTGATCCTGGCTACTGGCGGCGAAGGCATGGTTCGTGCGGCCTATAGCTCCGGCACGCCAACCATCAGCGGTGGCCCAGGCAACGGCCCGGCATTTATCGAACGCAGCGCCAATATCCAGCAGGCGGTGAAAGACATCATCACCAGCAAGACCTTCGATAATGGCGTGATCTGCGCCTCTGAGCAGTCGATCATCGTGGAAAAGTGCATCTATCAGGATGTACACCGCGAGTTGCTGGCTCAGGGCTGCTACTTCATGAACGACGATGAATCTGCCCGCCTGGCCAATATCCTGTTACGCCCGAACGGCATGATTAATCCTGAAGTGGTGGGCAAAACCGCCATCTACCTCAGTGAACGCGCCGGATTCTGCGTACCTGCAACCACCAGAGTGCTGATTTCATTGCAAAACAGCGTCTCGCGTAAAAACCCTTACGCCCGTGAAAAACTCTGCCCGGTGCTGGGGCTGTACATCGAAGAAGACTGGATGAGCGCCTGTGACCGCGTGGTGGAGTTACTCACCAACGAAGGCCTGGGGCATACGCTGGTCATCCACACCCAGAACCAGCAGGTGATCCGCGAGTTTGCGCTACAGAAACCGGTGCACCGCATCCTGATCAATACGCCCGCCGCGCTTGGAGGCATTGGCGCAACCACGAATCTTATACCTGCGTTAACGCTCGGTTGCGGTGCCGTTGGTGGCGGCTCCAGCTCGGACAACGTCGGCCCGATGAACCTGCTGAACGTACGTAAAGTCGGCTATGGCGTTCGTAGCATCGAGGATCTGCGCCAACCACAACCCGCAGCTCAGCCGTGCAGCGCGCCAACCAACCATAGCACCAGCATCTTCGACGATAACCGCTTTGCAGCTCCAACGGCGGCGGTAATCCCGCAGGCCGCACCGGCACCGCTGTATGCCCAGGGCGACGATCGTTTCGGGGCGGTCACCCGCGCAGTGGTTAACGCCGCAGCCAATGACATCACCGAAGAAAACGTCGAACGGATCATTACTGAAGTGCTTGGACGCCTGTCCCGGTAACACATCAAACAAGGGTGAAAACATGATCCTCGCAAAGGTAACCGGCCATGTGGTGGCCACACAGAAAAGTGACGAACTACGCGGCAGTAACCTGCTGCTGGTCACTGCGCTGGGTGACGACCTGGAAGCCATCAAAGATCGTACCTACGTCGCCGTCGACAGCGTCGGGGCCGGTGAAAACGATCTGGTGTTGGTGGAAGAGTATTTCGCACTGAGTAAAGACCGCTACAAGGCCATGTCGATCGTTGCCATTGTCGAGAAGGTTCACCGGGAGCGTTAAGAGGAAGTAGGCATGAATGAGTTTCTGATTAAGCCAAAAATCCATTTCGGTGAGGATGCGCTGCTCGCGCTGAGCAGCTTGCCTGGACGCTCGGCGTTTTTGGTCACCGATCAGGCGATGGTGAAGTTTGGCTTGGCCGAGCGGGTAACCAGCCTGCTCCAACAGCAACAGATCCGCTGCCGTCAGTATGACGAGGTGGCCTCAGACCCGGATATTTCCGCCATCGTCAGCGGCATGAAGCTGATGGATGACGACTACCCGGACCTGATGATTGCTTTGGGCGGCGGCTCGGTCATCGATGCCGCCAAGGCGGTGATGTTTGCGCTGTGGCATTGCCGTAAAGACAGCGGCCGTAGCAAGCCTTGTTTTGTCGCCATCCCCACCACCAGCGGCACCGGTTCCGAAGTCACCAGCTTCTCGGTGATCAAGTCCCGCAGCCAAAAGCTGGTGTTGGTGGACGAGTTCATGCTGCCCGATATCGCCATCCTCGATCCTCAGTTAGTGAAGTCGGTGCCAGCCAGCATTACCGCCGATACCGGGATGGATGTGCTGTGTCATGCCCTGGAGGCCTACGTCTCCCGCAAGGCCAGTGACTTCAGCGATGCGATGGCCGAAAAAGTGGTGCAGATGGTATTCGGCCACCTGCTGACCTGCTACCAACAGGGCAGCAATCTGCCTGCGCGGGAGAAAATGCATAACGCTTCATGCATGGCCGGGATGGCGTTCACCAACGCATCGTTGGGTATCACCCACAGCCTGGCGCACGCCCTCGGCGGCATGTTTGGTATCCCACATGGCCGAGCCAATGCGCTGCTGATGACCTCGGTGGTCGCCTTCAATGCCGACGTTGACGGCAACTGCGACACCCCGGCCGCGCACAAATATGCCGCCCTGGCGCGCCTACTGGGGCTGCCAAGCACCTCGGTACGCGATGGCGTCAATAGCCTGCTGGTGGCGATCGAAACGCTGAAACAGGAAATGCAGCTACCGGCCAACCTGCAAGCGGCAGGGGTGGAGGAACACCGCTTCCAGGTTTGCCTTGGCGAACTGGCCACGCAGGCGTTGCACGACAGTTGCACGCCAACCAACCCGCGCGACGTTAACGCGGCAGATTTGGAGAAACTGTACCGCCTCGCCTACAGCGGCGGCCCGGTACAGCTTCAATAACGCACTCATTACAGTCAACGGATTTTGCCAATTTGTGTGAAAGCCGCAGGACATCAGGAGAGATTTGAACATGGCCCATTATTCACTGACGCCACGCGTAAAACTGCTGGCAGAAAGACTCTTATCCCAAAACAGCACCATCAGCACCGAACGTGCCGCCATTCTGGAAACGCTGGGTGGCGATGTGGCCGGCATGCCGCAGTTGGTCAAGAATGCCAAGCTGTTCAATGAGCTGGTCAAGCAACTGCCCGGCTACATCGGCCCCGATGAGCTGATCATCGGCAGCCAATCCTCCACACCGCGCGCCGCCGTGTTCCACAGCGAAAGCGAACTGCGCAGTCCTTCGGCCTTCACCGCCTTTGGCCAGACCTCACCAGACTATCTGGCGGTGATAACCAAAGGGCTGTTCGCCATCGAGGCCGAAATGGAAGACCGCGCCAGAAGCATCGGCAGCGCCGTCAGCCGTTCCGGGCTGGACGAGGTCAACCAATGCCGCGCCATGATCTACGCCTGCAATGCGGCGATGCATCTGGCGCAGAAACTGGCCAGCAAGGCCGAAAACATGGCGGCGGTAGAAAACCATCCGTACCGCAAGGCGGAGCTACAAGAAGCAGCCGCCATGCTGAAGAAAGTCCCGGCTTACGGGGCCAGCAGCTTTAAAGAGGCTTGCCAGTCGTTCTACTTCTTCCAGTTGGCGCTGCATCTGGAAAACGGCAGCTACGCGGTTTATCCAGGCGGCTTCGACAAGCTGCTGTACAGCTTCTATCAACAAGACATCACCCGTGGCGTACTAACGCCGGAGCAGGCTTATGAAATCGTTGAGTGCCTGTGGCTGAAACTGTGCGAGCTTTCCGAAGTGCGCGCACCACGTGAGCTGGATGGCTATCCGATGTTTGACGCCATGCTGCACGGCGTGCGCCTCGACGACCCGGCATTGGTGATCAACGATCTGTCCGCTATGTTGCTGGCAGCCCGCAGCAATCTGATGACGCTCAACAGCAACCTGCAGGTAAAACTGTTTGCTGGCCAGGCAGGTGCTCGCCCGCAGTACACTGCGCCATCGGCCCCGTTCGTGGCGGCCTCCGCGCAAGACGTGGCAACGCACAAACTGATGGAAGGGCTGACGCCGCGCCTGCAACGCCTGCGTGACAACTACCTCGATGCTCGCCCTAGCGTCTCTATCTATCGCGCCATCACCTTTACCGAGATGGCGAAAAACAACCCGGGTCTGCCAACCATTCTGCTGCGCGCCAAGTCTTTCCGCGCCGCCTGTGAAACCGCGCCAATCCTGATCCAGCAAGATGAGCTGATCGTCGGCCATCCGTGCGGCAAACCGCGTGCCGGGGCGTTCTCACCGGATATCGCCTGGCGCTGGGTGCGTGACGAACTGGACACCATGGGCACCCGCCCGCAGGATCCATTTGTTATCTCCGAGGCCGACAAGAAGACGATCCGTGAAGAGATCGTACCGTTCTGGGAAGGCCGTTCGCTCGATGAGATCTGTGAAGCACAGTACCGCGAAGCGGGCGTTTGGGCCTTCAGCGGCGAAACCTTTGTCAGCGACCTTTCCTACCACCAGATTAACGGCGGCGGCGACACCTGCCCAGGCTACGACATCCTGCTGTTTACCAAAGGGATGAACGGCATCAAGGCCGATGCCCAGCAGCACCTCGCGGCGCTGAGCATGGAAAACCCGGCGGATATCGACAAGATCTACTTCTACAAAGCGGCCATTGAAACCTGTGACGGCGTGGTGGCCTATGCCAAGCGCATCGCGGACAAGGCCCGTGAACTGGCAGCAGTAGAGCAAGACCCGGCACGCCGTGCCGAGCTGCTGACCATCGCAGAAACCAACGAGAACGTCCCTGCCAACCCACCGAAGACCCTGCAAGAAGCGCTGCAAAGCATCTGGACGGTGGAGTCGCTGTTTGAAGTGGAAGAGAACCAGACCGGGCTGTCGCTGGGCCGTCTGGATCAGTATTGCTACCCGATGTACCAGGCCGATATCGCCTCTGGCCGCCTGACGCAGGAACAGGCGCTGGAACTGTTGCAGGCCTTCATCATCAAGTGTGCCGAACTGATGTGGATGTCCAGCGAACTGGGCGCCAAGTACTTCGCCGGTTACCAGCCGTTTATCAACCTGACCATCGGCGGGCAGAAACGCAGCGGCGGCGATGCCTGTAACGATTTGACCTACCTGATCATGGACGCCGTGCGCTTTGTCAAAGTGTACCAGCCGTCGCTGGCCTGCCGTATCCATAACCAGTCACCGCAGAAGTACATGGAGAAGATCGTCGACGTGGTGAAAGCGGGTATGGGCTTCCCGGCCTGCCACTTTGATGATTCGCACATCAAGATGATGCTGCGCAAGGGCTTCGACTTTGAAGACGCGCGCGACTACTGCCTGATGGGCTGCGTAGAGCCGCAAAAATCCGGCCGCATCTATCAGTGGACCTCCACCGGTTATACCCAGTGGCCGATCGCCATCGAGTTCGTGCTCAACCGTGGCCGCATGGTGCTGTTCGACAGCTATCAAGGGTTGGATACCGGTGAATTGAGCACTCTGAAAACCTACGAAGAGTTCGATAATGCGGTGAAGGCGCAGATCGCGCACATCATCAAACTGTCGGCTATCGGTACCGTGATCAGCCAGCGTGTGCACCGTGACGTAGCACCAAAACCGCTGATGTCGCTGCTGGTGGAAGGCTGTATGGAACAGGGTAAAGACGTGGCCGCCGGTGGCGCGGTGATCAACCACGGCCCAGGGCTGATCTTCTCCGGCCTGGCGACCTATGTCGACTCCATGGCCGCGATCCGCAAGCTGGTGTATCAGGATGGCAAATACACCCTGGAGCAGATCCGTGACGCGCTGCTGGCCAACTTTGAAGGCTTTGAACAACTGCGCCGCGACTGTCTGAACGCGCCGAAGTACGGCAACGACGATGACACGGTCGATCAGTACGCGCTGGACATCACCGAATGGACCGAGCGCGAGTGCCGCAAGTACAAGATGCTCTACTCCACGCTGAGCCACGGCACCCTGTCGATTTCCAACAACACGCCGATCGGTGAACTGACCGCCGCAACGCCAAACGGCCGCTTGGCCTGGATGCCGCTCTCCGACGGGATCAGCCCGACGCAGGGCGCGGACAAGCAGGGCCCAACCGCCATCATCAAGTCCGTCAGCAAGATGAACGTGGAAACCATGAACATCGGCATGGTGCACAACTTCAAGTTCCTCAAAGGGCTGCTCGATACCCCGGAAGGCAAGAACGGGCTGATCACCCTGCTGCGTACCGCATCCATTCTGGGCAACGGGCAGATGCAGTTCAGCTACGTGGATAACGAAGTGTTGAAGCAGGCGCAGGTGGAGCCAGAGAAATATCGCGACCTGATCGTCCGCGTGGCCGGTTACAGCGCCTACTTCGTCGAGTTGTGCAAAGAAGTTCAGGACGAAATCATCAGCCGTACGGTCATTGAGAAGTTCTGACTTTAGCCTTGGATAAGACAGGGATGTCTTATCCCATCAGCCTTCGAAGAAAGGGGAAAATAGTATGGATAACACGCTGGAGAAAAAGGGCCGGATATTCAATATCCAGAAATACTCGATCTATGACGGAGACGGTATTCGCACCCTGATTTTTTTCAAAGGTTGTAACATCCTCTGCGCCTGGTGCGCCAACCCCGAGGGGCTCACCAGCAATTTCCAGGTGATGTATTCACATGATAAGTGCGTTGACTGTGGGCAATGTGTTGATGTCTGCCCGGTGGGAATCCATTCCCAGCGCCAAAACGCACAAGGCGATCTCAAGCACCACCTCGATCGCAACATAGACTGCATCGGTTGCCGCAAATGCGAAGAAGTCTGCATCTCCGGCGCGCTGGACATCATGGGCAAGGACGTCACGGTGCAGGAGTTGATGGATATCATCCTGCAGGACGTCGATTTCTATCATGCCTCTGGCGGTGGCGTCACCCTGGGCGGTGGCGAACTGAGCCTGCAAACCGACTTTGCGGCCGCGCTGCTGACCGAATGCAAAAAACAGATGATCAACACCGCCATCGAAACCAATGGCACCACCACTTTAGCCAATTATGAAAAGCTGGCGACCTGCACCGATATGTTCCTGTTCGACATCAAGCATATCGATAGCGCACGGCATAAAGCGTTGTTTGGCGTTGGCAACGAGGGCGTAAAAAGAAACCTGGAGCGCCTGGTGGAACTGGGCAGCCATATCGTGGTGCGCATGCCTTTGGTACGCGGCTATAACGATTCTTACGATGCCATCACCGGTGCCATTGACTATGTCATGGCCCTGGCACGCAAAGGCAATATCAGCCGCATCGACGTTTTGCCTTATCACCAAATGGGTAAAAACAAATACCAGCGGCTCGACATGATCTATCCGGTCAAAGACGACCCAAGTTACAGCAATGAAGAACTGGACCAACTGGCGGCTTTTTTCCAGCGCATTGACTTTGATATCCGCCTGGTAAGGCACTAAGGAGATTGAGATGAACTTAAGCCTGGGAGTGATTGAAACCTATGGCCTGACCGCCGCGATCCACGCGGCCGATGCGGCCTGTAAATCCGCAGCGGTAACGGTCCTTGGGTACAAGAAGATTGGTTCTGGCCTGGTTAGCGTGTTCTTTGCCGGTGAAATCAGCGCGGTGAAAACCGCCATCGACAACGGTGTGGCAGTGATCAAACAACCGGCGTTTATCAAAGGCCAGTTGGTGATTGCCCGCCCGGAAAAACAGGTTGTCGCGCTGCTGACAGGGCTGAAAGGCAAGGAGCTTACGCCGCCAGCGGCCAAAGTACAGCAAGAAACGCCTGCGCCAGTAGCAGAAGTGGCCGCCCCGCAGGCAGAGGCCGCAGCGCCGGTAGTCGAAGCCCCTGTTGCCGACAACAAACCCGCACGCACCGGCGGCAAGAAAGAGTCTAAATAACCGTACAGCTTCTGAGATCGGGTAGGAATAACAGTATGTTTAATGAGTCGTTACTGGAAAGGATCCGCCATAACCTGGCAGAGAACTATGCTTCTCCCACCGGCATCGCCATCCCGGTTGGGGTCTCTAACCGGCATGTCCATCTGTCGCAGCAGGATATTGAAAAGCTGTTTGGTGCGGGCTATCGGCTAACGCCATGCAAAGAGCTACGCCAGCCGGGGCAGTTCGCCGCGAAAGAGTGCGTGATGATCGTCGGCCCAAAAGGCTCTCTCTCCAAGGTGCGGGTGCTGGGGCCTGCGCGCGAATGTACTCAGTTGGAAATCTCCAAGGCGGACTGCTTTACCCTGGGGCTGAAGGCTCCGGTACGCGAATCCGGCAATCTGAACGCCTCCGGTGACGCCATGCTGGCTGGCCCGGCGGGCTACGTTTCGCTGCATTCACAGGTGATTTGTGCCCAGCGCCATATCCATATGAATCCGCAGGATGCCGCCAGACTGGGCGTGCAGAACGGGCAGAAGGTGCGGGTGAAAGCGGCAGGCATACGTGGGCTGATCTTTGACGAAGTCATCGTGCGGATCAAAGCCAGCTTTGCTCTGGAACTGCACATTGATACCGATGAAGCCAACGCCGCCGGGCTGGCTTCCGGTGACAACGTGGTTATCGTTCCCTAAGGCGGCAAATATGATGCAGCGTGAAATCATCGATAACTTGGTCAGTGAAGTGCTCGCACGGATGCGGCCACGGGCGTTGGTGCTGTTAACCGCAGCGGATGGCTATCACGAGATTATCCGCGCACGCTTACAGCACTGCCAGGCATTCTCGCCGGTGATCCTGTTTAGCGATAATGCCCGGCAGTTTCACGCAGAAGCAGATTGGAGCCAACTAGGGCCAATAACTTCGCTGACGGAAATCAGTCAAACCGGCGCACTGGATAATATTGACCGAATATTCATTCCTTTTCTCGATTTCGCGACGGCGGCAGAAGTGGCCAACGGTTTATTGCTGTCTGACGCTGCGCGGTTTATTCATCTGGCCCGGATGAGCGGTAGGCCAATTATGGCACTGGATTATAACTGCAACCCGAACAGCGAATTAAATCAGCTGAAAGGCCTGAGCCGCGCAGGGGAAAACGCCCCTCAGGCAGATTATCTGCCAAAGCTGGCGGTACAGGGCATTGAGCTCTGTACGTTGGATCGGATGTTATCGGCCCAGCCCGCAGCTACGGAGCCATTGGCTGCACCCGCGCAGGCCTACGTCACGCTTAGCGAACTCAAGCGGCTCAATGGTCGTTCACCACCGGGAGCCAAGCTGACCGATTTGGCATTGGAATATAGCCGAGGAAAAAAATAATACACAACCGGGTGAGGGCATTTACCCCGAAGAGAGGCCCCTCACCCTAACCCTCTCCCACAGGGAGAGGGGACCGATCGAGTGGATATGAAAACTCGGTGACACACCTTGGATAAGTGGGCGATCGAGTGGATCTGAAAACTCAGTGACGCTCCTTGGATAAGTGGGTGATCGAGTGGATCTGAAAACTCGGTGACGCTCCTTGGATAAGTGGGTGATCGGGTGGATCTGAAAACTCGGTGACGCTCCTTGGATAAGTGGGCGACCG
>NZ_BAAKUJ010000006.1:0-157231 GCF_059697885.1 Serratia sp. NCCP-200
GGAGAAGGTTCTTTGAGCATGGCAGTCAGTCCGTTTTTTGCACTGACCTTATTAGATCAAAGTCCTGGCCTCACGACCAGGACTTTGTCATCAATCTGAGGGGCTCCGCTTGCGGAGCCCCAAGATACTGCTGACAAAATCTCAACCGGCTACGCTTCTTGGTGGGCGCGCTCAACCTCTTCGGCCAGGAGCATCACGCCACGCTCAATATCTTCCGGATTAGGCACATAGTTCATGCGCATACATTGGTGCGTATGCGGCCATTCATGCTCCAGCCCTGGGAAGAAGTAGTGGCCTGGTACCATCAACACGCCGCGCTTTTTCAGCCGTTGATACAGCAGCTCGGTGGTGATGGGCAGATCCTTGAACCACAGCCAGAGGAAGATAGCCCCTTCCGGTTTATGGATCAGGCAGCGCTCCGGCGACAGGTAACGGCGAATAATGCCGATGGTCTGCTCGACCCGCTGCTTGTAGAACGGGCGGATCACCTCGTTGGATAAACGCAGCAGATCGCCACGCTCAATCATCTCCGTGGCCAGCGCCGGGCCAATGCTGCCTGGGGACAGGCTGATAATACCGTTCATATTGGTCAGCGCGGTAATGACCTTCTCGTCGGCAATCACGATGCCACAGCGTGAGCCAGGCAGGCCCAGCTTGGACAAACTCATGCACAGGATGATGTTCGGGTTCCACAGCGGCGTGGCTTCGCTGAAGATAATGCCGGGGAACGGCACGCCGTAAGCGTTATCGATCACCAATGGGATATCACGCTGCTGCGCCAACAGATCGAGCTTCATCAGCTCTTCGTCGGTGATCACGTTGCCGGTCGGGTTGGTAGGGCGCGATACGCAGATCATGCCGATGTCGTCACCGATGTTCAGATGCTCAAAATCGACGTGATACTTGAACTGGCCGTCTGGCAGCAGCTCGATATTGGGTTTGGCAGAGACAAACAGCCCTTCATCCAGTCCGGAATCGGCATAGCCAATATATTCTGGCGCCAGCGGGAACAGCACGCGGCGGCGGGTGCCGTCGGCGTAGCGGCCAGCGAACAGGTTAAACAAGTAGAAAAACGCGCTCTGGCTGCCATTTGTCAGTGCAATATTCTGTGGTTCGATCTGCCAACCAAGCTCTTCTTGCAGCATGGTGGCCAGCGCTTTCAGCAGGGCGTCTTTGCCTTGTGGGCCGTCGTAGTTGCACAGTGCTTCGGTCAGCTTGCCCTGATCGAGCATCTCCTGGCACAGCTGTTTGAAGTAGCTGGCCATCTCTGGGATTTGCGCCGGGTTACCGCCGCCAAGCATGATGGCACCTGGTGTGCGCAGGCCTTCATTGAGATCGTCCATCAAGCGGGTGATGCCCGCGTAACGGGTAAATTTGTCGCCGAAAAGTGAAAAATTCATAGCTGCTGCAATATGGTTGTAAGCGGGTAGACGCCCACCATACCGCCAGATAAAAGCGGGTGCAATGCGGCTGATATCATACCCGCCGGGCATAGATGTTGCTCGGCGGGCTTTTTACAGCATAACACGCTGAATTATTGTGACCGATCGCCAGCCCACACCACCATCACCTTATCGTCCCCATGCTGGCGACTAAAGCCATAGTAATGAGGCGTTTGCTGAGATTGCTGCGTACCGGCACCGATTGCCGGGTGGCGCTCGCGGAACTGGCCTAGCCGCTGCCAATGTGCCAGCAACGGCGCTTTGGCTCCTTGCAGCTCACCCCAGTTCATATCCGAGCGCGTGCCTTGTAAAGGATCGGAACCGGTAGGGCCAAACGGCCGGCCACTCTCATCACCGTAATAAATCTGTACCGCGCCCGGAGCCAATAACAGCAGGTCTGCTGCTCGTTGCTGCAAAGGCAACGAACCTTTGGCATCGCTGGCGAAGAACAGGCGAGTGTCGTGCGAGGAAATATAGCTCAGCACGTTGAAGCCCTGCAGCCTGTCCGCCATTTGCTGATAGGTGGCATCGATATTGGAGAAGCAGCCCAGCGCCTGCGAGGCCTGATCCTGAAAATCGAAGTTGATCATCGCATCGAAGCCGTGCTGGTAATAGTCGCTTTTCATCACCCCGTGGCCCCAGGCTTCACCAGTCATCCAGAACGGCGCGTTATCCGGTGCCTGCTTGGGATTAGCCGCTTTCCACTCTGCCAGCGCCTCGGTGGCACGCTGCTTTAGCAGGTCCAGCATGGGTTTATCGACGTGCTTGGCGGTATCAACGCGGAAACCGTCAATGCCGTAGTCGCGCACCCATTGGCTGAGCCAGACCGTCAGATAATCGCGGGTGGTGGCTCCTGGGATTTCGCGCGCGGCGGTATCAGGTTTATGGCGGAAGAACAGCGGTAGGCCGCTGGCTCCAGGCGCTTCAGTTTTGATGTCCGGAAGGAAAGCCAGTGACATGGTCAGGTCGTCAAAGCCCGGTGAGTCGTAATCGCCGATATCGGTGCGGATCCAGTTTTTCCCCCACCATTGGCTCCAGCCTGCCTTATCGCTGAAGTTGATGTAGTCGTTAAAGCTGTGCCAGCTCTGGCCTGGCCCCGGTTGCCAATCGCCCCAGTTTTTGCCGAGGGTTTTTGCGGCTTCGTCACTCTTCAGGTACAGCGAGCCGAACTGGAACTGCTGCATATCGGCCAGCGTGGCATAGCCGACGTGATTGACCACCACGTCAAACAGGATGCGGATCCCGCGTTGATGTGCTTGTTCCACCAGATTACGCAGATCCTGCTCATTGCCCATATTGGCATCAAGCTTTGTCCAGTCCTGATGGTAGTAGCCGTGATAGGCATAATGCGGGAAATCCCCTTTGGTTCCGCCGCCGACCCAGCCGTGGATCTGCTCGAGTGGGGAACTGATCCACAGGGCGTTGACCCCCAGCTGTTGCAGATAATCCAGTTTTTTCGTCAACCCGGCGAGGTCGCCGCCGTGGAAGGTGCCGATCTCTTGCATGCCGTCGCCGTGGCGGCCATAGCTGTGATCGTTGGCTGGGTTGCCGTTTTCAAAGCGATCGGTCAGCACGAAATAGACCGTGGCGTTGTGCCAGTTGAAAGCCGCCTGTGGCGGCGTATTGGCTGACTCTAGCAATAGCAGACCCCCGCTGTTGGCCGCCGGTTGCAGGGTGACCTGGCCCTGAACTACCGTGGCGATCTGGCCGGAGTAAAAATCGCGCACCGTTTCGCCTTCGGCAAAGGTGTCCTTCACCGTGATCGTGATCGGCTGGCCATCCCAGCGTTGGCAGGTACGGGCCACGGCGGCGACGGTTTTTTCCGGTTCGGCCTTCAGGCTGAGCTGCAAGGTAGGCGTACCGCTGCGGGTATCGATCCGCACCTGATAATCACCATCGCGAAATAATCGCCAACTGATCGGCTCGCTATCGCTACAGGGTTGCAGCGACAACGTCTGGTTCAGCTTAACCACGTCGCTGGGCTGCCAGCACTGTTGGTTCTGATACAGCCGCAACGGCAGTTGGCCTTTGGCCAGGGTTGCCTGGCTGGTAAATAAACCACTGGTGGATTCGCTGAAGGCGGGGAAGCCTTGCAGCGTCCAGTTGGCCAATGCTGCGGGTGAAAGCAGCATCAGCAGGGGAAGGGTCAGGCGTTTCATGGCTCTCCTTACTCGTGGCAGGAAGCGTTTTTATCGTAGGGTAATCTAGTTTGCTGGATGGAGAAAAAATCGCCTCATCCTACGGTAGAAATTTGGGGGCGCAGGGGGAAGGGGGAGAGGTTTGACTATGCGCTGTTGGTTTTTTAATCTATATTGTCATGTATACATTGTAGTGTGAGGTAAACTTATGAGCGTGATGTCTGTTCGGCTATCCGACGATCTCAGTGAACAGCTTGAAGCCTTAGCAGAAGCGACCGGCAGAACGAAATCATTTTTGGCGACTCAGGCGATACAAGATTTTTTAAACCGCGAGGCATGGCAGGTTGCTGAAATTCAACAGGCAATCGTTGAAGCCGATAATGGTGACTTTGCATCTGATGATGAAATGGCGGCCCGTTTTAAGAAAATGGGGGTGACTATTAGCAATGAAAATTAAATGGCTAAGGAAAGCTGCAACAAATTTTGATGATGAATATGAATGGTTTTACCAAGAGGATCCGCAAGTAGCGACAAAATTTGCTAAAGAGGTGGTTTGCTCGGTGAACTTGCTGGTTACGCAACCTGCTTTAGGAAGACCTGGTCGAGTAATGGGGACCCGAGAAATTGTCATGCAAACCTTCCCTTACTTGATCCCTTACCGGATTAAAAATAAGGAAATACATATTCTTAGAGTATTTCATACACGAAGGCGACCGCCGGAGAAACGCTGGTAACTGAGGTTATTATGGTTTTCAACGACCCGCTAGAACACCAGAAAGTGAGTGATGAGTTTGTCCGTCAGGCTGTGATTAATGGGGTAGAAAGTGACGAAAGTCCATTATCACTGCGGGAAATCGCCGAACAGCGTAAGCACCTGCGTAATAGTGAAACGCTTACAGGTTCTTTTGATGAGATGCCAGTTGGTAAAACTGGCATCTCATGAGGGTTACTTGTTCAGCAACTGCGGGTTAACGCAGTTTTCTGTGACCGTACCGGTCAAGGCGGCAATCAGATTATCCACGGCGCACTCGGCCATCCCGTAGCGAGTCTCATGGGTAGCGGAACCGATATGCGGCAAAGCGACCACGTTGGCCATTTTCAGCAGCGGCGAATCGACCGCGACCGGCTCTTGCTCGAACACATCCAATCCAGCGGCATGAATGGTGCCGTCTTGTAAGGCTTCAATCAGCGCTTGCTCATCCACCACCGGACCACGCCCCGCGTTAATCAAAATTCCGCTCTGCTTCATCTTCGCCAGTTGTTCGCGGCCAATCAGATGGAAGGTTTGCTCGGTGAGCGGCAGCGTAATGCACAGGAAGTCCGACTCGGCCAGCAGCGTATCAAGATCGCAACGGCGGGCATTGAAGCGTTGCTCTGCTTCTTCATGTGTACGGCGCGCGTTATACAGCACCGGCATGCCAAAGCCAAAGTGTGCACGCTGTGCCAGCGCCAGGCCGATGCGGCCCATACCGAGGATGCCGATGGTTTTATGATGCACGTCAACGCCGTACCAGTCAGGCCCGATGCTGCCCTGCCATTCCCCTGCTTTGACCCGCTCAGCCACCTCGACCACCCGGCGTGCGGTGGCCAACACCAGGCTCATGATGGTATCGGCCACGGTTTCGGTCAGGACGGTTGGGGTATGCATCAACAGCACCCGGTGGGCGTTGAGCGCTGCAACGTCAAAGTTGTCGTAACCGACGGAGACGGTGGACGCTGCACGCAGTTTGGAGGCGCGTTGCAAAAAGGCTTCGTCAATCTTGCCGCCGGAACCGAGGATGCCTTCGGCCTGTTGTAGCGCCTGATCGAAGGCGGCGTTGTCCAGTTGCAGACCGTCAAAGGCATGAACGGTAAAGTGCTGGTCCAGCTTGGCACGCAGGTCGGCAGGAATACGTTTGTACAACACGATTGCAGGCTTCATCAAATAACTCCATCTGGCGAACGAGATGTTCAACATAACATATTGCAGGAGAGTGAAGGGCTGAGCCCCTCACTCGCAAGATCAGGCCACCTGGGGCTGAGCTTCATTACGTGCTGGCTTGACGATCAGCGTCAGCCCCACTGAGGCCAGCAGCGCGATAGCCATAAACATATAGGAGGCCGCCGGGCTGCCGGTTGCCCCGTTGAGGTAACCGACAAACCAGGAGCCGAAGAAGGAGCCCAACGCACCCATGCTGTTAATCAGCGCCATGGCACCCCCGGCGACGTTTCTTGGCAGCATCTCCGGAATGATGGCGAAAAACGGACCGTAAGGCGCATACATGGCCGCACCGGCGACCACCAGCAGACCATAGGAGATCCAGAAGTGGTTCGGGCCAATGGCGTAGGAAGCGAAGAAGGCCAGCGCGCCAATCAACAACAGCGGCCAAACAAACAGCTTACGGTTCTGCATCTTGTCCGATGCCCAGGAAACCACGATCATCGCAATGGTGGCGGCCAGATAAGGTACCGACGACAACCAGCCCGCTTCAACCATCCCCATCTGCATACCGCTGCGCAGGATCGAAGGCAACCACAGCACAAAGCCATACACGCCGATGCTCCAGGCAAAATATTGCATGCACAGCAGGATCACGTTGCGCGAGCGGAAGGCTTCGCCGTAGTTGCGTACCGCCTTGATGCCTTTCTGCTCCTCGGCCAGTTGCTGTTGCAACGCCAGCTTTTCCTGATCGCTCAGCCAGCCGACCTGTGACGGTTTGTCTTTGACCAGCACCCACCAACAGAATGCCCAGATCACCGCAGGAACCCCTTCGATGATAAACATTTCACGCCAGCCAAAGGCGTGGATCAGGTAGCCGGAAACCACCGACATCCACAACACCGTGACCGGATTGCCGAGGATCAGGAAGGTGTTGGCGCGGGAGCGTTCAGACTTGGTAAACCAGTTGCTGATGTAAATCAGCATTGCGGGCATCACCGCCGCCTCCACCACGCCGAGGATAAAGCGGATCGCTGCCAGCATCGGGATATTGCTGACCATGCCGGTCAGCGAGGCGCAGCCGCCCCACAGGATCAAACACCAGAAAATCAGCTTCTTGACGCTACGGCGTTCGGCGTAGATGGCGCCGGGGATTTGGAAGAAGAAATAGCCGAGGAAAAACAGGGCACCCAGCAGGGATGACATCCCTTTGGTGATGCCAAGATCGTCATTAATCCCGGCGGCAGAGGCAAAGCTAAAGTTGGCGCGGTCCAGATAGGCCAGGCTGTAGGTGATAAACACGATGGGCATGATGTACCACCAGCGTTTGGCCGCAATAGTTGCTTTAGTCATGTGCAGAACCCTTCAGTGGAGTCTTCTCACCAGCGGTGGCTTGCAGCCATCCGCTGGGGCTTGTGCTCTCCCGGCGTGCCTCGGTTGTAGGGACAGAGGTGGGCGCTCATTGGAGCAAATGATTATTCCGCCAGTGCGGCACGGGTTGGCAGTCCTTCGCTGTCGCCGATGGCCTGGATGGCCAGCGAACCGATCTTGTTGCCGCGTTGTACCGCCTGGAGCAGCGTTTTGCCTTCCAGCAGGGCGCTCAGCGTCCCTACCGCGAAGCCGTCTCCGGCACCGACGGTATCAACCACGTTGGTGACTTTGACCGCGGGTACCGCAGCCTGGTCGCCGGCGGCGGTTTTAAACCAGGCACCCTCTGGCCCGGTTTTGATGATCACGGCCTGTACGCCGCGCTCCAGATAGAAATCGGCGATGCCTTCCGCGGTGGATTGTCCGGTCAGGATCTGGCCCTCTTTTAACCCTGGCAGCACCCAGTCGGCCGCGCAGGCCAGCTTGTTGAGCTGTTCGATCATCAGCTCCCGGCTAGACCACAGCACTGGGCGCAGATTGGGGTCGAAGGAGATGGTTTTGCCCAGGGCGCGCATCTCGGCAGCGGCGAAATGGCACAGCTCCCGCGACTCGGCAGAAAGGGCGGCGGCCACCCCGCTCAGGTGCAGGTGGCGCGCCCCGGCGAAGTAGTCACGATCGAAGTCGGCGGTGGAAAGATGGCTGGCGGCGGAGCCTTTGCGGAAATACTCCACACTGGGATCGGTTCCATCGGTATTTTTAGATTTCAGCTGAAAACCGGTTGGGTAGCGGCCATCAACGGTGACCCGCTGGGCATTAACCCCTTCTTTCGCCAACTGTTGCAAGGTAAAGCGGCCAAACGAGTCGTTACCTACCCGGCTGACCCAGCCGACGTTCAGACCCAGGCGGGCCAGCCCGATCGCCACGTTCAGCTCGGCACCGGCGATGCGTTTGGTAAAGCTTTCAACCTCGGCCAGATCGCCAGTTTGCGCTGCGACAAACATCGCCATGGCTTCACCCAGCGTGACGACATCTAAAGGATTTTGCGTGCTCATCATGCCTGCTCCCCACGTAACATATCCACGTAATGGCGGGTTACCGCCTCCAGATCGCTGCCCTGTAGCGGGAACTCGATGCCGCGTGGTACGTCCTGCGGCAAGCGGGCCAGCACTTCACGCCAGCTACCGTCGGTATCATCCAGGGCGATGGCGCGCCAGCCGCGTGGGCCAAGGGTGGCGGCTTTAACATGGATATAGCCGACGTGTGCGGCCAGCAGATTGGCGGCGGCCAGGGCGTCTTGCCCCACCCAATGCCAGTTGGCCATATCGAACGTCATCCCGACCGGCAACTGACTCTCTTCCACCGCATGGAAAAAGGCGTTCATCAACGACAGTATGCCGCAGTCTGGCGTTTGATCGTTCTCGACCACCAGTTGGAATGCGGATTGCCCCAGCGCGATTTTTAACTCGGTAAAGTCAAAGCCTGGCCGGTAGTGGCCTAAAGCGAGTTTGAGCCTACTGGCTTGCAGGATCTTCGCCTCTGCCAAAAAGGCGGGCAGATTCGGGTTCAGGGTGTGCTGTGGGGTAAACAGTGACTCAGGAGAGGAATACACGGCGGCCAGTTGGTGTTGCTGCAGGGCTTTTGCCAGAGTGGGTAAAGCGTCCAGTTCCTGCGGGGAAAGCAGTTCACGGCGGATTTCCACGCCGTCTGCGCCTGCCTGAGCTATCAGGGGTAATAACGCCGCCTGCCCCCCTAGCTGCTGTACCTTGTCGTTGCCGTAGGCGCTGGTTACTACAATAATCTGTTGCTTCATCTTTTGGCTCCTGAGGTGACCTATCACCACCGCGACTGTTATTGTCACGGTAAATGGAACCGGTTCCATTGAAAAGCAGCAGCATGCAGAATTATGATCGCAATCACGGAGTTGGCTGAAAAATAGTCGTTTGAGGACTGGTGATTCGAGTGTGGCTTAACGCTGGGTGGAGCCACGAACGATCAGCTCACCGGAGAATAGCTGCTCGCTAACGGGATCATCGAGGCCCTGGATACGCTGCACCAGCAGCTCCAACGCGGCATGCCCTATCTGGTAGGTGGGCTGTTTCAGGGTGGTGATCCCCACCCCGGCCAGCTCGGCCCAATCCAGTTCGTCAAACCCCAGCAGGCCAATGTCGTTGCCCCACTGCATGCCCAGGTGGCGCATAGCGCGCGCAACTTGCAGCGTTAGGGCACCGTTGGCTGAGATCACCGCTTTGCGCATGCCGCGATGGCGGGTGTTGAAGGTCTGTAATACCGTTGCCAGCTTTTCGGCGTCGTTGAGCGGGGTTTCAGCCTGCTCGGCGGATAAATCGGGATGTTTGGCCATGGTCTGGCGAAAGGCGTGCAGACGTTCAAGCCGGGTATTCACGGTGCCAATCGGCTCACTGAGGAACAGGATCGCCTCAAACCCCTGCTGTAACAAATGCTCCGTCGCGGTGGCGGTGGCCTCGTGGTTATTCAGGCCCACCACATCGCAGGCGAAATCGGGGATTTTACGGTCGATCAGCACCATCGGCAGCATCGACTGTTGCAGCATGGAGAGCGCGTCTTCGCGCATCCCGACGGCGTTCACCACAATCCCTTCCACCCGGTAGCTGCTCAGCAACTGTAGATAGTGCTGTTCCTGATTGATCTCGTTATTGGTGTTACAGACCAGCAGGGTAAAGCCATGTTGGCGGCAGGCGGCTTCGATACCGCGCATCACGTCGACGGAATAGGGATTGGTGATATCGGCGATGATCAGGCCGATCAGCCGCGTTTGTCCGCCCTTCAGGCTTCTTGCCATCTGGCTTGGACGATAGTCGAGCTGCTGGATCGCGATATCGATACGTTGCTTGAGGGCGTCGGAGAGCAGGTGCTGTTCACCATTGAGATAGCGCGACACGCTGGTTTTGCCGGTTTGGGCGTGTTTTGCCACATCACTGATGGTGGCGCGCCCTGAGGCACGCGTTGCTTTATCACTGCTCACAGCCAATCTCCCCTGCGGTTCAATGCCAAGGAGACTAACACACCAAGCCCAAAGCCGGGAATGACCCTTGTCAGGAGGTGGCCTCCTGCGCTTTGGCCTGCGGCTGGATTTTCTTGCCGGGGCTGCTGAGGGTGAAGACAGAAATCAGCGTGACACCCAAGGCAAGGCAGCCGAGGATCAGGTAAGTGTCGGCGAACCCCATACGGTCATACAGGCTACCTGCAAAGGCAGAGAGGAATATGGCGGCCCCCTGTTTGGCAAACTGGAAACCAATCAGATAGATCGTGGCGGAAAGGCGGGTATCAAAGTTGGCGGTGATATACTTGAAGGAACCAACCAGCAGGAAAGGCACTTCCAGCGCGTGCAGCATTTTCAGCATGATGACTTCCAGTGCCGTTGTGGCAAAGGCGGAGCCAATAATGCGTATGGACATGATGGTGCCGGCCAGCAGCAGCGTATTTTTCGCCCCGATGCGGTTAATAATCCACGGCGAGCAGAACATGATCAGCGCATTGGCCAATTCTCCGGCGGTGGTCGCATAGCCGAAGACCTCGGTACCGCGCTGGGGCGAGCTGAAGAAAGTTTTGAAGAAGTTGGCAAACTGTTGATCGAACACGTCATAGACGCAGGCTACGCCAACCACATACAGGATGAACATCCACATCTTCGGCATTCTGAACAGCGCTACCACCATCCTCAGATTGAACTGACTCTGATTGGCACCCAGTTTGCCCATGACCATGGCGTTAGGATTTTCACGCGGGTTGGCCAGGATCAGGAGTAGCATCAGTAGCACTGCGGCTCCAGAACCCATCCAAAAGACGATATCCGGATTGATGTTGAATAACACCCCGGCGGTAGACGCACAGATCCCCCAGCCGAAACAGCCAAACATCCGCGCCTTGCCGTATTCGAAGGCACTCTTGCGGCTGACTCGTTCGATATAAGCCTCAACGGCTCCTGCGCCCCCTGAAAAAGCAAATCCGATATAGGCCCCGCCTACCATGGCTCCGAGCAAGACGTTGATTTTCAACAACGGTGCGAAGACGTAGAGGAAGAAGGGGGCAAAGAAAAACAGCAACAGGGTAATCACCCAAAGCAGATGTTTTTTCAGCCCGAGCTTATCGGAAATAATGCCGAAAATGGGTTGGAAGAGAATGGCAAACAGAGACAGACAGGAAAATACCAGGCCAGTTTCGGTTTTATTCAACCCGATGACTTCAGACAGCCAGATCGGCAGAAACGGAAAGCAGGTGGCCATAATGAAAAAGTATAGGAAAAAGAAAGCGCCAAATATCCAGAAGTTACGGTTATTTTTATAGGTACAGACGGTGGCGTTCATGGTGATTGTCCTTCCACGACGAGCTTTAGGTGTGCAGCGGCTCGCCGTGGTGAGCGCTGCACCTGCAAATCTATGGGATAGCTCAGAGCTGTTCCAGGCCGATCAGCATGGCGCTTTCCGGATCCAGTACCGGTAACGCTAGGCCAACCTGTGCCAGCCATTCCCCGCTAACGTCGCAGGGCTGTTTCATCCAGGCGGGTAACTGGCGCATGGTATGGCCGCCATGCTGTTGGTGAATCAGCGGCGGGGTATCCAGCAGGGTGATCCGATAACGTGCATCCGGCCTCAACCCTGGAATGCGCAAATTACCCGGCAACTGGTGATCCGGCATTGCCAACTGGCTGACCAGAATGACTGCTTGCTCCTGTCCTGGGGCAACTACGCCATTAATCTGGGTACTTGGGTCGTGATGATCGATACGGATAACATCGCCGCTATGCAGCAGTGGCCGGAGAGATTTGTGCAACGCAACATAACGGACGAAGCCAAGCTGTTCGGCGTCACCTTCTTTGACCGGATCGAGTTCGATACCCATGTGCCCGAACAACGCCGTCAGGCCGCGAAAACCGATGCTGTGCTGACGTTCGGTGGCGTGACAACGTCGGTTGCCGATGTGTGAGCCCATCACTTCCGGGGGGAAGAAATAGCTCATGCCGCGCTGAATAGTTTGGCGTTCCAGCGCGTCGTTGTTGTCGGAGGCCCAGAAGCGATGGCAGCGTTGCAGAACCTCAAAATCGATACGGCCCCCACCGGAGGCGCAGGATTCGAATTCCACCTGCGGGAAGCGTTCCCTTAAGCTATCCAACAGGCGGTAGAATTGCTCGGTCTGGGCTGTCAGAGAGGCGCGGCCAAGGTGAGCGGGTTGCACGATCTCGCGGTTCATGTCCCACTTGATGTAGTCGATATCATGATTGCTCAGTAGCCAGTTCATGCGCTCCAGCAGGTATTCGAAGACCTGTGGGTTGCACAGATCGAGCACGTACTGAAAACGCCCGGTAGGTTGCTGATAACCCGGTAAACCTAGCACCCAGTCGGGGTGAGCCCGGAACAGATCGGAATCTGGATTGATCATCTCTGGCTCCACCCATATACCGAATTCCATGCCTAGTTGTTTAACATGCTCGATCACCGGAGCCAGCCCGTTCGGGTATTTTTTCTCGTCCAGATACCAGTCGCCAAGTGCGGCGCGATCGTGGTTGCGCCCACGGAACCAGCCGTCATCAATGATAAAGCGTTCTACGCCAAGTTCGGCCGACTTGGTGGCCATCTGCATGATGTACTCGGGCTGGTGGTCGAAATAGATGCCCTCCCAGGTATTGAGATGCACGGGACGTGGCTTGTGTTCAGGGAAGTGCAGGATATTCTGGCGGACATAACGGTGAAACTGCTGGCTGAGCGCATTCAGACCCGTGCGAGAGCTGGCGGCATACAGCCAGGGCGTGCTTAGGCTGGCTCCGCCTTCCAGCTCCTGCTCGCCTGGCAGATACAGGGCCTCTGCCTGCAACAGGCGGCGGCCATCGGTTTTCACATCGGCGCGCAGGCGATGGTTGCCGCTCCAACCGAGATGAATGCCCCAGACTTCCCCTTGTTGCTCGCTGAAGCCACGGCTACCTACCATCATGCCGGGGAAGTATTCATGAGAGCTGCGCCCTCGGCGGTTTTCCTGCAGGTATCCACCATGCTCCAGGGTGACGCGGTGCGGTTGGAACTCGCGGATCCAGCGGCCATGAAACGCCATCACTTCACCAGCACGCTCAGGCAAGGGCAGTGTTAACGCCAATCGGTTAACCCAGTAACGAGCAGCATGATGATTGATCAACGTATGGCGCATCTTTAGCACGCCGCTGGCGCTGTCTAATTGCAGTTCGCTGCGTAGTTGCAGCCCAGCCTGCGGGTCTTCTGCCAGGATCAGTAACTGATTGTCCTGATGCGTGATTTCGCTGGTGGTGAATACGGGTGACCAATCGTAGCCGTCACGATGGCCTTCCACTCCCGGTGAGCCAAACAGACCGCGTCCAGATTCTGCCGCCAGCGTCAGTGGCGCATCGACATCCAGCCTGCCGTTGGGCACTGCCCGGCTCAGCGTCAGGACATCTTCCGGCATAAACCCGCTTAAATGAGGGCCCCAATAGAGAATTTCGGCAAACGGCTGGCAACGAACAATGACGTCGGTCATGGGGCTGGTTAACCGCACAATGGTGGGTTCCATGTTTTGACTCCTTTACGATCTTTGGCTCAACTCAGTGGCCTCATCATTGATCCGAAACGTTTCGGATTAAAACCTAAACGTTTCGGATCTGTGATCTGGTCGGGCAAAAAACGTCGTTGTTTTAAACGATCAGGAGGTAAGGGGGAGCTCGTCAGGGTTGGGTTTTAGCACCGGTTGCCACAGTACCTGTAATTGTTGCAGGGGTTCACCACGGATCAGGCCAAGAGTCATTTGTGCGATTTGTTGGCCGACTTCCGCGCGGGTGGCTTGGACGATGGAGGCTACAGGAAGATCGAGCAGGCTTTCCGCTGGTAATCCGTCATACACCACCAGAGAAACTCCACCGGGGCCGAGTTTATCGGCATCACGAAGCGCCATTGCTGCCCCCTCGCCGTGACCGTTGCAGTCGGTAATGATTGCCGTCGGTGGATCGGCTAACGCCAATAACGCTTGGGTGGTCAGATAACCCGCGCGACGGCTTGGCGTGATACTGCACAGATAATCGTCACGTTGTTGCAGTTGATGGTTGGCCAATCCATCCAGATAACCTTGGCGGCGCTGGCTGATAAATGACTGCTGGTTATTTTCGCCCAGATAGGCAATTTTCCGGTGGCCGAGCGCCACCAGATAGTCCACGGCCATCAGGCTGCCAGCGCGATTATCAAAATCAAACCAGGCGTAATCTTTCACCAGTTGGCTGCGGCCGAGCGCCAGAAACGGGAAGTTTAGTCGCTGTAATTCATGCAGACGCGGATCGTTGTCTAGCGTATGGGCAACAATCAACGCATCAACACGTTTGCTGGCAATCAGACGAGTAAAGGCATGATGGGGCGCATCATCTGCCACCAGCAGCAGATCGATCTCGTGGCGTACCAACTCATTGCTGATACAACCGATCATCTCCATCAAGGTAGAGTTACTTAACGTGTAGTTATTGAAGGGGAAAACCAGCCCAACGGCGTCGATTTTGCCCATTTTTAAGCGGCGTGCCAGGGTATTGGGGCGATACCCCAAACGCTCTGCCTCAGCCTCTACCCGTTGGCGCGTATCTTGGGCCACGTCGCCGTAGCCATTCAGGGCGCGACTCACGGTGGTAACGGAGAGATCCAATGCTTTGGCAATCGCTTTCAGGGACATATTTCACTCTACAGAAGGTGTTGGGATGCCGAGCGAGAGTAACACAGGCAGAGGAACCGGCGGGAGAGGTGAGGGCAGGAAATGCGAACTGGCGGGGCAAAGGCCCCGCACTGTGGGCTTACAGCGGGCTGAGGGTGATCTCAACGCGGCGGTTCTGCGCCTTGCCTGCGGTGGTGCTATTGGAGGCGATCGGGTTATCCGGGCCAGCACCGGTTGAGCGGATGCGGTTGGCGGCGACCCCTTGGGTGATTAGCGCGCTGGCCACACCGTCTGCACGTTGCTGGGACAGCGTCATATTATGCGCACGGGCTCCGGTGCTGTCGGTGTAACCCACCACGTTGACGGCGGTTTTTTCATACTCTTTCAGCACCATCGCCACGCCGGTCAGGGTGTTGGCGCCCGCCGGTTTCAGCGTGCTGCTGTCGGTATCGAAGGTCACGTTGTTCGGCATATTCAGCACGATATTATCGCCCTGACGGGTAACGCTAACGCCGGTACCTTTCATTTTGTCGCGCAGTTTGGCTTCCTGCACGTCCATGTAGTATCCGGCGCCACCGCCCAATGCGGCACCGGCTGCGGCGCCGATCAGTGCGCCTTTGCCACGGTCTTTTTTCGATGAAGAGATCATGCCGATACCGGCACCCAGGGCTGCGCCAACGCCAGCGCCAATACCGGACTTGCCGGCTTCTGACTCCCCGGTGTAAGGGTTGGTGGTACAAGCCGATAGCGTCATGGCAACGGCTACCGCACCAGCAATTATCGCAATGCGTTTTTTCATTGTTAGTTCCTTTAAAAGCAGGGATATCTGCGTGCGCTACTCCAAACTGGAGGCGCTAATCGTCGGCATTCAGCCGCGAGCCCCAAACGGGCCGCGCAACTATGACGTACCTTTTGGCCAGCAGTTCCGATAAAAATCGTGACAAATTATAAACCTGTAAGCCAGGCAGGAAGGTAGCCGCCAAATCGCCGCTTGGGAACCAGAACAAACTGAATTAATGCAAGATTGGTTGATCTTTAGGACAAAGGGGCGAAGAGTTTCGCCCCGATAAGATGCCGTTAGGCTAACGTTTCGCCATTGCTGGCGATCACACGGCGATACCAGTCGAAGCTCTGTTTCTTCGAGCGGGCAAAGCTGCCGCTGCCGTCGTCGTGCTTATCCACGTAGATAAAACCGTAGCGCTTACTGTATTGCCCGGTGGTGAAGGACACGCAGTCGATACAGCCCCAGGGGGTAAAGCCCATCAGCTCAACGCCGTCGTCGATCACCGCTTTTTTCATCTGCTCGATGTGCGAACGCAGATAGGCGATGCGGTAATCGTCGTGGATCTGGCCATCGGCCTCGGGCTTATCCAGTGCACCGAAGCCGTTCTCGACGATAAACAGTGGCTTCTGATAGCGTTCATAGAGAATGTTGAGCGTATAGCGCAGCCCAACCGGATCGATTTGCCAGCCCCAGTCGGACGCTTTCACATAAGGGTTCGGCACGCTGCCTTCAAAACCGGCCAGGGCCGTGCCCGTGCCGATGGAGTCTGCCTGCACCGCGTTACTCATGTAGTAGCTCAGGCCGATATAGTCTGCACAGCCTTCACGCAGGATCTGCTCATCCTCCGGTTGCATCTGGATGTGGTAACCCTTGCGCTCCCATTCGTGCAGGATGTAGGACGGGTAATAGCCGCGCATATGCACATCGCCAAACAGGAAGCGTTCACGCATCGCCTCTTGGGCGTACATCACGTCGTCCGGATTGCAGGACAACGGATACAGCGGCACCATGGCGATCATGCAGCCAATCTGCAGTGCCGGGTTGATGGCATGTCCCAGTTTGACCACCTGTGCGCTAGCGACAAACTGATGGTGCAGTACCTGATACATGCACTCTTCCGGGTTCGGTTCCTGGGTGAAAATCACCCCTGAACAGCAGTAGCCGAACAGCGGAGTCTTCCAGTTGCGCTGGTTGTTGATCTCGTTGAAGGTCATCCAGTACTTCACTTTGTGCTGGTAACGGGAGATGACCACTTCGCTAAAGCGCACAAAGAAATCGACTACCTTGCGGTTCTTCCAGCCGCCATATGCTTTTACCAGATGCCATGGCATCTCAAAGTGGGAAAGAGTGATCACCGGCTCAATGCCGTATTTCAGCAACTCGTCAAACAGATTGTCGTAGAACTGTAACCCTTCTTCGTTCGGTTCCAGCTCGTCCCCCAGCGGGAAGATGCGCGACCAGGCAATCGAGGTGCGGAAGCACTTGAAGCCCATTTCGGCAAACAGCGCGATATCGCCTTGATAACGGTGATAGAAGTCCACCGCCTCGTGGTTGGCGTAGAGATAGCCTGGTTCAATGCCGTCGGTGATCACACGATCGACGCCGTGGGCACCGCTGGACAGCACATCGACGATGCTTGGGCCTTTACCGCCCTGATCCCAGCCGCCTTCAACCTGATGCGCCGCTACTGCGCCGCCCCACAGGAAATCATCCGGTAACTGTTTTTTCATAACTTTGCTTCTCTTGATAGATGAATTTAGGCCATTTCAGGCTTGTTGAGCGGTGCCGTTGGTACAGGCTGTTCTTCTTTGAAGCCGACGATATAGGTTAGTACCGCACCAAGCACAAATGCCACGCAGATGGACAATAGGAAGCCAAGGAACTGCGGCATATGGCCTTCTTTAAAGAACACCGGCAGCACGGCAATCCCCGGTAGGCAATAGCTCCATGACACCGCGTTGAAGGCTCCGGCAATGGAACCGCCGACCGCACCTGCGACACAGCCGCAAATCATTGGGCGTTTCAGACGCAACGCTACGCCGTAGATGGCGGGCTCCGTGATGCCAAACAGGGCGGTCATGCCCGCAGACAGCGAAACGCGCTTCATCTCTGGGTCTTTGGATTTCAAATAGACGCCCAGCACGGCACCTGCCATGGCAAACACCGGCGAGGCTTGCAGGCCGGTAAAGGTGTCATAACCCAGTGTGGCATAGTTCCCCACGGTGACCGGAGTGATCCCCCAGTGTACGCCCAGCGTGACCAACGGCATCCACAGCGCACCTACCACCGCTCCGGCAATGGAAGGGCTGAGGTGATACAGCGTGTTATAGACGCCACCGATGGCACCGCCAATCATGTTGCCGATCGGGCCAAAGGCCAGCAGCGTCAGCGGCACCATGATCGCGATACAGAACATCGGCGTGAACAGGTTGCGGATCACCAGCGGCAGGATGCGTTCAAAGAAACGCTGCACATAAGACATGATCCAGACCATCAATATGATCGGGATCACCGAGGCGGTGTAGCTGAGATACTGCACCGGCATGCCCAGGAAGGTGAGGGGATCGGCGTTAATCGGGATACCGGCCACCTCGGCCAGCACCCTGGCAATCTGTGGGTTATTGACGGCTTCCTGCATCAAAGCCTGCATGGCCGGATCGGCAGAGTTCACCAACAGGATTTTATTGGCGGTGAGCATGTTCATATAGTCTGGAGAGACCAGCGCACAGGCCGCGATCACTGCGGTGAACGGGTTGACGTTGAATTTTTTCGCGGCGGTGAAGGCCACCATCACCGGCAGGAAGGTGAAGCCGGTCCAGGAAACGAAGTTCAGAATACGATAGGTGCCGCTTGCCGGATCCATCCAGCCCAAGGCAGCAAACAGCGATATGAGCCCCTGCAACACCCCGCAGGCTGCCAGCGGATACAGGAAGGGGGCGAAGATGCTGGAAATTATGTCCATCAGGCGGCTGACGATGCCGACGTTCGGCGCGCTGACCGCCACGTTCTCATCCATATTGACCAGCTTCAGCACTTCCCGATAGGCATCGCCGACGTGGTTGCCGATCACCACCTGCAATTGGCCACTGGACTCGATGACGGTAATAACGCCTTTGACGCGTTTCAGCGTGTCTTTATCGGCCTGGCTACTGTCTTTTAAAATAAATCGCAAACGGGTGGCGCAATGTGTGACATTAATCACATTATTATCGCCGCCAATCAGGCACACGATCTCTTTTGCCGAGTCAGCATAATTAATTGCCATCAACGTAACTCCATCTGTGGGGTACAGAAATATCGGGCTTTATTGTAGGTCGAAGGTGATTTCTAAATGGATAGTAGCAAACGGCAAGAGAATGTCACGATATAACAAAATGACAAAATAGTGATTTGTCACATGCAAAAAACAGGGTGTTATTTAACGTGCTTTAGCTAATAACATTATTGACCGAGGCTTTTAGCCAGCTTTTTCCCTATCGCCTCCAACATATACATCACCGGCACCTGGGTGGTGATATCGTATTCGCTGGCAATGCGGATTTGCGGCATGTGGTAAGAGAGGTTAAAGTCCGCCATGCGCGCCAGTGAAGAGGATTCGCTATTGGTAATGCTGACGATCTTACAGTTATGCAGGCTAAATTGGCTGGCCAGTTTAAGAATTTCCGGCGTTTCTCCAGAAACCGATAAAATAATGGCTACCGCGTTTTTATACATATCGCTGCTGATGGGATAATAAGGGTCATCGATATAATTACTGAATTTACCGACGTTAGAGAAAAAACGAGCGCCGTACTTACCTAATGTGCCGGATGTTCCTGCTCCGACAAAGATGATCCGTTCCGCGTTGGCAATGTGCGCTGCCGCATCCGTAATTAACTGTTCAAACTCTTCATTGTTAATACTCTTGAAGAAGCTGACAATTTCACTGACGCCGGAGGTTAGCAGCAGCTTGTCTTCCTGTTCCAGAAAGAGTTTAAAACGAATGCGGAATTCCGAATAGCCGCTGAAATTCATTTTCTTACAAAAGCGTAATACCGTGGTGGTGGAGACCTTGGCACCGTCCGCCAGCTCGCGAATGGTCATATACATGACCTTGTCCTTATTTTTGATGACGTAGTTGTACACCATCAATTCAAGACCGTTGAGCTTGGATAAGGCGATATGGGTAAACATGCTGGATCTCGTTGACAAGGTTGGCTGCCAAAGTACCAGAAGCGGGCAGGGATGACAAAGCCCGCCCGCTGCTTCTTCAGGGGTAGCGCAGTTCGGTTGCGGCCCAGTTCATGATCAGCGTATGGGCCTGGGTCTCCTGGTTGAATTGGCGCTGTACTTCACTGAACCCAAGCTTGCGGTAAAAGGCGCAGGCCCGCAGATTCTGCTCGTATACCTCCAGGCTCAGCCAGCCGTGCTGTTGCTGCACGTGATCCATCAGCGCTGCTCCGACGCCTTGGCCGTGGAAGCGTTCATCGACAAACAGCGCACCCACAAAGCGTTCATCCAGCACGCTGATAAAACCGGCGATCTGCTGGTGGTGCAGATAAACCCAGGTTTTGGCGCGCGGCAGATAGCTTTCACGCACCAGTTGGGCGGTTTGCTGCCAATAATCGGCCGCGATAAACGGATGGGCTTGGGTGGTACTTGCCTGCCACAACGTCATTAGCGGCTCGATATCGGCTGGAACGGCGGTGCGGATCATGCCTGGCGCTGCTTTGGGTGGCAAAAGCAACCGGTAAGATGATCGTTCACCAGGCCGCTGGCCTGCATAAAGGCATAGCAGGTGGTTGAGCCGATAAATTTAAAGCCGCGCTTTTTCAACGCCTTGGACAGGGCATCGGACTGTTCGGTTTTGGCTGGGACTTCGCCAAGCGCCTGCCAGTGATTGATCAGCGGCTTGCCGGTGACGAACTGCCAGATAAAGGTGACAAAATCTTCTCCAGCGGCTTCCATCGCCAGATAGGCCTTGGCATTGTTGATAATCGCCTCAATCTTGCCGCGATGGCGGATGATGCCGCTGTCTTGCATCAGCGTTGCCACGTCTTGCTCGGTCATGGCTGCAATGTGCTGCGGATCGAAATTGTGGAAGGCACGACGGTAGTTTTCACGTTTTTTCAGCACGGTGATCCAGGAAAGACCGGCCTGCTGGCCTTCCAGGCACAGCATTTCGAACAGCTCGCGTGCGTCGGTGGTGGGTACGCCCCATTCCTGGTCATGATACTCAAGATATAGCGGATCGGCGGTAACCCAACCGCAACGTTCGTTGGCCATACGAGGATTCCTTTTGCTGTATTTATTTACAGGTAATCATCGCCGTAAGTAGCCTGCTTGGCAACCCTTTGCACGATTTATCGTCAGTTAACTTGACGTTATGTGAATCCCCGCAATATTTACTACACGGCTATGGCGATAACTGCCAACGATAAGAACAGGATTTCCTCTATTTATGACTAGGAGTCTATTTATGCCTCTGAAAAGAAAGGTCAAGCACACTCCAACGGTGCTTGCCGTGGCGTTAGCTTTTTGCCTCAGTGCTACGGCACAGGCTTACGATCAACTGTACGTGTTTGGCGACAGTCTGAGTGATACCGGCAATAACGGCCGCTTCACTTATGACAGTAACCAACATCGGCTGTATGACGAAATACTGGGGCAGCGCATCGGTGCCGCGCTGGTGGCGTCCGATAACGATGGCTACAACTATGCTGCCGGTGGTGGCGTGGCCGTACCGGCGCTAAACCCGGCGGACAATACCGAGGATCAGCTACAAAGCTACCTTGCGCGGGTTAACGGCAGAGCCGACGGAGACGGTCTGTATATTCACTGGATTGGTGGTAACGATCTGGCCGCCGCGGCGATGAATGTGGCAACCGCACCGGAGGTGGCATATACCAGCGCCTTGGCTGCGGCGACTCAGGTGCACGCTTTATTGAACGCCGGTGCCGGGACGGTGATAGTGCCAACGGTACCCAATATCGGCTCAACCCCGCAGTTGATGGAACTGATTATCCAGCAGGCGCTGGGGCCAGTGCAGGGCGCGGCCATACTGGCGGCGTACGGCAAGCTTAATACTCTCGCCACGCCGGATAACGCTTCGCGCCAGCAGGCGATCCATCAGGCTTTAGGTGCCGCAGCACAGCAGGCCAGCAGCAATCCCCTGGTGCAACAGGCCATCGCTGCCCAACTGAGCGAGGCTTTTGACAGTTTCAGCGCCCAGGCGGCCCAGCTTACCGATTTTTATAACCAGAGCGAAGATCGCCTGTTGGCTCAGGGCGGCGGTAATATCGTGCGCGTAGATGTCAACAAACTGTTCAGCGAGGCGATCGCCAATCCGGGCCAGTTTGGTTTTACCAACACCGCCGGTATGGCCTGCCCTGCGGGAGTTTCTTCGGCAGTATGCAGTTCGTCCATGCCTGGCTTTAACAGCGAGCAGGCTTATCTGTTTGCCGATCATTTCCACCCCAGCCCGCAGGCCCACCAACTGATCGCCGATTATATTCAGGCGGTATTGGATGGCCCGGCGCAGGCAGTGGCACTCAACCAGGCAACCGCCGCTTTCGCGCGTGATAGCCGTGCTACCCTGGACAGCCGTTTTCAGCAGCTACGCACCAGCAGCAATCCGCAGGGGTCGTTGGGCGTGTTCGGCGGCTATGCCGGGCAACGTTATGATTATTCTGCCAATACGGTTGCCGGAGATGGCGACGCCACCACGCATAACCTAACGCTGGGCGTGGATTACCAACTGACGGATGAGTGGCTGATAGGTGCGCTGATCTCAGGTTCCAACGACAATCAGCAACCTTCCAGCCGTTACGATTATAAGGCGCGTGGCGTGCTGCTGTCGGCCTTCAGCTCAGTGACGCTGTTTGAGCAGGGTTGGGTCAATGCCGATTTGCACTATGCCAGCGTGAATTACGACGATATTAACCGCAGTATGCAACTGGGTTCGCTAACCCGCACAGAAACCGGCGATACTGATGGTAAGCAGTGGGGCGCACGCGTTACTGCGGGGTATGACTTCCCGATCGCTTCGTATCTCACCACCGGGCCGATGGCTCAGTTTGCCTGGGATTACAGCAACGTCTCCGGTTATAGCGAGAATGGCGACAATAGTACGGCCATGCGTTTCAACGATCAGACCTATCATTCGCAGATCGGCGCTGTAGGATGGCGATTGGATAGCCAACTTGGGGTAGTTAATCCCTACGCGGAGGTGAGCTATCAGCATCAGTTCGGTGATGGCGTTTACCGGGCAGGCGGTGGATTGAAATCGACCCAGACTTCATTCACCCGCGACAGCGCCAGCCAGGATAAAAACTGGATGGATATCACCTTGGGGGCGAATATGCCGTTGAGCGATCGGGTGGCGGCGTTTGCGACGGTTTCGCAAACCAGCGGCTTGAGCAGTGGTGAGCAATTTATGTACAACGTGGGAGTCAGTGCGCGTTTTTAAAGAGGGGGCTTTAATCCTGATTGCCCGGTGCCAGAGGGTTTGGTGCCGGGAAGAATAGGGGGGAGCAACACTTACCCTTATTACGGGACAGCACCTGATACACGGGGCTGTCAGCCCTGTTCGCCATTGTCTTTCCCGAGTCCTTCACCTGAAAAGTACAGTGTCTGACTGTACTTTAGTATAACTATCATTTGCTCCTAAAAGACTTTATCGTTACGGCATAAGAGCAAAAGATTTAAATAAAAAAAACTGATCCCGTTTAAAGGATCAGGAGCCAATTCGGCCAACACCAGGGAAATTTTGTTGTCATTATTATAAATAACAGGTTGTCTGTCAATTGTTCTCTCGCTCGCTAATCAACGAGTGGGAGTGCTTTTGCGTGCCTGAAATATATAAAAAACGTATCAATCTCAGCCCCTATCATTAGTTTTTTAGCTTTAACTCGATATCAGCAATCAGAAAGTCAGTTATTATCAGATATGACGCGCTGTTTTTTGCCGAATGTTAACATTTTGGCAAAAAAACACCAAATTAAAAACACTTCAGCAACTAAAAATTTATCACGCAGACTGTCGTAAACCTGCTATTAACGCAGTGAAAAAATCAGGCTTTGATGTCTTGGAGTGAACGTGGTTAAAAAACACAGTTCTTTCATTAAATATATCAAGCATTAAAATCATCATGGTGTTATTGATTAAAATGCTCACGGAATTTTTTTACTCACTATTAGTTTTCTGTTTTTTTTATGATAAAATATTACCTCTATGCTGTGCTCTGAAATTTGTAACGGGAATTTCAATAAGGAGACTTTGCGTGTCGAGTTTATTCTTTAATAATAAATTTATTAACTCAGTCATAAAGAGTTATTTGGAAGCAAACTTACAAGAGTATAACAGCATAAAGTACGCTTATGCGATCATGAGCAAAATAAACCCTGCCGATTTCGCCATCATTTCTAACAAAACAGAATGGTTTGAGTTTTATACCGCAAATAACTACCAGTTTATCGATCCGGTATTGATTACGACATCCCGGCGAGTGACTCCCTTCGTCTGGGATGAAAATATTAAGAACGGCTCTGGGTTAAAACACCCCAATATTTTTGATATGGCCAAGAATTATAACATCATCAATGGCTATACGTTTGTGTTGCACGATCATAATAATAATCTGGTGGTGCTGTCGCTTTTTATGGATGACGCCTGTGACGAAAATATAGAAGAGGTTATCAAAGAGAACCAAGATAAACTGCAAATGCTGTTAATCACCGTGCATGATAAATTAACCACACTCTATCACGAACTGAATAACACCAGCGATGATGACCAAATCAACCAAAAAGAGCTGTTCTCCAAGCGCGAAAATGAGGTGATTTACTGGGCAAGCATGGGAAAGTCCTATCAGGAAATCGCGCTGATTCTGGGGATCAAGCTCACCACCGTAAAATATCATATCGGCAACGTGGTCAAAAAATTAGGCGTTACCAATGCCAAACATGCCATCAGGCTTGGCGTCGAACTGAAGCTCATCAGGCCGGTGCTTTACGAGCGAGAATGAGAGTGGCCAAGAGCCTCCGGCTTGAACGTATCGATGATCAATGTCGGATGGTGTAACAGTATTAAACATCACTGCTTAGGCCGACCCTATTCATTGAGGCTTATCGCCGGGCTAAATCTCGTTCAGGCAACAACTATCGACTCAATCCCTTCCTAACTGGCCGCGCAGCGCGATTTTTTCACGAAGATTGACACTTGCTGCGGGATTCTGGCTGTATATCTTACGGTCAACGGGTATACTGACCCATTCTGTTAAATCCACTTGTATCGCGTGCGAAATCAACATGCAAAAGTTTGATACCAAGACCTTTCAGGGTCTGATCCTGACACTACAGGACTATTGGGCGCGCCAGGGCTGCACCATCGTGCAACCGCTGGACATGGAAGTTGGCGCGGGGACATCCCACCCGATGACCTGCCTGCGTGCACTGGGCCCGGAGCCAATGGCCACCGCCTATGTGCAACCGTCTCGTCGCCCAACCGACGGCCGTTACGGGGAAAACCCGAACCGCCTGCAGCATTACTACCAATTCCAGGTGGTGATTAAGCCATCGCCAGAAAACATTCAGGAACTCTACCTGGGTTCCTTGAAGGAACTGGGTCTGGATCCGACCATCCACGATATCCGTTTTGTGGAAGACAACTGGGAAAACCCGACGCTCGGTGCCTGGGGTCTGGGTTGGGAAGTGTGGTTAAACGGCATGGAAGTCACGCAGTTTACCTATTTCCAGCAGGTTGGTGGTCTGGAGTGCAAACCGGTCACCGGTGAGATCACCTACGGTCTGGAACGCCTGGCGATGTACATCCAGGGCGTGGACAGCGTCTACGATCTGGTGTGGAGCAACGGCCCATTGGGCGTTACCACCTACGGCGACGTGTTCCATCAGAACGAAGTGGAGCAGTCCACCTATAACTTCGAATACGCCGATGTCGATTTCCTGTTCTCCTGCTTCGAGCAGTATGAGAAGGAAGCACAAACGCTGCTGGCATTGGAGAAACCGCTGCCGCTGCCGGCTTATGAACGTATCCTCAAGGCTGCTCATACCTTCAACCTGTTGGATGCACGCAAGGCGATCTCGGTTACCGAGCGTCAGCGCTATATTCTGCGTATTCGCACGCTGACCAAAGCCGTTGCCGAGGCCTACTACGCTTCCCGCGAAGCGCTGGGCTTCCCAATGTGTAACAAGAAGTAGAGGCAGCTATGACACAACAGACTTTCCTGGTGGAAATCGGCACGGAAGAGCTGCCGCCGAAGGCTCTTCGCTCACTGGCAGAAGCCTTTGCTGCCAACTTTACCGCTGAACTGGACAACGCTGGCCTGGAACATGGCGAAGTGAAGTGGTTTGCCGCTCCGCGCCGCCTGGCGTTGAAAGTGGCGGATCTGAGTGCTGCGCAGGCCGATCGTGAAGTTGAAAAACGCGGTCCAGCCATTGCCCAGGCGTTTGATGCCAGCGGCCACCCGAGCAAAGCGGCCGAGGGTTGGGCGCGTGGTTGTGGTATTACCGTCGATCAGGCCGAGCGTCTGGTGACCGATAAAGGCGAATGGCTGCTGTATCGCGCCCATGTGCCAGGCCAATCTGCCCAGCAACTGCTGGCCGGTATGGTGAGCACCGCGCTGTCCAAGCTGCCAATCCCGAAACTGATGCGCTGGGGCGATAAAGAAACCCAGTTCGTCCGCCCTGTGCATACCGTGACCCTGCTGCTGGGTGCAGAACTGATCCCTGGCACCGTGCTGGGTATCGACTCTGCCCGCACTATTCGCGGCCACCGCTTTATGGGTGAAGCCGAATTCACCATCGATAATGCCGATCAATACCCGCAGATCCTGTTGGAGCGCGGCAAAGTGGTGGCGGATTATCAAACCCGTAAATCCTTGATCAAGCGTGATGCCGAGTTGGCTGCACAGCAGATTGGCGGTAAAGCCGATCTGAGCGAGAGCCTGCTGGAAGAAGTCACCTCGTTGGTCGAATGGCCAGTGGTGCTGACCGCCAAGTTCGAAGAGAAATTCCTGGCGGTGCCGGCGGAAGCGTTGGTGTACACCATGAAGGGCGATCAGAAGTATTTCCCGGTGTATGACGCCGCGGGCAAACTGCTGCCGAACTTTATCTTCGTCGCCAATATCGAGTCGAAAGATCCGCAGCAAATCATCTCCGGTAATGAGAAGGTGGTGCGCCCACGTCTGGCGGATGCCGAATTCTTCTTCAATACCGACCGCAAGCAACGCCTGGAAGACAACCTGCCGCGTCTGGAAACCGTGCTGTTCCAACAGCAACTGGGCACCCTGCGCGCCAAGACCGACCGTATTCAGGCCATGGCGGGCTGGATCGCTGGCCAGATCGGGGCTGACGTCAACCACGCCACGCGTGCGGGGTTGCTGTCGAAGTGCGATCTGATGACCAATATGGTGTTCGAATTCACCGACACCCAAGGCGTCATGGGCATGCACTATGCGCGCCACGACGGTGAAGCTGAAGACGTGGCGGTGGCGTTGAACGAACAGTACCAACCACGCTTTGCCGGTGATGAGCTGCCGCAATCGTTGGTGGCCTGCTCGTTGGCGATTGCCGACAAAATGGACACCCTGGCCGGGATCTTCGGCATCGGGCAACATCCGAAAGGCGATAAAGACCCGTTCGCCCTGCGCCGTGCTGCGCTGGGTGTGCTGCGTATTATCGTTGAGAAAAACCTGCCGCTGGATCTGCAAACCCTGACCGAAGAGGCTGTCCGCCTGTATGGCGACAAGCTGACCAACGCCAAGGTCGTAGACGAGGTTGTCGACTTTATGCTGGGCCGTTTCCGCGCCTGGTATCAGGAAGAAGGCCATGCGGTGGATACTATCCAGGCCGTATTGGCACGTCGTCCAACCAAGCCAGCCGACTTCGATGCGCGGGTAAAAGCGGTGACGCATTTCCGTACGCTGGAAGCAGCAGCGGCATTGGCGGCTGCCAACAAGCGCGTTTCCAATATCCTGGCCAAATCCAACGATACGCTGCTGGACCACGTTCGCGCTTCGGTATTGAAAGAACCGGCCGAGCTGAAGTTGGCAACCCACTTGGTGGTGCTGCGCGATAAGCTGGAGCCGTTCTTCGCCGAAGGCCGCTACCAGGAAGCGCTGGTTGAACTGGCCGCACTGCGTGAAACCGTGGATGCGTTCTTCGACGGCGTGATGGTGATGGCAGAAGATGAAGCGGTGCGTGTGAACCGCCTGACGCTGCTGAGCAAGCTGCGTGAGCTGTTCTTGCAGGTCGCGGATATCTCCGTACTGCAATAATGGTGTAAAGCCCAAGAAAAAGCGCCTGCGGGCGCTTTTTCATCTCTGATGGCGGCCGCGCAACGGTGAGTTATTCTGCGAGCCTCGCACAATCACATTTCGTATCGCTGGCAGTTGATCTATTCTTGTAGACGCACGGAGGGCGGCAGACGGCATGGAATCCGATAAAAGACACCTTTATAACAGGAGTTATGTCACATGGCTGTAGGGATCCAGAGCAGAAGTTTCGCGCGTTGGCTGGCACCGGTGTTGGCATTGTTGGTGGTTATACAACTGACCGCCTGCGGCGATAAAGAGCCGGAGCAGCGCAAGGCATTCGTTGATTACTTACAGAATACGGTCATGCGCAGTGGCGTACATATCCCGACGTTGAGCGAAGATCAGAAACAGAAATTCGGTGCTTATACCAGCGATTACGCCATTCTGGTGGGCTTTTCCCAGCAGTTGACCAAGTCGGTGGACGCCAGCCTGACCCCGGCGCTGGAGCAGGTAAATCAGATCCGTACCGCGCAGGACTACATGAGCAAGCGCGATAGCCTGCAACAGTCGATCGGCGCGTTAAACCTGCTGGGCCAGCAGATCCAGACTGCCAAGGCGCAGGCGGATACCGCTCATGCGGCGTTGAAACAGCCGGACGATCTGAAAGCGGTGTACAACCAGGCGTATGACAAGATTGTTACCGCACCGGCCAATGCGCTGATGCCAGCGATCCCAACCACCGCCGGTTTTGTCCAAGACCTGGTACAGGTAGGGGATTTCCTGCAGGCCCAGGGCAATCAGGTCAGCTTCAACAACGGTGGCGTGCAGTTCCGCACCCAGCAGCAGGCGACGCAGTACAACACCATGATGTCCAATCTGGTGGCCAAGCAGCAGGACTTGCTGAACGCACAGAAAACCGTGCTGGCGGTAATGCAGTAGCGTTAAGCAATATTCAGATTGGCAATGTTGCTGGAACTGTAGGGGTCGAACTTGTTTGGCCCTTTTTAATTTACTGATATATAATATATTTATCGCCTCACCTCTCGATGGTTTAATCTTTCCTCAAGTGTATTAACCGAATACCAAGCTTCATGCATGCTGTCTGGCGCTTCGATCCCACCTCTTCACGGATATTTTGATGTTGCGTAATACGAAACAGGTTGTATGATGTTTCGTGTTGCGCAACGAGGGTGAGGGAGCATTCTTATGATTAAGAGTTTTAAGCACAAGGGATTGCGACAGTTTTTTGAGAAAGGCTCTACGGCTGGCATCAATACTCAACAGATCGGTAAAATTCGTCTGAGGCTTGGTGTAATTGATGCAGCAAAGGACATCAGTGATATCAACCGCCCTGGCTATCAACTTCACCCATTGTCGGGTGACCGTGCCGGGCAGTGGTCAATAACCGTAACAGGCAACTGGCGCATCACGTTTGAATTTATCAACGGTGATGCCTATATCGTCAACTATGAGGATTATCACTAATGGCTATGCATAACCCCCCGCATCCGGGCGAGATCATCGCTGAAACGCTGGAAGAACTGGGTGTTGGTATCCGCGTATTTGCCAGGGCGTTGATGGTGGCACCCTCCACCGCACAGCGCTTGGTCGCAGGGAATGCGGCTGTTAGCCCTGAGATGGCGGTGAAGTTGTCCATAGTGCTGGGCAGCTCCCCTGAATTCTGGCTAAACCTGCAGGATAATTACAGCCTGTGGATCGCCAAAAAAGCAGTCAATACTTCGCAGCTAAAGCGTTTGGTTACCGCTTGACCTCTACCGCCATGCCGGTAGGGTTATTTCTGCCGGGCGGTGGATGCGTTCACTGGCCCGGCATTGTTTGGCGGAGCAACTGCCTTGAACGCTCACCAAAATACTCCCACGCACTTCTGTACTACACTTCACTTATTCATCACATCTCTTAATGTAGTTTTCTTTCATCCACGCCATGGTTATTTCCCGACGGTGTGGATGCTCACAGGGAAGATGTCATTTCAGGCCACGGCCCGGTGGTCGGATGTAAAATAAATTGTGATTCTTGTCACATTTTAAAAACAAACATCAAGGTTTAAAGTGTGATTAAAGTCACGTTTTAGGTGTTTTTTGCCGGTATGTCTTCTCGTTGTATTTTTTTTACACCGGATAAGTGTGATGTGTGTCACTAAATACACCGGGGTATAGGGGCAATATTAGTGATGGTGATCACAAAAATTCCTTGAAGTTCGCGTAGTAAAAGGAGCGTGGTAGAGTCCGTTTCGCAAACAGCATCAACAGGGCTAGAACGTTACAACAATTATCGCGCGCTCTTATTGTCAGCGCGTAACAATAGGGGTGTGTTTATGTTTTCACCAGACATCAAGGTTAAAGTGCAAAACTTTGGCCGTTTCCTGAGTAACATGGTGATGCCCAACATTGGCGCATTCATCGCCTGGGGTATCATCACTGCGCTATTCATTCCTACCGGCTGGCTGCCAAATGAGACTTTAGCCAAGCTGGTTGGGCCAATGATCACCTACCTGCTGCCACTGCTGATCGGTTATACCGGCGGTAAACTGGTGGGCGGCGAGCGTGGCGGTGTGGTCGGTGCCATCACCACCATGGGCGTGATCGTCGGTGCGGACATGCCGATGTTCCTGGGCTCCATGATTGCAGGCCCGTTGGGCGGCTGGGCGATCAAGCATTTTGACCGTTGGGTCGACGGCAAGATCAAAAGCGGCTTCGAGATGTTGGTCAACAACTTCTCCGCAGGCATCATCGGTATGCTGTTGGCAATCCTGGCCTTTATGGGTATCGGGCCATTGGTCGAAGCGATATCCAAAGTGCTGGCGGCTGGCGTGCATATCATGGTGGTCAACAACCTGCTGCCATTGACCTCGATCTTCGTTGAACCGGCGAAAATCCTGTTCCTGAACAACGCCATCAACCACGGCATCTTCTCACCGCTGGGTATCCAGCAGGCGACGGAAACCGGTAAATCAATCTTCTTCCTGATCGAAGCCAACCCAGGCCCAGGTTTGGGCGTGCTGATGGCCTATATGTTCTTCGGCCGTGGTAGTGCCAAGCAGTCTGCTGGCGGTGCGGCGATCATCCACTTCCTGGGTGGTATCCACGAAATCTATTTCCCATACGTGCTGATGAATCCACGCCTGATCCTGGCGGTTATTCTGGGCGGTATGACCGGCGTATTCACCCTGACCCTGCTGAACGGCGGCCTGGTATCTCCTGCTTCCCCTGGTTCTATCCTGGCGGTGCTGGCGATGACGCCAAAAGGCGCCTACTTCGCTAACCTGGCGGCGGTATTTGCGGCGTTCCTGGTCTCCTTTGTGGTTTCAGCCTTCCTGCTGAAAACCTCAAAAGTGAAAGAGGAAGACGATCTGGAAGAGGCGACCCGCCGTATCCAGGACATGAAAGCCCAGTCTAAAGGCGGTGCCGCGGTAAACGCAGCGGTAGACGGCGATCTGAGCACCGTGCGTAAAATCATCGTGGCTTGCGATGCGGGTATGGGTTCCAGCGCTATGGGTGCTGGCGTGCTACGCAAGAAAGTGGCGGACGCGGGGCTGAAGAATATCTCGGTAACCAATAGTGCGATCAACAGCCTGCCGGAAGATGTGGATCTGGTGATCACTCACCGCGATCTGACCGAGCGTGCGATGCGCCATGCGCCGCAGGCTCAGCACATCTCGCTGACCAACTTCCTGGACAGCCATCTGTACAGCGATTTGACCGCTCGCCTGGTGGCTGCTAACAAGACCAGCGAAACCGAGCAGAAGGTTATCTCTACCCTGGATGACAGCTTTGACGCCAGCGAACAGAACCTGTTCAAACTGGGTGAAAGCAACGTGTTCCTCGGCTTGCAGGCCATTGATAAAGAGCAGGCGATTCGTTTTGCCGGTGAGCAACTGGTGAAGGGCGGCTATGTCGAGCCAGAATATGTTCCGGCCATGTTGGAACGTGAAAAGCTGACCTCTACCTATCTGGGCGAATCCATTGCCGTGCCGCATGGCACCATCGAAGCCAAAGACCGTGTGCTGCGTACCGGCGTGGTGTTCTGCCAGTATCCGCAGGGCGTACGTTTCGGTGACGAAGAGGATGAGGTGGCGCGCCTGGTTATCGGTATCGCGGCGCGTAACAACGAGCATATCCAGGTGATCACCAGCCTGACAAATGCGTTGGATGATGAAACCGTCATCGAGCGGCTGGCGAATACCACCAGCGTCCAGGAAGTGTTGGATTTGCTGGGCGGCAAAAAGGCCTGATAACAGAATTATTTTAAAGGGTGCAGCTTGCTGCACCTTTCTACATTAAGAAAGGGTGGAATATGAAAGCATTACACTTCGGAGCCGGCAATATTGGCCGTGGCTTTATTGGCAAACTGCTTGCCGACGCGCACGCCGAACTGACTTTTGCTGACGTTAACCAGACGGTGCTGGACGCGTTGAACCAACGCAAAAGCTATCAGGTACATGTGGTGGGTGAGCAGGCGCGCGTTGAAGAGGTGAATAACGTCAGTGCCGTCAACAGCGGTAGCGAAGAGGCGGTGGCCTTGATAGCCCAGGCCGATATTGTCACGACCGCCGTTGGCCCGCAGATCCTCGCCAGAATTGCCGGGACTATCGCCAAAGGCCTGATCCTGCGCCATCAGCAAGGCAATACTCAACCGCTGAATATCATCGCCTGTGAAAACATGGTACGCGGCACCAGCCAGCTCAAACAGCACGTGTTCGACTCGCTGCCACAGGATGAACAGGCCTGGGTTGAGCAGCATATCGGCTTTGTCGATTCTGCCGTAGACCGTATCGTGCCGCCAGCCGAGGCGGGCAGCAACGATCCGCTGGAAGTGACGGTGGAAACCTTCAGCGAGTGGATTGTCGACCAGACCCAATTCAAGGGGCAACCGCCAGCCATCGCCGGCATGGAACTGACCGACAACCTGATGGCATTTGTTGAGCGTAAGCTGTTTACCCTCAATACCGGCCATGCGATCACCGCCTACCTGGGCCAGCGCGCCAAGCTGTTGACCATTCGTGATGCGATCCTCGATCCGGTCATCCGCCAGGTGGTCAAAGGGGCGATGGAAGAGAGCGGTGCGGTGCTGATCAAGCGCTACGGTTTTGATGCCGGCAAGCATGCCGCCTATATCAACAAAATCCTGTCCCGCTTCGAAAACCCGTATCTGCACGATGACGTTGAGCGCGTAGGCCGTCAGCCGCTGCGCAAACTGAGCGCGGGCGATCGCCTGATCAAGCCGCTGATGGGAACGTTGGAATACGGCTTGCCGCACGCCAACCTGATCAAGGGAATTGCCGCCGCCATGAGCTACCGCAGCGAACAGGACCCACAGGCACAAGAACTGGTAGACTTGCTGAGCAAACTGGGTCCAAAAGCCGCGCTGGCGCAAATTTCCGGTTTACCGGCCGACAGCAAGGTTGTGGAAGAGGCGGTTGCTGTGTATAACGCCTTGCAGTAAACGCTGTGATATCAAACCAGTGTAAGCAAACTCATTCCCTTTCCCCACGGATAAGGGGTAGGGTGAGGGGGCAAGGCGTCTTTGCCCCCCATTCGGGCTCACTTCCTGTGGTTAATGGGAGGCGCTCGAATGACCACACCGCCCATGCGATTCGAAAAGCGAAGATGATCGAGACACAGGCATTCGAAAACAAGGTTCTGGAAAAGCTGAACGCTGGCAAGACGGTGCGCAGTTTTCTGATCGCAGCGGTCGAGCTGTTGGCAGAAGCGCTTAACGTCTTGGTGGTACAGGTTTTCCGTAAAGATGACTATGCGGTGAAATATGCCGTAGAACCTCTGTTGTCCGGTGCCGGGCCGCTCGGTGAACTTTCGGTACGTCTGAAGCTGATGTACGGGCTGGGGGTGATTTCCCGCCATGAATACGAAGATGCCGAACTGCTGATGGCGATGCGTGAAGAGCTGAACCACGACGGTTCGGAATATCGCTTTATTGATGATGAGATACTCGGCCCCTTCGGTGAGCTTCACTGCGTCAGCGCGTTGCCGCCGGTCCCCACGTTTCTACAGCCCGGCGAGGCGGATGAATCGTTGATCGCCATGCAACACCAGCGTTACCAGCAGATGGTGCGTTCTACCATGGTGCTGTCGATTACCGAGCTGCTGGCGGAAATCGGCGCCAAGCAGCCCTCCCGGCTCTCCCCGCTCGGTGCTCAAAAACCTTAAGCCATCAGCGCACGCCACTCGTCAAACAGCAGCCATAATGCGGTTGTTGCCATCAAGCCCGCCATCACGCCGTTAAATAACCGCAGTTTCCAGGTCACACGCAGAGCGTGGCGTAGCCGATCGCCCATCAACGCCCAGATCAAGATGCAGGGAACATTCACCGCAGTGAAGCCTGCGATGGTTAACAGCGTTTGATGCAGCGTCGCCCCTTCATGGGGAGTGAACAGGATCGCCACGTTGATGGCCATCAGCCAGGCTTTCGGGTTCACCGCCTGGAACAAGGCTCCGCCGATAAAGCGCATTGGCCGCGCCTGCTGTTTAGCATCCGGCGAAGCCGCCTTATACAGTTTCCACGATAGCCACAACAGGTACGCACAGCCCATTACCGCCAGCGGAAAGCGGATGGTATCGGCCCAGTTAAGGATCAACGCCAGCAATAGCGTGGTGAGGGCTAACTGTGTCGCACAGCCCAGACTGATACCAAACATCATCGGTAAGGTACGCCGCAGGCCGAAATTGACGCCGGACGAAGCCAGCAGCAGGTTATTGGGGCCAGGGGTAATCGACATCACGGTCACGTAACTGATAAAAGCAGAGTCCAGCATAAGGTTTTCCATACATGATTGGGAGTGATCACCAGCATAAGGGCTGTGGGGCGATGGTGACAGAACCAGAAATCAGCTATTGTCATGGTTACAGTTACGCTAATTTCAAACTGTACCCATAGCCTGGAGAGAAATTGTGACCCTGCTCGACGAGATCCCCGAAACCCGCTACCTGCAACTGGCGGAGACATTAGCGGCCGCTATCCATCGTGGCACTTTACCGCCCGGTAGCCGCCTGCCTTCGGTGCGCCGTTGCGCACAGAGCCACAGCGTCAGCATCAATACCGTGGTGGCAGCCTATCGCCAGTTGGAAGACCGGGGGTTGATCGAGGCGCGGCCACAGTCTGGCTTTTACGTGCGGGCGACCTTGCCTGCGTTGAAAACGGCGTCGGCACCCAGTAATCGGGTAGAGCAACCGGCGGATGATGTGCTGGCCCTGATCGATACGGTTTTCGCCGCCCAACAGAACCCGGCCTTCACCAATTTGTCGCTCGCCTGTCCGCAAACCGTGGATTTTTACCCCGGTGGCAAGCTGGGGCGGATGTTGTCATCACAGTTACGCCGCCAGCCTAATCTGATTGGCCAATACGCTTTGCCGCCGGGAAGCCTGAGGTTGCGCCAGCAGATCGCCCGGCGTTCGATGACGTTGGGCATGTTGCTGGAGCCGAGTGACATCACGCTGACACACGGTTGCATGGAAGCCTTGCAACTGGCGCTCAGGGTTACCACCAAGCCGGGCGATTGCGTGGGGTTGGAGTCGCCGACCTATTTTTACCTGTTGCCGTTGCTTGCCAGCCTGGGGCTGAAAGCGTTGGAGATCCCCACCGACCCGCAGCATGGCCTGTCGCTGGATGCGCTGGAATTACTGTTGCAGGAGAAACGGCTAAATGCGGTCATCGCTATGCCGACGATACAGAATCCACTGGGTTGCACTATGCCGCTGGCGTCGAAAAAACGGCTGGCACGCCTGATGAACGATCATCAAGTGCCACTGATCGAAGATGGGCTGTATGCCGAGCTGCAATTTGGCAGCGCGCTCAGTCCAGCGGTGAAGGCGTTCGATAGCGACGGCTGGGTGCTGTTTTGCTCCAGCTTCACCAAAACGCTGGCACCGGATTTCCGCATCGGCTGGGTGGTCGGCGGGCGGTTCAGTGAGGCGCTGCGCAAGCTGAAGGCGGTGTCTTCGATGTCGGAGTCGCACTTGCTGTCGGAAACGCTGGCGATGTTCCTGGAGGCGGGGGGATACGATCATCATTTGCGCAATTTGCGCAAACGCTATGCGGCGCAGGTGGAAGAGGCCAGGGCGCTGATTGCCCGCCATTTCCCGCGCGGGACAAGAGCGACTCAGCCTGCCGGTGGGTTTGTGTTCTGGGTCGAGTTCCCAGCAGGGGTGGACACGGTGGCGCTATTCCATCAGTTGCTGGATGAGCAGATCTGCCTGACGCCCGGTACGCTATATTCTCCCAGTGGGCGTTATCATAATGGGCTGCGGCTCTCCTGCTGCTATCCATTTAATGCCCGTTACACCCAGGCGCTGGCGCGGGTGGGGGCAAAAGCCTGCGAGATGAGCGGCCTGCCTGCGGGAATTGCGCAAGGTGAGGAGTAACCTGCCGTGCATTTTGCTACACTAGCGAAATATTTTTTACGCCATAGAACAAAACAGGCCAGAGACGATGAAAGAGAAAGAAAAAGCCGAGATTAAGCGCCTGAGCGATTTGCTGGACGCACTGAACCACAAAGACACCGTGGTGATCCAGCAGGGTAACACCGACCTGATTGCGCAACATCTCAAAGAAAAAGAGAAGCTGAAGACCGAGATTGAGCGCCTGAAAAACGTGCGCGTGGAAAAACTGAGTGCGGAAGCGCAAAAGTTGAGCCAACTGCCGTTCAGTCGTGAGATCACCAAGAAAGAGCAGGCGGATATGGGCACGCTGAAGAAAAGCGCCCGTGGCCTGATCGTGGTGCATCCAATGACCGCACTTGGCCGCGAGATGGGCCTGAAAGTGGTTACCGGCTACGCCAAAAAAGCGTTCTGATTACCCCTCACCCCAACCCTCTCCCACAGGGAGAGGGAGCTGTCCCGAGTGCGTAGTTAGTCCGCGTAACTTCGGAAAGTAGGGGGGCAGAACCAGAAAGGCAAGGTATTACGCAAAGCAATTAACGAATTCGATCGGTCCCCTCTCCTTAGGAGCGGATAGCCCCTGCTCTGTTGAGAGAACGGTGGTAATCTCAGCAACCGCGATCGCCCCCTCAACCAAGGTGAATCAGCCGGTGCTGATGAAGAGTCACGCTACTTTCAGCCTAACTCGATCGGTCCCCTCTCCCTGTGGGAGAGGGTTAGGGTGAGGGGCATGCTCAGGCCTTGGTCGTAAAGAACGCGCAGGTCTGGTAAGGCACCGTGAGCGTTTCTTTCCCCCGGAGTTCCTCTTCCTCTGCCACCAACTGGCGGATCTGTTCGATCACCTGTTCCTGCTGCTGTTGCGGCAACGCGGCGATAAAGCTGGTGGATCGCACACGGTTATAAATCACATCTTCCGGCGCTCCGCTATGCCCCAGCATAAACACCTGCTCCTGTAGCTGGGCAAAACCCGGGTAAGGGAACAGCCTGCGCCATTCACCGGTATAAAAACGCGGCGCATCCCCTTCGTGGCGATCGACTATCTGATTGAGTTTGCGCACCCAGCCAACCCGCGCATCGCGCATATTCCACACCAGACCAAGCTTGCCGCCGGGTTTCAGCACGCGCTGAATTTCCGCCAGCGCCTGACGTGTGGCAAACCAGTGAAAGGATTGCGCGCACACCACGGCATCCACCGACTCATCCGGCAGCGGGAGTGATTCGGCGGTACCTGCCAGCGTTTTCACCTGAGGGAATGCTGCCGCCAGCTTTTCCAGCATCGGCGCCACCGGTTCAACGGCGATGACGTTGGCACCGGTCTCCAGCAGGCGCGGAGTGAACTTGCCGGTGCCTGCGCCCAGATCGATGACGGTCTTACCGGGCTGTAGCTCGAGTACCTCACGCAGCCAATCGGCGATCTCCGCTGGATAATCCGGACGACCTAAAACATAGCGATCCGCATTGGCCTGATAGCCAGCCGCAGCCGCGTGATGAATGGAATGAGGTGATGTAGCCATAACGCAACTCCCTAATCCAGCTCGATGGATGTCTTTTGCCTGGCGCCGGTTAACGGCCAAGCAGACGGCGGTTGAGGTCTTCGATTTTGCCGCTGGTGATGCGCGTCAGCATGGTTTTGCTCCAGCTGGCCGACAGCCCCGCGACCGACAGTAAACGGAGGTATTGCTCTTCATCGAACGGCATGTGCCAGGCGATGCCGATCGCTTGTGCGACGGAAACGTCGCTATTGCGGGTCACCAGTTCCAGCGGTTGGTCGCCACTGACCGATCCGGCCGACACCACGCGGTACAGCCAGCCGCAGCGGCCGGTTTGCTGCATTAGCACCGAAATATCGTCGATAGCGAAATGGTAATTGAGTTTGAAACACGGAGAGCGCGGTTGGGTTACCTGGATCAGCGCTTCTCCCCAGCGGAAAATATCCCCCATAAACACGTTATGCTCGGTCAGGCCGAGGGTCGAAATATTCTCACCAAAGGCAGGTGCGCAGAACTGTTCTGCCTGAGCGGGGAACTGTTCACGCCAGTGGTCGTAATGCTCGCGCGGGTAGTGGCAAAGGGCGCGGTCAGGCCCGCCGTGGTAGCTTTTTTCTGCCTGCTCATCGCCCGCCAGACCCAATGGGGTAAGCTTCAGCGTACCCTCCACCAGGCGTTTGGCGATAGCGCTGGGGCGGCCACCTTCATAAGGTTGAATCGAACCGAGATAGACGTCTGGGTGGTGCATGCTGGCCTCCATTCACGCTCGTTAATGCCGTCTAGCATAGCCTGAGTCGAGGGGGAGGAACAGAATAACCCGCCCGGAAATCACCGGGCGGGCGGAGGGGTTAGAAGGTCGTCCAGTTGTCTTCGGCGCTGGTGCTCGGTTTAGCCATTGATGGTGATTTGAGCTGGGTGGTTTTGGTTTCCACTGGTGCAGCCTTGTCCGCCAAACGGAATACCGAGACGCTTTGCAGCAGCATCTCAGCCTGCTCTTCCAGTGAATCGGCAGCGGCGGCAGACTCTTCCACCAGCGCGGCGTTTTGCTGCGTGGTGTGATCCATTTCCACGATGGCCTGACCAATCTGTGCGATGCCTCTGGTCTGTTCATCGGAGGCGGCGGCTATTTCAGCCATGATATCGCGCACGTGGGTGACCGAACGGACGATTTGCTCCATGGTGTTGCCGGTGTCTTCCACCAGTGCGGTACCGCTCTGTACCCGGTTGACCGACTCGGTAATCAACCCTTCGATTTCTTTCGCCGCCTGGGCGCTGCGCTGGGCCAGATTACGGACTTCGCTGGCGACAACCGAGAAACCGCGCCCTTGCTCACCCGCCCGGGCGGCCTCTACGGCGGCGTTCAGGGCCAGGATGTTGGTCTGGAAGGCAATGCCGTTGATCAGGGTGGTAATTTCGGCGATCCGCTGCGAACTGTTGGAAATATCCCGCATGGTGCTGACGACGTTGCTGACCAGTTTGCCGCCCTGCTGTGCGGTTTGTGAGGCATCGGTCGCCAGCTGGTTGGCGTGATGGGCGTTGTCGGCATTCTGCTTCACCGTGGCGGTGAGCTGTTCCATGCTGGCGGCGGTTTCTTCCACCGCGGCGGCCTGCTGTTCGGTACGTGAAGAGAGATCGGTATTGCCTGCAGCGATTTCCCCGGCGGCGGTGGAGACCTGGCTGACCCCCATCTGGATTTTCTCAATCATATCGCGCAGGTTCTGGCTCATAGCGGCGACGGCGTTAAGCAACTGGCCCAGTTCATCACGGCGAGTGCTGGTTTGTGCCTGGCGTAGATCACCCTTGGCAATGCGTTCTGCCAGTTCCAGGGTGCTGTTGAGGGGGCGAGTGATCTGCAATGTGATACGCCATGATATCAGCAGGCCAGCAAGAATGGCGATCGCCGTGGTGATCCCCATCTGCCATTGCGCGGTATTGATATTGTTATGGGTCTGCGTCAGCTCATCCTTCATGAAATTATTGACCAGCGTACCGATCTCGTCAGCGTAGCCGCCGAGCTGTTTACTGATCTTGATCTCATTCTCAACGGCGGGCAGGTAGGCCGCGATGTGGCCTTTATACTCGTCAAGCACGGTCAACAGAGGTTGGAGCAACGGGCGTTGTGACTCGTTCAGGCGTTGGCTGAGCGTGTTGGCGGCGCTGCGGGCGTCGTCGATGGCGCTGAGCAATGGGATTTCGGAGTCGCGGTTGGGTTGCAGCACCAGGCCACGGGCATAGTAGCGGATCTGGGTCAGCTTCTGGTTCAACTGGATAAACGCCAGTTGCAGATCGGTAGCCCCCAACTGACGTTCAACCTGGCTCAGGCTGTCCTGAACTTCGGACATGTTCCAGCTGGCTCGTACCGCGTCTTTATCCACCACGGCTTTGGCAAACATTTTCTGTTGTTGCTCATAGTTACCCAGCAACACCACCAAAAGCTCCAGATCCTTGCGGCTTTGCGCATCCCAATTCAGGTTTTGCGCGTGGCTGGCCAGTTGCAACGCGTTTTCGATATGTTTGCGGTTACGTTCAAGGTAGTCGGTGTTGTAATTTTGGCTAAACATGGCACGGGTGTATTTAGCCTGACTGATTTCGCCCGTTAACTGATAGCTGAAATCGATGCGGTCGCTGCGTGATTCGATAAGATTGAGGTAGGTTATCCCGGTACCAGCGATAACGATCGCCAGTATCAACATTAGAGAGAACCCGAGTCCGAGCTTTTTACCTACGGTGAGATGAACGATTTTTCCTGCCAAAGCTTGCAATGCCGCCATGATTTATCCCTCTTTAGGCGTTAGACAATTGAACAAAGCATCGGCAAGAAGCGGTTAAACTTTAGCGGGAAATGGGCAAAAAGATACCCGCATCAGCGGGCATCATCAGAGATATCCCCGTCGTCTTTCAAGCTGCAGCGTTGTTACCTGCACTTACTCACCCCAGTCACTTACGAAAAGTAAGCTCCTGGGGATGAGTAAGCTTGTCGCCTAGCTGCAGCTTGAAATCCATAGGGGAACGCCAAATTATTTCTTGGCTTCGGCGAAGCGTTTGGCTGCTTCGTCCCAGTTCACCACGTTCCAGAATGCCTTGATGTAGTCAGGGCGACGGTTCTGGAATTTCAGGTAGTAAGCGTGTTCCCACACGTCCAGGCCAACGATTGGCAAGCCTGAAGCGCCGGAGACGGCTTCGCCCATCAGCGGGCTGTCCTGGTTAGCGGTAGACACCACGGCCAGCTTGTCGCCTTTCAGCACCAGCCAAGCCCAGCCAGAACCGAAACGGGTGGCGGCGGCTTTCTCGAACTCTTCCTGGAATTTCTCTACGCTGCCGAAATCGCGCTCGATAGCGGCTTTCAGATCGCCATCCAGCGTGGTGCCGGTTTTCAGACCTTTCCAGAACAGGCTGTGGTTAGCGTGGCCGCCTGCGTTGTTGCGCATAAAGGTGCGCTTGTCTGCAGGGACTTTATCCAGATCCTGGATCAGCTCTTCTACGCTCAGCGAAGCCAGCTCAGGGTAAGCTTCCAGCACGGTGTTGGCATTGTTGACGTAGGTCTGGTGGTGTTTGGTGTGATGGATTTCCATCGTCTGCTTGTCGAAATGCGGTTCTAGTGCGTCGTAAGCATAAGGTAGGGATGGCAGTGAATAACTCATGATCATCATCTCCAGTAGTGTAGGGCGGCGCAAAATGTGAGCACCGCGTAAGCAGTATGATGCATTATAATTAATTAAATGATATTGAAAATGATTATCAATGCCCTACAGACTGTATGGATTAAGTCTTAATCGGTAATACGCTGCGGGTGTGTAAACACCGTTGCCCTGCCTGGCTTGCTAAAACCAACCAATGTCAGGTTGCTGCGCTCGGCGATTTCCACCGCCAGCGAGGTGGCGGCAGAGACCACAAACAGGATCTCGGCACCGCACATGGCGGATTTTTGCACCATCTCATAGCTGGCCCGGCTGGAAACCAGGATCGCCCCTTGCTGCCAGCCCTGTTTGGCGCGTATGCCGATCATTTTGTCCAGCGCCACATGGCGGCCAACGTCTTCGCAGCCGCCCAGCAGTTCACCCTGCGGTGAGATCCAACCTGCGGCGTGGGTACAACCCGTCAACTGGCCGACGTTCTGCACCTGACGTAGCTGGTCAAGGGCGCGATCGAGATTGGCCAATGAGAAGGTTTGGGTAAAGGGCAGCGGTGTGACCGGTCGGAAGATATCCGCCAACTGTTCGATGCCACAAACGCCGCAACCTGTGCGGCCCGCCATCGCCCGGCGGCGCTCCTTCAGCCCGGCAAAGCGGCGGCTGGAAAGCTCGATTTGTACTTCCATGCCGTTGCAGGTGGGATTAACCTCTATACTGAAGATATCCCGTGGCGAGTCGATAATCCCTTCCGAGAGGGAAAAACCGAGGGCGAACGCCTCTAGATCCTTTGGCGTACACATCATCACCACGTGAGAAATGCCGTTATACACCAACGCGACCGGCACCTCTTCGGCGAGCCAATCTTGCTCTTTGGTGGTCAGTTGCCCGCGCTGGTACACCGGAGCCTGGATCAGGCCCGTGAGCGCGTTCACATTTGTGGGCTGCTCTTGGTTAATTTTGTTCACTTTCCTGGCACCTGTTTGTAACAACCCTACGCCTGCTATGGTATTATTGCGGCGCCGTTGCGGCCCATTTGGCCAATACCCACATAAGAATAGTGATTTTAGCGCTTCCCGCTTTGAGGGGGAAAGCGTCATTTGAAACAATGTGACAACACGAGAGAGAAAGGAGACCCCCCATGCAGGTCAGCAGAAGGCAGTTCTTTAAGATCTGCGCTGGCGGTATGGCAGGAACCACGGTAGCTGCACTGGGCTTTAGCCCGGCGGTGGCATTGGCGGAAACCCGGCAGTACAAGTTGCTGCGCGCCCGTGAAACCCGTAATACCTGCACGTATTGTTCCGTCGGCTGTGGGCTGTTGATGTACAGCCTTGGTGATGGCGCCAAAAACGCCAAAGAGAGCATCTTCCATATCGAAGGGGATCCAGACCATCCGGTAAACCGTGGTGCACTTTGCCCGAAAGGGGCAGGTCTGGTGGATTTCATCCACAGCGAAAGCCGTCTCCAATACCCTGAATATCGCGCTCCAGGCTCAGACAAGTGGCAACGCATCAGCTGGGACGACGCCTTCACCCGCATCGCCAAACTGATGAAAGAAGACCGCGATGCCAACTTCGAAGCCACCAACGCCGCTGGCGTAACGGTAAACCGTTGGCTCTCGACCGGGATGCTGTGTGCTTCGGCCTCCAGCAACGAAACCGGTATGCTGACCCAAAAATTTAGTCGCGCTCTCGGCATGCTTGCCGTAGACAACCAGGCGCGTGTCTGACACGGACCAACGGTAGCAAGTCTTGCTCCAACATTTGGTCGCGGTGCGATGACCAACCACTGGGTTGATATCAAGAACGCCGACTTAATTATTGTCATGGGTGGTAATGCGGCAGAAGCGCATCCAGTGGGATTCCGCTGGGCGATGGAAGCCAAAATTCATAATAAAGCCAAGCTGATCGTCATCGATCCGCGCTTTACCCGTACTGCATCCGTGGCGGATTTCTACACGCCTATCCGTTCAGGTACCGACATTGCTTTCCTGTCGGGCGTCTTGCTGTACCTGATCACCAATAACAAGATTAACCGCGAATACGTGGACGCCTACACCAACGCCAGCCTGCTGGTGCGGGAAGACTTCACTTTCGACGACGGCCTGTTCAGCGGCTACGACGCGGAAAATCGCAAATACGATAAAACCACCTGGAACTATCAGCTCGACGAGAATGGCTTCGCCAAGCGTGATACTACGCTGCAGGATCCGAACTGCGTGTGGAACCTGCTGAAAAAACACATCAGCCGTTATACGCCAGAGGTGGTAACCAACATCTGCGGCACGCCAACCGAAGATTTCATCAAGGTGTGCGAATATATCGCCGAAACCAGCGCCAACGACAAGACGGCCTCATTCCTCTACGCCCTAGGCTGGACACAGCACTCGGTCGGTGCGCAGAACATCCGTACCATGGCGATGATCCAACTGCTGCTTGGCAATATGGGCATGGCAGGTGGTGGTGTGAACGCCTTGCGTGGTCACTCCAATATCCAGGGTCTGACCGATTTGGGTCTGCTGTCACAAAGCCTGCCGGGCTACATGACGCTGCCTTCCGAGAAGCAGGCCGATCTGGAAACCTACCTGAAAGCCAACACGCCGAAGGCGCTGCTGCCGGGCCAGGTCAACTACTGGAGCAACTACCCGAAATTCTTCGTCAGCATGATGAAGAGCTTCTACGGCGACAAAGCGCAGAAAGATAACAGCTGGGGCTTTGACTGGTTGCCGAAGTGGGACAAAGGCTACGACGTGCTGCAGTATTTCGAGATGATGTCGCAGGGGAAAGTGAATGGCTATATCTGCCAGGGCTTTAACCCGGTTGCGTCGTTCCCGAACAAGAACAAAGTGGTGGCCTCACTGGCCAAGCTGAAGTTCCTGGTGACCATCGATCCGCTGAACACCGAAACTTCCAACTTCTGGCAGAACCACGATGAGTTTAACGACGTTGATCCATCGAAAATCCAGACCGAAGTGTTCCGCCTGCCATCCACCTGCTTTGCCGAAGAGAACGGCTCGATCGTGAACTCTGGCCGCTGGCTGCAATGGCACTGGAAAGGGGCCGATGCCCCAGGGGAAGCGCTGAACGACGGTGAAATTCTGGCGGGGCTGCTGATGCGCCTGCGCGAAATGTACACCCGTGACGGCGGTGCGGTCCCTGAGCCGTTGCTGAACATGTCCTGGGATTACCTGACCCCGGAAAATCCGAAGCCAGAAGAAGTGGCGATGGAGAGCAATGGCCGGGCGCTGGCGGATGTTCTCGATCCAGACGGCAAAGTGTTGGTGAAGAAAGGCGAACTACTCAGTACCTTTGCGCACCTGCGTGATGACGGCACCACGGCAAGTGGCTGTTGGATCTTCGCAGGCAGTTGGACGCCAGCGGGCAACCAGATGGCGCGCCGTGATAACGCCGATCCTTCTGGCCTTGGCAACACGCTGGGCTGGGCCTGGGCATGGCCGTTGAACCGCCGCATCCTGTATAACCGTGCGTCTGCGGATCCAGCGGGTAAACCGTGGGATGCCAAACGCCAGTTGCTGGAATGGGATGGTGCCAAGTGGGGCGGGGTGGATATCCCGGACTACAGCGCCGCCGCACCGGGCAGTGACGTTGGGCCGTTTATCATGCAGCCGGAAGGCATGGGCCGCCTGTTTGCCATCGACAAAATGGCGGAAGGACCGTTCCCTGAACACTACGAGCCGTTTGAAACGCCGCTCGGCACCAACCCGTTGCACCCGAACGTGGTGTCCAACCCGGCGGCGCGCGTGTTCAAAGACGATCTGGCTGCGATGGGCAAATCCGACAAGTTCCCGTATGTCGGTACCACCTATCGCCTGACCGAACATTTCCACTACTGGACCAAACATGCGTTGCTCAACGCGATCCTCCAGCCGGAGCAGTTTGTCGAGATTGGTGAAAAACTGGCTGAGAAAAAAGGCATCAAGCAGGGCGATACGGTCAAAGTCAGCTCCAACCGTGGCTATATCAAGGCCAAGGCAGTGGTGACCAAACGTATTCGGACTCTGCAGGTGAATGGCCAGGACGTGGACACCATCGGCATCCCGATCCACTGGGGTTACGAAGGGGTGGCGAAGAAAGGCTTTATCGCCAACACGCTGACGCCGTTTGTCGGCGACGCCAATACGCAAACGCCAGAGTTCAAGGCGTTCCTGGTTAACGTGGAAAAGGTGTAACGGAGACGAATTATGGCAATGCAATCTCAAGACATCATTCGTAAATCCGCCACCAATGGCTTCACCCCGGCACCGCGCGCGCGCGATCACCAGGAAGAAGTGGCCAAGCTGATCGATGTCACGACCTGTATCGGCTGCAAAGCCTGCCAGGTAGCCTGTTCTGAATGGAACGATATCCGCGATGAAGTGGGGCACAACGTCGGGGTTTACGATAACCCCGCCGATCTGACCGCCAAATCGTGGACGGTGATGCGCTTCTCGGAAGTTGAGGAGCACGGCAAGCTGGAGTGGCTGATCCGCAAGGATGGCTGCATGCACTGTGCCGATCCGGGCTGCCTGAAGGCGTGCCCATCGGAAGGGGCCATCATCCAGTACGCCAACGGCATCGTCGATTTCCAGTCCGAACACTGCATCGGCTGCGGCTACTGCATCGCTGGTTGCCCGTTCGACGTGCCACGCATGAATGCAGAAGACAACCGGGTGTACAAATGTACCCTGTGCGTCGATCGCGTTGGCGTTGGCCAGGAACCGGCCTGTGTGAAAACCTGTCCGACCGGGGCGATCCACTTCGGCACCAAAGAAGCGATGAAAAATGTCGCGGCGGAACGTGTCGATGAACTGAAAACCCGTGGCTACCAGAATGCCGGTCTATACGATCCGGCAGGCGTGGGCGGCACCCACGTGATGTACGTACTGCATCACGCCGATAAACCGCAGCTGTATCACGGTTTACCGGATAACCCGACCATCAGCCCGGCGGTGACCTTCTGGAAAGGGGTCTGGAAACCGTTGGCTGCCATCGGGTTTGCTGCCACCTTCGCGGCCAGTATCTTCCACTACGTTGGCGTGGGGCCAAACCGCGTTGAAGAAGAGGAAGAGCAGGATCCGAAGGACGAGCATCATGATGAGGAGACGCGCAAATGAGGAAGGAAAAGCCAATTCAGCGCTACAGCGCGCCGGAGCGGATTAACCACTGGATTGTGGCGTTCTGCTTTATTTTTGCCGCCATCAGCGGGCTGGGGTTCCTGTTCCCGTCCTTTAACTGGTTGATGAATATCTTTGGTACGCCACAGTTGGCACGCATCCTTCACCCCTTCACCGGGGTGTTGATGTTCGTTGCGTTCCTGCTGATGTTCCTGCGCTACTGGAAGCATAACCTGATCAACCGGGAAGATATCGTCTGGGCGAAAAACATCCACAAAATCGCCATGAATGAGGAAGTGGGTGACACTGGGCGTTATAATTTCGGTCAGAAGTGCGTATTCTGGGCGGCGATTATCAGTCTGGTGCTGTTGCTGGCCAGTGGTATCGTTATCTGGCGGCCATACTTTGCCCCCTCCTTCTCCATTCCGCTGATCCGCATCGCGTTGGTGGTGCATTCGTTGGCAGCGGTGGGGTTGATCATCGTGATTATGGTGCACATTTACGCCGCGTTGTGGGTAAAAGGCACCATTACCGCGATGGTGGAAGGTTGGGTGCCGGCTGCCTGGGCCAAGAAGCATCACCCGCGCTGGTACCGTGAGGTCCGCGAGAAACAACAGGAAGACAAACCCAGATGAGTATCCGCATCGTTCCTAAAGAGCAGTTAGGGGCACAGCGTGAAAAGTCTTCAACGGCGGAAACTATTCCGCCGTTACTTTTCGCCAACTTGAAGAGCCTTTATACCCGCCGAGCCGAACGTCTGCAGCAACTGGCCGCAGACCATCCGCTGGGTGACTATCTCAATTTTGCCGCCAGCATTGCACAGGCGCAGCACAACGCCTGCCACGATAATCCGCTGGAGCTGGATCTCGGCGAAACACTGACCCAGAGCGCCGCCAGCGGCAAGCCGCCGTTGGACATCAGCGTTTATCCACGCAGCGAACACTGGCACAAGCTGTTGGCATCGCTGATCGCAGAACTGCGCCCGCAGGCACCGGAACACGTGCTGGCGGTGTTGGATAACCTGGAGAAATCCTCGTCCCATGAGTTGGAGCTGCTGGCCAGCGCCCTGCTGAAAGGCGAGTTTGCCAAAGTAGGCAGCGACAAAGCCCCGTTCCTTTGGGCAGCGCTGTCGTTGTACTGGACGCAGATGGCCAGCCAGATCCCTGGCAAGGCCCGGGCCGAGTACGGCGAGCATCGCCAGTTCTGCCCGGTGTGCGGCAGTATCCCGGTTTCCAGCGTGGTGCATCTTGGTACCGTGAACGGCCTGCGCTATCTGCACTGCAACCTGTGCGAGAGCGAATGGCACGTGGTGCGGGTGAAATGCAGCAACTGCGAGCAAACCGGCGATCTCAACTACTGGTCACTGGAAAGTGAGCAGGCGGCGGTGAAAGCGGAAAGCTGTGGCGATTGCGGCACCTACCTGAAGATCCTCTATCAGGAGAAGGACCCGAAGGTCGAGGCGGTGGCCGACGATCTGGCTTCGCTTATCCTCGATGCCAAGATGGAAGAGGAAGGCTTTGCGCGCAGCAGTATCAACCCGTTCCTGTTCCCTGGGGAATAATGACAGTTGGGTTTTTTTATTCGACCCTTGCCACGGTAATTGCTCAACTCAACTCCATCACTTTTGCAGCCCCCTCTCCCTAGCGAGAGGGGGCATGAGGGGGCCGCAGCGACTTTCGGATTAGACATCTGGCAAACCGGCAAGCGAGTTGCTACCGTTACGTCAAGACGCGTAACGCGAAAGGAAGACATGATGTTGAAGACCCTTGCCAAAGGCGCGGCGCTAGCCGTGCTGCTTACCGGGCTGGTAGCCTGCGATAATCAGGACAGCAAAAAGCCGGAAGTCACCGCCCCCGCGCCAAAACCGGTAGTGACACAACCCGTAACGCCAGCTCCAGCGCCGCCGGTGGAAGAACCCAAGCCCGTCCCAGGCCTGAACGTCTCGCTGCAAAAAGGCCAAATCACCTTTGAACTGCCGCCGGGCTTCAGCGATCAGACCAAGCTGAGCGGCATCATCAACGACGACAAGTCGACCATTCAGCTGTTTCTCGACAGCAAATCACGCCAGCGCACTGTCGCTTCGGAAGTGATCCCGCCAGCAGACATGAAGATCAATACCAGCGATGCGATGCTCAAAGAGCTGACGCAAAGCATCATTACCGAGCTGTCCGACCGCTATCAGAACATCAAGAAAACCAAAGAAGAGAATTTCACCGTCGGTAAGCAGAAGTTCCATCGTTTGGATACTGAACAGACGGTCAACGGGCAAAAACTGGTTTCCACCATCGTGTTGACGGTGTTCAATAAACGGGTCGTGACGTTGCAGCTGTTAACACCAGCTAAAACACCGGATCTACATCATGCCCTGGTACAGCGAATTATTGATACCATGCAGGTTAAATAACCTGACTGGTTTAGCTCGGCACGCCAATAAGCCAGTTTGCCGATAACCGGACACTGAAAAATCGAGTGACCATGAGCACTGAATCCCAGCACCTATACAGCCAGTTACCTGCCATCGACCGCCTGCTGCGCGATCCTGCGGTTGAACCCGCCGTCGCCAGACACGGCCAGACGCTTATCAGCGAACTACTGCGCCAGATGCAGGCACAGGCGCGTGAAGCCATCAAGACGCAGCAACAGCTGCCCGCCTGGTGTCAGGACTGGCCGCAGGCGCTACAGGCACGCCTGGAACAACAGCAGCGCCCGGCGTTGCAACCGGTATTTAACCTCAGCGGCACCGTTTTGCATACCAACCTGGGGCGAGCGCTGTTGGCGCAACCGGCAGTGGATGCGGTGGTCAGTGCCATGAGCAGTGCCGTGACGCTGGAATACGATTTGGATGGCGCAGGCCGTGGGCATCGCGATCGGGCCATCGCGGATTTGCTCTGCCAGCTCACCGGGGCGGAAGATGCCTGCATCGTCAACAATAACGCGGCGGCGGTGCTATTGATGCTGGCGGCAGTGGCACCGGGCCAGCAAGTGGTGGTATCACGTGGCGAGCTGGTGGAGATTGGCGGCGCGTTCCGCATCCCGGACGTCATGCGCCAGGCTGGCTGCCAACTGGTGGAAGTCGGCACCACCAACCGTACACATCTGAAAGATTATCGTGCCGCCATCAACGAGCAAACCGGCCTGTTGATGAAGGTGCACACCAGTAATTACAGTATTCAAGGGTTTACCGCTGCGGTTGATGAAAGTGAACTGGCGGTGTTGGGCCACGAACACGGCATTCCTGTGGCGACCGATTTGGGCAGTGGCTCGCTGATCGACATGGCGCAATACGGCTTGCCAGCCGAACCGATGCCGCAACGCTTGATCGCTGCAGGTGTCGATCTGGTGACCTTCTCCGGTGATAAACTGCTGGGCGGGCCGCAGGCCGGGATTATCGTCGGCAAAAAAGAACTCATCGCCCGTTTGCAACAGCACCCACTCAAGCGCGCCCTGCGCGTCGGCAAAATCACGCTGGCGGCGCTGGAAGCCACGCTGCGGTTGTATCAACAGCCAGAGTTACTGGCAGAACATTTACCTACCTTGCGCTTACTGACCCGCCCACAGCAACAGATGCAGGAAACTGCCGAACGTTTGCAAAGCCAGTTGGCTCCGCGGTTTGCTGGCCGCTTCGAGCTGCGCAGTGAGCCGTGCTGGTCACAGATTGGCAGCGGTTCGTTGCCGGTAGATCGCCTGCCGAGCTACGCATTGACCTTTACCCCACTAGATGGCCGGGGCGCAACCTTAGAAGGCTTGGCCCAGCAGTGGCGTAGCTTGCCGCAGCCGGTCATTGGCCGTATCAACGACGGCAAACTGTGGCTCGATCTGCGTTGCCTGGAACAGGAGGGCGCACTGGTTGAGGCGCTGAGCGCATGATTATCGCCACCGCTGGCCATGTCGACCACGGCAAAACTACCCTGCTGCAGGCGATCACCGGCATCAATGCCGATCGCCTGCCGGAGGAGCAACGCCGTGGCATGACCATCGATCTTGGTTATGCCTATTGGCCGCAGCCCGATGGCCGCGTGCTGGGGTTCATTGACGTTCCCGGCCATGAAAAATTCCTCGCTAACATGCTGGCGGGCATTGGCGGTATCGACCATGCGCTGCTGGTGGTGGCCTGCGACGATGGCGTAATGGCACAAACCCGCGAGCACCTGGCGATCCTGCGCCTGAGCGGCAGAGCGCAGTTGACGGTGGCGTTAACCAAAGCCGACCGTGTGGAGCCTGCGCGAATCGCCGAAGTGCAAACCCAGGTGTTGGCCGAATTGGCGCAGCAGGGCTGGCATGATGTGCCGGTGTTTGTTACTGCGGCGGCCCTGGGAGAAGGCATTGATGAGCTGCGCCAGCATCTGTTGGCGCTGCAACCCGGTGAGCACTTACTATCCCGTCGTTTTCGCCTGGCAGTGGATCGCGCCTTCAGCGTCAAAGGTGCCGGGCTGGTGGTGACCGGGACGGCGCTGGGCGGCAGCGTGGCGGTAGGCGATACGCTGTGGCTGACCGGTGCGGACGTGCCAGTGCGGGTGCGCGGCTTGCATGCGCAGAATCAGGCGACAGAACAGGCGGTTGCCGGACAGCGCATTGCGCTGAATATCAGCGGTGACGTCAGCAAAGACCAGCTAACGCGGGGCGACTGGCTGTTGGCGCAACAACCGCCAGCGGCGGCAGAGCGTATTCTGGTGGTGATAGAGGCCGATGCGCCGATACAGCACTGGCAGTCGCTGCATATTCACCATGCCGCCAGCCATATCACCGGGCGTATTGCGCTACTGGCCGATAACCTGGCGGAGCTGATCCTCGATCGTCCGCTGTGGCTGGTGGAAAACGATCGGTTGGTGCTGCGGGATATCAGCGCGCGCCAAACGTTGGGCGCTGCGCGCGTGCTGGGGCTCTCCTCGCCGAAACGTGGCAAGCGTCAGCCGGAATATCTGGCCTGGCTGACCGCGCTGGCTCAGGCATCCAGCGATGGGCAGGTGCTGGATTTGCGTTTGCCGGGTGGCGCACTGGATTTGGCCGCGTTTGCCTGGGCACGGCAACTGACGGATGAGGGCCTGCAGGAACTGCTGGCGGGCTATGCCCTGATGATCTCCGGCGACATGGCGCTAGCCCCAACCAACGTGCAAGCGCATGAGCAACGCCTGTTGCAGGTGTTGGCCGAATACCATCAGCAACATGCCGATCAGCTAGGCCTGGGGCGCGCTCGTCTGCGCCGTATGGCGTTACCGGCGCTGCATGAGCCGCTGGTATTTATGATGATCGATCGGCTGCTGGCGGCGGGTTTGCTGCGCAATACGCGCGGCTGGCTGCATCTGCCAGACCACGGTTTGGCGTTCAGCAGCGAGCAACAGGCGCTGTGGAGCCGCATTGAGCCGCTGTTTGGTGACGATCCCTGGTGGGTGCGCGATCTGGCCGCCTCGTTGGGCGAAGAGGAAAACAGCGTTCGCGCCGCGTTGCGCAAGGCGGCACAGCTTGGCTACGTCACCGCCGTGGTGGTCGATCGCTACTACCTCAGCCAGCGTATCGAACAGTTTGCCGCAATGATCCGCGAGCTGGACGCCACGCAAGGCAGCACCAATGCCGGTGATTTCCGCGATCGGCTGGGGGTTGGCCGCAAGCTGGCGATCCAGGTATTGGAATTCTTCGATCGCAGCGGCTTTACCCGGCGCAAGGGAAATCAGCATCTGCTACGGGATCGCGGGTTGTTTGGTGGTTGAAATTATGGGTGCATATTGTTGCACCCAGTTTAAAAGATTGTGACACCCTTCATGCGTTTGAGCATTGTTTCGCCATTTCTCCTCATAAACCCCTATCATTCCGGCTAGAGATCGTTCACCGCTTCTTAAGTTTGATCTGCGGCCATGGTGCCGTGAACCTGCTTACCGTCTGCGGGCGGTAAGGTTGCAGCCACGTTAAAAGGAGATACAAATGGCGAATACCACTACGGCAAGTCACCTCACGCCTGAAAACACCGGGTTTCCTCTCAAGCTGAAAAAACGTTACGACAACTTTATCGGTGGTGCCTGGGTGGCGCCGGTACAGGGCGAGTATTACACCAACCTGACGCCGATCACCGGCCAGACGCTGTGCGAAGTGGCCAGCTCCTCCTTCCAGGATATCGAGTTGGCGCTGGATGCGGCCCACGATGCCAAAGGGGCCTGGGGGAAAATGTCGGTACAGGCGCGTGCCAACCTGCTTAACCGGGTCGCCGATCGCATGGAGCAGAATATCGACCTGCTGGCGGCGGCAGAAACCTGGGATAACGGCAAACCGATCCGCGAAACCGTCAATGCCGACGTTCCGTTAGCTATCGACCATTTCCGCTACTTTGCTGCCTGCGTACGGGCGCAAGAAGGCGGCATCAGTGAGATCGACTCAGAGACGGTGGCCTATCACTTCCACGAACCGCTGGGCGTGGTGGCACAAATCATTCCGTGGAACTTCCCGTTGCTGATGGCGTGCTGGAAGATGGCGCCAGCGCTGGCAGCGGGTAACTGCATCGTGCTGAAACCGGCCAAGCTGACGCCACTATCGGTGTTGGTGCTGATGGAACTGATCCAGGACATCCTGCCGCCAGGGGTGATCAACGTGGTCAACGGCGCAGGCGGTGAAATCGGGGAATATCTGGCCACCTCCAAGCGCATCGCTAAAGTGGCCTTTACCGGTTCGACCGAAGTGGGGCGCCAGATCATGGGCTACGCCACCCAGAACATCATTCCGGTGACGCTGGAACTGGGTGGCAAGTCACCCAACATCTTCTTTGCCGACGTGATGGATAAAGAGGACTCGTTCTTCGACAAGGCGCTGGAAGGCTTTGCGCTGTTTGCCTTCAACCAGGGGGAAGTCTGTACCTGTCCGAGCCGGGCACTCGTGCAGGAATCGATCTACGAGCGCTTTATGGAGCGGGCGATCAAACGGGTGGAGAGCATCCGTAGCGGCAACCCGCTGGACGCCAACACCCAAATGGGGGCGCAGGTTTCCGAAGGCCAGATGAAGACCATCCTCAACTACATCGAGATCGGCAAGCAGGAAGGTGCCAAGGTGCTGACCGGTGGCCGACGCAAGGCGCTGGATGGCGGGTTGGCGCAGGGGTACTACATGGAACCCACCATTCTGTTCGGTAAGAACAGCATGCGGGTATTCCAGGAAGAGATTTTTGGCCCAGTGCTGGCGGTGACCACTTTCAAGGATATGGATGAAGCGCTGGTGTTGGCCAATGATACCGATTTTGGCCTGGGGGCCGGTGTGTGGAGCCGCAACGGCAACATTGCTTACCAGATGGGGCGCAACATTCAGGCGGGGCGCGTCTGGACCAACTGCTACCATGCCTACCCGGCGCATGCGGCGTTCGGCGGCTACAAACAGTCGGGGATCGGGCGGGAAACCCATAAGATGATGTTGGAGCACTATCAGCAGACCAAGTGCCTGCTGGTGAGCTACTCTGAGAAACCGATGGGGCTGTTCTGACCCCTGACGCCAACCCTCTCCCAAAGGGAGAGGGTTGATTAACCATTACACTGTGGCACTCGGTGCGGGAGTGGCGCCACCACGGTGTTTGCTGAGGAACAGCGCCGTCAACATCAGCCAACACAGGCCACTGACCAGATTGAACAGGCTGAATAATCCGTTACCGCCCCAGACATAGGCCACCTTGGCCAGCTCGATCCCGATGGTAAACACCGACATGCTCAGCATGCCCATCACGGCCGAAACGGCACCTTTGCTCACGTTGCTGGAAAACAGCGTCAGGCGATACAGACCGGCGTTCGCCAAACCAATGCCGTAAGCATAAAGGCTCAGCCCGGCGGTCATCCACAGGTAGGCATGGGCGGAAAATACCGTGGCCAGCGCGGCGAGCAGCAGGCCCAGCAGCATCGGCCATGCGCCCAGCTTGATCGGGCGTTCAATACTGAGTTTGCCAGTCACGCGGGCCAGCGTCAGGTTGCCGAGGATCAGCGCGCCAAACACCGGGATTTGCAACAGGCCATAGTCCAGCGCCGAGAGTGACTCACCCTTGATCAGGATCACCGGAGACTGGGCAATCCAGGCCAACAGCGGCAGGCTGGCAAAGCCGATAGCCAATGAACCACAGATAAAGCGCCGATTGACCAGCACCTGACGATAGTCCCGCCACAGGTTGGCCGCCGAGAAGGCTTCCCCCCGCAGCGTGGCGGTTTCAGGCATGGCCTTCCACAGGCCGACAAAGGCAATCGCGGCCAGCGCGGCAAACAGTACAAACATGCTCTGCCAGGAGGCGACGTGAACCCAGGCAGCCCCGGCCAACGGCCCCAGCAGCGGGGCGATCAATGCCACGTTAGCCATCAGCGCGGTGATTTTGATACATGTCGCCTCTTCAAACGATTCCTGAATGGTGGCATAGCCCACCGCACCGATAAAGCACAGGCCGATCCCTTGCAGGAAGCGCATCACGATAAACTGTTCGATATTGGTGACCAGCAGAATGGCCAGGCAGGTGACGATAAAGAACAGCACCCCGGCCAGCATCACCGGGCGGCGGCCACGGCGATCTGACAGCGGGCCAAGCAGCCACTGCAGGAAAATGCCGCCAGCCAGATAGGCGGTCATTGAGGTGGGCACCCACTCCACACCGGCGTTGAAATCGGCCACGACCGCCAGCATACCGGGCTGGATCATATCGTTGGCGATATAGGTCGCGAATTCGAACAGCACCAGACAAAGTGGGAATAAAAGCGCCTGTCGGCCCAGAAGTGCCGCAGGGGGTAATGATGTTTTCATTTTTATTTTACTGATAGTAAAGAAGAAATAAGGAACTGCCAGGGCGGGAGAGCGCAAACTGAGCGAGTTGTGGCGGCTATTTTGCCGCCAATTGTTCACCTTGGCAATCATAAGGTGATTTTAGGCTCATTCTTAATAGCGCGTTTAAGCGTTGTGCTGTGCCCCCCTGAGCTATAACCTCTGATTAACATTTCTCTATACCCGTCGTCTTTCAAGCTGCAGCGTTGTTACCTGCACTATCTCACCCCAGTCACTTACTAAAGTAAGCTCCTGGGGATGAGATAGCTGGGCGCCTAGCTGCAGCTCGAAATCCATAGGGTATATGACAGAATTATAGGCAACTGACGGGCAGCAATGAGCAATAAAATTGGTTGGATAGATAACTTGCGTGCGCTGGCGTGCATGATGGTGGTGATGATCCACGCTACCACCTACTACGTCGCCAACGGTGTGGCTGTGGGTGAACATAACTGGGATATGGCTAACGTATTGAACTCGCTTTCACGGGCTTCGGTGCCGCTGTTCTTTATGATTTCCGGCTTTCTGTTTTTTGGTGAGCGCAGTGCCAACCAAAAACACTTTATCCGCATTACCTGCTGTATTTTGTTCTACAGCGCCATTGCCCTGATTTATATTGCCTGCTTTACTCGTATCGGCTTTTGGCCCTCGTTGCGTACCATCCTGCAAAAGCCGGTGTTTTATCACCTGTGGTTCTTTTATGCCATTGCGGTGGTCTACCTGCTTTCGCCGCTGATCAGCGTCAAACCGGTTTCTGGCCGCTATCTGGCCGGGGTGATTGTCATTCTGGCGATTATCGCCAACCCTAATACCAGCAAGCTGACCCTGGATAATGTCCAGCTACTACCGGTGAACCTGTACATCTTTGGCGATACCTTCTATTACCTGCTGTATGCCTTGGCAGGGCGAGCGATCGGCATGATGGCTACCCAGCGGCGTGGTCTCAGTCTGTTGGCGGTGCTGGGCTTTGTCGCTAGCGTGGTACTGATTATCCGTGGCACCAAAAGCCAGATGTTTATCAACGGCAGCTTTGCCGATACGTTTTATATGTACACCGGCCCCTTGGTATTTGTGGCGGCGGTCTCGCTGCTGGTGTGGTGCAAAAACTGCCTGCCGAATCCAATCGGCTGGCTAGGCGTGATCTCCCGCCACTCGCTGGCGATCTACGGTTTCCACGCCCTGATCGTTAACGTGATGCGTAATCGCCACTGGGAGTTTCCGGCCTACCCGCTGCTGGATATCTTCTGGGTGTTTGGCATGGCGCTTGGCGTGAGCCTGCTGTTGTCGATGGGGTTACAGAAAGTGGATACCCGGCGGCTGGTGTCTTAAGCCTGCCAGCGCTGCTGTGCCCGCCGCAGTTGGCGCCCAGAGGAAAAGCCTGCGGTTAGCGCGGCTTTTTCCAGGCCGTAGCCTTGTTGCAGGCGTTGCTGTGCGACCGCCAGCCGCAGCTGCTCATGATATTCCCGTACGCTGAGGCCGATATGCAGACGGAACAGCCGGGCCAGATGGCGGCTGCTGACGTGGGCTTTCTCCGCTACTTGAGGGACCGACCACTCGGCCTCCGGCTCGGCGGCCATCACATCCTGCGCCCGGTGCACGGCTGGATGCAGATGATTGCGATAGCGTAACCACGGGGAAAGCTGCGGATCGTCGCCGGAGCGGCGGAAATACACCACCATCTCACGGGCAATCTCCAGCGCGCGGTCAGCCCCACAGTGCTGATTGACCAGGTGCAGGGCCAAATCGATACCGGCGGTGATGCCAGCGCTGGTAAACACGCCGCGATCCTCAACAAAAATACGATTTTCCTTCACCAGCGCTGCCGGTGCCTGTTGGCGCAAGCGCTCGATCACGGCGTGGTGAGTGGTGCAATGATAGCCGTCGAGCAATCCTGCCTGGGCGGCCAACAGCGCACCGGAACAGACGCATACCAGATCTATCTGCCGCTGGGCCAAAGCCGGGCGCAATGCCTGGAGCCAATTGCGTGCCAGAGCTGCTTCCTCGGTAGCAAAGTAATGCGTTGAGTCCGCCACTCCCGGTATCACCAGAATATCCCCTTCGTTCCACCGCTGTGGCAAGGGGGCGAGCTGGCCGATGGTCATGCCGATGGAACAGGAAATTTGCGGCACCGGGCTGACATAGTGCAGCTGGAACTGCCCGGTTAGCCGCAATACCTCTGCCGGGCCGCTGACATCCAGTAACAGCACGTTGGGGAGCATCAGAAAGTAAACGGCCTTGGGCATGATTATTCCTGCGAAAGTTGCGCCAATGCTTCATCGACGCTGGCAATGGTGGCAAAGCGGTCGACCAGCACGGTTTCAGTATGCCGCTTTAACTGCTCGGGGGTAAAGAGGCTGCCGTCCGGGTGATGCATTGGGAAAGTGAGCGTGGCTTCGGTCACAAACGTCACTTTATAACCCAGATCCGAGGCGACGCGGGTGGTGGTTTCACAGCATTGCTCGGTGCGGATACCGCTGATGATCAGATGGTTGATCTGGCGTTCACGCAGCCAGGCATCCAGGCCAGATTCAGTCAGCGCATTGTGCACTCGCTTTTGCACCGTAACGTCAGCCTGATGGCTCAGAAACGGCAGGCGTTTCACATACCCAGACGCCAAAGAGAACGGCCCCTCAGGCGAGACATGGAACACGTCGACCAGCGGCACCCCTTGCTGCTGGCAACCTGTGATCAGGCGCGTCAGCGTCTGTTGAAACGCCGGCAGGTCGTCTTCCTGCCAGAACGGACGATGCTGAAAGGATTGTTGAACATCGATGATCAATAGTGCGCTACGTGACATTTTCGGCCCTCCTCAGTTTGGTGTAAGACCATACTGCGCTTGCGGTAGGCTAGAAAGAAGGTCAAAAACGGCCATCATTATGGCAATAGCGGACCAGCGTTGAGGGGAGGTAAACCCCTCATCGATTGAGAGGGGTTATATGTGGTTAGGGAGGGGATTACATCAGCGGCTGCAGGCCGCGGTAAAGTTCGCGGAAGGTGTGGCGCTGAGCGACATAATATTGATGCCGTTCGGCATCCGGTTCATGCACCTGCTCTAACGGTAATTCCGGCAGTAGGGTACTCAAGGGTACGCCAGGGTTCAGCGCAATCTGCGCCAGACGCGCGGCACCCAATGCCGGGCCAACGTCGCCGCCAGTGCGGTATTCCAGCCGCTGGCCGCTGATATCGGCCAGCATCTGACGCCAGAACGGGCTGCGTGCACCACCGCCAATCAAGGTGATAGCCGTGGGTTGCAGGCCGCTGGCATGCAGCACGTCCATGCCATCCGCCAGTGCAAAACCCACGCCTTCCAGCACTGCCCGTGCGAGATCGTTCGGCCCATGTTGATGAGTGAAACCCCAGAAGGCGCCTTTGGCATTCGGGTTGTTGTGTGGCGTACGCTCGCCGGAAAGATAGGGCAAGAACCACAGCGGCGTTTCAGCAGGAGCCGCCTGCTCAACGTTACGCAACAGGGCGGCGACGCTGTCGACATGGGTTAACTGGCAGGCCCAGTCCAGGCAGGACGCCGCGCTGAGCATCACCGACATCAGGTGCCAGGTCTGCGGCAGCGCATGGCAGAAGCTGTGCACCGCGCTGGTCGGGTTACTGAGGAAACCGTCGCTGACGGCGAAGTAGACGCCAGAGGTACCCAGTGACAGCATCGCCTGCCCGGCTTGATACAGGCCAACGCCGATCGCCCCGGCGGCATTGTCACCCCCGCCGGCCACCACCGGCACCGGTGCCATCCCCCAACGTTGTGCCAGTTCGCTATGCACTTGCCCGGTGATCTGGTTGCCTTCAAACAGCGCAGGCATCTGCTCACGCGTCAGCTCGCAGGCATCAAGCATGGCGTCGCTCCAGTCACGTTTGGCGACGTTTAGCCACATTGTCCCTGCGGCATCGGACATATCGCTGGCAAACTCGCCGGTGATGCACCAGCGCAGGTAATCCTTCGGCAATAACACCTTATCGATCTGCTGGAAAATCTGTGGCTCGTGCTCTTTGACCCACAATAGCTTGGGGGCGGTGAAACCGGGCATCATCAGGTTGCCGGTGATTTCCCGTGAATTGGGTACGGTTTGTTCTAGTGCCTGGCATTGCGCAAAGCTGCGGCCATCGTTCCACAGGATGGCCGGGCGTAATACCCGCTGCTGTTTATCCAGTAACGTTGCGCCATGCATCTGGCCGGTCAGGCCAATGGCTTTGACCTGTTGCAGGCTATGCTGCTTAGCCAATGCCAACATGGCGCGGTCGGTGGCCTGCCACCAATCTTGCGGGTCTTGTTCAGACCATAGGGGATGGGGGCGTGAGATGGGCAGTGGCTCACTCTGGCTGGCCAGCAGTTGGCCTTGCTCGCCTAGCAGGATGACTTTCACGCCGGAAGTACCGAGATCGATTCCAATATACATGAGCACGGATCCTTTGAAGCGCGGTGAGCGGACTCACCGCGCCGTAGAGAGTTAGCCGAACAGGTAGCGGTTGACCAGGTTCTCCAGCTTTTCCTGATGCCCGCTGACATGTTGTGGGGCCAGCACCTGTTGCTCGGCGCGCTGTGCCAGCGCTTCGAGCGACAGTTTCCCTTGCAGGATCTGTTGGCCCAGCTCACCGTTCCAACCGGCATAGCGTTTGGCAACCTGCTGATGTAGCTGACCATCTTCGATCATGCGGGCGGCCACTTTCAGCGCCAGCGCCATGGTGTCCATAGCGCCGATATGGCCGTAGAACAGATCATATTTGTCGGTACTTTGGCGGCGTACCTTGGAATCAAAGTTCAGCCCGCCGGTAGTGAAACCGCCGGCCTTGAGGATTTCGAACATCACCAGTGCATTTTCCTCCACGCTGTTCGGGAACTGATCGGTATCCCAACCTAGCTGTGGATCGCCCCGGTTGGCATCGACCGAGCCGAAAATCCCCAGCGCGATGGCGGTGGCGATCTCGTGGTGGAACGAATGCCCGGCCAGCGTGGCGTGGTTAGCCTCGATGTTCACCTTGATCTCTTTTTCCAGGCCGAACTGTTTAAGGAAACCGTACACGGTGGCGACGTCGTAATCGTACTGATGCTTGGTCGGCTCCTGGGGTTTGGGCTCGATCAGCAGCGTTCCCTGGAAGCCGATCTTATGTTTGTGCTCAACCACCATCTGCATAAAGCGGCCAATCTGTTCACGTTCCTGGCGCAGATCGGTATTGAGCAGGGTTTCATAGCCTTCGCGCCCGCCCCACAGCACATAGTTTTCACCACCCAGTTTGTGGGTAGCATTCATGGCCGTGAACACCTGAGTGGCTGCCCAGCTGAAGACTTCCGGATCCGGATTGGTCGCCGCCCCGGCACCGTAACGCGGATGGGTGAAGCAGTTGGCGGTGCCCCACAGCAGCTTCACGCCGCTGCTTTGCTGTTTCTCAGCCAGCACGTCGGTCATGATCGCAAAATTGTTCAGATACTCTTTTAACGTGGCCCCTTCCGGTGACACGTCGATATCGTGGAAGCAGTAGTAAGGCACGTTCAGCTTATGGAAAAACTCGAACGCCACATCGGCCTTGCGTTTAGCCAGCTCCAGCGCTTCGCCCGGCTGTTGCCAAGGGCGATCGAAGGCCCCAATGCCGAACATGTCTGCCCCGTTCCAGCAGAAAGTGTGCCAGTAGCAGGCGGCGAAGCGCAGATGGTCGGTCATACGTTTGCCGAGGATGATTTCATCGGGGTTGTAGTGGCGGAAAGCCAACGGGTTATTGCTGCTGGTGCCTTCGTAACGAACCTGTTCTAGCTGATCAAAATAGGATTGCATGAGTGACTCCTTGGTAACGGTGCCCGGCGTAAGGGATGCGGGATGCGCTCATCTTCGGAGTAAGCGGCGGAATGCTCAATTACGTTATTTCACACTTAAATTCACAGAATTATTAAATGTGCGCGGGATCTCATAATTCAACGAAGGGCCGGTTTTACTGGCCGCGGGTTATTTCTCAGGTTTAAAACATGACCGCCATCATAAAATCAACATTAAACCAAAAACCGTAATTCACTGGTGAAAATCTGTAATTGCTGAACACTGCATAAGCGACAACAATCCACTGGAAGTTTCGTGTTTTATCTTGTCACCTTTCAATTTTGCCGTTTGAAAGCGTACGGATAACTATTTCCCTACACAACTCAAGGGTTATAAAATGAAATTCAAACCACTCTTGCTTTCAGCTTGCGCACTGCTGCTACTGGCCAGCCAACCGGGCTACAGCCAACAGATTAAAATCGGTATGGCTATCGACGACCTGCGTCTGGAACGTTGGCAAAAAGACCGCGATATTTTTGTCAAGAAAGCCAACGCCCTGGGGGCCGATGTGTTTGTTCAGTCGGCCAACGGCAATGAAGAAACCCAAATGGCGCAGATCGAGAATATGATCAACCGCGGCGTCGATGTTCTGGTGATCATCCCTTATAACGGCCAGGTGCTGAGCAACGTGATCAGCGAGGCGAAGCGCGAAGGCATCAAGGTCCTGGCCTATGACCGCATGATCAACAATGCCGATATCGATTTCTACATCTCGTTTGATAATGAGAAAGTGGGTGAGATGCAGGCGGAAAGCCTGGTGCAGCGCGTACCGCAGGGCAACTACTTCCTGATGGGCGGCTCGCCGGTGGATAATAACGCCAAGCTGTTCCGCAAGGGGCAGATGACCGTGCTGCAACCGCTGATCGACAGCGGCAAGATCAAGGTGGTGGGCGATCAGTGGGCCGACGGCTGGCTGCCGGAAAACGCGCTGAAGATTATGGAAAACGCCCTGACGGCCAACAATAACCATATCGACGCGGTCGTGGCGTCCAACGATGCCACCGCCGGTGGAGCCATTCAGGCACTGGCTGCACAAGGCTTGGCGGGGAAGGTGGCGATCTCTGGTCAGGACGCCGATTTGGCGGCGGTAAAACGCATCGTGGCGGGCACCCAGACCATGACGGTCTATAAACCGATCAGCAAGCTGGCCGACGAAGCGGCGGATATCGCCGTGCAGCTGGGCAAAGGGGAACAACCCAAGTCCAACGCCAAATTAAATAATGGCAGTAAAGAAGTTTCGGCCTGGCTATTAACGCCGGTACAGGTGGATAAAACGAATATCGACAGTACGATTATTGCCGATGGTTTCCATAAGCAATCTGACCTTAATTAATGGCAATGCCATCTGGGGGGAGTGAATAATGCCCTGCCTGTTAGAAATGCGAAATATCACTAAACAATTCGGCGCAGTGAAAGCCGTGGATAATGTCAGCCTGCACTTGGAAGCGGGGCAGGTATTATCCTTGTGCGGTGAAAATGGCTCAGGAAAATCCACCTTGATGAAAGTGCTGTGCGGAATATATCCGCACGGCAGTTATCAGGGCGATATTTATTTTTCGGGCGAGATCGTTACGGCGAAAACCATTCGCGATACCGAGCAGAAAGGCATCGCCATCATTCACCAGGAATTGGCCCTGGTGAAGCAGATGACGGTGCTGGAGAACCTGTTTCTCGGCAACGAGTGGGGCCGCTATGGGGTGATGGATTACGACAACATGTACCTGCGCTGCCAGCGCATGCTGGCGCAGGTCAAGCTGGAGGTTGATCCCAATACCCGCGTGGGTGAACTGGGGTTGGGCCAACAGCAGTTGGTGGAGATTGCCAAGGCCTTGAACAAACAGGTGCGCCTGCTGGTACTCGATGAACCCACCGCCTCATTGACCGAAAGTGAAACCGCCACGTTGCTGGCGATCATTGCGGATCTGCGCGATCACGGGATCGCCTGTATCTATATTTCGCACAAGCTCAACGAGGTGAAAGCGATCTCGGACTTTATCTGCGTGATCCGCGATGGCAAGCACATTGGCACCCGATCTGCGGCGGAGATGAGCGAGGACGATATCATCGCCATGATGGTTGGCCGTGAGCTGACCGAGCTGTATCCGCAGGAACCCCATACCATCGGTGAGGTGGTCCTGCAGGTGGAAAACCTCACTGCCTGGCACCCGGTCAACCGGCATATCCGCCGGGCCGATAATGTGTCTTTTACCCTGCGGCGTGGGGAGATCCTCGGCGTGGCCGGGCTGGTTGGCTCCGGGCGTACCGAAACCATGCAGTGCCTGTTTGGCGCCTATGCGGGGCGCTGGCAGGGCAAGATCACCATCACAGGGCAGGCCGCCACCATCACCAACTGCCGCGAGGCAATGCGATATGGCATCGCCATGGTGCCAGAAGACCGCAAGCGCGATGGCATCGTGCCGGTGATGGGCGTGGGTGCCAACATGACGTTGGCGGCGCTGGGGGATTTCAGTGGCGCATTGACGGTGCTGGATGATGCGCAGGAGCAGGCAACCATCCAACAATCGCTGGCACGGCTACGGGTAAAAACGTCTTCTGCGGAGCTGGCTATTGCCCGTCTCAGCGGGGGTAACCAGCAGAAAGCCATCCTGGCGAAGTGCCTGTTGCTGAACCCGCAAATCCTCATTCTGGATGAGCCAACGCGCGGCATTGATATCGGTGCCAAACAAGAGATTTACAAGTTAATCAATCAATTGGCACAGCGGGGGCTCGCGGTGATTGTGGTGTCCTCCGAATTGCCGGAGGTGCTGGGGTTAAGCGATCGGGTATTGGTGATGCACCAGGGGCAGATCAAAGCCGATCTGGTGAACCGCGATCTGACCCAGGAACAGGTAATGGAAGCGGCCTTGAGGAGTGAAACACATGTTGAAAAGCACGCAATCTGAAGCCAGCCTGCCGCCAGTGGGGGCAAAAAAGCCGCCGTTCGGGCTGAAAACCATCAACCTGCAGGTGTTCGTTATGCTGGCGGCGATCGCCGTCATCATGCTGTTCTTTACCTTTACCACCGAAGGGGCCTATCTCAGCGCCCGTAATATCTCCAACCTGCTGCGCCAGACGGCGATCACCGGCATTCTGGCGGTGGGCATGGTGTTCGTGATTATTTCGGCGGAGATCGACCTTTCCGTTGGCTCAATGATGGGGCTGTTGGGGGGCGCGGCGGCGATATTTGACGTCTGGTTCGGCTGGCCGCTGCCGTTGACCATTGTGGTCACGCTGTTGGCGGGGCTGTTGCTGGGGGCCTGGAATGGCTGGTGGGTAGCCTATCGTAAAGTCCCTTCGTTTATCGTCACCCTGGCGGGAATGTTGGCGTTTCGCGGCATTCTGATCGGCATTACCAATGGCACCACCGTGTCACCCACCAGCAATGCCATGTCACAGATTGGCCAGAGCTACTTGCCCAACGGAGTGGGTTTTGGCATTGGCGCGGTCGGCCTGATGCTGTTTGTGGCCTGGCAGTGGCGGCGGCGCAGTAGACGTACGCAACTGGGCTTGCCGGTAGCGGCAGCGAGCGGCGATGTCACTCGGCAAAGCATCATGGCCATCCTGGTATTAGGGGCGATTTACCTGCTGAACGACTATCGCGGGGTACCAACGCCGGTGCTGATCCTGACCGCATTGATGCTTGCTGGGATCTTTATGGCATCACGTACCGCCTTTGGCCGCCGTATTTATGCCATCGGCGGTAATATCGATGCCGCGCGGCTTTCCGGGGTTAATGTTGAGCGTACCAAGCTGGCGGTATTTGCCATCAACGGCCTGATGGTGGCGATTGCCGGGCTGATCCTCAGTTCGCGCCTGGGGGCCGGCTCGCCTTCTGCCGGTAACATTGCCGAGCTGGATGCTATCGCCGCCTGCGTGATCGGTGGCACCAGCCTGGCCGGGGGGATCGGTAGCGTGGCGGGAGCGGTGATGGGGGCGTTTATCATGGCCTCATTGGATAACGGCATGAGCATGTTGGACGTGCCGACGTTCTGGCAATATATCGTCAAAGGCGCGATCCTGCTGCTGGCGGTGTGGATGGATTCCGCGACCAAACGCCGGGTGTAGACGTGGCTTCACACTTGTAGCTGTGGCCGTATTTATTGCTGGGGAGCCCCCATGTTTAAGAAGCGCTACCGTATTACGCTGCTGTTCAACGCCAATAAAGTGTATGACCGCCAGGTAGTGGAGGGCGTTGGCGAGTATTTACAGGCGTCGCAAAGCGATTGGGATATCTTTATCGAAGAGGATTTCCGTTGCCGCATCGATAATATCAAGGACTGGCTAGGGGACGGCGTGATCGCCGATTTCGACGACCGGAATATTGAGCAACTGTTGCGTAACGTCCAGGTACCGCTGGTTGGTGTCGGGGGCTCTTACCATCGGGAGGCGGATTACCCGCCGGTGCATTACATCGCTACCGACAACCATGCGCTGGTGGAAGCGGCGTTTATGCACCTGAAAGAAAAGGGGCTGAACCGCTTTGCATTCTATGGCCTGCCGGTGGAGGGGGGGAAGCGTTGGGCGCAGGAGCGTGAACAGGCCTTTCGCCAGTTGGTGGCTGCGGAACAGTATCAGGGGGTGGTGTATCAGGGGATGGAAACCGCGCCGGAGAACTGGCAATACGCCCAGAATCGCCTGGCGGACTGGGTGCAGACCTTGCCCCAGCAGACCGGGATCATAGCCGTTACTGATGCGCGGGCGCGCCACTTGTTACAAGTGTGCGAGCACCTGGATATTCCTGTGCCGGAAAAACTCTGTGTGATTGGCATCGATAACGAAGAGCTGACGCGCTATCTGTCGCGCGTGGCGTTGTCGTCGGTGGTGCAGGGGACACGCCAGATGGGCTATCGTGCCGCCAAGCTGTTACATCAGTTGCTTGATCAGCGCGAGCTGCCGCTACAGCGCATTCTGGTGCCGCCGGTGAAGGTGATTGAACGGCGGTCTACCGATTTCCGTTCACTGCGTGACCCGGCGGTGATCCAGGCCATGCACTATATCCGTTACCATGCCTGCAAGGGGATCAAGGTGGAGCAGGTACTGGATGCGGTGGGCATGTCCCGTTCCAATCTGGAAAAGCGCTTCAAGGATGAAACCGGCCAGACGATCCATAACGCCATCCACCAAGAGAAGCTCGATCGCGCCCGCAATTTACTCACCGCAACCTCGTTACCCATCAACGAAATTTCCCAGATGTGTGGCTACCCATCGTTGCAGTACTTCTATTCGGTGTTCAAGAAGGGCTATGACATGACGCCCAAAGAGTGCCGCGACCGTTTTGGGGAGGCTGGCTATTGAACGTCCCGCTGGCTCAAAACGTAGGGGCGCTGCATGCTGCGCCCACCTGGTATTGGGGAGGGGCTGACAAGGTGTCACGCGGCACATAATATTTCTGTCATTACGGCTCCCTATAGTGGCGTTGCTTTTTACCTTTGGGCAAAACCATAACCAGGGAATTCATTATATGCATAAATTACCCTCCCGCCTGGCACTGCTGGCCAGTTGCCTGGCATTCAGCACCACGCTATGGGCGCAGGCTCAGGAAGTCCCCGCCGTGCTGGCCGGGCACGCCGTATTACCGGTGAGGTCCAGCGTCACGGCCCCCCAGGATGCACCAACCGATCTGCAACAGAGCGGTAAATACACCAGCGGCAAACGCATCACCGAACTGGGCAGCGTAGTGGGGAAATCTGCCGATCGGCTGACCGGCATCGGGCTACCCATCAATGGTCAGCCATTGCAGGGGCACTCCGGCATCAAACACATGCCGGATGGCACCTACTGGGTGCTGACCGATAACGGCTTTGGCAGCAAAGCCAACTCGCCGGACGCCATGCTGTATCTCAACCATTACCGTATCGATTTCAAGGAAGGTACGGTAACGCCGCTAAAAACGCTGTTCCTGCACGATCCCGATAAAAAAGTCCCGTTCCATATCGTCAATGAAAGCACCGACAAACGTTACCTGACCGGCAGCGATTTCGACCCGGAAAGCTTCCAGTTTGCCGACGATGCCCTATGGATCGGCGATGAATTTGGCCCTTACCTGATTAAAGCGGATCTGAACGGCAAGGTGCTGGCGGTGTTTGACACCCAGGTTGACGGCAAGGTAGTGAAATCGCCGGATAACCCGACGCTGACGCTGCCAGGTGCGCCGGACGGCAAGCAGAACTTCCAGGTCGCGCGCTCCAAGGGCTTTGAAGGAATGGCGGTATCACCGGATGGCAGCAAGTTGTATCCCCTGCTGGAAGGGGCTTTGTGGGACGGCGAACAGTTTGAGAACGTGGCGGGCAAACGCTACCTGCGGGTGCTGGAGTTTGACGTCAAACAGCAAGCATGGACTGGCCGCAGCTGGCAGTACGTGTTGGAAGACAATCAGAACGCCATCGGTGATTTCAATATGATCGACGCCACCCACGGGCTGGTGATCGAACGTGATAATGGTGAAGGTACTGCCGATAAAGCCTGTGCGGCAGGCGCGCCAACGGATAACTGCTTCAGCCAGATCGCCAAATTCAAACGGGTCTACAAAATAGCGTTTTCCGACGCCAACGTCGGCAAACCGGTAGAAAAATTGGCGTATATCGATTTGCTGAACATTCAGTACCCACAGAAGCTGGCGCGTAAACCGCTGAATAACGGCGTGCTGACCTTCCCGTTCTTCACTATCGAGAATGTCGATGTGGTGGATGGCAGCCATATCATCGTGGGGAACGACAATAACTTCCCGTTCTCTTCCAGCCGTGAACCCAACGTGGCGGATGATAACGAATTTATTTTGCTGGATGTGAAAGCCCTGCTACAGCCGTAAAATTCTCCTTTATCGTTAAGCCTTCTCCTTGGTGGGGAGGCTTTTTATGACGGTGAAAAATCAAATACAGCGAATCACTCCTTTTCGGAGAGATATAAGACCCTGCCATTATTAGTTGTTCATTTTAATTAAACGAGTTAATTTCAATTTTGCGTAATATCCTGGCGGTGAGACTACACGGCAATTCTTCATACCGCCGTTATTTGTCAAACCTTGCTATATCATCAGGTCATAGTCCCACCATAAAATAGTCTCTTTGCGACTATTCAGACTACTGGCAAGGTCCGACAGTAAGGCTAGAACATTGTTCTAATAAGATTAGTGGCGGATCTGTGCCAGCTCGTCTTCAGTCAGACCGGTCATTTTCATGACGGTGTTGCGATCGAGACCGTTCTGCAGCATGGTACGGGCAATTTTCAGCGTAGCATCGCGCTCGCCTTCTGAATGCCCTTCCTGCCGACCAAGCTGAATGCCCTTCTCGATACCCTTCTCAATACCCTTCTGTTCAAGCTGTTGTGCGATGGTCATCAGTGTGTCCCCATGTTGCGGCACTCGCTGTGCCAGTTGGCGTACAAAGGCTTCGGCGTCTGACGTTTCGCCCGCCTGTACAATGTAGTGTACCAGCGATACTACCTGTGATGAAGAGAGATATCCGGCCAGTAGGATGGGAGCGAGCCTATCCACCAGTTCCGCCAGATCCCGATGATGAATGTGCTTCTGCAGTAGTGTCAGAGCCGCCATGCTGCGATGGCCTGCGATTTCGTCATCAGGGATGACGGTGACATCGACAAGCGGAAAAGCAGTGCTGTAAAGTTTACCGGCCAGCTCTGGGTTAGCAAACTCATCCAGCCACCGGGTGGAATAGGGGTATGGGCTGCGCTTACCGGTATAGAATAGCATCGGTATTACCAGAGGCAGCTTTTTGTGGCCTGCCTCCAGATGGCGCTGCATGGCCGCTACAGCGTACCTGATGAGCCTGAAAGCCATGTGCCGATCCGGGGTGGACTGGTGTTCGATGAGCACGTGGACATAACCGTCATCCCCAGCGGTGGTTTTCAGGCTGTAGAGCACGTCGCTGAAGTACTGGCGGAGGTTATCTTCCACAAAGGAGCCTGACTCCAGTTTCAGGGTGTTAAGGTCGCAGATGGCACGCAGCTCTGCCGGGAGGTGTAGTTCCATGAAATCACGGGCAACCTCTGGCTGGGTCAGGAACTGTCTGAATGTGGCATCGTGGGGCGTTGGCGTGTTGTTTTTCTTTTTCATCATAATCATTTCACTCCGATACTGATTTTAAGCTGACGTTATTATTTTTCGAATGTCTCTCCATTGATTTATCTGAGGCAAGCTCCGGCGAATCTGTATTCAGGACATTTATTAATTCACCGAGGTTTTTATTAAGATATGAAATTAATTCAGATTTTGTTTGTGGCATACCCATAAAGAATTCCCTCTCTTTTTTATCATAGATCCCGTGAAGGCATTGCATGGTGTAATTATGGACTACCGACTATTACAGGGGAAGAGGTATTGGCGACGTCAAGGTTACTTCAACTGACTTAGACCCTACGGTCGAATATATTTGCCCCGAAAAATTCATAAGAATAGCCATGTTATCATCAATATGAATAATCTTCGCCAAAGATGCAGCTTATTCCCGCACTTCTATTGTGTGGTTAACAAAAATGATGGGCCGGTTAGGGGGGGTTACTGGCGTGCTAATGACCGTGGTATTACTGACCACGGCTTCACCTAATCGGGTAAAACAGTTACAGGTCATTGTTATGCGTTGGTTGCTGCTAAACGTAGCAAAAGCGGGATCAAAACGTTGTACCTGGATAGCGAGGAGTAGCCGTAAAAAACAGAAAGCGCGGTAACAATTTTCGCTTTCGGCATCGGGGCCGGAAAACGCAAACTGTGCCGCGCCTAGTTAGCAGCAGTAGCGATTAATGCACTGCCTGTGGGGCTTGCCAGTTTTCGTGATAGATATGTACGGCTTGCTCTTGCGTGGTAATGCGATCGCCGGTCAGGCGGTAGGCCACGGTGAAGGCAAAATCAAACGCGGCCCCCAACCCTTGGCCACTGATCAGATTGCCATCTTCCACAACCCTTTCAGCCACGTAGGTACCATCTTCGATCTCCTGATGCAGATCGCCAGAACAGACATAACGGCGGCCTTGCAGCAGTTTGTTGGCAGCCAGTACGCGAGCGGCGGCAGAACACAGCGGGCAGATCAGCTTGGCAGCACGATCGTGGCGGCGGATAAACTCCACGACCAGCTCGTTTTCCGCCATTGCGGCAGTAGCCTGCGGCCCGCCGGGGATCACCACGGCATCGTACAGTTGGTCCATGCGGCGTTCCAACAGAGCATCGGCAAACATACGTATCTGGTGATAGCTGCGCAGCTCCAGCCTATCCTGGCAGGACAGCAGCTCTACCTCTATCTCCATACGACGTAACACGTCGATCACGATAACCGCCTCGGCCTCTTCAAATCCTTCGCTCAGCAGGACGGCAACTTTCTTGGTCATAGCATCTCCAGCAATGTACGGGTTAATAACCCGGGCTCGGCTAGGGTAGCAGATAAAAGGCGGGAGTTTTGTGCGGTAGGCCAAGTGTACGAAGGGGATCGCGGAAACATGAATTCCCTCTTAGCAGCTAGGGGGATTCGCGCTATAATCTGCGACTTGCTTCCTGTTTCCAGAGGAAGATCCTCGTCCCCGGTGGGGCGGCTGGACTTCAAATCCAGTTGGGGCCGCCAGCGGTCCTGGGCAGGTTCGACTCCTGTGATCTTCCGCCATTCGACCTCTACTGAACTCTCCCAATGTCAACTAAACCCCCTTTAAACCCTTGTGTATCAAGCCTTCCTTGTATTCCGAAGTCAACAGGAGTCTACTGGTATCAATATGCCCCTGGGGGCACTATTGGGCAAACCGACCACTGTGGGTAAAATCACATGCCACCAAAACATCTAAAAACCATTAATAATCAAACAATAGCGTCACTTGATACCCGTAGCAAACCCTATAAGTTTTCTATCGGTAGGGGGCTCTATCTGCTGGTAGTGCCTACAGGCTCAAAATACTGGCGTCTGAAGTACCGCATAGACGGGAAGGAGAAGAGCCTAGCATTCGGGACATACCCTGCTGTCACGATTAGCGAAGCCATCATGTTAAGGGAAGAAGCCAGAGCGAAGATCAAAGATGGTTACGATCCCGCGATTGATAAAACTCTGGAGAGGGAACAACGCCGCCAGGAACGTACCAAGCAAGCTTTCCAACTTTCGCTCACCGAACCCGGTGGGCTGATTATCAAAACCACTAAGCAAACCCTATCGCTTACGCCAGAGCAAACTCAGGCCGTCAAAGCATTCTTGCTTTCAGGAGGAAACAACGATGCCATTAACTGATGCAAAAGTTCGGGCATTAAAGCCCAGAGATAAGCCGTACCGCTTAGGTGATGCCGGAGGGCTATACGTTGAAGTGGCTACGAATGGATCGCGTTACTGGCGTATGAAGTACCGAGTTGCTGGTAAAGAGAAGCGTCTCGCCTTTGGCGTTTACCCCGATGTTTCCCTGGCAGGTGCTCGTGAAAAGCGCGATGCAGCCAAAAAGATCCTGGCGGCGGGCGGCGACCCCAGTGAAACCAAAAAGGCCGAGAAGCTTGCTCAGAAGCTGAATGCGGAAAATACCTTTGAGGCTATCGCCCGCGAGTGGCATCAGACTAAAGCTGACCGCTGGTCACTGCGTTACCGTGATGAGATCATTGATACCTTCGAGAAAGACATCTTCCCTTATATCGGCAAGCGGCCTATTGCCGATCTCAAGCCGATGGAGTTGCTGGAAGCGTTGCGTAAAATGGAGAAGCGTGGGGCACTGGAGAAAATGCGTAAGGTTCGCCAACGTTGCGGAGAGGTCTTTCGCTTTGCCATTATCACCGGCAGAGCTAATTACAACCCTGCACCCGACCTCGCTAGCGCTTTGGCAACGCCGAAGAAAGAGCACTTCCCCTTCCTGACGGCTCAGGAACTGCCATATTTCCTCAAAGACTTATCTGGATACACTGGTAGTGTCATCACTAAAACGGCAACCAAGATCATCATGCTGACGGGGGTAAGAACCCAGGAGCTGAGGTTTGCACGCTGGCAGGACATCGACTTCGAAAAGGGCGTATGGAGTATCCCGCCTGAAGTGATGAAAATGAAGCGACCGCATGTCGTTCCATTATCAACGCAGGTTATCGAACTGTTCAGCTCTCTCAAATCGATTACTGGTGGCTATCCCTTGGTGTTCATTGGCCGAAACGATCAACGTAAGCCAATCAGCAAGGAAAGCATCAATCAGGTTATCGAGCTGCTGGGTTACAAAGGGCGACTGACCGGCCATGGCTTCCGCCACACCATGAGCACTATCCTGCATGAGCAAGGCTATAACTCGGCCTGGATTGAGACACAGCTCGCGCATGTGGATAAGAACAGCATCCGCGGCACCTACAACCATGCGAAGTATCTGGATGGACGGCGTGAGATGCTGCAGTGGTATGCGGACTATATGGATAGCTTGGAGCGGGACGGGAATGTGGTGCATGGGGAGTTTGGGTGTCGTGCTTAGGTTGAGGTGGTTTTTCTGAAAGAGATCGGCGGTGACAGCAGTGATGTTGGTGCTGGCAGTTTCAGTTTTTTGCTTATTTATGTAGGGTTAAATAATGGTTTAGGCTGTGCCCCTCAATTGAATATTTGTTTTAAAAATAGCCGGATACAGCCCAGTTGAACCATCGTTGAGCAGCTTGACTGTCTATACGCTAAGTACAGCGGCTGAATCTGGACATTTTACACTTTCATTCTATCGCGGAGCCTTTATGGCAGTCCCTGATACTGAAGAGTGCTTGTAGCTATTCAATGGTTTCGAGGGTTACAGTGCAGGGGGGAGTCGTGAAGCTGGCGATACCACGGTCTATAGTTACCCTATAATGCGGGTCAAATCCGGTGCTATGAGTGCGCACTACTACCGGCTGATTTATATACACCTTAGCACCCTGAGATTAATAGCGCCTTACATAAATTTAACTATAAATCAGTTGGTTGTGAATATTTCATTAGCTCTGTTCTCTCTCAGCCAGATATGTTTAAGTTCAGCATTAACGCCTCTATAGTGCCACTTCACCTCTCATACGCCCTACCACCCGACGAGCTATTAAGCTGTTGGCAAAGCGCTTGTGTTAACCCAGCATCGTTTTTGCGCCTTGAGATGCCGTTTCAACTGATTGCACCTACAGATGGTCAATTTTATACGGATATAACTGCTGAATGCGGGTACCAATGTTGTTAGGATGATGTGAGTTTTTATACCAGAAAATCATTTTAATTCAACAACGTAATGTGTAGCTACTTCATAGGTTATAGCGAATACAGTTCAGAAAAATTCTCACCAAAGAAATAGTAATTTCCATACTTGCCTACATGTGCAATACTGTTAATTAATACAGTATTAGTTGATAAAGTGGTTGATATAGGCGAGATAAACATTAACATCCTTCGCTGTTATCGCCAACTCTGAAAAGGTTAAAAAATGTCTGTGTCTAACTATCTACCTTTAGATTTAAAAGTTGATCCCAAAGATGTTACCCACGTTGGTGGTAAAGGGGAGTTTCTTCATGATTGGTATGCATATCTTGAAGGCTATTCCTCTGAATTTGTTCGTTCAATTATAGAAACATATATACCTAATGCTACAAGTATACTAGAACCGTTTGCAGGTGTTGGAACAACGCCTTTGACACTCGGATTTCAAAATGTCCAAACATTCTATTGTGAAATAAATCCAGCAATGCGCAAGGTTATTAATGCAAAGTTAACTATTGCAGCTTTGCCAAAAGATAAAAAACTAAATCTTTACAATGAAATAAGGCAGCTATCGAAAGACTTACCAAGTATATATGAAAGTCTTTGTGAAAAAAAAGAATTGAGAGAATACTACACTGTAGCGTTTCAGGATAGTGTATATTTTGATGATGACATGTTTTCTAAGCTTCTAAAAATTAGAACTTTGAATGACGAATTATTAGCTAAAAGGCCAATATTAGGATTGGCACTTGAAGTAGCTGTTATTTCAAAAATCATCATTTGCTCTCGCTTAAAGCGAGCTGGTGATGTTCGTTTCAAAACCCCTAAAGAACTTGCGAAAGGTCTGCCTGAATTTGTTAAATCAATTCAAGAGCAATTAATGCTTTTAGCCGAGGATTGCTTACGTTGCCCTACCTCTTTAGTTGAGGCAAAGTTAGTCGGGCATAACGCAAAACAACTACATGAATTACAGCCACTTGGCGTAGATGGCGTAATTACAAGTCCACCGTACTTGAATGGGACAAACTACTTTCGGAATACTAAGTTAGAATTGTGGTACATGGGGTTTATTACCACTGCTAATTGTTTGCGCGGCTTCCGAGATCAGGTAGTGACTTCGGGCATTAATGATGTAACAAAAAATAAAGGTAATATTGTTCACCCTGCTGCACAGGCTGTTGTTTCTGAGCTTGCAGCCAATGCATATGATGGACGCATTTCTAAAATGGCTGCAGGCTATTTTGAAGAGATGGGGCTTGTATTTAAGGGGCTTTATAAGCATATGAAAGTAGGTGGTATTGCTGCTATTGATATTGGCGATTCACTTTATGGTGGTGTACACGTACCTACCCATGACATTCTCAGTGAAATAGCAAAGGATTTTGGTTTTGGAACTCTTGATATTGTAAGGTTAAGAGGGCGAAAGTCTAAATCAGGGGCTCCTTTATCTCAGTCATTAATCATTTTAGAAAAGGCTAATGTGGGGAAAATATCCGTTGCTGGTATAGATGTGCAAAGTTGTGATATTTCTCATAAGTGGGATATGTTTAAAGAGTCTTTGCCGCATCTTCAACATCCTTATTCGAAGCGTAATTGGGGTAATACCCTGCATTCAGTTTGCTCATATCAGGGGAAGATGAAGCCTGCTTTGGCATTTAAGCTTATCGAAGCATTTTCTAAAGTAGGCGATAAAATTCTCGATCCTTTTAGTGGTTCAGGCACAATTCCTTTTGAAGCAGCATTAAATGGGCGTAAGTCATTTGGTATGGATATCGGTTTGTTGGCAACAAGCCTTAGTAATGCCAAAATAATGAGCCCAAGTAGGGATAAAGTTAATAAAATAATGGGTTCTTTAGAGGATTATATAGCTAGCTCTATGCCTAGTAATGAATCTATTAAAGACTCAAACGAAGTTAGATTTAATAAAACTATCCCAGAGTATTTTCATGAGAATACATTAAAGGAAATAATTTGTGCCCGAGATTTCTTTATCAAACATCATGATGCTCAATCAGCTGATTGGGCTTTGATTATGTCATGTATGTTGCATATTTTGCATGGTAATAGACCTTATGCTTTGAGTCGTACAAGTCACCCTATTACACCTTATGCTCCAACCGGTGATTATGTATACAAAAATTTGATTGAAAAACTGTGGACTAAAGTAAATAAGTCTTTGAACACAGAGGTTGGTGAGAACTTCGTTGCGGGGCATTGCTATCAAGCTGACATACTTGCTGAATGGCCAGAAGAAATACAGGATTTAGATGCGATCATTACGTCACCTCCATTCTTTGACAGTACAAAGTTTTATATGACTAACTGGATGAGATACTGGTTTTGTGGTTGGACTAAGAAAGATTTTGAGACTCAACCAAAGAGCTTTATTGAAGTGATTCAGAAAAAATCTTTTGATGCCTATAGTTTTATCTTTAGTCAGTGTCACGAAAGACTAAAACATGGTGGCTATGCTGTGTTCCATTTAGGACATTCAGACAAGTGTAATATGGCAGAGTCGTTAAAGCCATTTGCCGAAAAATATTTCACAGTGGTTGATATCTTTACTGAGTCTGTAGAACATTGTGAAAAACACGGCATTTCCGATAAAGGAAGTGTCACTGGTCACCAATACTTAGTATTGCGAAAATAAGTGGATGAATATTTTTAAACGAAGGGAAATGATTTTTTTCCCTTCGTTTTTCATCTGCTAAACAATAAAATCAGTGTCTTCGTTAATATCGAAAGTGATATGTCGGTCTCGTCGGCGGTTATATTCATCAACGAATGAGAAGTTGTATTTAACCAGTTGTGAACGTATCAAGACTTTATCTAAAGCCTTAACAATAAGTTCAGCCGAAATTTTACCGTCACGTTCTATAAGTAATGAAGGCTTCATTAAAAACTCCTCGTAAAACCAATCTAACCGATTGAGTAGTTCTTTAATCACTTCATGATTAGGTTCTGGGGCCATTAATTCAGCTACAGATAAACTAGTCAGCTGTGAAAGCTGATTGATCTGAATAGCATTGTAGAACTGTGATGGCGGTCTGTCACGTTTTCTAGTATTACAAGTTGAGCATAGAGCTGTGGCAGTACCATCAAGTGGCCATAAAAGAGCCAGTGGACGTGTATGATCGAGGTGCATTTTTCTTTTGTTTTCTAATGGGTTATTACAATTAAAACAATGGCCTCTGAATCGATTCCATATGTCATCTAGTAATTCTCGACCTGTTTGGGTGCGGTAGCTTAACTGTGGTGATAGTTGATAAATTTCAGCAGTCAGTAATTCAAAATTTCTACGTCGTTGCCCGTCCTCCTTCATTTGAGCTGCTGTTCTTTGCCAGTTCAATGGCATATTTACGTAATATTTCTTACAGAAACGGCATTCAAGTTGATATCCAAAGTTTAGTAATTTTATTGCGCCAGTATCAACATCAGTAAGTATACCAAATCCTTTATGTCTGCAAGGTGCCTTGGCAACACAATGGTTCGAAAAACATAAGTGCTCGCGTTCGTTATTTACATTAATGGGCAGAAACCTAGCACAGCGGTTGCAAGATTTGAGGTGAAAAATAATATCTTGGTTGTAAGATCTTAAATCGCCATCATACAATAATTCTACTTCCCCTTCATTTGTATAAAAACCTGCTTCAGGCATAATTGAATGCATGTTTTCGAGGTATCCAAGTTGATCATTTTCGATTGCTATATCGAAAGCATCATGCCAGATTAAACCACATTCTAATTCATATAAAGCAACGTAAGTGTCTACGTGCGAATAAAAGCTAATAGTTGTATTTTCAGAGGTGCTATTACATTGCCACATTGAGCCAAATTTTGATGTGTCAGTGGAGGTTCGCCTTGAAAACTCATTTTTTACTGAGTTAGGATTGTGATACACTATTTCGACAAAATCTTCACATTGGAAGAATCCGCCGAAGCCAACATATTTTTGACCATCACTAATGGGGAACCGAAAGCATACTGTTAGTGTTTTTCCTGCTTCAAGTAGATACGGAGTTACTACCTCACGTTTATATTCACCTCCAGTGCTGTCCGGATGACTTTTGAATCCTGATTTTCTGGTCGTAGTTCTTCTGATGCCTGAGTATGCTGTTTTTCCGGGTAATTTAGCCATAAAAGTCACTGTTAAGGTCAGTAAAAATTTTATTATCTTACTTTTAGTATGGTTTTGTCTATGTTTACCCGATGGGAGTATACCAATGAGGCAAACTCATTCCCTATGATGCCGTGATCCTTGTGTGGAGCACTCTAAGGTACCTACCAGGATCGTAGTGAGAATCATGAATCGCTAGACTGTATGCCTTAACAAAATAATCTTTTTAAAAACAGATGAATAGAACCAGGTTTGAGCGTGCTAAGATAATTTCTGGCCGTTTTCTCCGAGCGCGTGGCAATACGGTGATGCTCTTTTAACGTCCCAAAGCAACGTTCGACGACATTAAGTTTTTTATATCGCTGAGCATCCAGCCTCCTTCGTCCATCCCGACTGACTTTTTCATTCGATTTAAACGATATGACAGCTTTTATCCCTTCTATTTTAAAGCAATCACGAAACTTCCAACGCGAAGACCCCTTATTGGCTACCACTGCATGGGGGGGGCTTTAGGTGGCGTCGCCGCAACGCCTGTGGTGGGCTCAGCCCGCAACAATTTGCTTGAAGTGACCATATCCTAGTAGCAAGTTTCTGTCCTCACGGCGAGGCCTTTTCGAAGTCCTCCGGACTGACGCCACCGAGATGACTGTGGCGCCGGGTACGGTTGTAGTGCAAATTAGGCCTGATAGTTTGCTCAGTGCCATAAGCGGACATGGCTAATTCATCACTGCATCAATCATAGGGGCAGATTAGTGGGTACTATAAGTTGTCAATCGACATCACTGTGTATAGCTTATGCACTATAAATTAAGTGATAGGCGTTATGACATGGACATTAAGGAGTTTCCACCGGGAGTAATCGAACATCTTGGCTGGTATGTATACCGTCTGATTGACCCAAGGGACGGCAGTACGTTCTACGTAGGAAAGGGGAAAGATAATCGTGTATTTGCTCATATGCGTGGTGAGGTCGCAGCAGTTGATGATGATGAGTTACTTAATAACAAGCTCAAACAACTTCGAGAGATCAGATTAGCAGGCCTTGAGGTTATTCATGTTATCCATCGACACGGTATGGCTGATGAAAAGACCGCTTACGAGGTTGAAGCAGCACTCATAGACGCTTACCCCGGTTTGACTAACATCATGAACGGTGCTGGCAGTAATGAATTCGGTGCTGCACACATCAAAGAGTTAATCGCTACGTATCAGCCTGAAACAATTGTTTTCCAACATAAGACCCTGATTATATCCGTTAACAGGAGTTCAAAGGATATTGATCTCTATGATGCTGTGCGTTTTAGCTGGCGTGTCAGCGTAGAACGCGCCCGTAAAGCTGAGGTTATATTGGCTACAGTAAGGGGAATCGTGAGAGGAGTATATGTTGCTGATGAGTGGCTCAAGTCAACCCGTGAGAATTTCCCAGAGATGCCTTCATGGGACGTAGACGATGAGTTTGAAGCTACTCAACGTTCCCGTTTCGGGTTCCGTGGTAGGGTGGCATCTCCTAAGATCACTCAGCTTTATCTCGGCAAGAAGATTCCTGATGACCTCAGAAAGAAAGGCGCTATGTCTCCTGTAAGATATTCACCAGGATTTTGATTTCTGAATGAAGCAGGATTTCAGGTCATAGCTCTTTCTCGCTCATGATGCCCTTGGGTGGCGTCATGATAGGCACCTCAGTACCATAAACTGACATTGAATAATAAAATAAGGGTTAAGTACTCTTCTTGGGAAAGAAGAAAATTAATTTAATGTTCATCTTTAAAAAATACGGCGTGAAAATACACGCCGTTTCCAAATTAGAATGATACTTTCGATTTTAGCAATTTAGCAGCCAGTTCAAAATCTATTTCTCCTGTTTCTGACTCAGTTGCAAGTGTGTAAAGGACTAAAGTATATGTATCCCCTAGCATCTTAGTGATTGCACTCGCAGTTGTTGCAGATATTGCGCCTCCTACAACACTACCAACACCGGGAAGCATCTTAAGTAAACCAGTAACAATAGCCCGTCCAACAAAAACTGCACCGCCAGCACCAACTAATGACGTAACCATTGTAGTAAGAGCGGCTCTGGATACATCCATCCCGAACGTGTAACTAATCTTAGCTATCATCCCTACTTGTATGGGCACTAATGTAAATGCGTCTGAGAATGGTACAGGTATTGCAGCTGCGGCTGCAGCTAGAGCTGTGGCCGCTAATACCTCTTTACTAGCTTGATCTTTTTTTATATCCAATGCCTTTTTATTTTTAATTGACAAAGCATTGGAGAACGCCTTTTTTTGAGCTTCGGGGATAACCTCGTAAGATACTTGAATCAACTCATCAATGCCTTTAACCTTTCTGATGCCTATGATCTCGTCCGTGTCATCGTCATCATAAATAACTTCTTCTATGGCTCGTGTAGAACAGACTGCATGACTGTAGTTTTTAAATGCTTTTCTAACTTCGTCAGTGAACTCGTTATTTTTAAATGCATTGGTTTTTGTCAGAACGACAATTACTGGTATGCCTTTGCTAACAAGATATTTAGCTATATCTATTTCAGCATCTTCGTATCTTTTTCCTGTGTCATTTATACATAACCATGCAAGGTGAACATAGTTTTCTGATAGTTCACTGCTGTTATTTTCATTAATATATGACTCTATATTGAATCTTGTTTTTTCATAATCAGCGACCTCAAGCCCTTGGGTGTCAATAATTTGCAAAGGAACGCCAGCTTTCTTAATAACTTTAATGTTGTCTGTAACTGGTTTGCCAACACCTGTTTTAGCAAAGTTCCCTCTAAACACACCATTTATAAGAGAACTTTTGCCAACGCCTGTTTTACCTATCACTATAATGTTAGCTACTGGCATATCTTTGACTGCATCATTCAAAATGGTATTTATATCTATATTCACGATTGTCATCCCTCATCCAAAACTTTCTCAATCTTATCGTGCAACCACCAGATTATGAAAAGATAAATAGTATTAAGGCGAAAAAATGTACTGCTATGTTAGCGTGATCTGGTAGTGCTCAACCATTGTTTAGCTGTTATGTCCGCTCTTCGCTCATAGCCTCCAGTAGGTTGCTGTTGACAACTCCTGCACCACCTGCAAAAACTTCAGTTATGCCAAGGAAGTTTTTATTGAGCTCCATCAAAATGAATTCCACTTTTTCAGTTGCTTTCTTCCTGAGTTCTTCCACATCAATTTTGTCTTTAGTAGCCATAAGTAACCTCTGTAAAATCTGTCGCTAGTGGGATAGGTAAGCTAGCAACTAGCATATCAAATTTAAACACTTTACGATGTATGAATAACCTGTTAATTTTGTAACCTTCAAAACTTACGCTCATTGAGAATATCCGCAAAACGTCATGCTTCATTTTGGTTTTTTGCATCAAGTTACACTTCAAACACCATAGCGTTTATTCCCCCCAGATGTAATACAGTAACGTCCTCCTCTGGGTCCTATACATACGTTGCCTGATGAGCAAGAACAGGAAGAACTATAATTCTGAGGCTGCTGATGCCGAGGCGTTCTTGGCTGTTCAATTCTTTGTTGCTTTGGAATAGGCGTAGGTTGGGATAGGACCCTTTTTATGTAACATTCTGAGGTTTCACATAAATAGCTCGTAGATACCCAGCGTTCTTCCTCTTGATCTTTGCTTATCTTGCTCCATGAAGTAATCTGTTCATACACTCTTACCTGGGCTCCTCGCTTTAGAGATTGAATCGTACTCCCGTTAGGAGCATTACGTACTTTCAATGTATCGGCATTAATATAATATGCTTTCGATTTCTCATCAGTAAGTATATTTGATGTTGAATTATGGGTGGTAAGAGTTGACGGCGGGTTAGATTGTGAGAGAGGTGTGGCATTGCTTGTTTGTGTTTTATCATTTTTCGCAAAAAGCCAAAAGAAAAAAAGAATAACCATGAATCCTACAGTTTTATTTTTCATTCCACACCTATCCCTCGTATGTGAAAAAACAATATACCGCAAACAGGTGTGCTAAAAATGTGTCGTTTGTCATACATTTTGTACATCGGACATCAAGTGAAACCTAAAGGTTTTCTTACGTTTTTTCCTCGTTCGACTATCACTTACCACTCGCATTGTGATAAATGTATGGGTCATTAAATCAGGATTTAGCCATGGAGTACAAGGATGACCCAGGTTTCAGAACCCCGCTGTGTTTTCACTGAAGGTAGCATTACCTTGCCTGCCGGATACCGTGAGCAAACCGTCAATATTCTGATCGCCCCATCCGGGCCATCACTTAACATCTCACGTGACCAATTGCGCCCCGACGAAGACTTTGCCGCTTACCTGGCCCGCCAGCGTGAGGTGTTGCAAAAAGGCTTGCGCAAGTACCAGGCTCTCGACGAACAGCCCGCCGTATTGGGCGATGGCCTGTTCCACGGCATTATGCTGCTTTCCCGCTATCATCCGCAAAAGGGCCAGACGCTGCACCAACGTCAGGCTGTATTCCCTGTTACGGCTTCTAACGTGTTGATTTTCACGCTGGCGAGCTCCCAGGCCTTGACCGAGCAGGATGAAGCTTTCTTCTCAGCCTGTCTGAGCAGTTACCAACACCCGTAACACCCCCACATTTCGACCAAGGACAGGAGCGAATACCATGCTGGAAGCTGCACGCGTCGGTGATGCCATCGGCCATTCGGGGGCTCTCGCCGGGTTGATTGGCGGCACGATCCTAGGTGGCCTGATCAACGTGGCCGGGGGGATCCTGGGTGGCATGTTGATTGGTGCCGGGTGTGCGTCTGCCTGTCTTGGCGTGGGCTTTTTGCTGATTGGGGCCGGGATCGCGGTTGGCATGGCTGCCAATGCCCTGGGGGAAAAGGCGCGGGATGCATGTGTCGAGGCCGGAGCCAGCTCGATGAGCCCCAGCGGGACGATTATCACCGGCTCGGGCAATGTTTTTATCAATGGCAAGGCTGCTGCCGTAGCTACCTTGAGCACCGTCGCTTGTGACAAGGACAAGGTGCAGCAGGTGGCGCAGGGCTCTTTCTCGGTGTTCATCAACGGCCAGCCAGCCGCCCGCAAGAGCGATAAAACTACCTGCGATGCGACCATCCTGGCCGGTTCCTCCAACGTGTTTATCGGCGGTGGCACAACGACCACGGAAAACATCAGCCCGGAAATCCCCGAATGGGCCTACACCGTTTCCGACCTGACGATGCTTATCGCCGGTCTGGTCAGTGCGAAAGGGGCTGTGGGGCGTGGGCCAGGTGCTGTAGAGCGTCTGATGAGCAAAATTCCGGGGGCTAGCAAGGTAGCCAAAGTGCTCTGTTGGCTGGGGCCGCTGGCGATAGTCGTTCCAGTGATCGGTATTCTGGCCAACCCGGTAGATGTGACTAGCGGGCAAAAATTCCTCAATGACGACGATGACCTGGACTTCACCCTCGATGGTGAATTGCCGTTGTTCTGGCAACGTAGTTATCTCAGCAGCCATGCAGCGGAGAGCGTACTGGGGCTGGGCTGGAGCCTGTTCTGGGAAAGCGAACTGCGGCAGGTGGAAGAGGGCATCTTGTGGCGTAACACCTATGGGGATTTTATCCCGTTCCCTGAGGTACCCGTTGGCCATCGTACCTTCTGCCCCGATCAGCAGTGCTGGCTTACGCATAAGGAAGATGGCACGTGGTGTATCAGCGATGCCGGTGAACTGCGTTATCACTATCCGGCCTTCGACGCCGAGGGCCGAGCTCCCCTGAGTGCCATCAGCGACAATGTCGGCAACCAGCAGTCATTCCACTACAACGAACAACGGCAGATGGACATCATCACCCGTACCGGTGGCCAGGCCCTGCGTTGTGAATATCACCCCGAACTCAACCGTCTTACTGCCGTGTGGCAGCAAACCGTGGAGGGTGAGGTGCAACGCGTTCGTTACCAGTATAACGACGCAGGCCAACTGGTCGCGGTGCAACACCGAGGTGAAGCAGTGATGCGTCGCTTTGGCTGGGATGAACAGAACGGTTTGCTGCTATGGCATGAGAATGCCACCGGGTTTCGCTGCGACTACCAGTGGCAGGAAATGGAGGATATCTGGTGCGTCACCGAACACCACACCAGCGAGGGTGATGGCTATCGGCTGGCCTATGATGAAGAACGCAATCTGCGCACCGCGACCTACCAGGATGGCAGTCAGGCGGTGTGGGAACTAGACGAACACCGTCGCGTCAGCCGTTACACCGATCGTACCGGCAACCAGCATCAGATGCTGTGGGATGAAGCTGGTCTCCCTGCCGGTTACTGCTCGCCGCTGGGCCATCTACGCAAATGCCAGTGGGATGAACTGGGCAGGCTGGTGTCCGTCACCGATGCCAACGGAGCCACTACGCGTTGGCAGTACCAACGCAACAGCGATCGGCAGACCTTTGTATTCTGGCCAGATGGCATTGCAGAACGTACCGTCTGGGATGAACAGGGCCGGGTGGTGCAGGAAACCGACCGGTTGCTGCAATCGACGCACTATCATTATCCACACATCCATACGCTGCTGCCAGACCGCGTCACCGATGCACGGGGTGGCGATAGTCAGCTAAGCTGGAATAGCCGGGGGCAACTGACAGGCTACACCGACTGTTCCGGCCAGCCCACTACCTGGGGCTATGATACGCTGGGGCAGATGGTCTCCCGCCGCGATGCATTGCAGCAGGAAACTCGCTACCAGTATAACGACGCAGGCCAACTGGTCACACTGACCCTGCCGGATGGTTCAACGGAGCAGTTTGACTGGTCTGATGCGGGGCTGCTGCTCAGCCATCAGCAGGGGAAAAACCTGCCGCGCCACTGGCATTACAACGCACGCGGGCAAACCCTGAGCGCTACCGACCGCCTGAACCGCACCCTGCGTTACGAGTATGACGTGGAAGGCCACCTGCTCAGCCTGGATAACGCCAACGGCGGTATCTATCGCTTTACCCGTGATGCGGAAGGCCGCTTGCAGGAAGAGCAGCGCCCGGACGATACTCGCTATGGTTACCGTTTTAATGTCGATGGGCAGGTTGCCGAAGTCGTACAGCGTGGTACCGCAGACACGGAAGGGCATCGCCCGGAGAAAGTTAGCCAACTGACCTACGATGCCGTAGGCCAGGTGATTGCGCGCCAGACGCAGACCGAGCAGGTCATATACCAGTGGGATCTATTGGGCAGCCTGCTTAGTGCCAGCCGTATTCCGACCGAGCACGGTGAGAAGCTGGGTATCCAGCCTAATACCGTGAGCTTTGAACGGGATGCGTTGGGTCGGGTGACTAGAGAGCATAACGGCGTTGAAGCACTGAGCTACCAGTATGATGCATTGAGCAACCTGACTACACTCGGTCTGCCGAACGATGACCAGTTTCAGTGGCTGCATTACGGTTCTGGGCACGTCACTGCCATCCGTTTCAATGACCAGATAATCAGCGAGTTTGAACGCGATGCACTTCACCGTGAGACCAGCCGTACTCAGGGGGCTTTGACGCAGCACCGGCGATATGACCGCCTGGGTCGTCGCCAGTGGCAGAGCAGTATCAGCAATCGCCTAACCGACGCACTTACCTTCCCAGAGCAAGGGGTTCTGTGGCGAGCTTATCATTATGACGATCTGCATGAACTGGCTGCTGTGGAGGACAGTAATCGGGGCATGCTGAGCTATGGTTATGATGTTGAGGGTCGGTTACGTAGCGTCTATTCGGCACATAGCGATCAGACCTCTGTGCATTATGATCAGGCTGATAACGCCTTGCTACTGCCATTACTGACGCCGGAAAGTTCACCGTATGTCCGTGGCAGCCAGCCTTATAGTGATAACCGGTTGACCCTCTGGGAAGAATGGCAGTATCAGTATGATGCCTTCGGCAATATGTCGGTCAGACAGAAAGGTCCCGGCAGCCAGCACTATCGCTATGATGCGGATAACCGTCTGGTGGGGGCGAAAGGTGACGGGCCGAAGGGACTGTTTGAAGCGCAGTACCACTATGACGCGCTGGGCCGTCGGTCAAGCAAGGTGGTCACCATCCGTCAGGAACGGCGTGAGACCTATTTCTTGTGGCAAGGATTGCGGTTGTTGCAAAGCCGTACTGACGATCATCAACAAACCTACTGCTATGACCCGAACGAAGCCTATACACCGCTGGCCTGCATTGAACGGCACTACAGTGGGGATAAACTGTACTGGCATCACACCGACCTGAATGGTTCACCACAGGAAGTGACCAACGTGCAGGGTGAGATGGTGTGGTCGGGGCAGTATGGGGTGTTTGGTCAGGTGGCACGGCAGACCGATGCAATGTGGCGTAATTTCAGCCAGCCGTTGGGCCGATTCCGCCAACCACTGCGTTATGCCGGGCAATATCTGGATGAAGAGACCGGACTGCACTATAATACTCACCGGTATTATGCGCCGGAAGTAGGCAGATTCACGACGCCAGATCCTCTCGGTTTAGCGGGAGGGTTGAACCTTTATCAGTACGCACCAAATCCGCTAGGGTGGATTGATCCCCTCGGGTTGAGTTGTGGGCCAAAATGGAAACAAAGACGGGTATTTAAAGATGGGGATTCTGGGCTTAAGGATCATGCTCGTAGACACTCAAATTTGACGCCTGAACAATATTTAAAAAGAGGGCAGAAAAATATAGCGGATGGTATAGAACTGAAGGGAGGTGGAAGATCCCCAGATTCAAAATACTATGTCCGTAAAGTAGGGGATGATTCTTATAGCCTAACTATTACAGATAAAAAAGGGCAAATTGTTTCTATTGATACTTGGAAGGATGGGGCAAAGCCAATGACTAAATCTCGTGTTATGAATGGATTGGAGTCTAGTGGTATATCGCCTCCAAAGGGTTTTTGGGAGAGTTTATAATGACTAGAGCTAGAATGATTGAGTTAAAAGATGCTCTTGAAGATGCTGGCTGGGAAGTTTCTACAGAAAATAGTAAAGGTGATTTTTTTTATGTGGAAGATGAAGTGGTTGAATGGAACTTGCTAAATGAAAATAAAGAGAAAAAGAGATTGTTAAGATTCTGTTTGTTTGATTATTTAGGAAGGCGAACAACAAATTTATCTGATATTCTTTATGTTGAAGAAGCAAGCTTGGGTATTGAGCTGTATTTTAAAAAAATAAACACAAAAGAATGGAAGGCCACCATGAAGGAGTTTGTAAGTGCATTGTCTTGATTTTTAAGTGAGTTGAGGTAAATAAAAATATAGGTTTTATATTTTTTTATTCGTCTCATTAAAGAACCCGATAAATGGCCGAGCACTGGAGTTAGGCTATGGCAGTTTTCGAGCCTGTCCATAATTCTGTGTAACTGCCAGCGTATTAAAGGTGATCGTTTAGACGGTCACCGAACTCGATAATAAAACGACTCATTGCCAGCCGCCAGTTCTGGATCGGCATATTCCATTTTTTCGACGCCGCCTGGATTGCCAGATAAATCACTTTTCGCATTGAGTCATCCGTCTGGAACACTTTACGCTTCTTGATCGCCTGCCGGATAACGCTGTTCAGCGATTCGATAGCGTTGGTCATGTAGATAGCCTTTCGGATATCCGCGGGATAATCGAAGAACGTGTTAAGATTTTCCCAGTGAGTACGCCAGCTTTTGCTGATTTGCGGGTATTTTTCATCCCAGACGCCTGCGAACTTGCCCAACGTCATCAGAGCCGCTTCCTCTGTCGTAGCCTGGTACACCGTTTTCAACCCGCTGGTGATCGCTTTGTGTCTCTCCACGACACATACTTCAGGCTGTTACGCACCATGTGGATAATACACAGCTGGATGTGGGTTTGCGGATAGACGCTTTTTATCGCATCGGGGAAGCCTTTCAGACCATCCACGCAAGCAATCAGGATGTCTTGAAGACCCCGATTTTTCAGCTCGGTCAAGACGTTGAGCCAGAACTTGGCCCCTTCATTCTCTGCCAGTCACATGCCCAGCAGTTCTTTTTTGCCCTCGGTATTAATCCCCAGGGCCAGGAACACAGCCTTGTTAATGACGCCACCATTGTGGCGAACCTTTACCACAATACAGTCTAAGTAAACAATGGGATACAGTGAGTCCAATGGCCGGTTTTGCCACTCGGTGACCTGCTCTTTAACGGCATCAGTGACTTTTGCGTATTCCGCTCTGTTCGATCACGGATTGGCATGGAACTTCGATCACGTATTGGCACCGAAGTTCGATCAGGATTTCGTCTCCATTCGGTCAACCGGGATGCGTTAACTTTTCCTACTGCTTTTTAACCTGTTTTTTCCTCGCTTTCCACTGCCGTTTTGCTTTTCCTCATCGATTCTCCTTGCAGTACAAGTCTGTGGCCGTTATGCACCAGTCTGTCCAGGATCGCATCTGCCGTTGTCGGGCTCTCCATCAGCCCGTGCCACTTATCTACTGGGAACTGGCTCACCACCAGGGTACTGCTTTGTCCGTACCGGTCTTCCACTATTTCCAGCAGGTCGTTACATTGCGCGTTGCTCAGGGGTTCCAGACCCAGATCGTCCAGGATGAGTACCTGCGTTTTTTGCAGTTGTTTCAGGTGCTTCAGCCAGCTACCGTCTACCCGGCCCTGCGCCAGCATTTCCAGTAACCGACCGGTACGCCAGTACTGAACGCTGTGTTTCTGGCGACAGGCCTGCTCACCCAGAGCATTGGCGATCCAGCTTTTCCCACACCCCGTCGGGCCGGTGATCAGGATGTTTTTCCGATGCGTGATGTAATGACCGTTCAGCAGTTCCCGCATCTGTTCGGCTCTCAGCCCCCTTGAGACGGGGTAGTGCAGCCCCTCCGGCGCTGCCTGGTATTTCAGGTTCGCACTCTTCCTCAGACGGGCCACCCGACCGTTTTCCCTGTTCAGCAGTTCGTCATCTGCCAGCAGGATCAGCCGTTCCTCGAACGACAACTCGCCGTAGGTCTGCGGTGTTTCTCGCTGGCGGATCAGGCTCCCTGCCATCGCCGGGAGCTTCAGTTGGGTCAGTTTGTTTAACAGGTTATCGCTCATGCCGTTTGTTCCTCTGTTTGTCAGTTAGTGGTAGTAGCCTGGACCGCGCAGGTTTTCATGCTCCAGCGAGGCCGGAGAGTGTTGTTCGCTCTGACTCGATAACGGCAGCTCCTGGTTCTCGCGATTGTGGCGCAGCAGGTTGTCGATGAAGCGCCTGTCCGGTGTTTTGTAATGCCAGGCGACGCAACTGGCTTTTTCCAGCCTCTCTTTTCCGTATTTTTTCTGCAGTGCGGTCAGACCGAGCACCGCACGGTAGGCCAGTTCCGGATGGGCTTTGGCTTTCAGCATGGCGTCAACCACTCTGCCGGTGAACGGGCCGATGCGACATCCCATCTCGACCAGACGTTCTGGCGTCCATGTCCCGTGCCCCAGGTGCCGAGCCGGCATGTGCAGCGGATTGGTAGAGTGCTGATATTCATGGAGGCTGCGCGGATGCTGCGCCACGCACTGTCCCTTGTGCCAGACCTGGACCACCGACTGACCTGCCTTGAGCGACAGGCGCTGACCAACCAGCTCATGCGGGACCGAGTACCAGTGATGCGCATACTCAACGTGGTAGTCTGGGGCGACCTTCACCGCTTTGTATTCGGTGTACTCGTACGCTGCCAGAGGCAGCGACGAGAGCGCCGGTGCATCCAGTACGCGGAAGCGCTCTGCGCGGCTCTGGTTGCCGTACCCTTTCATTGGCCGGTTATTCATGTCCGCCAGTAGTTCACGAAGACGGGTATTCAGCGCCCTGAGCGTGTAGAAGGTTTCATTGCGGATGCGGGCAAGCAGCCATCTTTCGACGATGAGAACGCCGTTTTCTGCTTTCGATTTATCTTTCGGCTTATAGGGGCGAGCCGGGATGATAACGGTGCTGTAGTGCTCCGCCAACGCCTGGTAACTGTCATTGATGACGGGTTCATAGCGATCGGCCTTTTTCACCGCGCTTTTGAGGTTATCGGGGACCAGCAGCTTCGGTACACCGCCCAGGAAGGCCAGGCAGCGGCTGTTGGCGTTCAGCCAGGACATCATATCTTGACCTTCACAGGCCTCCACGTAGGTGTAGTTAGACGCCCCCATCACGGCCACGAAGATGGCCACACGGCGAACCTCGCCGGTATCCGGGTTGATGACGGGAACCGTCGGGCCGCAGAAGTCGATAAAGAGCTTTTCACCGGCACGGTGCTCCTGGCGCATTGAGAGGCGCCGTGTCTTTTTCCACTCCCGGTAGCATCGGCAGAAGTGGGAGTACCCCATCGCCAGTTCCCCGGCCTGAGCCTTGTACTCCATCCATAGCAGTTGCCGCGTCACGCCGGATTTTCTCATCTCGGTATCGAAGTGAAGCAGATCCGGCATGACCCGCTCTGATGCAGGTATGCCTTTGGCCGGGAAGATGAGTTTTTCAAGGCCATCGTGGGATATCGCTTCAGGAAGGGGCCATGGCAGAGACGTGGCTTTAAAGCGGGCGAGAACCTCAAAAACCGTCGAGGCACTGATTTTCATCGTCAGCCCGATACAACGGTTGGTCAGCTTCTGGTCGAACTTGAGCTGAAGGATCTTGAAACAGGTTTCCATAGGGCTCCTGGCTTTTCTCTTTTTGGACATCGATGCCTCCATTGGCGTAAAAATCAGCCATGGAGACCGTGTAAGAAAGAGTTAATTCCCGGAGTGATCGGCAGGATGCCAAACCCTGATCGGAGGCATGCCAAACCGTGATCGATTGTGATGCCAAATCGCGATCGGAGATGCATGCCAAATCATGATCGATTCGAATGCCAAACAGTGATCGATTCAGACGCCATTTTGCAACTTTGGATATCAACGTGGGTGACACGTCGGCATCGTACATCTCTTTGAACGTGGCAACGATTTCATTCGTGGTCATTCCTTTGGCATATAAGGATAAAATCTGGCTGTCCATCTGCGTAATACGCGTCTGATTTTTCTTTATCAACTGGGGTTCAAAGGAGCCTTCACTGTCACGTGGTGTGTTCAGCTCGATCTCGCCATCATCAGTGAGCAGCGTTTTAGACGAGTAACCGTTACGGGTATTCGAGCCTGTTTTAGGGGCCTTTTTTTCATGGCGAGGTGTTCAGTAAGTTCGGCATTCAAGGCGGTTTCGACGGTGAGCTTGGTCAGCATACGAGAAAACGCATTGAGATCGGCTTCGGTTTTAAGGCCTTTGGCCAGTTCGGCAGCAAGTGCCTTAAGTTTCTTTTCGTCCATAAATTGCCTGTCTCCATTGTCAGGAGGAACATATCAAAAACAGGCAATTACACAATTTAAATTACAATCTCCAGTTTCCGCTAACTGAGTTGCCGGTTTTTCCTCATCATCAATAGCTTTTTAAAGCTGTAAAGCTCCTCCAGAGATCTTTCCGTTTTCCGGCCAAGATTAACCCATGTTAGCGATTCACTATGCGAATTAAGGAGCACTAAGTTATATTTCTAGGTCTTCCCCGTTTTTTTCTGTTCGATAAATTATATTCGCTACGTCCGAATGTACGAGCTCCCTGTGGCAGGCTAAAACGTACAGCTGTATCAACCTTAGTAATATAGGTAATTACTTTCTGCAATGTGCTACGCTTCTCCTGGTCGGTGTAATGAATGTCACCAATCCCTAACTGAGCATAGGTACTGGTTATTGCATTACAGTTAAAATAAATTCCGATACCGTCAGTGATATCCCTTTTCCAATACTCTCCTATACATCGAGCCAGTGTTACATCCTTTCTAACTTTGCTACCGTCAAAGAAAAAGCAGGTATGATAATGGAACCCTTTTCTCTGCCCATACTCAAGCTTCCAGATATACCCTAAGCAATGCTTAAATAAAGGGTGTGACTGAACACGTTTAAATAATCGCTTGCGATGTAACCGGGTCATATCGGCAGAAATTTTTTTACTTTTAACGATGACTTCCTGATATGACAAGTCGACACGAATTACCAGCAAACGAGAGTGATTTTTAAATAGATTATCTACGTATGCTAATGTTCCAGCCAGATTTTTACTGGCAGCCCTTTGATAATTACGTAGTCGTCGCTTATGAGTGACTGATTGCGCTTCTTTTCGAAACAACTCCAGCCAGTGGTTTATTGTTGCAACCTCGCATAATGACGCCCCCCATGGCCTTGATGATTCAGCCAGGTTGTGGTTTTTGATAGTATCACTGAATAGCAATATCGTTGGATGTAATTGTTGATGTTCACCGATACTGTTTTCTAGTTCAGGTAATCCACTGATAGCTTCCTCAAGTAGAAAACCAGTTTTGATTTTCTTATAGTCTCCTGTTCTGGTAACTCTGAATGCCGCAGTCTCGGAAGTTACAATTTTATTCAATATTGAGAGTAATCTGCGTTGTTGCTGTACAGTATCGAATTCGTTGATGACTACGAGTGTGGTATCACAGTAAGCTACATGCATACTAGTTGATTCTATATCAAAACAACTGTCAGTGAACATTATAATTATTATCCTGTATCTGTGCTGTGTGAATAATAAATCATACTTGAAAGAGGTAACCATTACAGGTTACCCTCATATCAGTATTAGTAGGGTGGCTATTCAGTTTTGTATGAAATTGAATAGCATTATATACATGCATTAGTATGATTTAGTTAATTAAATAACAGTTAATCATGGTTGGTATTATTAATATAACTTTAATTAATAATATAAGAACCATAATTATTTTCTTTATCACTGTAAGCCTGTCGCTACCTTCTATGAGGATAATGCCATCCGGGAACCTGTTTCAGCTCCCACAGACTTGTCGCCACACCAGGGAAAGTTAGTGCACCAGTACCTGTTTCCTGGCTAGATGAATACCAGCTCATGTTGAGGTCCTTACTTCCTGTGTCGGTCATTTAGCCACTCCAGGAACTCGCTCAGGAACCAGCGACTGGAACGCCCAAGCTTCAGTGGTTTTGGGAATACATTATTAATCATCAGCTTGTAGATAAATGCCCTTGATAACCCCGTGTTTTCACAGATAAATTTCAAATCAACCAGTTTGAATGGTTGCTCATCTTTCCTCTGATTGTCTTCCTGCATCTTCTTTTTCATGGCATAGCCCCTTGTTACGTTGAACTCAGGGCATAAGGTAAACAACAAAATCCATTAAGTAATGATAAAAATTTTGCTGTAAAAAAATATATTGACATTATCTTGTTTGCGTGATCACTGTGTTTGGTGATGCTTTAACTCATTAAGATTTATACCATAATTTCCTTTTTCTTCGTCAAGTGCATCCAGTAGCGGTAAGAGTGTTCCCCGATCCAGTACCTTTTCAAGTGTTCTCAGAACACCTGTATTAAATTTACTCCCGTTAAATTCGGTTCTGCTGTCTGAGCTTTCTACTGGCAGTCCTTCCAGCAGGTTATAAATTTGCCTTAATGGTAATTGTTTTCTTTCTTTGATCTGCCAGATAATCAGGTCCATTAACGGAAGCGTTTTATGCAATTTAATATCTGACATCTTCCTTATGGTGAGTTTCTTTTGTTGGCGCAGACCTGCAAGTATATTTTTGAATGCCGCAATAAGCTGTTTTTCACTGAAGGAGGGGTCCACAGACAGATAAAGCTGTTCTATACCACGATTTTTTGACTGAATGGCGGTTAATGTTGTGTCACTGTTAATGTCTTCTTTTTTTAAAAATCCGGTATAGCAAGGGTGTGAGGTGTTTGCATAAACAGGCAGAGTAGTAATTTCTGTTGATGAGATCGCATGATAGCAATCGTGGATATCGCTAATATTTAATTCCCGTACAGGTATGTGGGAACGGTGCTGATCGAGTGTAAACCATTCCAATACTCCCCAGTCGGCCAATTCATCTTCCTGTTCTCTTTTATCAACCAGAGAGATAATGCGTGGGTCATCTTTATCGGAAATAAAATAATTATTTATAGTGGGATGACCTGTTGTTATATCAGAGTAAATCTTATCAAATAATGCTTTAGATACGATGCCGTAGTCACCATCTGTATGTGCAGCATTAGCTGAGTCAATCCTGGCTATCAACTCAACGATAAGTTCTCTGAAAGATATTTCATTTGCAAACTGATAATTTTTTATGTTAAACCAGTTTACATCCTCCTGCTTTGCATCGTATGCCTTGCACTTTGCACGAGATAAAATCTTACTGTAATAGCTCTTTGCCTCTGTGCTCATAGCTGCATTTGTACCCTTTTTTCCTTTTCTACCCTTTATCACTTTCTTCATATGTTCTCCTTGTTGCACTGAAGTGGCATTTTTCTTGTTGAAATCATATTGCAGAAATCATGGTAACGGACTGTTAGTGGCTCATCACGTTCCTTTTAAGCTGCTAAATCTGCTTAACTTAGCAGGTTTAGCAGCTTTATGATCTCAATGCTAATCCAATTCTACATGACTAAATTTGTCTATTACTGGTTTACCACCTGAAACCATACGGGGCGACAAGCATTGTTCTGCCATTAAGCGCTATTGAAATCCGGTAAGTATCACGCAGATGCTCTAGGGATGGCTGTAATCGACCTGGCCTGCGAAGCTGGTTGGGTACCCTGGGGCTTATCCAACTCCTTGCTAAGGGCTGACCGTTATTATCTAAAAAACGCTCATGAAGCCATGCCATTAACAGCTCTGCATCCTGAACATGCTGGGGCTGCTCTGGTTTAGAGCCAAACAAAAAAAGTGCCTCGTTCAGATACCATTCACTGACTTGTTGCGCATTTCGTAATGTCTTTTCTGGAATATCCCCCTCGTCACCACTGAAGTAGTGGAACAGGGCAGCAAGACGTGCCACTTTATTACCTTCTTTAGAGGCAAAATCGCGCAGGGAGTAGTAATGACCATTCTCAGACATTTCCCGCTCTAAACGCTCGGACATATTCACCCACTGCAGCTGTGCTTCTGGCGTAAAAGTCAGTTTTTGTCGTCGTAATGATGCCTTTTGTTCTGTTGCATGGGTGTAAGAGTCCAGTAACTGCCGGAGGCGCTGATGATACGGGACCAGCAATTGCCGGTAATTTTCCAGTGTATGGCCCGTCCGTGTACCAATCGCACTTTCAGGGCGAGCGAAAAAGAACCGGGCCAGGAAGCCAGTTCCCCGGGCTTGCTGCTGTGCCCGTTTAAAATACTTACGCAATGGGGCGTCCTGGACCATCAGACTCGCGCTAAGCCTGGCATCGCGGACATTAAAACTTTCGGAACACCGCCGGGAGACAGTAAATGGCGTGCCGTCCCATAGATCGTTAAGTAGCCCCAGATTCTGTATTGCCTGTCCTCCCAGAATAATGTCGCCTTCCGCAGAATGTAATGCCATTGAGCCTCCGCCTTTATACAGCTGAAACTGCAATGCCGCCGGTGTAATATCACTTCCCAACAGCCGTACCTGTAGAGGCTCCAGCAGCCGGTTTTTCTGGTGCACCCGGATAAGCTCCTTTATCTCCTCCCGTGACTGATTATTTTTGGTCTTTTTATGCAACACGCTTTTCAGTGCCTTGAGTTCTTCCTTCCAGATCTCCAGTTCAGTTTCATACTGTTGCATCGCTTTTTCGTACAATGCTCCGGCCTCACGCTCGTACTCATGTACGGGAGCCATGAAAAGCTTATCAACCGTTGATTTACGTTCGCCTGACTCAGCCACGGTACAAAAATTACACGAAACAGGGAGTGTCATATCTTCTCCCGGAGTGACATCAATAAGCCCCTGGCAAAGCAGTGAAACAGGGGCCATTGCAGAAGCAAAAATCAGCGGTAGGGGCGCTTTTGTTTTGCTGGACACGCCAATAATCGCCTCACGGATAAGGCCTGGTACAGATTGTAAGGGAAACCGTGGTCCTCCATGTAAAGATGTGTATGAGTAAATGCTGTTCACAATATCTCCTTTCTGTTTTTTAGTTATTAAACATGACCTCATGATGCTTATTGAAAACATCCTCTGTAATTTTTACAAGTATTTATGATTGCCGGTTTTCAGCGAATTACGCCGATGGATATCAGTAGACGTCGGTAGGTGTTGATGGAATTAAGCGCGTGTTGCATCATGTTTTTATGGCATGACTTGTCAATTTTTTAATTAATTGCGAAATTCTCATTTATTGTAAGGATAAATAATGGCAGGGAAATAATAAATCATTATTATATGTTAATAATTTCATGGGCATGTTTTGTTTGCCCTCTTACCAGAAAATATTCAGATATATATCACCTTAATGAGCAGCGATAGACACGCGTATATGTTCACTGCCTGGTGATTCAGGCGATTCAATACTAGTCTCGTTCCCTCCTGTGTAGTGACACACACTGTCGCACAGCAATGACTTTGGATGAGAATCAATCAATTCGAATGACATATCCGTGCAACAGCCCCCCTTACAGTGTGACCTCTAACCACACTGACTGAGGAAGAACAATGGCTGTCTACCGCAATGACCCCGATTTAAACCTGCTGGGCCAGTGCAGCAATGAAGAGCTGCAGCTACTGGTTTCTATTCTGACCACTGACCCTCGTGACGGCGACACCCGCTGGACAGAGAGCCTGACCAGCACCCCGGAATACCGTCTGCTGGCACCGGAACATCGGCGCTACTGGCAACTGATAGCGGCTGAACTTCAGCGTTATGGGGCCAATACGCTGGTAAGTCTGATGAGGCTGGGACAGGGCGTGACCTACCGGGAAATCCTCGGTGACGTTTGTGACAAACTTGATGTGAACTACAACCTGAAAAGCAGCACCGAGACCATTGAGTTGTGCCTGCTGATGAAGGTGCTGGAGAAAAGCCTGGACCAGATGACACCGGAAGAACTGGCTACCTTTTCCCGCAATATGCAACTCGACCTGACCAACCCCACCCCTCAGCTCATTCTGATGGCAGTGCAGGCTGCCATACGTACCTCCTCTCTTGCCGCACTGGAGCTCGCCACCGTGCTGTCTGCCAGCGTCATTACCTCACTGGGAGGCATCGCCACTTGGGGCACGGTGGTGGTGGCATCCAGAGCTCTGTCCGTTATTGCCGGTCCCGTAGCCATTGTGCTCAGTTCGGCGTGGATGATTTCCGACATTGCGGGTCCGGCTTACCGGGTCACCATACCGGCCTGCATCATCGTAGCCTGGCTCCGGCAGCAACGCCTTTCCCGTTAATCCATTTTTCACTGCCAGCAGATGACTGGTACCAATATTTTCTGCTGGGAGCACACACCATGCCTGAACAGGGACACCGCTATGATCGGTTGGCCAGCCGTCTCGCCATACTGGTCAGTCGCCTCTTTATGGGCGAATCACTCAGCGTCAGACAACTGGCTCAGGAGTTTGGCGTTTCTGAGCGCACCGTTCAGCGCGACCTGCGTGAGCGTCTGCGTTATCTCGACATCGAATATTCCAGTGGAAGCTTCCGGCTCCTGGATGCCCGGGGTCCCTTTCGCACCAACAGCGACATTCTCCGCTTTGCCCGGATAACCAGCGTGGCGCATTATTTTCCTACTCTGGATCCCAGACTACTGTCGGTGTTGCTCGATAGCGGTCAGGATTCCCCCTGCATTATCTGGAATGCCCGGCCACGTCAGGCACCTGCGTTGTTTGGCGGTTTCCAGGTCATCGTTCAGGCCATCATCCGTAACCGCCGTGTTCACTTTCTACATCAGGGTCATCAGCAATCTGCTGTGGCCCCTTACCGGCTTATCTGTCTGGACGGGGAGTGGTACCTGGTGGCCGTATCGAAAGATCGCATTCAGGTGTTCACCCTTTCAGCAATCACCGATGTGGTGATGACCCTCAGCGGTTTTGTGCGAAACAGCCATATCACTCGCATCTTTCAGGACCCGAGATTCATTCAGGCTCTGCCGCATTATCAGTATATCAGCGGGCTCATCAGAGAATGAGCCTGCATTCCCGTCCGTCAGGACAGTTTGTTTTAATCACAAAAGGATACATCCATGAATAAATCATCACTCAGCGCATTGGTGTTGGTCTGTGGCCTGGTTCCGGTCATGGCACAGGCTTTCGGAAATAAGGACACCTGGTCCAGTGGTTGGGGCCAAGGTGTATCAGAGTTTGTCATCAAGGGGAAAGGTCAGTCGCAGTTATATCTGTCCTGTGAGGATTATGGCTCACAGCCGGCCACGGTCATATTTACGGACGCTAACGGGCATGAAGTCAGTATGGATGAGGATAAAAACCTTCAGATCAGAATTGACGGTGGAGAGCCCATTGATATCAGTGAGTCTGACAGTCGTGTCGGCAGCAATAACCTGGTGCTGGCCTGGACACAGTTGCGTAATGGCAAACAGGTCTCGGTATCCGGTGAGGGGGTCAAGCCTGCCACTTTTACGCTAGCCGGGGCGTCGAAGGTGCTGCCAGAGTTTGGCTCACAGGGTTGCGTAGCAAAGGCCTCACTCTGATTTGTACCTGTCTTTACCGTCTGTTGCTGGTAACGAATGATGATATTCGTGTTCCGGCGATACGTTACTTTTAAAAGGAATACGCTGTGAAAATCAAACAATGGTTGATACCCGCACTGTTTTTACTGTCTGCTCCGGCGTTGGCCGAGCCAACTTCCCCAATAAAAGTGGAGACCAGTGATTATGTTCATCCTGCCGGAACACGCTACGCCACCGTAGTGGTCACCTCGCTGGATGACAGTGTGAAAGTTGAAAATATTGACGTTAACCGGGGTAACTGCCGTATCGACAACAAAAAGTTTATGTCCTCCGTTAACAAGGAAACCATTCTGCCGATCACTCTGCGCTACGGGCAGTCCGTCAAAGTGAATTTTTATAATGAGTGCGTGGCTTCGGAAGTGGTAGTCACCACCGACAAAGGGGCGTGGCGCTACACCTATAACTGAGTAATGTCTCTGTTTCATCTCCCTCCATAAAAGACGTCACATCACCAACGGGCTGCCGTCAGGCAGTCCGGAGCAAACCCTATGATTTTTCTGAAAATACTGGTAACTGCTCTGGGTCAGGTTCTGACTTGGTACGGTGGACAGCAGGCCCGGCAGTTTATTGAAATCCGCTTTCGTGAGGAAGGTCACGATGACGACAAAATAGATGCAGCCAGAGAAGCAGTCACGCTGCTGGTAACTGCGCTGATAACGGCCCTGATGGCGCAGATATTACGGATCCTGGACAACTTCTGAGCCGCCGTCTGCTGCAACGACCACTGAACCTACACATCGCCCCTGTCTCCTCACGGAGCAGGGGCTTTTGCTTTTATGCTTTTTAATCAAGGAAATCATCATGAGATTAGCCAGCCGTTTTGGTCGGGTAAATTCTATTCGCCGCGACCGCCCGTTAACCGTTGATGAGTTAGCCCAGTACGTGCCCAGCGTATTGGGTGACGACAAGCATCAATCCCGAAGCCAGCGATATACCTTTATTCCCACGATTACCCTGCTGGATAGATTGCGTGAAGAGGGTTTTGAGCCGTTCTTCGCCTGTCAGACCCGCGTTCGCGATCCGGGCAAACGTGAACATACCAAGCACATGCTGCGATTGCGCCGCTCGGGACAAATCCTTCAGAAGGAGGTGCAGGAGATCGTCCTGCTCAACAGCCACGATGGTTCCAGCAGCTACCAGATGATCCCAGGCTGGTTCCGCCAAATTTGCAGTAATGGCCTGGTTTGCGGCCAGAGTTTTGGCGAAATTCGCGTGCCACACAAAGGCGATATCGCGGGACAGGTGATTGAAGGGGCCTACGAAATACTGGGGGTATTTGACCGGATAGAAGAACAGCGTGAGGGGATGCAGGTATTAACGTTATTACCGGAGCACCAGCACGCATTGGCGCATGCTGCACTGACCTACCGTTACGGCGAAGAACACCATCCAGTGACCGAAAGCCAAATCCTGATGCCCCGCCGTTGGGAAGACAAGAAAGACGATTTGTGGACGACGTTCCAACGGCTGCAGGAGAATCTCACCAAAGGGGGATTGAATGGCCGTAGCGCTCAGGGTAAGCAGGCCAGAACCCGTGCGATAAATGGGATTGATAGCGATATCAAGCTTAACCGGGCGCTGTGGGTGATGGCGGAACAACTTAAGCAGACGGTAGCCTGATTATATCTCCCTTCATACATGGACTCACTTTTCTGCCTCCCTCTCATCCACAGGCTCCCCGGTTTTCCGGTGGAGCCTGTTTTGTTGTTTATCTCATTCAGAAGGATATTTTCCATGAATACACATTCTACCTCGCCTACGGAAACCCCTTCGGCAAACGCACTGACCGCCACCGTAGTGTCAGGCCACCAGCGCACGCGTTTCTGGTTGCAGCACTTTGGCAGCATACCTCAATGGCTCATGCTGGAACCCCGCATCTTTGGTTGGATGGATCGCCTGTGTACTGATTACCACGGTGGATCCTGGAGTTTTTATTCGCTGAGCAACGGCGGTGCCTTTATGGCTCCAGTAAGTGATGTGCAGTGGTCACTGTTTAACGGCATGAATGGTAATGGTGCTGAGATGCATGCTGAGGCGGCGGGGATCACTGCCTGCCTGATGGCCTACAGTCACCAAGCTTGTCGTACCGAGAGCGAAGCCATGACTGAACACTTCTACCACCTCAGAGAATACGCGCTGCACCATCCCGAAAGTCGCGCCATTTTCTCCCTGATTGACTGAGCAACAAGGTACTCTCACCATGAAGATAACGTTATCCCCCACAGTGGCTGAAATGTCACCCGGCGAACAACGCACTATCCGACGCGCCCTGAACCTACTCGCAAAACAGTTGCGGGAACCGGGTGTTGCATTTACCTCCACCGCCGTGACCCGCGACTGGTTGCGCCTGCATCTGACTGGGCTGGAGCGCGAAGTCTTCGTCGTGCTGTGGCTCGATAATCAAAACCGCCTGCTGGCTCAGGAGACGCTATTTACCGGCACTATCAACAGTACCTCCGTTTACCCTCGTGAGTTGGTGAAGTCGGCTATGAAGCACAATGCAGCAAGTGCCGTACTGGCGCACAATCATCCCTCCCAGTTGGCCGAACCCAGTCAGGCCGATCGACAGATCACTGACAGGATAAAAACAGCGCTGGAATTGGTGGACGTGAGAGTACTGGATCACCTGATTGTGGGCGGTATGGATATCGTGTCATTTGCCGAACGAGGCTGGCTACCCGGCTGAGAGCGACTATCTTCCCCAATTTCCCCTATCTCACATTTCTGAGATCTCATTTTCAAGGAGCACGCCCATGGGCTGGCTATTCTCACACAGATCTCGCCGTGAACTGATCGCGGCACTGATCCAAACCGACGACACTGAACACTATCAACACGTTACGCTGGCACATGCGCTACGAGGCAACGTCCTGTGGTCTGTTGTCCAGAGCACGCCGAAAGATCCCGCCAAAACCGGCCATACCGTCATCCATTGCACCCTAATGCAAAACTCAGGCGGCTGTTGGGGCTATAAGGCGATGGATGAATCGCTAGAGCCTTGTTACTACAGTTGTCCAAAGAAATACTTGACTATGGCCCCAGAAATCAGCCCGGAATGGCGTGAGAAGGTATTGGCGCATCACCAACGCCGTTATCCACAAATGGGTGCAATAAAGGAGGGAAACTACAGATGATCGCAACAACCCCTCTTTTGCGTTTCGGCCTGCAATGCAGTTCGGCCCATATTAGTAAGGACGACAATATGCTGCTGTATCGGATCTCACACTGTCAGGATGAGTTCAGCGATGATGAATGGATCCATTTTTCGGGGACTGGGTATTTGATACGCCTGGATGCTTGGAGTCACCCTTTGTTGCACCTCAAACGACTGGGGCTCTCCAAGACCTGCCGCCGTTTGGTCATCACGTTGATGAAACGCCATCAACTGACCTACCTGCATATTGATGCTCTGGGTGATGTGTTGCCCGACTTTGCCACCTTCGGCTGGTAATAACGCTCCACTTATAGCCGCTCTCGTATTGCCCCGTAATTTCCCAAGGAAAATGCCCAATGAACACAAGCACAACGCCCGTGCCTGGCGTATTTCACTTTCTCCAGCACCACACCGTTCTTCCGCAAGATTGGCACACCCTTAGCCAAGCTATTACTATTGCCTACCTAAAGATGCGTGAACGTCCCGACAGTCTTGGCTTAGCCAGTGCTCCGATTATTTGTGAGCATACCGGTAACCGTCCGCTACGTTATGACGACAGTGCGATTGGGCTGGGTGTGATCAGCTTCAACGGCGAGCGTACTGCCCATCTGGCGGGTGATCCTTTCTTACTGTACCGACGTCAAATACCCCATGCCCCCATCCGATGCGATACACGGGGTTATCCCTATCAATGGCTGGTGATGGCCGTATTGCTATTGGCGAATACCCACAGTCCGAATACCTGGACAATCGAATCCGACGTGCCATTGAAGCAGTGGTGCCCCGTCACCCATTGGCTGGCTCACCACTGCAAGCTACCGGTCTCACCTCTTTATTAAGGTAAATCGTTTAATGAAGGCCATCGACAAAATTCCCCGTACTACACCTAACGCCAATCAGGCGTTAGCCGAATACGAACAACTGCTTACCTGGTTGCTGAACCACTGTTATGGATTAGAACTCAACGATACGCCGTATCACGATCCACAAGCCATCGCTCAACAGATTGAGTACGGAATGACAGTGCGGGAAACCATCAACGAACTGGTGGAGAAATTCGATCTGGTACGCATTGACCGCCCCGGTTTCAGCTTGCTGGCACAAGATCCGACGCTGAGTGGTGGGGATATGCTACGCGCCCGCAGTGCGCTAGGGCTGAGAAACCCAATAAATCGCCGCCTCGCTTGATATTCCGGCTCAACTCAATGATCTACCGACACGCCAGCCTTAACGCTGGCGTTGTGCTATTTAAGGAAAACGCACAATGAAAAATCTCGAACCTGATACCCTACCCACGGCTCCGGTCTGGGGTCTGCACTGTGCTATTACGCCACGTCTGGGAGCTCGATTAGTCCAACAGGGCCACTGCCTGCATTTTCTGGCTGACCGCGCCGGTGTGATCGGCACGTTCACACCTGAAGCCCTCAAGGCTCTCGATGTGGCTTTTCCGGTGTTGATTGAAAAGTTGTTGGAGACCCAGTTACGCTCCGGTGAACTCGACCCACGCCGCCAGCATTGCGTCACTCCAACTCCTCCAAGCGGCCGGGCTTGATGTTTACAATTAAACAGGAGCGAAGAAAGGCATAACAATGTCACTCGCATTACACAATTTCCTTGCTGGCCCTCCCATCATCCACGATGATAGCTATCAGTGAGTTAACGTTAAATGAGAGGACATCGGGAATGTTCGAGGTTGAATTTCGGGAATGGCTGGAGATCAGAGGAGCCAAAACACAAGCAGGCCTCAACTCTCGTATTTATGCGGTCAAAACTATCGAAAAAAATCTCGCCGCGCTTGGTTCTCCTCATGCAGATCTGGATGCAGCCTACAAGGCGGATGGATTTGCGCAATTGCGACAACGGATCAAACAGATTCGCAGCGATGCTAAAGACAACGGCGACGACTATCGACTGCTGATGCCCGACTCAGAACAGCCGCTTAACCGATTGTCCAACTGGAACAGCTGGCTCGGACAATATGGACGCTTCCTTGGCGACGATAACTCTCAGGCCGACGATATCCGGGATTATGTCCTTGAAAACTACATCACCCCGGCCCGCGAACGCGGTGATGCGAGTGTGACCCTGGTAGTAGGCCCTCTGAATAATGAAATGGGTCTCAAAATGGCATGGCCGAACATCTGTCAGGCCCTTGATGGGCAAAAATTTCAGGAGTTGGCTGATGTTCCCCCTCCAGTGACGGAAGGGCCTAAAATGAGCACAACCCGGAAATACACATTCCTACTTACGGAAGGAGACAATCTGGTGGCCCAGACTAAACCAACTCCGACTAACCTTATTTTTTACGGCCCTCCCGGTACCGGTAAAACCTATCACACGGCGAGGGAAGCCGTAGCGCTCTGCGATGGTGAAGCTGCCTATCCGGAATCAAAGGATGGGCGCGCAGCCCTGATGGCGCGTTATAACGAACTGATGGCAGAAAAGAGGATCTCTTTCGTCACCTTCCACCAGAGCTATGACTACGAAACCTTCGTTGAGGGCCTTCGTCCAGAAATCGGTGAAGATGAGTCTTCGTCGGCAGGATTCAGACTCGCGCCCACACCGGGGCTATTCAGGGAAATTTGTGCCCTTGCCGATCAGGCCAGAACTCAGCCCCGTGTTCAGACGGACGCCTCGGCACTCCAGCTGTCCCAAAGACGCTTCTGGAAAATGGGGCAAGGGGCTATTGGCACAGAAGACGATGTCTATGAAGATGCGCGGACCAACGGCTATATCGCTCTGGGTTGGGGCGGGAGCATCGACTGGAGCGCGGATACATTTTCATCGTTCAACGCGATTCATGATGAATGGATCAAGCAAAATCCGGGGAACCAGACGCCCAGTAACTGGACGCAAACCTATCCCTTCCGTTGCGAAATGAAACCTGGCGATATCGTGATTGTCCCTTACGGAAATACCGCGTTTCGTGCTATCGCTGAAATCACGGGCGATTACTATTTTGTATCTGAAGCCGAAGGTTACTATGCCCACCGCCGCCCTGTGCGCTGGCTACTGACTCTCGACGACCCACTCCCGCTCGATACCATTATTGATGGTAACTTCACGATGCGGACGCTCTATTCGCTCCCTACCAGTCGTGTGAATCTCCCGGCACTGGGCAGGCTGCTCTCGAATACAGAAAATCAGGCTAACGATTCCGATGTTGAAGGACAGCCAGAGCAGTTCGTCCTCATTATTGATGAGATTAACCGGGCGAATATCTCGAAAGTGTTCGGCGAGCTGATTACGTTAATCGAGCCGGACAAACGCCTAGGCATGCCTGATGCGCTCACCGTGACGCTGCCGTATTCGAAAAAGAAAGACTTTGGCATTCCCGCCAACCTTCATATCATCGGCACAATGAATACTGCCGATCGCTCTATCGCCTTGCTCGATACGGCATTACGGCGACGATTCAACTTCCGGGAAATGGCTCCCGACGCAAGTCTGCTAAGTGAAGTAGACGGTATCGATCTCACCGCCGTCCTGACCACCATCAACCAGCGAATCGAATATCTTATCGGCCGGGAGTATCGCATTGGACACGCCTTCTTTATCAATTGTGAAACCAGGGAACAGGTTGAAGATGCAGTGCGCAATAAGGTCATTCCACTGCTACAGGAGTATTTCTTCGAGGACTGGAGCCGAATCGCGGCAGTGCTGGGTGATGGGTTTATGCGGGAAGATAAGATCTTACCGCCGCCAGGAATTGAGGGAGAGCCGTTATCAAGCTGGTCGGTACGTGCACCGTTCAGAAATGACGCCTTTGGCCCACTGGTAGGTAAAGCCAGAGCGCTTAACGCTAACGCTCACAAGATGGCCGGTGAATCGGAAGAATGACGCACCTCACGGTTCACGAATGGGGTGGGGTCTGTGTGGGCACGGAAAGCAGTACAAATGCCCCTAATGCTTTTACCCGCACTCAGGCTAACGCGCTGCTTGCGGCGGCGCGTACGCATCCGCTGGCAAATCGGCACGGTACCAATATCTTAATCGATCGCCATAACAAAATAATTGCCGGGCAAATGGTTGGGGTCATTGCCGCTCCAGGGTGTAGCCTTGAGATCCTGCCCAAGATCGACAACGAGACGATAGAATCGGACGCCACAATCCGATACCGCCTGATACGCATGCTCGGTGTCGCCCTCGAGCTTAAACTCGGCAATGGACAGGCCGCAACAATGGCACGACAAGCTGAAAGCTTGCTTGACATACTTATCCGCCTGTTCGCCGAGCGACTCTTAGCCGAAGTACAGCGGGGGCTGCCGCGCGCCTATCTGGCGCAGGAAAACGATTTACCCGCATTGCGCGGAAGGCTCAATATCAAGCGGCAATTCACTACGCTTGCCGTACGCCCTGACCGCCTCGCCTGTCGTTACGACGTACTGTCAGCCGATACCGCCCTGCTTCGTATTATGAAGGCGTGTGTAGTCCTGCTTCGCCACTATGCCCGAGCGGCGGATACGCTCCGTCGTCTGAATGAGCTGCGCAGCCTGCTGGTAGAGGTTAGCGACGTCCCCTTAAGTCACCTTCCGTGGTCACAGGTGCGGATCGACCGAACCAATCACCGCTGGGAAACGCTCTACAATCTGGCGCGCCTCCTCCTGAAACGCAATTGGCAGGCAACACATCACGAGAGCCTGGCACAGCATGGGATCACACTGCTTTTCCCAATGAACGATTTGTTCGAGGCTTATATTGCGGCACTAGCGAGGCGTGCTGTACGCGGTACGGAATGGACGGTCCGTGCTCAGGCTGGCGGATTGTATTGTCTGAGTGAGGACGGAAAAGAGGGCAAACCGCGCTTCCAGACCCGGCCGGATCTACGTATCGAGCGGGACCGCCAGACTGTGATGATCATAGACACTAAATGGAAGCGTATTGGGCTTCATCCCGAAGATACCAGGAGCGGCGTATTGCAGGCCGATGTTTACCAGATGATGGCCTATGCTCGACTTTATCACTGCCCGCAAGTCATGCTCCTCTATCCTCATCATGCAGGTCTGGGAGACCAGATACTGAACACAGGCTATAGGATTTTAGCGGGCGAAGAACGATTACAGGTGGCGAGTGTCGATCTGATTCCCGATGAAGCCGCTATTGTCGAGCAGTTAATTCACCTTATCGCCTTCAACACGCAGAGGGGAGAAGGAATAGCATTGGCGCACCTTGGGACCTAGCTCCCTCAATAAATCTCACCCACAATTCAGGCTCATGCTTACCTACCGGACATAAAAAATGCTGCTGAAAATGTAAAACTCATCTGCGGCATTGATTTTATTCATTCGGATCTACTATCGGGATGAAATTATACCACTCTATTATCAGCACAAGGCTATTTCTACGAAAGATCAATTAATTGCGCATCATCTACGCCTTAATGCCATGAAGCGCAAATCCCGGCTCCAGCATCCTGTTGTTCAGTTTCCTGCTCATACGTATTGGCGATTAGATGGTGGCAGCATGCAACAGCATCATCAGCGGCTGAAAGGCTGAGGATTAATTCATCCAGCTTTGCTTGCCGAGCGCATTCTGTATCTTGGATGCGGTAACCATATATCCGGTGGATTATCATCAGTGACGAGCGGGAACATAAGAAGATTTGCACTACTCTGGTCTGACATGCGTAACCGATGATGAAATGTGCATTGCTGGTTTACTTCAGTGGAGAGCCGACACCAACAAGTAACCTTCATCTCTCCCGCTCCCCACAAGCAAAATCATTTGGGGGCACAATAGGGGGCACCAACCAAAATCCAACACGATAAAACTAAGTAAATTCAATAGTACTAGCTATCAAATGCGACTCCTGTGATCGCCGAAAAAGCACACTAGGAAAAGATAACAACAGTGACAATGAGCGCATCAGACGCCGCTGTATACCGGGATGGGGCGGAGGGTAGCTGTGAGACTGTCCCATGCCTGAACCTCTGAGGTCGCAATACGCATCCCCTTTTTTCTGAGTATCGCCACGTCGGCTGCGATCCGCTGCATACCGAACCAAAACAGACCATCCAGCGCCGTTACCGCGAGTCCGTTCTCAAGTGCCTTTTTAAGCCGCTCGCGCGGCATTTTTATTTCCCTGGTAATCTCCCGGTAAGGCTCTGCGGTTTCGCCTGACGATACTTCCCGGCGAATGCGGGTTGACAGACGGTATTGAAATTCATCCGGTACCTTACTCAAATTAGACTTCACGCTGTAAACACAGCCAAAACGCTTGCCGTTGAACACGGCGCTTTTCTGACTGAGTTGCAGTTCATCACGCAGCTCGGCAATCAGTTGTGGGGCACGCACCAACAGCAAACGAAAAGGTAGTTCAAAGCTGGTGACATAATCCACATTCAGCAATGCGATGCGTAGACGCTCAGTACTTCCAGCCCGCACCTGACGGCACTCTTTAAGGACTTCAGCCCATTGCTGCGCAATGCGCGGTGTATCATTAACTTCCGTGAAGCTATATTTTTCAATCTGATAATCAATACGTTCGACCATGCTGGTTTCCCTTCGCCTACCCGTCGGTCACTTTATCAACGGTCTACGATAACCGGAAGCCATTTTGTTGTTGGTATTGAGGTTGTGCACAAGCGCCTGACACATTTCCGGGTTCCAGCCGAAAGTAACAGGAAACAAATCGGTGTGTTCGGATACAGTATCAGGTCTAGCCGCAAATCGTTGCGGTGGAACGCGCCTTCCGGGGCGACCTTTTTGATGAAGCGCCGGAATCGGATGTCATGTTGCTAGGTCTCCCGTGAAACCGTCCTGGTGGACCACGGTGACGGTTTCGGGTTGCTTATCTCACAGAAAACGCTACTCAAGGTTCGGCAGGTTGCTCCAGTGGCGCACCGTACGGGCCTGTTTGCCTTCCTCCTGCCATTCCAAGTAAAACTCAACCCCACCGGCCAACTCCCGCAGGCTGCAACCATGGTCGTCGCGATACTGGAATAGTCACTAAAATACCTCCCCCCATAAGAGAAACTCTTCAATGGAGGAAATCAAATTATTTTATTAAAAGACCAGAAAATTCTTGTAGGAACCTCTAATTAAAACGTCTATATACTCATTAGGTACCGTACAAATTACTCCAGTTAATCCTTTTTCTTTACTTCCTACGCAGACTAAATAATCTTCGGTATCTTGTATATCATTGATAAAATCACCTAAATAATTACTTGCTATAGGTTGCCATTTTCCGCATAGATGGAGATTATCTGGTTGTGGGTCAAGTATCTTACCGACGGGGTCTTTGTTCCAAAAAACTGTAAGTTCACATATTCTGTTGTTCTCATTCTATGGATTATCTCAAATCCTGATTTGCTCTTACCTTTAGCTATAATACATAACCACTCCATGTGAGTTAGTCATCTTCAAACGGAAGGATATCACACCTCCTACCAATTTCGATTCACCATAGCCATTATCTCGTCTATTTCTTCTTGTGATTTAACCCTTATCTTTAACCCCATAATACTGATCAAGAACATAGATTCCTCTTGGAAGAGAAAATGCACCATATAAGAGTTTTCTCTATAAACGCATATGAGTATGTTCTTATCATTTATTCTCTCAAGATGATCTATCGTTTCAGAAAACCCAAACTTTTCAGCGCCACCCTTAGTTGTATACATGTCATGTATTTTTAGATTAAAAATATGCCTTTCTCTTTCGTAATGCATCATTTTGAAGTTAAACTCATTGCCGAAAATAATGCTTTCAACCTTATCCACTATATCTTTATTACTATAGTCACTAACTTTATTCATAATTAATTTTGATGTAATCATGGTTTCTCCTCCGCCCTCCTACAAGTGCATTTTAGTAAAAGCTCGTACTCCATATATCGATCTATAAGTCCGATAGTGATGTTCATATCTAAAAGTGTTGGTAATGTGTGGCTATATATTGACCCGAACGGATTGTCTACAAATTGATTTATCTCAAAAAATAAACCCAAAATGTAACCTAGTTTTATCAAGAGCTGTCGATATTAGTGGGCTACTCATGTTAAGGACTTTTTCTATCACCTTCATTTTTTTTGAGAAAGTAATAAAGAGCAAGCCGAAGATCGCTATCAATTTACTCTAATAATGAAGGCTGTTATAAAACTCCGTGGTATCTTCTACGGTATTTATATCTTTGTAAGCACCTAGGCATCGGATGCTAATTTGGCTATCAGGCACATCGCCTACATTACCAATTAATCCTTGGCTATCATCTCCTACACAGACATATGCATTTTCATCATCCCGCTCAATTGCTTCAATAAAGCTATCGAGAATGTTGCTTTGTATTGGCTTCCACTCACCATATAAATCAAACTTGTCCCTTCTTCCATTTAGGAGAAATCCAATAATCTGTTTTTCCAATAGATTTATCTTTACGTATGGTTACTCCGATTTTTTTCTTCACGTAAATTATCTCGAGCCCTGATTTATTTACGGATTTTTTGGTAATCAAGAGTGTGAAGTATGCCTATGTTTAATAGACTTAAAGAAAATTTATTAATAAATGCCGGGAATAGAAAAAAACATCCCCGGCATTTTAATAATCGAATTCAATCAAAAGTTATTCAGATATCATTATCTATAAAAAATGGAGGATATTTACTCCCTGTATTCATTACGACACTAGGTTTACGATTCCGTAAACTAGTAATTAGGTTAAATACCACCTCATCCTCACTGTTACTTTTTATGGTATTTATTTTTATCCAGACTGGACATAATGGAAACATCCCTTCGAAAAATGAAATGACTTCACTTAGAGATAACTCTCGTCCTTTTAAATTCTTATCATTCATTACCCATAACCGTATGTAATCATCAGTTGAGTTATAACTTTTTCCATTTTCTTTCTTAGGGGTGATTATAAACTTACCAACACTCTCATCATCAATGGGAAAGTCCGGGTGAAGCTCACGGATTGCTAGTAAGAGATTTTTTCTGAATGTGGTTTTATTCATTTCTCAATACCTTCTTTATTTCCAGAATAGGTTGTAAAGCTAATCCATCAGACGTGACGGGAATCCTGTAACCATTCAATGTTGCACCACTGATATCCAAACCAGAGGTTTTTAATGCTTCTGGAAAATTTAATGATTCATCCAATGTTGGTCTATAATGCCCTGAGAGATTATCAATACGTCGTATTTGCCCTAACCCATTTAATCTTAGTTGTCCTGCTGCCAGTACATCTTCAGCATTCCCCAGGAAATGATGTTTTTCACCAATGACCAGTCGGCCATCCTGAGTAACTACGAAATCCATTTCTCTTTTACCATCAATTCCTTTTATTTTCCCGTTCTCAATGGTATGCGGTAATATAACACCATCCTTAGGCAACGTCTCATCAGGAAACTTATTCTTAATAGTGAATAAACCCAGTGGGTCTATATAGCTAACTGGATTGCATTCAGCATATTGATAATTGTTTAATCCGGCTTTTAGCCCTGTCGGATCTTGAGTCAGATACCGCCCAATCCCCGGATCATAATACCGGTTCAGGTTGTAATACAGCCCGCTTTCCGCATCTTCGTACTGCCCCTGAAAACGCAGTGGGTTGTTCACCTTCGGTTGCGGGTGTTCATCCCGAGCATCTGGCGGCGTCCATTCCTCCGTCAGTTGCCCATAGGCGCTGTACTGCCCCCGCCATACGGTATTGCCCTGGCTGTCCGTCAGGCTATGCGGTGTGCCAAGGTGGTCATTCTGATACCAATAGGTCCTGACCTTCGGGCTGTTCACCCGTGTAGAGCCTACTATCGTCGCCATTGGCCTGTGGCTGCCCGGCTCATACAAGAACGTCTGCCAGTGCTGCTGATTGTCCGTTTCCGCAATCAGCTTATTGCCCTGCCACAGGTATTCCGTGGTCCGGCCCTCTACGGTTTTACTGATCCGGCGGTTAAACGCATCATAGGTGTAGGTGGTTACTTGCCCGTGCGGATCGGTCCGCTTTATCAGCCGGTGCCGACAGTCATAGGCAAAGGTGGTCACCAATTTGTGGGCCTTGCCGCGCCGTTCTACCGCCAGGTTACCAAAGCGGTCGGCCTGTCACCAAAAAACGCCAGCCGGTTGCCAGGGGCGCTGTCCCGCTCGCCATGTTCACTGACCCGGTTACCGGCCGCGTCGTACAGGAAGCCTTCCCCTGCCACGCTGTGCCGATCTACCTTCTGATGTTTTTGGGGTTTTCATATTAATCTAACTTCTCTTCACCCCCTGCTGCATCTTTTTTAAATAGCCTCTGAGTATCCCAGAGGCTAATGAATTTAATGGGAATTAAATAATAAAGGCCTAAATAATAAAATATTAAGGCCTTTGGTGATTGATAGTCTATATATTATTCTAGGGCTGTTTCATTCCCTATAAAAATGGAGGGTATTTACTTCCTGTGTTCATTAGCACGCTGGGCTTTCTAAACCTTACGCTTGTTTGCAATTTAATAAGGAATGGTTTATTTTTTTGTTTTTTTAATGAAATTTTCACCCACAATGGAAAAAGTGGGTCTAATCCACTGAATACGTCCACGACATCATTGATACCAATAATTTTCCCATATATATTTTCATTGCTAAATACTGTCCGCTGTATAAGTTCATCTTTAGAGTTATACCGTTTCCCTTCCTCGATTACAGGGATTACTGTAAATAATAATTCATTGGAATCAATAGAATGGAGATGTTCCATTAAGAATAAGTCCTCAATTGAACAAAGTAGGTTTTTCTTGAATATATATCTATTCATGTTTTAATACCCTGTGCCGATTTTCTCTAGGTAGTCCAACTGTTGGTCGTCTGAAGTTACACTCCATCCTTATAACCAAGGGCGGGGGCGTATTTAAACATCGAAAAAAGGCATTGTACTGAGGAGTGCTCTTTACCAGTCAGTCCAGTACATCCAACTGGTAGCGGGTTGCCTCGATAGTTTGGATAGCACATGGGCAATAAATCTTACTCTTCAATTAATGAAACAACTCCACATCCAATCACCCCAGCCTCCCATATATCAAACTTGGCGCCAATGAATAAATGGGGGAACACTTCATTTGGGGACAAAAAAATTATAGGCATTGACATTACTCTATCGCCAGGATTAATTTCTCTACCTACTTCCTCAACTAACATACGACAATCATATCCATGCGATGATAATTCATTTATTCCTTTGAAAAAAAAGGGCATTTGAAAACTAAGTTTGGAAGAGGTTTAACCCTCCCACCTTTGCTCGTCTCAAACAAATGTATATCGGCCAAAATTCTTTTCATTTTTTCACCTTAGGTATAGGGGAATAGGGTAGTGCAATAGGTTTCAGTCCTAGCAATATGTTACTTGGCAAAACATATGCTGGTATACCTCCATCAACCTTAGCAAAAAACATTGGGTTATTTAATGTGTTTTTATGCACATCAGTTTGACTATAGTGTACGGGTCGTCTCCAAAACCGAAAACGGCTTTTTTTGCATACTCTGATGCTTTTTTACCTGATGTTGTAAAGTATTTTGTCTCTATGCCAAGTACATTATTAAAAGCTCCTGTGCTCTGAATGTCTGATAGCTCACTGGGGCCTACTGCTCTATATAAGCTAACAAACTCTGGTTCTTCCAGATTAGCATGCGTATTTTCAAACCCATTCTTATCTAATGAAAATAATCCCAATGGGGCAACATAAATAACATGATTCCCATTGGTGTAAGTATAAAGGGTCAGCCCCCTTAAGCACCACAGACTCAAAGTAACTTTAGTAATAAAGCCCCCTATCCTCATTGATGGAAATAGGGGGCTGATTTAAAATTCAATCAACGGGAATGTCTCCCTGAATAATTTAACTATTTAAGTTTTTTAATATATTCACCCCAGGAAACAATAGTGGCCCCTCGCCGTTTCAAGAAGTCTACAACGGCACATCTAAAAATTTCATCCTCCCAAAAAAAGTCAAAAGATTCACCTTGAAATGATGCACATATAGTGTAATCTCCGGTTGACAATTCCTGAATAAAGTAACTATCAACAGTAAGTCCGTCAGAATTAAGATTGTTAATAATCTCTTCATCTGTGATAATGATACATTTCTTTGCCATGATTTAAATCACCTTGAAGATAACTTTTTCTCAAGTTCACATCATGAGATTTTTACTTCTTCTATTCGGGGATTAGTGGGGTATTCCCGACCTCAATGTGAAGGTCGGGGGGGATGTATTAAGTCGGATAATCGCAACGCCAAGGTGGGACAAACAGTTCTGGGTTTATTCCTTCTTTCTTGAAAATTGAAACTAACTCGTCTTCAGTATTTGCTGTAAAATACTTTAGATTAACTGCATCACCAACATCAACACCATCATTAAATTCAATGATTCTAATTGGAATCTCAAAATCTACAACGCAGTACATGAAGTCTTTTGACTTTTTTATGAAATCATAAGAATGGACACTATTTTTCATCTCCTCCGTCATTTTTTGCAAAGCATACAAAGCGATCCAACGTTTTGTATCATCAGATTTTGGCTGGACTTCTTGTGCAATTTCAATATAGGAACCAAACTCAATGCCGTTCCATACTTTTAGCGGAATTCCTAGTTTCTCATTCATTATTTATTACCTACAGTATTTGGCCAGTATATTCTCATTGCTCTTCCGCGAGTAGGATGTAATTGTAAGTGCGGTAAGGCTCCGTGTGCATCGTTAATGTCATGATTTGCCATAAATATTTTTTTACTCTGAATGTCTGACATAGGAGTATCATCCCAATGATAATAAGGCTCTTTAGTAGTAAGGTTAACTTTAAAGTAATCCTTCGCTGTTACCGAGTTGAAGCTTTCAGCATTTCTATAACCTTCTCCTACATATTTACCACGAAAAAGCTCTTCCGCTTCACTTCTATTTCTTACTGTAACCTCTAAAGCACCACGGTCAAGTTCATCAGACGCCCTTTTAACCGAAGCACTAGACCACGGAATTTCAGGAAGCTGTGGAGCTCCTGTATTAACAGAACTCCTCTCCACACCTGTTACATCAGTTTTAAACAGTCCTAGATGATCCACCCAGCTAACCGGGTTCCCATCAACATACTGATAAGAGTTCAACCCACCATCGAGTTTTACCGGATCCGCCGTCAGATACCGCCTAATCCCCGGATCATAATACCGGTTCAGGTTGTAATTAAATTACTGCACCTGGCCATGCTGGTAGTGGTAGACCAATTGTGGGCAGCACCGGCGTTACACCCGCCCTTATAAGCCAGGGCGGGGCACGAATTTAAACATCGAAAAAACGAATTACAAATGAAATCTAAAGCCACCAACCCAATGTGAGTCAGTCATCTTCAAACGGAAATAGGTCACTCTTCCGTCCAATTTCGATTTGCTCTAGCCATTATCTCATCTATTTCTTCTTGTGATTTAACTCTTATCTTTAACCCCATAATACTTATCAAAGTCATAGATTCCTCTTGGAATAGAAAGTGCACCATATAATAGTTTTCTCTATAAGTGCATATAAGTATGTTCTTATCATTTATTCTCATCAAGATGATCTATCGTTTCAGAAAATCCAAACTTTTCAGCACCTCCCTTAGTTGTATATATGTCATGTACTTTTAGATTAAAAACATGCCTTTCTCTTTCGTAATGCATCATTTTGAAATTAAAATCATTGCAGTCAATAACGCTTTCAACTTTATCTACTATATCTTTAATACTATAGTTGTTCACTTTCTCCATAATTAGTTCTGATGTAATCATGGTTTGAATACCTCCATATTGTTTTGTAGGCCTTGCCGCGTCGAGTTGCCAAAGCGATCGTACTCGAAGTGCCTGTCACCAAAAAATGCCAGCTGATTTCCCGGGGCCTTGTTTCCCTCGCCCTGTTCACTGACAGGGTTGCCGGCCCCATCGTACTGGAAACATTCCCCCGCCACGCTGTGTCGATCTGCCACTGGGCGACGGTCGGGGTATAGAGAGGTACTGTTCACCAGTACCCATCCAACTGACCTACTGGCTAGCCTATTCTACCTCTATAAGTGTACGTTTCTCCCCCAGAACACTTTCATCTTGCAAACCATAACTGCATGATAACATTTGGGTTTTAAAAGTTAATTTCATTATATCGTCACACTGATTGGTTTCAATGTTTATGCACATAATCATCCCATGAGATAATTTTAGCCCCTCTTTTTTTTATAAACTCTAAAGCTGCTTGATGAAAAAAATCATCTTCCCAAAAAAAATTAAAATATCGACCATCAGTTAACTTAGCAGCCAGCTCATAGCTGCCAGAATACGTCTCCTGTATGTGATACTCATCAAGACTTATACCATCAGAAGTCAACTTCTCTATAATTTCTTGCTCTGTTATCTCTTTGGCTTTACTCATCTTTTTATTTCCTCTTTTTGGGGTTACTAGATGGGAGAGGTTCTTTTCCTTGCCCTGGGTAAATTATAGTTGTATCTCCTGACTTATCACCCCAAATAATAGAGTGTGGTTGAGCCTTGTGGTTTGGCTTGAGGTCAAGTTGCGCATAATAATATCCATTAATAGTTTTCATATCACCAGATGACGGCCATTGCTGGTAAATATTTTCTGTAGGATGCGTATGTGCTATTGGTCGACTATTTTTAGGAACACCAACACGGCCAGCATCTCCAGAGTAGATTACATGTCGCATTTTTCCATCGACCTCCTGCCTGACCAACAAAACTTCTTTTGGAAAACCGGTGGAGTTATTAGTACTTAATTTAAACATATCGCTATAAGAAACGCTTCGATCTGTAATAATTGTACCTGAATTACCTGGGAGCTTTCCAGTCGCCAACAAATCATCCATTGATGATGATGGTATTTTGGGTAAGGCTGGTGAATCTGTTTTTATAACGGCATTATCGAATCCCGTTCCATCCTGTTTAAACAGTCCAAGTGGATCTACCCAACCTACAGGATTCCCGTCAACATATTGATAAGAGTTCAATCCCCCAGCCAGTTTGATCGGATCCGCCGTCAAATACCGCCCAATCCCCGGATCATAATACCGGTTCAGGTTGTAATACAGCCCGCTTTCCGCATCTTCGTACTGCCCCTGAAAACGCAGTGGGTTGTTCACCTTCGGTTGTGGGTGTCCATACGGATCATCCGGCTGCGTCCATTCCTCCGTCAGTTGCCCATAGGCGCTGTACTGTCCCCGCCATACGGTGTTGCCTTGGCTGTCCGTCAGGCTGTGCGGCGTGCCAAGGTGGTCATTCTGGTACCAATAGGTCCTGACCTTCGGGCTGTTCACCCGTGTAGAGCCTACTATCGTCGCCATTGGCCGGTGGCTGCCCGGCTCATACAAGAACGTCTGCCAGTGCTGTTGATTGTCCGTTTCCGCAATCAGCTTATTGCCCTGCCACAGGTATTCCGTGGTCCGGCCCTCTTCGGTTTTACTGGTCCGGCGGTTAAACGCATCATAGGTGTAGGTGGTTACTTGCCCGTGCGGATCGGTCCGCTTTATCAGCCGGTGCCGACAGTCATAGGCAAAGGTGGTCACCAATTTGTGGGCCTTGCCGCGTCGCTCTACCGCCAAGTTACCAAAGCGATCGTACTCGAAGTGCCTGTCACCAAAAAACGCCAGCCGGTTGCCAGGGGCGCTGTCCCGCTCGCCATGTTCACTGACCCGGTTACCGGCCCCGTCGTACAGGAAGTTTTCCCCTGCCACGCTGTGCCGATCTATCGCCGTGTGGCTGCTAGGGAATTGGGCGCTCAGCAACTGCCCCCGCGCATCATAGCCGTATTCCCGTGGGGCATTTCCCGTAATGCTCGCTAGTTCACCCTGTGCCTGGTAACGGTAATGCTGCTCCCACAGTGGCTGTAGCCCCATCTCGCCGGGCCCCTGCAAGCGGTGTTCCACCATACGCCCCAGACTATCGTACTGGTAGCGGTTGACCAGCCCGTTGCCCTGCCGCCGCTCCTGCTCGCGCCCGGCGTTGTCGTGGTTGAACGCCAGCAGCGGCTGTTCGTTTAGCGTGATCCCCTGTACCCGGCCATGCTGGTAGTGGTAGCCCAGTTGTTGGCCGTCCGGCAGTCGGCTGCCTTTCAGCAACCCGCTATGTGGATCGTACTGATAACGTTGCGTTGCCCACCCTTGGTGCTCTACCACCAGGCGATTGGCGATGTCGTATTCCCAGGCCAGCGGCATCTGCCCGTCATTGACGGCAATTAACCGCCCCAGGGCATCATAGTCGTACTGCTCTACCTGCCCATCCGGTAGGGTCTTACGCAGCAGTTTTCCCTGCCAGTCTCGCTGGTAGGTTGTGACCAGCGGCTCCGCATCTGGCTGATTACCGTATTCTCGCTTTTCAATCAGCCTGTCGTTCAGATCGTACGCATACGCGGTTTTAACCCCGTCAAACCCGATCTCTTCACTCAGCAGCCCCGTCGCCGTGTAAGCCAGGCGGTAACTTTCCCCTTTAGGGTTGAGGATCTCACTAACCTGCAGGTGCGTGTTGTCGTAACGATACTCCAGCGTACTGCCATCTGGCAGGATCTTGCGCGTCAGCAGATGCAGGGGGGCTGCGTACTCGTAGCGGGTAACCAAACCGGCCGGATCGCGCGATTCGGTCACCTTGCCATAGGCATTGTAACGGTATCGCTGGGTGCGGCCGTCCGGCGTGGTCTGCTCCAGCAACCGTTCCAACGCATCCCAGACAAAATGGGTGGTATTACCTGCTTCATCGGTAACGGCGATCGGCTGGGTGCCAAGGGGGGTATAACGGTAACGGCGCACGCTACCGCCACTGGTGGTACTCTCCAGTAAACGCCCTACGTTATCCCAACGATACGTTTGTGTCACCCCGTCAGGATGGGTAACGGCACGCATCTGCCCGTTCGGGAAATAGTCGTACTCAGTCACCTGTTCCCCGGGTGAGCGCGCCGCGTAGATATCCCCATGTTCATTAATGCTATTGAGCCACACTTGCTCCAGGCGGCCACTACCCTTGGCCACCCGCTTGAGCTGACCGTCCAGATAGGTGTAGCGCGTCATGCTGCCATCCGGGCTCAGTTCGAGCACCAGGTTACCCGCGTCGTCATAAAAATAACGGGTCTGCTGGCCCAACGCATCGGTGGTGCTGACGCGTAGCCCCTCTTCGTTGTACGTATGGCGGGTTTCTGCACCGTTCGCTGCCCGCCGGAAAATCAGCCGGGCCTGGCCGTCGTATTGATAGATCTCCTGGCTGCCGTCGCAGCGCCGTAGCGTCACCTGCCGCTGGTTATCGTCCCACAGGTAACGGGTATCTAACTGGGCGAAATTGCCATACTGACGGATACAGCGTGATGCTGGCCCCACGCCTTCCCAGGCCCAGTTAAAACAGGCGCCGCCCGCCAACTGGCGCTGTGTGATGACATGGGCCTCGTTGTACTGGTAGTGCTCTTGCTCCCCACAGGCGTTCAGGGCGCTGGCCAGTTGCCCGGCCGCGTTGTAGGTGTAATGTGCCAGCACTTGCTGCGTCACCCAGACCGCATCACGATAGGCCTCTTCACGGATCAGTGCCTGCAAATGGACCTGCGCGATGTGCGCCGAGTCATCATCCGTGTACTGGAACAACAACCGGCCCTGCGCATGCTGTAGGTGGATCAGGCGCTGCTGGCGATCGTATTCCAGTTGCAGACGGTTGTGATATTTGTCGCTGAGGGCGGTCAACCGCCCCCATTCTCCCTCACGCACAAAGGTATACACCCCAGCGCCACCGCCAAAGGTGAGGCTGTATTCGTTCTCGTGGCTACCGAGGGCCAGCACCGCGCCCCCGAGCACATTGGTCAGGATTGGGTGTTCGGCATTCGGATAGGGGAAGGGGGTCCGCTGGTTTTCATCGTTATGCCAGACAATGGTGTCGTCGGTAAAATGCAGGCGGTGGGAAAGGCTATGGCTCCAGCCGTACCCCAAACCCAGATCCAACTCACAGGCGCTGGTGCGGTAAAAACGCTGCCAGGTGAAGGGCAGCAGCCCCGGCAGGCTGCCTTCGCTGATCGTCAACAGTTCTTCGCCGGTGCACAACGAAACCGGATCGCCGTCCTTATCAGTGTGCTCGCTTCTTGGCGTCGCCTTGCCCTGCGGGTTTTGACCGCTGCTGTTAGCTTGGATGACCGGCGATTCAAACTTGGTTTCATGCAGGTTATTGGACCCAGTGGGTAGACTACTCTGATTTTCCAGGCTCTTGCCCAAGCCAGCGGAGTCGATATTCGCGGTTTTTTTGATATTTAACGGAACAGCCCCTGCCCGAATAGGGTTCTTGGCCAAATAATGGGGGACGTGTTCATTGATCAGGGAAATGATTTCTTTTATCCCCCCCATGATCGCTTTCCCTGCACCGGCATTGGCACGAAATAACGGTTTCATTGACTCTCCTTGATTATCGGGCCGGGCTAATACCGGCTAAGCTATCCAACCCATCCAGGGCTAATTTGGCTACGGCACCGGGTAGCACGATGTAAAGCAACAGCATCATGACCAATTCGCCTGCCGCTCCCCCGGCAAAATCGGCGATCTGTTGCGGTGTCAGCAGGCAAAAGTAGCTGTACAGAGCGTGGGCACAGATAAACATCAGCATCTCATCGGAGAGGATCACCAACGTATCGGCAATCTGTTTTTTGCCGGTGTCATACAGCTCTTTCATTTTATCCACCCCCTTCTGGCCGATATAAGCCAGCATGGCATCCAGGTTCTCGCTGGTGATCCATTGCACGATCTTTTTGGCTGTCTCGTACAGTTCGAGGATTTTGTCGCGTAACCCGGCAAAAAATGCTTTGAACGCCTGGGTAAAGTCCACCTGAGCGCCTCTGTCTGTAAAATCCTTCCAGGCTGCCTGCTGGTGTGTTTTCCACTGGGTTTCCAGCAGGTTGGTACACTTGACGATCAGCTCGCTGTAGGATTCATCCAGCCGCTGGAGGTTACTTTCACTGCTAGCCTGGGCGTTGACGACAACGTGATAGGTATACGCATCGTCGCACTCGGGCAGATTAATGGTGGCCATCCCGTTGTCATCGAAAGCCAGGCCATCCAGCACGGTGATGTCCTCAAAGTCCGAGGACGCCATGTTGTTGTAATAAGGTCCGTACGCCTGATTGACACTCATGTAGGCTATCTGCCGAAACTGTTCCGGGGTCTTTTTCTTACGTTTGATGATCTTGAAGGAAGAGCCTGCAATCGGGAGATACCCCTTGGCTTCAAAGGCGTGTGTCAGGGTAATGGGTTCATTGAGGGTGCACTGCATGGCGCCGTTAAGCGTGCCTTTGTCTATCCGCGCGGTTGCAATGACAAAGTCCCCGACTTTCACCTCTTGATCCATCAACAGCAAGCTGCCCAATAGCGGAAACTCTGTCGTATCGTGGTAACGCGTCAGGCAGGATTTAAAATTGTTCAGCGTCTTCTGGAAAAGCTTCTCAGGGTCGATGGGTGCAGAAGGGATCGTCACCCGTTTGTTGTAATTCCCGTATGCGCTGCTGGTATACGTCGTCGAGTTGTTGCCATACCCATAATAACTCATCACTCACTCTCCAATGTGGTGACGATGCGAGCCATCAGCCCTTCACGCTGCCCATGGCTTTGCACCAGTAAATGTCGGATCTTCATCTCCAGCAAGGCAGGGGAAAAACGCCCATAGAGATCGGCACGGGTTTCCTGCAATTGCTGTAATGCCTGGGCAATCACCGGCCCAGGATCCGTTTTCAGAAGTTGGTCAATCAGACGTTGCGGCACCTGCCACCAGGGGCTGACCTGGGCTTGCGCCGTAGGATCTACCGGGCAGGTAAACACCTCGCCGTTTATCCAGTAATCCGAGAACACCGGCAGAACATCTATCCAGTGCTCTCCCATATAACGCAGGTGTGCTGGCAGATAACGCCCATCCCAGTAGCGGAAAAACACCGCTTTACCCCCAGGCATGATCACCTGAGTCAAACCGGCAAGGTGGGCCGCCAGGGCAACCTGCGGCAACGGTGAACGCGCCAACCAGCCCCAGTTGCGCAGGGGCGTTTCTGCCACCCAGCGCAGAAACGGGCTGCCGTCAGTGAGCGGCACCAGCACCGGCATCACCTCGAACCAGTTGGCATACGGCGTATTGGCGTAAAGCCCGTACGGCGTGCGGCTTCCATCCTCCCGGTAATAGGCCTTGATACCTTGCGCACCGTTGGTATTGGCCAAGACGGCGTACAACGGCGTTCCCGATGTGTTTCTTGCCCAGTCCTGTACGGTCTGTTGCATCTTTATTCCTCCTTGACGATGAGTGGCCAATTAAATTGCGCACCCTTCCTCTTTACATTTCTCACACTCTTCGCAATAAGGAGCATCACTACTAAGCACACCCTGCTGGATTAGCGTGGGGGCCGCCAACAACGGCACCACACCCGGCATCTTCAGGTTGACTCCCTGTCCGCTGCCCGCAGAGCCACTGCCCACCTGCAACGATGACGACGTGAAAATGGCCCCCGGTGCCAGTTTGATAAAGCTGCCCCCGGCCTTGAGCGTCAGCTCGCTGCCCGCCGAGAGGGTGATTTTGGCCCCGGCTTCAACCGATACTTCCTGCCCAGCCTTCACCACATAGGCGCTGCCGACCTGTAAATGGGATTCGCCATCGGCCAGTTCGGACTTTTTGCCGCTGGTGTGGAGGGTGAGTTCACCCTTGATGCGGCTTTCCCGGTTGCCCTCGATTTCGCTCAGGCTGTTGCCACCAATCTTGCTGCTCTGGTTGGCGCGAATGTCCCAGTGCGCATCGTTGTTGACCAGGGCCTTGAGGTCTTTCTGTGCGTGCAGGTAAATCTCCTCGCTGCCCGCTTCATCCTCAAACGACAGTTCGTTAAAGCCCTCGGCCTTGTGCGATTTGGTGCGCCAGACCGATTTGGTCTTGTTGGCCGGTAACGGGTAGGGCGGTTTGTTCAAGCCGTTGTAGTAACGCCCGCTCACCACCGGGCGATCGATATCGCCGTTCAGGTAGCTGATCAGCACTTCCTGGCCGATGCGCGGCAACGTCACCGAACCAAAGCCGTCCCCCGCCCACTGGTTGGAGACCGGCACCCAGCAGGACGCTTTTTCATCCGCCGGGTCATAACGGTTCCAGTGAAAGTGCACCCGCACCCAGCCCAGTTCGTTGACGTACAGCTCTTCGCCTTTCGGTCCGACGATGGTGGCCACCTCGTCCCCGTCGGCCAGCGGCTTGTAACGGTAGCTTGGCCGCCAGTCGATATTCCCCGGCGCAAAGGTCAGCGAGTTGGTGAAGGTGGTGCCGCTGCCGTTACTCTCTTCTTCCAGCGCGGCAGGCTGCTCCCCACGGTGGCTGACGGTGATCACCTGCCAGCGATCGTTGCGCGCCTGCACCGGATGGCCCTGCAAGGTAAAAATCGTGCCCGGCATCAGCCGGATGCTGTTGGTTTCTGCTGCGCCCTGTTGGGTGCCCGCTTGCATGGCCTCCAGCCGCACGGTGCTGAGCTGCGGTCCGGTCTGGTCATCCTGATAACGGCCATAGCTCTCAAATACCGAGTATTGGGTGGCTTCACCACCCAATGCAGGGTCGCTCTGCTTAAACTGCAGAGGATGGTCGGGCCGCCGGTGTTCGCGATCTTTAAGCACGCTTTCCCGTGACTGCATGAACGCCCCCAGGGTCAGCCGATGGGCAATGTCGCCCTGGGTTGGCGACTGGATATGCGGGTTGAAGGTCAGCGGGATACCTTCCGTCATGCTCAGGTGCGAATCGCCATACACCAGTTCGTTATCTTCAAACCAGAAGCTGATCCCCACCTCGGCCATCAGCCGTAGGATGAAGTCCAGGTCGCTTTCGCGCTTCTGGGTCACGTACTCACGCGGTGGATAGGTCTGCTGGATATGGCTCTGATAAGGGATGCGGTGTTCGTCCAATACCTGATTGACGATGTCCGGCACCGACAGGAAATGGAAGATCCGGCTGTCCTGTTTCAGGCTGAGTACCCAGACATCCGGGCGGATCACCGCCTGATAGTAGGTGCGGCGAAAACCGCTTTCTCCCTGAGTCAGGCTGGCGATCAGCCCTGGGATCGTGCGCTGTTCCTTGCCACTGACGGTGACGGTCAATGCCCCCGGCTGCAGCAACTGTGCTTCCAGTTCGATGTCTGACCGGGTGCTGACCAGGTTTACCGTCAAGGTAAACAGGGTCGACAACCCTTCTTCCAGGGTAAAACCGGCCACGTCAAAGGTGTCCGGAGGCAGTTCACCGAGTTGGCTGCTGAAAAATAATCCGCTGTCCATCGTTCACTCCTTGTGGTGTCTCACATCATGGCTCGTTGGCCGCGCGCCAGGGGCAATGCCCAGCGCCGTTGTGAAGGTTCGGTTATCACATCCAGCAGCAGGAAGCTGTTGGTGGTCAGGCAATGGGTAAAGAAGACGCTCAGCGCCGCCGCAAAGGTGTAGGCTTCGCCGGGGCTGTCGAACGCCTGATCGTCGAGCGTCAGGGTCATCTGCAAACCGCGCCGCAGCCGTTCCCCCATCAGGGTATTCACCGGTTCGGTCTTGACGGCGGTGATGCCCTCCACCGCCCGGCGAATGTGCCGGACCTGGGGCAGGTTATGTCGGGCGTGCAGGCAAAAATCGTCGATCGCCCGCTGTACCGTTTCCCGGTGGTTGAGGAGCGCGGGGCTGAACGACAGGCAGGCCATCAGCCGCCAATGGTGATGGCTGTCCACCACCGCCGGGTACGGGGTCGAAAATCGGGTGACGGTAGTGACGTCCAAAGTGTCGGTCACCGCCATGCCGAGCAGGAAAGGGGAGCCAAGCGGTAACGTGGGAGATTGCGCCGAGGTGGTGAGCAGGTCACAGACCACGGCCCGGCAAGGGGGCTCTGTCAGCGGTTCTCCTGCACTGTTGCACAACACCAGTTCATGCTGCATCCGCCCCAGGACATCACCACTGACCCGGACGGTGTAAAACAGCGCCAACCCGGCGTCGGGTGCATAACGCGATTCCGGCGTCAGTTCGCTGTCGGGTTGGAATTGCACCCGTCGGCCCCGCCGCAGGGTATCCGGCTCTTCCAGCATGCTGACGCCGGTGATGGCATACACCCAGCGATCGTCGGCATACGGTAGCGGGTAAACGCTCTGCCCGGGTAGCAGCCGTATGGGGGCGCTTTTCTGTTCCGCCAGGCTGATCACCGGGACGCAGTGCAGCATAAAGGCCGACGCCAGTTGGGCCTGGGTGAGCGGGATCTCCCCGTTGAACGTGAGGATGACGGTAAAGGTGCGGCTATTCCCCAACGTCAGCCCTGAGTGCATCGGGCCAAAATCCAGCGTCAGGAAATCATTCACATGGGGCAGGTACAGGTATTCGGCCAGGCTCTGCAGCGCCCAGGTGGTTTCCCCCTCGTGTGGCAGGATGCGGTTATCCGCAGTTGGCCGCGGGGAGGACAACACTGTTTCCAACACCCATTGTCGTCCTTCCACCTGTAGCACGGGCCGGTCCTGATGCTGTTCACACCACAGGGTCAGCGTCGCTGCCACCTGTGGATCATCGCCCAGAAACAGCGATAGCGGCTGGGTTGGCCAGGTGTCACCCGGCCCCTGGTACTGAAACGTGAGGCGGATCTCGCTGTGGGAGTGGGTGACCAGCAACTGCCGGTCAATCAGGGCCAGCGGCTGCAGCGTCAAGGCATGGCAGGTCTGGAACACCTGCGTACGTCCATCGGACAACAAGGAGAGCGATTCTCCGGCGGGCAAGGTTAACGGCGCATCCAGCGTGCTGGCTTTGGCGCTGACGTTCACCACGCCACAGGCTGGAATAGGCCGCAAGGGGAAGGGCCAGGTACGCTCAAGATGCCCCTGCGTGACCTCGGGGAAGCCGTCCTCCAGGCGTTGACGCAGGCCGGCATTCAGCATTGCCGCCCCCTGGATCAGGCATTCCACATCCGGATCGCCGGCATGGCGACCCAGTTGCGCGGCCAGTGCGGGTTTTTCCTGCCCCACCTTGTCCGCCAGCGCACGCAGGTAGGCATGTTCCTCTCTGAGATGATCGGTAAAGTTCATATCAATCCTTGACGTTGGCTACCTGCGCACAGGCAACAGGGTGTAGGGTTTCTCTTCGGGTTGCCCCACAAAGGTGGTCCACCCCAACTGGGTCCGCTGTGTGTCGCCGAGCTTCAGCCCCCCGGCCTGATGCCGTGCCAGCGTCAGGCGCAGATCCCAGACCAGCGGTTCGCGCAGGATGTACTCGACAAAATTGACCAGCAGGCGATGCTGCTTACCGTCAGGTAAAAACGACAGGTACTGTTCCTGCGTGAGCTCATTGATCGACAGTTGAAATTTGACGCTGCGATCGCGCATCCGGCTGCCGATCACAAAGTTGCCCCCCAGCAGCGAACGGGGTTGATGGCGTTGTCCGCGTACGGCGGTGACCTGGCCCAAGCGATTTTGCTGCTCGTCACTCAACGTCATGACGTGGGGCATACAAGACTGCACCGTCACGTCTGGGAGTGAAAAGAAGTGACCGACCAGGCGAGCGATCACCTCCGGCGAACGGCCCGGTGAGGCCAGCAGACCGGCGTAGGCCAGCATGGCTTCGGCGTTGATTCCCAACTGCTCTCGCGTCTGCGGATGGCCCAGGCCTATCAGGGCAAAAATACGCCCTGAGGTGGCATCGCGGCCCCCCGGTTTAAAGGTGATCTCATAGCGGTATTTGCGCCAAATCTGGTGCGCCAACGACAGAGGCCGATGGTTGAACACCGCCAGAAAATCGTTGAGCCGCGTTTCTCCCTGTGCCGTGCTCCCGGCAATGTCATCCAGGTAGTAATAGGGCAAGGGCGACTGGCTGCCTTGCAGGCCCAGAAAACTCACCTCCAGGCGCAGCGGCCCACCTGGCTCATGTTGCAACGCCACCACATCGCTGGCGGCAAAGCCCAACCCGGCAGCGGCGGTAAAGCGCAACGCCTCCCGGTTCGGCGGCAGGCCGAGCGTGCGGGCCGGATCGATGCCTGCCAGCCGGTTCAGCCCTTCCACCAGGCGGTAGAAGTCATACTGGCTAACGTTATCGGCGATAACCTGGAGCTGCTGCTCCTGCTCTGCACTGGGGATCATAGAAAGCGGTAAGACTCCTGATTATCTTGGTTAACCACGGTGAGGGTATGGAAATGGTTGACGCTGGCGCGCTGGGCCAGGAACCGTGCCAGTACCCGGCCATACAGATAGAGCTCGCCTTCCGAGTCAAACGCCCCTTGGAGCCGCACCGTAAGCACCGAGGCCAGGCCATCGATCGGCACACCGTCGATATGACGTTCAGCCGGGCGTACGGTCAGGCTGAGTAACCCCGCCCTGCGCCGCCGGGAGACCCCTGCCGCCAGTTCACTGTGCCAGGCGGGTAGATCGCAGGCGCTCAGCACCTGCCGCAGCGCCGTTAGCGTCAGCAGTGAGCGGCTGTTCAATGAGATATTGCGCAGCAGGGCCGCCTGCAAGGTGGCATCCAACCTTGGGCTCAGGGGGACCGACGGGCGGGTGATATTGTGTACGCGCACCCCCGGCGGGCAGCCGGTGGCCGGTTGGCGGAGTTCTCCTACTTTCAGGTGCAACGGCAGGCGGCGGTGGCTGCATGTGAGCCGTACGGACACCGATTCCGGCGGCAGGTTGTCCAGGTTTTCTCCGTGGCGGATCAACGCCAGGTGATGGTTCAAGCCCCCCACGGGCGATGAGGTGACCCGCACATGGTAATACCCCGCATCTTGTTGCTGGCTGAAGCGTTCAAACGGCGCATAGCGGCGGGGGACATCACTCAGGGCTGATACGCCGGTCACTTCATCCACCGAGAACACGTCGTAATCCTCAGGATGGCGCACGCTGGGGAATAACGGCAGCTCTGACTGCGTACCATCGAGGCTGATCCCGTCAGCGTAATGGCTAAACAGGTTGATGGCGGGCGTGCAATGCAGGCGCACCGTCTGGCGGTTGATAACCAGGGCAGAAGGCAAAGGCCGGGAGAAGGTGAACCGCAGGGTAAAGCCGTGAGAGGCTGATAGCGGAGGTAGGCTAGGGAAGCCCGTTACGTCCATAAATAAAAAGGCGTTGGGGAAGCAGGCGTGCTCTTGCAGCAGGCGATAGCCGGGGTCGGCATTCTGTGGCCAGGGCAGCAGGGCCTCTTCGTCGTTGAAACCGACCGGGGTGAGTGCGAGCTCAGGCAGCGGCCACGTCTTTCCCCCCACTTCCAGCGTGGCGTGGCTCAGGTATTCACTCAGCCACAAATGCAGCTGTTGCCCGGTATGCAGGTCTTCCCCCAGATACAGCCGCAGGCCGTTCAGGGTAGTGAGATCCAGGGGCCGATCCGCCGTGGTGACCAGTTGCAGACACAGGCTGTCATGGCCGTGCCGCTGCTCGCGGCTTACCGCCTGCATCTGTAACGGCCACAGCCGGGTATCACGGCAGGTGCGGAAATGGCACCGCAGCGTTTCCTCACCGGTTGTCACTGGCAACGGAATACTGACCACCGTGGCCCCCTTGGCGATCTGGGGGCAAGCCTGCGCGGGATCCGACAGGTAATCCTGCTGCCATTCCAGCACGGTCATGCTCGGGGTGGGTCGCAGAAAATAGGGCCACAGCAGGGCCAGCATATGGTGGGTGAGGTTCGGTAGCTGGTCTGCCAACTGCCCCTCTAACTGCCCGGTCATCCAGGCCATTCCCTCCAATTGCCGCTCCACATCGGGATCGTGGTTGGATGCGGTCAGGAAGGAAACCAGCGGGGCATGTGTTTGTTGCAGCACCTCGGCAGCCTGGTGTAGCGCTTTGCGCCGACGGGCTGGAGGGAATTGCCGATGTTTGTTCTGGTTCATGCGCAAGACTTCCTGTCTTGGAGGTTATTTATCCAGACGCCCGGTCAAGGCGAGGACGAAGTTGGAGCCCATGTGTTTGAAATGCGGCTGCACATGCAACTGTGTCAGATACCAGCCGGGATCATTCGCGACTTCCTGCACCTCAATGCGTGCAGCGCGTAACGGGCGGCGGCTGCGAACGCTGGCTGGTGGGTTCTCCTGATCGGAGACAAAGCGTTTTAACCAGTTGTTGAGCTGATGCTGCAGGTCTCCCCGATTGCGCCAGCTACCCAGCCGCTCACGCTGCAGCACTTTGATGGTGTGCGCCAGCCGGGTGATGATAAACAGGTAAGGCAGTTGCGCCCCCAGTTGGTCATTGACCCGGGCGTTCATCCCCTCAGGCGTGAGGTCGGTATATTGCGGCGACTGGATTGAGTTGGCCGAATAAAACACCACGTCCTGCCCTTGCTTGCGCACCCCAAGCGGAATAAACCCGGCCATCGACAAGCGGTACTGCCACTGGTCCGACAGCAGCGTCTCGGTTGGGATCTTTTCTTGCCAACGCCCAAGCGCCGCATAGTAGCGAGCGGGCAGGTTACGGAATGCTCCGCCGCTCTCCGCCCCGATAATATTCGGGCACCAGCGATAACGGGCAAAGCTGCCCGCCAGGCAGAGCGCCAGTAAAAAGGCGCTGTTGCCCCACAGCAGGTGCTGATGTGTGGCAATCTGTTCCTGATAGACAAATTGCCGGACCTGCTGTGACGCCGGGGTATAAGGTTCACGCTGCAAAAAACGGCACACGGTCAGCCCCAAATAGCGGGCATCCGGAGTAGCTCTGAGTGCCTGCCAGCGGATATGTGTCGGTGCAGCCATGACCGCATCCAAATCAAGAATGGCGGGCAGGTCGGCCAATGAATCAACGCCGAAGAAGGTGGCGTCTGCCGCCGACAGAAACGGCGCGTGCGCCATGGCGCTGACCACACTGAGGTAGTGTAGCAGTTTGATATCGGCGGCACCGGGGGTGAAATCATAGCAGCCAATCACCGCCGCTACCGGCACCCCACCAAACTGGCCGTAGCCTGCCGAATAGACATGCTGGTAATAGCCCGAGGAGGTAATGTCTGGGGAGAACTCGAAATCCGCCAGCAGCTCTTCCTGGGTGGCATGGAGCAGCGTCAGCTGAATGTTCTCGTGAAACGGGATGTTATCGACCAACAGGGCCAGCCCGCGCCAGGTCGATTCCAGGCGCTGAAACGCCGGAGCATGCAGGATTGCATCCATCTGGGCGCTCAGGCGCCGATCCAGCTCCCGCAGCAGGCGATCAATCAGCAGAATGTTGAGGGTGACGCCACGGCCTTGTTCCGGCAGGGCGCGCAGCAACAGCGCGATATCCGCGTGGCTCACCGCATATTCACTGCCGTGCAGCGTTGCAAGTAGCCCAGCGGCGAGTGAGGTGCGCGGTGGGGAAATGTCTGAATTGGTCTGTAGCGTATCTAACGTAGCCACGGCATCCTTGCTCCCTGGTAAAGCGTCTTGTCCATTATTTTGCGACTCTGCCGCTTCTGGCGGAGTGATTAGCGCTGAACGACGTTGCCGTCAGGCATTACATTCATGTTGTGAAGCAATCAGAGCGGCCCCGCAGGCGGTTTTCATGCCTTCCAGCGCCACAGGCACCCCGCCGACCAGTGTGGTTTCTGCGCCAGTGACAATCGGAAAGACCCCTTTGCATTGCGGACAGGACACCAAATGCCCTACCAGCGCTACGTTCGTCCCGCAGAACTGCATCACTGACGATCCCTGTAACACGACCCCACCATGAGAGGTTTTGTCGCCTTGTAAAATCACGGCCTTCCCTGCCATACGCCCACCATAGTTAGTATTTTCTTATCAGATTACAGGATGTTTAGAATGGAAAAAAGTTGAAATATAACGGTGATTAATGAATCTGTGAGCAGCATAGGAATAAAGGGGATCTTTTAGCATCAATCTGGAGGCATTGATAAAGCGTTCATTGCATTGCTTTAACCAGGATGAGGTCAGCGAACTCAAACCGGCTCCGACCGATTTATCTACGTCTTAAATGTGCATCAGGTAAAACAAACTCACAATTAGTCACCATAGGTTATTAGTTTATTTGTTCATAATAAACTAACGTTGCAATTGGTTGTGTTGCTTTTTTGCTCGCCATCGAGGCGACAAGCAACATGACTCTGCCATGTTGCGCCATGTGTCACGAGTTGTCTCAGCGAAGCGCGGTTGAAGTCGTGAGAGGAGAGGCGTAATCATTGCCAACAAGGAGAGAGTGAATGTTCAAACGTATTATGGTGACAGTAGTGGGAATGTTGTTGGGCGCGATGGCGCCGCTCTATGCCTACGAAGGGGATAAAAAGTGGGGGCGCGCCACCGCCTATACAGTGAAAGGGGACGGGTTATCCAGTTTTACCCTGATTTGCACCACCAACGGCACGCCTTATGTCATTTATGTCAATGAAGAGGGTCAGCGCTTCACCAACCATGACTTTGAGACGCAACCCGTGCTGCTATTTATCTCTGTGGATGGTGGCGAAGCGGTGTTGGTGAATGAGCTGACGTCCTCCACGGGGTTGCGGGCGTTTGCGAGCGCCTGGGAGAAATTGCGCCAGGGAAAACAGTTGGCCGTGTGGAGTGATGACGTTTTTCCCTCCACCTTTACGTTACGTCGCGCTGCCGATAGCCTGCCGCCGCTGGCATCCAGCGGGTGTGTGCCCGAGGTGGTCTTTACGCCATTACCTACTCCATAACGAAGTCGCTACGTTATCCTTTACGCGGGGTCGCCAGCAAAGAAGTCACAGTGCGACCCCGCTCACCGTGATATAATCCTGCAGGCTGGTCGTTGGCTGGCTATTTATCTTGTTTTTAAGTAACTTTTTGATTTGATGCTCTGAGCTGTTCATCTGCGGTAATCAAGGGAATGGGCGCACCATCACGGTGCTTTCAAGTGTTTCACATGGGATAAAGGCAGGATAATTCGCGATGTGAAATGAGTCTCGAGTGTTTGAAGAGGTAGTATGAATCAACGAAAGCATTTGACGCAGTCAGAGGTGGAGCGTCTCTTGAACTGTGCGAAGGAGAGCCAAAATCCGCAACGGGATTATTGTCTGGTGTACATGAGCTTTATTCACGGATTTCGCGTCAGTGAGGTCTGTCGATTGAGGCTGTCGGACATGGACCTGCGGGCGAAGAGCTTGTATATCCGGCGGATGAAGAATGGGTTTAGCACCAATCATCCGCTGCTGAACAACGAAATAAAAGCGATACGCGCCTGGTTAAAAATCCGCAAGACCAAGCCGGGGGCAGAGAGCGACTGGTTGTTTCTCTCTCGCCAAGGCGGTCAACTGTCACGCCAGCGGGTGTACCAACTTATCAGCGGATTTGGGGTGCAGGCCAATATCCCCGTGGTATCGCATCCGCATATGCTTCGCCATGCCTGCGGTTTCGCGCTGGCCGACCGGGGTATTGATACGCGTCTGATACAGGACTATCTGGGGCACCGTAATATTCGTCATACGGTCAGTTACACGGCCAGCAACGCTGAACGCTTCGAAGGGGTGTGGCAAGGAAAAGTTAAACTGCGAGGGAGACAAATAGGACCAAACTGTTAAAGTCATTCTAGATTGGCTTTTTGAAAAGCGCAATACTTTTTTACATCTCCACTACTTAATTTATACCTTATTGTAAACAAAGGCAAAAGTGCTTTGTCTTTTTCTCCTGATTGTCATTTCCTTCATTTTTCGCCTCATCTTGAATCCACATCCTTTACTTAATTCCTTTTGTTAGTCTTATTTTTAAAAATTAAAAATAGTTTTATCTATTAAAAATCAAAATATTACCGGTGCTTTACTTCGCCATTTTGGTGCGAATTGGGTAATTCGTCTGCTTCAAAACGAGATAGTCAAAATGGTCCTAATTGACTAACTGGAATGATGCCTTTTAGACAGTGACGGTGAGGTTCAGGTGCCGAATGTCGGGGCGGATACGACATGGTGTCGTCGATTTTTTCTATCGAAATTAACAAGGTTTAAGTAAGGAGTACTTTACGTATGTTGAGCAAGCAGCGTTTTATCAAATCTGTTCTGGGACTGGCATTGCTGTCCGCAGGCACCGTGGCGTCAGCGGCAATTGTAACCGGCGGTACCGTTCACTTCACCGGCCAGATTGTCAACGCGGCCTGTGCGGTTAGCGCGGACTCCGTTGATCAAACCGTGAAGATGGGTCAGTTCCGCACGGCTAACTTTACTTCTGTAGGTGCACGCTCCAATGCGGTGCCGTTCACCATCAAGCTGGAAGACTGTGATACTAGCGTGTCAACCACAGCGGCAGCCTCATTCTATGGCAGCCTGGATGCGAACGACCCGACTGTACTGACCGTGAGTAATATCGCTGGTGGTGCCGCCGGTAGCGCATCTGGTGTGGGCATTGAAATCTCCGATCACACCGGCAAAGTGTTGAAGCCGGACGGTTCCGTGTTCTCAACGGCACAGAAACTGGTTGATGGCTCCAACGTGCTGAGCTTCACCGCCCGCTACAAGTCCACCAAAACCGCCGTCACTCCGGGTGAAGCGGACGCGGATGCGACCTTCAAGATGGAATACAACTGATTTTTTGTCCTGTGACATGTTGACCGCCGGTAACGGCGGTCTTTACCGATAAACAGGAGGCGAAAGTGTGCAAAAAACAGTTGTGCGCAGGGATCGTGCTCCTGCTCATGGCGTCCGGCGATGCCCTGGCAGGGGATCGGCATCACGTCGTGATTGACGGTGGGATCACTCATTTTCGCGGTTCGCTGACGGCGGAAGCCTGTACGGTTGCTACCGATAGCCAAAATCAGACGGTAGACATGGGGCAATTGCGGAGCAACCAGTTCAGCGGAGTGGGAAGTTTGACGTCGCCGGTTGGCTTCAGTATCCGTTTGACGGAATGCAGCACGGCCGTCAGTGACCAGGTCGGCGTGACTTTCTTTGGCGTCACGGACGGCAAGGATCCACTGGTGTTGAAAGCCGGGGAGGGAGTGAATGCGGCCACGGGGGTCGGGTTGGCGTTGTTTGATGAGCAAGGACAAATTATCGCGCCTAATACTCAGCCGCGCGTCTGGAGTCGCCTGCATGAAGGGGATAACAGCCTGCGCTTTCATGCGCGCTATCGGGCAACATCGCGTCAGGTGACCGGGGGGAATGCCGATGTCTTTACCTGGTTCGCGCTCACCTATCAATAATCACGACGATATTTCTATACCGGCATGCCTACCGGGTGCGGAATGAGTAAAAGTGAGGTTTCCGTGTTTTATTCTTATTTTTTCCAATTTAAAAAAGCCATTACCGTCACCGGTCTCAGTGCGTTGTTAATGTTGCCGTCGTTTTCCTGGGCGGGCGGTATTGCGCTTGGCTCTACGCGTGTGGTTTATCCGGCGGATGCACGACAGGTTTCGCTGGCGGTCAATAACAGTGATGAACATAACCGGTATTTGATTCAGACCTGGGTGGAGAATGAAGCGGGCAAAAAAACGGAAGACTTTATTGTGACACCGCCGTTATTTGTCAGCAAACCGAAAAGTGAAAATACACTGCGCATTATTTATAGCGGTGAAAAACTGCCCCAAGATCGCGAGACATTATATTGGCTGAACAGCAAGGCGATCCCGTCAATCAATAAGGACGAGGTCAAAGATAATAATGTTCTGCAAATTGCCGTGCTGGCCCGCATAAAGATGTTTGTTCGCCCAGCCGGGTTGGCGGAAAAGTCGGCGGATGCGCCTTCCATGCTGAAATTTAACCGCAGCGGTGATTCGCTGAATATCAGTAATGGCTCACCGTTTTATGTGACGCTGGTGAATATGTCCATCGGTGGTCGGAATATCGATACCACGATGGTGCCGCCAAAATCCAGTGCGCGCGTGGCACTGCCGAACGGGGTGGCAACGGGAACATTAAGCTATCAAACAATTAACGATTACGGTGCCAATACGCCTGCAACCAAGGTTCAGATTAACTGACGGGTAAAGTCTGACGGCAGGAGCTGAATATCAGAATTAAGTAACAGTGCGCGGTCAGAAAATAGCGACTGCCCGTTTGTGCTGCCAGAGGAGTAAGTTATGCAGTATTTCAAACTGCCGGCGTATTTCAGGAAAAATGCCGTGTGGGCCAAACTATCTCTGCTTCCGTGCTTTGCCATGATGGGGTTGGGTGTGAATTTTAGCTACGCGGAAGAGTATTTCAACCCGGCGTTTCTCTCCGGCGATGCTTCGCAAGTAGCGGACCTATCCCGTTTTGCGCAAGGGGAAGGTCAACCGGCTGGAATGTACCGTGTTGAGGTCTACATTAATGAGGAATATATCGGCACGCAGGATGTGCGGTTTGATGCGTTGCAAAAAGGCCGGAAAGGGGCGGACGACACTGGTCTGATGCCTTGCCTGTCTCGTGCCTGGCTGGAGAAGCAGGATGTTAACATTCAGGCGTCGCCAGCGCTGCTGAAGCTGACGGGAGAGCAATGTGCCGACCTGCCTGCGTCGTTTGATAAGGCGCAGACACGCTTCGAGTTTGAGCGCCAGCGTCTTGATATCAGCATTCCTCAGGCGGCGTTCAGGAATAACGTTCGGGGATATATTCCGCCTGAGCGTTGGGACAACGGCATCACGGCCGGCTTGCTGAACTACAGCTTCTCGGGGAGCAACAGTAAGAACACCCAAAGCGACGCCAATTACAACAGCTATTTCCTGAACCTGAACAGCGGGCTGAACATCGGGCCGTGGCGACTGCGTAATTATAGTACCTGGAATTACAGCGAAAATGGGCGCTACCGTAACAACACTTGGCGTAACGTCAGCACCTATGCGCAGCGCAGCATCATTCCACTCAAGAGCGCCTTGACGATTGGTGACAGTTACACCGAAGGGGATGTGTTTGACGGCGTCGGTTTCCGCGGTGTGCAGCTTGCCAGCGATGACAGCATGCTGCCGGACAGCATGCGCGGCTTTGCGCCGACCGTACGTGGCGTGGCGAACAGCCCGGCGCAGGTGACCATCCGACAGAACGGGTATGAGATTTATCAGACCTACGTACCGGCAGGGGCGTTCGAAATCACCGACCTGTTCCCGACCTCAACCAGTGGCGACCTGCAGGTCTCCGTGCGTGAAAATAACGGTACCATCAGCCAGTTCACCGTGCCGTATTCGGCGGTGCCGGTACTGCAACGTGAGGGGCGGGTGAAGTACGCCCTGACGGCCGGTGAGTTCCGTTCCGGCTCTGACCTGCAGGACTCGCCGGACTTTTGGCAGGGGACGCTTATCTGGGGGTTACCGGCAGGGGTGACGATGTATGGCGGCTCCCAGTTGTCGGACAACTACCAGTCCTTTGCGTTTGGTGCAGGTAAAAACCTGGGTAACTGGGGGGCAGTCTCAGCGGACGTGACGCATGCACGCAGCGTGCTGCCTGACGACAGCCAAAAAGAAGGGCAGTCGCTGCGCTTCCTGTACGCCAAGTCGTTGAATGATTACGGCACCAACTTCCAGTTGCTGGGGTATCGCTACTCAACCCAGGGGTTCTACACGCTGAGCGAAACGGCGTGGCGCCAGATGGAAGGATATCGCCTGAAGACGCAGGACGGCCCGGTTGATACGAAACCGGAGCTGTTGGACTACCACAACCTGTATTACAGCAAGAAAGGACGGTTGCAACTCAACATCAGCCAGCAAGTGTTTGATGTGGGCACGGCGTACGTGACCGGTAGCCACCAGACCTACTGGCGGACCGGTGAGAAAGACCAACTGTGGCAAGTGGGGTATAGCGGCAACTGGGAAGACATCAACTACAACCTGAACTGGTCGTGGAACAAGAGCCCGGGCCTGAGCGATGCGGACCGTCGCGTGGCATTCAACGTCTCGGTACCACTCAGTCGCTGGCTGACGGGGACGGGGAAGGCGCGCGATATCACCAACTCGACCAACACGGCTTACGCCACGTATTCGGTGACGCATGACGCGGACAACAAGGTTGCTCAACAGGCGGGCGTCAGTGGCACATTACTGGATGACAATAACCTCAGCTATAGCGTGCAGCAGGGCCACACCACGAAGGGCGGCGGTGCTACCGGTACGGCGAGTTTGAGTTATCAGGGGCGCTATGCAAACAGCAATATTGGCTACAGCTACGGCAAACACTACCAGCAGGTGAACTACGGCCTGAGCGGAGGGGTGGTGGCGCATGCGGACGGCGTAACGCTCAGTCAGCCACTGGGTGATACCAACGTTTTGGTCAAGGCGCCGGGCGCAGACGGCGTTCGGGTGCAGAACGCGACAGGGGTGAGCACCGACTGGCGGGGGTATGCGGTGGTGCCGTATGCCACTTCTTACCGGGCGAACCGTATTGCGCTGGATACGACCACGCTGCAGGACAACGCCGAGCTGGAAAATGCTGTCACCAACGTGGTGCCAACCAAAGGCGCTCTGGTACGAGCCAACTTCGATGCGCGCATCGGCGCCAGGGCGAAAATCACGCTGATGCAGCGTAATGGCAAACCGGTTCCGTTTGGGGCGTCGGTGAGTGATGAGACGGGGGGCGGTGGTGGCATCGTGGGTGATGCGGGTCAGGTATTCATGTCGGGCCTGAAACCTAACGGCAAACTGAACGTGGTCTGGGGTCATGCGGCATCGCAGCAATGCACGGTGAGCTACCAGTTGGGCAAAGACGCAGAGAAGCGCGGCATCAGTTATGCGCGTGCTGGGTGTATTTAATAGTCGGGTGATGACATGAGCAGATTTAATTTACCCTTTGCCGGTAACAAGAGTACGTATTTTTCTTTCTTATTTTGCTTCACTTCACTGTCTTATTTTGGAGATGCAATGGCTGTAACTTGCCTTTCCGGGTGTGGGGATCTTAATTTTCATATTAATAGAAACTTATCGTCGAGTGAAAATGAGGTCGGAAGAACGTATGGTAGTGAAAATATCACTCTCTCAGAAAAGAGGATTCAGCATAATGCCGGGACTGAAATGGAGTGGGTATCTTATATTGGCGGGGCGGTGGCGCCACCGTATACAAATCCGGGGCAATACGTCTATCAAAAAATCGATGATTATATATCCATTGGTTTGAGACGAGGTGAACATTATGCACCATATAATGCGAAGGTCGTGAATGCTACTGGGCCAAATATAGGGGGTGATCGGGTTTTTGAACAGGGTGAAGTGACGACCAATTTGCCTTCTGATATGCAGGTTCAATTAAGGATTGATAAAAAAATTGTTTCAGGGGCTTATTCGAAAAATATTTTGCTGGCGGAGATAGGACGGTGCCAGCCGTATGGGTGTGCATCAAAACAAGTCATTTTACAAAGGATATATGTTGATGTAAATATTAGTGCTTCTCAGTCATGTGAGTTAAATACGGGAGATGTGATTAATATCGACTTCGGTAACTTATCATCCGGTGCATTTAATACTGCTGGCGTTATTGCGCAAGGCGTTCAGCCCAAATCGAAAACGGTCAGCGTCAAGTGTGACAATATTGCCGGGAATGCCCAGCTAACCATGCGCCTGCAGGCGGATAAAACCAATGGCAATATTGTGGTCTCGGATGAGAATAATGATGTCGGGTTCCGCGTGACTAATAATAACGGAACTTCACTGGTTCCAAATAATTTATCCAGTGTGATCCCTTTCGTGCTGGATAGCAATGCACGTCAAAACGTCACTATTCAGGCCTATCCCGTCAGCGTGACTGGTAATAAACCGACTGAAGGGCCAGTGACGTCTCGGGCGTATTTGCGTGTGGACTTCCCCTGATAAATGGAGAATGAATAATGCTATCTATTGACTCCATCACCCGTTCTCCTTATCGGAAGGGCGTGAAGTTTATTCGTCCGCTCATTTTCGTAGCGGGGTTAAGTGCCTTGACACCCGCCTGGGCGGACTTGGGCGTGATTAACCTCTATATGCGCGCAACGTTGATACATCCAGCCTGCTCACTCAGCACGGACTCAATCGACAAAACGGTAAACCTGGGTATTTGGGCGACCAAACAGTTTGTGGAAACTCCGGCTGTGATGCCGTTAACGCGCTTTACCATCAACCTTGAGGATTGTGGACCTACACCTGGCGTCAAGGTCAGTTGGAGTGGAACGCCGCATGCTAATAACAGTGGGTTATTCGCTCTAACGGCAGGTAGTACGGCAACAAACGTTGGTGTGGAATTGCTGGATTGGAACCGCAAACGCATTGCTCCGGGTTACATCACACCTACCTATGGGTTTGCAATGAATGCTCCTGGCGTATCGATCCCGTTTTATGCCCGCTATGTCAGGGCAGGCGGTGCCGTCACGGCGGGGACGGCCAATTCAATGGCGACATTTACGCTGGATTATCAGTAATACCGTTTTGCTCGAAGTCAAACACGCTTCCGCCTAAACCGGGTTTGCCTGGCGTGATAGGAAAATTGTTTGCGTGCACGGAGCGTGCTGAGTCTTACAGCGAAATATTAAGAGCTAATTTTTGAGGCAGAGGGCAGTGATAATGAAAATGCGCATAATGTCAGGAGTGATTTTTTCGCTGATGTCAGCGGGAGCCATGGCGGAAACAATTTCATCCGGTTTTTACCTTTCCGGCAAACTCGGAGCATCACAGTTCCGTAATTCGGAGAATACGGCGAGTGAAGCGGGGACTACGGTAGGGGCTTTGAACTGGGATATGGGTAAATCGCAGTTGGAGAATACTTCCTCTTCAGTGTTCTCGCCGTCGATTGCCGTGGGTTATCGCTTTGCGGACGACTGGCAGCAGCCTGTCAGGGCGGAGCTGGCCTTCCAGACCTTCGGTAAATCCGAGAAAGACTTCTCGTTCAAACCGTCAGCCAACGGTTATTGGAACGGGGATGCTAAAAACAACTTCGCGTTACCGGCGACAGCCGACGTTCGTCAGAAGACACGCGTCAATACATTGATGGTGAACGCCTTCTATGACTTCCCGCTGGGCAACGACATTACACCGTATGTCATGGCAGGGGTGGGGGCAGCATTCGTGCGACACAATATCGCGACCAGCAGCAATGTGGGCGGACAGGCGTTGGCCGAAGACGGCTACAGCAGCAAGAAGACCAATCTGGCCTGGGCGTTGGGAGCCGGCGTTGCCTGGGATGTGACAGAACACGTCTCGGTAGAACTGGGTTACACCTATACGGATGCGGGGGACATTACCACGCATTGGTCTGCGGCCAACGGTATCATCAAAGGGGATGGCGATGTGCATTCTAAGATGCAACTGCATTCTCTACATACCGGTGTACGCTACCACTTTTAACCTCATCCCACATTGAATGACGGCTGCCGATGAGGTTTTCATACCTAATGTGACGTATTGGCACCCCTGGCGGATTGCTGTGCTGTATTTTTATGTGTTTGCCTAAATATCAGGCCAAGGGCATTCTATGTGGGAGATTATTGCTGCTGGTATACTGTTTGTTTTTTCTGTTTTTTGTTTTATTAAACATTATGGAGTCGTCAGAAACCGAAGTCTGAATACATTTAATCGACATGAAAATAAAGGTAATTAACCATTGGATAACTGAGCGTGGTTATTTGTCAGGCTTTATTTTAACGATGTGTTTATCGAGCTAACCTACTTAATTACATCTATTTTTTCATGCGCGCGGCGGGTGGATGTGACATGTAGAAGAACGTTGTCGATAGACGAGCTGGCGTGACTTATGGGGTTATCAGGGCGAAAATTGTTTGACGCGCGCTCAGTGTTTTTACTTCTTAATTCCGCAAGCTAACACGCCAAGAGCTTTCGCCAATATATGCGCTTTTTGTGTAATGGTGGAATTTCAATTTATACGGTTGACGTTATTTCTCGATGGGTAACGTATTACGGCAAGTGCGATGAGCAGTGAGTGATGGAGATAATGTGTTCATGACATTTTTGGTGGCTCTGGCCGTACTGGTGATGTTGTGGATGGGTATCACGGCATTGCTGATTGGCGGATTGTGGATGTTACCTCCCCCACAACCCGCTCCTGCCTGGTGGCTTTGGCGATTTTTGCGCGGGGATACCGGGATGCTTGGGTCGCTGCGCATCGGGGCACTCATGATTGGTACCATGTGGTGTTCTCAGATAGCGGGGTTTTCTCTTTCGCCACCTATCCAAAACTCGTTGAGCCTGCTGCTGGGCATGGCGACTTTGGTTGCCGTGTTTAACGCAGGCCGCTGCGTTGCACTGTCTCCGACCGAAGAAGTGGTGTTTTGTGGCGCGCTGGGAGCCGCCTGGATGGGCATGCTGGCACTGGGATGTTACTGGCTTCTTTTCCCGTGAATGCAGGGTAACACCGCGCATGACATTGATTGCAGCGAGTCGCTCGCAAGGAGAGTAGAGATATGGCTGACCCCCAAAGCAATCGACTTTATACCTATGACTATGCGCCCGGCCTGGCTCGGTATGCATCAGCGCCTGGTGAGGCACACGGCTGGTTTGTGGCATGTGTTGATGCCTGTAGCTACGGCCGTATGGGGCTGCATTCCGCGTTAAAACATCCTCCCTTTATGAAAGGGGGGAAGCGTGTCGTCGGTGTCAGTTCGTTGGATGAGGCGCTACAGACGACGTGGCCCTATGCATTAGATAATCAGATTGTGCGGTGCCTGGTCGTGCGACTGCCGTTCCTGACCCGGGAGGCGTTAATAGCGTTGTTGCAACTGAGTGAGATGATGCCGTACGCGGCGGTGCGTTATCATCAGGTGGTGGTGCTATCACCCTTTGATGTTGCGGGCGTACAGCCCCTGCTCATCGCTATGGGAATGGCCAATGTGCGTATTGTGGACGCTCGGCTTTCTCTGCCGGCACTGTGTAGTGCGGTATTAGCCACGCCAGAGGAATGGATGGCTGAGAGGGGTGGGATGAGTCACGAATTGACAGAACACGAACGTAGCGTATTGCGTCAAACACTGCAGTTTCGCTCTGTTCCACAACAGGCAAGAACGCGGCAAGTTAGTGTGAAGACCGTTTACAGCCAGCGGTTCAGTGCATTAATGAAACTGGGCGCGCAGGACATACGCTCTTTGTTAACTCTCCTTGCCCCGGCAAAAAAAGAATGACGAGCAAAGCCAAAGAGGGGGCGAGCACCGATGCACTCCCGACAATGTGAGAGCGGCGGTGGCGATGAACCAGTGGGCATGGTGGCTGGCATCTCTCGCTGCTGCGAGCTGCGTGGTGATGGAATTTCCGGCGCAGGATGTGGGTGACCTCCTCTCCCACTACGCACATCTTCTGATGAAGGCTTATATAAGATGATCTGGCACTAAGGGGAATTGAACGCTCCCTGCGTGTTGCCGCCTGCTGTAGGGGAAAGTGTGTGCCACGAGGGAGCGCGACATCGTCATGAATGCGGGTAGCTGAGCAAGATGACGATGAGAAGTTGATTTATTCATCAACGCTCTTCGATACGCGGTGAACGTCACAAATATTCGATTTCATTTCACATATCTCTTTTTAATTTGAAAATTATTGTTACGTTTCACTAAGAATATTCTTAGCTGTAGCCAAAGAGAGCGTAATGATGAAGCGTAAATATTTAACCGGGGAAGAAGTGCGTAGTCTATTGAGAACGATTTCAAAGGATAGGGTTTCGTATCGCGATTACTGTATGGTGAGTATGGCCTTTTTACATGGGCTAAGGGTGAGCGAGCTGACGGGCCTGAAAGTGACGGATTATGACCCTCTATCGAAAATAATACGTATCAAACGCTTGAAGGGAGGGTTGAGTACTAACCATCCGTTATTGCCGGAAGAGAGCGTTGCACTTGGGCGCTGGCTGGCCGAGCGCGAGACACTCCCGGGGCATCAGTCACCGTGGCTGTTTTTATCGCGGCAAGGGAAGCGCCTTTCCCGGCAGCGTTTTTATCAATTACTGCGAGAATATGGCAAACAAGCCAATCTCCCCCTACCTATCCACCCCCACATGCTGCGACATGCTTGCGGGTATAATCTTGCCGAGCGCGGTAACGATACGCGATTGATTCAGGATTACCTGGGGCACCGTAATATCCGACATACGGTTATTTATACGGCGGCCAATGCCGAAAGGTTTAATGGAGCCTGGATGAGAGGGAGTGATGGCTCTTCGAATTCACCGTTGGTATAACGCGAGTTGATATTGCCTAAAAACGTCGGAAGGTAACTTTTTTGACTTTTCGTGTTTTCTGCCAGAATGGTAGATATTGAGAATATTCTATTTTAGCAATGCAGAAAAATTCTCGGGATAAGGGCTCCTCGGGCTAGTAGCCTTTCAAATTGCATGGGAAATATCGTTGATACCGATCGCACCAAAGGTATTCATCCGGGTACGGCTCCCCGTGGTTTCAACCGGTTTATTATCAAACCATAGCTATAAAGAAGGCGAACGTGAGCAAAACACAACCATCCGGGAATTCGGGATAAATCGCTAAAGGTGTTTTTGCGTGGTTGGCATAAAAAATCCTGCTTGTCGGTATGTCGGTGGAGATCAGCTTCAACACGCTGGACGGTTGGAATACAACCCAACCGCCAGCAGCCCCAAATGCGGCTCAGTTAAACGTCACCAGCATTTCTGTAGAGGCAGTGACCGCACCGAATGGCACGCTACTGCCTCCTGAACACAGTCGCCAGGTGAGCTGATTGGTCAAGGTTTTGCTGCTTTCCGCATTGGTGATGCTGCCCAGTTTTATGAGGGAGTTATCAAAGCGCAAGCCGGTTGTGGCCTTACAGTCGCCACTGCCGGTCACCCCGTTATCAATTTCCCCGGTGATATAGCCTCCCTTCTGGTTTAATGCCAGCCGTGAGGGTGCACTGTTGTACAGACCGCTGATGGCGCGGAACTGCAGATTGATATTGGCATTTATCTGGTCAGTAGGCTGCCCGCAGGTGGCAACCAGTTGCACGGGCTTCACCGCCAGTTCCGCATTGGCCTGGGTATTGCGAATGACCGATCCGAAGTTGATGGCCGTCGGGGTATTCACGCTACATTCCAGCGTGGAGATGCGCAGGGAAATATTGGTGGGCAGTATAGAGGTCCTTCTATCCCCTGAGGTAGTGGCGGAAAAGCTACCAAAATACATGGGGGGAACTGAACCCTCTCCAGCTTTTTGGCTGCCGTCCGCCACCAGTACCCAGGTGCCTGAGAGCGTCGCCGTACGAGTACCGGAACTTGAGTAAAATGTATCATTCGACGACATGGCAGGGGGCAGGCACCATGTATAGTCTGGCGGTGAGGTAATATTCCCTTGTGACGTTGAGGAGCCTCTGGTTTCTGGCTGGCCAATGGTGCCAGTCAACTTCCCCTGTGAATTGTTACTTAGGGTATAAGTGGCGCTACCCGAGGCCCGAGGCATCAATCCGACTCCAGGTACCCCGGTCAGCGGGAAGGCCAAATAGCCACCAATGCTTTTCAATTCATTTGAGGCCATACACCGGGTCATTGACTTGGAGACTGACAAGAGTCCGTATATGGGATCAAGTTTCGGATGATCGAGAGGGCCACTTAATGTCGCGTTAAACGGCATGCCCTCCCATAGGATCCCTGTGCCCTTACCGATGGTGATGGTTTCCGCCAGAGCGGGGGCCGCAAGGGGTATCATTAACGCCATGCTGGCGATACCGTATGATGCTGTCTTTATCAAACGTTGTTTAATCACTGTCCTTCCTCACATTGCACATTCAGCATGCGCACTGGATTATTTGCTGATACTGCTGCCTTGCTCAGGCTGAAGTGGGCCAGGCACTGCTGCGCAGCCCCACGGCCCCACGCCGCGCGCAATTTTCCCTGTTCCGGCAACCCGCTTAGGTACACCTGGCCGGCATCACCCACGATGCCGCTGTTGATCTCCGCGCCCTCCCCGGTCAGTGTCACGAGCGTGCCGAAGGGTACCGGCATGCCAGCCTGGGTCAGGGTTATCAGCGCCTGATAGCCGGTGCGTGGCGTAAACGTGGCCGCTACCACCGCCCCTTTGGTGGGATAGACATTGGTGCTGCTCTGCGGCAGGTCGACATCTTCCGGCAGCGTCGACGGGTTCAGGCTCACCGTGTTGTTCTGGTAAGGAGACAGGTACGGCACCACTGCATAACCGCGGCTGTCGGTACGGACTCCGCCGTTCATCACGCTCACCCCGGCAGCGCCCGGTGCACGAACCACTGCTACTGAATTGCCCAGTTGCTGGCTCAGCGTCACCCCGTTGGGGTGAACTACCAGCCCCCCGTTACCACTCACATTCAGCGAGTTATAGCGGCTGCTGTGGCTGTACCCGGCGCTGACCATGCCCTGGCTCCCCTGCCAACCCAGATTCAGGTTGCTGGTGCTACCCCCGTTGCCACTCTGGTTGTTGTTACTCCATCCCTGCATCAGGCTATAGGACAGGCGGTCTTCCGCCGCCGAGCCGCTCACCCCCACTTGTTGCCGTACACGGCCTTCACTGTCGTGCGTCATCTGATAACTGGCGTAGCTGCGGTTGAGGGCGGGTTGCGCGCTGAACAGGCTGAACGGTACCTGCATATTGAACGCCAACTGGCGGTTCTGCGGCCAATCCCCGTCGGATTTTATCCGGTCAACGCTGTAGGCCAGGCCATAGCTCACGCCGTGCCAACTGCCGTTGTAACCTGCCGACAGGGTGTTGTTCACCTGCTCATCGCCCCAGTAATCACTGCGCGCACCCGACAGGTACAGCGAACCAAAACCCCCCAGTTGCTGGGTTATCCGCACCTGGAAATCCGAACGCTGTCGGGCCAGTGCCCAGGGCACCTGGCCTTCACTGAGCTGATAACCGCTGTTGTTGAAGTCGGCAAAGTTGTAATAGTGTCGGGTGGAGTAACGATAAGCCGTCAGGTCCACCGAGGTGCCCGTGCTGAGCAGGCTTTTGGCATAACGTACTCGGTATGACTGGCCGCTCTGTCTTTCTTCATACATGCGGACCGATGAGAGGGTCACGTCCGCCGACATGGCGCCGAAATCCCCCAGCGAAATCCCGCTGCCTGCCACCGCCGAGGCGTATTTCTCCGCTATCAGCCCGCCGCCGTACAACGTGATGTCATGGGGCAGCCCGTAAATCAGGGTGCCCAACGCAAAATGGGCCTCTCTGGAACCGGTGGTGATGCCGCCGTTGTAGCGCCCAGCGGTCAGTTCGTACTTCAACCCACCCGGACGTTGCATCACCGGCAGAGCCGAGAAGGCCTGGGTCCAGGTACGTACGCTGCCATCCGCTTCGGTCACCGTGACCGTCAGGTCTCCCCCTTGTCCGGTCTGGTACAGGTCATTAATCCGAAACGGCCCCGGGGCGACATACGCCTGGTACACCACGTTACCGTTCTGGCTGACGGTAACCCGGGCGTTGCTCTGTGCAATGCCGCTGATCACCGGGGCAAATCCCCGCAGGCTGAGCGGCAGCATGTCTTCGCTGGAGCTCAATTTCACCCCACGAAACGGAATGCTGTCGAAAACGTCATTGCCGGTGTTGTTTTCCCCAGCCAGCACATCCGAACGCCAGGCCTGGATATCGCGTTGCAGATAGGTATTTGAGAAACGGGTTTGCTGGTTGCTTTGCCTGTCGGCATAGCCACTGCGGCTGTTATTGTAGGTGTAGGTCATGTCACTGCGCAGGCGCCAGGCCTGCCAGTTCAATCCGCTGTGCAGCCCCAGAAACAGGTTTTTCTGTTCGCTGTTGGATTGGCCCCACTGTCCGTCCTGACGGCTACGCCCGCCGTTGAGCGTATAGTTGAGTAAAAACGCGGTCATGCCCTGGTCCCATAGTGCAGGGTTAACCACGCTGCTGGCGTCTGGCTTCATCGCCACCTGGGGAATACTGAGTTCCAGGCGCTGTTGCTGAAAATCAAAGTGCACCCGGGCATCAGGGATCAGGGTGGCCAGGTCACTGACGGGCTTGTCGACCGGCAATCCGCCAAAAGCGGGCAATGCGGGGGTATTGATCCCCATCTCTGCCAGGAAGGCCGGGGTCAATTCCGGGCTGACCTGGCCCTTATCACTTGGGGTGAACACGACGCGGTATTGGCCACGCTCGCTGCGGTTGACCAACACCGTCACTAGATAAGTCCCCGGCGGGGTCTGTCCGGCGCTTTCAAACGCACTCAGGTCGGTGACGGCTTCCAGGCCACCACCCAGCGACAACAGCGCCGGGTCAAAGTAGTCGCGGCCCCAGGCTGGAGACGTGCCTGCAATCAATGCGCTGCCCACCAGGAGTGGGAAAAGAGCAAGGGCAAGAGGGTGAATTTTCATTATTATCCTATCCGTCTGAAAGAACGTGGCTCCCCGTAACGAGCCAGGAAGGGAGAAATCGTCAGTCCTGTTGGGCAACCGGAGTATCCCAGCCATCTTCATCGATCAGCTGCCAGCTGACTTTCCCGCTCGCGGTGGCGGGCAGGGTGTAAGACTGCTTGCCGAAAGGGGGCACCATCAGGCGCAGAGCCGGTTTGTCCAACGCCACATTCCCCACCGCCAGGCGGGAGAAGGTGAGCCAGTAGGGGGTCGGGTTGGTTGCTGTCAATTGGTCGCCTGCCCGGTTGAAGGTCAGCTTCGGGGCCATGTCTGCCACGGCGCGTTTCACCAATCCCGCCGGGCGGTAAAACAGTTTGATATTGCTCACGACCGTCATCACCATCTGCTCACCGTCGGGTTGCTGGGTGGGCAGCGCCTTCATGGAGATAAAAAACACCGATTCCCGGTCGTTAGGCAGTGGCATATCGTTGCGCCGGATACGCAGCGCCAGTTCACCGTTCGCTTCCAGGCGAGCCAGCGGCGGCGTGACAATAAACGGCATCACCGGGGTGCCATGCCAGTTCAGATCGACGTCCCCGGTGGCCGGATCGACCGGGCGGATCCATGACTGCATCAGGTACGGCGCCGGGCTTTTGTTGTAGGCGGTTAGCGTCACTCCCTGCTTTTCGCCCTCCGGGTAAATCACCCGCAGCACGTAAAAGGATATCCCCGGCGAGGCGTTGTCCTGAGCCTGTGCCAGGCCCATTTTGTTGACCAACAGGCATAGGCCCATCAGAAGATAAATAGGGTATTTCATGGTGTGGTCTCCGTGGAGGCTGAGCCTGTCTGCTGGCAGGACTTGGAGAGTCCGCCATAGTCGGTGAGTGTCTGCCAGGCCACCTTATTCACCGGCCCGTCAACGGCCAGGGTGATACTGCTGTGCGGAGGCACCATCGCCGGTTGTTGGTCTAACGCCACGGTATGCCCGTCAACGGTCAGCATCCCCAGGGTCTGAAAATAGCCGGTGGGATTGATGGCCCGCACGCCGTGCGCTTCACGCTTGAACGTCAGCAGGCACGGGGTGTTGTCCGCGGGTAACGCCAACCCTTGCGGGCGATAAAACAGCTTGATCACGAAACGTACCCCTACCGACAGCCGATCGGCCGCCGTTACGGGTTCAGCCTGTGCAGGAATGGCCGAGATAGAGAGATAAAACAGCGATTCCTGGTCGGAGGGCAGCGTGGCGTCCTGCGGCAATAGTCGTAGCAGTTGGCGGCTATCGCCTTGCAGCGAGAACAGCGGTGGCGTAACGATAAACGGTGCGGGGGTCGTATCGTCCAGGCCGTTTTGTACTCGAGCCTGGACCAGATAAGCCTGTTGCCCGCTATTGCTGACGGTGAGGGTTTGCGCTTTATCCGCGGCAGAAAAAATAACGCGTGTCTGCCCCAGGCTGATGCCGCCGCTCCCTGCCTGTGCAGACAGGCTGAAGGTGAGCAGCAGGCTTGATAGCACCTGATGAAATCGCTGTGTCATCGGGCCCTCACTGATAGAGAAACGTAAACACCAGCGTGGCCGTCACGTCACCGGTCGCGACCGTGGCACACCCGTTGCTGCCGCCACAACTGGCACCGGCATAAAAGGTGAACGTCTGGTTGACCGGTATCTGCCCGGCGTTAGCCAGTGAAAGCACGCTGTTGTTTTTGACTTCGGGCTGGCTGTAATCCGGCACGGTGGCACTCTGGATCACCAAAATCCCGGTATTCGCCGCCGATCCGGCATTGCGAAACAGCCATTTACTGTCTTGGGTGGTGCCAGTGCCAGCGATAGTCACGACAGGTTTAAGGCTGCCGCCCGCAGAGCCGGTGCAGTCCTGCACGGAGAGGGTAAAGGGCTGTGGAGCAACAAGCTGGTTTGGGCGCAGCTGTGATTTAGCGATGACACCCAAAGGCAGAGTGCTTTTATCCAGGCTGAGCGTACAGGTGCCATTGGTCAGCACGGCTGAGAAATCCAGCGTCACGGCCTGCACCGGGGCGGATACCGCTCCACCACCTGCCAGCATTACAGCCAGCACGGCCTTAAGGTAACGTTGCGCTGAACGCATCGGTGCCTCCGGTATCATTAATGGTCTGCCACTGCACCCGCTTGCCGGTTGCCAACGGTGTTTTAACCGGCCAGATATGGTTGCCGAAAGGGGGGAGCATGAGTGCAGCCGGCGTATCCAAGGCCAGTTGTTGCCCATTCACCGTCAAGTCGGCCAGGCTGACAAAATAGGGAGAGGGATTGGTCACCTTTAGCCCCCCAGCCACGCGGGAGAACTGCAACCCACTTTGGGCTGCGGCGGAGGAGCCGCTCAAGCTCGCAGGCCGGTAGAACAGCTTGATAATGTTGCCCACGCCGAAGCGCAGTTGGGCCTGAACGTCATTACGCTGCTGAGTCGGATCCAGTTGCGTACTGGTCGGAATAGCGGTGGCATGCAAATAAAACACCGACTCCCGATCGCCGGGTAGCGGCTGGCCGGTAAAGGCAATACGTAACTGATTGGTACTTTGCGGTTCCAGACGGAACAGCGGCGGCGTTACGGTGAACGGGGCCGCGGTCTGTGCATCCTGTTTACCGCTGATAGCCGTTTGTACCAAGTACGGTTCGTGGTTAAGGGTGTTGCGTACTGCGACGTTGATACTGCTGGCCCCTTCAGGGTAAATCAGGCGGGTGGCATTAATGCCAAACCCGGCGGACCAGCCTGCCAACGGTGCACCCAGCAGGGCCACTAGCAACGAAAACAGGGAGATAAAGCGCGTCATATTGCGGATCCTGAAAAGGCGGGCCATCGGCCCGCTGGAACACATCAGTTGTAGGCAAAGCTGAACAGGATTGGGGCGCTAACCATACCGATATCTGGCGTGAGGGACGTAGAGGCCAAACCAGCCTGCAGGCTCAAGGATTTCGCGTTGAAATCGCCTGCCGCCGGGGTTGCACCTGCGGTCGCTACCGCCAATTTCTGGCCATTGGTGATGTACTTTGTTGGTGTGGCTGTTTCACTGAGCATGACGCCAGTGTTGGTACCAGTGCTGTTAAATATGTTCGGGTTCCCCCCCAGCGTTTGGCCGGTCACAATCAGGCTTGCCTTATCACCCGTCTTGGCCGGAGTTTCACAATTGCTCAGACCCACGGTGAAGGTTTTTACACTTGCGGTTACCGGAGTGGCGACTGTAGTGAAGGCAGACTTGGAATAGTTACCCAGATCCAAGCTAGCGTTGGAGAGAGAAACGTCACAGGTCGCCGCAACAACGTTGGCGGTAATGGTCATCTGGGCGTTAGATGCGGCCTGAGCCACGCCAGATCCTGCCAACAGAGCCGCAACCACCGGAGCCAGAGTAAAAATAGACTTACGCATAATGAATTCCTTATTTACGTATTAAAAAGGTGAATATAATCATTTCGTAGCTGATTATTAGCCACGAGCCATCATTTATCTGAACAGTCCGAACAGACAAAGTATCTTCAATAAAATAATCACTACTGATGCCGTCAATTTTTTTAGACGTGAGTAAGGCATCCTGATGCTATTTTCATGCGTTTTTATGCCAAGGTTCTGTGCTTAATGGATTGAGAGCGGTTGGCTATCCATCAAGCATGAAAGCCTTGTTAAGTTTTAGTGTGCGGCTGTCTTCCCATCACTGGAGACACAGTTTGACTGAGCTGGAAATGGAGGATTTTCCTGATCCAATGATTTCCTAAATCGAAAGCCAGATCTTTCATTTTTTATTAAGATTAATCTCGCGATTTATTTCCTATATCCTTAAGATCTTTCCTATCCATCGATTTAGGTCGGAATTATTACGGCCAACTTTATTTTTGAAAAGTGTTTTTTGATAGGCAAAGCAATTTCGCAATAAATGCCTTGGCAGATGGTTTTTATAGTCAAATTGCGAGTTATTATCGTATGTATCATTATGTTTCCGATATGTTATATCGCAAATTTAATTTAGGCAGATTTAAAACTCGTTATTGTAGCGTTTATAAATACTTTACTCCGATGTGGTATTAAATACGCTCAGAAAGCCAAGCAGACGGGACCTGCATGCCGTTTGCCGCTTTGAACGGTGGGCTTTGGCCTGTAGCGCGGGCTGACGCATCACTAAGCTTGTAAGAGAAAAGGTTTAACCTCATGAAATATAAAAAACATAATGCAGCCTGCGACAAGGTTCTGACGGCGCTGCAGGTATTGAGCCGTGTTGATTGCCCTCTGGGCACATTGCCCCCGCAAGATAAATGGCCCAAGACCCGGGATATTGCCGACTACTGTGATACCAACATTTATGTGTCCCGCTACTACCTGATGAAACTGGTGAAGAAAAAGAAGGCGCATGTCTCATCGGTGCCAGACCAAAAGAGCCTACGCTGGTGTATTGCAACACCTACCTGAGGTGGGGATTTATCCCAATGATGTATCACCTAATCAACGGTGTCATTTAAAAAAATCAGGCTGTTAAGGTGTCAATATGAACTCACGCATCGTTATTGCTCTGTGGGGCAAAAATTTCTATTTCTTACAAGGTGTTCGCCACCTTTTTGAACGGTATTTTTATCTCCGGGGAGTATCCCCTCTATTTTTCCATGCTGATTGCAATGATATTATTCATCTGAAAGTTGCGGATCTGATTGTCAGGAGCAACGCCAGCTGGCGGGGAGATGGATATCAACGGTACCAAATCCTTATACGAAAAAATATTGAAGGGGTCACCTATCAACAGGGAGAAATCGGCCTGAATGATAAACCCGAGGCGGTGATGCAACTGCTGGATAGGCTGTTCGACGTGCAGCTCAATAATAATGCCACCTGCGTACCTGACTACGAAAAGATCACTCGGCGAGAGCGAGAGGTCTTGCAGGCGATAGCAGCAGGCTTATCGCCTACACAGATCGCCAAAAAGTTGCAGATCAGCACCAAGACCGTCAGCGCCCATAAGCAGGCATCCATGCGAAAATTGGGATTCCAGCGCAGTCACGATCTGTACCATTGGTTGTGGCAAGGCAGCCCGGATATATTGAGGAGCACAGTGGGAGAGGGATGATGCTACCTAAGGGTGAAAGCACTAATGGTTGTTTTTTGTGGGGCGCAGGTGTGGATCTTCCTTTCCTCCATAATCCAGTGCGAGGCGCGCCGCACCCCGCACTCACCAACGCTTAGTTCTCCACCAACTGCACTACTACCAGCCTGCCACCTTCTTCGGTAGAAAGCACGAACTGGACACCGTCGTTCAGCGCCAGCTTGTCACCGATCGCCACCGGGGTTTTATCCGGCAAGGAGAGCAGCCCACTGATGCCTTCATTCACCAGCCACCACTGATCGTTATGGAACACGAAATAGCCCACGCGTTTTTTCTGCGCGTCCGGCGTACGTTCGTTGGGGGCGATCAGGCGGTTCACGTGCCAGGCATAAATCGACTGGCCGCTCCATACCATCAGGCGATGATCGTCGGGCCGGAAGCTCCCGGCTTTACGCGAGGAGTAAAGGTTCAGGATCGGCAGCTTACCCTTGAACGGCGTACCGCAATATGGGCAAGCCGGGCGATTTTTACCGGAGAACACGTACCATTTCTGTTCGCAGGCCGTGTTTTGACACGGTTGGATCAGATCGACTGTTTTCACCAAAGCCGTTTCCCACTCATCGGCGGTTGGCCGCCTGGTGGGTTCATGCAGGCCTTCGATAAACGCCCTTTCAAACAGCGGCGTCAGGTAGGGGCCCATAATGGTGTAGGGCACTTTCTGCGGATCGGCCCAAGGCAACGATGAAGGGCTGACCTGGTTGAGTTTGACCGCGTTGCTGTGATCGGTCGGGTGCTCTATAAACAGCGCTCTCTCGCCCATCGCCAGGGATTCGTCGCGCATCTCATCGTCCATGTCATGGATCTTGCCGCCGCGCAGTGGGTGGCGGAAGAACAGATACATGTAGATCAGCACGGATAACGCATGCCTGTCGGTGGCGATGCTGGGCAGTATGCGCTGCGGATCTTCTTTCGGTAGATGGCTGGTTTTCACCACTTCCGGAGCAATAAAGTCCGGCGTACCGACCACGTCTGGGGGATATTTGCCTGGCACCACCAGCCCGTCGACGTCAATGATGCAGGCGTGCCCCTGCTCGGGGTCGATCAGCACGTTTTTATAGCTCAGATCGCTATGGCACAGGCCCGCGGCGTGCATACGCCGGACGGCCCGGGTCAGCAGCAGGCATACCTTCAGGTAATTCAGCGTGTTGCCACGTTCGCGCGGATCCAGGAACTTGTGCTGGTTATTGGCGCTGGCGAACCATTTACCTTCCTTCTCGCGGCCTTTAATCCCCAGGAAGTCGTTATTCTTGGAGCCGTACTTAAAGAAGAAATGGCTCTGGTAGGTGGGCACCACGATGCCGATTTTGCCGTCGTGTTCCACTATGCTGGTGGGCCAACAAAACAGCCCTTGCCAGTAATCGCCACCGGCTTGCTCAAAGATGTTCTGCCGGTAACGGCCAGTGATCATCTCGATGCGTTCTTTCGCCTGCTCGTTCTGCGGCTTTTTATAGAACGCCACTACGTATGATTTGTCCGGCGAAAAGTAGACGTCCTTCATGGAGCCGGAGCCGATGATCTCATCGACATACTGGATGGTTTCGCCATCCCTGGTGGTACAGGTAACAATATTTGCCATTTTACTCACCCGCTATGTAGTCCAATCCATTCACCACGCCACGATCAGGGTCCGATCGTCGTGATTGCCCGGGGAGAAGAAGTTAAGCCATTCGGCCAGCCGCTCTGCGGGCTGCGAGGGATCGTTCAGGCAGGGGGTCAGCTCCGCGATCAGGTCATCCCACTTCTGGCTATTTTGCAGGCCATTATCCGTTTCAAACCGGGGATCGGAGACGCCGTCTGTCATCAGCACCAGATGAGAGACCTCGGTCCATTTACCGATGCTGATGCGTTTACTGAAGTTCGCATCGTTCACGGCGTCGGCATCCAGGAAGCGTGTTTGGCCCGCATACTCACCGCTGTCTGGTGTGCCGAGTACACGCACTTTGCCCACCGGCCCGTAGGCCGCAATGGCACCGTCGCCCAACCAGAATGAGGCGGCGAACAGCTCGGCCCCGGTACGGAAGGAAACGGTGACCAGCAGCGTGGTCGAATAGGATTTAGCGCTCTCTTCGGCCCGGATGGATTCATTACTGATATTGTTGACGGCCATGATCGCGGCCTGGCGGAACAGGCGATTAAACGCCTCCCAGACTATCCGCTGATCGTCGGTTCCCCAGTTTTCAACGCAGGCTTTGAGTTCCAGCCCTTTGTCGCTATTCAACAGGTTCGTCAGGTAGTCGCCTACGGTTTGAGTCGCGATGCGCGAGCCCTCGCGCGAGTTTTTAGCGCTACCGGCTCCGTCTGCCACCAACATGATGTTCCAGCCGGTATCGCTATTGCTGGCGATGTAAAAGTCGTCATCCCGGAAGGTGCCCGCATGTTCGTGTGAACGCCCTCTGCGGCTGGCTGCCACGATGTTCACGCCAGGCCCCTGGATCTGCTGATGGGCGACATGCGGTTTGAAATAGCGCGAATCGGCAGGCGGCTCGAGGATTTTCCACAGGCTGCGCGGGTCGGGGTTAACGATAAAGGGCACTTGGGTGGAGCATTGCGGCGCAGTAGGGCAAGACCAGGTGACCGTGATGTCAAAGTCGCCGCTTTCGGTGGCGGTTCCTGCCAGTGAAGAGGTCGCCGGATCAAAGGTGATACCGATATCTTTGGAGAACGCGACGGCCAGCACTTCTGCGCTTGTTCCATCATCCAGCACGATATCGATTTCAGAATGGAAGGGGACGCCGGTACGGGCATTGGCCACGTTGATTTTTGCCTGCGGCTGAATGTTCTGCGGCGTGCTAATCGGGGTAGCGGTGCCGGACGGGATCTGGCCTGGCTTCAGGCTTTCTTTGGCGGTTTCTTCAGACAATGCGGCATCTCCTTGCACGTCCAGCGGATCAAACTGTGCTTTCTGCCAGTCGTCTGGTGTTGGCAGATCTTCGGTATCTGGCGAGGTAACAGGGGTGTCATCGTCCTTGGTGAGGACCACTTTTGGCTCGTCGGCCAAGGTATCGTCATTGGCAACCAACGGCGGAGCTTCTGTTGTCTCAAGCGTTGCGGGGGTCTTGGCCGTCACTTTCGTGATGAGGTTGGTCAGCAAGGTGCCGATCTCATCATCGGCTTGCAGGCTGGCAAGCTGGGCGTCATCCGTCGTTGCGCCCGTTTCAGCCAGGATCAGCATGAGTACGTTTTGGCGCAGTTTATCCACGTCTTGCATCAGCCTTTCCCTCGCGTCACGTCGAAATCAGAGTCGCCGCCGTTTTCCCTGAACGTCAGCCCCTTATCGCACCACGGGCAGATAACGTCATCGGGCCCGTTGACGCACAGCAGCTTGCCGCAGGTACACATCGCAAAGGCGCTGGCATTGCCGCAGTACGGGCAACCCGGCACGCCGTGCAGTTCGCTGGTATTGACCTGAATGGCAGACGCCGATTCATCGCTCCAGGCAAAATAATCCTCATCGATCGGGAAGCAGCCGTTGAGGTTAAAGCCGTTGATATTGAGCTTGAAATCCAGCGTGGAGAGGTTAATGGCCGGGCGTTCGTATTTCATCAGATAAGGGCGGCGTGACTTGCTGCAACGGCCCGTCAGGGTGACGCAGTTTTCGTCGTAGGCTCTGGCAATATCGTCTTTGGCCAGCCTCACAATGTGGTCGGTGTGGGTTAGCAACGGAGGCGCATCTTCCCCCACGCTGCGGCTGTGGGCAGAGACAGACGCGGTGATCCACTTAATGAACTGGGCGAAATCCCCTTCCTGGCTGTCGGTGAACAGCAAGACGTTATCGGTCAACTGCCGCAGGATGTTCATATCCGCCGAAGGGCCAAGGCCGATGGCGATCAGGTTGACTTTATTGGCGTAGTTTTCTTTCCAGCGCCTGATTTCGGGGGCGGTATCGTCCGTTGGGCGGCCATCCGTGAGCAGGTACACCACCGGTTTCCAGTCGCCTTTGCGTTCCTGGGTGGTTTTTCTGACCTGTTGATCCAACTGACGGGTAAGTTCCCGCAATGCCGCGCCCAGGTTGGTGCCACCGCCGATCGGCAGGCGAGGGGGATAAAATGACACCACCTCGACCAGCGGTACGATGGTTTTTGCCACCCCGGCGAAGGCGATCACCGATATCCAGGCGGTTTCAAGCGCGTGGGGGTCTTTTTTCAGGTCGCTGACGATCCTTTGCAGGCCATCATTCATTTTCTTCAGGCTTTCCCCGATCATGGACTCTGAGCAGTCCAAGACCAGGAAGATGGGCAGTCTTCTCATGGTTAAAAACCTCGTCAGGCGGATGCTTCTTGCAATGCGCGTCATGGGGCAATGAAAAAACAGGCAAAGCTCCGGGTAGAGGCTTTGCCTGTTGGCTACAGAACCAGCTGTATTTCCGGTGGTGGTGGCGGGAGGTTATCCTGCCCGGCGTTAACACCCGCACTGGAACTGCCTGACGCGACGCTGGCCGACACCCATTTGAAGAAGCCGGAAAAGGCCGTTGAATCCAGAGTTTCGAGGGCCACAACCTGAGAGGTCAGTTGCTTGAGGTGTTCATGCTTGGCCTTCGGCCCGACCGCACAGGCGATAATGGAACCGAAGGAACGTTTTTTGACTTCTTTGATCGCCTCGCCATAGGCATAGCTGTCTGACGGGGTGCCATCGGTCATCAGGAATACCAATGGCCGCCAATCGCCTTTCTGATCGCCATCGGAGCGGTGGATATCCCGATCGACACATTTGATCAGGCACTCAAGCGCGGCCCCGGTGAAGGTGCCACCCGCGCTGGGGACGACAATGTCGGAGAACTGGAACTCTTCCAATGAGGTTAGCGGGATAAACTCCCGGGCTTCGTTATCAAAGGTGATGATGGAGATATGCACGCTTTCCAGCGCATACGGGTCCTGGCGCAGCGCGCTCATCATCGACTGAATGCCCACGTTAACGGCATGGATAGATTCCCCGCGCATCGACCCGGAGGTATCAATCAGCAGGTAAACGGGTAATCTTCTCATTGCAGGTAGTTCTTCAAGTGGGACACGAAGGAGTCGGACTCGGAAGGTTCGCCAATGGCGTTCAGCTTCCAGCCGGTGCTTTCACGCACCAACTCGGCAAACAGCATGGAACGCTGGCCATCAAAGGCGGCCCCGCCCGAAAGATCGAAACGCGCCATTTCCACGTTTTTGGCATCCACCGCGCGGATAAAGGCGTTTTGCACCTTGCCGAAGTGCTGCTTCAGCTCCTGGCCGTTATAGATCTGCACGATGAAGACGATTTTTTCGTACTTGGGATCGAGGGAGTTCAACTGGGCGATAATCTGCTCGTCATCACCGTCACCCGCGCCGGTGCGGTTATCGCCGGTCAGCCAGATGTGGCCAGACTTATGGCGCTGGCTGTTGAAGAAAATGATGTCCCCGTTAACCAGCGAAGGCCGGCCGTTTTCCACATCGCCAAGGTCGGCGACTTTGCCTTGGGCATTACACAGGAAGGCGATAACGTCGAGATCATACTCCGGCTCTTTCTTGCCAAACAGACCACCCAGCAAACCTTTCTTCTCTTCATTGATATCCCAGCCGAGCCCAATGGTGACTGAGGAAAGGTCGTGTTCGTTTTTACGCAGGCTGACGCTTTGTCCTTTACGCAAACTGACTGACATAAAATCTCCTTGAAAATGTTTTATAGCACAACGTTAACTTCGGGTGGTGGTGGCGGTAAATCGTCCAGGCCAATAACTTCCTTTTTGCCTGATTCGACTTTCTGGCTGCCGACGGAGATGCTGGCCGACACCCATTTAAAGAAGGCTTTGATCGAGGTGGAGTCCGCCGTATCCAGCTGGAGGACGATCTCGGTGATTTCCTGGAGCACTTTGGTTTCGGCACTGTGGCCAGCGGCACAGGCAACGACCACGCCGGTTCTGGCGGCTTTAAAGTCGCTGACGCCTTTGCGCCAGTCATCCGTTGGTGAGCCATCGGTCATGATGAACACCAGCGGGCGCCAATCGCCTTTGGTCTCGGCGGTGGTTTTCTGCACTTCGTTGCTGATGCTGGTGGCGACCAGTGAGAGTGCCTCACCCAGCGCGGTGGTGCCGCTGGCGACCAGTTCTGGCAGCTTGAAGCTCAGCAGATCGGTAAGGGGCACAGCCTGGCGTGCGGAAGAATCGAAGGTAATGACGGAAACATAGGCGGTTTCAAGGGCGTAGGGATCTTGTCGCAGGGTGGAAAGCAGCGTTTGCACCCCATTTTTGACCGCTTCAATGGGTTCGCCCGTCATGGAGCCCGAAGTATCAAGTAACAGATAGACCGGAAGTCTTCTCATCGTATTCCCTTATTGAGTGCCGAGTTTACATAATAAGTGTTCTGGTCGTTATCTCAACAGAAATACCCACGTTTGCAGGAGTGGATTTGTTGATTTTGCGATCGCTTTATCCCCTCACCCCGACCCTCTCCCACAGGGAGAGGGAGCCAGCGCGGAGTTATGGTCGGGGGCGGGAGCTGATCTGTAACAGGGCTGATAGAGAGGATGTCGTTGAGTTGTAGCACGG
>NZ_BAAKUJ010000006.1:157309-350191 GCF_059697885.1 Serratia sp. NCCP-200
CTGATCTGTAACAGGGCTGATAGAGAGGATGTCGTTGAGTTGTAGCACGGACCATCCTCTTTTCCACAGGGAGAGGGAGCCAGCGCGGAGTTATGGTCGGGGGCGGGAGTTGATCTGTAACAGGGCTGATAGAGTGGATGTCGTTGAGTTGTAGCACGGCATCCTCTTTTCCACAGGGAGAGGGAGCCAGCGCGGAGTCGTGGTCGTGGGCGGGAGTTGATCTTTAACTTGGAAGTAAAGAGGAAATTCGATCGGTCCCCTTATCCAAGGTGCGTTTCCGAGTTTTCAGACTTGCTCGATCGGTCCCCTCTCCCTGTGGGAGAGGGTTAGGGTGAGGGGAAGGTATTACGGTTTTTGCTTGCTGGCCTGAATGCTGCGCACCAGGTCATCGATACAGCGCTCGACAACCATATCCACCGCTTCGCTGCGGGTCGTTTCCGTCACTCTGGATAAGCGATCGATTTTGCGTAGCACCGACATTTTTAATGACAGCGACACGGCTTTCTTCTTCTCTTTATCCAGATAGACACGGCTGACGACTTCACCGGTTTTCAGCTCAGAATTGGCCGCTAACGCATCCTGCATACGGCGAAAGTTCTTCTTGTCCAGATGGCCTGGCTGCGTCAACTGATAGGAATGGGTGGCCTTGCGGTATTTGATCTCCGCCTCGTAGGACTCTCTCAGTTCCTTAAGCACGCGTGTCAGGGTTGGCCCCGAGCAGTCTAACTCAGTGATGATCTTGTCAGCGGATACGGGTTTACCCGCACTGAGTAAAATGGCCAGCTTATAGATCCGTGCCTGTCGCGTATTGAGTTGCATGATTAATGACTGCCTGCGTTGATGCTAAACCGGTGGCTTTCCTGAGATGACTCGTTGGCAATTCCATATACCTGAGCACGCGCTAGGATCTCTGACGCCCAGCGGCGGTGCGTTGCCGGTTCACACATGGTTCCCTGCGATTTAAACACCGCCTGTGAGGAGTTGAGGATCCGCAGCGCATCGGTATGATCGTTTGCCTGCACCATCAACGCCTTTTCGATCTTGCCGATCTGATTCGGGTGGATCGCCGTCTTGCCGACCAGGCCATGGGCGATATCGAGCGCCAATTCTCTATCCATAATCTGATGATCGTCAATATGCTCACAAACCGGTGCCGTCAGGGCGAAATCACGCGGGGAAAACACGGCAACCAGCATTTTTATCACATAGCCCATCGGGCCGTCATACAGCGTCAGGTTGCGCGGCCTTCTGAGTGCCACCACGTTCATCAGATCGTTGCCACCGATACGCAGGGCGATGATGCGCCGATAGCACGGATGGTGATGCAGGGTGTTGGCTAACTCACGCATTTGCACCACATCAAACACTTCTTCTGTCTCGAGCGTGGGCATCATGCACAGGTGCGAATCTTGCATCATGTTCCACCAGTAAGGCAGCGAAGCCAGCGTGAATTTGGGCAGCACCAAGCCGTCCACCGCGCTGAAATCCATGCTCGCTAGCAGCTGTTTACCCATTTCTTTATGGCGAGGCCGTACGAACACCAGCGGCCAGTGGTCATTGCCCTCCGTTGCCTTGGCTTGGGCCAACGTCTGGGTGAGTTCGCGCAGGTTGTCCAGCGCCTGGGGAATATCTTCGTCGCTGACCGCGTCTTCCAGGCAGACGATCAGCGAGCGTAAACCGGCGATCTTGTTATTGAGGATCGTATCGGCGATATCGGTTCTGGTGGCGGGCATATAGAGTGAAGCACCCAGCCGCCAAGGGGAAAGTCGTTGGTTCATTAGAGCACCTTCTTGATAATAGTTACCGCACGGTACTGCCCGATCTCATCACCGACTTCGGTAATGGTCAGCCCCTTTTCGCGTGCCAGATAGACCAGCAGCGCGACGTCGGGATCGTCTACCGCACGGACCAAAACGTGATCCGGTACTCTGCGTAGCACAGCGCGCGTAGCCTCTGCGATCCCTGGTTTAATTCGGTTAATGCTGGCAACCTGATATTTTTCGGCGAGGTGGTTAACCACCCTCTCACTTTGTTGTTTCAGGTAAGCCTTTCTCTCTGCATCCTGTGTGCAGGGCTCAAGCGCCGCTGTGTCTAGCGTCGCGCGATACTGCGCCACGGTATCTACCAGCAGACGGCTGCATTCAAACTGGGCGAGATGATCGCATTGTACACAGCCGTGCAGGCCTTCGTTTGACCAGATGGAGCGTGAGATCATGCCGGAAACCGGCGCGCCCATAATGCCAAACGGGATCAGCCAGTCGTCGTCGCTGGCGGCCAGCCACGAACACCCGCACGGGTCGGCCAGCACCACCAGACGGGGCTGGGCAGGATAGCCAGGCCGGTTGTTGAGGGAGCGGATCAGTTCGCCGGTAATGGCTCCTTTGCCCGTCCAGCCATCGACAAAGACTATCCCTTCGGTGCCGTGGCGCGCTTCAATCCAGTCGAGCGCCACCGAGTCAATGCCCCGGTCGCGGATGATACTGATGCCGTAGTGATACGACTCTTTGCCCATGGCTCGCAACGTTTGCTGGAGCATCACCCCCAGTGGGACACCGGCACGTACCAGGCTGGCCAGCACAATCGGCGTATCACCGAACCGTTCAATCAGCGCAAGGGCCAGCATCGAGACTTCTTTCGCCAGGCGTCCTGCTCCCTGATCGAGTGCGCGGGCAAACAGGTCGAGGTGTGAAGGGGTCGGCTCCGGTTCCTGGCTCAACATCTCCGAGTAGTGACGGGCACCGGACTGGATCAGCTGTTCTTTCTGATCGACCGGCGTCATTTCCATTTCTACCGGTTGCAGCAGAAAGTGAACGTCCTCGGGCAGGTATGAGCCGGAAAAGGGCACAAAATCAGACATATTACTGCTCTCCGAAAATATGGCGGGAGATCGCTTCGGCAAACTGGCTCTGGCGCGGCAGGCCAAACCAGGTACAAAGCTTCATAAAACGATGATCGCTGAGGCTGTCGCCTAACCCGATAACCGGGAACACGCCGCGCTCAAGGCGCAGTTTTTCCAGCAGGAAGGTCACGGCCAGCCCTTTCTCTACCACGGTCGGCAACCAGGCCACGTTGTTGCTGTTACGGTGGACGTAATAGCCGTCGGTAGGGAACAACTGCTCAATCTCATCGGCGATGGCGTAAAGCTCGTCCAGGCGGGTGCTATCGCGGTGCTTCATCACCAGATAGACCGGCGTGTCGCCGTATTCATAGTTGATACGCGCCCAGCCATTGATGTTGCGTTCGGCCATCAGCTCGGTGATCTTGCGCTGCATCGCCAGCAGGTCAGCTGCATAAGGTTGCAGTTTTTCCAGCATCAGCGCCTGCCATGCCGGGTCTGGCTGCCCCTGCGGGTTGAGGATCACTGCACCGTGTGTGGTAACCGCCCATGACTTGAACGGGATACTCACCCGGGCAATCTCTTCCGTTCCACGTGCGGTGACCGGGATCAGCTCCGCATGTTCCAGCATCCAGTCCACCAGCATCGACTGTTCTTCGGTCATAAAGCTGCGTGGTTCCAGGCTGCGATCCAAGGCACCGGTGCGATACGGGGCCAGGTCGAGCTCATCGACCATCTTGCGGCGCGTCTGGAACAGGGTGTCGTCCAGATCGGAGAAAATGACCGGCTTATTCATAGCTTACGACCTCAACGGTTGGGGCGACCTGTTTTAACGCCTCAATTAACGCGGGATCAACGCTTGCCACAGGAGTTTCGATACACAACAGGATCCGGTCAAACTGCTGGTGGGCCACGTTGTAGACAAAGTTGGGGATGCCCAGCCCATAGTTATCGCCAAAGGCGATGGCGGACTGGATGGCGAACCCGGTGGCAATCGGCGAACGGGTGGTGGAGCTGAATTTAACCTCGGCCCCTTGTTTTTCCAGGCGTTCAGCCAGCAGGAAGGGCTCCCAGACAAACTCGCTGCTGCCCAGCACCAGCAATTTCTCCCCTGGATGCGTCTGAATATCGCGCCCCAAATCCGCACTTGGCGATGAGATGCCCAAGCGGCCCCAGCTTTGTTTACCGGTGATCGGCACGCTGCCGGTGGCGGTAACGTTGACTGCGGGCATCACCGGCACCGGAGCATCGGGATTTTTTTCCCAGTGCCAGTCACCCTGAACCAGTGACACATACTGGATCGGGATTGGGCTGCGTTGGGCGAGGGCATCGCCGCTCCAGTCGGTCAGCGTGACGGTGATGGCGCGGGCAATGTTGTGTAACCCGGCATCCTGCTGTAAAGCCTGGAGCAGGTTGATGAAGGTGTTGCCAGTGGTGGCCTCATCGTCGATCAGTACCACGGTTTTGGCTTCCAGCACGCGGCGGCGCAGTTCGGCATCCTGTGGCAGATAAAGCAGGTGGTCCGTGGCGTGGCTGTGATTTTCTTTGAATTCGCACAGCAGCTCACCCCCCTCTACCGGATGGCGGGTAGAGGTGAGGTATACCGGGTCGCTAACGTTGCCCCGGACTTCGTCAAACACACCTGCACCGAATCCGACGGCGGTTTCCGCCATGCCGATAAACAGCACCGGGCCTTGATCGCAGGCCGGGAATAACGCGGCCAATTGTTGATAAACGGCGCGCATGACGCTCGGCTTCACCGGAATATGGCGGCCCAACACTTTGCTGACGAACAGAAACGCGCGTTTCGGGTTGCGCCTTTCGGCTATGTCAAACAGCTCATCCAGCGCGATCGTGCCGCCCGTTGGGGTTACTTTCAGCGTGCCGCAGGACAGCGTGCGGGAATAGGTATTTAGCATGGGTTAGTCCTTCACCAGCAGGTTGTCGAGCTCGGGGTGATATCTGACGACATCGGTAATAGAACGGACGATCGCTGGGGAGAATGCAGATTTAGCCTCATCAATCACTTGCTGCTGGCTCATTACGCCAAGCTTATACAGGGCGAACAGGCCCGGCAGATTGACGCCGCTGAAACGGGTATAGCCGATACCGCCAGACGGGCGCAGGTTGATTTCCAGCAGTACCGGGCGCCCGCTGGTGTCGTTGCGGGTTTGCACGTTGACCAGGCCATCGGCCTGCATCGCGGTGGCACAGGCTTTAGCCAGTTCAAACGCCTCGCCGTGGTTTTCCAGATATTGCAGCGCCCCTTCTTTTCTACGTGCGACGGCAGCCAGAACCGTGCCCCGATCAACCAACATGTCGACGGAGTATTCAGGGCCAGGCAGGTAAGGCATCAGCACCAGTGGCTCAAACTCGCCAGCGTCCGCCAGCGCGCTGAGGTAGCGCTGCGGGTTCACTTTGCGGTTTTCCGGATGGGTAAAGGCAGCCATCGGGCCCACGCTTTCATCAAAACGCCAAAATCCCATGCCATAAATACCCTTCACCGGTTTGACGCACAGCTGCGCGCCAGAGAAAGGGGAACGGCTAATCAGATCGCGCAGCTCGGCTACCGACTCAATACGCAGAGAGGGGACGACCGGCAACCCATGCCGCTCCATGGCCTGGGCAAATGCCACTTTGTCATCGGCCAGCTCAAACATCGCCTGGCTGGTGGCACCGGTGGTCAGTGTGACTCCGGCAGCCTCGATTTGTTGGCGATGAGCTTCGAACCACTGCGTGTTACGGCCCGTGTGGATGGCATTGATACCGCACTGTTTCACCGTAGACAGAATGAAGGGTAGCCGCTGTTCGTCTTCTTTCGGTTCGAACAAGGCGATGTCTGCCTGGGAGAGGATCTCGTTACGTTCATTACGGTGTGAGGCAACCACCGTCACGGCAGTTTGCTTGGCTTTCACCAATGAAACGATGCCCTGAATAATATCCCGCTGGGAAGATAAACCTTCCATAAGCCACATTTTGAGTGTCATTTTTGTTTTTTTCCGTTCAAGGCTTGATGGTTAAAAGGATCGCTGTGGGTTGAGGCCACCCGATGGCGATGTCAATCATAACATGATGTCAGTCTAGAAGTGAAAAAATACGTTGAAAAGTGGCGTAAAATGAATTTTGTAGCCAAAAAGTTACCCTGTGTAATAAAAAATAAATTCATTAAAAATATAGGCTTAACTAAAGTTAGCTCGATAGTCAGCAAAAATGGGGTTGTGCGTGAACACCATCATGATATGATTTTCTACTCATGGAATTTGGTGTAAAAAAATCACTGTTTTCAATACCAACTTGAAGGAACTTAAACCATGGTGTCATTAACCAAGAACCAGACCGTTTCGCTCAGCAAGCAGTCATCTGCCATCAACCAGCTGCACTTCGGCCTGGGGTGGGATCCGATCAAGAAGAAAGGCGGCCTGTTGAGCAAGATGTTCGGCGGCGGCAGTGATGCCATCGATCTCGATGCTGGCTGCGTATTGCTGGATAAAGATGGCAATACCCTCGACACCATCTGGTTCCGCCAGCTTAAGTCTCGCTGCGGCGCAGTGGTGCACAGCGGCGACAACCTGACCGGTGAAGGCGATGGCGATGACGAAGTCATCCTGGTCGAGCTGGCAAAACTGCCTGCTCAGGTGGAATACCTGGCCTTTACCGTCAACAGCTTCCGTGGGCAGTCGTTCAACGATGTGGAAAACGCGTTTTGCCGCGTGGTCGATCAGGCCAAAAAGGAACTGGCGCGTTATGAGCTGAAAGAGCAGGGCGCTCATACCGGCATCGTGATTGCTTCACTTCGTCGTAACAATGGCCAATGGGATTTTACCGCGCATGGCAAAGCCTGCAGTGGCAGAACCATTGATGACATGCATGCAGACATCAAAGCTACCGTGGTGCGCTAATGAATATGACTCCGGGGGCCAATGCCCCAGTTCCATCTAAATTACTGAAGGTGCGCGTGCTTTCCGGCGCACCGGTTGATGCCTCCGCTTTCCGCCTGTATGCCGATGGCAAAGTGAAGGGCGACGCGGACATGATCTTTTATGGTCAGCCCAAGAGCGATGACGCCACGGTTGCCCTGACCCAAGAAGGTCATAACTCCAACTTCGCGGTAGACGTCAGCCGCTTGCACCCAGACGTGCAGAAAGTCGCCTTTACGGTGACTTGTGAAGGGGCTCAGACCGTCTCGGGCCTGCAACGTTTGCTGATCCAGATTGAAGCGGATAACGAAGTGCTGCTGGTGGGCACCGTTGAGCTGAATGGCCGCCAGGAAGCCGCATTGATCCTGGGTGAGCTTTATCGTCGCAACAGCGAATGGAAGTTCCGCTTTATCGCTCAGGGCTTCAACGGCGGGCTGAAACCGCTGGCTGAACATTTTGGTGTGGATGTGGCGGATGCTCCTGCCCCGGCAGCGGCTCCTGCACCGGCCCCAACGCCGGAGCCAGCTAAAATCAGCCTGAGCAAAGTATCGTTAACCAAAGAAAAACCGGCTATCAGCCTGACCAAGCGGGATAACTTTGGGGAAATCCGTATCAACCTGAACTGGCATCGCGGCAGCGGCCCGACGGGTTTACGGGCGATGTTCAGTTCGAACAAGGGCGTCGATCTCGATCTCGGGGCGTTTGTTGAAATGGCCAACGGGGAAAAAACGGTGATCCAGGCGCTCGGTAAGCGTTTTGGTGACTACAACCGCGAGCCGTTTGTCCAACTGCAAGGCGATGACCGCACCGGTGATATCTCGGACGGCGAATGGCTGCATATCAACGGGCGCGAATGGAAACATATCCGCGAAGTGCTGGTTTATGCCTTCATCTACGAAGGGGTCGCGAGCTGGGATAAAACGGACGGCGTGGTGACGTTGCACGTGCCAGACCAGCCACCGATTGAAACCCGCATGTCGGAAGGCCAGAACAACCGCAACATGTGTGCGATTGCGCGCCTGGTTAACGAGAACGGTAGCATCAAGGTTGAGCGTGTTAACCGCTTCTTTAACGGTCACAGTGACATGGATCAGGCTTTCGGCTGGGGTTTCAGCTGGAGAGCAGGGTCAAAGTAATCAATTTCACAGAGGATTCCACCATGAGTTTTTTCAACAAGGTTAAAGGGGCATTCAGTGCCAGCCGCGACGAGCTGACCAAGCAGGTTAGCCGTTTCAAGAACAAAAAGTTCATGCAGGGTACCGTGGCCGTGTGCGCCCGTATCTCCGTGGCCAGCGGCGGTGTCAGCGCTGAAGAAAAACAGAAGATGATTGGGTTCCTCCAGGCATCTGATGAGCTGAAAGTGTTCGAGACTTCTGAAGTCATCGAATTCTTTAACAAGCTGATCGCCAGCTTCGAGTTCGATGTCGAAATCGGCAAAGGTGAAACCATGAAGTACATCCTGGCGCTGAAAGATCAGCCGGAAGCGGCCCAACTGGCCATCCGTGTGGGTATCGCCGTAGCCAAAAGCGACGGTGACTTCGACCAGGATGAGCAAAAAGCGGTACGCGAAATCGTGGCTGCTCTGGGCTTTGATGCGGCCGAATTCGGTCTTTAATGTAATATCTTCAGAAGGTTAATATGGTATCCACGCACATCGGCTTCCCGACCGAAACCGTCATTGTTTTCATTGTATTGGCTGTCGGGGCCATTTTTATCGACTTGTTTATGCACCGCGATGACAAGCCTATTTCGCTGAAGAGCGCAGCCCTATGGTCTGTGTTCTGGGTTGCCATAGCGATGGCCTTTGCCGGTTTCCTGTATATCCACCACGGCGCCGAAGTGGCCAGCCTGTTTGTCACCGGTTATGCCTTAGAGAAAGTGCTGTCGGTTGATAACCTGTTTGTCATGATGGCGATCTTCTCCTGGTTCGCCGTGCCGGATCGTTTCCGTCACCGCGTGCTCTACTGGGGCATTATCGGGGCTATCGTGTTCCGCGGCATCTTCGTTGCCATCGGTACCGGTTTGCTCAGCCTCGGGCCATACGTTGAAATTGTCTTTGCGCTGATCGTGGCCTGGACGGCGGTGATGATGTTGCGCAGCGGCGATGACGGTGATGAGATCGAAGACTACTCGCAGCACCTGGCGTATCGCATGGTGAAACGGTTCTTCCCGATTTGGCCGAAGCTCAGAGGCCACGCTTTCCTGTTAAGCCAGAAAGAAGTTGATGAAGAGTTGGCTAAACCGGAAAACAAAGATGTGACGATTGGCCGTGGTGCCAAAGCCTGGCGGTACGCTACACCGCTGATGCTGTGTGTGGCTGTGGTTGAGCTTTCCGACGTGATGTTTGCGTTTGACTCGGTACCGGCCATCATCGCCGTGAGCCGTGAGCCGCTGATTGTCTACAGCGCCATGATGTTCGCCATCCTCGGCCTGCGTACGTTGTATTTTGTGCTGGAAGCCCTGAAGCAGTACCTGACGCATCTGGAAAAAGCCGTTATTGTGTTGCTGTTCTTCATTGCGGTGAAACTGGGTCTTAATGCCACCGACCACATCTGGCATCATGGGTACAGCATTTCAGCAACGGCGAGCCTGTTTGTCGTGCTGGGCGTTCTTGCGGTCGGTATTATCGCGAGCGTCATGTTCCCAGGCAAACCCGACGCCGAGGAGAAAAAGGAGAGCTGATCTCCTATCCAGCTGAAATCAATTCGCATGAGTTTACTTTTTTGAGAGGTTAGAACAATGAGTGTTTCTTTATCTAAAGGCGGCAATGTTTCCCTGAGTAAAGCAGCCCCAACCATGAAGAATGTGTTGATTGGTCTGGGTTGGGACGCACGCTCCACCGATGGTCAAGACTTTGACCTGGATGCCTCTGCATTCCTGCTGGCCGCAAACGGGAAAGTGCGCGGTGATGCTGACTTCATTTTTTATAACAACCTGACTTCTTCTGACGGTTCCGTTACCCATACCGGTGACAACCGTACGGGTGAAGGCGACGGCGATGACGAATCTCTGAAAATCAAACTGGATATGATCCCAGCTGATGTCGACAAAATCGTGTTTGTAGTCACTATCCACGATGCGCAGGCTCGTCGTCAGAGCTTCGGCCAGGTATCCGGTGCCTTTATCCGTTTGGTGAACGATGACAACCAAACCGAAGTGGCCCGTTATGACCTGACAGAAGATGCATCCACCGAAACCGCCATGCTGTTTGGTGAGCTGTATCGCAACAACGCCGAGTGGAAATTCCGCGCGGTAGGTCAGGGTTATGCCGGTGGCTTGGCTTCCGTGTGTGCTCAGTACGGCATCAACGCCTCCTGATCGACAAGCTAGTTAATATGACGGGCAGTACACTACTGCCCGTACCATCCCCTACAAAGCAGGAGCTTTAAAATGGCAGTTTCTCTCGTAAAAGGCGGTAACGTATCCCTGACCAAAGAAGCACCCACCATGAACATTGCCATGGCTGGCTTAGGTTGGGATGCACGTGTCACCGATGGCCAAGGGTTTGACCTGGACGCCTCCGTATTTATGGTTGGTGATGACGGTAAGGTGCTGGGCGACAGCAGCTTTATCTTCTTCAACAACAAGAAGAGTGCCTGTGGTTCCGTTGAGCACCAGGGCGACAACCGCACCGGTGAAGGCGATGGCGACGATGAGCAGGTCAAAATTGAGCTGAGCAAAGTGCCTGCTGAAGTCAAGAAACTGGTTTTCGCCGTCACCATCTATGATGCTGAAGCGCGTAAACAGAACTTTGGCATGGTCAGCAACAGCTACATGCGTATCTTCAACAACGATAACGGCACCGAAATCGCCCGCTTTGACCTGTCCGAAGATGCTTCTACCGAAACCGCGATGGTGTTCGGTGAGCTGTATCGCAACGGTGCCGAGTGGAAATTCAAGGCAGTAGGTCAAGGCTTTGCCGGTGGCCTGTCCGCTCTGGCTTCACAGCATGGCGTGAATATCTAAGATAGGCTCGTTGCCAGTGTGAGAACCGAGGTCAGGGGCTACAGATAAACCCCTGCATCTGATTATGGCTCCGCATCAGCCCCTCTCCCTGTGGGAGAGGGTTGGGGTGAGGGGGATTACACACTCCCCTTGCCCAGTCCCACCATCAATATCCCCGTTATGGAAAAGCTATTTTAACAGGAGGTTATCCTGATGATTTTACAGTCCGGCCAGAACTTGGTGGTCAATGGCACCCAGCTCAACCTGACCCTGCAGTACCCCGCCAACCCTGGTTTTAAGAGTGAGCCTGATACCGCAGTATTCCTGCTGAATGCCGAGGGCAAAGTCCGTGGCGATGCCGATTTTATCTTCTTCAATCAAACCGCTACCCCCAACCGCAGCGTCGTTTTACAAACCACCCATCAAAGCAGTACCCTCTCGTTAGATCTAAGCAAAATTGACGCTGATGTCAGCAAGATTGCCATCACTTTGGTGATTGATGGTGCTGATGCGATTTCTGGGCTGCAACACCTGAAAATGGATGCGCAGAACGTTGCCCAATACAGCGTAGAAACCCCGGGCCGCCAGGAGAAAGCGCTGATTGTCGCTGAAATTTATCGCCATGCCGGTAACTGGAAGCTGCGCGCGCTGGGGCAAGGGTTTAACGGTGGCCTGGAGCCGCTGGCGTTAAACTATGGCGTTGATGTGGCTCAGCCAGCAGTGCCTGCTTCTCCGCCGCCGACCGTCAGCCTAGAGAAAAAACTACAGGACAAAGCACCGCATTTGGTGAGCCTGGCGAAGAACGTCACCGTCAGCCTAGCAAAATTCAATCTGCAGTCGGTAAAAGCCAAGGTTGCGTTCGTACTGGATGCTTCAGGATCGATGACTGGGCAGTTCAAAAAGGGCAATGTGCAGGCGGTACTGGATCGCATCGCCGTGCTGGCCGTGCAGTTTGATGATGACGGCTCGATGGACGTCTGGGGCTTTGCCGAAAAACACGCCAAATATCCCGATGTGACGCTGGATAATCTTGATGGCTATATCAAGGCGATCCAGGGCAGCGGCAAGCGCTCAATGTGGGAGATCCTGCCAAAACTGGGCGGCACCAATAATGAGCCGCCGGTGATGGAGGAGCTGATCGATACGTTTAAACACAGCGATATGCCGGTATACGTGGTGTTTATTACCGACGGTGGCATCAGTAAAACACGCCAGATCAAAGAGGCGATCAAGCGTTCGGCCAACTATCCGATTTTCTGGAAGTTTGTCGGCCTGGGTGGCTCGAACTACGGCGTGCTGGAAAAGCTGGATACCTTCACCGATCGCCGGGTGGATAACACCAACTTCTTCGCGATTGACGACTTTGCCACGATGAAAGAAGATCGTTTGTACGATCTGCTGCTGGAAGAGTTTAAAGAGTGGTATGACGCGGCCAAGGCGGACCGGATTATTATTTAACTTAGTAATAACAGTTGGTTAAGTAAAATATATACGTACAGTGGTGCCCCTCACCCTAACCCTCTCCCACAGGGAGAGGGGATCGATCGAGTGAGCAATTGATTGCAGAAATCTACCTGACCACCGCACTGAATCAGATCTCTTTTATCGTTCTCGTCACCGTACCAGCTTTTTTTGCTCAGGGATTAGGTCGAGCAAGATACCTGATTACTGCACCATTCCAACTCCCTCTCCCACAGGGAGAGGGGATCGATGAGTGAGCAATTGATTGCAGAAATCTACCTGACCACCGCACTGAATCAGATCTCTTTTATCGTTCTCGTCACCGTACCAGCTTTTTTTGCTCAGGGAGTAGGTCGAGCAAGATACCTGATTACTGCACCATTCCAGCTCCCTCTCCCTGTGGGAGAGGGTTGGGGTGAGGGGCAAATAGGGATCGCTGGAGCTGGGAGTTCTTACGTTTACTGATCGGTCTTGCTGATGACATTAGGCTCCACGACGCGCAACCTTTTGACCGCAGAGCGACGCTTTGACCAGGCCGGATGGAAATGCCGCCAGTGCGCGTCCTGGGCCGCCGCCAACAGTTCGTAGTCCCCACGGGTATCGCCCCAGGCTCTGAGATGATAGTTCCCCAATGGGCCGTAGATACTTTCCAGGCGTTCTACCTTCTGCCCACAGCGGCAGTTATGGCCGGTGATGCGCCCGGTGAGTTTCCCGTCGACCACTTCCAACTGGGTACCAATCAGCTTGATGCCCAAACGATCGGCAAACGGCTGTAGCACCAGGGCTGGTGAAGCAGAACAAATCGTGACTTCAGCGCCGGAACTGACCTCCATGGCAACCGCAATCAGCCCGGAAGGGCGCATCAGCCTGGTCCAATAGGCCGAACAAAATGCTTCCGCCTGCTGACGGAACCAGTGCTCATCAACCCCGGTCAGGAAAACCTTAATCAGGGTTTCTTTTAGCTCGTCGCGGGTGAGTTTTTTGCGCATATGCTTTAATGCAGGCTGCGCCAGCCGCAATAAGCGACGGGCAAATACGCGCCGGCCAAAAGCGAAACGCAGGAATGGGATAAAACTGTCGTGGTGAGTCAGCGTTCCGTCAAAATCAAAAACCGACAAAACTTGCGTTGTACGACTTGCCTCTGTATCCATTTTTAAATCATACCTCTACTGTGCAATACCGGGCGTTTTCCCAATCTGGTGGATGATAGCAGAACTCCCCCGCAGGCTGAATTTTTGCCAACGCTAGACTATAGAACCCAAAAGCTATACGAATGATGCCGATAAGGTATTTTGGCACTAAAGCTTTATTGGATAAAACAGCATCAGTGGGTGTTCAGGGGAGGGGGAGAAGGCGAACTTGATGTAGAAGTTTCGCACCTCTTCATTCAATGCATGAACAATTAACGCTCTCACGCCAACTTGTTGAGCAATATTATTTGTCCGAAATATCGCGTCTTTTAACAATGCGACCCCCAGACCCTTACCTGAGTACGCCTGATCGATAGCAAGTCTGCCAAGAACGATAACTGGAAGTGACTCTGGCGCATTGCGTCTGTAAGCTCCGGGGGCGGTATTCCTCTGAACGCTACCCGTTGCTAGGCAATAGTATCCAATGACCCTATGGGTTTCCTCTGCGCAAATAACATAAACGCGGGAAATTCCTGCGCTATGATTTTTAAGCGCTTTCTTTCTCAGCCACTCATTAAGCATCGGCTCTGAACTGCAAAAGTCAGCGAGGTTATGCCCGGATGACAAGGGCTCGGGAGCTTTCATTCCCATGGCGATTTGCGGCTCATCAGGTCGTTAATACGGGCCTGGCGTTCAGCGGTGATAGGCGCATCCAGTTCGGTCAGAAACGCATCATACTGTTCGTCGTCTAAGATAAACAAACGCTGGTCCAGTAGGATGTCCTGCGCCTCGCGGCAAGCCACTTCAAGCATGAAATCGGTACGCGATTTCGACAAGAGACTTGCAGCCATATCGATCAGGTCGCGTTGAGACGCTTTTGCCCGAATATTGATCGGGGCTTCTCTAGTTTCAGGTTTCATCGTCGTATCCGTGTAGTAAAGTGATATACAATTATACACTGTGTATGCAAAAACGCTACACACGCAGTGGTAGAGCCTTGGGATCTAAAATCCAATAATTCGATCGCGCCCTCAATATCCCTTCTGTTTGTATGACTTCTCGATTTCTAGCGCGTAAAATGCCTGCGCCCTACCCAGGGCACGCTGTTTACAATCTGGATATGGCATAAGCCATAAAAAAGGAGCTTTTCCCTTATGACAGGTCTGTTTCTGGGGTTCCTTCTTGGATTTATCATGCAACGCGGGCGCTTTTGTATGGCTGGCGGTCTGAGAGACCTTTATCTGTTCCGCGACGGGCGCATGACCCTCGCTATCCTCATTATCATCACCCTGCAAAGCATCGGTCTGTTCGCCTTCGTTGCCCTCGGCTGGGCCAAGATCCCCGGAGGGGATTTCCGCTGGTTGGCGACGCTGGTCGGTGGCGTCACCTTCGGTATCGGCATGGGCCTGGCGGGTTCCTGCTCCACCGGCGCTTACTACCGAGCTGCTGAGGGGCTGGCTGGCAGCATGATTGCCGTGGTCGGTTTTGTGGTCGCTAGCTGGTATATCCGCCAGCCGGATGGCAAACAACTGTTCGCCCCCATCAACGCCCCGGCCTTGCCGGACGCTTCGCTGATGCAGACGTTCGGCATGTCTCCCTGGCCTGCGGTGGTGGTGTTAACCGTGCTGACGGGCGTGCTGGTCTGGCGCCATTTGCAACGTAAATCCTTCCCCGTTCCACAACCCAAACCGCGCAAGCAGGGCATTGCCCACTGGCTGTTCGAAGCACGCTGGCATCCCTTCGTCAGTGCCGTACTGATCGGCGTGATTGCTCTGCTGGCATGGCCTTCCAGCCTGGAGTCGGGCAGGGTCGGCGGTTTGGGCATCAGCGGCCCTAGCGCACAGCTGTTCTCGTTAATCACCGAGGGTAAAACCGGCTTCTTTGGCTGGGCGGGCTACTTGCTGATCGGGATTTTTGCCGGTGCGCTGGTGGCTGCCTGGGGTAGTCAGGAGTTGCGGCTGCGTTCGCCCGGCCTCCCGACCATGGTCAAAAGTCTGTTTGGGGGAGGGCTAATGGGGATCGGCAGCGGCCTCGCTGGCGGCTGTATGCTGGGTAATACCATCGTCAACACCGCCTGGTTCTCGTGGCAGGGCTGGCTGTTTATTCCGTGCATCCTGTTAGGCAGCTGGCTGGTCAGCTATTTCACCATTATTCTTCCGAACCAATCGAATAAAACAAAAGAGGCTTGAGGACTATGAAAACGATCACTCTGGATACTACCGGTAAACTTTGCCCGTTCCCGCTGATGGAAGCCAAAAAGCACATTGAACAATTGGGTTCTGGCGACATGCTGGTGATTGAATATGACTGCGCTCAAGCCACGGAAAACCTGCCGCGCTGGGCGGTTGAAGCAGGGCACAGCGTGACGGATTTCCAGCAGACCGGTGATGCCCGCTGGCAGATTAGTATTCAGAAGGGGTAGGTTAGGCTATCTGCTCTCACTTGGGAGTTATTTCCGAGTAGAGCAGACTTGAGCATCGTTACGTCCTTAAACGTAGGGATAACAATCCATCACATCTTCTTACCTTTTGTCATCTTTGGCCAGTATACTTAATTCCAGCTTGAGGGCACTTTGCCGCTCAGGAACGGTCAACCTTAACCAATGAAGGGATACACAATGAAAAATATTTTCTTTTTTGATGCGATGCTGACGCCGAAAATCATTACCGGCGTTTATTGGCTTTGCCTGCTGGGCATCCTGGTCGGTGGCATCGGGTCGATGTTCTATGGTGAGTTTTTCCGTGGGCTACTGGGCATGATCATTGGCGGTGTCTTTACCCGTGTCTGTTTTGAAATGGTGATCATCGCCTTCAAAAATAACGAGTACCTACGCAAGATTGCTGAAAAGCCGTAATGTGGTGAACGGCAGACATGCCCTCATGGGGCTCACAACGCAGAGGCGCAGCGTACTGCGCCTGTCGGGGTAATCAGTGGGTTAGCCAGGTCGGTACAGCTCGATTTCTACAAATTCAGCAACATTGCCACTTTGTCATCAAGATACCAGTTAGCAGGAATAGTACTGACGGCAAAGCATACTTGTGAAATCTTAGCGTTAATGTGTTATACAACAGGTCTGTCGCAACGCCTCGTATGTAAGTTGACGGCTCTCTATGCCAACCTGCCAGAATGAGGTTCAGCGTCCTGTAATGCCAAAAAACGAAAGATCCCCGGCACGAATAAAAATATGTCATGTGTTTACTTTCACACATAAAAGTACAGGGATTCCATCAGTAATGAACACATAACCCTCATTTCCCTGAGGAGATAACATAATATTTAATTCTCGGTCCTTAAATAAATAAAAATCGGAAATAACAGGTTTAAGAAGCATGGCAAGCTCATTATCCTTAATACTTTCAGAGGAGAGCAGCAACGTTCTGCCTGTTTCATCTCGGGTATAAGTAAACGGAGCATTCCATTCTACCTTCCGCAGAACATTATCTAGCCCAATATACGTACCAACCATATGAAACTCACCCGCCCCTCCCTTAAAATGAAAGACAATCCTGGCCAAATAGTGCACGTCCCCTCGTTGAGTATTAGTTTTAGCCTCACAGGAAAAATTATTTTTATTATAAATTAAATAAATATTGGCAATAAAAGGAGACAAAATCACTCCAGCAAGTAATGCATACATTATCAACTTAGTCAGTTTTTCCATCATTATTCTCGATAAAATGATGTGTTACACAGGAAGAAATTTTTTGTACATTGTCATCACACAGAACAATGGATGTTTTCAGACGAGATAGACTCTTTGTTAAGTAGGCAATCTGATTTTTTTTACAAGAGAATTTTTTTTCTACCAAATAGTCAGAAAAATAATTTCGATTGCTGAGGGAAGTCGATGCATCAGCATAGACAAGACATTCATTAATTCTACCAATCTTTACATAATTTGAAAAAAAATCACCATTTACATTTAGATTCCTAAAAAATAAAGATAGAAAAATAATAAAGAACAGCCATGCAGTCAAAAAAACTATGAATTCAATGTGTTTTGAATTTATAACAAAGCTATAACTTTCACTTACATCCATATCATTTTGGGGAGGATCACTCTCTGGAACAGCAGAAGTTGCCACTGCTCCGTCTCCCCTCTCATCGTCAAGATGCTGAGATGGGGACTCCTCAACGATGACCTCAATTTTCCCGATGTATTTGATGCCTTGCTTCGATACGGTCCTAACAACGTTTTCATTTATCCCTGAGGTTCTTAATGCTTTCCTAAGAATAGACATAGTCTGATAAAAGGTATTTGGCGTTACATAAAGTCCTTTACTTTCCCATACATGAAGAAAAAATTCACTTTGACTGACTAATTCCCCACGACCTTCTAGAAGCAGCAAAAGGCAAGCGCAAGCATGTGAAGTCAATGAAACCTGTGTCCCATGGTCAGTTATCGGTATAAGAACGCTTTCTTCTGGAAAGAAGAAAACCATATCGCTTAATTTATATTTTTCTATTTTATTCATATGCTTACGCTTTTTCTTATACTCGCACTTTTATTTCTTATACAAGTATAGATGAAAATAAGCTAATGCGTCACCAACAAGCATGGCGACCATGTAAAGTTTAATATTGTTATTAATCAATTGGTTATGGTAATTTTTATTGGGCTGTATTTTTTATCCTCAGCGATTTTCTTAGCTGAGGTACTCACTGTTTTTTCAGAAACAATAAGGAAACGTCACTACTACCTTTCTCGGTTTCTTCCTAATATGAGTAGCAACAAGAGAAGGTCGAGGCATCCCACCTCCTCTAATCTAGATATTTGACCTATCAAGGAGATGAATGATAATGATCCCTAGGCTCTTTCTAAGAATTTTCTCTTTTAAAATTAACATGTTAAAACAACACATTAATGCCTTGCTTGTTATCAAATATCAATAACATAAGAACAACAGGAGCTAATGCTACTAAAAAACCGCATAGGCAGAAAAAAATATTTCTCTACCAGGAGTAGTAGCTTGGTTGAAAAGAACGAACTTGCATAGTCATGAAGGATTAAATGCTAAATTTAACATCTTAAAAACGCTTTGCCTTTTTTATTTTTTGGGGTTGCTGTGGGATACGTTGTATTTATAATGCGACCAAAAGGAATAGTTCGTCTTTATCGTGAATACGCTCACCATCATCTCAAGGGTTAATATGGAGAATAACCTATTTGGATTTCTTATTGATAATGACATTCAACTTGATATACCCCATAAAAGACTGATTCGCATCAGTACAATTTCGTCAGGAAAAATGGGTAAGGCTGTTTTATTTGGCTCGATTGAGTTGAGTGAGGTCACCTTACGCTTGTTGGTATTTATACTCCAGCACGAAAAAGGAGAGAGACTATCTAAAGATGAAATATTTAAATACGTTTGGGAGGATGCTAATCTTTCTTCTTCTAACCAACGTTTATGGCAAGCGATAAACGAATTAAGGTTAAAGCTGAGTTCCCTCGGCTTACCCCACGATTTCATATTAAATACAAGGGGGGCAGGATATTCATTGAATAGTCCAGATGTCACGCCTTTATTTTATAAAAACTTTAACTGAGTTTTCACTTAGTTAATAAAACTATATCCATAAAATCCTTGGATATTAAATCGTCATTTTAAAGGAATTTGAAATGACACAACATTAAGAATTGAAGGAATAGATATGAAAAAGTTAGCAATCGTTGCATCCCTGGTCGCAGTATTCGGTTCTGTTGGTCTGGCTCAAGCTGCCTCTACCGGTACCATCACCTTTAACGGGGAACTGACCGCTACTACCTGTGACGTTGTTGTTGACGGCCAGACAGCGGACGCCACCGTGACTCTGCCAACTATCGGTACCAACCAATTGACTGCGGCAACCCAGACCGCTGGTGATACCGGCTTCGTGATGGCGTTGAACAACTGTGCTGGCACCTTGCAGACGGCTTCCGCGTTCTTCGAAGCGGGCTCTTCTGTTGATTTGACTACTGGTCGCCTGAAAAACCTGAACGGTGCTGGTGCTTCCGGGGTTAGTTTGCAACTGCTTGATGCCAACAACACAACGCCAACAGTGATCAATGCCGGCAACCAGATCCAGCGCACCACGGCAGGTTATAAAGACATCTCTAGCGGAAGCGCCGACCTGTCTTACATCGTTCGCTACTACGCCGAAGCACCGACCACGGCCGGTCTGGTAGACAGCAACGTAGTGTACTCCATCCAGTACCAGTAATGGATTGCGGGAGGGGAATATCCCCCTCCCGATTCGCCTGCCCGTTCGGAGTTAATCATGAAGCTTTTCTCACCTACGACTTTTCAGGCTGGCATGCTGGCGGCTCTAACCCTGTTCAATACCAGCAGCCTCGCCAGCGTGGTCATCAGCGGTACCCGCGTGATTTACCCGTCGGATGCAAAGGAAATCAGCGTCAAAATCAGCAACGGCGGCCCATCGCCAGTACTGCTGCAAAGCTGGATCGACAGTGGCGATGCCAATGCCAAACCATCAGCCATCAAGGTGCCCTTCGTCCTGACCCCGCCGATGAACCGTGTCGAGGCCGGCAAGGGTCAGACGCTGCGTATCAGCTACTCCGGCGGTGCATTACCGATGGATAAAGAGTCGGTGTTCTGGTTGAACGTGCTGGAAGTGCCGGCCAAGAGTCAGGCCAAAACCGACGAAAACAAGCTGCAAATGGCGTTCCGTACCCGTATCAAGCTGTTCTATCGCCCGGCTGGTCTGGCAGGCAATGCCAACGATGCCGCCAAGGCGGTCACCTGGAGTACCCAGGGGAACAAGGTGCAGGCCACCAACCCGACACCGTTCTATGCCTCGCTGGTCAATCTGTCCATCAACGGCAAGAAGCTCGACAGTGCGATGATCGCCCCGAATAGCACTATGACGCTGGAATTGCCGGGCCAGGCTGGCAGCAAAATCAGCGGAACCTATGTGAACGACTACGGTGCCGTACTGCCTTTCGATGCGGTCATGAAATAGCTTCGATTGTAGTCAGCATAACTTATTGCAGTATCCACCATTATTCAGGAAATACGTTCTTGAAAGGATCTCTTATGTCTACATCTTTGCAACCCGGCCACCAGAGGCGACTTTCCCCCCTGACACTGGCCATTTTATCGACCTTTTTTGTTGGCGGCGTCCAGGCTGAGACTCCCCCCTCCGCGCCACAAGAGATCGCAAAGAACCTGGAGTTTGATCCGTCTTTCCTGAATGTTGATGATGAAAAATCGGTTGACCTCAGCCGCTTTGCCAATGGCTCGTCGGCCCTGCCCGGTGTCTATAAGACGGCGGTATTCGTTAACGAACAGTTGGTCAGCAATACCGATATCGAATTCAAGGCGCGCGCGGATAAAACTGTATATCCCTGCCTGACCAGCGAGCTGATCAAGAACATCGCGTTCAATTACGAAAAATTACCCTCGGACTTTTTAAGCCAGCAACAAGCAGGCGAGCAGTGTCTCGACCTGCAGCAAAAAATTCCTGAAGCCCAGGTTAATTACGACAGTAATGAACAACGTCTGGATATTGTCATTCCCCAGGTGTACATGCTGAACACCGCCCGGGGTACGGTCAGCCCGGAACTCTGGGACAGCGGTGTACCAGCGCTACTGCTTGGCTACAACGTCAACGGCTATACCAGCGATTCACACGGTGAAACCTTCAACTCGCTGTTCGCCGGGGTGAATGCCGGGCTGAACGTCGGGGCCTGGTACCTGCGCCACAACGGCTCCTATACCCGCATGGATAACGGGCCGAACCAGTACAGCAACATCAACACCTACCTGCAGCGCGATATCCCCGCGCTCAAGGCCCGTGTCTTGATGGGGCAGTCAAACACCACCGGCCAACTGTTCGATACGCTGCCGTTTACCGGTATCCAACTGTCCACCGACGAACGGATGTTGCCCGAATCCCTGCGCGGTTACGCGCCGGAAATCCGCGGCATTGCCCGTACCAATGCCCGTGTCACCGTACGTCAGAGCGGCCAGGTGCTGTATGAAACCACGGTCACCCCGGGAGAGTTCCTGATCAACGATCTCTACCCGACCGGCTACGGTGGCGATCTGGAGGTGAGCGTACGGGAATCCGACGGCACCGAGCAGACTTTCAGCGTGCCCTATGCGTCGGTGGCCCAGTTGCTGCGCCCAGGTGCATCGCGCTATTCCATCACCGCGGGTGAAGTTCGCAGCGACAACCTGCGTGATAAACCCGCTTTGTACCAGGCGACCTACCAGTTGGGGCTGACCAACGCCATCACCGGCTACGGCGGCCTGCAGCTCAGCCAGGATTACTATGCGCTGCAGCTGGGGGCGGCGGTGGGCACCCCGATTGGCGCACTGGCGTTTGATGTCACCCAGGCACGTACCCATCTGCAAAACGGCACCGATGAAAATGGCCGACATCAGTCAGGCAACAGCCTCAGCGGCCAAAGCTATCAGGTCAGTTACAGCAAACTGATCAGCGAGACCAACAGCAACCTGTCGCTGGCGGCCTACCGCTTCTCGACCGATGGCTACATGGATTTCATGACGGCGATGCAGACGCGCGACGCCGTGGCGCAGGGGTTTTCTCCCGACTCGATCTGGCGGGCCAAGAACCGCCTCACCCTGACCGCCGGTCAGGGGTTGCCCGACAACTGGGGGCAGCTGTATGTCAGTGGCTCCCTGCAGAACTACTGGAACAAGGACGGCAGCGAGAAGCAGTATCAGGTGGGCTACAACAACCGCTACAAGAGCCTGTCCTATGGGATCAGCGCCAACCGGACGTTCTCCAGCCTGGGCAGCTCGCAGACCAACTACCTGCTGAGCTTCAGTCTGCCGCTGGGTCGGAATGACCAGACCCACACACCACAGCTGCGCATGGACCTGTCCCATGACAGCACCGGGCGTTATGGCCAGCAGGCCACCGTCTCCGGTACCGCCGGGGCAGAGAATCAGTACAGCTACGGCGTGACGGCGATGAATGCCAACCAGGGCATGGGCACCAGCGGCTCGCTGAGCGGCAACTACCGCAGTCCGGTGACCGCACTGAGCGGCACCTACAGTACCGGCAAAGGCTATCAGAGTGCGTCCGCCGGCCTGAACGGCACGGTGATTGCACACTCTGGCGGCGTGACCTTTACCCCCTATACCTCGGATACCTTTGCCCTGGTCGAGGCCAAGGGAGCCGAAGGGGCCAGCGTGTCGTCATACCCTGGGGTGAAGATCGACTCACGCGGCTACGCGGTGGTGCCATACCTGAACCCGTACCAGATGAACGACATCAGTATCGATCCGAAAGGCACCGCGTCCGATGTGGAGCTGGACAACACCAGCCAGAAGGTGGCGCCGTACTCCGGGGCGGTGGTGAAGGTGAAATATGCCACCAAGCAAGGCACCCCTATTCTCGTCAACGCCACCTACCGGGGTGAGCCGGTGCCGTTTGGGGCCGATATCTTTGACAGCAAGGGAAACAGCGTGGGCTCCGTCGGCCAGGGTGGGCAACTGTATGCCCGCGTAGTGGAAGACCGGGGGCAACTGCGCGTGAAATGGGGGGAAGGCCGCGAGATGCAATGCGCCGTCAGCTATGTCCTGATGCCGGTAGCCAAAGGGCAGAAGCAATCGCAGATTCAACAGTTTAACTCAGCTTGTTCACCGAATGACGCTCCGGTGCCGGGGAACAAAATACTGGCCAACGCAGGTATAGATGCACCCGCAGGCGAAAGTTAAACAAACATGGCATGAGCCACGATATTTAATACTAGTTAGATAACCTAGATAGGTAGGAAATGTGGTGATAAGACTCGTTTCACTGAATGCTAAACGAATTTTATTTATCAGCTTCTTACCTCATTATCCAGGCTTTCTCAGCATGAGAGATAAATCAATGAAACGAAAAAATTCAAACCCACTGAAAAATATATTTTCAGTGTTATCTACACTGCCGATATGTACTATCCTCATCATGAGTGCTGTTTTTAGTCAGCATGCAGAGGCAGTAACGTGCTCCCCGGTTCCGGGTGTGGTTCCATTTCAAGGCATCTTAACGCTTTCTGGCAATATTACCGTTGGCCCCGACACGCCTGTCGGCACCGCTTTATATAGAGCTGACTACACCTTCCAGAATATGGGGGCGGTATTAATCTGTGATGCAGATGTGACATTGCAACAATATGCCCAATATAACACTACACCCTTACCTATTGTTCCTGTAACGATAGGGGGCTTTAGCGGCACGGTATATGAGAGTGGACTGCCTGGGATCGGTGTCTTTATCACAGGAACAAATGGCTTCAATGAAAAATTACCACGCATAGAAAGGACGGATTTTTTTGAGGTAGAAAAGCCCGTAGTCAATAGCGGATCTTATCGTGTTTGGCTGGTGAAAACAGGCCCTGTCACGCCGGGAATTATTAATGCGGCAAATTTCCCAACAGTAGCCGTAACGAAAATCGCAGCAGGTGTTGCTGGACTTCCTCTTCCGCTTCAATACCTGCAGTTTAATGGAAGTCTCAATGTAGTGTCGACTACCTGCGCAACCCCTGATGTTAATGTAGATTTAGGTCGATATGCTTCAACTGAATTTACAAGTGCCAATTCTGCAACACCGTGGGTGGATGCGTCCGTAACATTAAACAACTGCCCTACGTTCTATGGCACTTATAACATGAGTAACACCTCGTTAAGAAGGTCAGGAAATGGAGTGGTCACTACCAGCATAAGCAGCTCTGATCCTAACGCGCTGACATTAGGGCTGACACCAATGAATCCAGTCATTGATCCTCTTCAAGGTATTATGGCAGTAAATTCATCAACAGCTGATCCCGCAGCACAAGGGATAGGTATTCAAATCGGGTACGGTAATTCTTCAGGAACACCAACCCCCTTTAACTTTAGTCAAGTTCAGACTGTGATAGCGCCCAAAGATGGAACTACAACATTGAAGATCCCGTTAGCCGCTCGTTATATAAAAACTAATACACAGCTGGTAGGCGGCCGGGCGGATGGTAAAATGACGTTTACTATCAATTATTATTAGAACCTTATACTGCTTAAGGTCTCAGTTATTTTGAGGCCTTATAGATCTGTTTTTAGCCACCCAAATTCAACCTAATAAAGTAAGTATCATAATGGAGTATGAGAAATGAAAATCAACATAATAACTGATAATAATTACTTCTTTTTAGGGCTTCAAGAAAAAATAAAAAACGATAAAAATGAAATCAGGAAAGTAGAACCAAAAACTTTGTTCGAAGAAACAAAAGATGAAATAAGAAAGGCAGATGTATTCATTTTTTACATATCTTATTATAGCGTTGAACTTTCTTACTTAATTTCAACGGAACAACTTACTGGCCAGTTGATTTTCATTCCTACCAATAATAAGGTGAGGTTTAATTTTGCTTTTAAAAAACAATGCTTCCTTGATGCTAACACGGATGCCGAAGGAATATTAAAAAAAATCAAAGAAGGTCAGCAGAAAGGTAAATTACCTGAACCGCCAATAAAATCTTCGTTAACGAGTAGAGAGAAAACTATCCTTCTGCATACCATCAGCGGCATGAACCCACAATCTATTGGCCGATTTTTAAAAATTTCTATAAAAACAGTATATTCACACAGAAGAAATGCATTGCACAAATTGGGAGGGCGGAACATATTTGATATATGGCCGATTAGAGAGAAGATTATATTATATGAAAGCATATAATTAATCATAATGCTACATAGGGATTGGTAACTTAGTACATTAATTATTTTTAAAAGTTAATTGCGCCATGAAGAATAGGTGTAGTGGGAGGCGTTTTCCATCAAACCCTCCCATTTAAAAATCACAGTGATAAAAACTTGAATAGTGATGTCAAAATAAATTTTGGCTATGAATATATTTCAGGTTAACTCTGCATAGCCCAGCGCTAATCTGAATCTTAAATAAAGAGGAGTGGTTCTTCAGGACTTCATTTTTTAAAAGCAATGAAATAATTGTATCATCGGCTGTTGCTTTGTGATGATTCTGTTAATAATTCATTCAATTTTCAAATCAACATTGACTTACCATCACAATAAGTAGTTCCTTAACTACCTCATCCTTTCCCACCATCTCATCTATTATTTCCGTATGTTTAATAAACTTTTTCATGCTCAACTACAGATGCAATTCTCAGAATTCAGAGGACATTAAAACCTAAAAGGCCCCGGCAGTGTTTATCTTCCTACTTTACCCGATAATGGAAAGTCTCTTCCAGGACGGACAGAAGCCTGCCCGAAAAAATCACAAAGCGGAAAGGGCAGATATACGACGTCAGATTGATGACAAAGTGGCAATGTTGCTGGGTTCAACGGGCGCAGCGTGCTGCGCCCGCTCAGCTAAACCCGAGCAGGGTAAACGCATCGTCCTCGGGGTAGTAATCCAGCAGTCGCGTGGTCTCCTCTAACGACAGTCGCTTATAGCGGTTGTTAGAGATGCCATGCACCACCGCATGCTGCACTTTTGTAACGCGGATGCAGCGATCGAGCAGATCGGCGGCATCCCGGTGGCTCAGAAAGGCGCTCAGATCCCGTGCGCTGATCTGCTGGCCCGCTTCCAACGTCGTGAAGTTGGCAATCCGCACCGACAGTGCAGAAAGCCCTTCCTGATGGGCAAAATAGGCGGCGATACCTTCGCCAAACGCCTTGCTGGCCCCGTACATATTCTTCGGCTTCGGCGCATCGTCCGGGCGCACCTGGTAATCCAACGGATAGCCTTCCACCGCTTGTGCACTGCTGGCAAACACCACGCGTTGGCAGCCTGCGTCTTTCGCTGCCCGGAAGATGTTGAATGTACCAAGGATGTTGTTGTTCATCAGTGAAGAACAGAAATCGGCATCCGCCGAAGGATCGGCAGCCAAATGCAGCACGGTATCGATGTTGGCGCAGGCTGCCCGGCAAGCCTCGATATCGGTGATATCGAACGTCAGTACCTCGTCATTGGGCCGCAAATGAGAGATCAGGCCAGCTTCTTTTTCCGCCAGGCGAAAGTCGTAACGGTGGCCAGCAAACTGCCTGAACGCGGTCGCCACTCGGCCACCGGCACCGGTAATTAACACCCGCCCAAGTTCTGTACGTAATGCCATGGCGACTACTTTCCCTAAAGCAAATTTTCTGGAGACTAGTAATAATACTCTGAACTATTTTTGTCCATCTTTTAGTTAGTTTTTCTGATGTATTTTCTGGATTGATTAAGATTTTGCTTAGCATTTGCTGGGGTTTGTAGAGGGTTTTTTGGCTACTCAAAAATGAGTATAATGATAAATTCGATGAAACAAACAGGTCGAAATTAAATCGTAATTCAATGTTATTTAATGGCTTTAGTCTTTATTGATTATGTTTTGTTGCGTATTAAGACATGCCTTTACGGTAAATTACACTACGGAAATAGGTTAAAAATAGTAATGTTTTTTATGGCTAGCTAACGGTACAAAAGCGCTGAGGGGATGACAGGGGATTTTGTCTACCGGATCACACTTCGGCAACTTTGTGGCGGAAAGCCTTGCCGCACTGAAAAACAGAATGTTACCGTCATAGCTCAACCGATTTAGGGTTGTCACTGCTTTGGCAGGCAAAACCTAAACCTCGAGTTTCTGTTTCCCCATGTTGGGATCAGAGGCCGCGAGGTTTAGGTTTTTTTTTGCGCTGAATTCCTCCACGACGATTGGCCATCGCCGTGTCTAGGGAGCAGCAAGGTTAAGCGTTAAGGATGCAACCATGAAATATCAGGAATTAGCCAGTGAGATCTTGGCCGGCGTCGGTGGCCGCGACAATGTGAAAAGCCTGGTGCATTGCGCCACCCGCCTGCGTTTTAAACTGCAAGAACACGGTAAGGCGGATGCGGAGGCGCTGAAGAAAAATCCGGGCGTCATCATGGTCGTGGAAAGCGGTGGCCAGTTTCAGGTGGTGGTAGGTAACCACGTCGGGGAGGTTTTTAACGCCTTGAATGCGCAGCTTGGTGCGGGTGAGGAAACGCCCGCCAATGCACAAGAAGATAAACAGGAAAATCTGCTCAGCCGCTTTATCGACGTGGTTTCCGGCATTTTTACCCCGTTGCTCGGCGTGATGGCCGCTTCGGGGATCCTCAAGGGCTTCCTTGCGTTGAGCCTGGCCTGTGGTTGGCTGTTGGAGAGTAGCGGCACCTACAAGCTGCTGTTTGCGTCGAGTGACGCGCTGTTCTATTTCTTACCGATCATGCTGGGTTACACCGCTGGTAAGAAATTTGGCGGTAACGTTTTTGTCACCATGGCTATTGGTGGGGCGTTGACGCATCCGTTGATGATGGGGGCTTTTGAGGCGGCTCAGCTTCCGGGTGCCCAGCCGGAGTATTTCCTCGGCATCCCTATCACCTTTATCAACTACAGCTCATCGGTTATTCCGATCATTTTTGCCGCCTGGGTGTCCTGCCGCCTGGAGCCGCTATTTAACCGCGTGTTGCACAGCGCACTGCGTAATTTCGTGACGCCGTTGATGTGCCTGGTGATAACCGTGCCGCTCACCTTCCTGCTGATTGGCCCGGCGGCTACCTGGCTGAGCCTGATGTTGGCCAACGGTTATCAGGCTATCTATGCCTTCAACCCGATCGTGGCCGGTGCCTTTATGGGCGCGGCCTGGCAGGTCTGTGTGATCTTCGGCCTGCATTGGGGGCTGATACCGCTGATGCTCAACAATATGAGCGTATTTGGGCGCGACACCCTGTCTCCACTGCTGCTGCCTGCGGTGATGGGGCAAGTGGGGGCTACATTGGGCGTGATGCTGCGTACCCGCGATGCCAAGCTGCGGGTGATGGCGGGCTCTGCCGTTACCGCCGGTATCTTCGGTATTACCGAGCCTGCAGTGTACGGGGTCACGCTGCCAAACAAACGGCCATTTATTTTCGGCTGTATTGGCGGAGCGCTGGGTGGTGCGGTGATCGGTTACTTCCACACGGCAACCTACTCGTTTGGTTTGGTCAGTATCTTCACCTTTGCCCAGATCATTCCGGCGGGCGGCTTTGATGCGACGGTCCTGGGGGCGATTGCCGGTACCTTGGTGTCGTTTGTGTTTGCGGCTATTGCCAGCTATCTGTTCGGCATCGTACCGCCAGCGGAACAACCGGCTGAAGCGGCCCCGACCCCAGCTCCACAGGCATCTCTCAACCGCAAGCAGCAGGTCACCAGCCCGATTGCTGGCGACATCATCCCGTTGGAACAGGTTCAGGATGCCACCTTTGCCAGCGGCCTGCTGGGTAAAGGCGTGGCCATTATGCCGCACCAGGGCCGAGTGGTGGCCCCAGTCAATGGCTGTGTGGCATCGCTGTTCAAAACCAAGCACGCCATCGGCATTGAATCGGATGAGGGTGCCGAGGTGCTCATCCACGTGGGTATCGATACCGTCAAGCTTAACGGCCTGCATTTTACCGCCCATATCAAAGAGGGCGATCGCGTTAAACAGGGCGATCTGCTGATCGAGTTTGACCAAGAGGCGATCCGTGCCGCAGGTTTCGATACCACCACCCCGATCATCATCAGCAATAGCGACGACTATGTCGATGTGCTTACCAGCGGCCAAAGTCCGGTGCAGGAACAGGCACCGCTGCTGACACTATTACGTTAATCAGGTTTATTGAGGAGAAAGCGATGAGTTGCAAATTTCCACAGCATTTTCTATGGGGCGGCGCGGTCGCGGCAAATCAGGTTGAAGGCGCGTATCTGGAAGATGGCAAAGGCCTTTCGACGTCAGATCTGCAACCCCAAGGGATCTTTGGCGGGCTGACGCCGCGCGTTGCCGGAGACAGCGGTATCAAGGATGTGGCGATCGATTTCTACCACCGTTACCCTGAAGATATCGCATTGTTTGCCGAGATGGGCTTCAAGTGCCTGCGTACCTCGATCGCCTGGACGCGTATCTTCCCACAAGGGGATGAAGAGGTGCCGAATGAAGCCGGGCTGGCGTTTTACGATCGGCTGTTCGATGAGATGGCAAAATACGGCATTCAGCCATTGATCACCCTGTCGCATTACGAAATGCCCTATGCCCTGACGCAAAAGTATGGCGGTTGGGGCAATCGCCAACTTATTGAGTTTTTCGAGCGTTATGCCCGCACGGTGTTCGAACGTTACAAGCACAAGGTCAAACACTGGCTGACCTTCAATGAGATCAACATGTCGCTGCATGCGCCGTTTACCGGCGTGGGCCTGCCTGAAGACAGCAGCAAAAGCGAGATTTACCAGGCGATCCACCATCAGTTGGTAGCCAGCGCCAAGGCGGTCAAAGCCTGCCATGAGATCGTGCCGGACGGTAAGATCGGTAATATGTTGCTGGGCGGTATTCTTTATCCGCTGAGCTGCAAGCCGGAAGACCTGTTGGAAACCCAGCGTCAGAACCGCGACTGGATGTTCTTCGGTGACGTGCAGGTACGCGGTGCGTACCCGGCCTATATGAAGCGCTTCTTCCGTGAGAACGACATTCAGGTGACGATCACTGAGGAAGACAAGCAGGCACTGCGCGAAACCGTCGATTTCATCTCGTTCAGTTACTATATGAGTGGCTGCGTGACCACCGATGAAGAGCAGAACAAGACCGCCCGGGCCAATATCCTCAACATGGTGCCTAACCCACATCTGGCAAGCTCGGAATGGGGCTGGCAGATTGACCCGGTGGGGCTGCGTTATCTGCTCAACGTGCTGTATGACCGCTATCAGAAACCACTGTTTATCGTCGAGAACGGCCTGGGGGCGAAAGATCGCATTGAGGCCGACGGCAGCATCAACGACGATTACCGCATTGACTATATCAACGATCATCTGGTGCAGGTTGCGGAAGCGATCGACGATGGGGTTGAGGTGATGGGTTACACCAGTTGGGGGCCGATCGATCTGGTCAGCGCTTCCAAAGCGGAGATGGCGAAGCGCTACGGTTTTATCTATGTCGATCGCGATGATGCAGGTAACGGCAGCCTGGAGCGCCGCCGCAAGAAGAGTTTCTACTGGTATCGTGATGTGATCCACAGCAACGGCAGCAGCTTGAAGATCAAGTAATTACTCAGGGAAATAGGCCCCTCACCCCAACCCTCTCCCACAGGGAGAGGGAGCTGCCACGGTGTTGCGGTCGGGTGCTGCGATCGCTTTATCCTGCCCAAAAGGGAGCGGATTGGGTGCAATGGCTGTAACTGATGGTCAACTCGAACGGTCTCCTCCCACAGGGAGAGTGGGCTGTCACGGTGTTGCGGTTGGGGGCTGCGAACGTTTTGTTTCCTGCCTAAAAGGGAGCGGATTGGGTGCAATGGCCAGGTAATTTCTGTAACTGATAGTCAACTCGATCGGTCCCCTCTCCCTGTGGGAGAGGGCTAGGGTGAGGGGCCATAGCAGTGCTTATCTCTCCCACCTATCTCAAGCTTACACCACCTCGTTTGCCTGATATCGCTGCCGGGCATGGTCAAACCAACGGGCCGGGACGTTATGCGGAGGCCGCTGCAGCGCCTGCAAGCCCTGTTCGATGATATAGCTAGCCTGCCGCCACAGTTGTGGATCGCCTTCGGTCAGCACTTCCAGCAGGCGCTGTTTTTCCACCAGGTAGGTTTTGGCGAAGTGGTTATCGTATTGCAACAGGGAACGGGTGTTGTCGATCAAATCGGCCAGCTTGATGGTTTTGGCCTGTGGGGAGGCATTGGCGCTGTGGCGACGATCGCGGTTCTTGCGTTGATAGCGATTTTCCGCGCTGCCGACGCTGACGTTGGTCAGCATAGCGACCAGGCTGGCAACCTGCAGGCCAAAATGGCTTTCGATATCGGCCAGCGTAGAGGGGGTATCTTCCACGGTGTCATGCAACCAGGCCGCAGCCAGCATCTCTTCGCTGTGCGGCACGCTGCTGACAATCTCCATCACTGCCTGCGGATGCACAATATACGGGTCGTTCGTGTATTTGCGGCGCTGATCGATCGCTCCATGCGCTTTGGTGGCATAGCGGCGGGCGCGTTCGGCCAATGTGTCAGTCATGCTTTGATTTCCCTGCGGCATCCGATGGATAGAACTTAGCATACCGTGCTTAACGTCGGTTGTGCGAGCCTGGGCTACGCGCAGAATGGTCTACACTGGATCGGGTCACCAACCCGAAAAGGAACGATCTATGTCTATTGAGAAAGTGGTTTATCGCGCCCATGCCAAGGCAACCGGTGGCCGAGACGGCCGTGCAACCTCATCCGACGGCGTGTTGGACGTGAAATTAGGCGTGCCGAAAGAGATGGGCGGCGCCGGTGGGGAGGTTACCAACCCTGAGCAACTGTTTGCCGCGGGCTATTCGGCCTGTTTCCTGGGGGCACTGAAGTTTGTCGCCTCGAAGGAAAAAGTGAAAATCCCTGCTGAAGCCTCCATCGAGGGCACCGTCGGTATCGGTGAGATCCCCAACGGTTTTGGTATTGAGGTTCAGCTGGATATCAGCTTGCCGGGCGTAGAGCGTAGCGTCGCGGAAGACTTGGTGAAGAAAGCCCATGTGGTCTGCCCCTACTCCAATGCCACGCGCGGCAATATCGATGTAACCCTTAACATTAAATAATGTTTCCTGCCAAAAACCGGTGAAAGAGGGGGGCAATGCTCCCCCATTCACAAGTCCTGTCTCCCCGCTATTTTTCTCACAGAATTGGCAAAAAATGCTCGTTTAGTGAGATTTTTCTTGATTCTGTTCTGCAGAATGATGCTTATTGCCCATCGGCTGAACCTGAGGGCATATCGACTGTCTGATGGTTTCAGAACTTGAAGCCCGGAGCCACTGCGTTACATGAACAGAGTTAAATCGCTATCACAGCAGAATTTATCGTTATTGTTAGCGATCTATATCGGCATCTTTTTAAACCTTTCCGTTTTCTATCGTCGTTTTGATTCCTTTGCGCACGGCATTCAGGGGATCAAGGTGGTTTCTGCGGTGACAGAAGTCATCGCCATTGTCCTGTTCACCTTCTTTATCATGCGGCTGGTATCCCTGGGAGGCCGGCTGTTTTACCGCATCGTCGCCTCTTTGCTGGTATTGATCTCCGTCGCTGCCAGTTACTACATGACGTTCTTCAACGTGGTGATTGGCTATGGGATTATCGTTTCGGTGATGACCACCGATATCGATCTCTCCAAAGAGGTAGTCGGGCTGAATTTTGTGCTGTGGATGATCGTGGTCAGCGCTTTGCCGCTGCTGTGCATCTGGAGCAATAACCTGCGCGATACCCTGATCGAACAAATGAAAACGCCAGGGCAGCGGATTAAGCCACTGTTGATCATGTTGGCGGTGGTCGCGCTGGTGTGGTTGCCGCTGCGTACCTTGGATAAAGAGCAAAGCGCACAGGAAAAGATCACCAATATCGATCTGCCGAGCTATGGTGGGGTGGTTGCGCACTCTTATCTGCCTTCCAACTGGCTTTCGGCTCTGGGGCTGTTTGCCTACACCCGTTATGATGAAAGCTCGGACGCAGCCAACATGTTCGATCCCAGCAAGAACTTTACCTATGTTGCCCCAGAGGGCATTGATGACACCTACGTGGTGTTTATCATCGGTGAAACCACCCGCTGGGATCATATGGGCATCCTGGGCTATGAGCGTGATACCACGCCAAAGCTCTCGCAGGAGAAAAACCTGGTGGCATTCCGTGGGGAATCTTGTGATACCTCTACCAAGCTTTCGTTACGCTGTATGTTCGTGCGCGAGCATGGCACCTCGGATAACCCGCAGCGAACCCTGAAAGAGCAGAATATCTTTGCCGTACTGAAAGAGCTGGGCTTCAGTTCCGAGCTGTTCGCGATGCAGAGCGAGGTGTGGTTCTACAACAATACCGATGTGGATAACTACTCATTCCGTGAAATGATCGCCTCAGAGAAGCGTAACGACGGTAAATCGGTGGACGATATGCTGTTGGTGGATGAGATGAAAGAGTCGCTGGCTCGCCATCCAGACGGCAAGCATCTAGTGATCCTGCATACCAAAGGGTCGCATTACCTCTATTCACAGCGCTACCCGCGCAGTTTTGCTCGTTATCAGCCGGAATGCATGGGCGTGGATGAGTTCTGCTCCAAAGAGCGCTTGATTAACGCCTATGACAACTCGGTGCTGTACACCGATACCTTTATCGACAGCGTGATTGACCAGGTGCGCGATAAGAAGGCTATCGTGTTCTACGCGGCCGACCATGGCGAATCCATTGGTGAAAACTCGCACCTGCATGGTACGCCGCGTGAAATGGCCCCGCCGGAGCAGTTCCGTGTGCCGATGATCGTCTGGGCCTCCGATAAATACCTCGAAGACCCACAGCATAAGAGTGCGTTTGAGCAGTTGCAGACTCAACAGCGGGTTGGCCAGCCGCACCGTCACGTAGAACTGTTTGACTCTATCCTCGGTTGCCTGGGTTATACCTCGCCAGACGGCGGTATTGTTGAGAGCAATAACTGGTGCCGCCTCCCGCAGAGCAAAGCGGACGCCAAAGCGCTGTAAACCGAACCAGAAGGGCCGTGTCCGCTCAGATACTGGCCTGTTTGGCGCTTTTAGCGCCACTTGGTGTGCGGTGGTGAAAAAGAGATTGACGCGTATACGGCCCGGCAGTAAGATGCGCCCCGCATCGGCGAGTAGCGCAGCTTGGTAGCGCAACTGGTTTGGGACCAGTGGGTCGGAGGTTCGAATCCTCTCTCGCCGACCACATTCAAGAAAGCCCGCTTTTTTAAGCGGGCTTTTTTACGTCTGGAGTGGCTGCCTTGCCAATGACAAAATCGAAATGGATTTGGTCGTAGGGGAATATCACTCCGGCTGTACCCTTATCAACGATGCCGCAAGCCAACAACGCCTGAAGATCCGTATGCACAGCTTTGACATCCCGCTCAACGCGACGAGCAACTCCTGCCCGTATGGCAAAAAATGTCTACCTCTAGCTAGGCATCAATAGTGTGAGGGGAAGTAGAGGCTGGCAAGAGGGCTCTTTTAATGGTTGCGAGTCCACTCGCAACGTGGGGTCAGTAGCCAGCGAAATGGTAAGAAATTCCCCGTGCACAACCCCTCTACCCAGCTCCCTCTTTCGGGTAGTGCCCCAGCATTTCCTCCTGTCTTTTACCGGGATCACAAAAATAACCGCTCAGATATTCATCATTCAGCAATAATCTTTTTTGGTTTTTTATTGGAGGTTAATGCTGGATAGGTCCTTAACGCTGGTTCATGTCGCCAAGATTTAACCCGTAGCACAAGTTTTAATGCTGTAAATGTTGCTGAAAGGTTTTTTTTATGTTTGCTTGCTGTTTCTCACAGTCTAGGTAAATCCCTACTGGTTATATTGACGGCACCCCAAACAGTTGGCAATTTGGTACCCTCAGGGATAAGAGTGAGAGGTGTATGAGTGGAATTCACTCGCTCAAACGCCCTGCCGTGATGCGTTCCATCCGGCATTCTCGCGCTTTTTATTCCTCCTGCCTTCGGGCACTGACCGCACAGGCCGCGTAACAAAAAATATTAGGCTCTGGCGGTAATACACACACCACATCACATACGGAGCACTAGCGATGACAAGTTCCTTGGGTAAATCAGGGATTCTGAAATTCGGTATCGGCCTGATTGCGCTGACCGTTGCGGCCAGCGTGCAGGCAAAGACGCTGGTTTACTGTTCTGAAGGCTCTCCTGAAGGGTTCAACCCGCAGTTGTTCACCTCCGGCACCACCTATGATGCCAGCTCAGTGCCAATCTATAACCGTCTGGTTGAGTTCAAACTGGGCACCACCGAACTGGAACCCGGCCTGGCAGAGAAGTGGGACGTCAGCGAAGACGGTAAAACCTATACCTTCCACCTGCGCAAAGGCGTGAAGTGGCAGGACAGCAAAGATTTCAAACCTACCCGTGAACTGAATGCCGACGACGTGGTGTTCTCCTTCATGCGTCAGCTCGATCCAAACCACCCTTACCACAAGGTTTCTGGCGGCAGCTATGAATACTTCCAGGGGATGGGCATGCAGGATCTGATCAGCAAAGTCGAGAAAGTGGACGATAACACCGTTCGCTTCACGCTGACCCGTCCAGAAGCGCCATTCCTGGCTGATCTGGGCATGGACTTCGCTTCCATCCTGTCTGCAGAATATGCCGACAAGATGATGAAAGCCGGTACGCCAGAGAAAGTGGACCTGAACCCAGTGGGTACCGGGCCGTTCCAACTGCTGCAGTACCAGAAAGACTCCAAAATCCTCTACAAGGCCTTTGACGGTTTCTGGGGCACCAAGCCGAAGATCGATCGCCTGGTGTTCTCCATCACGCCTGATGCCTCTGTGCGTTACGCCAAACTGCAGAAAAACGAGTGCCAGGTCATGCCGTACCCGAACCCGGCAGACATCGCTCGCATGAAGCAGGACAAAACCATCAACCTGATGGAACAGCCTGGCCTGAACGTCGGCTACCTGTCGTTCAACACCGAGAAGAAGCCGCTGGATAACGTGAAGGTGCGTCAGGCACTGACCATGGCGGTGAACAAGCAGGCCATCGTGGATGCGGTGTATCAGGGGGCGGGTCAACCTGCCAAGAACCTGATCCCACCAACCATGTGGGGCTATAACGACGAGGTCAAAGACTACACTTACGATCCGGTCAAGGCCAAAGAGTTGCTGAAAGAAGCAGGCATGCCAGATGGCTTCTCCATCGATCTGTGGGCGATGCCGGTACAGCGTCCGTATAACCCGAACGCACGTCGTATGGCTGAGATGATCCAGTCCGACTGGGCGAAGATTGGCGTCAATGCCAAGATCGTCACCTACGAGTGGGGCGAGTACCTCAAGCGTGCCAAAGACGGTGAGCACCAGACGGTCATGATGGGCTGGACCGGTGACAATGGGGATCCAGACAACTTCTTCGCCACGCTGTTCAGCTGTGCGGCCGCTAAAGATGGTTCCAACTACTCCCGTTGGTGCTACAAGCCGTTTGAGGATCTGATCCAACCGGCCCGTGCCGAAGCAGACCACGACAAACGCGTTGCACTCTACAAGCAGGCTCAGGTAGTCATGCACGATCAGGCTCCGGCGCTGATTGTTGCCCACTCCACCGTTTACGAGCCAGTGCGTAAAGAAGTGAAGGGCTATGTGGTCGATCCGCTTGGTAAACATCACTTTGAGAACGTTTCTCTGGACTAAGCCTACCAAGGCTGGTTGAAGGACTGGGATAGTTAATCTGCAGGGGCGTAATACGTTGCGCCCCTGCATTCCCGTCCCCAGAAGAATGTCGTGAAGCGTGTGAGTTTTAATAAGCCTGGCGGACGATGAGCTGCCGGGCACTTTATACAGAGAGTTCGGGATATGTTGCAGTTCATACTCCGACGTTTGGGGTTAGTTATCCCAACGTTTATCGGCATAACGTTGCTGACTTTTGCATTCGTCCATATGATCCCCGGCGATCCGGTGACCATTATGGCCGGGGAACGCGGGATCTCCGCAGAGCGCCATGCACAACTCATGGCAGAGATGGGGCTGGACAAACCGCTCTATCACCAATACTTCAATTACGTCACCAACGTGCTGCAGGGCGATTTGGGGACGTCCCTCAAAAGCCGTATCTCCGTGTGGGAAGAGTTTGTGCCGCGCTTTAAGGCCACCCTGGAACTGGGCCTTTGCGCGATGCTCTTCGCGGTGATTGTCGGTATCCCGGTGGGGGTGCTGGCGGCCGTCAAGCGAGGTTCGGTGTTTGACCATACCGCCGTGGGTCTCTCCCTGACCGGCTATTCAATGCCGATCTTCTGGTGGGGCATGATGCTGATCATGCTGGTCTCGGTACAGCTCAACCTCACGCCCGTATCGGGGCGAATAAGCGATACGGTCTTCCTCGATGACAGTCTGCCGCTGACCGGCTTTATGCTGATCGACACCCTGTTCTGGGGGGAGCCGGGTGATTTCATCGACGCCGTGATGCATATGATCCTGCCTGCCATCGTGTTGGGCACCATCCCGCTGGCGGTTATCGTGCGTATGACCCGTTCCTCCATGCTGGAAGTGCTGGGTGAAGACTATATCCGTACTGCGCGCGCCAAGGGTGTGAGCCGTATGCGGGTGATCGTGGTGCATGCGTTGCGTAACGCTTTGCTGCCGGTGGTGACGGTGATCGGCCTACAGGTCGGTACCTTGCTGGCCGGGGCGATCCTGACAGAAACCATCTTCTCCTGGCCGGGGCTTGGCCGCTGGCTGATGGATGCGTTGCAACGCCGTGATTATCCGGTTGTTCAGGGCGGCGTATTGTTGGTCGCCTGTATGATTATTCTGGTTAACCTGCTGGTAGACGTGCTCTACGGCGTGGTCAACCCGCGTATTCGCCACAAGAAATAAGGGGCGCTCTGATGTCTCAAATTACCGAGTCTGTAGTGAAAGGTGCGCCGAAGCCAATGACCCCGTTCCAGGAGTTTTGGCACTATTTCAAGCGCAACAAAGGGGCCGTCGTTGGCCTGGTTTATATCGTGGTCATGCTGGTGGTTGCAGTGGGGGCAGGGGTCCTGGCTCCACATGCGCCTGCCGAACAGTTCCGTGATGCCCTGCTTAGGCCACCGGTCTGGGAGGATGGCGGCAGCTGGAAGTTTATTCTGGGTACCGACGATGTCGGCCGTGATGTGCTGTCGCGGCTGATGTACGGTGCCAGGCTCTCGTTGCTGGTCGGCTGCCTGGTGGTGGTGCTTTCGCTGGTGATGGGCGTGGTATTCGGCCTGTTGGCCGGTTATTTCGGCGGCGTAGTCGATGCCATCATCATGCGCGTGGTCGATATCATGCTGGCACTGCCAAGCCTGTTGTTGGCGTTGGTGCTGGTGGCGGTGTTTGGGCCCTCGATCGTTAACGCCTCGCTGGCGCTGACCTTCGTTGCTTTGCCGCACTATGTCCGCTTGACCCGCGCTGCGGTGCTGGTGGAAGTGAACCGCGATTACGTGACGGCTTCCCGCGTGGCGGGGGCTGGGGCGGCGCGTCAGATGTTCGTCAATATCCTGCCAAACTGCCTGGCACCGCTGATCGTGCAGGCTTCTCTCGGTTTCTCGAACGCCATTCTGGATATGGCCGCTCTCGGCTTCCTGGGTATGGGTGCGCAACCGCCAACGCCGGAGTGGGGCACCATGCTCTCCGACGTGTTGCAGTTCGCGCAAAGTGCCTGGTGGGTTGTGACCTTCCCAGGGGTGGCCATTCTGCTGACGGTTTTGGCCTTTAACCTGATGGGGGACGGCTTGCGTGATGCTCTCGACCCCAAACTCAAGCAGTAACAGAGGAAGAGAGAATGGCGTTATTAAATGTAGACAAGCTTTCGGTGCACTTCGGTGACGAAGGTGCGCCGTTCCGCGCGGTAGACCGAATCAGCTACAGCGTAGAACAGGGGCAGGTGGTTGGCATCGTCGGCGAATCCGGCTCCGGTAAATCCGTCAGCTCACTGGCGATCATGGGGTTGATCGATTTCCCCGGCAAGGTGATGGCCGATAAGTTGGAGTTCAACGGCCAGGACCTGCGGAAAATCTCGGAAAAAGAGCGCCGCCAACTGGTGGGCTCCGAAGTAGCGATGATCTTCCAGGACCCGATGACCAGCCTGAACCCGTGCTATACCGTGGGTTTCCAGATTATGGAAGCGCTGAAGGTGCATCAGGGCGGTAACCGCCGTACTCGTCGCCAACGCGCTATCGACCTACTCAATCAGGTAGGCATTCCCGATCCGGCCTCGCGGTTGGACGTTTACCCTCATCAGCTTTCCGGCGGGATGAGCCAGCGTGTGATGATCGCCATGGCGATCGCCTGCCGGCCCAAGCTGCTGATTGCGGATGAACCGACGACCGCGCTCGACGTGACCATTCAGGCCCAGATCATTGAGCTGCTGCTTGAGCTGCAACAGCGCGAAAACATGGCGCTGCTGCTGATCACCCACGATCTGGCACTGGTGGCGGAAGCGGCGCACCACATCATCGTGATGTACGCCGGGCAGGTGGTGGAATCTGGCAAGGCGGTAGAAATTTTCCGTTCGCCGCGCCACCCGTACACCCAGGCGCTGCTGCGTGCGTTGCCGGAGTTTGCTACCGACAAGGCGCGTTTGGCCTCGCTGCCTGGCGTGGTGCCGGGCAAGTACGATCGGCCGCAAGGTTGCTTGCTGAACCCACGTTGCCCGTATGCTACCCAACACTGTCGCGAAGAAGAGCCGGAACTGCGCAGCATTCCCGGCCGTCAGGTTAAATGTCACACACCGCTGGATGATGCGGGGAGGCCGACCGTATGAGCCAGAACCACCCTTTATTGCAGGCCATTGACCTGAAAAAACACTACCCGGTCAAGAAGGGGCTGTTTGCCCCGGAACGGCTGGTGAAGGCGCTGGACGGGGTTTCCTTTACCCTTGAGCGCGGTAAAACCTTGGCGGTGGTTGGGGAGTCTGGCTGTGGCAAGTCCACGCTGGGCCGCCTGCTGACCATGATCGAAATCCCTACCGGTGGTGAGTTGTACTATCAGGGGCAAGATCTGCTTAAGCCGGACGTGACGGCAGAGAAGCTGCGCCGCCAGAAGATCCAGATCGTGTTCCAGAATCCTTACGGATCGCTTAACCCTCGTAAGAAGGTGGGGCAGATCCTCGAGGAGCCGCTGTTGATCAACACCTCGTTGAGCAGCGCCGAACGGCGTGAGAAAGCGCTGGAAATGATGGCGAAGGTCGGCCTGAAAACCGAGCATTACGACCGTTACCCGCATATGTTCTCCGGCGGCCAACGGCAGCGTATTGCCATTGCGCGTGGGCTGATGCTCAACCCGGACGTGGTGATTGCCGATGAGCCGGTCTCTGCGCTGGACGTGTCCGTGCGTGCGCAGGTACTGAACCTGATGATGGATCTGCAACAGGATCTGGGGTTGTCTTACGTGTTCATCTCCCACGATCTGTCGGTGGTGGAGCACATTGCTGATGAAGTGATGGTAATGTACCTTGGCCGCTGCGTGGAGAAGGGCAGTAAAGACGCCATCTTCAACAATCCGCGCCATCCGTACACTCAGGCACTGCTTTCCGCTACACCGCGCCTGAACCCGGATATGCGCCGGGAGCGCATCAAGCTGACCGGTGAACTGCCAAGCCCGATGAATCCACCGCCGGGCTGTGCATTCAACGCCCGCTGCCGCCGTGCCTTTGGCACCTGCACCCAGCTGCAACCGCAGCTCAAGCAGTATGGCGATCAGATGGTGGCCTGCTTTGCCGTCGACCAGGACGACGCTGCCGGGTCTTGAGACTATTAACCGGGCTCGCAACGTAGATACTCTGCGTGCTGCGCCCGATTACCTCAGCAACATTATCACTCGATCTTCAATCTGACGCCGGTAGCGATACCGGCGTTTTTTTACTTATAGATGCGAAGCAAATCCCATGGTGATTACTTTTTAGTCGATATTGTTGACACTATAAGTTATGACTTATAGAATTAATTATAAGTTGTAGCTTATAAAGGAGAGGGCTTTGTGGACTGTTATTTTTACCTCGACATTTGATTCCTGGTTGCAAGAGCAGGAAGAAGGGATGCAGGAGAAGGTACTGGCTGACCTGATGAACCTGGAGACGTATGGGCCTCAACTGCCACGTCCTTACGCTGACACGGTAAAAGGTTCAAGATACAAGAATATGAAAGAGCTACGTGTTCAGTATTCGGGCCGCCCAATCCGTGCCTTTTTTGTTTTCGACCCCAAACGCCAAGCCATTGTGTTGTGCGCTGGTGATAAAAGTAATGATAAGCGGTTTTACGATACAATGATCCGAATAGCGGATGATGAATTTACGGCGTATTTAGCCATACAAGAGGTATCCAAATGAAAACGTTACGTGATGCAGTCGCTGCCCGTTCTCTTGAGAGCCAAGCCCGGATCAAGGCAATGGCCGACGAAATTATGTTAGAAACAGGTTTGCAACTGATGCGTGATGAGCTGCAACTGTCACAGAAAAGCCTGGCCGAAGCTATGGGCGTAAGCCAATCCGCAGTTGCACAAATAGAGCAGCGTGGTAATGACGTAAAGTTAGCGACGCTAAAACGCTATATTGAAGCTATGGGGGGGAAGTTGAGTCTGACTGTAGAGATGCCGGAAGGCGGTGGGCGAGTCTTCCATATCTGATCGAAGGTGATTTGGTCCTGCGCTAGATCTCATTAACCGGAGAGTGCAAAAATTCCCCAATCAACTCAAAACGGGGCGCAGCATGCCGCGCCCCTATATTTTGAGCCCGGTGATGGAATGTCTGCAGTTTCAGTTTATAACCGCAAAACTCCCCTCACCAGTTACTGTGGATAAGGCACCCAATCCCCGCCATTAAGGCGAATATACGCCTTGCCCTGATACTGCATCACGATGGCATTGTCATTCTCAGAGATCACCGCAGTCTGCGGCAGGTTCTGCGTCAGCACTTGCCAGTCGACGCTTGGCGCAGTAAACACCTTGCCGTCTACCAACCGCGAGACCAGCTCAGACAACGCCAGATAGCTGCTCGGCGTTTTAATTTCCACCGGGCTGCCCTGATGCGGGGCCTGCATACCAATCAGTTTGATACCAACCGGCGTATGGGTAATGTTCAGGTTTGGGATATCCCGTAGGCCGGACATCTGCATTTTGTCGCCCGTCAGCGCCGCACCGTGCTCCGGTACGATCACCACCATCACCTTACGCCCGGATTTCTGTAGCTCATCAAGGAAGGTATTCAACTGATCGAAGAGTTGCTGCGCTCGGGGCTGGTAATCGGCGGTCTGTTTACCCCCGACAAAGCGGTTGCCGTCATGCAGCGGGATCAGGTTGACGAAGGTGGCGGTGCGGGCATCGCCGCCCTTTTTCTGCTGATCGAGCCAGCGGTTGAGCAGTTGCAGATCGTTATAGATCGGTTCACCGTCGAATGAGGCCAGTTGATTACCGATCCCGGCCTGTGACATCAGCGGAGCCTGCATATCACCTTGCTCACGCAGTTCTTTCAGGAAGTTACCAAATACGCCGGAGTGATCGAGCATCAGCTGTTGTTTAAAGCCCAGCTTGGCCAGGTTATCAAACAGATAGCACTGCTGATTGGCGGGCTGATACAGATCGTGATGCGAAGGCTGGCCGCAGCTGGCGCGTAACAGGCGGATGGCCGCTGGGCCGCTGTACGCGGTGGCCGAGTTAAAGTTGGTGAACATAATGTCCATCTTGGCCCACAGCGGATGGTTGCGCAGATTGACGGCGTCAAGATCGGCCCAGGCCAGCGAACAGATGTTGATGATCAGCACGTCAAACGGCTGGGCATCGGCGGGTAAGGTGGCCGGGAAAGTGGTCGCTCGAGCTTTTTCCTGCTGGTAGAACTGTTCCAGGTAGGCCGTGAGGTTGGCATTGGTCGGCGGGCCATTGGCCGCAGGCAGATTGCCGCCTGGTGTCGTTGCCGTGGCCGGTGTTGACGGGGTATCCGTCACCGCTGCGGTGTTGGTGGCAGGCAGCAAGGAGACCGCCGGGCCAGCAATATTGACCACGTTCAACCACACCAGTGCTGCCACGGTAAACACCGTGATGCGTATCCATTGGGCCAGGAACAGGTAGGCAATCAGCAGCACGAAGGCGGCGCCAATCATCTGCCAGTTGATGAAGCGGTTAGTGAGCTCCAGCAGGTAATCCGCGCTGAAACCGGTGAGCTGCGAGCCCTGGCTAAGGATGCTGTTAATCCCCGGTAGCCAGGTATCGTGGTAAAACAAACCGATACCGATAGGAATGGCGATCAGGTGACGCCAGCGGTGCCAGCGCGGCGACGGGATTGGCATCAGTAAAAAGGCCATAAACACCAGGTTGGGCAGCGCATGGAAGTTCAGATAACCGAACCACAGCAGGCCGAACTTGGCCAGGAAATAGAAGTTCCAGCCGCCAAGACCGCGCCAGTATCGCCATAATGTATTGTCAGGCTGCGTTTTTTTATCGTCACTCATGGTTATTTTTTACGCTTGATTTGAGAGGTGGAACCTGTGCGCACCCATAGCCCTGCCGACTTTAAATAGCGCGGTGATAACAACAAATTCTGCCAAGATCGCTGCCAGTTGGGGAAACGGCGATGCAGCAGGTATCCTGTAGGGATAAACACTATGGCGCACAGGATCACCAGTTGCACGATATCGTCGAGTGTGTTCATGGCTGTTCCTCCTGCCCGAGGCTCATCAGAGTGAAGGGAATGGGCTCCCGACGTTCGGTCTGGTGCTCCGTTTCTACGGCGTGGGTTGTGACAGCGGCAGATTGCAGCTTGCTGGCGGGGAGCGAAAACTCGATATGCTGCCGCAACAGCCTGATTTTATCGATAATATCCACATCTTGATGCCACACCACCCGATTACTGAACGCCTCACTCACTGGCAGGCGGAAGACGAATTTCAGTGCGGTATCCAGATCGTTAATCCGGCAGGTGGAAAGGAACAGGAACAGCCGATTCTGCGCCACGGTCATGATGTCCCCAAAACGCCGCAAATGGCACAGCGTCATCGACTGGCGGGCGCTCAACCCCGGTGCTGGGCGCAGGGCGACCATCACCCCTTTGCCATCCTCCGGCAACAGGGTATTTTCCATCAGCGAAGTCACCGCCCGGTTGAAATCCTCCAGCGGCAGGTAGCCTTTCAGTTGCAGTGGCCGCAGCCCGGCGAGCAGGTTATCGATATCCGCCGGAATATGGCGCGATAGCCGCTGGCCCTGGATACCTTCCAGCATGGTCAAAAAGCTGGAGAGCGGTGCCACGTGGGGCACGATCAGATTGGCACCGCAGGCCAGCAGCAGGCGTTCGTCGCTGTAGCGCAGGCTGGCGCTCATCTCGCGTACCACAATCTTTAGCCCGTCGCCCCTGCTGCGGCGTAGGCTATGGATCTGATGGGCCAACTCGTCAATTTCGTCACTTTGATACAGGGCGAAGATCAGCGTGGCGGCGATGGTCAACATGCCACGCTGCATCAACTTGGTATTGTTCTCAAACAGTTGCCAACTGGCCGACAGCGGCGGGGCGCCCTCGAGAATGCGTTGTTCCGCCAGGCACAGGCTCTCGTCGTTGCGTTCCGGGATAGGGGAGGGTTGGTTGCTGTCGTCCGCCCCTTGCCAGCCTTCGGGGCCTTCGGTCAGGGTGAACAACTGATTGGCATTGATGCCGTTTGCCGTGCTCCACCAGTGCACCAGATACTGGGCACTGCCTTGCAGCCCCTGCAGGCTGGCCAAGCCGTTGAGAATGCGGTGCTCGGCGGCTAGCTGGCCTTTTAGTTTACTCACGCCACTGCCGTGGCTGAGTATCACCAGCGTGCACTGCCGCTGGTGTAACCATTGGCCGAGTTGAGCGGCCCAGTTGCGCAATTCATCGCTGGTAAAGGTTTGCCACAGGCTGGCGTGGGCCAACAGGATCAGTAAGCGGTTGCTGGGTTTTAGCTCACGCATCAGATCGTCGGCCAAATGCAGCAGCGCCGCCTTTTTTTCTGGCAGGCTATATAAAGGAAACTTTTTAATCGCAGGGGAAAGAGGCGTGGCCAATAAAGTATCTACCTGATTGCCGCTACAAATCAGTGCCAACTGGCTATTTTCTTCCTGTGCGGCGATGATCTGCCGGCAAAACAGGGCGGCATCGCTCTGGCGATCGATATTCACCCAGTAAAAACCTGGGGATTGCATAGCCGACAATTCTTGCCAAATCCGTCGGATACCTAATGAAAAAGAGTTCGCCATAGATTTATTCTACTTTTGTTGAAAGTGGCGTAGACCAAACCCGATCGGGTCACTTTAAAAGCGTAATGTCAGAGTTAGCATAGCAAATCTAGCCATTAGAGGGATATTATCCGTTAAGATTCATCTTATTGGCCCAATTTTTTCCGAACGTTGCTATAGTCATTTAACATTAGCCTATTTTATAAGGCGGCAAGATGAATAATGATGCGTTAAGAGGGCTTCGGGAGAAAGCACCAGAAGAACTTCAGGACGATCTGCAGGCCTTGAGCCGCGCTTTTTCGTTGCCCAAGTTAAACTACATTGATATTGCACGCCAGGAACGGCTAGCACAAATGATGGTCCGCTGGCCGCTGTTGGCGGAGCTGGCCAACAAGACGGGGAGTGCTTGAGTCATGCCGGTCATTGCACTGCAAGGGGTTCGTGGCGGTATTGGCACCACGTCAATCACTGCGGCGTTTGCCTGGGCGCTACAGCAGTTGGGCGAGTCGGTACTGGCGATTGACCTGTCACCGGACAACCTGCTGCGATTACACTTTAATATGCCCTTCGAACTGAACCGGGGCTGGGCTCGTGCAGAGCTGGATGGCATCGGTTGGCAACAAGGGGCAATGCGTTACTGCAAAAAACTCGATTTTCTGCCGTTTGGCCGGTTAAGCGCGGCCGAACGGGTAAAAGTACGGCAGCAACAGAGTGATACCCCGCAACGTTGGCATGATTTTCTGGCTCAGCTGCGTGCTTCTGGGCAGTATCGCTGGATCCTGCTGGATATCCCGGCGGGTGACGGTCCCCTGATTGAACAGCAGCTGGCGTTGGCCGACCAGGTTTTCCTGTTGCTTAACCCCGATGCCAATTGCCATGCGCGCTTGCATCAGCAACCGTTGCCTAAGGGCTGCCACCTGCTGATTAATCACTACTCCTCGGCCAGCCCGTTGCAACAAGATCTGCATCAGCTGTGGCTGCAAACGCTGGCAGGTCTGTTGCCGCTGGTGATCCATCGTGATGAAGCGCTGGCGGAAGCGATGGCGGTCAAGCAGCCCTTGGGAGAGTATCGGCCGGAAAGCCTGGCGGCCGACGAAGTGCTGACGCTGGCCAACTGGTGTCTGCTCAACCTGCAGGACGCCGAGGTATGAGCAGGGTATTGAGCCTGCTGCTGGTACCTCCCGTTCACCGGGCGGTGCAACAACGCTACCGCGCTTATCGCCATGCGGGGGCTCCGGCATTTACCGCTGGCCTCACGACCCTGATGGTGGCCATTGGCTGGCTGTTGCTGCGGTTTGAGTCCCCTAGTTGGCAAAAGGTGCAGGCAGGCCAAAGCTATTGGTTCCCCCATATTTCCCCCCATCGCCCACGCCCGGCAGACACGCTGCGTTATTTGTTGCAGGGTTTTTGGCTGCTGGTGACCCACAGCGGCCCGGCCCCGATGGGGCGCTCCTACTTTGCCGGCTGGCACCGTTTGCAACTGCGATATGCTAACTGGTTGCAGAGTTTACCGCAGCGCTTGCAGGGTGCCGGTATGGAGGAGCGTACGGTACAGCGCCTCAACCGGATGAATCACCGGGTACGGCAGGTGCTGTTTATTATTGCTGGCCTATTGGCCGGGCTGCTGGCTCTGCTGTGCATTTCTCAGCCCTTTGAACTGCCCGCCCAGTTTATTTTTGTGCTGCTGCTGTGGTGTATTGCCATGGTGGTGCGGCGTATTCCGGGCCGGTTACCCAGCCTGATGCTGATTGTGCTGTCGCTGACCGTTTCCTGCCGTTACTTATGGTGGCGCTATACCTCAACGCTAAACTGGGACGATCCGCTCAGCCTGACCTGCGGCCTGCTGTTGCTGGCGGCGGAAACCTATGCCTGGGTGGTGCTGGTGTTGGGCTACTTCCAAACCGTGTGGCCGTTGAACCGCCAGCCGGTGCCGATGCCTGCCGACAACAGCACCTGGCCGACCGTCGATCTGATGGTGCCCACCTACAACGAAGATCTGGGCGTGGTGAAACCCACCGTTTATGCGGCGCTGGGCATCGACTGGCCGAAAGATAAAATCAACATCTATATTCTCGATGACGGTAACCGGCCAGAGTTTAAAGCCTTTGCCGCAGAGGTTGGGGTGAAATATATCGCCCGGCCGACCCATGAACACGCCAAAGCGGGCAATATCAACAATGCGCTCAAGCACGCTAGCGGTGATTTTGTTGCCATCTTCGACTGCGATCACGTTCCCACGCGTTCTTTCCTGCAGTTGACCATGGGCTGGTTCTTTAAAGACAAGAAGCTGGCGATGCTGCAAACGCCGCACCACTTCTTCTCGCCCGATCCGTTTGAGCGCAACCTGGGGCGTTTTCGCCAGACACCGAACGAAGGCACCCTGTTCTACGGGCTGGTGCAGGACGGCAATGATATGTGGGATGCTACTTTCTTCTGCGGCTCCTGCGCCATCTTGCGCCGGACGGCATTAGATGAGATCGGCGGCATCGCGGTGGAAACGGTGACCGAAGATGCCCATACCTCGCTACGTCTGCACCGCCTTGGCCACACCTCGGCCTATATCCGTATTCCGCAGGCCGCCGGGTTGGCAACGGAAAGCCTGTCTGCCCATATCGGCCAACGTATTCGTTGGGCGCGCGGCATGGTGCAGATCTTCCGGTTGGATAATCCGTTACTGGGCAAAGGGCTGAAGTTTGCCCAGCGCCTGTGCTATGCCAACGCCATGCTGCACTTCCTGTCCGGTATTCCGCGGTTGATCTTCCTGACCGCGCCGCTGGCGTTTTTGTTGCTGCATGCTTACATCATCTTCGCGCCAGCCTTGGCGATTGCGTTGTATGTGCTGCCCCACATGATCCACGCCAGCCTGACCAACTCACGTATTCAGGGTAAATACCGCCACTCCTTCTGGAGTGAAATCTACGAAACCGTGCTGGCCTGGTATATCGCCCGGCCGACCACAGTGGCCTTGTTCAACCCGCATAAAGGCAAGTTCAACGTCACCGCCAAAGGCGGGCTGGTTACGCAAGAGCACGTTGATTGGGTGATCACCCGGCCTTACCTGCTGTTGGTGACACTCAATCTGGCAGGCCTGGGTTTTGGCGTGTGGCGCTTTTTCTACGGCCCGACGGACGAGATGATGACGGTGGTGATCAGCCTGATTTGGGTGATCTACAACATGACCATCCTCGGAGGAGCGGTGGCCGTGGCGGTGGAGGCCAGGCAGGTACGGCAGTCGCATCGCGTGGAGATCGCCATGCCTGCGGCGGTAGCCCGGGCTGATGGACATCTGTTCCCCTGTACGTTGCGTGATTACTCCGACGGTGGTGTGGGTATCGAAATGCGCGTACCGGATCAGTTGCAAGAGCATGACCAGATTGCGCTGCTGCTTAAACGTGGCCAGCAGGAGTTCAGCTTCCCTTGCGTGGTGACTCGATCCCATGGCCGCTCGGTGGGGGTCCGCTTGGTCGAACTCTCGACCCGCCAACATATCGAATTTATTCAATGCACCTTTGCCCGGGCGGATACCTGGGCACTGTGGCAAGACGGATTCCCGGAAGACCGGCCGGTGGAAAGCCTGCGGGACGTACTGATGCTAGGTTTTCACGGCTACCGGCGCATGGCGGACTATGCGCCGCCAACGATGCGCAAGATCCTGGTCGGCCTGACCTCGCTGGCTACCTGGATCCTGTCATTTATTCCGCATGGCGTAGGAAGAGGCCGCGCTCCAACGGCCCCAGAGACGGTGGCATAGGCTGTGTGTCGCAACCGCCCGTTCGCATGCCCTGCGAACTGGCCCAAAAGATGATGATACGATGACGAGAAAAATAAACTGGTTTACCGCGCTGGCCTTAGGCATCAGTAGCTTATCTCAGGCGGAAACGGCCCCCACTCCAGCGGCAGGCGCGACTCCGCCTGCGAGCACCGTGGCCGAAGTCCCGGTCACCGTACCTATGGGAGCGGCGGTGCCGCAAGCATCCGATGCGCCGGTGCGTGATGTAAAACTGCCGTTTACCGAGGTGGCTCCACCGCCTGGCACCTTTATCCTGCGTGGCACTCGCCCTGAAGGCCAGATCGAGTTTGGCGTGCGCAGTGACGAAGTGGTTTCGCAGGCGCTGCTGGATCTGGAGTTTACCCCTTCACCGTCGCTGATCCCGGTGGAGTCGCACGTCAAGATCTACCTCAACGATGAGTTGATGGGCGTCACCACCATCACCAAGGAGCAGTTGGGTAAGCCTAATCGTGTCCAGTTGCCGATCGATCCGCGCTATATCACCGATTTTAACCGCATTCGCCTGGTGTTTGTCGGCCATTACCAGAACATCTGTGAGAACCCGGCCAACAGTACGCTGTGGCTGGACGTCAGCAAATCCAGTTCGCTGAGCCTGCGTTACCAGACGCTGCCGGTGAAAAATGAGCTTTCCCACTTCCCGGAACCCTTCTTTGACAGCCGCGACGATCGGCCATTAACGCTGCCGATGGTGTTTGCCGGGCAGCCGGACCTGGAACAACAACGGGCAGCGGGGATCCTGGCTTCCTGGTTCGGCACTCAGGCGCAGTGGCGTGGTCAGTCCTTCCCGACGCTGTTTAACCGCTTGCCGAGCCAGCATGCCATCGTGTTTGCCACCAACAAACAGCGCCCGGACTTCCTGAAGGATTATCCGGCGGTCAACGGGCCGACGGTGGAGATGATCAGCCATCCGGATAACCCCTATGTGAAGCTGTTGTTGGTACAGGGCCGTGATGATAACGACCTGATCACGGCGGTGAAGGGCATCGCGCAGGGTAATATCCTGTTCCGTGGCCAGAATCTGAGCGTGGATAAGGTTGAGCAGTTGGCCGTCCGTCAGCCGTACGATGCGCCAAACTGGGTGCGCACCGATCGGGCAATGAAGTTCAGTGAACTGCAGCAATATGCCGAGCAGTTACAGACAAACGGCGTCGAACCTGGGCCGATCTCACTGTCGATGAATCTGCCACCGGATCTTTTCCTGATCCACAGCACCGGCATCGATATGCAGCTGAAATACCGCTACACCTCGCCGCGTATTGAGGATGGTTCCCGCCTGAGCATCAGCCTGAACAATCAGTTTGTGCAGTCCTATGCCCTGGTGCCAGAGCATGAGAAGGGCGCACAGCTGTTACGCCTGCCGCTGGCTCAGGGATTGCTCGATTCCGACAAGGCGGTCAATATTCCGGCGTTGAAGTTGGGGGCGACCAACCAGCTGCGCTTTGACTTCGACTACACCACGCTGCTGGCCAGCGGTGCCGAAGGGCGTTGCGAAACCTATTCTTTGGTACCGAACCATGCTGTGATCGACGGCAATTCCACCATTGATTTCTCCGGCTATCGCCACTTTATCACCATGCCCGATCTGCGCGCTTTCGCCAACGCTGGTTTCCCTTTCAGCCGCCTGGCAGATCTGTCGCAAACGCTGGTGCTGGTGAACAAACAGCCGCAACCCGCTCAAGTGAGCGCCTTGCTCAACGCCATGGGTAACATGGGGGCGCAAACCGGCTATCCGGCGCTGGCTTTCTCGCTGTCCGATGACTGGTCACAGGCCAAGGATAAGGACGCGGATATCCTGCTGATCGGCACCATTCCACCTGAGCTGCGTGATGACAAGAAAATCAACTTACTGGTAGAAGCGACGCTGAGTTGGGTGAGAATGCCGATGCGCCAACTGCCGCTGCCGAGTATGGATGTGCAGCAGGATGACGCTACGCCAGACAGCAAAACCACCATCAGCTCGGAAGGGGCGATGGCGGCGGTGGTCGGTGTGCAGTCCCCGTTCCACGATCAGCGCAGCATTGTGGCCCTGCTGGCGGACAGCCCGCGGGGTTATGAACTGTTGAATAACGCGCAGCTAGACAGCGGCAAGCGTGCGGCGATGTTTGGTTCGGTGGCGGTGATCCGTGAGTCCGGCGTCGATAGCTTGCGTGTGGGAGATGTTTACTACGTTGGCCATCTGCCATGGTGGGAACGTATCTGGTATGCGCTGTCGACGCATCCGCTGCTGCTGGGGGCGATAGCCGCGCTGGTGGTGGTGATGGTGGCCCTGTTGCTGCGGCGTGGTCTGAAGACCTTTAGCCGTCGTCGTCTGTCACCGGAAGATCGGGATTAATTGCCATGATGGGGAACTGCCTGCACTGCCTGCACCGCCTGCTGCCTGGCCTGATGCTGCTGTGTGCGTTCAGCACGGCGGCAAGCTGTGATTGGCCTGCCTGGCAGCAATATCAACAGTTTTATCTCAGCGAGGAAGGGCGGGTGATCGATCCCAGCAGCCCGAAGCGCATCACCACGTCCGAAGGGCAGAGCTATGGGATGTTCTTCGCGCTGGTGGCCAACGATCGGCCTGCTTTCGATAAGCTGTTGGCGTGGACGGAGAACAATCTCGCCTCTGGTGACCTGAGCGCACATCTGCCGGCCTGGCTGTGGGGGCTGGACGATAACAAAGCCTGGAAGGTGCTGGACAGCAACTCGGCTGCCGATGCGGATCTGTGGATCGCTTACAACCTGCTGGAGGCGGGGCGGCTGTGGCAAAGCCGCCGCTATCAAACATTGGGCACGCTGTTGTTACAACGGATTGGCCGTGAAGAGGTGGCGAATATCCCCGGTTTGGGGCTGATGCTGCTGCCGGGCAAGATGGGTTTTGTGGCCGAGGATCGCTGGCGCCTGAACCCCAGCTATTTACCGCCGCAGTTGCTGGCCCGCTTTGCCCAATTGAACGGGCCGTGGCGAGCGATGCAGAAAACCAGCCAGCGGTTGCTGCTGGAAACGGCTCCGCAAGGATTTTCACCAGACTGGGCCGAGTGGCAATCGGGTAAAGGCTGGCAGCCCGATCCCGTCAAACCCAATATCGGCAGCTATGACGCCATTCGCGTCTATCTCTGGGCTGGGATGTTGGCGGACGACGATCCCCATAAAGCGGCGCTGGTGAAGCAGTTCCAACCGATGGTGCGCCTTACCGCCCAGCTTGGTGCAGTGCCGGAGAAAGTCGATACCGCCAGCGGAAAAGCCAACGGTACTGGCCCGGTAGGCTTCTCCGCCGCGATGTTGCCGTTATTGGCCGCACAGCCCGATGCCCTGGCGGTGCAACGCCAACGTATTCAGGATAACCCTCTGGGTAATGATGCCTATTTCAGCGCCTCTTTGCTGTTGTTCGGCCAGGGATGGGATCAGCAACGCTATCGTTTCAATCGTCAGGGTGAACTTCAACCCGCCTGGGGTAGCCAATGCGCAACTTCACACTAGGCTGGCTAAGCCTGTTTCCTTTAAGCCTGGCTCTGTTGCCGCAGGCGCAGAGTGCCGAGAGCGTTGCCCCAGAGCGATGGCTGCTTGAGCAGGTACGCATCGGCGAAGCCAGCAACAAAGATGAGCTGGTACGTCAATCGCTGTATCGCCTTGAGCTGATGGACCCGAATAATCCGGACGTGATAGCGGCGCGTATGCGCCTGGCTCTGCGGCAGGGTAATCAGGTCTTGGCGCAGCAACAGCTGGATAAGCTGAAGGGGGTGGCACCGCAATCGCCGGTGTTCCGCCAGGCAGAAATGAACATGCTACTGACCCAGCCGGAAACCCGCCAGAAGCTGCAACAGGCACGCCTGATGGCGGCCGCAGGGCGCTTGCCGGAGGCAAAAGCTCAGTACGATGAGCTGTTCCACGGCAATCTGCCAACGCTCGATCTGGCGGTGGAGTATTGGCGTCTGGTGGCCAGGCTACCCGGCCAGGAATTAGCAGCGACAAAGCAACTACAGGCGCTGGATCGGCAATATCCCGGCAACATCACGCTGCGCATGGCGCTGGCGCGGATGCTGTTCAGCCAGGATCGCGACGCTCAGGCCTATGAACTGTTACAGCAAGTGGCGGCCGATCCCGCAGGCCGCGGTTCTGCTGCGGATTTGTGGTTGGAACAGGTCAAAGCGTTGCCGGTCAGCCCGCAGAGCGTGGCGGCGTTGAACCGCTTCCTCGGCGTGTTTGAAAGCGGTGAGCAGGCGCTTGGCGCGCAACAGGAACTGGCGCGCCAGCGGACGCTGTTGGCCGATCCGGCCTATCGCGCACGCATGACCGGGCTGGCGCAGGTAAATAAAGGCGGCAGCCTTGCGGCAATCCCGGAACTGAAAAAAGCGTTATCGAGTGCGCCCAATGATGCCGAAGTGCTTGGCGCGCTTGGCCTGGCCTATTCCCGCGCAGGTAACAGGCAGCAGGCGTTGAGCCTGTTCCAGCAGGCGCAGAAGGCAGACAAGGATAACTATGACAGCAGCAAATGGCAGAGTCTGATCAAAACTACCCGTTACTGGCTGGCGATCGATGCGGGCGACAAGGCGTTAAAGGCCAATAACCTGCCGTTGGCACAGCAACAATATCAGCAGGCACGGCTGATTGATAACAGCGACAGCGATGCGTTGATCGGTCTGGGCGACGTTGCCGTCGCCCGTAAGGATGATGTTGCCGCCGAGCGCTATTATCAGCAGGCTCTGAGCCTGGATCCGGGCAGCGGTAGCGCGGTGCGGGGCTTGGTGAATATCTACCAGCGGCAGTCGCCACAAAAAGCGCTGGCCTACCTTAATGGTCTACCTCGCGGGCAGCAGAACAAGCTGCGCAGCACCCTCGACGGGCTGCAATTGGATATGCTCAAACAGCAGGCCGACGAACTGGCCCAGCGACAGCAGTGGCCAGAGGCGGCGGAAAAGTACCGGCAGGCGCACCAGAAGGATCCTGATGACGTCTGGCTGACTTATCACTATGCGCAAACTCTGCGTCAGGCCGGGCAACCGCAGCAGGCCGACGTGCTGATGCGTCAACTGGCCGCGAAGAAGTCCGGCGATCCGCAGCAGGTTTACGCTTATGCGCTGTACCTGGCTGGCAGCGATCGTGATAACCAGGCGTTGGCCCAGTTGAATACCTTGCCCAAAGCGCAGTGGAACGACGGGATGCGTGAGATGGCCCAGCGTTTGCAGATGCAGGCCACGCTCGATCATGCTGAACGGCTCCGAACTGCTGGTGATGAACCCGCAGCAATCGCCTATCTGCGCCAGCAGCCCCCGGCAACGCGCATCGACATGACCTTGGCTGACTGGGCGCTGGAGCGGGGAGAGTATGACGCGGCGCTGGCGGATTATCAGCGGGTGCGTGCACGTGAGCCGAATAATCCGGATGCGCGTTTGGGGGAGATTGAAGCCTATGTGGCTCAAGGTCAGCTGAGCGAGGCCCGCCAACGGCTGCAAACGGCATCGGCGCAACCGGACGAGTCGATCAATGGCCAGCGCCGTGTTGCCAATGCCTGGACGGCGGTGGGTGAGCCGCAGAAAGCGACCGATATCTTCAAACGGTTAAAAGTGGCTGCCCAGCAAGAGCCGCCGGGACAGGCCAAAGCCTTGGTGTATCGTGATGCTGCAAGGCTGGAGCAAACACTGCTGCAACCGCAACCGGCGCAGCAGGATTATCGCCAGGCGATGGTGGCCAGCGGCATTGCGCCAACGGTACCCGAGGATAATGACGGTTATACCCGTCTGACCCGCAATAACGCGACGGATGACTGGCTAAAACGCGGCATTCGCTCCGATGCCGCCGATCTTTATCGCCAACAGGACGTCAGGGTCACGCTCGATCACGACTACTGGCGTTCGAGCGGCACCGGTGGCATCTCGGATTATCAGGCACATGACACCATGTTGCAGGTGGATATGCCGCTGTATGACGGCCGGGCGTTCCTGCGTACCGACACCGTCCAACTGAACGCGGGCAGCTTCTCGACCGATAATAACGGCAAGTACTTCGAAACCTTTGGCACCTGTAACACGCAGGGGTGCAGCGGTAACGAACGGCAAAAAACCACCGGCACCAGCGTGGCGGCCGGTTGGGCCAACGACCATTGGCAAACCGATATCGGCGCCACCCCGATGGGATTTGAGGTGGTGGACTGGGTCGGCGGCGTGGCTTATAGCGGTGACTGGAACCATATCGGTTGGACGCTGGGCGCCTCGCGGCGGCCGATTACCAGCTCGCTGTTGGCCTTCGGCGGGACGCGCGATCCGAACACCGGGACTACCTGGGGCGGCGTGCGTGCTACCGGTATCAACCTGAGCGCCAGCTACGATCGCGGTGAAGCCAACGGCGTGTGGGCCGATCTCAGTGCTCATCAGCTTACCGGGCAGAATGTTGAGGATAACCAGCGCCAGCGATTGATGGCCGGTTATTACTATAAGGTGATAAACGAAGATAACCGCCGTGCCACCGTTGGGCTGAGCACCATGCTCTGGCACTATCAGAAGGACTTGAGCGGTTACTCTCTTGGGCAGGGGGGCTATTACAGCCCGCAGCAATATGTTTCGCTGGCGGTGCCGGTGAACTATCGCCAGCGCACGGAAAACTGGTCGTGGGAAGTGGGGGGCTCGGTGTCGATCTCGCACTCAAAAACCAAAGATGAAAAACGCTATCCTCTGCAAGGACTGATCCCAAGCTCCCTGCCAGACAGGGACGCAGTGGAAAGTGGTGGCTCCTCCTCTGGCGTGGGCTACACGCTGCGAGCTCTGATCGAACGCCGCCTCAGTTCCCATTGGACGCTGGGGGCCGGCATCGATATTCAACAGGCTAAAGACTATACCCCGAGCCATGCGTTGATTTATCTGCGTTACTCGCTCGCCGGTTGGCAGGGCGATCTCGATCTGCCACCGCAGCCGCTGACGCCGTACGCCGACTTCAAGTAACGTGAAATTGGTCGATTCGTGGTGTCGCCCACAGGGTAGTTTTGCTACCCTGTGACTATTCCGGCTAGGATAATACCGAAACCCGCGTTTTTCCTGCTGCCACCAAGCGGTTGGTAAGGAAAATACGTGGGGCAATCGAGTATACTCAAGCCGCTTTTCCAGCAAGCAATATTTCCCCTTACCCCAGTCCTACCTGGCAGGTACTGATACGGAGCTGCGGTCAGGCACAAGAGTTAGATTTTAGAGCATTCAATCCCTTCTCCCTGTGGGAGTGGGTTAGGGTGAGGGGGGCATAACTCTCTATCCGTCCTTATCAATCTAGGAGTGCAGGTTTTTGCGGGTCAGGCGTTCATTAACGATTAAGCAGATGGCGGCGGTGTCTGGTGTGGCACTGGTGACGATCTGTATCTTCATCGTGATCCAGTTATTCCACTTTGTGCATCAGCGCAGGGATGACTACGCTCAGCAACTGGAGAATGTGGCCCAGGCTGTGCGTCAACCTCTGGCAGAAGCCGTGCTGCGGATGGATGTGCCGGAAACCAAACGCGTGCTCAACTCTCTGCAACCGGTGGGGATCCTCACCCGAGCGGATATCGTCCTGCCTAACGAGTTTCAGGCGCTGCATGCCAATTTCCCGCCGGAACGCCCGGTCCCTGCGCTAGTGGCGCGTATCTTTGAGCTGCCGGTACAGATTTCGGTGCCGCTCTATTCGCTTGAGCGGGTGCCTGCCAATCCTCAGCCGCTGGCCTATCTGGTGTTGCAGGCCGATTCGTACCGCATGTATCAGTTTATCCTCAGCACGCTATCGACCATGCTGTCGACCTATCTGCTGTTGGCGCTGATCCTGTCGATCGCCGTTAGCTGGTGCATGAACCGGCTGCTGGTGTATCCATTGCGAGCCATGGCGCGCGAACTGGAAAATGTCCCTCAGGAAGATCTCCCTTACCACCAACTGATGTTGCCAGCCCAACATCAGGACGATGAATTAGGCTTGCTGGTGCGCAATTACAACCGCAACCAGCAAACGCTGGCTAAGGCGCATACTGCCATGAGCCGCCTGAGCACCCATAACTCGATGACCGAATTACCCAATCCGGTGCTGTTTGCTGCGCTGCTTGAAGAGCATATTGCTGCCAGTATGCGGCCACCGCGCTTTAATCTGTTGGTTGTGGGGATCGAAACCCTGCATGAAGCCTCCGGCGCGCTGAATCCATCCATGCGTGAAGCGCTGTTGCTTACGCTGGCGAAAAAGCTGCGTCAGGTTATCGGCGTGGACTGCGTGCTGGCACAGCTGAGCAATGCCGAGTTTGCCATCCTGGCGAAAAATATTGAGCAGCCCATTCACGCCATGCAGTTGGCCAGAAAAGTGATGGCGGCCATCAATGCGCCGCTGAACCTGCAACAGAAGATGCCGCTGCGGCCAAGCGCCAGTATCGGCATTGCCCATTATCCCAATTCGGGGGAAAGCGCGGAGCAACTGCTGCGTAGTGCTACCTCGGCCATGATGTCGGCGCATCGTGAGGGTAAAAATCAGATCCTGTTCTTCGAGCCTTGCCTGACCGAAAAAACCCAAAAGCGTCTGACGCAGGAAAGCGAGATCCTGCAGGCCTTGGAACAACGCCAGTTTGCGCTATTCCTGCAACCGCAGTGGGATATGCAAACCAATCAGGTGACCGGCGCGGAAGCCCTGCTGCGTTGGCAACTGCCCGACGGGCAGATTATTCTTCCGGCGGATGTGATCCCGCTGGCGGAGGAGTTGGACGTGATCGTGCCACTGGGTAACTGGGTGCTGGAAGAGTCATGCCGTATTCTGGCCGCGTGGCAATCCCAGGGCATCACGTTGCCGTTGGCAGTAAATATTTCGCCGATCCAGCTGCAGCATAAAGACTTTGTGCCTCAGCTGAAACAGCTGCTGGACGAGCACCAGATCGACCCGCATAAGCTGCTGCTGGAAATCACCGAGACGGTGCGTATCCACGACCTTGATGGGGCGCTGGGATTGCTACGGGAATTGCATGATTTAGGCGTGTCGATCGCCTTGGATGATTTTGGCATGGGCTATGCCAGCCTGAATTACCTCAATCGTCTGAAATCCCTACCAATTGATCTGATTAAAATCGATAAAAGCTTTATTGATGGCCTGCCGGAGGACGATGCGATGGTGCGGATCGTCAGCTCGATTTCCGAGGTGCTTCATCTGCCGGTAATGGCGGAAGGGGTGGAAACCACGGCGCAGCGAGACTGGCTGTTACAACACGGCATTCGCACTGGCCAGGGCTTCCTGTTTGCCAAGCCCTTACCCCGCAAGGAGTTTGAAGCGCAGTTTGCCTCCGTTGCCAAAGCGTGACCTGACGCTGAGTTTTTCACCTCCCACCCGGTACTTTTCAGGCGGACGAGTCCGCTTTATTTCCCCAGCCAAAAAATAGTTTCTACCGCTACCTAATCTGAGTTAATGCAGAGGAAAGTTGACGTAACGCCGGAACTTGTACACTGACTGACGCGTTTCAGCTCTTAAATTCACACCAATAAGCCTGGATTTTTCCAACAAGTTATTTCCATGTTGTTATGGGGGTGTTATTTTCCGCGCAAGCGATAAACAGGACGGACGAGTGATTGCCCGCCTGCCGCGTTGTCTCCCCCCAAAGGATGTGCTAATGAAAACAACTATATTTAAGAGCCTCTATTTTCAGGTGTTAACAGCGATTACGCTGGGGATCCTGCTTGGCCATTTCTACCCTGACCTCGGTGCCCAGATGAAACCCCTGGGTGATGGATTTGTTAAATTAATCAAAATGATTATCGCTCCGGTGATCTTCTGTACCGTGGTGACCGGTATTGCGGGCATGGAGAGCATGAAGGCCGTGGGCCGTACCGGGGCGATAGCCCTGCTGTACTTTGAAATCGTCAGTACCATTGCGTTGCTGATCGGCCTGGTGATCGTGAACGTGGTGCAACCCGGTGCCGGGATGAACGTCGATCCGGGAACGCTGGATGCTAAAGCGGTGGCGGTCTATGCCGAGAAGGCTTCTGAGCAGGGCATCGTGCCTTTCCTGTTGGATATTATCCCGGGTAGCGTGGTAGGTGCCTTTGCCAGCGGCAACATCTTGCAGGTGCTGCTGTTTGCGGTGCTGTTCGGTTTTGCTCTGCATCGCCTGGGTGAGAAAGGCCAGGTGATCTTTAACGTCATCGATAGCTTCTCTCGTGTCATTTTCGGCATCATCAATATGATCATGCGCCTGGCGCCGCTGGGGGCCTTTGGTGCCATGGCGTTCACTATCGGTAAGTACGGTGTGGGTACCCTGTTGCAACTGGGCCAGCTGATTGTCTGCTTCTATGTCACCTGCGTGCTGTTTGTGGTGGTAGTGCTGGGCTCGATTGCCCGTTACAACGGCTTCAATATCTTCAAATTTATTCGCTATATCAAAGAAGAACTGCTGATCGTATTGGGTACTTCGTCTTCCGAATCGGTGCTGCCACGCATGCTCGATAAAATGGAGAATCTGGGGTGCAAGAAATCGGTGGTGGGCCTGGTGATCCCGACGGGCTACTCGTTCAACCTTGACGGCACTTCGATCTACCTGACGATGGCGGCGGTGTTTATCGCCCAGGCAACCAACACCCATATGGACATCATGCATCAGGTGACCTTGTTGGTGGTGTTGCTGCTCTCCTCGAAAGGGGCTGCAGGGGTGACTGGCAGTGGCTTTATCGTACTGGCAGCGACCATTTCGGCAGTAGGGCATTTACCGTTGGCCGGTCTGGCGCTGATCCTCGGTATCGACCGCTTTATGTCCGAAGCCCGCGCCTTGACCAACCTGGTTGGTAACGGTGTGGCGACGGTAGTGGTGGCCAAATGGTGTAACCAACTGGACGAGAAGCAGCTGCAAGACGTGCTGAATAACAGAACAGATGATAAGGTTGCTACTGACAAACAGCTGCCTTCTGCCTAAGTTTTTTCCTGCCCTCGACATCGGCTGCCATGGCAGCCGATGTCATTTCCCCTTGCTTCTTGTTCATTTTTTCTCCATAACACCCTACAGCTATTATTTTTCACTGTGATGAGTGACATCCGCCAAGGCGCGCGGTCTAACAGAATGGTACACTTTGCGCTTTCCGCCCTACGGTGAAACTCAGGGTGTGATCGTTGCTGTGCCACGCACAGTTCAGGCCGTACTCGTCAACATCGCGGCGAGACGATGCCTTATATTCCAATGAACGGAATATCCGTATTTGCATAAAAAATTGGCTAGTCATTAAGTAGGGGTTCACATGCAGGGCACCAGAATTCGTCTTTTAGTGGGTGGGCTGCTGTTGGTTGCGGCCAACGGCAGCGTGCACGCTGAAGCGCTACAACCTGATCCTGCCTGGCAGCAGGGGCAGCTGAATAACGGTTTTTCTTGGCAGATCCTTGATACACCACAGCGCCCGAGCGATCGCGTTGAGTTAAGGTTGATGGTCAATACCGGATCGCTGGTGGAATCTGCCCAGCAGATCGGTTTTGCCCATTTGTTGCCGCGTATTGCGATTACGCGCAGCGAGAGTTTTACCCAGCCGCAGCTACAGTCGCTGTGGCAACAGAGCGTGGACAGTGAACGGCCATTGCCGCCAGCCATCAGCTCTTATGATTTCACCATCTACAACCTGAGCTTGCCCAATAACCGCCCCGATCTGTTGAAAGAGGCGCTGGCCTGGCTGGCGGATACCACGGGTAAGCTGGCTATCGATGAGCCAACGGTAGAAGCGGTGATGAATGCCAATATGGATCCTATCGGTATCTTCCCGCCGGATCCCAAAGACAGCTGGTGGCGTTATCGCCTGAAAGGCTCAACGTTACTGGCACACGATCCGGGCCAACCGGTCAAGCGCCCGGTCAATATCGAGCAACTGCAGAAATTTTATCAGCAGTGGTATACCCCAGATGCCATGACGTTATACGTGGTGGGTAAAGTTGAAAGCCGCAGCCTGACCGAACAGATCAATAAGGCGTTCTCGCCTCTCCAAGGCAAGCGCGAAGCGCCGGCAACTATGCCAACCCTGACTCCACTGCCGCCGCAGCCGGTCAGTCTGATCAGCGATCAGGTGAAGCAGGATACGCTGTCGATCATGTGGGATACGCCATGGCATCCGATTCGCGATTCGCAAAGCCTGAGCCGTTACTGGCGCAGTGATATGGCCCGTGAAGCCCTGTTCTGGCACATTCAGCAGGTGCTGCAAAAGAGCGAGCAGAAAAACATCAAGCTGGGCTTCGACTGCCGGGTGCAGTATCAACGCGCCCAGTGTGCGATCCATCTGAATTCACCGAATGATAATCTGAACAGCGGCCTGGCCTTTATTGCTCGCGAATTGGCTAATGTGCGTAACAACGGCCTGTCTCAGGATGAGTTCAATGCCTTGCTGGCACAGAAAACCGATCAGTTGAGCAAACTGTTTGCCACCTATGCCCGCACCGATACCGACGTGCTTATGAGCCAGCGTCTGCGTTCACAGCAAAGTGGCGTGGTGGATATCGCTCCGGAGCAATACCAGAAGCTGCGTCAGGCCTTCTTGTCGTCGCTGACGCTGGAATCGCTGAATCAGGAACTGAAGCAGCAACTGTCGCAGAATGCCACCTTGGTGCTGTTACAGCCGAAGGGGGAGCCGGAGATGAATATGAAGCAGCTCCAGGAAACCTATAACGGCATCATGGCGCCAGCACCGGCCGTGGTGAGCGAAGAGCCAAAACCGGCGGACGCGGCTACTACAGCACCGGAAGCCAGCGCACAGTAATCATTGACCCCTCACCCCAACCCTCTCCCACAGGGAGAGGGGGCTGGTCCGGTGTTGTGGTCAAGTATTGTGATCGATCTGTCCCTAGGTAAAAGGGGCCTGAATTGGTGCCGTGATCGTTCAATTCCCTACGTAAAGGGAGCTGATTGGGTACTGTGGCGAGGTAATTCGCTGTAACTGATAGCTAGCTCGATCGGTCCCCTCTCCCTGTGGGAGAGGGTTAGGGTGAGGGGCCTAGTTGCGATAAAGTACCTTGATGATGTGATAGCCGAACTGGGTTTTCACCGGGCCATAGGGCTTGAGCAACGGGATGCTGAACACCGCCTTATCGAAGGCTGCGACCATAGTCCCCTTGTTGAACTCACCCAGGGAGCCGCCGTTGCGCTTGGACGGGCAGCTCGAGTATTTGCGCGCCAGCGTATCAAAGCTGACGCCGCGCTTGAGTTTGGCCAACAGTTCGTTGGCCAGTGTTTCGTTATCCACCAGGATGTGCAGCGCGCTAGCGGTCTTTGCCATCTTAATAATCCAATCAGTCGTGTAGAATTTACCGCCATTATACCTGTTAAATCTGTTCGGTGCTTTCTGCTACAATCCTTCTCCCCAGTACTCCAATATTGAGCAATAAAGCGCCATGCGATTAAACCCCAGCCAACAACAAGCCGTCGAATTCGTTACCGGGCCTTGCCTGGTGCTGGCCGGTGCCGGTTCCGGCAAAACGCGTGTGATCACCAATAAAATCGCCCACCTGATCCATCAATGTGGCTATCAGGCCCGGCATATTGCCGCCGTAACCTTTACCAACAAAGCGGCGCGTGAGATGAAAGAGCGTGTGGCGCAAACCATGGGGCGCAAAGAGTCGCGTGGCCTAATGATCTCCACTTTCCATACGCTGGGGCTGGAAGTGATCAAACGCGAATATGCCGCGTTGGGGATGAAGTCCAACTTCTCGCTGTTTGACGATCAAGACCAGCTCGCGTTGTTGAAGGAATTGACCGAGAAGTGGCTGGAAAACGATAAGACTCTGGTGGCACAGCTGATCTCGACCATTTCCAACTGGAAGAACGATCTGGTGGATCCGCAACGGGCAATGGGGCTGGCGCGCTCTGAGCGGGACAAACTGTTCGCCCACTGCTACGGGCTGTATCACGATCACATGAGGGCCTGTAACGTCCTGGATTTTGACGATCTGATCCTGCTGCCCACCTTGTTGCTACAGCGTAATGAGGAGGTGCGTGAGCGCTGGCAGAACCGTATCCGCTACCTGCTGGTGGATGAATATCAGGACACCAACACCAGTCAGTACGAACTGGTGAAACTGCTGGTGGGTAACCGCGCACGCTTTACCGTGGTGGGGGATGACGATCAGTCGATCTACTCCTGGCGCGGTGCTCGTCCGCAGAACCTGGTACTGCTAAAGGAAGATTTCCCGGCGTTGCAGGTGATCAAGCTGGAGCAGAACTACCGTTCCAGCGAACGTATTCTGAAGGCCGCCAACATCCTGATTGCCAACAACCCGCACGTCTTTGAAAAACGCCTGTTCTCCGAACTGGGCTACGGCGAAGAGTTGAAGGTGGTCACGGCCAACAATGAAGATCACGAGGCCGAGCGGGTGGTGGGGGAACTGATCGCCCATCACTTTGTGAAGAAAACCAATTACGGCGACTATGCGATCCTCTATCGCGGAAACCACCAGTCGCGTGTGTTTGAAAAAATGCTGATGCAGAACCGCATTCCGTACAAGATTTCTGGCGGCACCTCGTTCTTCTCGCGTCCGGAAATCAAGGATTTGCTGGCCTATCTGCGGGTTTTGACCAACCAGGATGACGACAGCGCCTTCCTGCGTATCGTCAACACGCCGAAGCGGGAAATCGGCCCGGCGACGCTGCAAAAGTTGGGGGAGTGGGCCAACCAGCGTAACAAGAGCCTGTTCCACGCCAGCTTCGATCTTGGACTGGGCCAGTATCTGACAGGTCGGGGGCTGGAGTCATTGCAGCGTTTCACCCATTGGATGGAAGGCATCATCCAGATGGTGGAACGTGAGCCGGTGGCAGCGGTGCGCGATCTGATCCGCGGCATTGACTATGAAAGCTGGCTGTTTGAAACCTCGCCCAGCCCGAAAGCGGCCGAAATGCGCATGAAAAACGTCAACACGCTGTTTGGCTGGATGACCGAGATGCTGGAAGGCAACGATCTGGACGAACCGATGACGCTGACCCAGGTGGTCACGCGCTTTACGTTGCGTGACATGATGGAGCGCGGCGAAAGCGATGAAGAGCTGGATCAGGTACAGCTGATGACTCTGCATGCTTCCAAGGGGCTGGAATTCCCCTATGTGTTCCTGGTGGGGATGGAAGAGGGGTTATTGCCGCATCAGAGCAGCATTGACGAGGATAATGTCGATGAAGAACGGCGTTTGGCCTATGTGGGGATCACCCGCGCCCAGAAGGAGCTGATTTTCACCCTGTGTCGCGAACGTCGCCAATACGGTGAGTTGGTGCGGCCGGAACCCAGCCGTTTCCTGTTGGAACTGCCGCAGGACGATCTGGCCTGGGAGTCGGAACGCAAAGTCGTTAGCCCGCAGGAGCGGATGGAGAAAGGCCAAAGCCATTTGGCCAGCGTGAAGGCGATGTTGGCCAAGGCCAAGGGCGGTAGCTGAGGTTCGGGGCGGGAGAACGCCCTGTTGCTATTATTCATTACGTAAAGTATCTACGTAGGCTTGATAGACATAGCTTTTACCTCTCACTCGACCTGTAGTTTCCACCAATATCCCCGCATTCTCTAGTGCTTTAATAGCCGTGCTCGCTGTAGGAAACGTGACATCTAACTCTGCCTGGGCTCTTTCTACCGTTAATTTTGGCATTGTTGGTAGTAATTCAAAAAGACGCAACGTTTGTAATGTACTGGATGCCGTATCGAGAACTTTTTTCCGATCGGCAGCAATCAGCGAGGCTATCTGAATGATGCTCTGTTGTGCTTCCCCAGCGGCAATTTCAACGCCTTCAAGGAAGAAAGATACCCAAGACTCCCAATCACCATTTCTCCTTGTTTCAGATAAACAGCGATAATACTCAGCCTGATTGGCCTTCAGATATCCTGATACATACAATAGTGGTTCAGGCAGAAGCTTCCACGTTTCGAGTAACATGGCAATCAACAGACGACCTATGCGTCCGTTACCATCAAGAAAAGGGTGAATGGTTTCGAACTGGGCATGTATCAGCGCTATCCTCACCAACGGGGGTAATGTTGGTTGCTCGTCGTGAATAAAAAGCTCCAGCTCTGCGAGTAAATTGGTAATTTCCTCTGGAGGAGGAGGGACATACGACGCGTTACCTGGCCGCGTGCCACCAATCCAGTTCTGACTGGTTCGTACACTACCGGGTTGCTTATCCGTACCCCGAACACCAGCCAGAAGAACTTTGTGGGCTTGTGTTAGTAACCGGACTGATACAGGTAATCCTGTTGGCGAGAGTATCTGCTCACGCACAAACTTGAATGCTTGCAGGTACCTGGTGACCTCCTCAACATCATTCACATTTGTTACGGCCAGCCCTGCTTCCTCATCAAAAACGTCTGTCAGTGTTGCCTGTGTCCCCTCAAGCTGGGAGGTGAGTAAAGCTTCTCTACGTATTGCACTGTAAATTAACCATTCTCCAGATGTAACCAGACCGGACATAGCCGATAGTCTAGCTAAAGCCAATTCAGCTCGATTATTCAGTTCCTGATAGGATTTGGCAACAATGGGCGGAGCAGTTGGTGGTAAAGGCGCTGGTACGAAGGCATTGACTGTTTCCTGATGACTCTGAGTTGTCACAAATCGACCAGAAATACGCTTCATTAAAACCCCCTTTAATAAGATTGTGTGTTATTAAACTATTCTTTAATAACATAGGGAGTCATTAAAAGTCTCTTTAATTAGCCTTGTTACCACGCTACCTCTTAGGACGAAGCCAGCCATTGAGTTGCGCTTTCACATAAAACGGTTAAAGAGACTGTTGCAGAAAAAGGGGGGGAATGCTCTTAGGACTGCTCTTCCAAAAACAGCGGCCAGTGGGCATAGCTCTGCCAGTGGCTTTCCTGATCCAGCGCCTCTGCGCGCAGCGGATGTCGCTCTAACCAGCCGCGCGGCAAAATCACATGCAACTCTTCATCGTTGGCACGCAGGCGTACCGCGGGCAGGGTATCGTCACGGCGGCGGCTGGCAAAGATGATGGCCAGACGTAACAGACGACACATGCGCTGTGCCACGCGGGGTGGCACGGCGTTCTGTTGGCTCAGCAGCGGCAGATCGAGGGCATTGCTCTGGTTTTGCAGCAGGGTGGCTAACAGTTTTTTCTGCGCCGGGGTAAAGCCGGGTAAATCAAGATGGCTGACCAGATAGGCGGCGTGTTGAGGAGCCTGTTTGAAATCGACGCTCAGGCCAATTTCGTGGATCAGGCAGGCCGCATGCAGTAGCTCACGACATCGCGTATCCAATTGCCATTCGTTGGTGGTCTGCAGACAGAAGTTTGCGGCCAACTGGCTGACGCGTTCGGCCTGCTCGATATCCAGCAGGTAACGGCGTTGCAGATTACGTAACGTGCGGCTGCGGATATCCTGCTCGACCGGCAGATGCAACATGCCATACACCAGCCCTTCGCGCAGAGCGCCACCGGCCAGCGTCATGCTTTCAATGCCTAACTCTTGGAAAATGGCCAGCAGTATCGACAGGCCGCTTGGGAACACCAAAGCACGTTCCAGCGTCAGCCCTTCGATTTCCAGCTCTTCCAGTTTGCCACACTGAATGGCTCGTTGTTTCAACTGCCGCAGCTTGGGCAGGGTAATACGTTCATCCATCCCCTGCGCCACCATGATTTCCTGTAGCGCTTGCACGGTACCGGAAGCGCCGACGCAAATCTGCCAGCCATGTTGACGAAGTTGTGGGGCGATCGGCCGTACCATTTCACGCGCGGCCTGTTCGGCGGCTTCGAAGTTATCCCGCTCCAGATTACGATCGCTGAAGAAGCGTTCGAGCCAGGTGACACAGCCCATTGAAAGGCTATACAGCTGCGCGGCCTGCGCCCCTGTACCTACGACCAACTCCGTGCTGCCACCCCCGATATCGACCACCAGACGCCGATCCGGGCCGCCTGTGGTATGGGCAACGCCGTGGTAAATCAGGCGGGCTTCTTCTTCGCCGCTGATGACCTGAACGGGGCAGCCAAGGATAGTTTCGGCGGTTTGCAGGAATTCGGCTGCGTTATTGGCCAGGCGCAGCGTTGCGGTGGCGACGACCCGAATTTGATCGCGCGGGATATCCTGCAGGCGTTCCGAGAACAGCCGCAAACATTGCCAGCCGCGCTGCATAGCTTCCTGTGACAGGTGATTGTGCTGATCCAGCCCGGCCGCCAGGCGCACTTTGCGCTTGATGCGAGCCAGTGTCTGGATACTCCCAGCCACCTCACGTACCACCAACATATGGAAACTGTTGGAACCCAGATCGATGGCGGCATAGAGGGTGCTGGAACCTGGCATAGTCGTCTATTAGCCCGAACGTTTACGGTTGTTACGCGGCGCACCACCACGACGTGGCGCGGAAGAGTTACGGCGTGGGCCGTTGTTGCCACGAGGGCGCACCAGGCGCTTCGGTGCTGGCAGGTCGCTCAGCAGCGCATCGCTGTTGTACTTGCTCACAGGAATGCTGTGGCCGGTATAAGTCTCGATGGCTGGCAGATTCAGCGCGTACTCTTCACAGGCCAGGCTGATGGAGTGACCGCTTTCGCCCGCGCGGCCAGTACGGCCAATGCGGTGCACGTAGTCTTCACAGTCGTCCGGCAGATCGTAGTTGAAGACGTGAGTCACCAACGGGATATGCAGGCCGCGTGCGGCGACATCGGTGGCGACCAGGATATCCAGGTTACCCTTGGTGAAGTCGTCCAGAATACGCAGGCGTTTCTTCTGCGCCACGTCGCCGGTCAGCAGGCCTACGCGGTGACCGTCGGCAGCCAGATGGCCCCAGATGTCTTCACAGCGGTGCTTGGTGTTGGCGAAGATGATGCAGCGGTCCGGCCACTCTTCCTCGATCAGCGTCTGCAGCAGGCGCATCTTTTCTTCGTTGGAAGGGTAGAACAGCTCTTCCTGAATGCGGTGGCCGGTTTTCTGTTCCGGTTCAACTTCCACATATTCGGCATTGTTCATCTGCTCAAAGGCCAGCTCGCGTACGCGATAGGACAGGGTGGCAGAGAACAACATGTTCAGGCGTTGATCGACCGCAGGCATACGGCGGAACAGCCAGCGGATATCTTTGATAAAGCCCAGATCGTACATGCGGTCGGCTTCATCGAGCACCACAACCTGGATAGCACCCAGATCGATATAATTTTGTTTGGCGTAGTCGATTAAACGGCCGGTGGTCCCCACCAGAATATCTACGCCGCTTTCCAGCACTTTCAGCTGTTTGTCGTAGCCATCACCGCCGTAGGCCAGGCCAAGCTTCAACCCGGTAGACTGCGACAGCGCTTCTGCATCGGAATGGATCTGCACCGCCAGTTCACGCGTAGGCGCCATGATCAAGGCGCGCGGCTGGTTGGTCTGGCGACCTTCTTTCGCCGGGTGGGACAGCAAATAGTGAAAAGTAGACGCTAAAAATGCCAGCGTCTTTCCGGTACCGGTTTGCGCCTGACCTGCAACGTCGCGCCCACTGAGGGTGAGCGGCAATGCCAACGCCTGGATGGGCGTGCAGTTGTGAAACCCTTTTTTCTCAAGGGCTTCAAGGACTAACGGGTGCAGGGCGAAGTCGGAAAACTTCTGTTCGGTCAAGTGTGTTTTGCTCATAGTGTGGTAGAATATCAGCTAACTATTGCTTTACGAAAGCATATCCGTTGAAATAAAAGCGGTGAAATAAAATCACCTGAGTTGGTTTGATGCTACACCAACAAGGTAGACCTAATCCTGTGGAGTAGAACATGAGCGATAAAATTATTCACCTGACTGACGACAGCTTCGATTCCGATGTGCTGAAAGCCGAAGGGCCAATCCTGGTCGATTTCTGGGCTGAATGGTGTGGTCCGTGCAAGATGATTGCTCCGATCCTCGACGAGATTGCCGAAGAGTTCGCCGGCAAGCTGACCATTACCAAACTGAACATCGATCAAAACCCGCTTACCGCGCCTAAGTACGGCATCCGCGGTATCCCGACGCTGTTGTTGTTCAAGAACGGTGAAGTGGCAGCGACCAAGGTCGGCGCGCTGTCCAAGGGCCAGCTCAAAGAGTTCCTGGACGCGAATCTGTAATTAGGGCGGGAAGCCCCGTGACGGGCGTCTGGAGGGGGATTTTCATTCACCGCTAGACGCCTGCCAAGAAGCGTGTTAAGTTTAACCATACTGCATTCTGAACTTGCCATAAGTATTAAATCTAAAGAGTCTGAATCTAAGCATTACTCTACGTTGAACCATCGGCACTAGCATTTTACTGTGAACCGAGCCCGTGTTTTGACGATCAAGCGGTTTTACAAAAAAATCAGTTTTAAGGCACCTTCGATCTTAAACCGTCAGCGTGTGCGCCCCAGCTAAGCCATTTCTTACTGCGGTGGCCCAGCAGCCCGGCGATCGAACGTCCAGTAACAGGCACGCATACCCTATGAATTTCACGTTGTAGCTTGAAAGGTTATGGGTATAACACGCTGCCATACCATTCACGATACTAGTTCGAGACACACCCCGAGTTTAAGAACCCCCACTATGAATCTTACCGAATTAAAGAATACGCCGGTTTCTGAGCTGATTACTCTCGGCGAAAATATGGGGCTGGAAAACCTGGCCCGCCTGCGCAAACAGGACATTATCTTCTCTATACTCAAGCAACATGCGAAAAGCGGAGAAGATATCTTCGGTGATGGCGTGCTGGAGATATTGCAGGATGGATTTGGTTTCCTCCGTTCCGGAGACAGTTCCTACCTCGCAGGCCCCGACGATATCTACGTTTCTCCCAGCCAAATCCGCCGCTTTAACCTCCGCACAGGTGACACCATTTCCGGTAAGATTCGTCCGCCAAAAGAAGGCGAGCGCTATTTTGCCCTGTTGAAAGTTAACGAAGTCAACTACGACAAACCGGAAAACGCCCGTAACAAGATCCTGTTCGAAAACCTGACGCCGCTGCACGCCAACTCACGTTTGCGTATGGAGCGCGGCAACGGCTCTACCGAAGATCTGACGGCTCGCGTACTGGATCTGGCAGCGCCAATCGGCCGTGGTCAGCGTGGCCTGATTGTGGCACCGCCGAAAGCCGGTAAAACCATGCTGCTGCAAAACATTGCGCAGAGCATCGCATACAACCATCCAGACTGCGTGCTGATGGTGTTGCTGATCGACGAACGTCCGGAAGAAGTGACCGAGATGCAACGTCTGGTAAAAGGCGAAGTGATCGCTTCTACCTTCGACGAACCCGCATCCCGCCACGTACAGGTTGCCGAAATGGTGATCGAGAAGGCCAAGCGCCTGGTCGAACACAAAAAAGACGTGATCATCCTGCTGGACTCCATCACCCGTCTGGCGCGTGCCTACAACACCGTAGTACCTGCCTCAGGCAAAGTGCTGACCGGTGGTGTGGACGCCAACGCCCTGCATCGTCCGAAGCGCTTCTTCGGTGCGGCTCGTAACGTTGAGGAAGGCGGCAGCCTGACCATCATCGCTACCGCACTGGTTGATACCGGTTCGAAGATGGACGAAGTGATTTACGAAGAGTTTAAAGGTACGGGTAACATGGAACTGCATCTGGCGCGTAAAATCGCCGAGAAGCGCGTGTTCCCTGCTATCGATTACAACCGTTCCGGTACGCGTAAAGAAGAGTTGCTCACCACCTCTGAAGAACTGCAGAAGATGTGGATCCTGCGCAAGATCATTCACCCAATGGGCGAGATCGACGCGATGGAGTTCCTCATTAACAAGTTGGCGATGACCAAAACCAACGATGAATTCTTCGACATGATGAAACGCTCATAAATAAGTAAAATATTCGAGGAACGCCACGCCTAGTCGTGGCGTTTTTTGCTTTTGGCGGATACGATAAGTAACAGTAAAGGAAAGTAAGTTATTTTTGTGACTTATTGAGAACTTATCTTATTTGCGCCAGTTTTTGCATTAATGCGTTGAAGCAAGACACGTTTTGGGCATTGATAAGTGTCTATGTCATAGGAAATGACTGAAAGGTCGCTTGGTCATGTGGCGCGGTTTTTTACCCATGTTAAGCTGCCTCATCTTCTTCAGAGATTTGTTAACCGTGAACTTACTCACCATGAGTACTGAAATTCTTTTTGTTTTTCTGTTTTCTCTGGCTTTTTTATTTGTTGCTCGCAAGGCAGCAAAACCTATTGGTTTGGTTGATAAGCCTAATTATCGCAAACGTCATCAGGGGCTGATCCCGCTGGTGGGTGGGATTTCTGTTTACGCTGGCATCTGCTTTGCCTTCCTGATCACCGACCAGACGATTGCGCACAGCAAACTCTATCTTACCTGCGCCGGTGTCCTGGTCTTCGTCGGGGCGCTGGACGATCGCTTCGATATCAGCGTCAAGATCCGCGCCACCATTCAGGCACTGGTCGGCATCGCCATGATGGTGTTTGCTGGCCTTTATCTGCGCAGCCTCGGCTATGTGTTTGGTGGCTGGGAAATGCAGTTGGGGCCGTTTGGCTATTTGGTGACGCTGTTTGCCGTTTGGGCGGCGATTAACGCCTTTAACATGGTCGACGGTATCGACGGCCTGCTCGGCGGCCTCTCCTGCGTGTCGTTCGGCGCGATGGGGATCCTGCTGTATCAAGGCGGCCATAGCGAGCTTGCCTTCTGGTGCTTCGCGATGTTGGCGGCCATTGTTCCCTATATTCTGCTCAACCTCGGCATCCTTGGCCGTCGCTATAAGGTCTTTATGGGTGACGCCGGCAGTACGCTGATCGGTTTTACCGCCATCTGGCTGCTGGTGCAAAGCTCGCAAGGGCCAAACCATCCGATCAAGCCGGTCACCGCGCTGTGGATTATCGCCATCCCGCTGATGGATATGATTGCCATCATGTATCGCCGTCTGCGTAAGGGCATGAGCCCATTCTCGCCAGACCGTCAACACATCCACCATTTGATTATGCGAGCGGGCTTTACGCCTCGTCAGGCTTTTGTGCTTATCACCTTGGCCGCAGCGCTGTTGGCGGCGGTTGGCGTGATAGGCGAACGTCTGACTTTCATACCTGAATGGGTTATGTTGGCATTATTCTTGCTTGCATTCTTCTTGTATGGCTATTGCATTAAACGTGCATGGCGGGTCGCGCGTTATATCAAACGTCTCAAGCGCCGTCTGCGAAATGCAACGAACAATAAGCAAGTACCTTAACCTGAGGCTTTAGGGCAGTGATGAATCCTGAAACAACGTCTGACAAGAATACCCCGGTGGTCGATAACGAACTCGATATCCGCGGTCTGTGCTGCACCCTGTGGCGCGGCAAAAAATGGATTATCGGTTTTGCGGTGATGTTTGCTGCCGTCGCGCTGATCGTTTCTTACCTGGTGAAACAGGAGTGGAGCGCCACGGCGATCACCGATAAGCCAACGGTGAATGCGCTAGGGGGATATTACTCTCAGCAGCAGTTCCTGCGTAACCTGGATCAGCGCACGCTGCCTGCGGTTGCCAGCGATCAGCCAGGCATCGCCGATGAAGCCTATAATGAATTTATCATGCAGTTGGCCGCCTATGACACGCGCCGTGATTTCTGGCTGCAAAGCGATTACTACAAGCAGCGCCAGGAAGGGGATGCCCGTGCCGATGCGGCGTTGCTTGATGACCTGATTAACAATATCCAGTTCACGCCGCGCGACGACAAAAAAGTGCTGAATGATAGCGTGAAACTCACCGCCGAGACCGCGCCAGACTCCAACCATCTGCTGCGTCAGTATGTTGCCTTTGCCAGCCACCGCGCGGCGCAGCATCTGAATGAAGAGATCCAGGGAGCCTGGGCGGCGCGTACCACCTCGATGAGTGCACAGGTCAAACGCCAGGAAGCGGTAGCCGATGCGGTGTATCAGCGTGAGCTCAAGACCGTGCAGCAGGCGCTGAAAATCGCCGAGCAGCAGGGGATTAGCCGTACGCAGACCGATACGCCAGCCGAACAACTGCCAGACTCCGATCTGTTCCTGCTGGGCAAACCTATGCTGCAGGCGCGTCTGGAAGGTTTACAGGCTTCTGGCCCGGCTTACGATGTAAGTTACGATCAGAACCGGGCGATGCTGGCAACTCTGAACGTTGGCCCGACGTTGGATGCCAAATTCCAGACCTACCGCTATTTACGTACGCCGGAAGAGCCGGTGAAACGTGATAGTCCACGCCGGGTATTCTGGCTGATTATGTGGGGCGCAATCGGTGGCCTGATTGGTGCGGGCGTTGCCTTGGTACGCCGGCCACGTAGTTAACCAATAATATAATAATTTCGCTGTTGGGCACTGAGTGCCCAACTTTGCAGGTTCGCCTGCACTTCACCGACCAAAAGAGATTCGCTGTGAAAGTGTTGACTGTTTTTGGCACCAGACCGGAAGCCATCAAAATGGCACCTCTGGTACATGCTCTGGCTCAGGATGATGCCTTTGAGTCAAGAGTCTGCGTTACGGCACAGCATCGCGAGATGCTGGATCAGGTACTGCGTTTGTTTGAAATCGTACCGGATTACGACCTGAATATTATGAAACCGGGCCAGGGGCTGAGTGAAATCACCTGCCGCATTCTGGAAGGGATCAAAGGCGTACTGGAGGACTTCAAGCCGGACGTGGTGTTGGTTCACGGTGACACGACGACCACCATGGCGACCAGCCTGGCGGCGTTTTATCAGCGTATCCCGGTGGGGCATGTCGAAGCGGGCCTGCGTACCGGTAATCTCTATTCTCCTTGGCCTGAAGAGGCCAACCGCAAGTTGACGGGGCATTTGGCGATGTATCACTTCTCGCCAACCGAAAATTCGCGGCAGAACCTGTTACGTGAATCGCTGCGGGACGACCATATTTTCGTCACGGGTAACACCGTGATCGATGCGTTGCTGTGGGTGCGCGACCGCATCATGCACAACCCAGAGCTGCGCAGCAGCCTTGACCAGCGTTATCCTTTCCTGGATGCCAACAAAAAGCTGATCCTGGTGACTGGGCACCGCCGCGAAAGCTTCGGCGGTGGGTTTGAGCGCATCTGTAGCGCCTTGGCCGAGATTGCTCTTCAGCATCCTGACGTGCAGGTGGTGTATCCGGTGCATCTCAACCCGAACGTCAGCGAGCCGGTTAACCGTATTTTGAAGGGGATCGATAACATCATTCTGATCGATCCGCAGGATTACCTGCCGTTTGTCTATCTGATGACGCGATCTTATCTGATCCTGACCGACTCGGGCGGCATTCAGGAAGAGGCGCCATCGCTGGGTAAACCGGTGTTAGTGATGCGTGATACCACCGAAAGGCCAGAAGCGGTAGATGCCGGCACGGTACAGCTGGTGGGAACGGACGTAGCTAAAATTGTTGATGCGGTAACCCGGTTATTGACAGACGAAGGCGAATACCACGCCATGAGCCGGGCGCATAACCCATACGGTGACGGGCATGCCTGCCAACGTATCCTCGAAGCTTTAAAGAATCATCAGGTGACACTATGAGTTTTAACACTATTTCAGTTATTGGCTTGGGCTATATTGGTTTGCCAACGGCGGCGGCGTTTGCTTCCCGCAAGAAAAAAGTGGTGGGCGTAGATGTTAACCAGCACGCGGTAGATACCATTAACCGCGGTGCCATCCACATCGTCGAACCTGATTTGGATCGCGTGGTAAAAGAAGCGGTAGAAGGCGGTTACCTGCAGGCGGTGACTAAACCGCTGGCGGCCGATGCGTTCTTGATCGCCGTACCAACGCCGTTCAAAGGGGATCACGAACCCGATCTGGCCTACGTTGAAGCCGCCGCCAAGTCATTGGCACCGGTACTGAAAAAGGGCGACCTGGTGATCCTGGAGTCCACGTCACCGGTGGGCGCTACCGAACAGATGGCCCTGTGGCTGGCAGAGGCGCGTAGCGATCTGAGCTTCCCGCAGGATGCCGGTGAGCAGGCCGACGTGAACATTGCCTACTGTCCTGAGCGCGTGCTGCCTGGGCAGGTGATGGTTGAGCTGATTCAGAACGACCGCGTGATTGGCGGGATGACGCCAAAATGCTCCGAGCGCGCCAGCGCGCTGTACAAGATTTTCCTCGAAGGTGAGTGTGTAATCACCAACTCGCGCACCGCCGAGATGTGCAAACTGACGGAAAACAGCTTCCGCGACGTTAACATCGCGTTTGCCAACGAGCTTTCGCTGATCTGTGCCGAGCAGGGCATTAACGTGTGGGAACTGATCCGCCTGGCCAACCGCCACCCGCGCGTCAACATTCTGCAACCTGGCCCAGGCGTGGGCGGGCACTGTATCGCCGTTGACCCTTGGTTCATCGTGGCGCAGAACCCGCAGCAGGCTCGTCTGATCCATACTGCGCGCCTGGTAAACGACGGCAAACCGCTCTGGGTGGTCGATCAAGTCAAGGCAGCCGTGGCAGATTGCCTGGCGGCCACCAACAAGCGCGCTTCTGAAGTGAAAATTGCCTGCTTCGGTTTGGCGTTCAAACCTAATATCGACGACCTGCGTGAAAGCCCGGCGGTTGAAGTAGCCCACCTGATTGCCGATTGGCACGTGGGTGAAACCCTGGCGGTCGAGCCTAACGTTGAGCAATTGCCGAAGTCACTGGCGGGCCACGTTACGCTGAAAAAACTGCCTGAGGCCTTACAGCAGGCGGATGTGATCGTCATGCTGGTCGATCATAAAGAATTCAAGGCCATCAGGCCGGAAGAGATTAAGCAGTCCTGGATCGTGGATACCAAAGGAGTTTGGCGTTGAAACGTATTTTGGTCACCGGCGGGGCCGGATTTATCGGCTCTGCCGTGGTAAGACATATCATCGAGGGGACCCGCGATAGCGTGGTGGTGGTTGATAAGCTCACCTATGCCGGTAACCTGGAGTCGCTGGCGGGTGTAGCGGACAACGAGCGCTATGCTTTCGAGCAGGTAGATATCTGCGACCGTGCCGCACTAGACCGCGTTTTTGCCCAGTACCAGCCGGATTTCGTGATGCACCTGGCGGCAGAAAGCCACGTTGACCGCTCGATCGACGGCCCGGCGGCCTTTATCGAAACCAACATCGTGGGTACTTACACCATGCTGGAAGCTGCCCGCCATTATTGGCAGGCGCTGGCGGCAGAGAAAAAGCAGGCTTTCCGCTTCCATCATATCTCTACCGATGAAGTGTACGGCGACCTGCACGGTACCGACGATCTGTTTACCGAAACCACGCCTTACGCGCCAAGCAGCCCGTATTCTGCCTCCAAGGCCTCAAGCGACCACCTGGTGCGCGCCTGGCTGCGTACCTACGGCTTCCCTACCGTCGTGACCAACTGCTCCAACAACTACGGCCCTTACCACTTCCCAGAGAAGCTGGTGCCGCTGGTGATCCTTAATGCCATCTCCGGCAAACCGCTGCCGGTCTACGGCGATGGTGCGCAGGTGCGTGACTGGCTGTTTGTGGAAGACCATGCGCGGGCGTTATATCAGGTGGTGACAGAAGGTGTGATAGGGGAGACCTATAACATCGGCGGCCACAACGAGCGCAAAAACATCGAAGTGGTACAGACCATCTGCGATCTGCTGGAAGAACTGGCACCGAACAAACCGCAGGGCGTGGCGAAATATCGCGATCTGATCACTTACGTTAAAGATCGCCCAGGCCATGATATGCGTTATGCCATCGACGCGGGCAAAATTGAACGTGAACTGGGTTGGCGCCCACAGGAAACCTTTGAAAGCGGCATCCGCAAAACGGTTTCCTGGTATCTGAACAATGAAACCTGGTGGCGCCGCGTGCAAGACGGTTCCTATGCAGGCGAGCGTTTAGGGCTAAACCAATAATCCTATCTAGGTAAACGCACGGAAGGCTATAAGCGCCGTGCGGCTAGCGGAAGTTCAGGAGTCATGATGAAAGGTATTATTCTAGCCGGCGGTTCGGGGACGCGTTTGCATCCGATCACCCGCGGCGTCTCCAAGCAGTTGCTGCCCATTTACGATAAACCGATGATTTACTATCCGCTCTCGGTGCTGATGCTGGCCGGGATCCGCGATATTCTGATTATCTCTACGCCTGAAGATCTGCCCTCGTTTCGCCGTTTGTTGGGCAGCGGTGAAGAGTTTGGTATCAACCTCAGCTACGCCGAACAACCGAGCCCGGACGGGTTGGCGCAGGCCTTCCTGATTGGCGAAGAGTTTATCGGCGGCGAGCCGTGCTGCCTGGTGCTGGGCGACAATATCTACTTCGGCCAGGGCTTCAGCCCGAAACTCAAAAGCGTGGTCCAGAGTCTGAAAGGTGCCACGGTATTCGGTTACCAGGTCATGGACCCAGAGCGCTTTGGCGTAGTGGAGTTCGACGATAACTTCCGCGCGCTGTCGATTGAAGAAAAGCCGTTGAAGCCGAAGTCCAACTGGGCGGTCACCGGTCTCTATTTCTATGACAACCAGGTGGTGGATTTCGCCAAGCAGGTGAAGCCTTCCGAACGCGGCGAGCTGGAAATTACCAGCATCAACCAGATGTATCTGGAGCGTGGCGAGCTGAGCGTCGAGCTGCTGGGGCGTGGTTTTGCCTGGCTCGATACCGGTACCCACGACAGCCTGATCGAAGCCAGTACCTTTGTGCAGACGGTAGAGAAGCGCCAGGGGTTCAAGATTGCCTGTCTGGAAGAGATCGCCTGGCGTAACGGCTGGCTGGATGATGATGGCGTAAGACGCTCGGCGCAGGCGTTAGCCAAAACCGGCTATGGTAAATACTTACTGGATTTACTGCATGTCCGTCCACGCCAATATTGAGCCTTTGGGCTGGGAAAGCGAGTATTTCCAACTCACCAGCGCCAAATTGCATTTTGACGATGCTGCTCCTGCGCTTACGGCAACTGAACTGGATGCGTTTGCGCTGGTTCAGGCCAAGATCCCGGCCCAGCGTCTAGATTTGGCCGATGGTTTGGCTAGCGTGGGGTTTCGGCTGGTAGAGGGCGAAGTGGACTTTGCCCTGGCAATTGGCACAGATTGTGCATTGAATTTACCGGCCATCCGCATCGCCCAGCCCGAAGATATTCCACTGTTGCGTTCGGTGGCGGCCAAGGTTTTTGCCGCCAGCCGTTTTCGCGCGCCTTGGTATGAGCCGCAGGACAGCGGGCGTTTTTACGCCACCTGGATTGAAAAAGCGGTGCTGGGGACGTTTGACCATCAGTGCCTGCTGGTGCTGGGTAGCGATGGGGAGCCAGAAGGGTTTGTCAGCCTGCGTGATATTGGCCAGCAAGAGGCGCGTATCGGCCTGCTGGCGGCATTCCCAGGTGTACAAGGTAAAGGGACCGGTTCTCGGCTGATGACTGCCGCGATCGCCTGGTGCCAGCAGCAACGGCTGCAGCGCCTGCGGATCGCGACTCAAATAAGTAATATTGCCGCGTTACGGCTCTATCAACGGCACGGTGCCACCCTAGAAAGCACCGCGTATTGGTTCTATAGAGGTTTACATGATCCCATTTAACGCTCCACCGGTTGTTGGCACGGAACTCGATTATATGCAGGCTGCGATGAGCAGCGGCAAACTCTGTGGTGACGGTGGTTTTACCCGTCGCTGCCAGCAGTGGATGGAACAGCATTTTGGCTGCCCGAAAGTGCTGCTGACGCCGTCTTGCACCGCGTCACTGGAAATGGCCGCCATCCTGCTGGATATCCAGCCGGGTGATGAAGTGATCATGCCGAGTTACACCTTCGTGTCCACCGCTAACGCCTTTGTGCTGCGCGGGGCGGTGATGGTGTTTGTCGATCTGCGTCCAGACACCATGAACATCGATGAGACCAAGATCGAAGCGGCGATCACCGATAAAACCCGCGCCATCGTGCCGGTGCATTACGCTGGCGTAGCCTGTGAAATGGACACCATCATGGCGCTGGCGAAGAAGTACAACCTGATGGTGGTGGAAGATGCCGCGCAGGGCGTGATGTCGACCTATAAAGGCAAAGCCTTGGGGACTATCGGCCATATCGGCTGCTTCAGTTTCCATGAGACCAAAAACTACACCGCTGGCGGTGAAGGTGGCGCGACGCTGATTAACGACCCTGCCCTGATCGATCGTGCCGAAGTGATCCGTGAAAAAGGCACCAACCGCAGCCAGTTCTTCCGTGGTCAGGTAGACAAATATACCTGGCGCGATATTGGTTCCAGCTATCTGATGTCAGATCTGCAAGCCGCTTATCTGTGGGCGCAGCTGGAAGCCGCCGAGACTATCAACCAGCGTCGTCTGAAGCTGTGGCAGAACTATTACGATGCATTGAAACCGTTGGCGGACTCAGGGCGTATCGCCTTGCCGGTCATTCCGGCCAACTGCGTGCACAACGCCCATATGTTCTACATCAAGCTGAAAGACGTGCAGGATCGTACCGCGTTTATCGACTACCTGAAAGAAGCCGAAATCATGTCGGTGTTCCACTACATCCCACTGCACGCCTGCCCAGCGGGTGAGAAGTTTGGCCGTTTCTCCGGCGAAGACCGCTTCACCACCAAAGAGAGCGAGCGTCTGGTGCGTCTGCCGCTGTTCTTTAACATGTCAGACGTCAATCAACGTACGGTGATCAATACCATCCTGAGCTTCCTCGCCTGATATGTCACTGGCAAAAGCATCGATTTGGACCGCTGGCTCCACGCTGATCAAAATTGGCGTGGGGTTGCTGGTGGTAAAAATGCTGGCGGTGGCCTTCGGCCCCAGCGGGGTTGGGCAGGCGGGTAACTTCCGCCAGTTGATCACCGTGCTGGGCGTGCTGTCGGGGGCCGGGATTTTTAACGGTATTACCAAGTATGTGGCGGAATATCATCAGGATCCGCAGCGGTTGCGGATGGCGGTGGGCACCGCATCCAGCATCGTGCTGGGTTTCTCAACCCTGCTGGCGCTGGTGTTCCTGTTTGCTGCCGAGCCGATCAGCCGTGGGCTGTTTGGCCATGGCGACTATGTGAACGTGGTGCGGGCGGTGGCCTTTATCCAGATGGGGATTGCCTACGCCAACCTGTTCCTGGCGATCCTCAAAGGTTATCGCGATGCGATGGGTAACGCGCTGGCGGTGATCGCCGGTAGCCTGATCGGCGTGGTGGCCTTTACGCTATGCTTTAAGCTGGGCGGTTATGAAGGCGCGTTGGCCGGGTTGGCTCTGGTTCCTGCCCTGGTGGTGTTGCCTGCTGGTTTCATGCTGTGGCGGCGCAAGGCGCTGCCGCTGCGTTATCTGGCGCTGGCCTGGGATAAGGCGCTGGCCAGCCATCTCGGTAAGTTTACCCTGATGGCGCTGATCACCTCCGTGACCTTGCCGGTTGCCTATGTAATGATGCGTAACCTGTTGGCGGAACATTACGGCTGGGACGAAGTGGGGATCTGGCAAGGGGTGAGCAGTATCTCCGATGCCTACCTGCAGTTTATTACCGCTTCTTTCACCGTTTACCTGCTGCCAACGCTGTCGCGCCTGCAAGAGAAAAGCGCCATTTCGCGGGAGATCGTGCGCTCGCTGAAGTTTGTGCTGCCTGCGGTCGCCGCTGCCAGCTTTACCGTCTGGCTGCTGCGTGACTTCGCCATCTGGCTGCTGTTCTCTGAGAAATTCGTTGCCATGCGCGATCTGTTCGCCTGGCAACTGGTGGGGGACGTGCTGAAAGTCGGGGCCTACGTCTTCGGTTACCTGGTGATCGCCAAGGCGTCGCTCCGTTTTTATATTCTGACAGAGGTCAGCCAGTTTGCCTTGCTGACGCTGTTCTCGCACTGGCTGATCCCGCTGCACGGCGCATTAGGGGCGGCACAGGCCTATATGGCAACCTACATCGTGTATTTTGCGCTCTGTAGCTGCGTATTTATTCTTTATCGTAGACGAGTATGACCATACTAATCCACGTACTGGGATCTGATATCCCGCATCATAATCAGACGGTGCTGCGCTTCTTTAATGACGTGCTGGCTGACCGCCTGCCCGCAGAACAAGTGTGTCACTTCATGGTGGCAGCCAAAGACGTGGCCGCGTTGGGTCACTTTCCCAAACTGACCATCGAGGCTTTCCCTGGCAAAAAGAGCCTGGCAGAGGCAGTGATTGCCCGTGCCAAGGCCAACCGTGACACTCGCCTGTTCCTGCATGGCCAGTTTAACGCAACGTTGTGGCTGGCCTTGCTGAGCGGCAAGATCAAGCCGCGCCAGGTGAGCTGGCATATCTGGGGGGCCGATCTGTATGAAAACGCCACCAGTTGGAAATACCGCCTGTTCTACGTGCTGCGCCGCATTGCCCAAGGGCGGGTGGGACACGTGTTTGCTACCCGAGGCGACCTGATCCACTATCAGCAGCGGCACGCACGCGTTCCGGCCTCGCTGCTGTATTTCCCGACGCGGATGGACCCAGCGTTGACAGGTATCGAAGTCGAAAAGAACCTGGCTGGGCCGATGACTATCCTGGTGGGCAACTCTGGTGATACCACCAACCGCCATATTGAGGCGTTGCAGGCGATCCATCAGCAATTTGGTGACAAGGTGCGGGTGATTTTGCCGATGGGGTATCCGGCCAATAACGACGCCTATATTGCCCAGGTGCGCGCGGCGGGTCTGAAGCTGTTCTCCGAACAGAATCTGCAACTGCTGACCCAGCAGGTGGCGTTTGACGATTATCTCAATATCCTGCGTGAGTGCGATCTCGGCTACTTCATTTTCGATCGCCAGCAGGGGATCGGTACGCTGTGCCTGTTGATCCAGTTTGGCGTGCCTTTTGTACTGAGCCGCAAGAATCCGTTCTGGCAGGACTTGGCCGAGCAGCATTTGCCGGTGCTGTTTTATGGCGACTCGCTGGATGAAGCCGTGGTGCGCGAATCACAGCGCCAACTGGCAACGCTGGATAAGCAGTCTATCGCCTTTTTCAATCCGAACTACGTGGATGGCTGGCAGCAGGCATTGGCGCTGGCGGCGGGGGAAAACCCATGACGCTGGCACAGTTTGGCGGGCTGTTTGTCGTCTATCTGATCGGGGCGCTGTTTGTGCTGACCCTGACCTATCAGGAGTTTCGGCGCGTCCGCTTCAACTTTAACGTCTTCTTTTCCCTGCTCTATCTGCTGACGTTTTACTTTGGCTTCCCGCTGACCTGCCTGCTGGTGTTCCAGTTTGACGTGGCCGTGGTGCCGGTAGAGTTCCTGCTATACGCCATCCTTTCGGCTACCGCCTTCTACGCGATTTACTACGTCAGCTACAAGACGCGGTTGCGTAAACGCACTGGCCAGCCGCATAAGCCGGTGTTCACCATGAACCGGGTTGAGACGCATATCACCTGGATATTGCTGGCGCTGGTGGCGATCGGCACCGTGGGCATCTTCTTTATGCAGAACGGCTTCCTGCTGTTCAAGCTCAACTCCTACAGCCAAATCTTCTCCAGCGATGTGTCAGGGGTGGCGCTCAAGCGCTTCTTCTACTTCTTCATCCCGGCGATGCTGGTGGTCTATTTCCTGAAGCAGGATCTGCGCGCCTGGTTCTTCTTCCTGGCGGCCACGGTGGCGTTTGGCATTCTGACCTACGTGATCGTGGGCGGTACCCGTGCCAACATCATCATCGCGTTCGCTCTATTCCTGTTTATCGGCATTGTGCGCGGCTGGATCTCGCTGTGGATGTTGGTAGCCGCCGGGGTGTTCGGCATCGTCGGCATGTTCTGGCTGGCGCTGAAACGCTATAGCCTGGATGTCAGCGGCCCGGAAGCGTTCTACACTTTCCTGTATCTGACCCGTGATACCTTCTCGCCGTGGGAGAACCTGGGGCTACTGCTGCAAAATTACGACAAGATCGATTTCCAGGGGTTGGCCCCAATCGTGCGTGATTTCTATGTCTTTATCCCTGCCTGGCTATGGCCGGGGCGGCCGGATCTGGTGCTGAATACTGCCAACTACTTTACCTGGGAAGTGTTGGACAACCATTCCGGGCTGGCGATTTCCCCAACGCTGATTGGCTCGCTGGTGGTGATGGGTGGGGTGCTGTTTATCCCACTGGGCGCCATTGTGGTGGGCCTGATCATCAAGTGGTTCGACTGGCTGTATGAGCTGGGCAAAAGTGAACAGAACCGCTTTAAGGCGGCGATTTTGCAAGGGTTCTGCTTTGGTGCGGTGTTTAATATCATCGTGCTGGCGCGTGAGGGGGTCGATTCGTTTGTCTCACGCGTAGTGTTCTTCTGCATCATTTTTGGTGCCTGCCTGATATTGGCAAAATTACTGTACTGGCTGTTTGATGCTGCCGGGCTTATCAAGACTCGAATTATGCGCAAGCGCGCGTTGGCTCCAGCAGCCAACTCCCTTGTGCCAAGGTAATAGTGACAATGGAAGCAAACATTTCGGTTCCCAAGTATGAGCTGCGCGGTTTCAGCCTGTGGGGCTTTCGCAACATGGCGCAGTGCATGGATTTTCTGTTCGACGGTGGCAGGGTCAAGCAAGGCACCCTGGTAGCGATGAACGCCGAGAAAATCCTCAATGCAGAAACCGATCCGGCGCTACATGCCTTGCTGGATGAGGCTGAGTACAAATATGCCGATGGCATCAGCATGGTGCGCTCCATCCGCCGCAAGTATCCTGGCGCGGAGGTGTCGCGCGTGGCTGGGGCCGATCTGTGGGAAGCCATGATGCAGCGCGCCGGGCAGGAAGGTACGCCAGTGTTTCTGGTTGGCGGCAAGCCTTCGGTGCTGGCAGAGACCGAGCAGAAGCTGCGTAGTCAGTGGAATGTGAATCTGGTTGGCAGCCAGGATGGCTACTTCAAACCAGAACAGCGGGATGCCTTGTTTGAACGCATTCGTGCCAGCGGCGCGGCTATCGTGACCGTGGCAATGGGATCGCCCAAGCAGGAAATCCTGATGCGGGATTGCCGCAAGGTACATCCCCAGGCGCTGTATATGGGGGTTGGCGGCACCTATGACGTGTTTACCGGCCATGTGAAGCGTGCGCCCAAGGTGTGGCAGAATCTGGGCCTGGAGTGGCTCTATCGCCTGCTCAGCCAGCCGAGCCGTATTCGCCGCCAACTTCGGCTACTCAAGTTCGTCGGTTATTACTATACCGGCAAGATGTGATCCTTCGGCTGGAGCAGCCACTCCGTTGCTCCAGCGTCTGTCTTGCGCAAATAATCTCCCTATCGGCCATAACGTGGTCAAAGCTATAACCTCGGTTAATCATTCCCTCGTCACTTATTCCATAAGGTTTTAATTTGCGGTTTGCTTATGGCGGCAAAATGCGAAACCATAGCGCCCGAAAATTTCCCCAGGCCGCAGCGGCACTTCTCCGCCATTAAATTGTGCGGATGACTCCTTAAGTTCCGTTTTGCCCGGCGGGGGGGAATTACACTCAACTTGTCTAAAACAATAATGACCGGCACCGATCGGCAGGCAAACAACATCATAAAAAATATAACTGAGGATTTATGGCAAGCAAAGAAAAGCCACCGGGTTTACATCGCGGGTTAGAAGCGCGACATATAGAGCTGATCGCCCTGGGCGGCACGATCGGCGTGGGTCTGTTTATGGGGTCAGCCAGTACGTTGAAATGGGCCGGGCCTTCGGTGCTGCTGGCCTATATCATCGCCGGCCTGTTTGTGTTCTTCATCATGCGCTCGATGGGCGAGATGTTGTTCCTGGAGCCGGTGGCGGGCTCTTTCGCCGTCTATGCGCACAAATATATGAACCCCTTTTTCGGCTACCTCACCGCCTGGGGCTACTGGTTTATGTGGCTTGCCGTGGGGATATCGGAAATCACGGCTATCGGCGTCTATGTGCAGTTCTGGTTCCCAGAGATACCGCAGTGGCTGCCTGCGTTAATTGCGGTCGCTATGGTCGCGTTAGCCAACCTGGCGGCGGTGCGCCTGTACGGTGAACTGGAGTTCTGGTTTGCCATGATTAAGGTCACCACCATTATCGTGATGATCCTGGTGGGCTTGGGGGTTATCTTCTTCGGCTTCGGCAACGGCGGGCAGCCGACCGGGTTTGCCAACCTGACGGCTCACGGCGGCTTCTTTGCCGGTGGCTGGAAAGGCTTCCTGTTTGCGCTGTGTATCGTGGTGGCCTCTTACCAGGGAGTTGAGCTGGTCGGCATTACCGCCGGGGAAGCCAAGAACCCGCAGGTAACGCTCAAACGGGCGATCAACAACATCCTGTGGCGCATCCTGATTTTCTATGTCGGTGCCATCTTCGTGATTGTCACCATCTTCCCGTGGAACGGTATCGGCACCGCTGGCAGCCCGTTTGTGCTGACCTTTGCCAAGATTGGTATTGTTGCTGCAGCAGGTATCATCAACTTTGTGGTGCTGACCGCCGCACTCTCCGGCTGCAACAGCGGCATGTATAGCGGCGGCCGCATGCTCTATGCCTTGGCCAAGAACCGTCAACTGCCTGCGGCATTGACCAGGCTTTCTGCCAGCGGCGTGCCGGTCAACTGTATTGCCATCACCATCATTTGCCTGTTGGCGGGGTCTGCGCTGAACTACGTTATTCCCAATCCTCAGCAGGTGTTCGTCTATGTCTATAGCGCCAGCGTGCTGCCGGGCATGATGCCGTGGTTCGTGGTGCTGATCAGCCAGATCTACTTCCGCCGAGCCCACAAAGAAGCGATGAAGACTCACAGCTTCAAGTCATTTATGTTCCCTTACATGAACTACCTGACCATCGCTTTCCTGATTTGTGTGCTGGTTGGCATGGGGATCAATCCGGATACGCGGATTTCGTTGGTGGTGGGGATGATTTTCCTGGCTGCGGTGAGCCTGTGCTACTTTGTCTTCGGGATGCACAAAGTCCATCATCAGCCTGAAAAGCGGACAGAAAGTCAGCGTTAACCATAAGAAAAGGGCCTTGCCGGGCCCTTTCTGCTGCAAGAGTGAGCAAAGGGTCAGCGAACTCAACATTTCTGAGAAAAAGCACTAGACAGGATGGGCATAAAACCGTAGTATCCCCACCCGCAACGGCGCTACGCGCCCGTAGCTCAGCTGGATAGAGCGCTGCCCTCCGGAGGCAGAGGTCTCAGGTTCGAATCCTGTCGGGCGCGCCATTAATTTTGTGCGCAGGAGCTGCGGTGGTATGATTACCGCGTGAAGTAAGCAGTAGATAAAGTAGTTATGGTGGCTATAGCTCAGTTGGTAGAGCCCTGGATTGTGATTCCAGTTGTCGTGGGTTCGAGCCCCATTAGCCACCCCACTTTACCTAGGGTAAAGTAAAAGAATTGAAAGCTGTTTTGTGACAGTGCGAAGGTGGCGGAATTGGTAGACGCGCTAGCTTCAGGTGTTAGTGTTCTTACGGACGTGAGGGTTCAAGTCCCTCTCTTCGCACCACACACAAAATGTCTGATAAATTTAATATTTACATAGACATAGGCTGTAAAGTTCGGTAGTATCAGCAACAAGAAATCGGCGAGTAGCGCAGCTTGGTAGCGCAACTGGTTTGGGACCAGTGGGTCGGAGGTTCGAATCCTCTCTCGCCGACCAATTTCAAGAAAGCCCGCTTTTAAAGCGGGCTTTTTTACGTCTATTGTAGGGGCGCTGCATGCCGCGCCCGTTCAGCAACCCGTTCAGCAATGAGCGGGTTTTTTGCTTTTTATACTGGCGGAAAGGGTGGGCGTCCGATACCTGAGATATCGTGCTGGCCCCTCACCCTAACCCTCTCCCACAGGGAGAGGGAACCGATCGAGTTCGTTGATCTCTCTGCGTAATGCCCGGCCTTTCTTCTTACTCATCACTCTCCGAAGCGGTACGGGCTAATCGGGCACTCCAGACTTGGGAATCGATCGAGTTCGTTGATTTCTCTGCGTAATGCCCGGCCTTTCTTCTTACTCATCACTCTCCGAAGCGGTACGGGCTAATCGGGCGCTCCAGACAACTTCCTCTCTTTTGGGGATCGATCGAGTTCGTTGATTTCTCTGCGTAATGCCCGGCTTTTCTTCTTACTCATCACTCTCCGAAGCGGTACGGGCTAATCGGGCACTCCAGACTTGGGGATCGATCGAGTTCGTTGATTTCTCTGCGTAATGCCCGGCCTTTCTTCTTACTCATCACTTTCCGAAGCGGTACGGGCTAATCAAGGGCTCAGGGCAGCTCCCTCTCCCTGTGGGAGAGGGTTGGGGTGAGGGGAAGCAGACAACTTTAGAGCTGGCCTTACAAGGAAATGATCAAAAGGAAGCAGAGATAAGCGCTGGAAAAATGGCAGGGTGCAAAAATGGAGGATAAACAACGCCACGACTTCTGGAGCATATCGGCATCATGCCGTTCTTGCCCCAGATAACAGTCGTTTTATTTCAGGCAGGCGTTACGTCGGCAATCAGAGATTGATGGTGCCGAATGAGAAGTCTACGTTGTTGAAAGCGGTGATGATTTTGTTGATCAGTTTCATAGTGGTAGTCCCCAGAGAGTGATTAATAGTGTGATTCACGTCACACAAACAGGCTACACCTGGCCGGCAAAGCGATCAAGTATTTTGTGATGAATATCACAAAAATATTAAACCGACGTTTTATTTTACCGTGAGTCGTTTTATCGAGCGGCGTTATCTTGGCAAACCCTACGAAATTTCAACCTGTCTCCTTTTGTCCTGTATGGGCATGCCTGTTGTCGTCAGTTTGAGACATTTAACATGATGATTTTAATCAATAAAAAAGACTTCTCATTAACCCGTCGTTTTAAGGCGACAGGATCCGTAGAGGGGCAAATTGCAGCGAACGGGAGGGAAAAATCAGAGGGGTCAATGGAGATGATTTTAAATCTTTTAAATTCAAAATGATGAGTTAATTTTTTGCCTGTTGGCACTCAGTAGTTAAAAGTTGGCACGCCAAGTGCAATATCTCTATCGTAGATGCTCATTCCACTTCTTATGTTCGCCTTAGGCCTCATAAACCCAGGAATGATGCAGAGCCGATTTTAGGGTGCCTATTGCCCACCTGAACGATGAAAGGGTTGCTTGCAACGGCTTCATCACACACCGGGCAAAACGTTGAGTGAGGCACCACCCCAGTTGTCCTAGACCTGATTGCTTCTTTTATACACTTGTCTCGCGGCAAGTGTTTTTTTTTGCCCCAAGGAAAGTTTCAGGCAAAAAAAGGGCCCAGCACGGCATGCTGAGCCCTGACAAGCCAACCGGGGAGGTTACTCGCCGTTTTGCTTAAGCGTTAACATCAGCCCTTCACGGCGCATCTGTGTGGCTTCGTCGCTGCGGTGCAGCTTATCCAACGCATCTGCCAACCAGGCGTAGTCGTAGGCATCTGGCCGCTGTTGCAGTGCTGCATGGAACGCATCACTGGCTTGCTGCCATTCACCGTGCTTCATCAGTAACTGACCCAGCGTGCTGTTAAGCAACGGCGTCGCGCCATGCTGCTTGATCTGTTGGCGTAACGCTTTCTCCAACTGCTCCGGGTTGCCAGACTTGATACGTGGGATCAACAACACCAACCGTTCGTCGTATTGGCGCTTCAGACCGTCCAGCACAATGCTTTGTGCCAGTTCATGGTCATTACACTCAATAAGATGTTCCACCATCGCTACCTGTAGCGGGATTTCGTGGCGGATTTTACGGCTCTGATCTTTCCACCAGCGTTTTAATCCTTCACTGCCTTCATCGGCCATGGCCTGATTCATCAGGCCGATATAGGCCTGTTGCTGTAAAGCCTGTAGCTCTTCTTCGCTGTGCAGGTTGATTTTGCTCATCGAAGGCAGAATTTCCAGCAGTGAGGCATAAGCTCCGGTGCGCAGATAGGCCTGCTCCGCCAGCCGCAGCACTTCCGGGTGACGCGGTGCCTGATTCAGCAAGCTATCGACGCCGTGCCGTGCCGCATGGGCTTCACCCTGAGCCAACTGAATACGCACGCGGGTAATGTCTACCGGCAACTGATCGGTATCGGCAGCCTCTGCGGCACGCTCCAGATACTGATTGGTGCGGAAGCCATCGCCACGTTGCTGCGCAGCTTCCGCCGCCAGCAGGTAGTTCACCACCGGTTGCTCGGCATGATCGGCATTGCGGGTCAGCAGTTTCTCTACCTGCTTGTAATCCCCTTCCGCCAGTTTGATCAGCGCCGCTTTGGTTTGCTTACGGGCGCGGCTGCGTTTGCGGCCAAGGAACCAGCCACGGGTGCGCGCGCCAGTGCGGAAGACGCGGCGCAGGATCCATTCGATGACAAACAGCGCCAGGAACAGCAGCACCGCCATAATCACCAGACCGGTGACGCTGGTTTCGACGTTGTAATTGTCGGTCTGGATCAGCACATAGCCTTGGTGCCCGGCCAGCATCGGCCCCAGCACCAGGCTGGCAATCAGCACCAGAAACAGGAATAACACGCGTAACATGGCTTATCCCTCCTGGTGAGTGGCAGGGGCCTGGGCCAACAGATTACGTACCCGGGTCTGCATCAGTTTTTCCAGCATCGGCTGGCTTTTCAACTGGCCCGGTACGTCCATGGAGATCGATTGCTGGCTCAGGTTGTCCAACTCTTCCAGAAACGCCTTGGTAGCCGGATCGGTGGTATCGAAGTAGGCGCGTACCCAGGTTGATACCGTTTCCAGCGACTGTTTATACACTTCGTTCTGATGACGAGGGATAGCCTGTGCGGCAACCAGCAGGCGCGAACGGATATTCTCACGCAGGTAAACATCCTGATTCGGCGCCAGCAGCGGTTCAGCACTGCTATCACGACGGCGGACGGTAATAAAGTCCGCCATAAAGTTGTGCCAGCTCTTGGTCAGGTTTTGACGCCATTCGCTCAACGAACTGGACAGCTCGCCGTCGTCTTCATCCATTGGCCGTTCGTCACGGTTGTTATCCGCCAGACGCAGGTCGTCGACCTGATTGGACAGCTGGTTGACCTTCAGGATGATGCCGTCAAAATCTATCTGCGCCACGGCGGAAAGGGTGCTGACATCTTCGGTGATGGCGCGGCGAATATCGATCAGGCTAGGATCGTTCATCTCTGCCAGGCTAGCGTCGGCGCTTTTCAGCAGCGCAGCCGCGGTGGTGACATCCTGATCGCTCCACAGTTTGCGGCCTGCCATTTTCACCAGGAAGTCCGCCTGTGCCAGCAACCAGGTTTTGGCATCGCTGCCGGAAATGGTGGCAACCTTATCTTGCAGTTCATTGAGCTGACGCACCAGCGAGGTTTGCTCGCGATCGGTGGCCTCCAGCGTTTTACCCTGCTGTTGCAGCAAGCCTTCCAGCGCGCTCTTTTCCTGCTGCTGGCTTTGTTTAAGCTCGGCCAACTGTTGCTGTAAGGCCTGGTTGGCGGCGATCAATGTCTGAGCCTGCTGGTGCGTGTGATAATAGCCGCCAGCACCCAGAGCGATGACCAGCACGATGGCAATCGCACCCAATACCGGGCCGGTGTTCTTGCCTTTCCGGTGGTCAGCGGCTGGCTGCTGGGGGCTCTCAACCGCTGGGTTTGATTCTTCAACCGCGGCGGATGGAGTGTTTTGTTCCGTCATAGTGGCACATCCCATAGTCAGGTTATTGTAGCGCGCGGATCAGCGCGTCATTATCTGCGTTTTCAGCTACCCGAATCTTGCTCCAACCCAGCTCCTGGGCAAGGGTAGCAAGACGTTCACTGACCACTATCAGGCGGCAACGTAACAGCCACGAAGAGCGATAGTAATCAGGAACTAAAGTATAGAGCTGTTGTAACATTTCGCCGCTGGTCACTACCAGCGTATTGATACCGGCGCGTTGCCAGTGGGCGCTTTGCTCACTGCCATCATAGTGCACCGGGCTGCGTTGATAACATTCATAATAGCTTACCACTGCACCCCGCTCAGCCAGCGTCTCGCCTAGCAGCTCGCGGCCGCCGTTGCCCCGCATGATCAACGCTCGTTTACCGGTGAGCTGTTGCAACGCGGGCAGCAGCAGCAGCATTTCGCTGATTTCACGCTCACGCGGATAGTCTACCGGCAGGCTGCTGATGCGATGCATTGCCAGTGCGGTGGTGCGGCCAATAGCATAATAGGACAACTGGCCAGGCCATTGAAGCCCGGCACGATTGATGACCGAACTGGCATAGCTGACGGCGTGCTGCGACAGGGCAAACACCAGGTCGCCCGCCTGCAACTCTGCCAGCCCCTGAGGTAAGCGGATAAGATCGTTACCGGGGGCGAAGTCGATCAGCGGCGCGTGAAAGGCAACCCGGCCAAGTGCGCGCAGGCGGCTCACCAGTTGTTCCCCGGCGGGAGAAGGGCGGGTTACCAGAATAGTCATGCAGGAGGATTTCCCTGATAAACATCATGCAGGATCTCACGGGCACCGGCAGCTAACAGTTCTTCTGCCAGTTCTACACCCATTTGCTCTGCCTGTGCTGATGGGCCACGGCGTTCACCGCAAACCATCTGGCTGCCGTCGGGGGCCCCGACCAGCGCACGTAACCACAGCTCATCGCCTGTCAGTTCGGCATAGCTTCCGATAGGAACCTGGCATCCGCCTTCCAGGCGGGTGTTCATCGCCCGTTCTGCGCGGACACGAATTTCGGTTTCGCGATGGTTGAGCGGAGCCAGTAAGGCGCGGGTGACATCATCGTCAAGGCGGCATTCGATACCCACCGCACCCTGGCCGACCGCAGGCAAGGATTCTTCGGGGCTTAACGGGGAACGGATACGCTGTTCCAGACCCAGGCGTTTTAGCCCGGCCACGGCCAGAATAATGGCGTCGTAATCGCCGTTATCCAGTTTACCCAACCTTGTGCCGACGTTGCCACGCAGATCGCGCACGATCAGGTCCGGACGACGGCGACGCAGCTGGCATTGACGGCGCAGACTGGAGGTACCGACCACGCTGCCTAGCGGCAGTTGATCGAGTGAGGCAAAGTTATTGGAGACGAAAGCGTCACGCGGGTCGTCACGTTCACAGATGGTGACCAGCCCCAAGCCAGCGGGGAAGTCGACGGGGACGTCTTTCATCGAGTGCACGGCAATGTCTGCCCGGCCTTCCAGCAGAGCCAGCTCAAGTTCTTTGACGAACAGCCCCTTACCGCCAACCTTGGCCAGCGGCGTATCCAGAATGATGTCTCCGCGCGTGACCATAGGCACCAGTTCCACCTGCAGGCCAGGGTGGCTAGCCATCAGACGCTGCTGAACGTAGTGTGCCTGCCATAGGGCAAGTGGGCTCTGACGGGTGGCAATTCGAATAATTTTGTCTAACATGCTGGTTACCGTTTTTATAATTCGCCGTCCATCCTACCACTGAGGATCAAAACTGTCAGTGCAAGAAGCCACAGGCGGAGAAAGGACAACGGAATCAAAGGGGCGTGAGGGGAAGTTGGTGGCAGTTCACACTGCGGGTAAATCATTTATAGAAGCGCTAGGATAAGTGTGTCGCTTTACCTCCTTTACGGTCAATCAGCAAGGTGTTAGATTGATCACGTTTCCAGCAATAAGTCGTCAAAAATTCTTCTAAACTAAAGACGCAGCGGGAATACGGGTTTTTTTCAAGCATCGGGATAATCAGGCGAGACGTCTTGTACCTCTACATCGAGACACTGAAACAAAGACTGGATGCGATCAACCAACTACGTGTCGATCGTGCCCTGGCGGCCATGAAGCCCGCGTTCCAACGGGTCTACAGTCTGCTGCCTACCTTATTGCACCACCATCATCCACTGATGCCGGGCTACCTCAACGGTAACGTTCCCCATGGCATCTGTATCTACACGCCTGATGAAACCCAACAAGCTTATCTCAATGATTTAGAAGACAAATGGGGCAGCCCGTTTGAAAAAATGGCCACGGGCGAACTGCCGATTACGGCGCTTTATTCCATGGGCAGCACCTCCTCGATCGGCCAGAGCTGCACCTCGGATCTGGATATCTGGGTCTGCCACCAATCCTGGCTAGACAACGAAGAACGCAGCCGCCTGCAGCAAAAATGCAGCCTGTTGGAGAAATGGGCTGCCTCGATGGGGGTGGAAGTCAGCTTCTTCCTGATCGACGAAAACCGCTTCCGCCATAATGAAAGCGGCAGCCTGGGCGGTGAAGACTGCGGCTCAACCCAACATATTCTGTTGCTTGATGAGTTCTACCGCACGGCCGTGCGCCTGGCAGGGAAACGTATCCTGTGGAACATGGTGCCGGGCGAAGAGGAAGCGCATTACGATGAATATGTGCTTTCGCTCTATTCCCAGGGGGTATTAACCCCAAATGAGTGGCTGGATCTCGGCGGATTGAGCACGCTCTCTGCCGAAGAGTACTTCGGTGCAAGCCTGTGGCAGCTGTATAAGAGCATTGATTCGCCCTACAAGGCGGTGCTGAAAACGCTGCTGCTCGAAGCCTATTCATGGGAATACCCGAAAACTCAGTTGCTGGCGATGGGGATCAAACATCGTCTGCACCAGGGGGAGATCGTCTGCTTTGGCCTTGATGCCTATTGCATGATGCTCGAGCGCGTCACCCACTATCTGACTGAAATCAACGATACCACCCGCCTTGACCTGGTTCGCCGCTGCTTCTATCTGAAGGTCTGCGAGAAGCTGTCACAGTCCAACAACGCCACTATCGGCTGGCGGCGGGAAATCCTCAGCCAACTGGTCAGTGAGTGGGGCTGGGACGAAGAGCGGTTGGAGATCCTCGATAACCGGGCTAACTGGAAGATCGAACGGGTGCGCGAAGCCCATAACGAACTGCTGGATGCGATGATGCAAAGCTATCGCAACCTGATCCGCTTCGCTCGGCGCAACAACCTCAGCGTCAGTGCCAGCCCGCAGGATATCGGGGTATTGACCCGTAAACTGTACGCGGCCTTCGAGGCACTGCCGGGTAAGGTGACGCTGGTGAACCCGCAAATTTCACCCGACCTGTCAGAAAACGACCTGACCTTTATTCACGTACCGATTGGCCGCGCCAACCGCACCGGCTGGTACCTGTATAACCAGGCACCGGAGATGAGCTCGATCGTCAGCCATCAGCCGCTGGAATATAACCGCTATCTAAACAAGCTGGTGGCCTGGGCCTATTTCAACGGCCTGCTCACTTCGCGCACCCGCTTGCATATCAAGAGTGGCAATATCTGCGACACCGCCAAACTGCAGGAATTGGTTACCGACGTGTCGCACCATTTCCCGCTGCGCTTGGCCGCTCCAACGCCGAAAGCGCTCTACAGCCCGTGCGAAATCCGCCATCTGGCAATTATCGTCAACCTGGAAAATGACCCGACGGCGGCCTTCCGTAATCAGGTGGTGCATTTCGATTTCCGCAAGCTGGACGTGTTCAGCTTTGGCCAGCAGCAACAATGCCTGGTTGGCAGTATCGATCTGCTGTATCGCAACTCATGGAACGAAGTGCGTACCCTGCATTTCAGCGGTGAGCAGTCGGTGCTTGAAGCGTTGAAGACCATTCTGGGCAAGATGCATCAGGATGCGGCACCGCCGGAATCGGTGGAGGTGTTCTGCTATAGCCAGCACTTACGTGGCCTGATCCGTACCCGCATTCAACAACTGGTTTCCGAGTGTATCGAGCTGCGTCTTTCCAGCACTCGCCTGGAGCCGGGCCGGTTTAAAGCGGTGCGAGTGGCCGGGCAAACCTGGGGCCTGTTCTTCGAACGCCTGAGCGTGTCGGTGCAGAAGCTGGAAAACGCCGTGGAGTTCTACGGGGCGATCTCCAACAACAAACTGCATGGTCTGTCGATCAAGGTGGAAACCGATCAGGTGCATTTGCCACCGGTGGTTGATGGTTTTGCCAGCGAGGGGATCATCCAGTTCTTCTTTGAAGACACCACAGATGATAAAGGCTTCAATATTTACATTCTGGATGAGTCGAACCGGGTTGAGGTTTATCACCACTGTGAAGGGAGCAAAGAGGAGTTGGTGCGTGACGTCAGCCGCTTCTATTCCTCCTCACACGATCGCTTTACCTACGGCTCCAGCTTTATCAACTTCAACCTGCCGCAGTTCTATCAGATTGTGCATATCGATGGCCGTACTCAGGTGATCCCTTTCCGCAGCAATGCGCTGTCGAACCTGTGTATCTCGGTCGCCGACGGCAATGCCGCACAGCCTCTGAAGCAACAGTTCCAGCTGCATTAATGCTTGAGGGCGCAGTAGCTTGCGCCCCTCAGCAAAACTCAGCTAAAACTGACCGTCTCGCCGGACTGTGTGCTGGCCGCCTCACTCAGCAACTCATAAAATTCCCGGCCGCTGCGATCGCAATGCCAGCTCTCGTCACGATAGCTAAAGTGATAGCCACCGGCCTTGGTGGCCAGCCACACCTGGTGCAGCGGCTCCTGACGGTTGATCACAATCTTGCTGCCGTTTTCGAAGCTTAGCGTCATCACCCCGCCGTTGGTTTCGTAATCGATATCCGCATCACCATCAAAATCGTCTAGGGTCTGTTCAATATTCAGCATCAGTTGGTCGGCCAACTGGTGAAACTCGCTATCGTTCATATTCGATTCCTATTGCTTTTCATGATCCACCTGCGATTATAGTGAGCTTGGACGCATGAATTACAGGCATTAATGCAAATGAAAAAACAACTACGCTATGCGCTGATGGCCGTTTTGCTGGCTGGGCTCTCTGGCTGTGGCCTGAAGGGCCCGCTGTATTTTCCACCGCAGGACAAACCGGCAGAGCAACCGGTAACCAGTGCTGGCACCGTTAGCAAAAACCAACAAGAACCCGCTGGCACTCAGCAGCAACCGTCGATGAGCAATCAGTAATGAGCCTTTATGGTGGTTAATGCCACCATAAATATCAGACGGTACGTCGTCCAGATAGCGGAGTATGATATGCAGTTCTCCAAAATGCACGGTTTAGGCAACGACTTTATGGTGGTCGATGCCGTTACACAGAACGTCTATTTTTCACCTGAGCTGATCCGCCGCCTGGCCGACCGGCATTTGGGCGTGGGTTTTGACCAGATGCTGGTGGTAGAACCGCCGTACGATCCCGAACTCGATTTCCATTACCGCATTTTCAATGCTGACGGTAGCGAAGTGGCCCAGTGCGGCAACGGCGCCCGCTGTTTTGCCCGCTTTGTGCGCTTGAAAGGCTTGACCAACAAACGTGATATCCGTGTCAGCACCCAGACCGGGCGCATGATCCTTAGCGTCACCGATGATGACCTGGTGTGCGTCAATATGGGCGAGCCGAATTTCGATCCGCAGATCGTGCCGTTTCGCGCCACCAAAGCGGAAAAAACCTACATCATGCGCGCGGCGGAACATACGGTGCTGTGCGGCGTGGTCTCAATGGGTAACCCACATTGTGTGTTGCAGGTGGACGACGTGAAAACCGCCAAGGTGGAACTGCTGGGGCCGGTACTGGAAGGGCACGATCGCTTTCCGGAACGCGCCAACATCGGCTTTATGCAGGTGGTGAGCCGTGAGCACATCAAACTGCGGGTTTATGAGCGCGGTGCCGGTGAAACGCAGGCTTGTGGCAGCGGTGCCTGTGCCGCCGTGGCGGTGGGCATTCAACAAGAGCTACTGGCGGAAGAGGTGCATGTCGAACTGCCCGGCGGTAGCCTGCATATTCGCTGGAAGGGGCCAGGGGAGCCGTTATTTATGACCGGCCCGGCCACCCATGTTTATGACGGATTTATTCACTTATGAAGCAGGTTGACGATCGGATAGCCACGGGCGTTGAGCTTGATGATGACACGGTGATGCAATTTCTGATGCAGAATCCGGACTTCTTTATGCGCAATGCACGGCTGGTTGAACAGATGCGAGTGCCTCACCCGGTGCGGGGCACGGTATCGTTGGTGGAATGGCATCTGGCGCGTCAGCGCAACCAAATCACCCAGTTGGAAGAAGAGATCACCTTGCTGATGGAGCAGGCCAGTGCCAACGAATCGCTGTTTGGCAGCCTGCTGCATCTACAGGCTGACCTGGCCACCGCCAGCAGCCTGCAGGATATGCTCAACCGCTTGCAGCGTTGGGCGCGCGGGTTTGGGCTGGCAGGGGCGAATATCCGCCTGTTTGCCGATCGCTGGAATATTGGCGCACCGTCGGATTTCACCCATCTTGGCCTGACGCGCTCGGCGTTTGAGCCGCTGCGTATTCAACGCCTGGGCGATCGCTATCACTACCTCGGCAACCTCAATGGCCCCGAACTGCTGCTGTTGCTGCCGCAGGCCAAACAGGTTGGCTCCGTGGCGCTGTCATTGCTGGGGGATCAGGGCGATCTTGGCATGGTGATCTTCAGCAGCCGCGATACTCAACATTATCAACAGGGGATGGGCACCGTGATGCTCGGCCAGTTGGCGCGTATGTTGCCAAAACTGTTGGAACGCTGGATAGAACGGGCATGACCGGCGTAGCGGCCAACCTGCAACCGCCGGTGGACGCTTTCCTGCGTTATTTAAAGGTGGAGCGGCAACTCAGCCCACTGACTCAGATCAGCTATTCGCGCCAGCTGCAGGCGTTGATCGCCATGGCAATCGAGCTGGGCATCAGCGAATGGCCGATGCTGGATGCCGCCAGAGTGCGTCAGCTGGCAGCCCGCAGTAAGCGCGCCGGATTACAGTCTTCCAGCCTGGCGCTACGCCTCTCCGCATTACGCAGTTTTCTGGACTGGCTGGTCGGCCAGGGCGTGATAAGCGCCAACCCCGCCAAAGGCATCCGCACGCCGCGCAGTGGCCGTCATTTGCCGAAGAATATCGACGTCGACGAAATGAACCAACTGCTGAACATCGATCTCAACGATCCGCTAGCGGTTCGCGATCGTGCGATGCTGGAAGTGATGTACGGGGCCGGGCTGCGTCTGGCCGAACTGGTGGGGTTGGATTGCCGCCATGTCGATCTGGGCGGCGGTGAGATATGGGTGCTGGGGAAAGGCAGCAAAGAACGTAAATTGCCGATAGGCCGTACGGCGGTTACCTGGCTGGAGCACTGGCTGGCGCTGCGCGATCTGTTTGCACCGCAGGATGATGCCATGTTCCTCTCCAATCAGGGCAAGCGCATCTCGGCGCGCAACGTGCAAAAACGTTTTGCCGAGTGGGGCGTCAAGCAGGGCGTCAACAGCCATATCCATCCGCACAAGCTGCGCCACTCTTTTGCCACCCATATGCTGGAATCGAGCGGCGATCTGCGCGCGGTGCAGGAGTTGCTGGGGCACGCCAACCTGACCACCACGCAAATTTATACCCACCTCGACTTTCAACATCTGGCGAACGTGTACGATGCCGCGCATCCACGCGCCAAACGAGGGAAATCCTGATGCACTTTTACCGTCCGTTACGCCCACTGGCCGCGCTGACTTTCGATCTGGACGACACGCTGTATGACAACCGTCCGGTGATCAAGCAGACCGAGCATGAGTCGGTGGCCTTTTTGCAGAACTACCATCCTGGATTGAGCCACTTTCAGTCGGCGGATTTCCACCGTTTGCGGCAGGAACTGCGTGAACAGGATCCGGAGATTTACCACGACGTTACCCAATGGCGCTGGCGGGCGGTCCACCTGGCGTTGAGCCGTCAGGGGCTGCGCAATGCTGAAGCGTCCATCGGTGCGGATGCCGCCATGCAGAACTTTGCCCTGTGGCGTAGCCGGATCGATGTGCCAGAAGCCACTCACGCGACCTTGCGGGCGCTGGGGCAACGTTATCCGCTGGTGGCGATCACCAATGGCAATGCCGATCCGGCCCAGTGCGGGTTGGAGCAATACTTCCAGTTTGTGCTGCGCTCCGGGCCAGATGGCCGCGCCAAGCCTTATCAGGATATGTATCAACTGGCGGTGGAAAGGTTGGGCGTGGCACCGGAACAAATCCTACACGTCGGGGATGACCTGACCACCGACGTTGCCGGGGCGCTGCGTTCGGGCCTGCAAGCCTGCTGGATCAACGACCGTCAGCGGAGCCTGATGCAGGTAGCTGACAGCCGCCTGCTGCCACATATTGAGATTTCGCAGTTGGCATCGCTGACAGCATTGTTATAATCCCAGCAGAACTCTGTATAAATTCCCAGTGGAAAGCGCGTGGCAACGGGTTTTCCCTTTACCAATCAATGGTGCCTATGGACGTTTCCGACCTGCTCGACAGCATGAATGATAAACAACGTGAAGCCGTGGCTGCGCCACGCAGCAACCTGTTGGTGCTGGCCGGTGCAGGCAGCGGCAAGACCCGGGTGCTGGTGCATCGCATTGCCTGGCTACTGGCGGTGGAGAACTGCTCACCGTACTCCATCATGGCGGTGACCTTCACCAACAAGGCGGCGGCAGAGATGCGCCACCGTATCGAACACCTGATTGGCACCAGCCAGGGCGGCATGTGGATCGGCACCTTCCACGGCTTGGCACACCGCCTGCTGCGCGCTCATCATATGGACGCCAACCTGCCGCAGGACTTCCAGATCCTGGATAGTGAAGACCAGCTGCGCCTCCTGAAACGTATAGTGCGGGCGCTGAACATTGACGAGAAGCAATGGCCGCCGCGCCAGGCGATGTGGTACATCAACGGCAAGAAAGACGATGGCCTACGCCCACAGCATATCGAAAGCTACGGCAACCCGGTGGAAGCCACCTGGTTACGGATCTATCAGGCTTATCAGGAGGCTTGCGATCGTGCAGGGCTGGTCGATTTTGCCGAATTGCTGCTGCGCGCTCATGAGCTGTGGCTGAACAAGCCACATATCCTCAATCATTATCGTGAGCGCTTCACCAATATCCTGGTGGACGAATTCCAGGACACCAACCGCATCCAGTACGCCTGGATACACATGCTGGCCGGGGGTAAGGCCAACGTGATGATCGTGGGGGATGATGACCAGTCGATCTACGGCTGGCGTGGTGCGCAGGTGGAAAACATCCAGCGTTTCCTGAAGGATTTTCCCGGTGCAGAAACGGTGCGTCTGGAGCAGAACTACCGTTCGACCAGCACCATCCTGAAGGCTGCCAACACCCTGATCGCCAATAACGACGGGCGCATGGGCAAAAACCTGTGGACCGAAGGGGCTGAAGGTGAGCCGATCTCGATTTACTGTGCGTTCAACGAGCTGGATGAAGCCCGCTTTGTGGTTAACCGCATCAAGGCCTGGCAGGACAACGGCGGCGCGCTGAACGACTGTGCCATCCTGTATCGCAGCAACGCCCAATCGCGCGTGCTGGAAGAGGCCTTGCTGCAAACCGCCATGCCATACCGTATTTACGGCGGCATGCGCTTCTTCGAACGCCAGGAGATCAAGGATGCTCTGGCCTATCTGCGACTGATCGCCAACCGTAACGATGATGCGGCCTTTGAGCGCGTTGTGAATACCCCAACGCGCGGCATTGGCGATCGTACCCTCGATGTGGTGCGCCAGGCGGCACGAGACCGTCAACTGACGCTGTGGCAGGCTACGCGTGCGCTGCTGCAAGATAAGGTGCTGGCGGGCCGTGCAGCGTCCTCCCTGCAGCGTTTTCTGGAGCTGGTGGACTCACTGGCCCACGAAACCGCCGAAATGCCGTTGCATGTGCAAACCGACCGGGTGATCCGCGATTCCGGGCTGTTTATCATGTATGAGCAGGAAAAGGGCGAGAAGGGCCAGGCGCGTATCGAAAACCTTGAGGAACTGGTCACGGCCACGCGCCAATACAGCTACCAGGATGAAGATCAGGATCTGATGCCGTTGCAGGCCTTCCTGTCCCATGCCGCGTTGGAAGCGGGGGAAGGGCAGGCAGATGCCTATCAGGACGCGGTGCAGCTGATGACCCTGCACTCGGCCAAAGGGTTGGAGTTCCGCCAGGTGTTTATCGTCGGCATGGAAGAGGGCATGTTCCCAAGCCAGATGTCGCTGGACGAAGGTGGCCGCCTGGAAGAGGAGCGCCGCCTGGCCTATGTTGGCCTGACCCGTGCAATGCAAAAATTGACGCTGACCTATGCGGAAACCCGCCGCCTGTATGGCAAAGAGGTGTATCACCGGCCATCACGCTTTATCGGTGAGATCCCGGAAGACTGTGTGGAAGAGGTGCGCCTGCGTGCCAGCGTCTCCCGCTCGGTGAGCCACCGCCGGATGGGGACGCCGATCAGTGAAAACGACACTGGTTACAAGCTTGGGCAGCGCGTGCGCCATGCCAAGTTTGGCGAGGGCACCATCGTCAACCTGGAAGGCAGCGGTGAACACAGCCGGTTGCAGATCGCGTTTCAGGGTGAAGGCATCAAGTGGCTGGTAGCAGCCTACGCCAAGCTGGAAACGGTGTAACATCCCCTCACCCCAACCCTCTCCCACAGGGAGAGGGAGCTCAAAGTCCCTGCTCTGTTGGAAGCAAGAAGATAATCTCAGCAAAAATTGAGTTTACCTTCATCTAAGGTGAGTCAACAAAAGTCCATGATGTATCACCGTTTTTCAGACCAACTCGATCGGTCCCCTCGCCCTTTGGGAGAGGGAGCTGATAGCCCCTGCTCTGTTGGAAGCAAGAAGATAATCTCAGCAAAAATTGAGTTTACCTTCACCTAAGGTGAGTCAACAAAAGTCCATGATGTATCACCGTTTTTCAGACCAACTCGATCGGTCCCCTCGCCCTTTGGGAGAGGGAGCTGATAGCCCCTGCTCTGTTGGAAGTAAGAAGATAATCTCAGCAAAAATTGAGTTTACCTTCACCTAAGGTGAGTCAACAAAAGTCCATGATGTATCACCGTTCTTTCAGGCCAGCTCGATCGATCCCCTCGCCCTTTGGGAGAGGGTTAGGGTGAGGGGTTCAGTGTGCGAAACGATCGCCCACTTTGGCCGTCGCATACCAGCGCATCACTGCTTCGATCCCCTCGCCACCTTCCGGCGGAGCCCAGTGCATACAGTCTTCCTCGCCGAGCGCCTGATAAGGGCCCTGCTTCACTTCAAACACCACGCCACCCGGATCTACAGACAGCACGGCGTGCCAGGTAAACGCCGGCATCTCCAGCACCTTGGTTTCTTCGCCTAGCAGGGTACGTTGGGTGACCACGCCTTCGTCATTGAACTGTAGCACCACGAAACGGCCACGCAGCGGGGTGAGTAACTCCCAGGTCTGCGGGTGGCGGTGTGGGCGAATATAGGTGCCAGGCTCCATGGCAATTGCCAGGCGCTGCACCGGATCGCTCAACTCTTCATGTAAGGTACGGTGGGCACGCAGGCGTGGCAGTGTGGCTGCCTGTTCGCTCATGGTCGTCAAGTCGTGGGCGGTAATCTGTTTCATGTCGTCAATCCGCAATATTTCTGTGCGCTAATCTTAGCAAGATTCGTGGCTGCGGTCAGAGATCGCGACGCGGTTTTCCATCAGGCGTGGTCAAGGTTGCGGGAGTGTTACAAACCAGCCACGAGCGTGCTGAATTGTTGCGCTATTATCCACCCTAACCGGTTGACAGGCTTTTTCTTCTCGGCGTAACATGCGCGCACGAATATCAATGAGGACACACGCCTTGGACACACCCAGTAGATACTGGCTCACAGACCTGGACACCAGGTACAACTTCTAAGGCTATCCCATTGCGCTGATACCCTTCGTGGTTGTCGGCGACCCTCCCCAGCGTCGCTCCGAGTCAGATCTCTTCATGGTCTGGAACGAGCCGGTATTGCATACTTCCCTCGCTTTCTGTGCTTCAATGCGTTGTCTACCCCGTTACCATTAGGGAGTTTTGGCACATGCTAAGCGCTTTTAAATTAGATAACAGCCGCTTATCCCGTCTTGAGTTGGATGACTCAGATGATTTGACCTCGTCGCTGTGGGTTGACCTGGTCGAGCCGGAGGAGGGCGAACGCGAGCGCGTGCAAAATGAGTTGGGCCAAAGCCTGGCGACACGCCCCGAACTGGATGATATCGAAGCCTCGGCCCGTTTCTTCGAAGACGATGACGGCCTGCATATCCACTCCTTTTTCTACTACGAAGATGCCGAAGATCACGCGGGCAACTCTACCGTGGCATTCACCATCCGCGATGGCCGCCTGTATACCCTGCGTGAACGCGAACTGCCCGCTTTCCGGCTTTACCGGATGCGTGCGCGCAGCCTAAGAATGGTGGACGGCAACGCCTACGAGCTGCTGCTGGATCTGTTTGAAACCAAAATTGAGCAGTTGGCCGACGAGATTGAAAACGTCTACAGCGATCTGGAAAAGCTCAGCCGGGTGATTATGGAAGGGCACCAGGGCGACGAATATGATGAAGCGCTTTCCACGCTGGCCGAGCTGGAAGATATCGGCTGGAAGGTGCGCCTGTGTCTGATGGATACTCAACGCGCGCTGAATTTTCTGGTGCGCAAGGCGCGTTTACCAACCAGCCAGCTGGAACAGGCGCGGGAAGTGCTGCGCGATATCGAATCCCTGCTGCCGCATAACGAATCGCTGTTCCAGAAGGTCAACTTCCTGATGCAGGCGGCGATGGGCTTTATCAACATCGAACAGAACCGCATCATCAAGATCTTCTCGGTGGTATCGGTAGTGTTCCTGCCGCCGACGCTGGTGGCCTCAAGCTATGGGATGAACTTTGAGTTTATGCCTGAGCTGCGTTGGTCGTTCGGCTACCCGGGGGCGATTGCACTGATGATCGTGGCAGGGCTGGCACCTTATCTCTACTTCAAACGCAAGAACTGGCTTTAAATCCGGCTCTCGTACGCTTCGGGTGGTGGTCTACACCACCGCCCCATTTTATCTTCAATGATCCCCGCTTTCGCCCGTTAAACCGGGGTAGAATATCCCCACTGCTTATCGGCTCGTAAGGCATGCGTCTTAATGGAGAAGTTTCCACGCGTCATTCAATGGCTGATCCTGCTGCTGGCTTCGCTGGTGTTGGGGTTTGGTCTACAGGCCTTTCATGTTCCTGCCGCCTTGCTGCTGGGGCCAATGATTGTCGGCGTCGCGATGGGGCTGCTCGGCGCTTCGGTGCGCATCCCTGGCCCCTTATTTATTGCGGCACAGGCAATCTTGGGCTGTATGATTGCCCAGAGCCTTTCACCCAATATTCTTACTCCCTTGCTGGACGACTGGCCGCTGGTATTGCTGGTGCTGATCGCGACGCTGTTGGCGAGCGGCGTTTCCGGCTGGTGCCTGGTGCGTTTCAGTGGTCTGCCCGGCCCTACCGGTGCCTGGGGATCTTCCCCTGGCGGCGCATCGGCGATGGTAGCGATGGCGGGAGATTTCGGTGCAGATGTGCGGCTGGTGGCGTTTATGCAGTATCTGCGCGTGCTGTTTGTCGCGACGGCGGCAGCGGTCGTGGCGCGTATCGGCCTGGGAGATGAAGCTGGGCAGGGGAGCGCCGCTCTGGAGTGGTTCCCCGCCCTCGACTGGCGCTTTGCCGGTACTTTGGCCGTGGCCGTTATCGGCTCTTGGTTAGGACCGCGCCTGCGCATTCCTTCCGGAGCGCTGATGTTGCCAATGATCGCGGGGGCAGCATTACATTCCACTGGCATCATGGCATTACAGGTGCCCGAATGGCTGCTGGCGTTGGCCTACACGTTGATTGGCTGGAGCGTCGGGCTGCGTTTTACCCGGGCCATCTTCCTGCTGGCATTGCGCACCTTGCCGCAGATGGTGGTCTCGATTGTCGCGCTGATGCTGTTTTGCGGCGGGCTGGGGTGGATGTTGACCCTGTTCCTGCCGGTCGATCTGCTGACGGCCTATCTGGCCACCAGCCCCGGCGGATTGGATACCGTGGCGATCATCGCCGCAGGCAGCCGGGTTGATATGACCTTTGTGATGGCGATGCAGACGCTGCGGCTGTTTACTATTTTGCTGACCGGCCCGGCGATGGCCAGATTCATCTCTAACCATGCCCAGCCTGTACAATCAACGTAGCTTTCGTTGCTGGTATAAGGCATCCAACAGGAACAACACCAACGCCGCCCAGATAAAGCCAAAGGTCACCAGCTTATCCTGGCCGATGGTCTCACCGTAGAAGGTGACTGCCAGCAGGAACATCAACGTTGGCCCGAGGTATTGGAAGAACCCGAGCGTCGACAGGCGCAGACGGGTGGCCGCTGCGGTAAAGAACAGCAGTGGAACGGTGGTGACCACCCCGGCGGCAACCAGCAGTAAATTCAGCGACCAGGGGTTGGCGCTCAGATGGCTGGTTGGGCTATCGGCAATCAGGAACAGGTAGATGGCGGCCACCGGCAGCAGCCACAGGGTTTCGATCAGCATGCCGGTTTGTGCATCAATGGCAATCTTCTTGCGCAGCAGGCCGTAGAAGGCAAAGCTGAAGGCCAGGCCAAGTCCGATGATCGGCAGCGAACCAAACTGCCACAGCTGTACCAACACCCCGGTAAAGGCCAAGGCGACGGCCACCCACTGCATACGGCGGAAACGCTCGCCCAGGAACAGCATCCCCAGCAGCACGTTCACCAGTGGATTGATGAAATAGCCCAGGCTGGCCTCCAGCATATGGTGGTTATTCACCGCCCAGATAAACAGCAGCCAGTTCCCTCCCACCAGCAGCGCGGTGACGGCCAGCAGCAGTAGCCGCTTGCGGTTTTTACAGGCGGCCCGCACCTGCGGCCAGTTGCGGCCCAATGACACCAGCCCCAGCATAAAGAAGAACGACCAGATCACCCGGTGGGTGAGGATTTCATCGGCAGGGACCTGTTGGATCAGCTTGAAATAGGCGGGGGCGATACCCCAAATAAAATAGGCGGCCAGAGCAAAGAAAATGCCCTGCCGCGTTTGTTGTGCGTCCATGACGGTTACCGGGTGGGAAAAGGAGATGCGGTGATTTTACTGAAGATAACCGGCCGTGTCCCACAATTGTGTGGTTTGTGGAGCACAACCGGCTGGCAACCTTAGCCCACCAGGTAGGTGGCGGTGGCGCTGGCGATGTGTAAGCCATCGTGGTTGTGCAGCTCAACGCGGGCTACTGCCACTTTATTACCGCTGCGCAGTACGCTGGCGGACGCGACGAAATGTTCACCGCGGCCTGGGCGCAGATAGTCGACGCGCAGATCGATTGTCCCCATGCGCGATAGACGGGCCGCCAGCTCTTCTTCGATCAACGGGTCCTGGCGCATCAGCACGCTGCCAACGCACGCAAGCCCGGCGGCAACATCCAGTACGGAAGCGATCACGCCGCCATGCAGGATTTTCTGGGCGGCATTACCCACCAGCTTAGGTTGGTTGGTAAAGCTCAATTCAACGTAGTCATCCTCAAAGCGGCGAAGCTCCAGCCCCAATTCACGGTTAAACGGCATGTGATAGACGAAGATTTCGCCTATCTTCTGGCGGGCGGCCTCGAGGGTCAAAGTTGTGTGTGACATAGTTCCTTTCTTCATTTGAGTTTTGCCAGCCGATATACTGGTCAGTCCAGGTTAATGACTTGTGGATTTTATGCTTATCTTTTGTTGCTTTCCAGGCCTGGCAGATAAATGTATTCACTAGTGCGGTAAAACCAGCAATGTGTGTAAAATAGCCTGCTTTTATTTCCGGGTTTTTCCTTATCTTTCGAGAGTGAAAAAATTATGCGCGTTCTGTCTGGGATTGTGATGGCGATGCTGTTTGCGCCAGTAGTGGTGCAGGCCGATGAGGCCACCGAGCAAAAGAATCTGAATAAACCGGCGGTTCGTGGCAGCATCATCGGTAACATGCTGCAACACTATGATAATCCGTTCACTCTGTATCCTTATGAAACGAACTATCTAATCTATACCGACACCAGCGATCTGAATAAAGAAGCGATCGAATCCTATAGCTGGGCGGAAAATGCCCGTAAGGATGAGGTGAAGTTCCAGCTCAGCCTGGCCTTCCCGATCTGGCGTGGCATTGCTGGCGAAAACTCGGTCCTGGGGGCGTCTTACACCCAGCGGTCCTGGTGGCAGCTATCCAACCATGACGAATCCTCACCGTTCCGTGAAACCAACTACGAACCGCAAATTTTTGTCGGCTGGGCTACGGCGTATAAGTTTGCTGGCTGGACGCTGCGTGATATCGAAGTGGGTCTGAATCATGAGTCCAATGGCCGTGAAGATCCTACCTCACGCAGCTGGAACCGTGGCTATGCACGCCTGATGGCGCAGAACGGCGACTGGCAGGTCGAGGTCAAACCCTGGTTCCGCTTCTCGGAAAGAGACAGCAACGACGATAACCCGGATATCACCAAGTATATGGGCTATTACCGTCTGACGGTGGGCTATGCCTTGGGGGAAAGCGTGTTCAGTGCCGAAGGCCAGTACAACTGGAATAGCGGTTATGGCGGCGCGCAGGTGGGCTGGAGCTACCCAATTACCAGCCATGTTCGTTTCTATACCCAGGTGTTCAGCGGCTACGGCGAATCGATGATTGATTACAACTTCAAGCAGACACGGCTGGGTGTTGGTGTCATGCTTAACGATATTATGTAGTTTAGGTAATAACGGTGTCAGTCAGGCACCGTGATAGCGATAAATGGGGAAGTGTGTGTCAACCGCAGCAGTGATAAACAGAGAGTTGCTGGCAGAGCAGGTATTACGCGATACCTTCGGCTACCAGCAGTTCCGTCCGGGTCAACAAACGATTATCAACGCAATTATCGGCGGCCAGGATTGCCTGGTGGTGATGCCGACCGGCGGGGGTAAATCGCTGTGCTATCAAATCCCGGCGCTGGTGATGGATGGACTGACGCTGGTGGTATCCCCACTGATTTCCTTGATGAAAGATCAGGTCGATCAGCTCTTGGTCTATGGCGTTTCCGCCGCCTGCTATAACTCGACGCAAACGCGCGAGCAGCAGCTTGAGGTGATGGCAGGTTGCCGCAGCGGCCAGATCAAGATGCTGTATATCGCCCCTGAACGGCTGATGATGGACAGCTTCCTCGAACTGTTGGATCACTGCCCGCCGGTGATGCTGGCGGTGGACGAGGCGCACTGTATTTCCCAGTGGGGCCACGACTTCCGCCCGGAATACCGCGCACTGGGCCAGTTGAAGCAACGTTTCCCGACCATGCCGGTAGTGGCATTGACGGCCACCGCCGATGAAGCCACGCGGGGGGATATCGTTCGCCTGTTGGCGCTAGACGAGCCGCTAATCCAGATCAGCAGTTTCGACCGCCCCAATATCCGCTACACGCTGGTGGAGAAGTTCAAGCCGCTCGACCAACTTTGGCGCTTCGTGCAGGATCAGCGCGGTAAAAGCGGCATTATTTACTGCAACAGCCGCGCCAAGGTGGAAGACACCACCGCACGTCTGCAAAGCCGTGGATTGAGCGTTGGGGCCTATCACGCCGGGCTGGACAACGAACGCCGCTCCCAGGTGCAGGAGGCTTTCCAGCGTGATGATTTGCAGGTGGTGGTGGCTACCGTCGCCTTCGGTATGGGCATCAACAAACCTAACGTCCGTTTTGTGGTGCACTTCGATATTCCGCGCAACATAGAGTCCTATTATCAGGAGACTGGCCGTGCAGGGCGTGATGGCCTGCCAGCGGAAGCGATCCTGCTGTATGACCCGGCGGATATGGCCTGGTTACGCCGTTGCCTGGAAGAGAAACCGGCGGGGCAGCAGTTGGATATCGAACGCCATAAGCTCAACGCCATGGGGGCATTTGCCGAAGCGCAAACCTGTCGCCGCCTGGTGCTGCTGAACTACTTCGGGGAAGGCAAGCAGCAGGCCTGTGGCAACTGCGATATCTGCCTCGATCCGCCCAAGCGTTATGACGGCCTGGAGGATGCCCGCAAGGCGCTCTCGGCGATTGGCCGCGTTGGGCAACGCTTCGGCATTGGCTATGTGGTGGAGGTGCTACGCGGCTCCAATAACCAGCGTATCCGCGAGTTTGGTCATGAAAAGCTGCCGGTGTACGGCATTGGCCGCGATCAGACCACCGAACACTGGACCAGCGTGCTGCGCCAACTGATCCATCTGGGCTTTATCACCCAGAACATAGCGATGCATTCGGCATTGCAACTGACCGAAGCCGCGCGCCCGGTGCTGCGTGGCGAAGTTGTGTTACAGCTGGCGGTGCCGCGTATTCAGAGCTTCAAGGTACGCAGCAGCGCCAATCAGAAATCCTACGGCGGCAATTACGATCGCAAGCTGTTTGCCAAACTGCGCAAGCTGCGTAAATCGATTGCCGACGAAGAGAACATCCCCCCGTACGTGGTGTTCAACGACGCAACGCTGCTGGAGATGGCCGAACAGATGCCGATCAGGGCCAGCGAGTTGTTGAGCGTCAACGGCGTGGGGCAGCGTAAGCTGGAACGTTTTGGTGCGCCATTTATGGCGCTGATCCGCGCTCACCTCGACGGTGACGACGAATAAGGATAATCACTCATGCTGATGTTGTTTTTAACGGTGGCGATGGTGCATATCATTGCTTTGATGAGCCCAGGCCCGGACTTCTTTTTTGTGTCGCAAACCGCGGCCAGCCGTTCCCGTCGCGAGGCGATGATGGGCGTGGTGGGGATCTCCCTTGGCGTCATGGTCTGGGCCGGTGTGGCGCTGCTGGGGTTGAACCTGATCCTGCAAAAGATGGCCTGGCTGCACCAGATCATCATGGTGGGCGGTGGTCTGTATCTGTGCTGGATGGGCTGGCAACTGCTGCGCTCCGCCCGTAGCCAGAATGCGCTAACTGCTCCGGCAGCAGAAGTGAAGGTGGCGTTACCCAAGCCGGGCCGCAGCTTTATCCGTGGCTTGCTCACCAACCTTTCCAATCCCAAGGCCGTTATCTACTTCGGTAGCGTGTTCTCGCTGTTTGTCTGTGAGGATGTGGGGGCCGGAGCGCGCTGGGGATTGTTCGCTCTGATCACCGGTGAAACCTTTATCTGGTTCACCCTGGTGGCGATCATCTTTGCGTTACCCGCTATGCGCCGGGGCTATCAGCGGATGGCGAAATGGATCGATGGCCTGGCCGGGGTGTTGTTCACCGGTTTTGGCCTGCATCTGATCTTCACGCGTTAATGATTACCGGGCCGACCCCTGCGGCCCGGTAGATCATGCCTTTCTAGCCGTTGCCAGTAATCCCGCCACCAGAATAAACAGCGAGCCAAAAATCCGGTTTAACAACTGCATTTGGCGCGGGGTCTTTAACCAACCGGCAATGCGGGTGGCCAGCGTGGCATAGCCAATCATCACCAGAATATCGATCACCACCGTGGTGACGCCGAGAATGACATACTGCTCGGCCTGGGGCTGGTTGGGCATGATAAACTGCGGGAACAGTGCCGCCAGAAACACGATGCTCTTGGGGTTGGTCAGATTCACCAGTACGGCGCGGCGAAACAGACGACGTCGTGGCATGGTGCCTGCCAGAGTGTGCAGATCCAACGCACCTGCGGCGCGCCATTGCTGGATACCCAGCCACACCAGATAGGCCGCACCAAACCATTTCAGCAGCTCAAAGGCCAACAGCGATTGGGAGACTACCGCGCCGAGGCCAATCCCCACCAGCACGATATGGATACTCAGGCCAACCTGGAGGCCTGCAATTGACGCCGCTGCCCCGCGATAGCCGTGGCTGATGCCGGTACTCATAGTGTTGATGGCACCGGAACCGGGGGAAAGACTGAGGATGAGGGTTGTCAGCAGATAGGTTAACCACCAGTCTAAGGTCATTGCAATGCTCCCTGAATACACCAATTTGTGCCACAATACGCTAGTATGATTTCCCGTGCCAGAGATCACATTTACCTCTCTGAACATCCCGTTAAAAGGTAGGCCATGTCGTCAATCACCCTCGATCCAGCTGAATGGTTAAACCGTGAAAAGCAGTTCTCTGCCTTCGCGACCGGGCCACTGCTGGATTTTTGGCGGGGACGTGAGGAAGGGGAGTTCACCGGCGTCGGGGGCGTACCCATCCGCTTTGTGCGCTTAGCTTCCCCGTTACACCAGCGGGTGGTGGTGATAAGCCCCGGGCGCATCGAAAGCTATATCAAGTACCCCGAAGTGGCGTACGATCTGTTTCACTGCGGCTATGACGTGATGATCATCGATCATCGTGGTCAGGGGTTATCCGGGCGGATGCTGGCAGATACTCACCGGGGGCATGTGGTAAACTTTGCCGACTACGTAGACGATTTTGCCCAGTTTTATCATCAGCAGGTTAAACCCTTGGGTTACCGGCAGCACGTCGCGCTGGCACACTCGATGGGGGGCGCGATACTGGCTCAGTTTTTGGCACGTGAGCCACAGGCGTTTGCCGCAGTAGCACTCTGCGCGCCGATGTTGGGTATTTATCTGCCGATGCCGGGCTGGATGGCCAACGGTATTTTGAACTGGACGGAAAAGCGCCCAGGGCTGCGTGACTATTACGCGGTAGGCACCGGGCATTGGCGTCCCTTGCCCTTTGTGGTCAATACGCTGACCCACAGCCGCGAGCGTTATCGCCGCAACCTGCGTTATTACGCCGATCATCCAGAGCTGCGGGTCGGTGGGCCAACTTATCACTGGGTTAAGGAAAGTATTCAGGCCGGGCAGCAGATCATTGCCCAGGCTGCTAACATCACTACGCCGATTTTATTATTGCAGGCCGGTGAGGATCGGGTGGTAGACAACCGTTCCCAGCGCGCTTTTTGTCAGGCACTGTCAGACGCGGGGCACCCTTGTGAAGGGGGAAAACCGTGGGTTATCAAAGGCGCTCGCCATGAGATCCTGTTTGAACGGGACGCGATGCGCGCCGAGGCACTGAACGCAATCCTGCGATTCTTTGCTCAGCACTTAGGCGGTACTGCTGCCGCCGAAAATTCCACTAGAGGTTAGAACATATCGCTATGTATCACGTCGTTGCTTCCGATTTAGATGGCACTCTGCTGTCCCCTGAGCACACCCTGACACCGTACGCCAAAGAAACGCTGCAGCTGCTGACGCAGCAGGGCGTGCACTTTGTTTTCGCTACCGGCCGCCACCATATCGACGTTTCCCAGATCCGCGATAATCTCGGCATCAGTGCTTTTATGATCACCTCCAACGGTGCGCGGGTACATAACACCGCCGGTGAGCTGATCTTCAGCCACAACCTGGATGAGGATATCGCCCGCGATCTGTACAACATGATGCACGACAACCAGGAGATCCTGACCAACGTCTACCGCAACGACGACTGGTTCATGAACCGTGAAAGCCCGGAGCAGGAAGCCTTTTTCCAGGAATCGATCTTTAAATATCAGTTGTTTGAGCCGGGCTTGCTGGAAACCGATGGCGTGTGCAAGGTGTATTTCACCTGCGACGATCATGAAAAACTGCTGCCGCTGGAAGATGCCATCAACGCGCGTTGGGGCGATCGGGTCAACGTCAGCTTCTCGTTCCCAACCTGCCTGGAAGTGATGGCCGGTGGCGTCTCGAAAGGCCATGCGTTGGAAGAAGTCGCCAAGATCATCGGCTATTCGCTCAAAGAGTGCATCGCCTTTGGCGACGGCATGAACGATCTGGAAATGCTGTCGATGGCGGGGAAAGGCTGCATCATGCAGGATGCCCAGCAGCGTCTGAAAGACAAACTACCGGAGCTGGAAGTGATTGGCTCCAACGTTGACGACGCGGTGCCTCATTACCTGCGTAAAATGTACTCGATTTAACTGATTGGGCGCAGTCTTCACCGGCTGCGCCCGCCGAGCGACTCAGCTCACATTCCGTGCTACAAAACGATTTACCATTGGGTTCAGTGCTATGCACCTGAGATGGAAAACGTCTGTGTTGGTACCGACGCCATCCGACCGATCTGTGCCGGCTGTTGATAGCCACGGCATAAAGCACGGCTTATAGCAGAGCACTTACGTTATTGAAACAGCAAGGCAAATGCCCTCCAAGCCTAGTGCACCGTCAGGTGAACGACGTTTACAGTCTCCAAGGGATAGCCTAAGGGAACGTTTTCCCTAGCCCGAATTAAATCATTTGGCTAAAGTTCATTTGAGCCATCAGTTTGTAATTGTCAGCATAATCTACCGGGATCGCCACCACCACCGGCCCCTCAATTTCCATAGCCTTACGCAACATATACCGCAAATCCTCCACTGATTGCACTGCAAATCCGACGGCGCCGCATGCCTCTGCATAGGCTTTGAAATCAATCGGGCCAAACTCTACACCAGACTTGCGTTGATATTTACTCACCTCCTGCATCTCCACCATGTTGTAGGCATTATCCACCCAAATCACATGCACAATATTGGCTTTCAGCCGCACTGCGGTTTCCAGCTCCATGCTCGACTGCATAAATCCCCCATCGCCGGAGATGGATAACACTTTGTCTCCCGGCCGGACCAACGCCGCACCAATGGCCCACGGCAGGGCAACCCCCATGGTTTGCTGGCCATTGGAGATCAGGAGTTGGCGGGCGCGGAAGCAATACAAATAGCGAGCGATCCAGATATGGAAGCTCCCCATATCCACACATAGCGTCACGTCATCGCTGACGATATCCTGCAGTTCCTTGACGATGCGCAACGGATGAATCGGCATGCCGCCACGGCCTGCAGCACGCTCTGCCAGCTCTGCGCGCTGTAGGCCGAGATCGGATAAGATCAGTTCCACCTCGGCAGGCATACTGAGCACATTGCTGAAACCTTCGGTCAGCAAATTGATAGTGGCGTTGATATTGCCGATAAGCTCCACATCTGGGCGGTAACAGGTATCAATTTCGGCCGGTTGTACATCGATATGTACCAGCATCAACCGCCTTTGGCTGTTCCACATGCAGGGGTCGTATTCGATCGGGCTATAACCCACACTGACCACCAGATCGGCCTTTTGCAACAGTTGGTCGGCAGGCTGATTGTTGAATAACCCGACGCGGCCAGCAAAGCGGGAAAAATCATTAACGTCAATCACTCCGGCGGCCTGATAGGTTCCTACCACCGGCATATGCGTACGCTGTAACAAATGGCGTATTGCGGCACTGTTTTCTGGGCGGCTGGCTTGCAGCCCCAGTAACAGTACCGGACATTTCGCCTGCTGGATCAGTTTAAGCGCCTCATGAATGTCTTCGGTTGAAGCGGCCCCCAGACGGGGTGAGCGGCATCCGGTCAGCACCGGTGCCGTAACCGGTTCATTGATGATATCCATCGGCAAGCTGATAAACGCAGCCCCAGGACGGCCAAATTCAGCACTGCGAAACGCATTGGCCATGACTTCTGAAATGGCGGAGCCGGTATGTACCTCGGCACAATATTTGGTTACTGGCCGGAACATGCTGACGGTATCCATGCTCTGGTGTGTTTGTTTCAGATTGTCAGCACGTTTTACCGCTCCGCCCAAGGCCACCACCGCATCCCCTTCGGAGGTTGCGGTGGCCAACCCGGTGATCAGGTTAGAACTGCCCGGCCCGGAGGTCACCAGTGCGACCCCTGCCTTGCCGGTCAAGCGGCCAACTGCTGCTGCCATAAACGCCGCGTTGGCTTCGTGACGTACCACCACGGTTTTTATCTCAGGTTCATCTTCCAACGCATCGAATACGCGGTCTATTTTAGCTCCGGGGATACCAAATACCTGTTTCACACCCTGCGCGTGCAGATTTTTAACCACCAAATCTGCCCCACACCGCCAGTGATTGTCTGAACCAACCATAATCCACCTCCTGAAAAAACGACGCCGATTAACCCTCGGCAGAACGAATGGCGCAATCCAAATCCTCTGGACAGAGGTCGGCGCGCAGGAAATCCGCATCGTGCGGCAATTGAAGATTGAGACGAGCGATCACGCCAAACTGCAGACGGCCATGATCGAGCTGATAATCCAATACATGACCCCCACCGATGCGATCGTCGGTGATAAAGTGTTCGTGGTAACCCGCAACACTGATGCCCTGCATATAATCAGGTGAGCGGAACCCCACCAATGTGCCGCTGCGTTGCTGAAATGCAAAGGTCGGCTGCGCTTCGATCGCTTCCAGCATCGGTTTGTAGGGTCGCTCTTGCCGCGGTACGGTCCGAGTTTCCACATGGCTGAACAGACCATCAACCCGTAGCGCACAGAACAGATTAGGTGAAGCTACCTGCTGGTCGATGTACCGGTGCAGGTCGGCTTTGCAGATCGGTTTTTCAATCTTTAGCGTCACACTAGGCTGAAAAAAAGTGACCACCGCGAACGGCGTTCTTTGTTGCAGATTGGCCGCACGGGCGCTGCCATCTGCACGCAACTGATGAACTTCCCGATCAAAAGCGATCAGTTCGCCATCAAGATGGTTGAAGGTCCCCAGGCCGAAGTTACCGTGTTTGAGCAACTCGGCGATAGTGACATCCCCTTCGTAAACACCATCAAGCAAGGCGCTCATCAATGAGGTCTGATAAATTTCCCCCTGACCACAATCCAGCACTTGCCTGGCAAAACCATGCGCCAGCTGCTGCGCACATGAACAGCCATGATTTTCATTCATTACTACCTCCTCCACCCGCACGGCACCTAAGGTACGATGCGTTTAAATGCTCTAAAACATGAGCAAACCTGCCGCTGCTAAAGTGCTCACTTAGAACCCTTCAGCTGGCAACGGCAAAAAACAGTGACACAAACAGGCAACGTGCCGGACTCAACCAGAGTCTAGGTAAAACAAAGACCTTCTAATGATTTTAACCGTGACACACCACATTCTCGGTTAATGTGGTATTAGTTTGAAAATGAACGCGGCAGATAAATTCACTAAACAATGTCTTATTTTTAGCTCATAAAGAATGTGTTAAGGATTTTTATCTTGATAATTGAATTTTTTTAGCATGATGCCGTTGCTTCACTGAGGGGGTAGAGTAACGTTAACTCAGCCGGTAGAGAACTGAGTATTCATAAGAAATGCTTTTGCATATAATGCAAAGATGAATGACGCACGCTATGCCGAACATTTGCCGATCTTTCTCGATGTTGCCCAATTGGGTAGCTTCTCTGCCGCCGCACGAAAACTGGGTATGGTGCCTTCTTCATTGGTGCGGCATATCGATACGTTGGAAGGTGAACTTGGCGTCATGCTGTTTGTGCGCTCAACTCGCGGCCTGGTGCTGACCGAAGCTGGTGAAATTCTGAAAAAGCGCGCCTCACAGTTGCTTACGCAAATCATCGATATCCGCGCCGAACTGGCAGCGCAAAACGAGACTCCGCAAGGCGTGCTGCGTATCAGTTGCTTGCCCACTTTCGGTAAAACCTATCTGTTGCCGCTCTTACCGGTGCTAATCCAGCGTTATCCAAGGTTGGTAGTTGAGTTGGATCTCACCGAACGCCAGACCGATCCGAAACAAGAAATGCTGGACGCCGCCATCCGTATTGGCGAGCAGAAAGACAGTTCACTGTACGCAAACCGCATCGCTACACAGCGCTGGTTCATGTGTGCCAGCCCGGACTATATCGTTCGCAATGGGAAACCGGCCAACCTACAGGAGTTACGTGATCATCAGTTGATCGCCCGCTATCACAAACAGCAACCCGCTTGCTGGGCGCAAATCCTCAGTGAACCTCTGATGAATCAGTGCAAGATGGTGCTGCGCTGTGATGATTTCTCGGCACAACGCCAAGCGGCATTACTCGGATTAGGCATCACTTTTTTGCCTAACTGGGTGGTGGGGCCGGATATTCAGGCAGGAAGTTTGTTGCCCCTGCTGGCAGATCCACGCGGCGAGGAACAAGGGATCTATCTATTGCGCCCAGCAGCCAGAATTTCGGCCAAATTGAGCGTTTTTATGAGTTTGCTCACTGAGCGTATTGGTCAACCTCCAAGCTGGCAATGAAGTGGCTCGATCGAGCTTTTCAATCCCGGTTCAGCCTCTGGCATAGGCATTTATGTGGTTGCTTTGCTGTTACGGCAGACTTGGTTCTGATCCCCACCGGATAACCCGGTGGGGGAGTCGTCGTTACTTATGTTGCCCCTGCTTTTGCAGGAACTGGACGCCCTTGTCCGGGAAGTCGGTAAACACGCCGTCAACGCCCGCCTGATTGTAAATTGCGTCGAACAGCTGGTTCACGTCGGTGACGTATTTAGGCAGCTTATCGGCACGAATGGTGTAAGGATGTACCGCCATATTGCTGGCGTGAGCGTCCTTGACCATATCGGTCAACACGATCTTGTTCGGCTTGGATTTCTCTTCGACGATCAGCATGTGATAGTCAGGCCCGATGCCATCGGCATACTGGGCGATCTTTTTCATCGCACCCGGTTTGAACATCCAATCGTAGTCATAATTGACCCACTTGCCATCGGCCTTCTGCTCGTAGGTTTCGTTCCAGTCGGTGTAGGCAATCAGCTGCACCAGCTTCAGATCCATCCCCATCTTGGGTTCCAGCTGATCCTTGATGCGTTTGAGCTCGTTGGCATCAAAACACTGCAGATAGACGTTGTCGCTCTTGCTGGTGTAACCGTATTGCTTGAGAACTTCCAGCACCTTGGTGGAGATGTCTTTTCCTTCCTGCTGATGGAACCAGGGGGCCTTGATTTCCGGGTAGAGGCCGATGTTCTTGCCGGTTGAATGGTTGAGCCCCTGCACGAACTCGATCTCTTCCTGGAAGGTGTGGACGCGGAAGTCGGATTTGCCCATCGGGAAGCGGCCAGGGTAGCTTTGCACCTGCTTACCGTCTTTGATATCAAAGCCTTCGGTGAACTTCAGTGATTTGATCTCAGGCAGCGTAAAGTCGATGGCGTAGTAGCGGCCATCTTTACGCGCCCGGTCCGGGAAACGTTCGGCAACGTCGGTGACGCGATCCAGATAGTGGTCGTGCAACACTACCAGCTCGTTGTCTTTGGTCATCACCAGATCTTGCTCAAGGAAGTCGGCGCCCTGCGCGTAGGCCATTGCCTTGGCCGGTAACGTATGCTCCGGCAGATAGCCGCTGGCACCGCGGTGAGCGATAACGACTTTATCCGCAGCCTGGGCGGCACTGAGCATTGAAGTGGCAAGAATGATCCCTGTCAGCAGGGCTTTGGTTTGAGTCCGCATTCTGTGTAGCTCCATGTTGTAGAGGTAAGAAAAAGGCCGCACAAGCGCGGCCTTAGATTAACGATAAAGGGTAGGGGCGCTGCATACTGCGCCCGCTTAGCTTTTAGCCGCGTTTAGCCGCGATTTCTGCGTGGTGTTTCTTCTCGCTGATCATGGTCAGCACCAGCAGGATCACCGCACCGATGCTGCCGCCGATCATCACCATAAAGCCGCCGTCCCAACCGAAGTAGTCAACGGTATAGCCGACGATGGCGCTGGCTGCGACCGAGCCGCCCAGGTAACCGAACAGACCGGTAAAGCCGGCGGCGGTACCTGCCGCTTTCTTCGGTGCCAGTTCCAGCGCGTGCAGGCCGATCAGCATGACTGGGCCATAGATCAGGAAGCCGATGGTGATCATACAGGCCATATCGATGCCAGGGTTACCTACCGGGTTCAGCCAGTAAACGATGGTGGCGATGGTTACCAGCACCATGAAGAACACCCCGGTGGCACCACGGTTGCCTTTAAACACCTTGTCCGACATCCAGCCGCACAGCAGGGTGCCTGGAATACCGGCGTATTCGTACAGGAAGTAGGCCCAGGAGGACTTATCCAGCGCGAAGTGTTTCACTTCTTTCAGGTAGGTTGGTGACCAGTCCAGGATGCCGTAGCGCAGCAGATACACGAACACGTTGGCGATCGCGATGTACCACAGCAGTTTGTTTGGCAACACGTACTGCATGAAGATCTGCTTGGCTGTCAGCTCTTCTTCTGCTTCTTCGGTATAATCATCCGGATAGTCGTTTTTGTATTCTTCAATCGGTGGCAGACCAACAGATTGCGGGGTGTCACGCATCAAGGCGAAGGCGATCAGGGCCACCAGGATCGCACCGAAGGCAGGCATATACAGCGCCGCATGCCAGTCGTTAAACCAGGCCATACCCAGCAGGAACAGCAGTGGAGGCAGGCCGCCACCGACGTTGTGCGCACAGTTCCATACCGAAACGATACCGCCACGCTCTTTCTGCGACCACCAGTGCACCATGGTACGGCCACAAGGCGGCCAGCCCATACCTTGGAACCAACCACACAGGAACAGCAGCACGAACATCACGGCAATGCTGGAGGTTGCCCAAGGCACGAAGCCCATAAACAGCATGACGGCAGCGGCCAGTATCAGGCCGGCGGGTAGAAATACGCGCGGGTTGGAGCGGTCTGAAACCGACCCCATGATGAACTTGGAGAAACCGTAGGCGATGGAAATCCCTGACAGCGCGAAGCCCAGGTCACCACGGCTGAAGCCCTGATCGATCAGATACGGCATCGCCAGGGTGAAGTTTTTACGCACCAGATAGTAGGCGGCGTAACCAAAAAAGATCCCCATAAAAATCTGCCAGCGCAGCTTACGGTAGAGCGGGTCTACCTTGTCGACTGGCACACGAGAAATGTGTGCGGCTGGCTTAAAAATACTCAACATGAGCGCCTCCGATGGCTTTATCTGTTTATTGCCTCAACAGGAAACGGCTGTCCTGAAGATGAGCTTGCGGATACCTGAAGTGTTGTTAAATGTTCCATAACGAGCGCAATGCTAGAGAAAACCCCCCGGTCACACCGTGATGGATGGCTCATTTGTTACACTTTTATGAAACTGTGGCGAATTTTGAGTGATCGGTTAACATTTTGGAATGGCTAAATAGCACAAATACGTGATGTTTGTCACATTCATGGCTTTTTATGGCCATATTATTTTCGTTTTCTGTTCGTTATTGTTCCTTATCAAACAAAAACCCTACTGACTGTGGCTAAATAAAGCCATAACTACAGGCTCAGGGGGCGTGATGAGCAACAACTCACCAATCACCGAAACGGACGTGATCATCATTGGCGGCGGCGCTACCGGCGCGGGGATTGCCCGTGACTGCGCGCGGCGCGGTCTGCGTTGCGTTTTACTGGAAAGGCATGACATCGCCACTGGCGCTACTGGCCGCAACCATGGGTTGTTGCACAGCGGAGCGCGCTATTCGGTCACCGACGGTGAATCGGCACGCGAATGCATTGAAGAAAACCGCATCCTCAAGCGTATTGCCCACCACTGCATCGAGCGTACCGACGGCCTGTTCATTACCTTGCCTCAGGACTCATTGGCCTTTCAGCAGCAGTTTATTGCCGCCTGTCGCAGCGCCGGGATTGAGGCCGAAGCTATTGACCCCGCGCTGGCATTACGCCTGGAACCTGCGGCTAACCCGGCGCTGATCGGCGCGGTGAGGGTGCCGGATGGCACCGTCGATCCTTTCCGCTTAACGGCGGCCAACATGCTTGATGCGCGTGAACATGGCGCACAAATCCTCACCTATCATCAGGTTACCGGTTTGTTACGTACTGGCGATCGCGTTACGGGCGTGCGCGTTTTCGATCACAAGGCTGCACAGCAGTACGATATTCATGCTCAGGTGGTGGTCAACGCCGCCGGGATCTGGGGCCAGCAAATTGCCGAGTATGCCGATCTGCGCATCCGTATGTTCCCTGCTAAAGGGGCGTTGCTGATCCTGGGCCATCGCATCAATAACATGGTGATTAACCGCTGCCGCAAACCAGCGGATGCCGACATTCTGGTGCCTGGCGACACCATCTCGCTGATTGGCACCACCTCTACCCACATCGATTACGACCAGATCGACAACATGGTCGTGACGCCACAGGAAGTGGATATATTAATCCGCGAAGGCACGCTGCTGGCTCCGAAACTGGCGCAAACGCGCATTCTGCGTGCCTATGCGGGCGTGCGGCCACTGGTCGCCAGCGACGACGATCCCTCCGGGCGTAACGTCAGCCGTGGCATCGTGCTGCTCGATCATGCGGCGCGCGATGGGTTGGAAGGTTTTATCACCATTACCGGCGGCAAGTTGATGACTTACCGGCTGATGGCCGAATGGACCACCGATCTGGTCTGCGCCAAGCTAGGCATCGACAGCCCTTGCACCACGGCGGAAGTGGCGTTGCCCGGTTCCCGCCAGAGCGCCGAAGAAACGGTGCGCAGCGTGGTTTCACTGCCTGCCAGCATCCGGGGTTCGGCGGTATACCGCCATGGCGATCGCGCCAGCCTGGTCCCTTCTGGCAACCGGCTGGACAACAGCCTGGTGTGTGAGTGTGAAGCAGTGACCGCCGGTGAGGTGCGCTATGCGGTGGATTCTCTGACCGTCAACAATCTGGTCGATCTGCGCCGCCGTACCCGCGTGGGTATGGGGACCTGCCAGGGTGAGTTGTGTGCCTGCCGTGCCGCAGGTTTGTTGACGCGGTTTAATGTGGTAACGCCGCAGCAATCCATCACCCAACTGTCCCATTTCCTCAATGAACGCTGGAAAGGCGTGCGGCCTATCGCCTGGGGCGATGCCCTACGGGAGAGCGAATTCACCAGTTGGGTATATCAAGGGTTATGTGGGTTAGATGCGCAAGGCGATCCTAAGCAGGAGGCGGATGATGCAATTTGATGCGGTGGTGATTGGTGGTGGCTTGGCCGGGATGAGCTGTGCTATCCGTTTAGCCGAGCATGGCAAGCGCTGCGCGGTAGTCAGTTCCGGCCAAAGCGCGCTCTATTTTTCTTCCGGCTCGCTCGATCTGTTGGCCCATCTGCCCGATGGTACGCCGGTGGCATCGCCTCTGTCTGCCTTGCCCGAACTGGCGCAACAGGCTCCGCAGCATCCGTATAGCCTGATGGGAGCCACACAGGTGGCCGCGCTGGCAACGGAGGCTGAGCAATTGCTACAGCGTTGCGGGTGGCAGATGCAGGGTGATAGCAGCCAAAACCATCTACGCGTGACCCCTCTCGGGACCCGCCGTGCCACCTGGCTCAGCCCCCTGGCGATCCCTGTCTCTCCCTTGGGCAGCAAGTTGCCGTGGCAGAATATCGCCATGCTGGGGATTGAAGGCTTTCTGGATTTCCAACCGCAGATGGCGGCCAGCTCATTGATGCAAGAGCAGGGTCTCAAGGCTGAGGTGGCATTTTTGCATCTGCCTGTTTTGGATCGTCTACGTAATAATCCCAGCGAGTTCCGCGCGGTGAATATCGCCCGCGTACTGGATCTGCCAGAACATCTGACTCAGTTGGCGGAGGAGATCACGCGCCAGGCAGGAGAGGCTGAGGCCATCCTCCTGCCAGCCTGCCTGGGGTTAGAGGATGATGAACCGTTGATGACGTTGCGCCGGTTGGTCGGTAAGCCCGTTTATCTGTTACCCACGCTGCCGCCTTCCGTGCTCGGCATGCGGCTGCATCAGGCCTTGCGCCAGCGCTTGCAACAACTGGGTGGGGTGTTTATGCCGGGGGATAGCGTGTTGCGTGCCAGCTTCGACGGGCAGCGCGTCACCGGTCTGTATACCCGCAATCACACCGATATTCCGCTGCGGGCGCAGCAGGTGATACTGGCCAGCGGCAGCTTCTTCAGCAACGGCCTGGTGGCCGCTTTTGACGGCATTCGTGAGCCGGTATTTGGCCTCGACGTTTACAGCAAAACCGAACGCGCCGACTGGAGCGATGCCAATCTGTTTGCTCCGCAGCCGTACCTGCAATTTGGGGTTCAGACCGATACCGCGCTACGGGCGTTAAAACAGGGGGAGGCGATGACCAATCTGTATGCTATCGGTGCCGTGGCTGGCGGTTACGATCCGTTGCAGCAGGGCTGTGGCGCTGGGGTTTCGCTGCTCGGCGCGCTGCACGTTGCCCAACAGATCCTGGCACAGGAGGTTTCAGCATGAGTCTGTTACCAGACAACAGCTTCGAGAGCTGCATCAAATGCACCGTCTGCACCACTTATTGCCCGGTCGCCAAGGCTAACCCGCTCTATCCAGGGCCAAAGCAGGCCGGGCCTGATGGGGAGCGCCTGCGGCTGAAAGATCCGGCGCTTTACGACGAAGCGCTGAAGTATTGCACTAACTGCAAGCGCTGCGAAGTGGCTTGCCCCTCCGACGTTAAAATCGGCGATATTATCCAACGCGCACGGGCCAATTTCAGCCAAAGCAAACCGACGCTGCGCGATGCCATCCTCAGCCACACTGACATCATGGGCACGCTCTCGACGCCGTTTGCCCCTATCGTTAACGCGACTACCGGCCTGAAGCCGGTACGCAAGCTGTTGGATAAGGCGTTGAAGATCGACCATCGGCGTGAGCTGCCGAAATACTCGTTTGGCACCTTCCGCCGTTGGTACCGCCAGCAGGCGGAACAGCAGCAGCGCTATGCCGAGCAGGTGGCGTTTTTCCACGGTTGCTTTGTTAACTACAACCATCCACAGCTTGGCAAAGACCTGATCAAGGTGTTTAACGCCATGGATATCGGCGTGCAGCTGCTCAAGCGGGAGAAATGCTGCGGCGTACCGCTGATCGCCAACGGCTTTATTGCACAGGCGAAGAAGCAGGCTAAAGTGAATGCGGAATCGCTGCATGATGCGGTCCTGACCAAAGGCATACCGGTGGTGGCTACTTCGTCGAGCTGCACGTTTACCCTGCGTGACGAGTACCCGCATTTGCTGGAGGTGGATACCTCGGCGGTGCGTGAACGAGTTGAGCTGGCTACGCGTTATCTCTATCGTCTGCTCAGCCAAGGGCGCACCTTGCCGCTCAAACAGACGCCGCTGCGGGTGGCTTACCACACGCCGTGTCATATGGAGAAAATGGGCTGGACGGCCTATACGCTGGAGTTATTGCGGCAGATCCCAGGGCTGGAACTGGTGGTGTTGGACTCGCAGTGCTGCGGTATCGCCGGGACTTACGGCTTCAAGTCGGAAAACTATGAAACCTCGCAAGGCATTGGTGCCTCGCTATTTCGCCAGATTGAAGCCAGCGGAGTGGATATGGTGATCACCGATTGTGAAACCTGCAAATGGCAGATCGAGATGTCCACCAGCAAGCGCTGTGAACATCCGATCACCCTGTTAGCACAGGCATTGGCGTAACAGATTAAACGGGCCAGCATGCTGGCCCAGTGCGATTACTGCTTGATCTTCACCGTATTGAACACGCCAGCCGCTACGCTTTGAGACTGCTGCTGGTTATCCGCTGGCAGCGTGATTTGCAGGGTCAGTTGCTTACCGTCTGGCAGTATAGCGAGCAGCACGCCAGAGTAGGCTTTTTGGCCTGCTACGGTGATCACGGTATCCAGTTGACGCATTGGCGTGCCGTTAATTTCAACCGCTTTATTGGTAATGACCTGCAGGTTGGCATCGCGGGAGTGTTGCTGCTCTTCCATGCGCTTGGCCAAGGTTTCCAGATCGCCCGCTGCCTTGTCAGCAACGATCACGATCACCGCACGCTGGTTGCTGCTGTCGGCATAGATGTGCACGTTAGTTGGCTGGTTGGTCAGCTTATCGCTCTGATCGGCTAAACCGTTAGGCAGAGTAAAGGTCAGCTTGCCATCCAATAAACTCACCTGTTGTCCGCTTGGGACGCTGGCTGCTGCGCTGCCTGCGGGGGCATTAGTGTCTTTGGTGGCGCTATCACAGGCCGCCAGGCCAAGCACTAACAGGCCGATACCCATCAATTTTGTTACTTTACGCATCTGGTGTTCCTTATTCCTTTGCAGATAGAGTTGGTTGACCGTATGGCTAGATGTCACAGGTTTTTTTTAAGTAATAGACGATACTCGTCTACTTCGCCTTTCTTTTCTAGAGTGAAAATCTGATATTCGTGGCTAATGAGCATTATTAGCATGGCGCGGAACTGGTTGCGGGTTTTTACCCACAGTTGCTGATAGCCTTGCGAACGTGCCCAACGCTCTTGCTCCGCCAGCATGGTTTGGGCGACACCCTTGCGGCGAAAATCAGGTAAAACTGCGCCCAGCCAGCTGTAGAACTCCCCCGGCGCGGTTTGATAGCCGAGTTTAAAACCGGCTGCCTGGCCATCAATTTCGGCAATCAAGCCGTGAGAAGGGTTATCCCCGATGCGTTGCTGCAAATCTTTCAGGCTGTGCAGACTGCCAAATTCTGGAATGCAGAGGTAAAGAGAGTAGATCTCTTCAAGTGTAGCTTGGCGAGTGGTTAAGCGCATGGGCAGCCTCCGTTAAATCAGGCTGCCCAGTATAAACCAGAAGGCGGGTTAACTCAGTTGCAACCGGTTGGCGGGTTGGCGTTCTGCCAGACGTTTGAGCAGCATATTGAGCAGCACCCCGTACATCGGCAGGAAGAATACCAGGCAGATCAGCACTTTGAAGCTGTAATCTACCAGCGCGATTTCCACCCAGTTGGCGGCCATAAAGGGATCGCTGCTTTTGTAGAAGGCGATAAAGAAGAAGGCCAGGGTATCGCTGATATTGCCAAGGAACATGGCCGCGGCGGGGGCAACCCACCAGGCACTGCGTTGACGTAGGCGGTTGAACACCTGCACGTCCAGGATCTGGCCCAGTACGTAGGCCATAAAGCTGGCGGCGGCGATACGCGCTACAAACAGGTTGAAGCTGGTCAAGGCGGCAAAGCCCTGCCATTCACCCTGGAAAGTGACGGTGGAGATCACATAGGAGATAAACAGCGCCGGGACCATCACGGCAAGGATAATCCTGCGTGCCAGCGGAGCACCAAAGATCCGTACGGTCAGGTCAGTGGCCAGGAAGATAAACGGAAAAGTGAAGGCACCCCAGGTGGTGTGAAAGCCGAAAATGCTGATCGGCAACTGCACCAGGTAGTTGCTGGAAGTAATGATGGCGATGTGAAATAGCGATAGCCAAACCAACGCGATTAAGCGTTGTCGATCGGTAAACGAATACATAATGTAGCCTTTTTGAGTGTGGGGTGAGGGAACCCATTGTTAACTGCGCGGCGACATGGTACGCGTTTGGGCATTCAATGCAATGGTTAAATTTAACGCAAACGTTAACGTATCTTGCGCAGAAAAACTACCGGCGTAAACTAGCGGGTAATCAGATCCGGCGAGGGTTCGCCGATCGTTTTAGATCGAGAGAGATGTATGACTGACATTTTTGCCCAGGCAGACCAGACGCTAGACGCGCTGGGGCTGCGCTGTCCGGAACCGGTCATGATGGTGCGCAAAACCGTGCGCCATATGGATAACGGTAAAACCTTGCTGATCATTGCCGACGATCCGGCCACCACCCGCGACATCCCGGGTTTTTGCCGCTTTATGGAACATACGCTGGTGGCCCAGGAAACCGAGCAGGCCCCATATCGTTACCTGCTGCGTAAGGGCCTGGCAGAATAATCCTTTGGCTGTCAGGCCCATTTCCATAACGGGCCTGACAGATGTTCTACTATGTACGTTTCTTCAGCAGCCGTAAGGCGTTGGCTGTCACCAGCGCGGTTGCTCCAGAGTCTGCCAATACGGCCAGCCACAGGCCAGTCATCCCCAGTAGGGTGGTGACCAGGAAAATCGCTTTCAGCCCAAGCGCAATGGTAATGTTCTGGCGAATATTAGCGTGGGTAGCGCGGGAGATGCGGATCATCTCGGCAACGCCGGTCAACCGGTTGTGTGTCAGCGCGGCATCCGCCGTTTCCAATGCCACGTCGGTACCGCTCCCCATCGCAATGCCAATGCTGGCGGCCTTCATCGCCGGGGCATCGTTGATACCGTCGCCGATCATGGCGGTAGGTTGCAACTTGCTCAGCTCGGTTACCGCGTTCACTTTGTCTTCCGGCATTAACCCGGCGCGGTAATCGATCCCCAATTCATTGGCAATGGCGGCCGCAGCGCGCGGGTTATCACCTGTGAGCATCACGCCACGAACGCCTAATTGCGTCAACTCGGCAATCGCCTGTTTAGCGTCGCTACGCAAGGTGTCACGCAACGCCAGCAAACCGATAGGCTGCCCGTCCTCTAGCACCACCACTGCGGTTTTACCCGCCGTTTCCAGCGTCTCTACCTGGCTGCACCATTCGCTGCTCAACTGGCTTTCCGTCAACTTGCCCGGTGCGCTGATCAGGATAGTTTTACCGTCAACCTTCCCTTCAACCCCGATACCTGCCAGAGCCCGGCGGCCTTCGGCCAGTGGCAATGCAGTCCCGTTCTCCGCTGCGCGGTTGACGATCGCCTGTGCCAGTGGATGATGTGAGCCCGTCTCGACAGCTGCTGCAATGGCCAGCAGTTGCTGTTCGCTGAGGCCGTCTGCAGGCAGCACATCGGTCACCGTCGGTTTGCCTTCGGTCAGCGTACCGGTTTTGTCGAACGCGATGGTTTGCACTTGGCCCAATTGTTCTAATGCCGCACCACCTTTAATCAGCGCGCCACGGCGCGTGGCCGCCGCAAGGCCAGAGGTGATGGCCGCTGGCGTGGAGATGACCAAGGCACACGGACAACCGATCAGCAGCAAGGTCAGCCCCCGGTAGATCCACATTTCCCAAGGCTCGGCAAACAGCAGCGGTGGCACGAGGATCACTGCCACGGCCAGCAGCATGATCGCCGGAGTGTAGTAACGGCTGAAGCGATCGAGGAAGCGCTCAATCGGTGCGCGGCGCTCTTCGGCCTCTTCAATCAGCTGCAGGATACGGTCGATGGCATTTTTACCCGGCTCGGAAGTGACCTTCATCTGCGCGGCCTGATCGACGGACAGGCTGCCAGCGGCCACTTTCTGACCCTGTTGGCGCTCTACCGGCACGGATTCACCGGTTAAAGCGCTTTCGTCAAAGCTGGCGAACGGGTTTAGCAACTCGGCATCGGCAGGCAAGCGGCCACCGGGCGCGATCTCTATTACGTCACCGGGGCGCAGGCTGGCTACAGGCACGCGTTTACGTACGCTGCCCTGGATAAGCAGAGCATCTTCCGGCACCAGTTCCATCAACGCTTTCACGCCACGGCGTGCACGATTGGCCGCGTAGGATTCCAGCAGTTCTCCCACCATAAACAACAGCAGCACCATGGCCGCTTCGGCGGTGGCACCGATAAACAGCGCACCGATGGCGGCAACGCTCATCAAGGTTTCTATGGCAAACGGTGTGCCTGAACGGATCAGGCGCAAGGCTTTGCTGGCAATCGGCACCAGGCCGACCAAGGTGGTGGCAATAAAGGCAATTTCGCCCAGCCGAGGGTTGAAGAAGTCGAGAACCCAACTGAGCACCATCAGTGCGGAGAGCAGCAGCAGAGGGCCGTACTCACCAAACCGGGAGGTTTTGGGTTCATCGCCTATTGCCGGCGGGTTAGTCCCCAACAGGGTAAAGCCAGCCTGTTTTACCGCGTCCTGGATCCGCATGCTGACGTCGGATTGGGCATCCACCACCAGTTTTTCCGTGGCAAACAGCACGCGAGCGCTGTCGACGCCGGGGATCGACGTTACGGCATTTTCGATTTTCTTGGCACAGCTCGGGCAATCCATGCCGGTGACTTTCCAACTGAAACGCTGGCTGCCGGAAGGGGGAACGGCAGCCAGCCTGTCGCTTTCCTCATCCGGGTCGTCGGGGCCATCGCTACTGCAGCAGCTGGCACCGTGCTCGTGGGCCGCGTGATGGTCATGGGCAGCGGTTGCTCCCACCGGGGTTTTTTCATTGCTACAGCCATGCTGGGTTTTGGCGTGGTCATGACTACAGCCGCAGCCGTGATCGTGATTATGTTCTTGATGCTGATGCTCTTGGTGATTATGTGGTTTATGAGTCTGCATAGCGCCCCCTTTAGGCAATCCAATATCCTCTCAACAAGCACTCTACACCTTGGAGCTGGCTCCAGAGTCAAGCGCGATATGAGAATTATTGTTAGTTGCAGGGGCGCTACGGATCCGGTTGCCCAGACCCGTAGCCTGCCATTACAGATAGAGCGAGCGGACGATGAGGAAATGCCCGGAGAAGTAGCAGAAGGCGACCACGGCATCTGCCGCGCGGAAGGTAAAGCGGTAGCGGTTCAGCAGCCAGACGATATTGGCCAGCAGCAGCAGCGAGGTACCCGCCAGCAATGAGAAGCCAAAGTCGGTACTGCGCAGGAAATATTGTTCCCCCGCCAGCCACACCATCAGCAGCGTCATAGCGACCAGCGTGGCGATCGGCCAGCGCATCTCTTCCAACCGGCTCCAGATGATGGCCAGCAGCAGTGTGCCAATCACCAGCAGCACCAGCGGCAAAGGCCAGAACAGGCTGAAGGTCATCTGGCTGGCAAAGCTCAGGGTATACAGCAGGTGTGAGAGGAAGAAAGCACCGATGGCGTACAGCACCCGCTCGCGCGGCAGCAGTAATAAGGCATCACCCGCCAGCGTAGCCAACAGGCCCAAAACGATCAGATAACCCGCAGGGCCCAATACCGGAGCCTGCCAGGCCAATAACAGCAACAGCAGTAAGGTGACGGGTTTAAATACCCAGCGTTGCCAGCGCGGGCCGCGATAGGAGGCATCAACGAACAACCAACCGGAAAAAAATACGGCAAGGAACGGCCAACTCATATGTCTTCCTTATTTATTATGGGAGCCGGGATAACCAACTCCAGGTTGTCACTTTCTCAGTGTAAGCAGCGCGCGTGGGTTCGACAATGCTTTCTTCCGAATGCTATGTTTACGCGGTTTTAGGCGTGAATGAAATCCGCCGGATAAAAGAGGAAAACCGTCAATGAGTAAGCCACCGTTGTTCTTTGTTGCCGTGATCGCGCTGATCGCGGTGCTGGCGACCCGCCAATACCTCAACAAACGCCGCCAGGATGCGGATAATGACCGTCAGCCGGTGCGTACATTGCAGGTGGAAGTCAGCGCCAAGCGGGAGTTCCCCTCGCCGAATCGTCGTTCGCGGCAGCGGGAAAATATCGTGGTGGAAGATATGCGTTACGAAGTGTACTTCCGTCCGTTGACGGGCGGCAGCGAGATCAAAATACCGTTGCCGCAGCAGCAATATAATCAGATAGATAAAGGCGCTCAGGGCACGCTGAGCCTACAGGGCACCCGCTTTATCTCCTTCACGGCACAGAAATCGTAGGGGCGCCGCATGCTGCGCCCGCTAAAAGGCTATTTTTTCTTCAGCGGCGGCTGTTTTTTCTGCCAGTCCAACAGCTCAAACACGCCAAAAATAAAGATCTTGGTTTCCAGCCAGCGGCTGATGGGCTGATCTTTCGGCTGGGTGGATTTCAGTAGCACCAGCTGTAGCCCGTGCATCACCACCATAAAGAACAAGGCTACGTTGATGAAGTAGGTCAGCGGCTTGGGATACGGGTGAAACAGGTTGGTGAGCAGAAAGCCCCACACGCACAGCATCAGCAGACGGCCCAGGTTAATCAGCATGTTCGGTTTTCTCTTCAAGGGTGCGGAGGTAAAGGCGATAGGCTACCTGGCCGGCGACCTTCTCGCGGTGCAGTGTCCAGGTCGCAGGAACATCGGTGGCGGCGCTTTCGGCTTCAGCCTCGACGTAAATCCAGGCCTCGTTCGCTAACCAACCCTGTTGTTCCAGCAGCGTGACGGTATCGGCCAGCAACCCTTTGCGGAACGGGGGATCGAGAAACACCACGTCAAAAGGTTGCCCGTTACCTGCCAACCAGGTCAAAGCGTTGGTATTCACCACGCTGCCATTGCCTTGCAACAGCGCCAGGTTTTTCCCCAGCTGTTGGGCTACTGGCCGCTCGTATTCCAGCAGCGTGGCGCTTTCGGCATAGCGCGATAAGGCTTCCAACCCCAACGCACCGCTACCCGCGAAGCAGTCCAGACAGCGAGCCCCACGGATCACCGGGGCTAACCAGTTGAACAAGGTTTCGCGTACGCGGTCGGTGGTTGGCCGCAGCCCCTCACTGTTGGGCACCGGCAGTTTGCGCCCGCGCCATTGGCCGCCGATGATGCGGATCTGACCAGCGGAGGCCGTCTGCGGTTTTTTGAGCGCGCCGCGCGGTGGTTGTTTTGCCATAAAGAGTCTTAATCAGTTGCGAAGTTAACGAAAAGTTACCGCCATTCTATACCGGATTGCGGATAAGTTGCAGCCTGGAGGCGGTGAGAGCGTTAAAACTACCGCGATGAAAGCATTGCCGATGCGTGTTGCTGTGCCAGGGAAAGTGATAGACTCGGCGAATTAATTTTTCGCATTTGCAAGCCATTGGTACGGAGTAGGGTCAGAACATGGCAAAAGATAAAAAACGTGGGTTTTTCTCCTGGCTGGGCTTCGGCCAGAAGGAAGAAGAGCAGCAACAACCTGAATCTGCCGTAGAACAGGCGGAACAGCAGGCCGCAGAAACCCCGGCTGCCCCCAAACTGGACGATAAGCTTCCTACCCAGGGATCTGCTCCAGCCGCCACCAAAGATACCCCAGGGGAGTTGGATAGCAGCCTGAGCGGCGAGCCTATCACCGAAAATATCCTGCCGCTGGACGAACACCATGCTGAGCCGGTGGCGATCGAAGAAGTCACCGTAGCGCAACAGTCTGAGGCGCAAGTAGAAGAACCCGAGCTGATTGAAGCGCCAGCCGAGATTATTGAACCTGAGCCCGAGGTGGTTGAAGCGGTAATCGAAGCGCCTGCTGAAATTATCGAACCTGAACCCGAGGTGGTTGAAGCGGTAATCGAAGCGCCTGCTGAAATTATCGAACCTGAGCCAGAGGTGATTGAAGCGGTAATCGAAGTGCCTGCTGAAATTATCGAACCTGAGCCAGAGGTGATTGAAGAGGTTATCGAGCCTGAGCTGGAAGCGGAACCCGAACAGCCTGAACTGCTGGCTCCGGCGGTAACGCAAGAGCAAGAGCGCCCTAGCAAAGAAGGCTTCTTCGCCCGTCTTAAACGCAGCCTGCTGAAAACCAAACAGAATCTGGGTTCCGGCTTTATCGGCCTGTTCCGTGGCAAGAAGATCGACGACGATTTGTTCGAAGAGCTGGAAGAACAACTGTTAATCGCCGACGTTGGTGTAGAAACCACTCGTAAAATCATTGAGTCTCTTACTCTGCACGCCAGCCGTAAGCAATTGAAAGATGCCGAATCGCTGTATGGCAAACTGAAAGAAGAGATGGCGGAAATTCTCGCCAAGGTGGATCAGCCACTGGATGTCGGCGGCAAAACGCCGTTCGTGATCCTGATGGTTGGCGTCAACGGTGTGGGTAAAACCACCACCATCGGTAAGCTGGCGCGTCAGTTCCAGGCCGAAGGTAAATCGGTGATGTTGGCCGCGGGCGACACTTTCCGCGCCGCAGCGGTTGAGCAGTTGCAAGTCTGGGGCGAACGTAACCGCATTCCGGTCATCGCTCAGCATACCGGTGCCGATTCCGCTTCGGTGATCTTCGACGCGGTGCAGGCGGCCAAAGCCCGCAATATCGATGTGCTGATTGCCGACACCGCTGGTCGCCTGCAGAACAAGGCGCACCTGATGGAAGAGCTGAAGAAGATCGTGCGGGTGATGAAAAAACTGGACGAGCAGGCCCCCCATGAGGTTATGCTGACTCTGGATGCCAGCACCGGACAAAATGCGGTTAACCAGGCGAAATTATTTAATGAAGCCGTGGGCCTGACCGGCATAACGCTGACTAAACTGGACGGTACCGCCAAAGGCGGGGTGATCTTCTCCATTGCCGATCAGTTTACTATCCCGATCCGTTACATCGGCGTTGGTGAAGGCATCGAAGATTTGCGGCCGTTTAAGGCTGATGACTTTATTGAGGCACTTTTTGCCCGAGAGGATTGATACGGATGATTCGCTTTGAACAGGTCAGTAAAGCTTATCTGGGCGGACGGCAAGCCCTGCAGGGGGTAGATTTTCATCTGCGTCCGGCGGAGATGGCGTTTCTGACCGGCCATTCCGGCGCGGGGAAAAGTACCCTGCTGAAACTGATTTGTGGGATTGAGCGGCCAAGCGCCGGTCATATCTGGTTTGGCGGGCATGACATCAGCCGGTTGAAAAACCGCGAGGTGCCTTTCCTGCGCCGCCAGATCGGCATGATTTTCCAGGATCACCATCTGCTGCTGGATCGTACGGTGTATGACAACGTGGCGATGCCGCTGGTCATCGCTGGAGCCAGTACCGAAGATATCCGTCGCCGCGTTTCGGCTGCGCTGGACAAGGTCGGGCTGCTGGATAAAGCGAAGAACTTCCCCATTCAGCTCTCCGGTGGTGAGCAGCAGCGCGTTGGCATTGCCCGCGCGGTGGTGAACAAGCCAGCGGTGCTGTTGGCGGATGAACCGACCGGTAACCTGGATGACGCCCTGTCGGAAGGGATCCTGCGCCTGTTTGAAGAATTTAACCGCGTTGGGGTGACGGTGCTGATGGCAACCCACGACACCGGGCTGATCGCCCGGCGCAATTACCGCATCCTGACGCTGAGCCAGGGCCGTATGGTAGGGGGGGCACAGCATGGCGAATAATGCAAAAACCGCCAAGAGCAAGGCACTGCGTGGTGGCTGGCGTGAACAGTGGCGCTATGCTTGGATGAACGCCATTGCCGATATGCTGCGCCAACCACTGGCAACGCTGCTGACCGTGATGGTCATCGCCATCTCCCTGACGCTGCCGAGCGTTTGCTACATCGTCTGGAAGAACGTCAGTACCGCTGCAACACAGTGGTACCCAACGCCACAGTTGACGGTGTATCTGGATAAATCCCTCGACGATGACGCGGCGGTCAAAGTGCTGGATGCCATCAAGGCCGAGGCCGGGGTGGAGAAGGTGAACTACCTGTCGCGTGAAGAGGCGCGGGGCGAGTTCCGCAACTGGTCTGGTTTTGGTGGCGCGCTGGATATGCTGGAAGAAAACCCGCTGCCAGCCGTGGCGATTGTCACGCCACAGATGAGTTTCCAGAGTTCCGATACGCTCACCACCCTGCGCGATCGCGTGGCGGCGGTGCAGGGCGTGGATGAAGTCAGGATGGACGACAGTTGGTTTGCCCGCCTGGCGGCGCTGACCGGGTTGGTGGGCCAGGTGGCCTTGATGATCGGCATACTGATGGTGGTGGCGGTATTCCTGGTGATTGGTAACAGCGTGCGTCTGAGCATCTTCAGCCGTCGCGATACCATCAACGTGATGAAGCTGATCGGTGCCACCGACGGCTTTATCCTGCGGCCATTCCTCAACGGTGGTGCAATGCTCGGCTTCTTCGGCGCGCTGCTGTCGCTGGCCCTGTCTGGCGCGCTGGTGTGGAAGCTGGAGTCGGTAGTGACCAACGTGGCGAAGGTGTTTGGCACCACCTTTACCCTGCATGGCCTGGGTTGGGATGAGGCGCTGTTGCTGCTGCTGATCTCGGCGATGATCGGCTGGATTGCCGCCTGGTTGGCCACCGTGCAACATTTACGCCGATTTACACCACAATAGTGAATTTTTGGTATACTCTTCTCCTGCTGCGGCCCGGTTGCCGTGCTGCGGGAGAAGAGCTGCCAGACCTCAACATCTCCGATCTCTTCTCAAACGCACAAATTCCCAATCAACCTGAGCTTGCATGACGTATTGTCGTGTGCACTGTGTGTGAAAAACGGTGAACTTTTGGGGTTGAGCACGGTCCAAATCTGCAGCAAATGTTTAGGTGCCCGGCGTGTGGACCCGCTTTTGCAACAGCAACTGCCGCAAGATCAATAGCTCCCCGCCGTGAAATCACCTGCATGACCAGTTTTATCAAGAGAGGGTTTTGAATGACCAAAGAAATGCGCACTTTAGCCTTAGTCCCACAGGGCAGCTTGGAAGCCTACCTGCGGGCAGCCAACACCTATCCGATGCTGACGGCAGAGGAAGAGCGGGAACTGGCTGAACGGCTGCATTATCAGGGCGATCTGGAAGCAGCTAAGCAGCTCATCCTGTCTCACCTGCGCTTTGTCGCTCATATTGCCCGTAACTATTCAGGGTACGGTTTGCCGGTGGCAGATCTTATCCAGGAAGGGAATATCGGCCTGATGAAGGCCGTGCGTCGCTTCAACCCAGAGGTTGGCGTACGTCTGGTGTCCTTTGCGGTGCATTGGATCAAGGCAGAAATTCACGAATACGTGCTGCGCAACTGGCGTATCGTCAAAGTGGCGACCACTAAGGCACAGCGCAAGCTGTTCTTCAACCTGCGTAAAACCAAGCAGCGTCTGGGCTGGTTCAATCAGGACGAAGTCGAGCTGGTCGCGCGCGAGCTGGGTGTCACCAGCAAAGACGTGCGTGAGATGGAGTCGCGTATGGCGGCACAGGACATGACCTTTGACCCAACGCCGGAAGACGAAGGGCGTGACGGCCATGCCATGGCCCCAATGCTCTATCTGCAGGATAAAAGCTCGGACTTTGCCGAAGGGATCGAAGAAGATAACTGGGAAAGCAACGCCGCAGACAAACTGGCCTACGCGCTGGAAGGTCTGGACGAGCGCAGCCAGCATATCATTCGCGCCCGCTGGTTGGACGACGACAACAAGTCCACCCTGCAGGAGCTGGCCGATCAGTACGGCGTTTCTGCCGAGCGTGTGCGCCAGCTGGAAAAGAACGCCATGAAGAAACTGAAGATGGCGATCGAAGCCTGATACCGATAGCGCTTAACGCTCGAAAAGCCCGGCTTGCCGGGCTTTTCTGTTTTTGTAGTTAGTTGGCTGCGGGATCAAACTCCGGTGCCGGGCAGTCATAGCCAAATTTGGTACCCCACTCAAACTGGGTGCCATTCTTGATATAACGCTGATACAGCGCGCGGCCGGTTTTGGCGTCGCGGGCTATCACCCAACCAGCGGCATTACACAGCACGGCAGCGTAGGCCTGGCTTTTCGGCGGTAGCAGGTCGGCGGCCTTTTGCGCCAGATCCACCGCCTGCCAGCGGTAATGCAGGAAACGGTTATCTGCATCTGGCAACGATTTCTTGGCCCGTGCCGCTTCCGCCGCGCTGATCCAATTCTTGTCTTTGATGTCCTTGGTGTTGAACGCATCCCCCAGATAGGAATACCCCGCGCCATAAATATTGTAATCCGGCGTCATTTCATAGCCGCTGAAATCCAACCCCTGCGAGCGCAACAGCGCCGCCGCCTGATAGTAGCTTTTGGCGCGCGCGCTGTTATCTGCCGATTTATCCTTCGCCGCTTTCATCAGGTTGGCAAAGTCCTGCGCCGCCTGGCGGTAGTTTGGAATGGCAAAGTAGTTCACCGCTTCCTCATAGCGACCTACGCGCATCATGCGCCGTGCCAGCAATTCACGCAGTTGAACCTTTTGGGTGATCCGCTCGCCATTGTATTCATCGGGTTTGACCGGCTTGAGTGGCGTGGTGGGGGCTGGTGCATGCTTATCCACAAAGCCTTTCAGTTCATCGACCGTTAGCACTCGCTCGGCGATATCCGCCACGTCTGCCCAGTAGTTTTCTTTGCCGCGGTACATCAGATCCATCGCTTGCAGATAGTCGCCACGGTTCAGCGCCAGAATGGCCTGCTCGCCGGCAACTCGGCAATCCGGCACGATCATTTCGGCTGCGAAGTCTTCGTTACGCTGTTCCCCCCAGCTTTCATCGGTAGGGAATGCGGCTGCGGCTTTGGCATAGGCGGCGGTTGCGGCTTTCACATCACTCTCACGCAGGGCCATTTTGGCACGTAACCACCAGGCTAAACCGCCATCTCCCGCATTTTTCAGCAGGTTGGCCGCCATGGCATATTGCCCGGAACGATAGGCCAGCGCCGCCAGCCGGTCGCTACCGGTGAAACCGCTTTTAACCGAGTCATTGAGCAACGTCAGGGTCTGATCGACAAGTTGTTTAGCGCCGGTCTCACCGTTAATGATGCCAGACATCTCCAGATTACTGCTGCGGGCGAACAGCTCAATGGTGACCAATTGCTGCACCAACGGATCGTGAATAGCCTGTTTTAACGCCTCCACATGCTGCGGGTTGATCAGATAGGAGGAGATATATTGCAGCGAGAGACCGCCATCGGGATCGCCTTGGGCGGCCTGCTGAGCATATAGCTGTGCTGCCGGAGCGATTTCCCCGAGCCACAAATGAATACGTGCTTGTTGGCCCAGGCTACTCAGTGCCAGTTGATCGGGATCGGCGGTGCCACTTTTCACCTGGTCGATCACCTGTTGGAAGGCAGCCAAGGCCTGCTCAAGCTGCGCTTTCTCCGGATGTTTCACCACCGGCTCGCTACCGGATTCACTTTCCGGCGTGCCATGATCGTCCATCAGCAGGCGGCCGAGCGAGTATTGCGCCCGTAACCCCCATGCTTCCTGCTCGGCGGCTGGCAACGCCAACACCTGCTGGAAATATTGCGACGCCCGCGGATCTTCTGCGGCAAAGGCGACCGCCCCCAGCGTATATAAGCGCGCGGCATTAGATAGCCCTTGCGCATTCACCGCGTCGGCTTCTTCAACGGTGTGGGTAGCACGCATCTGGCTAATGGCCTGCTGTGCGGGTGAAAGCGGCATCGGTTTTGGCGGTGTCACCGGGGCCATGGGCGGAGCCTGCCAGCGTGGCAGCTGTGGGTCTACCGGTACCAGACGGGTGGCTTCGAAAGCGAAGTTACCCTCAGGCATATACAGCAGGGTGCCGTTGCGATTAACCAGCAGGCGGTTGGGGAAGTCTGGCCCACAGGCTTGGCCGCTCAGCGGCACCATCAATGCTGCAGCGATCAGTGATGCTAACGGGAGCGCACGGCGACGGTGCCCTGCAGTGTGCAAATCAAGGTATGACATGGGTGCCTCCTGGCGTGATCTGTTGGCAGCGTAGCCAGCCCAAGGGGCGTGATTGCCCTGCTCGTAGCTGATCGCCGCTAATGCGGATAAAGCGTTGGGGGTCCGATGCCGTTGCCAACTGGTAATGACCTACCGCGTCGGCGGCCAGGCAACCTTCGGCCTGAATGTGGATCTCACGCGGTAACGGAGCATCCACTGGACCCTGATTCTCAATCATCAAATCATACAGCCCATTTTGCTGTGGCTGCGGCAAAAATTTAACCTGCCAGTGGGTGAGCAATGGCTGGTGCTGGATCACCGCCCGTAGCGTCGCCATCGACCAGGCGCGGCGATCGTTTTCCAGCGGCAGGCGGAACCAGATAATGCCGCGCAGATGTGGCAGTGGGCGTTGTGCGAGCTGCTGCAAGAAATCGGCAACCTGCTGCGGTGCCACGGTCAGCTCCTGGACCTTGCCCGCCACGCGCTGCGAGGCTTCGCTCTCAACCAGAGCCCCCTGGGCATCGAACCCTAGCAGAGCCATGCCGTAGGCTGGCAAGGCAATACGGAAGGGTTTAGGGCTAAGGCGAGCGTACTGGCGTGTCCACTCCTGCGCCAACCGGCCGTCGAATAAACCTTGGGTGGGGGAGAGCACCGCATGTACCTGAAGCACCGAGCTGTCTACCTGTTGCAGTACGCCGGGCAGCGCTGGGGATCCGATCCAGGCGGGCAGGGCGGTGATGCCTAGCTGTAATGAAGAGGGCAGCCGTTGGCGCAGTTGGTGCAGAAATTGTTGATATTTGGGCAGCCGTACGGTGGCGGCGTCATGGTCGATCTCCACACCAATCACCGGTAAACCAGCCGCCTGCCAGCGTTGCAGCTGTTGTTGCAGACGTGCATAGATGGTGGCCTCATCCAACTGCATCAATTGCCCGTCTATCCGCACTACCAACCATAGCGGGCGGCCATCTTGTTTCAGCATGGCGGTATTGACCGTGATGTCCCGGAAACCCTCACGGGGATGCACCTGCAGACCCAACACGCGCAGGGTAGTAAACAGGTCACGGCTGGCAGCCAGCGCCTCGGCATGTTGAGGTGTCCACACCCTTTGCCAAACGTAGGCCTGCTGATCCCAAGGCTGATGAAGATTCATTGCCTGGTAGCGCCCTGCAAACCAGGCCATGACGGCGAGCAGCATAATGACGATCAGAGCTATCCAACGTTTCATTTTTGCCAGCAATCGCCCTGAGCCTGGAAGCCGCAAGCACGCATAAAGTTGCCGACCTCGCCTCGTTCACGAGCGGCCAACCCGGCAGTATCCAGTTGCCAATGTTGCACCTGTGGCAATTGGCGTTGGGCATCTTCCATCAGATACAGCCCCACGCCACGGCGGCGTGTCACTTCGCGTACCAGCAGATCGTGCAATTGAGCGCTCTGGCCCGCTATCTCGATTTTTACCGCCCCCAGCAGCCGCTCGTTAAAACGGGCGGCAAACAGTGCTTTATCTTCCTCCAGCCAGCTTAGCCACTGCTCAGGCTGTTGATGTGGCCAGATTTTACCAAGGTCGATAAGGTCTTGAGGGGACAAACTGGTCAAGCGTTCAATGGTCAGTTTCATGCCGGATTTCCGCACCGATAAGGGATGTCGACAGTGTAATGGATCTTGCTCAGTGCGTTGTGTAAGTTTTTCTATACGAGGTCTGCGCGAAATGTTTTTTGCTGCTGGCATTTTCCGAGTAAACGGTTAGTTAATGGCATGTTAACCAGCACATCGCGCTGTTCCTTGCGCTAAACGGCGCAGATTTAATCCGGATTTTATGCTGTTTACACCGCTTGTTTCTGACATTGGGAGTTGCTTTGCAGAAGAAAACTCCTGTTTAATGACATGAAAAATAAAGTCTTATTAGAAAATATTGTCGCGAATCTACCTAAATCATTATTACTTATAGATAAAAGCGATTTACCGGCGTTTTGCCAGCCAGGGTCAGTTGGCCGTCACTTGCAATCTGCCGGGTAGAAACAATGATTAGGTGTGACAAATACAACAGCAACACTCACAACGACAGATGGGGAATATGCGGATGAAATTAACAAAGGGTAAAGCGCTGCTGGCCGGTTGTATCGCGATGGCTATCGGCCATGTCGCTGTGGCAAAAGACATCAAGATTGCCGTAGTGGGTGCCATGTCCGGCCCGGTGGCGCAGTATGGTGATATGGAGTTTACCGGTGCACGTCAGGCGATTGCCGATATCAACGCCAAAGGCGGTATCAAGGGCGATAAGCTGGTGGCGGTAGAGTATGACGATGCCTGTGACCCGAAACAGGCGGTAGCGGTAGCCAACAAGGTCATCAATGACGGCATTCGTTACGTGATCGGCCACCTGTGCTCTTCATCGACCCAGCCAGCCTCCGACATCTATGAAGATGAAGGCGTGATCATGATCACCCCGGCGGCGACCAACGCCGATCTGACCACCCGTGGTTACAAGATGATCCTGCGCACCACTGGCCTGGATTCCGATCAGGGCCCAACGGCCGCCAGCTACATCCTCAACGAGATTAAACCCAAGCGCATCGCCGTGGTCCACGACAAGCAGCAATACGGTGAAGGCCTGGCGCGTTCAGTGCGTGACAGCCTGAAAAAGCAGGGGACCGATGTTGTGATGTTTGAAGGCATCACCGCTGGCGATAAAGATTTCTCTACCCTGGTCGCTCGTCTGAAGAAAGAGAACGTCGATTTCGTCTACTTCGGCGGTTATTACCCAGAGATGGGCCAGATCCTGCGTCAGGCCAAACAGGCGGGCTTGACTACCCGCTTCATGGGGCCGGAAGGTGTGGGTAACTCCTCGCTGTCCAACATCGCCGGTGCTGCGTCTGAAGGCATGCTGGTGACGCTGCCAAAACGTTACGATCAGGTGCCAGCCAACCAACCGGTGGTTGATGCATTAAAAGCCAAGAAGCTGGATCCGACTGGGCCATTTGTCTGGACCACCTATGCAGCACTGCAATCGCTGGTCACCGGGATGGAGCGCAGCGGGAGCCAGGAACCGGCAGATATCGTCAAAGATCTGAAAACCGGCCAACCGGTGGCAACCGTGATGGGGCCACTGAGCTGGGATGACAAAGGCGATCTGAAAGGCTTCGAGTTCGGGGTGTTTGAATGGCATGCCGACGGCTCATCAACGCCGATTAAATAAGCCCGTTTAAGGTGGCCTCTGCGTTTTTTGGGCGTGGAGGCCACCTTGACAGCAAAATCTACAAACCGGGAATTCCCGGCGCCTGCAACGCCAGCAGGCCGTTGGGCCGCTCTTTGTCGGCCAGTACAACACCTTAGAAGGTCAGAGTATGTCAGAGCAGTTTCTCTATTTTCTGCAGCAGATGTTCAACGGCGTGACGCTGGGCAGCACCTATGCATTGATCGCCATCGGTTACACCATGGTCTACGGCATTATCGGCATGATCAACTTCGCCCACGGCGAGGTCTATATGATCGGCAGCTATGTTTCCTTTATCGTGATCGCCGCCCTGATGATGATCGGTATCGACGTGGGTTGGCTGCTGATCGGCGCAGCGTTCCTGGTGTCGATCGTGATTGCCAGCGCCTATGGCTGGAGCATCGAGCGGGTAGCCTACAAACCGGTGCGCAACTCCAAGCGCCTGATTGCGCTGATTTCCGCCATCGGGATGTCGATATTCCTGCAAAACTACGTCAGCCTGACGCAGGGGTCGCGTGATGTGGCGCTGCCAAGCCTGGTCACCGGCCAATGGGTGCTGGGTGAGAGCAACGGCTTTGCCGCGACCATCAGCACCATGCAGCTCATCATCTGGGTCGTCACTTTCCTGGCGATGCTGGCGCTGACGATGTTTATCCGTTATTCGCGTATGGGCCGCGCTTGCCGTGCCTGTGCGGAAGATTTGAAGATGGCCAGCCTGCTGGGCATCAATACCGACCGGGTGATTTCGCTCACCTTCGTGATCGGGGCAGTGATGGCGGCGGTGGCTGGCGTGCTGCTCGGCCAATTCTACGGCGTGATCAACCCTTACATCGGCTTTATGGCCGGGATGAAAGCCTTCACCGCGGCGGTACTGGGCGGGATTGGCAGCATTCCTGGGGCGATGATTGGCGGGCTGGTGTTGGGCGTGGCTGAAGCGCTCACCTCCGCCTATTTGAGCACCGAATACAAAGATGCGGTGTCCTTCGCCTTGCTGATTGTGGTGTTGCTGGTGATGCCAACCGGCATCCTTGGGCGTCCGGAGGTTGAGAAAGTATGAAACTCGGTCTGCTTAACGCCTGTATTGCCACGGTCGTGCTGTTTGTCATGGCCTCCTTCCTGATGGGGATGCAACTGAGCCTCGACGGTACCAAGCTGGTGGTGCACGGCGCTGCCGAAGTGCGCTGGATGTGGATTGGCATCGGTTGTGTGGTGGTGTTTTTCTTCCAACTGCTGCGTCCGCTGATGCAGCATGGGATGAAGAAAATCTCCGGCCCGGCGTTCGTCTTACCCAGCTTTGACGGCTCCACCATGCGCCAGAAGGTGCTGGCAGCGGCGATCATCATTGCCGCCGTCGTCTGGCCGTTCCTGGTGTCGCGCGGCACGGTGGATATCGCCACCCTGACGCTGATCTACGTGATGCTGGGGCTGGGCCTGAACGTGGTGGTCGGCCTTTCCGGCCTGTTGGTGCTGGGATACGGCGGCTTTTACGCCATCGGAGCCTATACCTACGCATTGCTGAACCATTATTACGGCCTGGGATTCTGGGAAAGCCTGCCGCTGGCGGGGATTGTCACCGCCATCTTTGGCTTCCTGCTTGGTTTCCCGGTATTACGCCTGCGGGGAGACTATCTGGCGATCGTCACGCTGGGCTTTGGTGAAATCGTCCGCATCCTGCTGCTGAACAACACCGAGATTACCGGCGGGCCAAACGGCATCAGCCAGATCCCGAAACCCACCTTTTTTGGTCTGGAGTTTAACCGCAGCGCCCGCGACGGTGGCTGGGATACCTTCCATAACTTCTTTGGCCTGAAATACGATCCCAGCGACCGCATCGTGTTCCTCTATCTGGTGGCACTGCTGCTGGTGATATTGACGCTGTTTGTGATTAACCGCCTGCTGCGCATGCCGCTGGGCCGTGCCTGGGAAGCGTTGCGCGAAGATGAGATCGCCTGCCGCTCACTGGGCTTGAGCCCGACCAAAATCAAACTGACCGCCTTTACCATCAGTGCCGCCTTTGCCGGTTTCGCCGGCACGCTGTTTGCCGCACGTCAGGGGTTTGTCAGCCCGGAATCCTTCACCTTTGTGGAATCGGCCTTTGTGCTGGCGATCGTGGTGTTGGGCGGCATGGGCTCACAGTTTGCGGTGATCCTGGCGGCGATCCTGCTGGTAGTGTCCCGTGAGATGATGCGCGATCTGAATGAATACAGCATGTTGCTGCTGGGGGCGCTGATGGTCTTGATGATGATTTGGCGGCCGCAGGGGCTGCTGCCGATGAAACGCCCGCAGTTGAAGCTGAAAGTGGCTGATATCAAAGCCGTGAAGGGGGAGCAGGCATGAGTACTCAACCTTTACTGGCGGTCGCCGGGCTTTCGATGCGTTTTGGTGGTTTGCTGGCGGTAAACAACGTCGCGCTGGAGCTGCACCAAGGTGAGATTGTTTCGTTGATTGGCCCGAACGGCGCAGGCAAGACCACGGTGTTCAACTGCCTGACCGGATTCTATCGCCCGACCAGTGGCACCATCAAACTGCGCGATCGCCATCTGGAAGGGCTTTCCGGCCAGACCATTGCCCGCATGGGGGTGGTGCGCACCTTCCAGCACGTGCGGCTGTTCCGCGAAATGACGGTGATTGAAAACCTGCTGGTGGCCCAACATCAGCATCTGAAAAGCGGCGTGTTTGCCGGTTTGCTGAAAACCCCGGCGTTCCGCCGTGCAGAAGCCGATGCGCTTGAGCGTGCGGCAGTGTGGCTGGAGCGTGTGGGCCTGTTGGAGATGGCTAACCGTTCGGCGGGTAATCTGGCCTATGGCCAGCAGCGTCGGCTGGAGATCGCCCGTTGCATGGTAACGCGCCCGGAACTATTGATGCTGGATGAACCGGCGGCGGGCCTGAACCCGAAAGAAACCGATGAGCTGGATCATCTGATCGTCGAGCTGCGTGACCAGCACCAGGTGTCGGTGCTGTTGATTGAGCACGATATGAAACTGGTGATGGGGATTTCCGATCGCATCTACGTGGTGAATCAGGGAACGCCGTTGGCGCAAGGCTCACCGGCAGAAATCCGCAATAACCCGGACGTGATCCGGGCCTATCTGGGCGAATAAGCATATGTTGTCATTTAATCAGGTTTCCGCCCATTACGGCAAAATTCAGGCGCTGCACCAGGTCAGCCTGAACATTCAACAGGGGGAGATTGTCACCCTGATCGGCGCCAACGGTGCCGGTAAAACCACCCTGCTCGGCACGCTATGCGGCGACCCAAGGGCCAGTGAAGGGTCTATCACCTTGATGGATCAGGATATCACCCAGTGGCAGACAGCGCGCATCATGCGCGAGGCCGTGGCGATCGTACCGGAAGGGCGACGGGTGTTCTCACGCATGACGGTGGAAGAGAACCTGGCGATGGGCGGTTTCTTTGCCGACCGCGAGCAGTATCACCAACGCATCGAACGGGTGTTTACCCTGTTTCCACGCCTGCTGGAGCGCCGCAGCCAGCGCTCTGGCACCATGTCCGGCGGTGAGCAGCAGATGCTGGCGATTGGTCGTGCGCTGATGAGTCAGCCAAAGTTACTGCTGTTGGACGAGCCTTCACTCGGGCTGGCCCCCATCATCATCCAGCAGATTTTCGACATCATCCAACAGCTGCGCGAAGAGGGGATGACCATCTTCCTGGTGGAACAAAACGCCAACCAGGCGCTAAAACTGGCGGATCGTGGTTATGTGCTGGAAAACGGCCGCGTGGTGTTGGAAGATACGGGGGCCGCATTATTAGCAAACGAAGCAGTGCGGTCAGCATACCTGGGTGGTTAAACCATGGGTAATTGACATAGGGCGCACTGAGTGGCGCCCCTATTCTTAACGATTACGAGAACAAGCAATGAAGACAGAAGGACTACTCGCACAGCGCATCGTAAAGGTCAAAAGCTCGGCAATCCGCGAATTGCTCAAGCACAGCAAAATGGAAAACGTCATTTCGCTGGCGGGTGGCATTCCCTCTGATGCACTGTTTGACTTCGAAGGATTGAGCATTGCTACCCAGCAGGCTATTACCGAACAACCGAAAAGTGCTTTCCAATATGGGCTGACCGAAGGCAGCGAACTGCTGCGTGAAGGCATCTGTACCCTATGCGCACAGCGTGGCGTTAATGCCAAGCCGGAAGATATCGTGGTGACCGCAGGCTCCCAGCAGGCGTTAGATCTGGTGATGCGTGCGGTGATTAACCCTGGTGATGTGTTTGTGGTAGAGCGCCCGACCTATCTGGCGGCGCTGCAAACGCTGGAACTGGCGGAAGCCAACGTCATGTCCGTTTCTTCTGACAGCGACGGCATGGTGGTGGATGAGCTGGCTGAACTGCTGAAAACCAAGAAGATCAAAGGGGTGTATGTGGTGCCGAACTTCGGCAACCCAAGCGGCCTGACCCTGAGCGCCGCACGCCGTGAACAGTTGGTGAAACTGGCGGTGGAGCATAACTTCCTGATTATCGAGGATGACCCGTACGGCGAGCTGCGCTTCACCGAAGAGCGTAATGCTACGCTGTATCAGGTTTCGCAGCAGGTGCTGGGCCATACCGAAAACATTATCTACACCTCCACCTTCTCCAAGATCCTGGCTCCGGGCCTGCGCCTGGGTTGGGCCATCTTGCCACCGTTCCTGCTGCATAAAGTGGCGATCATCAAGCAGGCGGCGGATCTGCATGCCAGCGCGCTGTCGCAGAGCATCGTCGAATGCTATCTGGGGCTGGATCGTTTACCGGCGCAGATCGAAAAGATCCGTGCGGCCTACAAGCACAAAGGTGAGATCCTGGCCGGGTTGGTGGAAAAAGAACTGGGTGATGTGATCAGCTTTGATATGCCGAAAGGCGGCATGTTCCTGTGGGCGCGTTTCCGTCAGCAGTTCAATGCCACCGAGTGGCTGAACACCACCCTGAAACAGGGCGTGGTGTTTGTGCCGGGAGAATACTTCTTCTCTGACAAACCAGATCGCTCAACCTTCCGCCTGTCGTTTGCCACGGCAACCGAACAACAGATGCAAGAGGCCGTCGCCCGCCTGCGTCGCTCGCTGTAATCTCTCTGCGGCGGTGGGGAGAATTCCCTACCGCCGACATCAAACCGCCATCTGCACTTCACCTCGCTGTCATCTAGCTGTCACGCCAGAGTTATTTTACTGTCATCCGCGCATGGCATGTTTAGCATCCGAACAAAAACTGTTTCTTTTCGCTCACGCGTTTTGATCACACCCGCTTTTTCAGGAGTTAGGCATGTTTGCTCACGCGATTAAAAAAACCACGTTGTGCGTTACCTTGGCCCTGGCGGTCAGCGGCCATGCAATAGCTGCCACCGAGATCCCCTTCTGGCATTCGATGGAAGGGGAACTGGGCACCGAAGTGGATTCTCTGGCGGACCGTTTCAACCAAACTCACAGCGATGTGAAGATCGTCCCGGTTTATAAAGGCAACTACGAACAGAGCCTGGCGGCGGGCATTGCTGCTTACCGTTCCGGCAAGGCACCGGCGATCCTGCAAGTCTATGAAGTGGGCACCGCCACCATGATGGCGAGCAAGGCGATCAAACCGGTGTATCAGGTATTCCAGGAGTCGGGCATCAAGTTCGACGAATCGGTGTTTGTACCGACCGTGGCCGGTTACTACACCGATAACAAGAGCGGCCATCTGCTGTCCCAGCCTTTCAACAGCTCCACCCCGGTGCTGTATTACAACAAAGACGCCTTCAAGAAAGCGGGCTTGAACCCGGATCAGCCACCGAAAACCTGGCAGGAATTGGCGGCTGATGCCGCCAAACTGCGCGCGGCTGGCATGAAGTGCGGCTACACCAGCGGTTGGTTAGGCTGGATCCAACTGGAGAACTTCAGCGCCTGGCATGGCGTGCCGTTCGCCAGTGAAAACAACGGCTTTGGTGGCACCAGTGCCAAGCTGGAGTTCAACCAGCCGCTGCAGGTGAAGCATATTCAGTTCCTGCAAGACATGAACAAGAAGGGCGACTTCACCTACTTCGGCCGCAAGGACGAACCTACCGAGAAGTTCTACAACGGCGACTGCGCCATGGCGACCGCCTCTTCCGGCTCGCTGGCCAGCATCCGCAAATACGCCAAGTTTGACTTCGGCGTGGGCATGATGCCTTACGATGCTGACGCCAAAAATGCACCGCAGAACGCCATTATCGGCGGGGCCAGCCTGTGGGTGATGAACGGCAAAGACGCGGCGACCTACAAAGGCGTGGCGGAGTTCCTGCAATATCTGGCCCAGCCTGAAATTGCCGCCGAATGGCATCAAAAGACCGGCTACCTGCCGATCACCACTGCCGCTTTTGATATGACCAAGCAACAGGGCTTCTACGACAAAAACCCAGGGGCCGATGTGGCTACTCGCCAGATGCTGAACAAGCCACCGTTGGCGTTCACCAAAGGGCTGCGTCTGGGCAATATGCCGCAGATCCGTACCGTGGTGGATGAAGAGCTGGAAAGCGTGTGGACTGACAAGAAAACCCCGCAGCAGGCGCTGGATGCTGCGGTACAGCGTGGTGACGTGTTGCTGCGCCGCTTCGAGGCTTCCACCAAGTAAGCGTCAGATTGGGCGTTCTTTTGCCAAACGACATCGATCCACTCCCTCTCCCTTTGGGAGAGGGCTGGGGTGAGGGGCTTATACCGCCCCTCATCCCCATTTAACGGTTAACCCTATGTCATCATCCCGTCCCGGCTTCGGCTGTAGCTGGCTGCCCTATGTGTTGGTGCTGCCACAGCTGCTGATCACCGTCGTGTTCTTCCTGTGGCCTGCCGGTCAGGCGCTGTGGTACTCGGTACAAAGCGTCGATCCGTTCGGCCTTTCCAGCCAGTTTGTCGGGTTGGACAACTTCACACAGCTGTTCCAGGACCCGTATTATCTGGACTCTTTCTACACCACGCTGTTGTTCAGCTTCCTGGTGGCCGGTGTTGGCCTGCTGGTATCGCTGTTCTTTGCCGCGCTGGTCGACTATGTGCTGCGCGGCAGCCGTTTCTATCAGACCTTGATGATCCTGCCCTATGCGGTTGCCCCTGCGGTAGCGGCGGTGCTGTGGATCTTCCTGTTCAGCCCCGGCATGGGCCTGATCACCCATGTGCTTGCCGGTTTCGGCTATGACTGGAACCATGCGCAAAACAGCGGCCAGGCGATGTTCCTGGTGGTGTTGGCGTCGGTGTGGCAGCAGATCAGCTATAACTTCCTGTTTTTCCTGGCCGCATTGCAATCCATCCCGCGTTCTCTGGTGGAAGCGGCGGCGATCGACGGGGCTGGTCCAGTACGGCGTTTCTTCAACCTGGTGTTGCCGCTGATCACGCCGGTGAGCTTCTTCCTGCTGGTGGTCAACCTGGTGTATGCCTTCTTCGACACCTTCCCGGTGATCGACGCCGCTACTGGCGGTGGGCCGGTACAGTCGACCACCACGCTGGTGTACAAAATCTATCGTGAAGGCTTTGCCGGTCTGGATCTGTCCAGCTCGGCGGCGCAGTCGGTGGTGCTGATGCTGCTGGTGATTGGCCTGACGGTGATTCAGTTCCGCTTTGTCGAACGTAAGGTGCGTTACCAATGATTGAGAACCGACGCGGGCTGGATATCTTCAGCCATACGATGCTGATTGTTGGCGTGCTGGTGGTGCTGTTTCCGCTATATGTGGCCTTTGTGGCCGCCACTCTGGACGATCAGCAGGTGTTTCAGGTGCCTATGACGCTGGTCCCTGGCGGGCACCTGTGGGACAACATCCGCCATATCTGGCAGGGCGGGGTGGGCACCCTCAAGGTGCCGTTCTCGATGCTGCTGCTTAACAGCGTGATCATGGCGCTGGCGATCACCTGCGGCAAGATCGTGGTCTCGGTGTTGTCCGCCTATGCCATCGTCTATTTCCGTTTTCCGCTGCGCAGCCTGTTCTTCTGGCTGATCTTCATGACGCTGATGCTGCCGGTCGAGGTGCGTATCTTCCCTACGGTGGAAGTGATCTCCAACCTCAACCTGCTGGATAGCTACACCGGGCTCACGCTGCCGCTGATGGCATCGGCCACGGCCACCTTCCTGCTGCGTCAGTTCTTTATGACCCTGCCGGATGAGCTGCTGGAGGCTGCCCGTATCGACGGAGCCGGGCCGATGCGCTTCTTTTGGGACATCGTGCTGCCGCTGTCGAAAACCAATCTGGCGGCGCTGTTTGTCATCACCTTTATTTACGGCTGGAATCAGTATCTTTGGCCGATCCTGGTCACCAGTGACGCCTCGATGAGCACGGCGGTGGCGGGGATCCGCAGCATGATTTCCACCTCCGGCGCGCCGACCCAGTGGAATCAGGTGATGGCGGCAATGATGTTGACTTTGATCCCGCCGTTGGCGGTGGTTCTTCTGATGCAGCGCTGGTTTGTGCGCGGTCTGGTTGATAGCGAGAAGTAACGAATATGGCAGGTTTAAAACTACAGGCAGTCACCAAGTCTTACGACGGCAAAACGCCGGTGATCAAGCAGATCGATCTCGACGTGGCTGACGGCGAATTTATTGTGATGGTTGGCCCCTCCGGCTGTGGCAAATCGACGCTGCTGCGGATGGTGGCCGGGCTGGAGCGCACCACCAGCGGGGATATCTATATTGATAGTCAGCGCGTGACCGATCTGGAGCCGAAAGATCGCGGCATCGCCATGGTGTTCCAGAACTACGCGCTGTATCCGCATATGAGCGTGTACGACAACATGGCCTATGGCCTAAAAATCCGTGGCTTTGGCAAACAGCACATCCGTCAGCGGGTAGAAGAGGCCGCGCGTATTCTCGAGTTGGAACCGCTGTTGCAACGCAAACCGCGTGAGCTTTCCGGTGGCCAGCGCCAGCGGGTGGCGATGGGGCGCGCGATTGTGCGCGAACCGGCGGTGTTTCTGTTTGATGAGCCGCTCTCCAACCTGGACGCCAAATTGCGTGTCCAGATGCGCCTGGAATTGCAGCAGCTGCATCGCCGCCTGAAAACCACCAGCCTGTATGTTACCCACGATCAGGTAGAGGCGATGACGCTGGCGCAGCGGGTGATCGTGATGAATAAAGGTGTGGCGGAGCAGATTGGTACGCCAAGTGAGGTTTATCAACGTCCGGCGACGCTGTTTGTCGCCAGCTTTATCGGTTCCCCGGCGATGAACTTGTTGCCTGGCACGCTGAGTGTGGACGGCAAACAACTGCAACTGACCGGTGGCATGGCACTGGATCTGCCAGAGCCTCGGCCACAGTGGGGCGGACAGGAGTTGACGTTGGGTATCCGACCGGAGCATATTCAACTGAGTACGCGCGAGCAGGGCGGGATCCCGCTAGAGCTGCAAACGTTGGAACTGCTCGGTGCCGATAATCTGGCACACGGCCAATGGGGGAGTTCAGGCGTGATCGTTCGCCTGAGCCATGAAACCTTGCCGTCTGCGGGCAGTACCCTGTATTTACAGCTGCCTGCGTCGGCGCTGCACTTTTTTGCTACCCACAGCGGAACACGGATGGATTGATGACTACAGCCTGGCCTTATCCCCATATTGTCGCCCATCGCGGCGGCGGTTCTCTGGCACCGGAAAATACCCTGGCCGCGATTGATGTCGGCGCGCGTCATGGCCACAAGATGATCGAGTTTGACGCCAAACTGGCGCAGGACGGGCAGATTTTCCTGCTGCATGATGACACGCTTGAACGCACTAGCAACGGCTGGGGCGTGGCGGGCGAACTGCCATGGGAGAAGCTGGTCGAACTGGATGCCGGTGACTGGTACAGCTCGGCCTTTAAAGGGGAGCGTTTGCCGCTGCTGTCGGACGTGGCGGAGCGCTGTAAGCAGCACGGCATGATGGCCAATATTGAAATCAAGCCAACCACCGGCAGCGACGAGGAAACCGGCCGGGTGGTGGCCTTTGCCGCCAGCATGTTGTGGCAAGGGCAAACCGATCCGCTGCTTTCTTCGTTCTCGGTGGAAGCCCTGGCGGCGGCACAGCAGACCGCTCCAGAACTGCCGCGCGGCCTGTTGCTGGACAAGTGGGATGACAATTGGCGGGAGCTGACCGAGCGCCTGGGCTGTGTCTCGCTGCATATTAATCATAAAGAACTGACCGCTGAACGTGTCGCGGCGTTGAAAGATGCCGGGCTGCGTATTCTGGTGTACACCGTCAATCAGCCGGAGCGGGCGCGCTTATTGTTGAATTGGGGCGTTGACTGTATTTGCACCGACCGGATAGATTTGATTGGTCCGGATTTTTGAGCGGTTAATTTAGTAGATAAAGATGACCCCTCACCCCAACCCTCTCCCACAGGGAGAGGGAGCCAGTTAGAGTACTGTGTTAGCCCGAGTTTATTCCGGGATTTCAGAGAGTTAGATCGGATTCTGATGGCAGTCGGTACACTGGATTAGCCTGAATTTCTCCGGGGTATCAGCGAGCTCGATCGGTTCTCTCTCCCTAAGGGCGAGGGAGTGTGTCTGTATACTGGATTAGCCTGAGTTTCTCCGGAGTATCAGCGAGCTCGATCGGTCCCCTCTCCCTGTGGGAGAGGGTTAGGGTGAGGGCCATTCACTTTGACTAAACCAGAACATAGCGACGTCAGCCCGTTGCCGCCGCGCCATCGGAAGGGATACGATGCCTGCCTTTATTGTTTCGCTGTGGCACCAGATAGTGCTGTCTTTGCCGTTATTTGTGCTGATCGTGCTGGGATATGGCCTTATCCGCTGGGGGAAATGGCCAGCGACCATCACCGATGGCATGACCCGCTTCGTGTTTTCCCTCGCCCTGCCCGCCATGCTGTTTCGCATGATGTGCGATTTCTCACAACGTCCGGCAGTGGACGCCCGCCTGCTGATCGCCTTCTTCGGCAGTTGCCTGATCGTCTTCGTAATCGGCCGCATTGCCGCACGGCGGATCTTCAAGCTGGACGGCGTTTCGGGGTCGGTATTCGCTCTGGGCGGCATTTTCTCCAATAACGTCATGCTTGGCCTGCCGATCGCCACGGTGATGCTAGGCGAGGAGGCCATCCCATCAGTGGCTCTGGTACTGGTATTCAACGGCCTGATTCTGTGGACGCTAGTGACCATCTCCATCGAATGGGCACGTAATGGCTCCCCCACGCTGCAAGGCTTTATCAAAACGGCGCGCAGCGTGCTGACCAACCCGCTGATTATCGGCATCCTGTCTGGCACGCTGTTCAGCCTGACCGGGCTGCCACTGCCGGTGTTTGTCGATCAACCGGTCAGCATGCTGGGCCAGGTGGCGGCTCCGCTGTCGCTGGTGGTGCTCGGTATGGGGCTGGCGGAATACCGTATCAGCGAAGGCTGGCAACTGAGCAGCGCCATCTGCTTTCTCAAGCTGATCGTCCAGCCGATGGTAGTCTGGCTGCTGGCTTGGTCAATGGATTTACCTCCGATGGAAACCCGTGTGGTGGTTCTGCTAGGCTCCATGGCGGTGGGGGTGAACGTCTACCTGATGTCACGGCAATTTAACGTTCTAACGGGCCCTGCCGCTACCAGCCTGGTGATGTCCACTGCGCTGGCGGCAATCACCACCCCGTTAATCCTCACCGTTATGGGGGTAAGGGTGTAGCCGGGAGCGGTGCCTGCGGTATTACCGGAGCAGTCTGGTTAAAGGGATTAACCGGCTGATTGCCGTTTTGCAGCATCTTGCCAGTGTTCATCTGTGGCTGCATCGGATTGTTATTGCCGTTATAGGGCAGCATTTTGGGCTGTTTGACCTTGAGTTGATAACCCTGCTGCTGGCGCTGCTCCATCTGCTGGTTGTTCAGCATGCGCTGTTGCTGCCCCTGCTGGTCGCGCTGGTTCAGCATGTGTTGTTGCTGGCTGAGCGTAGTGATCCCGTTTTCCGCCGCAGCCAGCCAAGGTAGCCACAGCAGGGCGGTGATAATAAGGTGACGTTTCATGTTTACCTCCGGTTCTCCCGATAGTCTTAAGCCTAACGTAGTCAGGCGAAATTGCCGTTAGTTTATTTTACATTCAAACGTAAACCTCCTTTGCGCCACATTGTTGTTCTGCTTCCGCTACAATCGCCCTTTCGGATCTTTTAGGGTGAACTTGTCGTGCTGCTTCTGGTTATTACCACCATTTTGTGGGCGTTTTCTTTTAGCCTGATCGGCGAATACCTGGCAGGCAATGTCGACAGCTGGTTCTCGGTGCTGATGCGCGTTGGGCTGGCTGCGCTGGTGTTTCTGCCGTTCCTGCGCTGGCGCAACATCAAGCTGAAAGTGATCCTGCTGTATATGCTGGTGGGTGCCTTCCAGCTTGGCATCATGTATCTGATCAGTTTCCGTGCCTTTCTCTATCTGACCGTGTCGGAATTCCTGCTGTTTACGGTGCTGACGCCGCTGTACATCACGCTGATTTACGATCTGATCAGCGGCCGCCGTCTGCGTTGGGGCTATCTGTTCAGCGCGTTGCTGGCCGTGCTGGGGGCGGCGATTATCCGCTACCACCAACTGAGCGATCACTTCTGGTGGGGGCTGCTGCTGGTGCAGGCGGCGAATATCAGCTTCGCCATCGGCATGGTGGGTTACAAACGCCTGATGGAAGTACACCCGCTGCCGCAACATACGGCATTTTCCTGGTTCTATCTGGGCGCGGCGGCAGTAGCGGTGGTCGCCTGGTTCCTGTGGGGTAATCCGAACCAACTGCCAACCACCAACCTGCAATGGGGCATTTTGGTTTGGCTGGGCGTGGTGGCTTCCGGATTGGGCTACTTTATGTGGAACTACGGGGCAACGCAGGTGGATGCAGGGACGTTGGGCATCATGAACAATATGCATGTGCCCGCGGGCCTGCTGGTTAATTTTGCTGTTTGGCATCAGCAGCCGCACTGGGCCAGCTTTATTGTCGGTGGCTCGGTGATTGTCGCCTCGCTATGGGTACATCGCCGCTGGGTCGCACCGAAAGCGGCTGGTCGCTAGCTTAAAGACGCTAAGGATTTAGTGTCTGGCAGGCTGCCTATCGGCCGGGCGGCATCACGCACGAACGGCAGATGCTCGCAGGCGTGCTGACGTGCCGAGCGGATAAAGGCTTCGGTGACAGTCTGGCGCTGCTCGCCATCGCGGGTGGCGGCATATAACCGGCTCCACAGGCCATCCCCAAGCGTCTTGGTGACGACCAGCCCCTGGCGCTCAAAACTCTCCACCACCCAGTGCGGTAACGCGGCGATCCCCATCCGGGCTGACACCATTTGAATCAATAACAGCGTGTTATCGACGTTTTTCAGCGCCGGGCTGACCCCTGCCGGCTGCAGGAAATGACGCCAGATGTCCAGCCGTTGGCGCTGCACCGGGTAGATCATCAGCACTTCATCACTCAGGTCTGCCGGTTCAATGTGCGCCTTATTGGCCAACGGATGATCGGGAGCCAGGATCAGCCGGACTTCAAAGTCGAACATCGGCGAATAGTGCAGCCCGCTGCGCGGCAGGATGTCAGAGGTCAGCACCAGATCCAGCTCACCTTGTTGCAGGGCTGGTTGCGGATCGAACGTCACGCCGGATTTGAAATCCATCACCACCTGCGGGAAATAGGAGCGGAAGTTGTCCAACGCCGGCGTCAGCCACTGAATACAGCTGTGGCATTCGATGGCGATGCGCAGCGTGGTTTGATGCGGTTCGTGACAGGCCTGCAGCGCCTGTTGGATCTGCGGCAATACCTGCTCTGCCAGCTGTAGCAGGATCTCCCCCTGAGCGGTAAAGCGCAGCGGCTGGCTTTTACGAACAAACAGCTTAAAGCCCAGACGCTGTTCCAGATCGCTGAACTGATGCGAAAGGGCAGACTGTGTCTGATGAAGCTGTGCGGCAGCGGCGGCCAGGGAGCCGGTATTACGCAGAGCCTGTAGGGTCCGTAAGTGTTTCAGTTCGATCATGAGAGTCCTTCACAGTGACAGTGAAAATATTGCGCTTGTGGATCATACAGTACCTGCGGATTATGGATGTGTAAACATCTGGACGGCTAAATGGGAAATATGACGATGACAATTCTAAATCACACACTGGGTTTTCCACGCGTTGGTCTGCGTCGTGAACTGAAAAAAGCGCAGGAAAGTTACTGGGCAGGTAATTCAACACAGGAAGAGCTGTTGGCGGTTGGCCGCGAGCTGCGCGCTCGCCACTGGCAACAACAACAGCAGGCCGGGGTGGATTTGGTGCCGGTTGGCGATTTCGCCTGGTACGATCACGTGCTGACCACCAGCCTGCTGCTGGGCAACGTCCCGGCGCGTCACCAAAATAAAGATGGCTCGATCGATCTCGATACCCTGTTCCGTATTGGCCGTGGCCGCGCACCGACCGGTGAGCCTGCGGCGGCGGCGGAAATGACCAAATGGTTTAACACCAACTATCACTACATGGTGCCTGAGTTTACTAAAGGCCAGCAGTTCAAACTGGGCTGGACCCAATTGCTGGATGAAGTTGACGAAGCGTTGGCGCTGGGCCACAAAATTAAACCGGTGTTGTTGGGCCCGGTAACCTATCTGTGGCTGGGCAAGGTGAAGGGTGAGCAGTTCGACCGTCTGTCACTGCTGAACGATATCCTGCCGGTCTACCAGCAAGTGCTGGCGGAGCTGGCCAAACGCGGCATCGAGTGGGTACAGATCGACGAACCTGCGCTGGTGCTGGAACTGCCTAAAGCCTGGTTGGAGGCCTTCAAACCGGCTTATACCGCGCTGCAAGGCCAGGTCAAACTGCTGCTGACCACCTATTTCGACAGCATTGGTCATAACCTCGACATCATCCGCGAACTACCGGTGCAGGGGCTGCATGTGGATCTGGTCGCAGGCAAAGATGATGCTGCTGCCCTGAACAACGCATTGCCGAAAGAGTGGGTGTTGTCGCTTGGGGTGATCAATGGCCGTAACGTCTGGCGTGCTGATGTGAGCAGTTGGTTTGAACGCCTGCAGCCGCTGGTTGGTAGCCGCCCGCTGTGGATCGGCACCTCGTGCTCGCTGCTGCACAGCCCGATCGATCTGAGCGTGGAAAGCCGCCTGGACGAAGAAGTGAAAAGCTGGTTCGCCTTTGCGCTGCAAAAATGTGCCGAGCTGGCGCTGTTGAGTTCAGCGCTGAATGCACCAGGGGCAGATAAACAAGCCAAACTGGATGCCTACAGCGCCCCAATCCGCGCCCGCCGCCAATCCAGCCGCGTGCATAATGCACAGGTTGAAAAACGCCTGGCGGCCATCACTGCCAAAGACAGTGAACGTCAGCGCCCTTATGAACAACGTGCCCAGGCTCAGCGCGATCGCTTCAACCTGCCAGCCTGGCCAACCACCACCATCGGCTCCTTCCCGCAGACCACCGAAATTCGCGGCCTGCGTCTGGACTTCAAGCAGGGCCGCCTAGATGGTAGCAACTACCGCACCAGCATCGGCGAACATATCAAGCAGGCCATCGCCGAGCAGGAACGCCTGGGGCTGGACGTGCTGGTGCACGGCGAAGCCGAGCGTAACGACATGGTGGAATACTTCGGCGAAAACCTGGACGGCTTCGTGTTCACCCAAAACGGTTGGGTACAGAGCTACGGTTCCCGCTGCGTGAAACCACCGGTGATTATTGGCGATATCAGCCGCCCGGAAGCCATCACCGTAGAGTGGGCCAAGTTTGCGCAGTCGCTGACCGACAAGCCGGTAAAAGGCATGTTGACCGGCCCGGTGACCATTCTTTGCTGGTCCTTCCCACGTGAAGATGTGACCCGTGAAGTGATCGCCAAGCAGATTGCGCTGGCACTGCGTGACGAAGTGGAAGACTTGGAGAAGGCCGGTATCGGTATCATCCAGATCGACGAGCCTGCACTGCGCGAAGGCCTGCCGCTGCGCCAGTCCGATTGGGCTGCGTACCTCGACTGGGCGGTGGATGCCTTCAAACTGAACGCCGCCGTGGCGCAGGATGATACCCAGATCCACACCCACATGTGTTATTGCGAGTTCAACGACATCATGGATTCTATCGCGGCGCTGGATGCCGATGTGATCACCATCGAAACCTCTCGTTCCGATATGGATCTGCTGGAAGCGTTCAAAGAGTTCGATTATCCAAATGAAATCGGACCAGGCGTCTACGACATCCACTCGCCGAACGTGCCAAGCGTGGAATGGATCGAAGCGCTGCTGCGTAAAGCGGCACAGAATATCCCGGCGGAACGCCTGTGGGTGAACCCGGACTGCGGCCTGAAAACCCGTGGTTGGCCAGAAACCCGCCAGTCGCTGGCCAACATGGTATTAGCGGCTCAGCGTCTGCGCGACCAGGTTGTCTGATCCAAACACGATGTTTTATCCAAGGGCGCTTCGGCGCCCTTTTCTTGTTCTACTCCCGCGTTTTCCTCGCCGCTATTGGTTATTATCAAGTCTCGTTGTTCACTTGGTTTGAAGGATTATTCCCGATGAAACACCCGCTGGTGGCCGTGTTGGCTCCGCTGCTCGATGACGGGCAGGGGATCCGGCAGGTTTATTTTGCCGGTAACCAACATCCGGCCCCGGAGCTGGCTTATCAGGTAGGCTTTCCACGCCTTGAGCTGGTGGTGGACGGTGAGCAGGAAATGGAGTGGGAGGGCAGCCAGGGAGTGCGGCAACAACAGATACTGCTGCCGGGGGATGTGTTGTTTGTCCCGGCGCAAGGCTGGAACAGACCGCGTTGGCAGCAACCGACAACCACGCTCAGCCTGTTGTTTGGTAAGCAGCAACTCGGCTATAGCCTGCTGGGCTGGGATGGGGAAAACATGCTGCCGCTGGGTAAGGATAACGTGGCGCGCCGTGGCCCGCGTGTGGGGTCGTTCATGTTGCAGGCGCTTAACGAACTCTCCTGGCATCAGAGCGATCAGCCTACCGCGCGTTTCCTGGTAAAGGGCTTGCTGAGCCATGCGCTCGATCTGTTTGGCACCTCGGTGAGAACCGCCTCGCGCAGCCAGGCGCTGTTTGATGCGGTGCGGGGTCACCTGGAGGAACATTATCGCGAGCCGCTTACCCGCGAGTCGGTGGCCCAGGCGTTTTATATCTCACCGAATTACCTTTCTCATCTGTTCCAGAAGGCCGGTGGCATCGGGTTTAACGAATATCTCAATCACGTGCGGCTGGAGCAGGCGAAACACCTGCTCAAACGTTATGACATGAAGGTGAAAGAGGTGGCGCACGCCTGCGGGTTTGTCGACAGTAACTATTTCTGCCGCCTGTTTCGCAAGAACACCGAACGTTCCCCGTCGGAGTATCGCGGTCAATACCACAGTGAGCTGGGCCCCTCACCCCAACCCTCTCCCACAGGGAGAGGGAGCTGATAGCCCTTGCGCTTTTGGAAGTATAGAGTCCATATCAGCAAATGCTATCGTCCCCTCATCCAAGGTGAGTCACTGCAATTTCAAGCACACTCGATCAGGTGTGGGAGTTAATCTAACAAAGCCGTTATTTTCGCAGGGATGTGCCGTTTGGGTCCCTTATTTACCCCCATCCAAGGTGAGTCACTGCAATTTCAAGCACACTCGATCAGGAGTGGGAGTTAATCTAACAAAGCCGTTATTTTCGCAGGGATGTGCCGTTTGGGTCCCTTATTTACTCCCCATCCAAGGTGAGTCACTGCAATTTCAAGCACACTCGATCGGTCCCCTCTCCTTGGGGAGAGGGTTAGGGTGAGGGGGGCTAACACCGTAGTTAAACTACGCGGATATGCGTTTCCTGGGGTGACGCGGCGGCCTTGCGTACTGCACTGAGCGCCTTCTCCGGCGTGCGCAGAAAGGTGTTGATGCCGATCTGCACGCAGCGGTGGTGCTCAAAACGCTCACTTTCCGCCAGCAGAATATCGCTGATCAACAGCACCACGTCGGCCTGGGCAAGATCGTCCGCCGTCAGCGAATTTTCAATCCCCAATGCACCCTGGGTTTCTACTTTGACCGGCCATTTCTCCTGCGCGCACAGTTTTTCCAGCCGCTCGGCAGCCATGTAGGTATGGGCGACCCCACTGATACAAGCCGTTACCGCTACGAGTTTTATCGTCATGTCAGCCCCTTTTGCTGCTGTTCAACCGCCAATGATCACCCGGTAACCCGCCTGTTGCGCCATCGCCTGTAAGGGAGCGATCTGTAGTTCCGTTGGGGCCGCTACGCCGCGCATGGCATATTCTCGTCCCAGCAGGGTATATTTCGCCTCGCCATACTGATGAAAAGGCAGCAGATGGATCTCTTGTAGCCCAAAAGGCGCCAGGAATGCCAGCACCTGCGCCATATTCTCCGTGCTCAAAGTGTAGCCGGGTATTAACGGCAGGCGAGGGATCAGGTTAACTCCGCGCTTCACCAGCGCAGTAAAGTTTGCCAGCACCCGTGGCAGATTGATGTTCAACAGATTTTTGGCGGCCTCGGCATCCATGATTTTCAGGTCGAACAGGATTTGATCGCAGTGTTCTGCCAGGGCCAGCACCTGGGCCTGCGAGGCATCTCCGGCGGTTTCGACGGCGGTATTGATGCCCAACGCCTGCAAGCGCTGCAACAGTTGGGTGGCAAACTCGGCCTGCATCAGCACTTCGCCACCGGAAAGCGTCACCCCGCCGCCGGAGGTGCGATAAAACACCTCATCCTTGAGGATTTGCTGTAACAGCGCCTCCAGCGTGATGTTTTGCCCGATCAATTCCATTGCTCCGCTTGGGCACTCCTGTGCGTCGTTCAGGCAGGGCTGGCAGCGCAGGCATTTGGCCTCGCGCCGCACGCGATGGATTTTGCCGGACATCGACTCCGGGTTGGCGCACCAAGGGCAGCTATGTGGGCAGCCTTTGAAAAACACTACGGTGCGGATGCCGTGGCCGTCGTTCAGCGAATAACGCTGAATATTGAAGATCCGGGCCATTGGCTCCGCCGGTGTCGCCCGGGAAAACCCGGGCGTGATCAGGTTACAGTTGATGCGCTGTACGGCGGATGATGTCATCCTGGATCTCCTTCGACAGCTCCACGAAGAATGCGCTATAGCCGGCAACACGCACCACCAGCCCGGCGAAGTCCTGTGGCCTGGCCTGCGCTTCCTTCAGCGTTTCGGCATTCACTACGTTGAACTGCACGTGCTGTAGCTTGAGCTTGGTAAAGGCTCCGAGGAAATCAGCCAGTTTGTTCAGCCCTTGCTGGCCTTCCAGCGTGCTTGGGGTGAATTTTACGTTTAGCAGCGTACCGTTGGAGAGCAGGTAGTTATCCAGCTTGCTCACCGATTTCAGCACCGCCGTCGGCCCTTGGCCATCCTGGCCGAGCATTGGCGAAAGTCCGCCGTCCGCCAATTGTTCCCCTGCATAGCGCCCGTCTGGTGTGGCTCCCACCACCGCCCCCAATGGCACGTGGGCAGAAACGGTATAAGAGCCCGGTGTAAATTGACCGCCGCGCGGGTTACGGTACTGTTCTACCTCTTTGCAGTAAAATCGCAGCAAATCGGCGCTGATCAGGTCAACTTCGTCGATATCATTGCCGTATTTGTCGAAGCGGTTGATCAACCGTGCGCGGATCTTTTCCCCTTCCGGCGTGGCGAAGTTGGCCTTCAGCGTGGCCAGTAGCTCATCAAAGCTCAGGCGCTGTTGATCGAACACCAGGCCTTTCAGGGCAAACAGCGAATCGCTCAGGTTGGCGATGCCGATACCTTGTACCCCGGAGAAGTTGTAGCGTGCGCCGCCTTCGGTGATGTCTTTGCCGTTTTGCAGGCAGTCATCGATAAAGGAAGACAGCAGCGGCACCGGTGCCCAGTCGCGGTGGCCGATATCGCAGATGTTGCTGCCTTCGGCCATCAGCCGGACGTAATGGCGGATCTTTTCGCGAATGTGATCCAGCAACTGTGGGTAGGTGAGGCTGGCGTTGCCTTCGTTATCCAGCAGCGTCAACTCCATCACTTTCAGCAGGTTGAACATGGCAATGTCGTGCAGGCCGTAGGTGCGCCCTGGGATCGACAGCTCAACACAGCCCACTACCGCATAATCACGCGCATCTTCCAGTGAGACGCCACGGTTCAGGAACGCTGGCACCACCACCTCATCGTTAAAGATTTGCGGAATACCGGTGCCGAGGCGGATGGTTTCGGCGGTTTTCAGCAGGAATGGCCGATCGATGAACTCATTGACCCGCACGCCCAGGTTCGGCTGTGGCAGGCGGATATTCTGGTAGGCATCCAGGCACAGGAAAGACAGCACGTTGACCGCGCTGCGGCCGGTTTCCGTCAGGCCGCCCAGCAAGATGGTATAGCCGGTAGGGAACCCTGCGAAATAACGAGCACTGGAAGTAGAGCGCAGCAGCACGATGTCGTTGCATTTCACCCACAGGCTTTCCAACAGCTCCTTCAGGAACGCCGGATCCTGCCCCTGATTGAGGGAGGCTTGATAAAACGGCAGCATATATTGATCGAAGCGGCCCAGCGACAGTGAGCTGGCGTTGGATTCATACTGCAAAATGATGTTCATATACCAGAACAGCTGGCACGCCTGGTAGAAATCCTGCGGCTTGTGGTGGGCGTTGTGGCTGGAGATCTCGGCGATGCGCAGCAGCTCGGTGCGGCGAGTCTCATCGCTACATTGCTCCGCCATTTGGCGTGCCAGGCTGGCATAGCGCAGGATATGGCGCTGTGAGGCTTGTAACAGCAACAATGCTGCAGCATAAAACGCGTTGTCTGGCTGCTGATCAGCATGACTTTGCAGTTCGGCTAGCAGGCTATCCAGGCCGTTATTCAGCAGGCGCGGATAATCGATGATGATATGCCCCTGGCCCTTGTCCGTCTGGTTGACGCTGAAAATCTGGGTCTGGGTAGCGGTTTTAACCTCCTCTGACATCTGGCCGTTGATGAAATCCTTCATCGAACGTTTTTCCCAATAAGGGTAAAGCTGCTCGCGATACACCTGCTTGTCCGCTTCGGAAATGGCAAAGCGATCCTGCGGACGGGTTGGGAAAGCATCCAGTTCTTTCAGCAGCCAGTAAGGGTCCATCTCTGGCGACACGATCCCGGCCCGCGGCTTCACCGTACGGTTACCGGCAATCAGTTCGTCTTCCCGCAGGGTGATTGCCACGTGATCGAGAATATAGGCGGTTGCCTTGGCACGGCGGATGATGGTGGGGTCTCCCTCGGTCTGCCGGTGGCTGGCGGTATAGAGCAGTGCGCGTTCGAGTGAAATTTCACGCGGAGCGGAGAACAGGGCGGCTTTTAGACGTTCGATCCGGGAGATCATCACATTTTCCTTTTGTGCGGTAGTGGGGGCGGGAAAACCCGGCACGTCGTGCCGGGCTGGCTGTGCGGTTAAGCCTTTTGCGCTAAATGGGCGGCAATCTTCTCCATGATGGCATCGGCTCGTTTTACCGCGTCGCTGATGGCCACGCGTACCACGGTTTTCCCTTTAAAACGTTCTTCAAACTTGATGCCGATATCCTTGGTCAGGATCACCACGTCGGCGGCTGCCACGTCTTCGGCCGTCAGTTCGTTTTCCAGGCCGATGGAGCCTTGGGTTTCAACTTTGCACTGCCAGCCTTGGGCTTTGGCGGAACGCTCGATGGCCTCGGCAGCCATGTAGGTATGGGCAACGCCAGATGGACAAGCGGTTACAGCGATAATCATGGTCATGGAAAACTCCTCAAAATGGTATGCGTGTCTTGCAAGCTGCACTGTGATTAGCGGCAGCTTGCAGGCGTATTTATTCAGTTAATTTCGAAATCCAAGTCCAGATCATCCTGGGCGACTTTAGTAGCCTGTTTCTTGGCAGCAAAGCTTTTCAGCAGGTTAACCAGCAGGGCGGTGACCACCATGCCCACCAGCAGCGCGGCTACGTAGCCCAGCTTGCCTTCAACGACTGGCAGCACAATCAGACCACCCCAACCGGCGTAGCACTGTGCCCCCACCAACGCGGCCGTCACGGCGGCGCAGGCAGAACCAATCATGATGGAGGGGATCACGCGCAGCGGATCGGCAGCGGCGAACGGGATAGCCCCTTCGGTAACGCCGACGCAGCCCATCAGCAGTGCAGCTTTACCCGCTTCGCGCTCTTCCGGGGTGTAGTATTTGCGGCCAATCAGCGTGGCGAATCCCAGGCCGAGCGGTGGGGTGGCGATGGCAACGGCAGCGATGGCGACCACCGAATACACGCCCTGAGCGACGCAGATCAGCATAAAGGCGTAGGCCACCTTGTTAACCGGGCCGCCCATGTCAAACGCCAACATCAGGCCCATGATGATGGCCAGCACGACGATGCTGCCCTGCTGCATACCTTGCAGCCAGTGGGTCAGGCCGTTGGTCAGCGCGCCAACCGGTTCGCCCAGGCCCCACATCATGATGCCAGCGGTAAGCAGAGTGCCGATGATTGGGATCACGAAGATCGGCATCACCGAGCGCAGGATCTTCGGCACCGGGATCTTCTTGAGATAGAACACAATAATCCCGCCCAGCAGGCCAGCGATGATCGCCCCGAAGAAACCAGCCCCGAAGGATGCGCCTACCCAGGCCCCAATCGCCGAGGGAGCCAGCGCGGAGCGATCCGAGATGGAGTAGCCGATATAGGCCGCCAGGAAAGGCACCATCAACGTCAATCCGGCCACGCCGATATCAAACAGTTTTTTCAGGTTAGGGTCCGTCGCCGCATCGGGGACAGCCCCTTTGCCATACAGCATCACGGAGATAGCCAGCAAAATGCCGCCGGCGACCACAAACGGGATCATATGGGAGACGCCGGTCATCAAGTGCTGGCGTGTGTTTCTTAGAATATTGAGTAGCTCTTTCATCGTTCACTCCCTGGCCGCAACCAGCGTGCTTCTGAGATAAAACCACCGGGGAATGACCCCTGATGGATAAAGGTTGTTGGCTATCACAATAGGCATCTGGCGGTACTATCAACAGTGGATAAAATTGCCATTTACTGGATTTTTGTATTGTCAGGAGAAAAGTGCGATCTAACTCAAAGTGTGCGACAGAATAAACCGGGCTTGTGGCAACGGGCTTTGTGAGCGGCATCGCATTTATGCCGTCAGGATACATTTGTCCAGTGTTTGACATTTTTATCCGATAGCTCTGGGCCGCGCTGCGCTTTTATCCTTGTGGCAAACCGGTGTTGTTCACCGCTGCTTTTGGTATGAGGAAAGAGTGATGGCGAAAATAGTGACGTTTACCTGCGCGCTGCCCAACGGGGTACATGCCCGCCCAGCCAGCCATATCGAAACCCTGTGCAACGGTTTCCGTTCCCGCTTTGAATGGCACAACTCGCGTAGCGGCCTGCGTGGCGACGGCAAAAGCGTGCTGTCACTGATCGGGACCGATACTTTGCTGGGTGATGAATGCCGCATCACCATCGAAGGGGAAGATGAACAGGCGGCGTTTGAGCGCCTGAGCCAGTTTATCCAACATGAATTCCCGCACTGCGACGAAGCGCTGCCACAGGTGAATGACCAGGCGGAGCAGGAGCCTATCCCGCAGTCTCTGGCTAACCTGAACCCAACGTTGGTACGCGCTCGCTCCGTCAACCAAGGCACCGCCAATGGGAAACTGGTGCATCTGGCGCGGGTGGATTTAAACGCCCTGACGTTGCCGCCTACGCAATCTGTTGAACAGGAGCAGCAGCAGTTGGCCGAAGGGTTGACGCGCTTTGGCAAGGCGCTGGATCTGCAACTGATGGGCGGTAACGGCACCACTACGGCGGTGCTGGAAGCGCATCGCTCCTTGCTACGTGACGGCGCATTCCGCCAGCACCTGCTTGATGGCGTGCTGGCAGGGGAAAGTTGTGCCGCTGCCATTGTGGCCACTGCAGCCCACTTCAGCCAGCAACTGGCACAGTCTGCCAGTGCCTATCTGCGCGAGCGCGAACTGGATATTCGTGATGTCAGCTTCCAGCTGTTACAGCAAATTTATGGCGAGCAGAGCTTCCCGGCGCAGCAGGCGCTGAGCGTTGACAGCATCTGCATCACCGATGAGCTGACCCCTAGCCAATTCCTGGAGCTGGACAAGCGTTATTTGAAAGGCCTGTTGCTGGGCAGCGGTGGTAGCACCTCGCATACGGTGATCCTGGCGCGCTCCTTTAACATTCCAACCCTGGTTGGCGTTGATGCCGCCGCAATGCTGCCATATTTGAATCAATCGGTGCAGATCGACGGCGATCTTGGGCTGGTGGCCTGCGATCTCAGCGAACCGGTTCGTCGCTATTATCAGCAGGAGCAGTGGTTGAGCGAGCAGATCCGCAGCCAGCAAAGCGCCTATCTTGATCAACCGGGGCGTACGGCCGACGGTGTGCGGATGGAAGTTGCCGCCAATATCGCCCATGCGGTAGAAGCGGAGGCGGCCTTCAGCAACGGTGCAGAGGCAGTAGGCCTGTTCCGTACCGAAATGCTGTATATGGATCGCCTGACAGCGCCTTCTGAAGATGAGCTATACAACATTTACTGCCAGGCAGTGGAAGCCGCAGCAGGCAAGACGATCATCGTGCGTACCATGGATATCGGCGGCGACAAGCCGGTGGATTATCTGAACATCCCGGCCGAAAACAACCCGTTCCTCGGTTACCGGGCGGTGCGTATCTATCAGGAATTCCTGCCGCTGTTCCGCACCCAGCTACGCTCGATCCTGCGTGCTTCGGCACACGGTCCGCTGAAGATCATGATCCCGATGATCTCCTCAATGGAAGAGATCCTGTGGGTGAAGGATCAACTGGCCGAAGTGAAGCAATCGCTGCGTGCCGGGCAGATCCCGTTCGACGAAAAAATCCCGCTCGGCATCATGCTGGAAGTACCTTCGGTGCTGTTTATCATCGACCAGTGTTGTGAGGAGATCGACTTCTTCAGTATCGGCAGCAACGATCTGACGCAGTACCTGCTGGCGGTGGATCGTGATAATGCCAAGGTCATCAAGCACTACAACAGCCTGAACCCGGCGTTCCTGCGTGGGTTGGATCATGCGGTGCGTGAAGTGCACCGACATGGCAAATGGATCGGCCTGTGTGGCGAGCTGGGGGCGAAAGGTTCGGTGTTGCCACTGCTGGTGGGTATGGGGCTGGATGAGATCAGCATGAGCGCGCCTTCCATTGCCGCCACCAAAACCCGCCTGGCCAAGCTGGACAGCCGCGAATGCCGTTTGCTGCTCAACCGGGCCATGGCCTGCCGTACTTCGCTGGAAGTGGAACACCTGCTGGCCCAGTTCCGTATGGAGCAAAGTGATGCGCCGCTGATCACGCCGGAATGCATTGCCCTGGGGGCAGATTGGCGCAGCAAAGAAGAGGTGATCAAAGGGATGGCGGATAACCTGCTGCTGGCCGGGCGTTGCCGTTACCCACGTAACCTTGCCGCCGATTTGTGGGCGCGTGAGGCGGTATTCTCCACCGGCCTGGGCTTTGGCTTTGCCATTCCGCATACCAAATCTGAACATATTGAACAGTCCACCATCAGCGTGGCCAAGCTGGCGCAGCCGGTTGTTTGGGGCGATGAAGAGGCGCAGTTCGTGATCATGCTGACCCTTAATAAACATGCCGCCGGCGACCAGCATATGCGGATTTTCTCCAAGCTGGCGCGGCGCATCATGCATGAAGGTTTCCGTGACGCACTGGTAAACGCAGTGTCTGCCCAACAGGTAGAAGCGTTGCTGAAACAAGAGCTTGAACTGTAATCCATTTTTGGGCGCTGCGGCGCCCTTCATTTTTAGCCTTGAGGAGCAACTATGGAACTCTATCTGGATACTGCCGACATCAATGCGGTGAAACGTCTGGCACGTGTGTTGCCGTTGCAAGGGGTGACAACTAACCCGAGCATTGTGGCAGCGTCACGCACGTCGCTATGGGAAGTGCTGCCTGCTTTACGCGATATCATCGGTGGTGAAGGGAAGCTGTTTGCCCAGGTGATGGCGACCACGGCCGAGCAGATGGTTGAAGAGGCGGTCATGCTTCACCAGCGCGTTCCTGGCGTGGTGGTGAAAGTACCGGTGACGAGTGAAGGGCTGGCCGCGATCAAAATCCTGCAAGGCTTGGCTGTTCCAACGCTGGGGACGGCAGTGTATGGGGCAGCACAGGGGCTGCTTTCTGCCTTGGCAGGGGCGAAGTATGTGGCACCTTACGTCAACCGCGTGGATGCCCAGGGTGGCAATGGCATTGCTACCGTGCAGGAGTTACAGCACTTGTTAGAACTGCACGCCCCGCAGGCCAAGGTGCTGGCCGCCAGCTTCAAGACTCCACGTCAGGCACTGGAGTGCCTGTTGGCAGGTTGTGAAGCTATTACCTTACCGGTCGATGTCGCAGAGCAGTTTATCAGCGCCCCGGCGGTGCAGGCGGCGGTTGAGAAGTTCGAGCACGATTGGCACGGGGCGTTCGGCACTTTGTCACTGAGCTAAGATAAGACGCCCCTCACCCTAACCCTCTCCCACAGGGAGAGGGGACCGAAAGTGCCTCTATTTGATTAGGGTATTCGTCCTCGACATCAACCCTGCCATAGATTAACTCTTGTACCTGAACGCAGCACCGAACTGGCTCCCTCTCCCTACACAAAAGCCCATGACATCCTCAGTTTGTACATTGGGAGAGGGTTGGGGTGAGGGGAGATTGGTGACACACTGCCCCTGACGATTACTTCACACCTGCCACGCCATGCTGGCTGAACCAGGCCAACATGCGCTGCCAACCGTCGGCGGAAGCCTCCGCGTTATAGCTTGGCCGGTAATCGGCGTGGAAAGCGTGACCCGCTTCTGGATACACCACGATTTCCGCATCGGCATTGGCTGCACGGATCGCCTGGCGCATGGTTTCCACCGTTTCCTGCGGAATGCTGCCATCCTGGCCACCGTATAGCCCAAGTACCGGCGCCGAAAGATCGGTGGCGATATCAACCGGATGCTTCGGCGAATTCAAGGTTTTCTCCCCCACTAGCTTACCGTACCAGGCCACTGCCGCTTTCAGCTGCGGATTATGCGCGGCATACAGCCAGGTGATGCGACCGCCCCAGCAGAAACCGGTGATCGCCAACTTGCCGGCATCGCCGCCGTGGCGCGTTGCCCAATGCGCAGCGTGATCCAGATCGGCCAATACCTGGCTGTCAGGCACCTTGCTGACCAGCTTTTGCATCAGCTCGCTGATTTCGCTGTACTCTCTGGCATCGCCTTGGCGGAAATAGAGTTCTGGAGCGATAGCCAGATAACCCTGCTTGGCCAGGCGGCGGCACAGATCCTGAATGTGCTCATGCACGCCAAAGATTTCCTGCACGACCAGCACAATGGGGAACGGCCCTTGATGATGGGCCGGTTTGGCGATATAGGCTGGCAGATCGTCCCCCTGCGAAGGGATGGTGGTTTCCCCCACGTGTATATCCTGCACATCGGTCAGAATGGTTGAGGTGGCCAACGGTGCGACGGCAGGGGTAAATCCCCCTTTGGCCTGTTTTAACGTCATTTGTTGTTCTGTTTTCATTGATTGCAGGCTCCATGCGTTAGAGAAAAAGCGCGGCAGTTAACTATAGGCAGATTAGCGCTTATTAGCATCGCATGGCGAATTTTCGCGCAGGATAGCATTGGCTGCTCAGACAGCAACTTGGTATAAACTGAGTGGAGATTAAGCGTGTCAGGGTTTTTTATGTGATTTAAATCACAAAAATAATGTAGATGAATTTCTGTTTCTTTATTCAAAGTGATGATCATCACGAAATTTAACAGCGATTGTCAGTAGAATCTCTGTTTGTTCCTCCCAAAAACCGTATCCATGAGGAGTCCCCCATGTCTCAGTCTGACGTTTTCCACCTCGGTCTCACTAAAAACGATCTGCAAGGCGCTACATTGGCCATCGTCCCTGGCGATCCGCAGCGTGTTGAGAAAATTGCCAAGCTGATGGAAAACCCGGTTCACCTGGCTTCCCACCGCGAATTTACTTCTTGGCGTGCAGAACTGGATGGCAAGGCAGTGATCGTGTGCTCAACCGGTATCGGTGGCCCGTCTACCTCGATCGCCGTTGAAGAGTTGGCACAGCTGGGTATCCGTACCTTCCTGCGTATCGGCACGACCGGTGCCATTCAGGCCAATATCAACGTGGGCGACGTGCTGGTGACAACCGCTGCTGTGCGCCTCGACGGTGCCAGCTTGCACTTTGCCCCAATGGAATTCCCGGCAGTGGCGGACTTTGCCTGTACCACTGCGCTGGTTGAAGCCGCCAAGGCCAGCGGTGCTACCACGCATATCGGCGTAACCGCCTCTTCCGATACCTTCTACCCAGGTCAGGAACGTTACGACACCTATTCCGGCCGTGTGGTCAGCCGCTTTAAAGGCTCGATGGAAGAGTGGCAGTCGATGGGCGTGATGAACTATGAAATGGAATCCGCCACCCTGCTGACCATGTGCGCCAGCCAGGGCCTGCGTGCAGGGATGGTTGCCGGTGTGATCGTTAACCGCACCCAGCAAGAGATCCCGAATGCGGAAACCATGAAGAAGACTGAAAGCCAGGCGGTGCAAATCGTCGTTGAGGCTGCTCGCCGTCTGCTGTAATCCCCGTTAAAAGCGGGCCGTTTGACGGCCCGTTTCTCCTTCTGTTACGGTTATCCCCCTCTGCGTCATGCTGCTGGCCTTCTGTTGTCTGTGTTTGCCGATTGCTGGCTGATGTGGCGGCATATCTCGAGACAATCAATGTAAGGACGTCTTATGACCGCTCAGATCCTGCTCCATCCTTCACTTGCGCCGTTAGACGGCGGCATCAACTTCCGCGATTTAGGCGGCAACAGCGTGGCCGATGGCCGCCGTATCAAACGCGGGCTGCTGTTTCGTTCCGGCGCTCTGGATCGCTTGAGTGAAAACGACTGTAGCTACCTGGCTCAGATGCCAATGCGTTCGGTGCTGGATTACCGCGACTTCGACGAAGTGCAGGCTAAACCTGACGTGCTATGGTCGGGAGCCGACTATTACCACGTGCCGGCCAACCCGCTCAGCAGCGAAGTGAATGCCAACCTTGAAAAACTCACCGACGAAACGCTGGCCAAGTTTGATGCCCGGGCCTTTATGCTGGAGCTGTACCGCCGCCTGCCGTTCAATAACGCCGCCTATAGCCAACTGGCGCAGCTGCTGGCTCAGCCTGAAGGCGGTGCGATTGTGCAGCACTGTGCGGTAGGCAAAGACCGTACCGGAGTTGGTTCGGCGATGGTACTGCTGGCGCTGGGCGCGGATGAGGCTACGGTAATGGAAGATTATCTGCTGACGGAAACCACGCTGGCGAGCTACCGTGAACACATGCTGGATCAGATCTCCAGCCGCCTGAACGACGCCTCGGTGGCGCAGTTTGCCTATGTGCTCAGCGCACGTGAAGAGTTCCTGGCGACTGCGTTGGGTTGCATTCATGAGCAATATGGCTCCACCAACCGTTGGTTGGAGGCCGAATATGGGCTGGGGCAAAGCCAGCTCGAGACGTTGCAGGCGCTCTATCTGGAATAACGGCGCCATGTTTAACCGGAGTTTAGCCAGTGAGGTAGGGTACTGCGTATCCTTGAGGCCGGATCCGTTCTCAAAAGGAGCAGGTTATGAACCTCAATGACGTGATTAACTGGGTTAGCGAAACAGTGCGCCAGCATGAAGCCTGGGCGATGCCGATCGTCTTCTTTCTGGCGTTTGGCGAGTCGCTGGCATTCCTCTCGTTGTTGTTGCCTGCCACGGTTATTCTGCTGGGGTTGGGGGCGTTGATTGGCGAGAGCGGCATTGCCTTCTGGCCGATCTGGGCTGCCGCTGCCGCCGGTGCCTTCTTTGGTGACTGGCTCTCTTATTGGGTCGGCTATCACTATCAGGGGCGCGTCGCCCATATGTGGCCGCTGTCACGCAATCCACAGCTGTTGGTGCGTGGCCATGCGTTTTTTGAGCGCTGGGGCGTGCTGGGCATCTTCTTTGGGCGTTTCTTCGGGCCGTTGCGAGCCGTGGTACCGCTGGTGGGGGGGATCTGTGCCATGCCGCAAACCGCGTTCCAGATTGCTAATGTGGCCTCGGCAATGGTCTGGGCCTTCGGCATCCTGGCGCCAGGCGCCTTTGGTATCAAATGGTTTACCCAGTGGATGGCATGAACCGGTGCCTTGCCAATAACCTCATATTTTAATTATTCCGCGTCACAGTGAGAATTCGATCACGAATTTATCCTTAACCAGCGTTTTTAAATTCCCTTATTTTTTTAACAGTGTTATTTTCCCAATAAGTGGATTGTTACTGTGAATAAACAGGCAAAACCCAAACCCGTTGACGAACCAATGTCATGGGTTTGGGTTTTTTTTCGCCCTTATTTTGGCAAATGATCTGCCGATGATTAAAAAAATTAACCTATAGGCGTTATTTTGTTCACTAAGGAAAAATTAATGAAAATTAAAACCTGGCTACTGGCCTCCGTACTCGCCGTTTCCTCTGCTGCGGCCTTCAACGTAACTGCCGCGCAAAGCGACAGCGTCGATATCTATTTTGCTCGCCACGGTAAAACGCTGCTCAATACCTACGATCGCGTGCAGGGCTGGGCTGACTCACCGCTGACACCGGCCGGGATCGAAACCGCGCGCTATCTGGGTGCCGGGTTGAAGGGGATCCCTTTCGATAGCTTCTACACCAGCGACGCTGGCCGCCAGCGTGAAACGATGCAGGTGATCCTCAAGGAAATGGGCAAGTCGGACGCCAAGGTCACGGAACTGACCGACCTGCGCGAAATGTTCTTCGGCGGTTTTGAAGGGCGTGCTAATGCAGAGATGGCCGACGCTGCTGCCAAGAAGCTGGGCCTGGCCTCTGGTGGCGAGATGTTCAAGCAAATGGGCGAAGGCAAGATCAGCCTGATCCCAATGGTGGATGCCATCACGCAAAGCGATGATAAGCAAGAGGCGGAAAGTGCGCAGCAGGTCAAAACCCGTATGCAACGAGCCTTGCATACCATGGTGCAGAATGCGGTGAAGAATGGGGATAAAAACATTCTGGCGGTCTCTTCCGGGCTCTCGATGCAGATGATGATTTCCGATATGACCGATAATCCGAACAAAAATAAGCCACTGACTAATGCGGCCGTCGTCAAGATGACTTATAAAGACGGAAAATATACCGTAACCGATATTGGCGATATGACTTATGTCGCTAAAGGGAAAGCGTTACTAAATAAAGCACCTTGATTATTACCCAATAAAAATAACCCACCCTTTTGGCTCGGGGATATTATCTGGGGCGATAGCATATCGCCTCGGCAGGGATTTTCTATACCTTTTTCGGGGATAACAATAATGAAACGTTCTGCTTTAAGCTGTCTGGTCGCTATTTCGCTATTCTCAACCGCGGCCCAGGCCAGTGTTGATGACGTCCTGAATTCGCCCTTTTTCAGCGACAGCCACGCTGAATTGTCGCTGAAAAACTACTGGAAGTACCTCAAGGAAGATGCCGCCAATCCAAAAGAGGTGCATAACGCCTGGGGGCAAGGGTTGGCGCTGGGCTATCAGTCCGGCTATCTGGCGGACTTTATCGGCGTTAATCTCGATTACTACAGCGCGGTAAAGCTGGGTGCCAGTGATTACTTCAATACTCGTGGGGTGCTGTACAACAACGGCCCCGGCAACAGCAAAGAGAATGCTGCTGGCTACAGCAAGGTGGGCCAGCGCTATATCAAGCTGAAAGGCGACGTGGGCGGCGCGGCGCTGAATGCGCAGGCAGGCTGGCAGATGTTGCGTAACTACGGCGTGATTTCCACCTCCACTCGCCTGTCGCCTACGACTTACCTGGGTTGGTCCGGTGGCGTAGCCGGTGCCGGGCTCTCTTTGCGCGGCGCGTATATTGAACGTTCTATGGATCGTAACTCCCCTGACAGCCTGCGCTTGCAGACCAACGATGGCCGCTATATCAACCATCTTGCCAGCGCGGAGTTGGGCTATGAGAATAAACAATTTAATGGGCAACTGGCCTATGGGGAATCTCAGGACTATTTACGCCGCCAGATCTTGCGGGTGGGGTACAAAGCCAATGAGAAACTCAGCCTGGGCAGCCAGATTTACACCACTCAGGCGCTGGATGACTATAAACAGATGGCGCTGAGCAAGCGCAACTTCGATCATAACGCCAACCACTATGCGCTGGATGCCAAATGGCAGGAGCCGCTGTGGAGCGTCAAGGTCGGCATCGCCCATACGCGAGCGCCGAAGGGTGACGGTCAGCTTGGCTTCTATCCTCGTCATATGTCCAAAAACTCACGCGGCACCTTTACCTCCATGGCCTATGCCGGTGAAGACTATATGCGCGATGGCGAAACCATGTTGGCCACCATGGCCGAGTATCGCATCACGCCTGAGTTTACCGCCGGGCTGGCGGGCAACGTTGGCCAGTTCAGCTACCAAGGTGCTGCGGTGCGTACCGGTGAGATCAACGTCTTTGGCCGTTGGGCTCCCTCCCATCCCAAGCTGAAAAACCTGACGGTATTCGCCATGGCTGGGCCGGGCTGGTCTTATAAGAACAGCAATAAAACGCCGATACTGGTGGATGGGCATTCCCAGACCTCCCACTCGTTGTCCGGCGAGTTTATCGCCGAATATCGCTTCAAACTGTTTTAATCCGCCTTATCTGCACGGTAATGCCTTGGTTACCGTGCTCACTTACACATAAAAACAGACTGGACATCCATACAGGCTCCCTTTAACGTGGCAGGCAACAGGCGTAAAACGCGCCGCAAGTGCATGCATGACAGGAGGCAGGGTGGATACCAGTTTGGTTTACGGTATTGGTGGCGTAGCGATAGGTTTACTGCTGGGGTGGCTGATCGCCAGCCTGCGTGCGCAACAGCACGGCGCGCAACATGAAACCGACATGCGTCTGCTGGAACAGTCTTTACAGCAGGCACAGCTTGAAACTGCCTCCCGCCAAGAGACGCTGCAACGCCACGAACAACTGCTACGGCAAAACGATCTGGAACTGCGCACCCTGCACAGCCAACTGGCCGCCGGGCAGGAGAGACTGCAACAGCTCAACCATTGGCGCAATGAATGTGAATTGCTGAACCAGGAGCTACGGGCACAGCGGGAAGTTAACAGCGCTCAGGAAGCTGAACTGCGTGAGGTAACGATCCGCCTGGAAGAGACCCGGATGGCCGCCGAAGAGAAACAGCGGCTGTTGATCAGCAGTGAACAGCGTTTGACTACCCAGTTTGAGAATCTGGCCAACCGCATTTTCGAAAACAGTGGCCGCAAGGTAGATGAGCAAAATAAGCAAAGTCTGGATCGCCTGTTGCTGCCGTTACGCGAGCAGTTGGATGGTTTCCGCCGCCAGGTGCAGGACAGTTTTGGCCAGGAAGCACGCGAACGCCATACATTGACGCACGAAATCCGTAATCTGCAACAGTTGAATGCGCAAATGGCTCGCGAGGCGCTCAACCTCACCAAGGCACTAAAAGGCGATAACAAAACCCAGGGCAACTGGGGCGAGGTGGTGCTGAGCCGCGTGTTGGAAGCCTCTGGCCTGCGTGAAGGACATGAGTATGAGACGCAGGTTAATGTGCGGCTGGATAGCCAAAACCGCATGCAGCCAGACGTGATCGTGCGTTTGCCACAGGGCAAGGACGTGGTGATCGACGCCAAAATGTCGCTGGTGGCCTATGAGCGTTACTTCAACAGTGAAGATGATTTTGAACGCGAAGCGGCGTTGACCGAGCATATCACTTCGCTGCGTGGGCACATTCGCGTGTTGGGCCGTAAGGATTATCAACAACTGCCTGGCCTGCGTTCGCTGGATTATGTGCTGATGTTTATCCCGGTGGAACCGGCCTTCCTGCTGGCCATCGATCGTGAGCCGGAGCTGATTAGCGAGGCATTGCAACATAACATCATGCTGGTCAGCCCAACCACTTTGCTGGTGGCGCTGCGTACCATTACCAACCTGTGGCGCTATGAGCACCAGAGCCAGAACGCTCAGCGGATCGCCGATCGCGCCGCCCGCCTGTATGACAAGATGCGCCTGTTTGTTGACGATATGTCGGCCCTGGGGCAGAGCCTGGATAGGGCGCAGGGCAGTTATCACCAGGCGATGAATAAACTGAGCGAAGGCCGTGGTAATCTTATCGGCCGGATCGAGGGCTTCCGCGCGCTTGGGGTTGAGGTTAAACGTCCCATCAACCCGCTTTTGGCGCAGCAGGCATCGGAACAACAGGATGATGAACTGCTCTCTGAGTCAGACGAAGATATCGCCTCGCTGCCGGGGGAAGAGAACGACGATAGCAACGAAGAACCGCATCGCGCATCGCACGGATGATGCCGTTGCAAGGTGGGGTATTACGCCGCTTTCTGGTACACTCCACGACACTAAATTGACTGAATGGCAGGCAGGACAATGGCAGATCAAGCGCAGGAAACCACCGATTTTGGCTTTCGTACCGTAGCAAGAGACGAGAAGCAGGCCATGGTGGCCAACGTTTTTCACTCGGTAGCGGCAAAATATGACGTGATGAACGACCTGATGTCGTTTGGTATCCATCGTATCTGGAAGCGCTTTACCATCGATTGCAGCGGCGTGCGCCGCGGCCAGCGCGTGCTGGATCTGGCCGGTGGTACTGGCGACCTGGCCGCCAAGTTCTCCCGCATGGTCGGTGAGCAGGGGCAGGTGGTGCTGGCGGATATCAACGATTCCATGCTCAAGATGGGGCGCGAAAAGCTGCGCGACCACGGCATCGTTGGCAATATCAGCTACGTGCAGGCCAACGCCGAAGCGCTGCCGTTCCCGGATAACTATTTTGACTGCATCACCATCTCCTTTGGCCTGCGCAACGTCACCGATAAAGACAAAGCGCTGCGCTCGATGTTCCGCGTGCTGAAACCGGGTGGCCGCCTGCTGGTGCTGGAATTTTCCAAGCCGCTGCTGGAGCCGCTGAGCAAGGCTTACGACGCCTATTCCTTCCACGTGCTGCCAAAAATTGGTGAGCTGGTGGTGAAAGATCCGGACAGCTACCGCTATCTGGCAGAATCGATCCGCATGCATCCCGATCAGGAAACCCTGAAGGGGATGATGGCTGCGGCCGGTTTCGAGAACGTCAACTACTTCAACCTGACCGGCGGCATCGTGGCGCTGCACCGGGGCTTCAAGTTCTGATATGGAAATGCCGATGCTGCTAACCCCGTTACTGACCGGCGTGCTGGAAACCTCGCTCAATAGCCTGCTGTTTCGCGATCGCAGCATGAAAGCTGCCCGCCAACGGCTGGCGGGTAAAGTGTTACGTATCGAGCTACAGGAACTCTCTTCGCCGTTGGTTCTGCTGTTCAGCGAACAGCGCGTGGATGTGCTTGGCCAATCAGAAGATAGAGCCGACTGTACGGTGCAAACCCGCGTACCGGTGCTGCTGAAATTGCGCGATCGTCAGCAACTTTCCCCGCTGATGCGCAGCGGCGAGCTGATTGTCGAAGGCGATATTCAGGTGGTGCAACAGCTGGTCGGTTTGCTCGATCTGGCAGAGTGGGATCCGGCGGAATGGCTGGCGCCTTATGTGGGCGACATCGCCGCGCAAGGGGTTAGTCAGATTGTTGGCAAAGGTTTAAGCCTGCTGAAATCCGGTTTGCAGAGCCAGCAACGCTACGTGGCCGAAACGCTGACCGAAGAATGGCGTATGGCTCCCGGCCCGCTTGAAGTAGTGTGGTTTAACGAAGAGGTTGATGCCACCGTTCGCAGTGTGGACGCACTGATTGCTCGTCTGGACAAGTTGGAGGGTAAGCGATGACCCCTGGCGAAATTTGCCGCCTGTATTTGATCGTGCGCGTTTTCCTGAGCTATGGACTGGATGAACTGATCCCCAAGATGCGCTTGACGCTGCCGCTGCGCATTGGCCGTCGCCTGCTGTTCTGGATGCCGAACCGCCATAAAGACCAGCCGTTGGGTGAACGCCTGCGCCTGGCGCTGCAAGAGCTGGGCCCGGTGTGGATCAAGTTCGGCCAGATGATGTCGACCCGCCGCGATCTGTTCCCTCCCCATATTGCCGACCAACTGACGCTGTTACAGGACCGAGTAGCACCGTTCGATGGCGCGCTGGCGCGTAAGCATATCGAGTTGGCAATGGGCGGTCCGCTGGAAACCTGGTTCGATGACTTTGACCAGCAGGCGCTGGCATCGGCTTCGATTGCCCAGGTGCATACCGCCCGGCTGAAAACGACCGGCCAAGAGGTGGTGCTGAAGGTGATCCGCCCGGACATTGGGCCGATTATCAAAGCCGATGTGCGCCTGATGTATCGCCTGGCAGGCTGGGTACCCAAGCTGATGCCGGACGGTCGCCGTCTGCGCCCGCGCGAAGTGGTGCGTGAATATGAGAAAACCCTGCTCGATGAGCTTAACCTGCTGCGTGAAGCGGCCAACGCCATCCAGCTGCGCCGTAATTTTGACGGTAGCCCGATGCTCTACGTGCCGGAGGTTTACTCCGATTACTGCCGTGAAAGCGTGCTGGTGATGGAGCGGATTTACGGTATCCCGGTGTCGGATATTGCGGCTCTGGAACAGCAGAACACCAATATGAAACTGCTGGCCGAGCGTGGCGTCCAGGTGTTCTTTACCCAGGTATTCCGTGACAGCTTCTTCCATGCCGACATGCACCCAGGCAATATTTTCGTCAGCTATGAACACCCGGAGGATCCGTGTTATATCGGCATCGACTGCGGTATCGTGGGTTCCCTGAACAAAGACGACAAGCGCTATCTGGCGGAAAACTTTATCGCCTTCTTCAACCGCGACTACCGTAAGGTGGCGGAGTTGCACGTTGATTCTGGCTGGGTACCGCGTGATACCAACGTGGAAGATTTTGAGTTTGCCATCCGTACCGTCTGCGAGCCGATCTTTGAAAAACCGCTGGCGGAAATTTCGTTCGGCAACGTGCTGTTGAACCTGTTCAATACCGCACGCCGTTTCAATATGGAAGTGCAGCCGCAACTGGTATTACTGCAAAAGACGCTGCTGTACGTTGAGGGCCTTGGCCGCCAGCTCTATCCGCAACTGGATCTGTGGACCACGGCGAAGCCGTTCCTGGAAAGCTGGCTACGGGATCAGGTAGGCATTCCGGCGGTGATCCGCGCGCTGAAAGAAAAAGCGCCGTTCTGGGCCGAGAAACTGCCGGAGTTACCAGAGCTATTTTATGACAGCCTGCAACAACATAAACTGTTGCAACAAAGCGTCGATAAATTGACCGGTCAGATGCAGGCGCAACGCGTTCGGCAAGGTCAATCACGGTATTTGTTCGGGGTTGGCGCTACACTGTTAGTCAGTGGTACGATTTTACTGCTGGGAGGCGTAGAGGTGTTCCCTGCCTGGATGATGGCCGCAGGCGTAGTAGCCTGGGTCGTTGGTTGGAAACGCACCGTCTGAATAAATTAACCATCAGGTTAAGCGTTGTCGCTGTAGCCCTGCAAAAACGGGGCATATCCAACACAAAGATGAAGGGTATATAATGCGGCAACTTGAAAGACAACGGGTATAGACCCTTTTATAAACCAGAGGTAAGTACAATGGGCGGTATTAGTATTTGGCAATTGTTGATCATCGCGGTGATCGTGGTACTGCTGTTTGGCACCAACAAACTGCGTACGCTAGGTTCCGATCTCGGTGCATCAATCAAGGGCTTCAAAAAAGCGATTGGCGACGACAACAGCACCGCGCCAACCAACACGACTGAAAAAACCAACCACGATGCAGACTTTGCGGCCAAGCCTATCACCGATAAGCAGCCGGAAGTGAAAGCAGCGGAAGAGTCGAAGAACAAAGAGCAGGTATAAACCGTGTTTGACATTGGGTTTGGTGAACTGCTGCTGGTACTGGTGATTGGCCTGGTGGTACTTGGGCCAGAACGGTTACCGGTGGCGGTCAGAACCGTTGCGGGCTGGATCCGAGCGCTGCGCTCTCTGGCAGCTTCGGTGCAGAATGAGCTGACGCAGGAATTGAAGCTGCAAGAACTGCAGGAAAGCCTGAAGAAGGCTGAGAAAGCGGGCTTGCAGAATTTAACGCCGGAACTCAAAGCTTCAATGGATGAGCTGAAAGAGGCGGCTGAGTCGCTGAAACGTTCTTATCACGTCGATAAGGACGAGCCGCCGCATACCATCCACAATCCAGTGGTCACCGATCCTGAAGCCATTCACGATGGCGTGACGCCGGCGGAAGCGGCGACTACCGCTTCGGCACCTGTTGCCACACCGCAGCCCACTGAACCTGCGCCAGTCGAGCATAGTGAGCCGGTGGTGCCAACCGTGGCTCAGGCAACGGTCGTGGATCAGCAAATCCCTGCAAAGCAGGCCATCCCAGAGCCTGCGGCGGATAAATCCCCTGCGTCTCAACAACCTAGTGGCGAACGTTAAAACATGGCCGTTGAAGATACCCAACCGCTTATCAGTCATCTGATTGAACTGCGTAAGCGGCTGTTAAATTCGATCATCAGCGTGCTGGCGATCTTTATCGTGTTGGTGTTTTTCGCTAACGATATTTATCAGATCGTGTCTGCACCGCTGATCGATCAGTTGCCTGCCGGGGCGAGCATGATCGCCACCGACGTGGCTTCACCGTTCTTTGCTCCGATCAAGTTGACGATGATGGTTTCGGTGATCGTTGCCGCGCCTTTCATTCTCTATCAGGTCTGGGCCTTTATCGCTCCTGCGCTGTACCAGCATGAACGCCGCCTGATGATGCCGTTGCTGGTCTCCAGCAGCCTGCTATTCTATCTGGGGATGGCGTTTGCCTACTTTGTCGTGTTCCCGTTGGCCTTTGGCTTTTTTGCCAAAACTGCACCCATCGGCGTCACGATTGCGACCGATATCAGCAACTACCTGAGTTTTGTCATGGCGCTGTTTATGGCGTTCGGCGTGGCTTTTGAAGTGCCGGTTGCCATTATTCTGCTGTGCTGGAGCGGAGTCACTACGCCAGAAGACCTGCGTAAGAAACGCCCGTATGTGCTGGTCGGTGCTTTTGTGGTCGGCATGCTGTTGACGCCGCCGGACGTGTTCTCGCAAACCTTGTTGGCGATCCCGATGTACCTGCTGTTTGAGGTCGGGGTATTCTTCGCCCGTTTCTATGTCGGGAAGCGGCGCAAGCCGGTAGAGGAAGAAGAGGAAGGCGAAGAGCCACCAGCGCCCTCACCCTAACCCTCTCCCACAGGGAGAGGGGACCGATCGAGTTCGTTGATTGCTTTGCGTACTACCTTGCCTTCCTGGTTGTAACCCCCTACTTTCCGAAGTTACACGGGCTAGCTATGCGCTCGGGACAGCTCCCTGAGGGAGAGGGTAGGGTGAGGGGAGCGATCGAGTTCGTTGATTGCTTTGCGTACTACCTTGCCTTCCTGGTTGTTACCCCCTACTTTCCGAAGTTACACGGGCTAGCTATGTGCTCGGGACAGCTCCCTCTCCCTAAGGGAGAGGGTTGGGGTGAGGGGGAAATAGCGATTGCCAGAAAACTGACAAGCATTATCCCGATCGGCGGCCTTTGCTTTGGAAAAACCATGTTTGATATTGGCGTCAACCTTACCAGCTCCCAATTTGCCAAAGATGCCACACAGGTGGTTGAGCGAGCCAAAACCGCAGGCGTGACGGGGATGCTGATCACCGGCACCAACGCGCAGCAAAGCGAGGCGGCCAGTCACCTGGCCCGTGCGCATAGTGGCTATTGCTGGTCTACGGCTGGCGTGCATCCGCATGATGCCAGCAGTTGGAACGATGAGGTCGCACAGCACATTCACCGGTTGGCATCGCAGCCCTTCGTTGCAGCCATTGGTGAATGTGGGCTGGACTTTAACCGCAACTTTTCTACCCCGGAACAGCAGGAAGTGGCTTTCAACGCCCAGTTGGCATTGGCCGCCGAGCTCAATATGCCGGTCTTCCTGCATTGTCGCGACGCACACGCACGTTTTGTTGCACTGCTGACCCTTTGGTTGGATAAACTGCCCGCCGCAGTCGTGCATTGCTTCACCGGCAGCGCCGAAGAGTTACAGGACTGTCTGGCGCTGGGGCTGTCGATCGGTATCACCGGTTGGGTTTGTGATGAGCGCAGGGGTCTGGAACTGCGTGCCTTGTTACCCCAAATCCCGGCCGATCGTCTGCTGCTGGAAACCGATGCCCCCTATTTGTTGCCCCGGGATTTACACCCGAAACCTGCATCTCGCCGCAACGAACCCTGTTTTCTGCCCCATATCATTCGGCAGGTTGCGACCTGGCGCGAAGAAGATCCCGCGTGGCTGGGTCAGAAAACTGATGAGAACGCCCGCCGGTTATTCCGGCTGGTCTGAGTTAGGAGAAAATTATGAGCTATGCATTTCCGGGCACCTTCCCTGGTCGCCGTATGCGCCGTGTGCGCCGTCATGACTTCAGCCGCCGTTTGGTCGCCGAGAATCAGGTAACGGTCAATGACCTGATCTACCCGGTGTTTGTCATGGAAGGCAGCAACCGTCAGGAAGCCGTTTCCTCGATGCCTGGCGTATCGCGCATGAGCATCGATCTGCTGATCAAAGAGGCAGAAGCCATTGCCAAGCTCGGCGTGCCGGTGATCTCCCTGTTCCCGGTGATTGAGCCTGGCCTGAAGTCGCTGCATGCCGAGGAAGCCTACAACCCGGATGGTTTGGTGCAGCGCACCGTGCGTGCGTTGAAAGATGCCGTGCCGGAGCTGGGGATCCTGACCGATGTGGCGCTCGACCCGTATACGACCCATGGGCAGGACGGGGTGATCGACGAGCATGGCTACGTGATCAACGACATCAGCAAAGAGATTCTGGTTCGCCAGGCGCTATCTCACGCTGAAGCCGGTGCCGAAATCGTGGCTCCCAGCGATATGATGGATGGCCGCATCGGCGCGATCCGCGATCAACTCGAGCTGCAAGGCCTGGTGAATACCCAGATCATGGCGTATTCCGCCAAATATGCCTCATGCTATTACGGCCCGTTCCGTGATGCGCTCGGCTCCACCGGTAACCTGAAAGGCGGCAATAAGAAAACCTATCAGATGGATCCGGCTAACGGCGACGAAGCCCTGCAAGAGATTGCTCAGGATCTGCAGGAAGGCGCGGATATGGTGATGGTGAAGCCGGGGATGCCGTATCTGGACGTGGTGCGGCGTGTGAAAGATACCTTCGGGGTGCCGACCTTCGCCTATCAGGTGTCGGGTGAGTATGCGATGCATATGGCGGCGATCCAGAACGGCTGGCTGCAGGAGCAACCGGCGGTGATGGAATCCTTGCTGTGCTTTAAGCGTGCCGGGGCTGATGGTGTGCTGACCTACTTCGCCAAGCGTGTCGCCCAGTGGCTGCATGATGATGCGATGCGCCGTTAATCGGTAGCAGACAAAACAGGCACCCTTGGGTGCCTGTTTGCATTACAGCTTCTGGAACTGCCGGTTATCGATGCTCTGATTAATCTGCTTGTTGATCAAATTCAGCAGCAGCATCGAGCGGGCTTCACCGTCGGGTTCGGTGTAGATCGCATGTAGGCCCTCGAACACGCCATCGGTGATCAACACCGTATCGCCCGGCTGCGGGGTCTCTGGATCCACATCGTATTCTTCGCTATGTGTCTGGAGCTCTTCGATAACCTGTAACGGTATCTGGGTCGGTAAGGCTCCAAATCGTACAAAGTGGCTGACACCACGGGTAGCGCTGATCGTGGTGGTGTGAATACGCTCTGGATCGAATTCAACAAACAGGTAGTTGGGAAACAGCGGTTCGCTAACGGCGGTACGCTTGCCACGCACGATTTTCTCCAACGTAATCATTGGGCTCAGGCAGTTGACGGCTTGCCTTACCAGGTGTTCCTGGGCCCGCAACAGCTGGCCGCGCTTACAATAAAGTAAATACCAAGATTCCATAGTTTCACATGCCTTTCTGTCAGCCGTTAAGCATACCAAAAGCCACTACGGATACCTAGTGACGCAAGCGTCCATCTTGTTGCCATGAGTTGCGGCAATCCACGGTAGCCAGCATAAAGTCACATATTTGTTTACCTGATTCAGGTATAACAATAGGCCTCAAATTTACGACTGTCACAGTATGGTGGGCAAGCCTGACGCTCAATGTGACGCCTTTATCATTCTTGCACTGAGGGAGAGACATGGAGCTATTTTTGCTAAGTAACGGCAAGCTTTCCGGCGAGGCCGAACTGCTCGGTTATGCCAAGAGCCAGCTGTTGGCCATGATTGAACGCCGTAACATCACGTCGGCCGTATTTATTCCTTATGCCATGATCCGCGGTGATTACGACCAGCGTGCGGGGGAACTGTCGCAGACGTTGGGGATCAAGGTTACCAGCATCCACCATGCCGAGTCTCCGGCAGAGGCGATCGCACAGGCCGAGTGTATTTTGGTCAGCGGCGGCAATACCTGGATGCTGAACCAGATGCTGCATGAAAATGGCCTGATAGTGCCAATCCAACGTGCGGTGCGTGAGCGCGAAGTACCTTATGTGGGTTGGAGCGCTGGTTGCAACGTGGCGACGCCGAGCATCCGTACCACCAACGATATGCCGGTACGCAGCAGCGTCGTGTTGCCTGCGCTGGGGTTGTTCCCGGTCCAGATCAACCCACATTACATCGATGCCCACATTAGCGGCCACATGGGTGAAACCCGTGATGAGCGCCTGGCAGAGTTCTGTGCGGTGAACCCAAGCGAGTCGGTTGTTGCACTGCGTGAAGGCAGCCTGCTGCACGTCTGCGGTAACGATCTGCTCTACTTCAGCGCCAGGGAGCAGGGCTTTAAAGTGTTCCGCCATGGGGTAGAGATACAGGAATATCATGATACTTTGGCGCTGCGCTCGTTGGTGCCGTTCATCTGCCATTGATAAACCGAAGGGGGCGCAGCATGCGGCGCCCCTGCAGATTCAGCATTGTGATGACAACCCAAACTAGTAGCGCTAATGTGGGCAGATTGGCTAGAATTTGTTAATCTATCCGTTGCTGTGAAACGCCTTAAAATCAGCCAGTTAATTAAACGTCGAACCCCCTTGAGATTTTCAGGGCTCGTCGTTTAAATCTTCTATAAATCAATGGTGTAATGGCTTGCATGAAATACCGTGACCTACGCGATTTCCTCTCGTTGCTGGAAAAGAGAGGGGAACTAAAACGCATCAGCCAGCCGATTGATCCCTATCTGGAAATGACAGAAATTGCCGATCGTACGCTGCGAGCAGGCGGCCCGGCGTTGCTGTTCGAAAACCCGAAAGGCTACGATATGCCGGTGCTCTGTAACCTGTTCGGCACGCCCAAGCGGGTGGCGATGGGGATGGGGCAGGAAGACGTCAGTGCGCTGCGCGAAGTGGGCAAGCTGTTGGCGTTCCTCAAAGAGCCGGAGCCACCGAAGGGCTTTCGCGATCTGTTCGACAAGGTCCCCAAATTCAAGCAAGTGCTGAATATGCCGACCAAGGTGCTGGGCTCTGCCCCGTGCCAGGAACAGGTGTGGCAAGGGGAAGATGTCGATCTTGGCCGTATTCCGGTGATGCACTGCTGGCCGGAAGATGCCGCTCCGCTGGTCACCTGGGGGCTGACGGTTACCCGTGGCCCGCATAAGGAGCGCCAGAATCTGGGGATCTATCGCCAGCAGGTGTTGGGCAAGAACAAGCTGATTATGCGCTGGCTCTCGCACCGTGGCGGCGCGCTGGATTATCAGGAGTGGTGTCAGGAACATCCTGGTGAACGTTTCCCGGTCGCCGTTGCGCTGGGGGCCGATCCTGCCACCATTTTGGGCGCAGTGACGCCGGTGCCGGATAACCTGTCCGAATATGCCTTTGCCGGGTTGTTGCGCGGCAACAAGACCGAAGTGGTCAAATGTTTGTCCTGCGATCTCGAAGTTCCCGCCAGCGCGGAAATTGTGTTGGAAGGTTATATCGAGCAAGGGGAACTGGCGCCGGAAGGCCCGTATGGCGATCACACCGGTTACTATAACGAGATCGACCACTTCCCCGTCTTTACCGTGACCCATATTACCCAACGGCGCAACGCGATTTATCACTCGACCTATACTGGTCGCCCGCCGGATGAACCTGCGGTGATGGGAGTGGCGCTGAACGAAGTGTTCGTGCCGATCCTGCAAAAACAGTTCCCGGAAATCGTCGATTTCTACCTGCCGCCGGAAGGGTGTTCCTATCGCCTGGCGGTGGTGACCATCAAAAAACAGTACGCAGGGCACGCCAAACGCGTAATGATGGGGGTCTGGTCTTTCCTACGCCAATTTATGTATACCAAGTTTGTCATCGTCTGCGATGACGATGTGAATGCGCGCGACTGGAATGACGTAATTTGGGCGATCACCACCAGAATGGATCCGGCAAGGGATACCGTTTTAGTGGAGAATACGCCGATTGATTATCTGGACTTCGCCTCACCGGTTTCCGGGCTGGGATCGAAGATGGGCCTGGATGCCACCAATAAATGGCCGGGAGAAACCCAGAGAGAGTGGGGCCGTCCGATTCAAATGGATGAGAAGGTGCGTGCGCGTATCGATGACATCTGGGATGAGCTCGCCATATTCAGTGACAGAGAACCGACGCTTTAAGCGCCAGTCTTTGTTCTCGGTCTTGCATTGATGACCCGACAGAGGGAACGCATGACAATCTTGAGCTGTAAAGTGACCTCCGTAGAGGCCATTACCGATACCGTTTATCGGGTACGTTTGGTGCCAGAGGCACCGTTTTCGTTCAAAGCAGGGCAATACCTGATGGTAGTGATGGATGAGCGTGATAAACGCCCGTTCTCTGTGGCTTCGACGCCAGCACAGCAAGATTATATCGAGCTGCATATTGGTGCTTCTGAACTGAACCTGTATGCGATGGCGGTGATGGATCGTGTGCTGAAAGAGCAGGCCATCACCGTGGATATTCCGCATGGTGAAGCCTGGCTGCGTGAAGAGGGCGAGCGCCCGCTGGTGTTGATTGCCGGTGGTACCGGGTTCTCTTACGCGCGCTCGATTTTGCTGACAGCGCTGGAGCGCCAGCCAGACCGTGATATCTCGATTTACTGGGGTGGGCGTGAGCTGAAGCATCTTTATGATCTCAGCGAACTGGAAGCGATTTCACTGCAATACCCAAATCTGAAGGTTATCCCGGTAGTTGAACAGCCGGAAGAGGACTGGCGTGGCCGCAGTGGCACGGTGCTGAGCGCCGTGTTACAGGATTTTGGCTCGCTGGCGGAGCATGATATCTATATCGCAGGTCGTTTCGAGATGGCGAAAATTGCCCGTGAGCGTTTCTGTGCCGAGCGTGGTGCACTGGAAGCGCACATGTTTGGCGATGCTTTCGCGTTTATCTGATTGTATGCGCAGTAGTAAAGACGGGGTGGCCAGGTGCTGCCCCGTTTTTATTGGCGCCGAATTTCAGACATAAAAAAACCCGCCCCTGACAGGCGGGAAGTACGGCAACAAAACCTTTGGGATGCCCTTTTGGGGCATCCAATCAGACACAGCTAAACGCGTTCAAATACCGTGGCGATCCCCTGACCCAGGCCGATACACATGGTGGCCAGACCAAACTGCACGTCACGGCGTTCCATATTGTTCAGCAGGGTGGTGGAGATACGGGAGCCGGAGCAGCCTAATGGATGGCCCAGGGCAATCGCACCGCCGTTAAGGTTGATCTTATCGTCCATGCTTTCCAGCAGCCCCAGATCTTTAATACAGGGCAGCGACTGGGCGGCAAAGGCCTCATTCAATTCAAACAGGTCTATATCCTGCACGCTCAGGCCGGCGCGTTTAAGCGCGAGTTTGCTGGCAGGCACCGGACCATAGCCCATGATCGAAGGATCGCATCCCACGACCGCCATTGAGCGGATGCGGGCACGAGCCTTCAGTCCAAGCGACTTGGCGCGGGACTCGCTCATGATCAACATGGCGGAAGCGCCGTCAGACAGTGCGGAAGAGGTGCCTGCGGTGACGGTGCCGTTGACCGGGTCAAACGCCGGGCGCAATGCCGCCAGGCTGGCAACGGTGGTTTCCGGGCGGATCACTTCGTCATAATCGTAACGAGTCAGTACGCCGTCGGCGTCATGGCCGGTGGTGGGGATAATTTCGTTTTTGAAATAGCCGGCCAACGTAGCGGCATGGGCACGTTGGTGGGAGCGAGCTGCAAACTCATCCTGCATTTCGCGGCTGATATTATGCATTTTGGCCAGCATTTCTGCGGTCAGGCCCATCATCCCGGCGGCTTTTGCCACGGTGCGGCTCAGGCCTGGATGGAAGTCTACGCCGTGGTTCATCGGGACGTGGCCCATATGTTCCACTCCGCCGATCAGGCTGACCTGCGCGTCACCAACCATGATTGCGCGGGCTGCATCGTGTAAGGCCTGCATCGAAGAACCACACAGGCGGTTCACCGTTACCGCTGGCACACGATGTGGGATCTCGGCCAGCAGCGCGGCGTTACGGGCGATATTGAAGCCTTGTTCCAGCGTTTGCTGCACGCAGCCCCAGTAAATATCATCAATCTCGGCGGCATTCAGCGCCGGGTTACGGCTCAGCACGGCACGCATCAGATGAGCGGAAAGATCTTCCGCGCGTACCTGGCGGAAAGCGCCGCCTTTTGAGCGGCCCATTGGCGTACGTACGGCATCAACAATAACTACGTTTTCCATCTTTATAACCTCATGCCGGTTGGCCAGTGGAGATATCAGACAGCGCCGCTGTCGCCACCGGGTAGTAGCTTTCATTACGTTCCGCCTTGGCACGCAGGCCGGCTGGCACTTGATACAGCGCCCCCAGGTTAGCGTAACGCTGGGCCATTTCGACGTAATTGGCGGTGCCGAGCGTATCCAGATAGCGGAATGCGCCACCGTGGAACGGCGGGAAGCCGATGCCGTAAACCAATGCCATATCCGCTTCTGCCGGGCTAGCCACAATGCCTTCTTCCAAGCAGCGTACCACTTCGTTGATCATCGGGATCATCATGCGGGCGATGATCTCTTCACTGCTGAAGGTCTGTGCCGACGCGCTCACGGTTGCCAGCAGAGCGTCGGTTTGCTCGTCGTTATCTTTACGCGGCTTGCCTTTGCTATCCTGGCTGTAGCGGTAGAAGCCCAGCTGGTTTTTCTGGCCGAAGCGTTGGTTATCGAACATCAAGTCGATCGCATCGCGGTAATTTTTACTCATGCGCTCAGGGAAACCGTTGGCCATCACCGCCTGGGCATGGTGCGCGGTATCAATACCGACCACATCCAACAGATACGCCGGGCCCATCGGCCAGCCGAACTGTTTTTCCATCACTTTGTCGATCTGACGGAAGTCGGCGCCGTCGCGCAGCAGCTGACTGAACCCGGCAAAATACGGGAACAGCACGCGGTTAACGAAGAACCCAGGGCAATCATTGACCACGATCGGCGTTTTGCCCATGCGGGTGGCGTAGGCCACCACGGCGGCGATAGTGCTGTCGCTGGTGTGTTCACCGCGGATTATCTCAACCAACGGCATGCGGTGCACCGGGTTGAAGAAATGCATACCGCAGAAGTTTTGCGGGCGCTTCAACGATTTTGCCAGGTGATTGATCGGGATGGTTGAGGTGTTGGAGGCCAATACGGTATCTTCGCCGATCAGGGCTTCCACTTCAGACAACACCGCCGCTTTTACCTTAGGATTTTCAACTACGGCCTCAACAATCAGTTGGGCGCGTTCGATACCGGCATAGTCCAGCGTTGGCTGGATGGTTGACAGCACCTGTGCCATCTTCAGGCCATCCAGTTTGCCGCGCTCCAGCTGTTTATTCAGCAGCTTGGCCGCTTCATTCATGCCGAGAGTCAGGGATTTGTCGCTGATGTCCTTCATGATCACCGGCACGCCTTTCAGCGCGGATTGGTAGGCGATGCCGCCCCCCATAATTCCGGCACCCAGCACGGCAGCCTGTTTCGGAGCTTCAACGTTCTTGGCCAATTTTTTCGCCTGGCCTTTCACGAACTGATCGTTGAGGAAAATGCCCACCAGGGCGCGCGCTTCGTTAGAGCGGGCCAAAGGCACAAAGCTGGCGGTTTCCAGTTTCAACGCTTCTTCACGGCCAAACTTGGCGGCGGCTTCGATGGTTTTTACCGCGGTCATCGGCGCAGGATAATGTTTCCCGGCAGTTTGCATCACCATGCCTTTGGCAGTGGTGAAACTCATGGCCGCTTCGATTGGGCTCAGCTTCAGCGGCTCCAGCTTCGGCTGACGGTAGGCGCGCCAGTCAAGTTGGCCGTCGATCGCCTGTTGCAGAACTTTCAGCGCGGCTTCCACCAGTTTCTCTGGTGCGACTACGGCATCGACCAGGCCGACTTTCAGCGCGTCTTTCGCGCCGATCTCTTTCCCGGCGGCAATGATTTCCAGCGCGCTGTCGTTACCCAGCAGGCGTGGCAGACGTACGGAACCCCCGAATCCTGGCATGATGCCCAGTTTGGTTTCCGGCAGACCGATGCGTGCGTCCGGAGAGGCGATACGGAAATCGGTCGCCAGGATGCATTCGCAGCCGCCGCCTAATGCGTAACCGTTAATGGCGGATATAGTTGGCACCGGCAAATCTTCCAGCCGGTTAAAGATGGTATTGGCAAACACCAGCCATTCATGCAGCTTCTCAGCCGGTGCGGCAAACAGCGAGAGGAACTCGGTGATGTCGGCACCCACGATGAATGCGGATTTGGCAGAGCGCAGCAGCAGCCCTTTCAACTCGGTTTGCTGTTCCAGCACCTCGAGTGCGGCACCCAGGCTGGCAACGGTGCTGGTATCCAGCTTGTTGATCGGGCCTGGTGCGTTGAACACCAACTCGGCGATGCCGTTGTCGAGCCAGTGTACTTGTAATGTTTCGCCTTGGTAGAGCATGTCGATCTCCTGAATCAGCGCAGATGATCTGGTATGACCAGATGATGACGAGTGTGGTTTTTATGTTAATAAATTGCAAATAATAGATTGCATATTTGCAAACCTGATCACAGGGGGAATGGCTAATTGCTTGATACACAATCAAGTTATTTTTTACCCCTGAGCGAGAAACTTTGGTGCGTAGCGGCCATATCACCCGGGGATGCAATCTGTTTGCAGCGGTTTGCGAAGCACACCTCATGCAGGAGGTGATGGGGTTGGAGCGTGGGATCTGTGTGTTAAGATGGCTCATTCCGTTCTGAGGGCATAAGGGTACTGTGATGGAAACGCTGGCTTCTTTGTATAACGACCACTTGGCAACACTGCAACAACGAGCTCGTGAAGTATTAGAGCGCAACAATCTGGATGCATTGCTGATCCACTCAGGCGAGCTGCAACGGGTCTTTCTGGACGACCATAGCTACCCGTTTAAAGTGAACGCCAACTTCAAGGCGTGGGTGCCGGTAACGTCGGTGCCGAACTGCTGGTTGTGGGTGGACGGCGTTAACAAACCCAAGCTGTGGTTCTATTCCCCGGTGGATTACTGGCATAGCGTTGAACCGCTACCCAACAGCTTCTGGACCAAATCCATTGAACTGTTGCCGCTGACCAATGCAGATGATATCGCCAGCCAACTGCCGCAGCAGCGCGAGCGTGTAGGCTATATCGGCTATGCACAACAGCGGGCCCTCTCTCTTGGCATTGCGGCCGAGCACATCAATCCGCAAGCGGTGCTGAATTTCCTCGATTTCCGTCGCTCGATCAAAACCGGTTATGAACTGGCCTGCATGCGCGAAGCGCAGAAAACGGCCGTGATGGGGCACCGTGCCGCTCATGAAGCCTTCCAGTCCGGTATGAGCGAGTTCGATATCAACCTGGCCTATCTGACCGCCACTGGCCATCGTGATACGGACGTGCCTTACGATAATATCGTGGCCCTGAATGAGCATGCGGCGGTGCTGCATTACACCAAGCTGGATCATCAACCTCCTGCCGAATCCCGTAGCTTCCTGATCGATGCAGGGGCGGAATACAACGGCTACGCTGCCGACCTGACTCGCACCTATGCGGCTCAGAGCGACAATGCATTCGCCCATCTGGTGAAAGATCTCAACAGTGAACAGCTTGCGCTGATAGATACCATCAAAGCCGGGGTGCGCTACACGGATTACCATGTACAGATGCATCAACGTATCGCCAAACTGTTGAAAAATCATAAGCTGGTAACGGGCATCAGCGAAGAAGCGATGGTCGAACAAGGCATCACCTGTCCGTTCCTGCCGCACGGCTTAGGCCACCCGCTTGGTTTGCAGGTGCATGATGCCGCCGGGTTTATGCAGGATGAAAATGGTACTCATCTGGCTGCACCCGCAAAATATCCCTTCCTGCGCTGCACTCGTGTCATGCAACCAGGCATGGTGCTGACCATTGAGCCGGGCCTGTATTTCATTGAGTCCCTGTTGGCACCTTGGCGTAGCGGCGAGTTCAGTAAACACTTTGCCTGGGATCGTATCGATGCGTTGAAACCTTACGGCGGTATCCGCATTGAGGACAATATTGTGATCCACGAAAAGCGTATTGAGAATATGACGCGCGATCTGAACCTGGCCTGATGCAGCCTTACCCCATTCCTGGCGCTGTCATCAGCGTCAGTGAAGAGATAAAGAAAAGCCGTTTCATCACCCTGCTGGCACCTACCTGCGGGGTCGAGGCGGCCAAAGCCTTTATCCAGCAGGTGCGTGACGAGCATCCAACGGCCCGGCACCATTGCTGGGCTTTTGTTGCCGGGGCACCGAATGATTCGCAGCAGTTGGGGTTCTCCGATGACGGTGAACCCTCCGGCACGGCGGGCAAGCCCATCCTGAGCCAGCTCATGGGCAGTGGGATCGGTGAAATAACCGCGGTGGTAGTTCGCTACTATGGTGGGATCAAGCTGGGTACCGGTGGCCTGGTGCGGGCATACGGTAGCGGTGTACAACAGGCGCTTAAGCAGTTGGTTGTCAGCTATAAAGTGCCGCAGCTCGAATATACTTTGCAGTGCGACTATGCTCAGCTGGCAATGGTAGAGAATTTGCTACAGCTTAGTGAAGGGCGGATTGTGCATGGGGATTACGGTGCTGCCGTGGTGTTACATTTGGCGCTACCGGCCACGGGTACCGAGGCATTCGGGAATAAATTACGCGATCTCAGCCGCGGAAGTTTGCAATTAGTCCCTATATCGCAATAATTCCCACCAACTGAATTGTTAAGGATCGTGCTGAAATGCATTTTCGCGCCATAACCCGTATTGTGGGCCTGCTGGTTATCCTGTTTTCCGGGACAATGTTTATTCCTGGCCTGGTGGCATTGATATACCGCGACGGAGCGGGGCGGGCATTCAGCCAGACCTTCTTTGTAGCCGTGACCATTGGCTTGATGCTGTGGTGGCCAAACCGCAAGCAGAAGCATGAATTAAAGCCGCGTGAAGGCTTCCTGATTGTGGTGTTGTTCTGGACCGTGCTGGGCAGCGTGGGGGCATTGCCTTTCCTGTTTTCCGAACGGCCCAATCTCTCCCTGACGGACGCCTTTTTCGAATCCTTCTCGGGTTTAACCACCACCGGTGCCACCACCCTGGTCGGGTTAGACTCCTTGCCGAAAGCCATCTTATTTTACCGCCAGATGCTGCAATGGATGGGGGGGATGGGGATCATCGTGCTGGCCGTCGCCATACTGCCTATCCTTGGCGTAGGGGGGATGCAGCTATACCGTGCGGAAATGCCCGGCCCATTGAAAGACAACAAAATGCGCCCGCGTATTGCCGAAACGGCCAAGACCTTGTGGCTGATTTACGTACTGCTGACCATCGCCTGCGCGCTGGCGTTATGGGGCGCCGGAATGTCGGTATTCGATGCTATCGGCCATAGCTTTGCAACTATCGCCATCGGGGGCTTTTCCACGCATGATGCCAGCGTGGGTTACTTTGCCAGTCCGGCCATCAACACCATCATCGCTGTGTTCCTATTGATCTCCGGTTGTAACTACGGCTTGCACTTTGCCTTGCTCAGCGGCCGCAGCTTGAAAGTGTACTGGCGCGATCCTGAATTTCGCATGTTTATCGCCGTGCAGTTCACTCTGGTGGCTGTGTGTACCGTGGTGCTGTGGTGGCACGGTATATATAGAAGCGGCATGGAAACGCTTAATCAGGCTTTCTTCCAGGTGGTGTCGATGGCAACTACTGCAGGATTTACCACCGACAGCATCGCCAAATGGCCACTGTTCTTGCCAATGCTCCTGCTCTGTTCAGCCTTTATCGGTGGCTGCGCGGGTTCAACGGGCGGTGGCTTGAAAGTGATCCGCATCCTGCTGCTGTATCTGCAAGGGTCGCGTGAGTTGAAGCGGTTGGTGCATCCAAATGCGGTTTACACCATCAAGTTAGGCAACCGGGCGTTGCCGGAGCGTATTCTTGAAGCGGTGTGGGGCTTCTTCTCCGCCTATGCATTGGTATTTATCGTCAGCATGCTGGCCATTATCGCCACCGGCGTGGACGAGTTCTCGGCCTTTGCCGCGGTAACGGCTACGCTTAACAATCTGGGGCCTGGCCTCGGCGTTGTCGCCGATAACTTTACCACCATGCCGCCACCGGCAAAGTGGGTACTGGTCTTGACCATGCTGTTTGGCCGTTTGGAAGTGTTTACGCTGCTGGTTCTCTTCACACCGACTTTCTGGCGTGAGTAAATGTATCTACGAGGAGTAACGCCATGAAGGCACTGATTCTCTATTCGAGCCGTGACGGACAAACACACTCTATAGCTGCTTATATAGCTAACCAGTTGCAGGATACCCTGAACTGTGACGTTATCGATCTGCAGCAGGCAGAGCATATCGAGCTTGGGCAGTACCAACAGGTACTTATAGGGGCTTCGATACGCTACGGGCATTTCAATACGGCATTACACCGATTTGTGAAGCGCCACGCTGATCAGTTGAATCAGATGCCTAGCGCGTTCTTCGCGGTTAACCTGACGGCGCGCAAACCGGAAAAGCGTTCTCCGCAAACCAACGCCTACACCCGCAAGTTCTTATTGTCATCACCTTGGCAGCCGAAACAGTGTGCCGTGTTCGCCGGTGCGCTGTGTTATCCGCGTTATCGCTGGTTCGATCGCGTCATGATCCGCTTCATTATGAAAATGACCGGGGGAGAGACGGATACCAGTAAAGAAGTGGAATATACAGATTGGCAGCAGGTGGACCGTTTTTCCCAGGAATTCAGCCGCATCCAGTACGAAAAGTGATAGAAATGCTGCCTTGTGCAGCGTTTTGCCGAAAAAAGCCGCGCTTGAAAAGTTTTTTGAATTTAGGGGTTGCGCCCTTCTGAGAACTCCCTATAATGCGCCTCCACTGACCGGGAACAACGACGAACAAGTCGCCCAGCC